>JADJXY010000002.1:1275000-2475000 GCA_016720065.1 Betaproteobacteria bacterium | reverse complement strand
GATCGTGCCCCGGAGCCAGCATGACACGACCCCGCTCGCCGATGGTGACGCCCTGGAAATCGTCGTCGCCGTCGGCGGTGGATGAATTTTGAATATTCTGTGAAGGGTAAGTGTGGGGAGGCATTCCCCACCCCTTCTCCCTTCCCTCTTTTCCCCTTCTCAGTATCGCCATGGATCAACTCACCATCGCCGGCACCCCCTATGCCTCCCGCCTCCTAGTCGGCACCGGCAAGTACAGGGATTTCGCCGAGACCCGGGCCGCCATCGATGCCTCCGGCGCCGCCATCGTCACCGTCGCCATCCGCCGCACCAACATCGGCCAGGACCCGTCCCAGCCCAATCTGCTGGACGCCCTGCCGCCGTCGCGCTTCACCCTCCTGCCCAACACCGCTGGCTGCTACACCGCCGACGACGCCGTGCGCACCCTGCGCCTGGCCCGGGAACTGCTGGATGGCCACCCCCTGTGCAAACTGGAAGTCCTGGGCGACCCCAAGAGCCTCTTCCCCAACATGCCGGAGACCCTGAAAGCCGCCGCAACCCTGGTCAAGGACGGCTTTCACGTCATGGTCTACTGCTCCGACGACCCCATCCAGGCGAAGATGCTGGAAGAGATCGGCTGCGTGGCGGTGATGCCCCTGGCTTCCCTCATCGGTTCCGGCATGGGCATCCTCAACCCCTGGAACCTGCGCCTCCTCATCGACAACGCCAAGGTGCCCATCATCGTGGACGCCGGCGTCGGCACCGCCTCGGACGCCGCCATCGCCATGGAACTGGGCTGCGACGGGGTGCTCATGAACACCGCCATCGCCCATGCGAAGGATCCGGTGCTCATGGCCAGCGCCATGAAGAAGGGCGTCGAGGCTGGCCGCGAGGCCCTCCTGGCCGGGCGCATGCCGCGCAAGCTTTACTCGGCCGATCCGTCCTCCCCCACCAGCGGGCTCATCGGTTCATGAGTGAAGGCATCTACACCGACGGCCGCGCCGGTGAGGATCACGGCCATATCCGTAGCTTTGTGCGCCGGGCCGGCCGCATGTCGGAGGCCCAGGAACGTTACTACGCGGACATGATGCCCCGGATCGGCATTCCCTATGCTGCCGCCCCCCTCGATCTGACCGCTGTCTTCGGCCGTCAGGCGCCGAAGATTCTCGAAATCGGCTTCGGCATGGGCGAGACCACCGCCAGGATCGCCGCCGCCTGCCCGGACCGGGATTTCCTTGGCGTCGAGGTCCATGTGCCCGGCGTCGGCGCCCTGTGCAAGCTCATCGCCACCCAAGACCTCGGCAACCTGCGCATCTGCCAGCACGACGCCGTCGAGGTCGTCCGCGACATGCTGCCCGAGGGCAGCCTGGACGGCGTCCACGTCTTCTTTCCCGATCCCTGGCACAAGAAGCGCCACAACAAGCGCCGCCTCATCCAGCCGCCCTTCGTCGCGCTGCTGGCCTCGCGTCTCAAGCCCGGCGGCTACTTCCATTGCGCCACGGACTGGGAGGAATACGGCGCCCAGATGCTGGAAGTGCTCTCCGGCGAATCGACCCTGGTCAACAGCGCCGATGGCCCTTCGACTGAGCTCAGGACAGGCCCTTCGACTGAGCTCAGGACAGGTTTCGCGCCGCGCCCCGACTACCGGCCCCTGACCAAGTTCGAGAACCGCGGGTTGCGGCTTGGTCACGGCGTCTGGGACGTGATTTTCAAGAAGCGTTGAGGAGTCTGCCATGATCGTCCTGAATGCCCACCGCACCACCGCCATCGTCATCCGCCACGACGGCGCCAACGTCCGCCTGGTGCCCATGAAGTCCGGCCGCCTGACGGTGACCCGCACCACCCGGGCCAAATTCGACGCCGAGTGGCGGCAATACGACTATCCCCTGGAACAGGCCCTGGCCTCCTTCCTCGACCATGCCCATCAGCAGGGCGCCACGGTCGAAGCCCTCAAGGGCCTGGAAACCCTGGCCCAGCGGGACCGCTGGGTCGTCAACAACCTCTTCTAAGAAACCCGACCATGTGGTTCAAGAACCTGCAGCTCTACCGCCTGCCGGTGCCCTGGGGCATCGAACTGGCCAAACTCGAAGAACAACTCGCCCGCGGGCCCTTCCAGCGCTGTCCCAGCCACGAGGCCATGAGTCGCGGCTGGGTCTCCCCGCGCGGTGACGGCGCCCTCGTCCATGCCCTCGATCGCCAGTGGCTCATCGCCCTGCGCGTCGAGCAGCGTCTGCTGCCCTCCTCGGTCATCAACGACGAGGTCAAGGAACGGGCCGAAGCCATCGAGGCGCAGCAGGGCTACAAACCTGGCCGCAAACAATTGCGGGAGCTGAAGGAGCGCGTCACCGAGGAGCTGATGCCCCGGGCCTTCACCAAGCGCCGCACCACCTTTGTCTGGATCGACCCCCAGGCCGGCTGGTTCTGCGTCGATGCCGGCAGCCCGGCCAAGGCCGAGGAGGTCATCGAGCATCTGCGCTGGTCCCTGGACGAGTTTCCCCTCCAGCTTCTCCACACCCAGCTCTCCCCCACCTCCGCCATGGCCGACTGGCTGGCTGGCGGCGACGCCCCGGCCGGCTTCACCATCGACCGCGACTGCGAGCTGAAGGCCGTGGGCGAGGAAAAGGCCGCCGTGCGCTACGTGCGCCACCCCCTGGAAGGCGAGGACATCAAATCCCATCTGTCCGGCGGCAAGCTGCCCACGCGCCTGGCGCTGACCTGGAACGACCGCGTTTCCTTCGTGCTCACCGAAAAGCTGGAAATCAAGCGCCTCACCTTCCTCGACCTGCTCAGGGAAGAGGCCGAGCAGAGCGTCGAGAACGCCGCCGAGCAGTTCGACGCCGACTTCGCCCTGATGACCGGCGAACTCGCCCGCTTCCTGCCGCAACTGGTCGACGCCCTGGGCGGCGAGGTCAAAGAGGAAAAATGAGCGCCAAGGGCGACCCCTGCCCCTGCGGCAGCGGCCGCCCCTACACCGCCTGCTGCGGCCCCTGCCACGCCGGCACCCCGGCCGCTACGGCCGAGGCCTTGATGCGCGCCCGCTATAGCGCCTACGTGCTGGGGCTTGCCGACTACCTGCTGTCCACCTGGCACCCGGACACCCGGCCGGCCAGCCTCGACCTCGCCGAGGACGGCGCGACCAAATGGCTGGGCCTGGAGGTGCGACGCCACGAGGTGCAGGATGCAGAGCATGCTACCGTCGAATTCGTCGCCCGCTACCGGGTGGCGGGGCGCGGACATCGGCTGCACGAAGTCAGCCGCTTCGCCAAGACCGCCAGCGGCTGGCTTTACATCGATGGCCATCGTGAGGCCTGATGGCGGGCTCGACTCCGCTGGGCATTTACGGCATTCGGCGCACTTCGTAAAATCCCCCTGTTGCTGAAGTTTGCTGCGCTGCGTAGGGTTGCGGGGCGCGCTTGCTTCCGTCTGACCTCGGGCCACCACCGCCATCTTGGAATATCAGCCATGCAGAACTTTGTCGAACGTCGTGCCGGCTCCGACCGCCGCTGCACCAACCTCGGTCCCCCGGCGGGCCTCAATGACCGCCGGATGATCCTGCAGCGGCGCATCCTCAACCTCGGCGGCGCGACGGTGAAGGACTGGATTGCGTCCGGGCGTGGCTTCGCCTGGGGACGAACGCGGCACCGCGGGCAATAGCCCCGGGGAGCGCCCGGAGCGTTTCCCGGGCTCTCAAGCGTCGGGCAGGAATTTTTCCAGCAGAACGTTGAGAAAGCGGCGCCCGCGCGGGGTGGGGGCAATCCGGTCGCCCTCCACAAAAAGCAGGCCCTCGTCGGTCAGGCGGCGAACCTGGGATAGCAGGGGCGCGAAGGGGGTGCCGGTGCGGGCTTCGTACTGGCTCACCGTAAAACCTTGGGCCAGGCGCAGGGCGTTCATCAGGAATTCAATCGGCAACTGGTCCGCGGCAATCACCGTCTCTTCCTGAATGGGCTGCCCTGCCGATATTTTTTCCAGATACGCCTCCGGATGTTTCCAGCGCATCTGTCGCAAGACGCGGTCGTGAAGGGTCAGCTTGGAATGAGCCCCTGCTCCGATCCCGAGGTAGTCGCCAAAATGCCAGTAGTTCAGGTTGTGACGGCAGTGATGGCGAGTTTGCGCAAAGGCTGAGGTTTCATAGTGGTCGTAGCCGGCCGCGGCAAGCCGTGCTTCGATGGCTTCCTGCATGTCCGCGCAGGCATCGCCGTGCGGGAGATCGGCTGGCGGTCGTGCGGCGAAGGCGGTGTTGGGTTCCAGGGTGAGTTGGTAGCAGGACAGGTGGGGTGGCGCAAAACTCAGCGCAGTTTCGAGGTCTTCCAAGGCACCAGGGGGTGATTGTCCTGGCAATCCGTACATCAGGTCGAGATTGAAGGTGTCGAAGTGCCGTGCAGCGGCTTCTACCGCTTGCTTCGCCTCGGCGGCACTGTGAATGCGCCCCAGGGCCTTGAGGCAGGCGTCGTCGAAACTCTGGATGCCCAGGGAAATGCGATTGACCCCTGCGGCGCGGAAACCGGCCAGACGGCCAGCTTCCACGGTGCCGGGGTTGGCCTCCAGGGTAACCTCCACATCCCCTTGCAGCGGGAGGCGCATGCGCAGATCGGCCAGCAGACGATCGAACGTATCCGGGCTCAAGAGACTGGGGGTGCCCCCGCCGAAGAAGATACTGACTACGGGGCGGCCCCAGACCAGGGGCAGGGCGGATTCCAGGTCGGCGACGAGGGCGGCGCGGTAGGCTTCCTCGGGTATGGGCTCCCGGGATTCGTGGGAATTGAAGTCACAGTAGGGGCACTTCCTTACGCACCAGGGGACATGGACGTAGAGGGCCAGGGGCGGGGAAACGCGAAATTCCAGGTTCCCCGTCGCTGCTGGAGCCGCGGCGGTGATGGGGATGACGCGGGACATCAGCGACGGTCGGCGAGGCGTTCGAGCAGGCGGGCCATGGCCCGCGCGCGATGCGAGATGCCATTTTTTTCCTGGGCATCGAGCTCGGCCATGGTCTTGCCCAGCTCGGGCAGCCAGAACAGGGGGTCGTAACCGAAGCCCCCCGTGCCGCGGGGCGCGGCGAGGATGCGCCCCGGGCACTCCCCCTCGGCGATGAGGGGCTGCGGGTCATCCGCGCTCCGGACGAGGACGAGGACACAGGCGAAGTGGGCGCCACGCGCCTGCTCCCCGGGCAAGGCGGCGAGTTCGGCGAGCAGCTTTTCGTTGTTGCGGGCGTCGGATTTGGGCTCGCCCGCGTAGCGTGCGGAAATGACCCCCGGCGCCCCGCCGAGGGCGTCGACGCAGAGTCCGGAATCGTCCGCCAGGGCCGGCAGGCCGGTGGCGAGGGCAGCGTGGCGCGCCTTGGCCAGCGCGTTTTCGACGAAGGTGCCGTGGGGTTCCTCGGCTTCGCTAACCCCCAGTTCATCCTGGGGGGTGACCTCGATGCCCAGGGGGGCAAGAAGCGCCCGCAGTTCTGTGAGCTTCTTGCCGTTGTTGGAGGCGAGGACGAGGTGCTTCATGCGGCCAGGGCGGCTTCCTGGGCGGCGATCAGGCGCCGGATGCCGGCTTCGGCGAGATCGAGGAGTACATTCATCTGGGGGCGGGTGAAGGGTTCGCCTTCGGCGGTGCCCTGTACCTCCACCAGGCCCCCCCGGCCGGTCATGACGACGTTCATGTCGGTATCGCAATCCGAGTCTTCCGGATAGTCGAGGTCGAGGACCGCGGTGCCCGCGTACAGCCCCACCGACACCGCGGCGACATGGTCGCGCAGGGGGCTCGCCGCCAGCTTTCCTGCCTTGACCAGGGCGTCGCAGGCATCGTGCAGGGCCACCCAGGCGCCCGTGATGGCGGCGCAGCGGGTGCCGCCGTCGGCCTGGAGCACGTCGCAGTCCAGGGTGATCTGCCGCTCGCCCAGGGCTTCCAGGTCGATTACCGCCCGCAGGCTGCGGCCGACGAGGCGCTGGATTTCCTGGGTGCGCCCGCTCTGCTTGCCCTTGGCCGCTTCCCGCGGGCTGCGGGTATGGGTCGAGCGGGGCAGCATGCCGTACTCGGCGGTGACCCAGCCCCGGCCCCTGCCGCGCAGGAAAGGGGGCACCGACTCCTCGACGCTGGCGGTACACAAGACCCGGGTGTCGCCCATTTCGATCAGGACGGAGCCCTCGGCATGGCGGGTGAAGCGGCGGGTAATGCGCAAGGGACGCAGTTGGTCCGGCTGACGCTGGCTGGGGCGCATGGGGGCCTCTATTTCTTGGGGGTGTATTTGTCGATGGCCAGGCGGATTTCCTCGATGGCCCTCTCGATCTCGTGCTCGGTGAGGTCGGTCTTGGCGGCGGGGTTGCGTCCGAATTCGTCCAGGCGGGTGGTGACCTCGCCCATGGCCATGGTCTGGGTCGACACGGAACTCGCCGAGGGTTCGACGTAGGTTTCCTCCCAGCGTACGGCCACCAGGGAAAGATTGTCCCCCGTGGGACCGCCCTTGACCTCCGCCTGTCCCATGATCATGGGGGCTGCCTGGAGCAGATTGGCGCCCTTGAGCGTGAGCGCCATGGCTTCCCCGGAGGTGACACCCCACAGGCCGTCGGAGCACAGCAGAACGATGTCGCCGTCCTCCAGGGGGGTCTTGCGGGAAAACTCGATTTCCGGAGTCTGGCCGCCACCGAGACAACTGTAGATCTTGTTGCGCTCCGGATGGACTGCGGCTTGGGCCTCCGAGATGACGCCTTCCTCGATCAGCAGCCGGACGCGGGAATGATCGCGGGTCTGGGCGAAAACCTTGCCCCGGCGCAGGACGAAAAGGCGGGAATCGCCGGCGTGGGCCCAATAAGCCACGCTGTCCTGGATGACGCAGGCGACGCAAGTGGTGCGGGGCGAATCGCTGAGGTGGTGCTTGGCCGAGTAGTCGAGGATGGCGTGGTGGGCGTTGGTCATGGCCTTCTGCAGGAAGCGGAAGGGATCGCCGATGTTGGGATGGGCTTCCTGCTGGAAGCTGTCGGTCATGGTCTGGACCGCGATCTGCGCGGCGATCTCACCGTAGAAGTGCCCCCCCATGCCGTCGGCCACGACCATGAGCAGCGCGTCGCGGGAATAGCAGTAAGCCACGCGATCCTCGTTGTTTGCCCGGCCTCCCTGGCGCGACTCCTGATAAATGGTGAATCTCATCGTTTCGCTGCTCCCTTGATTTTGCCGACGACGCGGTTAAGCCATCCCGGTGCTTTTCTTTCGGTGGGGGGCGTGATCTCCTCAACCAGGGCCTTCTGGAGCGCGAACACGCTCTGCGGGCGGTAGAGGTGATTGAGGTTGAGGCACCAGTCGATGATCTCCAGGAGCCGATCCGAGTACTGCCCGTCCCAGCGCACCATCGCCGGGGTGAGGGAGTCCTTCTTGATGCGGTCGTCCGCTGCCTGGGGCGCGCAGCCGGCCAGGCAGGCGTACATCGAGGCGCCCACGCTGTAGATGTCGCTCCAGGGCCCCAGATCCTTGCGCGAACCGTAATGTTCGGGCGAGGCGAAGCCGGGGGTGTACATGGGCTTCAACATGGGCTGGTCCGAGGCGAGCGTCTGACGCGCCGCGCCGAAATCGATCAGGACCGGCGAATTGTCGGTGCGCATGTAGACGTTGGAGGGCTTCAAGTCCAGGTGCAGCAGCTTGTTGGAATGCACTTCGCGCAGGCCGTTGAGCATGCGGGTGAACAGGCCGCGCATGAAACGCTCCGAAATGTGACCCTGGTGCTTCTGGATGAATTCCTGCAGGGTGCGGCCGTGCTCATATTCCATGACCATGTACACGGTCTCGTTGGCGCGGAAGAAATTCAACACCCGGATCACGTTGGGGTGCGAAAGCCGGGCCAGGGCGCGGCCTTCCTCGAAAAAGCACTTCATGCCGTAGCGGAAGGCTGCCTGATGGTCGGGGGAGATCTGGGGCTTGGTCTCGCCCTCGCCGCGCAGGGCGAGGCTGTTGGGAAGATATTCCTTGATCGCGACCTGGCGCCCCTCGAGATCCTGCGCGAGATAGACGATCGAAAACCCGCCCAGGGAGAGCTGGCGTTCAATGGTGTATTCCTCGAGCTGAAAACCGTTAGGCAGCGCGTGGTTGGCTTGTTGGGCCATCAGAGTCCCGGTTATGATGCACTTTTGCAGCCATTTTCGGGTCTGGGGCCAGACCTGTAAAGCCGAGATTCCCCGATACCATGATCTACAGCATGACCGGCTATGCCGTAAAAACCCGGGACGTCGAGCGGGGAACGCTGCAACTGGAGCTCAAGAGCGTCAATTCCCGCTTTCTCGACCTGCATTTCCGCGTCGCCGAGGAACTTCGTTTTGTCGAAATCCCCTTGCGTGAGCTGTTCGTCAGTCGGCTGGCCCGCGGCAAGCTCGAGTGCCGCCTGGCTTACAACGGCTCCGCCGGTCGCGGCGATCAACTGCTGCTCAAGAGCGACCTGGTGGATACCCTGGCCGACCTGAGCCGCCGGGTGCGTGACCGTCTGCCCGATGCCGCTCCTCTCACGGTCAGCGACGTGTTGCGCTGGCCCTGCATTTTCGGCGACCAGAGCGTCGATTTCGCCGCCATGGCTCCCCAGGTTCTGGAGCTGGCCGAAGCCGTTCTGGCGGAATTCACCGCCACCCGCGGCCGGGAAGGCGCCAAGCTCGCCACCATGATCGCCGAACGAGTCGCCCGCATGCGCGACATCGTCGCCGCCGTCGGCCCCCGCATACCCGAAGCCCAGGCGCTGTTTACCGAAAAACTCAAGCAACGCCTGCACGAGGCCCTGGGCGCTTCGAACGACGACCGGGTGTTGCAGGAAGTCGCCGTCTTCGCCACCCGCATCGACGTGGCCGAGGAACTCTCCCGCCTGATTGCCCACCTGGATGAGGTGGATCGCATCCTCAAGCAGGGCGGTGCCTGCGGCAAGCGTCTCGATTTCCTCATGCAGGAACTCAACCGGGAAGCCAATACCCTGGGATCGAAATCCGCCCTCACCGAGGTTTCCCAGGCTGCCATGGAACTCAAACTGCTCATCGAGCAAATGCGCGAGCAGATCCAGAACCTGGAATGAGCATGGCCGGCAGCCTTTACGTCGTCGCGGCACCGTCCGGGGCGGGAAAGACCACCCTGGTGCGCGGCCTCCTGGAGGCCGATCCGGGCGTGGGCCTCTCCGTTTCCACCACCACCCGGGCGCCCCGTCCCGGCGAGGTCGATGGCCGCGACTACCGCTTCACCGATGTGGACGCCTTCAAGGCCATGGTCGAGCGGGGGGAGTTCCTTGAATGGGCCAAGGTGCACGGCAATTACTACGGCACGTCGAAATCCTGGATCCAGGCGGAGCTTGCCGCGGGTCGGGACGTGCTGCTGGAAATCGATTGGCAGGGGGCGCGCCAGGTGCGCAGCCTCTTCCCGGAAGCGGTGGGGATTTTCATCCTGCCCCCCTCGCTGGAGGAACTGGAGCGCCGCCTGCGCGGGCGGGGGACCGATAGCGACGAGGTCATCGCCCGTCGTCTCGCCGCAGCCCAGGCCGAAATGCGGCATGTGGGTGAGTTCGACTATGCTATCATTAACAAGGAGTTGCAGCGGGCAAGCGAGGAATTGCTTCTTATCGTCCGTGCTTCTCGTCTGCGCTACGCCGTCCAGGGCGAGCGCCACGCCACCCTGATTCAACACTTGCTGCAGTGAGGTTTTCCCCCATGGCCCGCATCACCGTCGACGATTGTCTGAAAAGAATTCCCAACCGCTTCCAGATGACCCTGGCGGCCACCTACCGGGCGCGTCAGCTCGCCAACGGCGCCACGCCGCTGGTCGACCCCGAAAAGGACAAGCCGACGGTCATCGCCCTGCGCGAACTGGCTCTCGGCAAGATTGGCCTGGAAGTCCTCAATCGCGGTCAGGCCTGACGATGCGGGCGGTCGAGAGCGATGGATCCGTCGTCGCCCCCCGCCCTTGAAGACCCGGCTTTCCGGGTCTTCATAGACAGTCTCGATTACCTTCCTCCGGCCGACGTCGAGCGCGTCCGCGCGGCCTACGCCTTTTCGGCCCGCGCCCACGCCAACCAGAAGCGCCTTTCAGGCGAGCCCTACATTACCCATCCCCTCGCCGTTGCGGGGGCGGTGGTCGAATGGCGCATGGATACCGAGGCGATCATGGCAGCCCTGCTGCATGACGTCCTCGAAGATACCGGCGCCACCAAGCGCGAGCTGAGCGAGCGTTTCGGCCGCGAAGTGGCCGAGCTGGTGGACGGCCTCTCCAAGCTGGACAAGATGGAGTTTGCCTCGTACCACGAGGCCCAGGCCGAGAATTTCCGCAAGATGCTGATGGCCATGGCCCGCGATCTGCGGGTGGTGCTCATCAAGCTCGCCGACCGCCAGCACAACCTGGCCACCATGGCGGCGGTACGCCCCGACAAACAGCGCCGCATCGCTGCGGAAACGCTCGAAATCTATGCGCCCATCGCCCTGCGCCTGGGGCTCAACAAGCTGTACCGGGAATTGCAGGACAACTGCTTCCGCCTGCTGCACCCGCACCGGGCCGAAGTGGTGGCCAAGGCCGTGCGGGCGGCCCGGGGCAACCGGAGGGAATTGCTCACCAAGATCACCGAGGGCATCACCGGCAAGTTGAAATCCGCCGGAATCGACGCCGATGTCTTCGGGCGGGAGAAGACGCTCTATTCCATCTATCGCAAGATGAAGGAGAAGCAGCTCTCCTTCTCCCAGGTGCTCGACATCTATGGATTTCGGGTCGTCACCGGAAGCGTGCCGGCCAGTTATCTTGCCCTGGGGGCGCTGCACGCGCTCTACAAGCCCGTGCCGGGCAAGTTCAAGGATTACATCGCCATTCCCAAGGCCAACGGCTACCAGTCCCTGCACACGACGCTCATCGGCCCCTTCGGCACGCCCGTGGAAGTGCAGATTCGTACCGAGGCCATGCACCACGTCGCCCAGGAAGGCATCGCCGCCCACTGGCTGTACAAGGATACCGAGCAGAGCGGCGCCGACCTCCAGATCAAGACCCACAAGTGGCTGCAGTCCCTGCTCGAGATGCAGAGCGGTGATTCGGCGGAGTTCTTCGAAAACGTCAAGATCGATCTCTTCCCCGACGAGGTCTACGTCTTCACGCCCAAGGGCAAGATTCTCGCCCTGCCGCGGGGCGCCACGGTGGTGGATTTTGCCTATGCCGTCCATACCGATGTGGGCAACCACTGCACCGCAGCCCGCGTCAATCACGAACTGGCGCCCCTGCGCACCGAACTCAAGAACGGCGATCTGGTGGAAATCATCACTGCCGCCCACGCCAATCCCAATCCGGCCTGGCTCACCTACATCAAGACTGGCCGCGCCCGCAGCAAGATTCGCCACTTCCTGCGCACCATGCAGAACGAGGAATCGGCCTCCCTGGGCGAGCGCCTTTTGAACCAGGAATTGCTGGCCCTGGGCGTCGCGGCCAGCATGGTTCCCGACGCCGCGTGGGAACAGCTTCTCAAGAACAATGGCAACAAGTCCCGCCAGGACGTCTTCACTGACATCGGCCTGGGCAAACGCCTTCCCTCGGTCGTGGCCCGGCGCCTTCTGGCCCGGGACGACGCTCCGGCGGCGGAGGGGGGCGGCGCCCTCACCATCCGGGGCACCGAGGGCATGGCCATCCAGTTGGCCAAGTGTTGCCAGCCCATTCCCGGCGACCCCATCATCGGCTCGATCCGCAAGGGCCACGGACTGGTCATCCATACCCACGATTGCCCCGCCATCCGGCACTCGCGCAGCAGTGAGCCCCACAAATGGATCGATGTCGAATGGGAGCCGGAAGACGGTGCGCTGTTCGAGGTGCGCATCCGCGTCGACGTCAAGAACACCCGCGGCGTGCTCGCTCAGGTCGCCGCGGCCATCGCCGAAGCGGGATCGAACATCGAGCACGTATCCATGGACGCCAGTCCGGAGCGCCTGTTCACCGACCTGGGATTCACCATCCAGGTCGCCAACCGCGCCCACCTGGCCCAGGTGCTGCGGGGCCTGCGGCACATCCCCGAAGTCAGCCGCATCGCCCGCGACCGGGGAGGACTGGAATGATCCTGCGGAGTGGGCGGGACGGCCGATGAGGATTCTGGTGCTGGGGGCCGGCGTGGTCGGCACCGCGAGCGCCTGGTATCTCGCGCGGGAGGGGCACCAGGTCACGGTCGTGGACCGCCAGCCCGGGGCGGGACTCGAAACCAGTTTTGCCAACGGGGGCCAGATTTCCGTCTCCCACGCCGAACCCTGGGCCAATCCTCACGTCCTGGGCAAGGTCGCCGCCTGGATCGGTCGCGAGGATGCGCCCCTGCTGGTGCGCTGGCGTCTCGACCCCGATTTCCTGCGCTGGGGCCTCGCCTTTCTGGCCAACTGCCTGCCGGGCAGAACCCGGGAAAACATCCGTGCCATCGTTTCCCTGGCGCTCTACAGCCGGCGTTGTCTGGGAGAATTGCGCCGTGATCTGGCCCTGGAGTACGACCAGTTGCAGCGCGGCATCCTCCATCTCTATACCGACGCGGGGGATTTCCGGCGCGCCACCGAGGCGTCGGCCATCATGCGTTCCCTGGGGCTGGACCGGCAGGCCGTGTCCGCTGACGCCTGTGTCGCCATCGAACCTGCCCTGGCCGGGGCGCGGCCCCTCTTGGTGGGGGGTGACTTCACCGCCAGTGACGAGTCCGGCGACGCCCATCGCTTCACCCAGTCCCTGGCCGACCGGGCTCGGGCGGCGGGAGTCGCCTTCCGTACCGGCACGAGGGTCGAAAGCCTGGTGGCCACCGGTCCGCGGCTGACGGGGGCCGTCGTGCGGGGGGAGGGCGGGCCCGAGACGCTGGCCGCCGACGCCTGCGTCGTCGCCCTGGGCAGTTACAGCCCGGGACTGCTCAAGCCCCTGGGGATCCGTTTGCCGGTGACTCCGGCCAAGGGCTACTCCGCCACCCTGCCGCTGGCGCAGGACAGCGGTGCCCCCAGCGTCAGCCTGACCGACGACGGTTACAAGATCGTCATCTCGCGTCTGGGTGAACGCCTGCGCATCGCGGGTACGGCGGAATTCAACGGCTACAACCTGGACCTCAACCCCGTGCGCTGCCAGGCTCTGCTGCGCCGGACGCGGGAACTCTTTCCCGCCCTGCGTCCGGCGGGGGAACCGCTCTTCTGGTGCGGCCTGCGCCCCGCGACTCCCTCCAACCGGCCCCTGATCGGGCGTTGTCGCTACGACAACCTATGGCTCAATACCGGCCATGGAACCCTCGGCTGGACCCTGGCCTGCGGGTCGGCGGCGGCCCTGTGCGATCTCATCGCCGGGCGCCGGCCGGAGCCGGATTTCCCCTTTCTCGCATGCTGATCGACACGCACTGCCATCTCGACGCGCGGGAATTCGACCCCGATCGGGAGACCCTGGTCGCCGCTGCCCGGGAGCAGGGCGTTGCGGCGTGGATCGTCCCCGGGGTCGCTGCGGTGGATTTCCCGCGCCTGCGGGCCTGTTGCGCCGTCTACCCGGGCAGCTTCGCGGCCTACGGGCTTCATCCGCTGTACGTCCGCGAGGCGCATGAAGAAGATGTGGATGTGCTCGACGACTGGCTCCATCGGGAGCGGCCCGTCGCCGTGGGGGAAATCGGTCTCGACTGCTACCTTCCCGAACTCGATCTGCCGCGCCAGGAGCGCTTTTTCGCCGCCCAGCTCAAACTGGCCCGCAAGCACGACCTGCCGGTCATCCTGCATGTGCGGCGGGCCGTCGATCAGATCGTCGGGCATCTGCGCCGTGTCCCCGTCCGCGGCGGCATTGCCCACGCCTTCAACGGCAGCCGGCAGCAGGCGGAAACCCTCATCGCCCTCGGCTTCAAGCTGGGATTCGGCGGGGCGATGACCTACAGCGGCTCGACCCGCATCCGCCACCTGGCGGCGACCCTGCCGTTGTCGGCCATCGTTCTGGAAACCGACGCCCCCGACATCCCGCCGGCCTGGCTGAATCGCGGTCGCAACACGCCGGCCGAACTGCTCCCCATCGCCCGGGAATTCGCCGCGCTGCGCCAACTGCCCCTGGAGCAGGTGGTGAGCGAGATCGGCGCCAATGTGCGCACCCTGTTTCCCCGAGTGGGCTAGTTCCTTCGGTTTGATCCTGGTCAACCTTTGGCCAAAAGAAGGATCGACCGCTTGCCAGTTTGACCTGTGCTAAAAACACCCCAATCCCTGTAGGGCTAAAGTGCAGCGACCTGTTAACGACGAGTCGCCCATGGTCAACCCTGTGTCCTGTCCTGCCCATATCTCCAGCCTGATCGTGGCCGCCCGGCCCGAGGGAATCGAGGGCTTGCGGGCCGCGTTCGCGGCGCTCCCCGGTGTCGAGCTTCACGCCGTCGCCGAAGACGGTCGTCTGATCGTCACCGTGGAAACGGCTTCCGAAGAGGCGACCGTCGAAAGATTCGAAACGATCCGCCAGCTCCCGGATGTCCTGTCCGCGGCCATGGTGTATCACCGCTATGAAACCGATCCAGACGAGGAGGCCTGAAATGATCGAAATGAAACTGACCCGGCGTGATTTCATCAAGAGCAATGCCGTTGCCGCCGCCGCCACGGTGGCCGGCTTTGGTGCGCCGGAAGCCCTGGCCCAGCAGAAGGGCAAGGACGACGGTGTGCGTTGGGACAAGGGCGTGTGCCGCTATTGCGGCACCGGCTGCGGCGTTCTCGTAGGCGTCAAGGACGGCCGCGTGGTGGCCACCCAGGGCGACCCGGACGCGCCGGTCAATCGGGGCCTAAACTGCATCAAGGGCTATTTCCTGTCCAAGATCATGTACGGCAAGGACCGCCTGACCCAGCCGCTCCTGCGCATGAAGGACGGCAAGTTCGACAAGGCCGGCGAGTTCAAGCCGGTGTCGTGGAAGCAGGCCTTCGACATCATGGAAGAAAAGTGCAAGGCAGCCCTGAAGGAAGGCGGCCCGCGCAACGTCGCCATGTTCGGCTCTGGCCAGTGGACCGTATGGGAAGGCTACGCCGCCGCGAAGCTGTTCAAGGCCGGCTTCCGCTCCAACAACCTCGACCCCAACGCCCGCCATTGCATGGCCTCGGCCGTGGCCGGCTTCATGCGCACCTTCGGCATCGACGAGCCCATGGGCTGCTACGACGACATGGAGCATGCCGACGCCTTCGTGCTGTGGGGCTCCAATATGGCCGAGATGCACCCCATCCTGTGGTCGCGCATCACCGACCGCCGCCTGACAGCCAAGCAGGTGAAGATCCACGTTCTGTCCACCTTCAACCATCGCTCCTGCGAACTGGCCGACAACACCCTGATCTTCAATCCCCAGTCCGATCTCGCCATCCTCAACTACATCTGCAATCACATCATCCAGAACGGCGCGGTGAACCAGGCTTTCGTGGACAAGCACGTCAAGTTCGCCAAGGGCGTCACTGATATCGGCTACGGCCTCAGACCCAACCACCCGCTGGAAAAGGTGGCCATGAACAATGGCTACCCGGGCGAGGACGGCAAGCCCAAGGGCAACCCCAACAACTCTGCGCCCATGACCTTCGACGAGTTCAAGGCCTTCGTCTCCGAATACACCCTGGACAAGACGCACGAAATTTCCGGCGTGCCCAAGGAAAACCTGGAGGCCCTGGCCAAGGCCTACGCCGACCCCAAGACCAAGGTCTGCTCCTACTGGACCATGGGCTTCAACCAGCACACCCGCGGCACCTGGGTGAACAACATGATCTACAACGTCCACCTGCTGGTGGGCAAGATTTCCGAACCCGGCAATGGCCCCTTCTCGCTGACTGGCCAGCCTTCCGCCTGCGGCACCGCCCGCGAGGTGGGCACCTTCGCCCACCGCCTGCCGGCCGACATGGTGGTCATGAACCCCAAGCACCGGGAACTTTCGGAAAAACTCTGGAAGCTTCCCGCCGGCACGCTGCCCGACTGGATCGGTCTGCACGCCGTAGCCCAGTCCCGGGCCTTGAAGGACGGCAAGGTGGGCTTCTTCTGGTCCACCACCACCAACAACATGCAGGCGGGGCCCAACGTCAACGAGGAAATTTACCCCGGCTGGCGCAACCCGAAGGCTTTTGTCGTCCATTCCGACGTCTACCCGACGGTTTCCGCCATGTCCGCCGACCTCATCTTGCCCTCTGCCATGTGGATGGAGAAGGAAGGCGCCTACGGCAACGCCGAGCGCCGGGGTCAGTTCTGGCGCCAGCAGGTGAAGGCGCCGGGCGAGTGCAAATCCGATCTCTGGCAATACGTGGAATTCGCCAAGCGCTTCAAGACGGAAGAAGTCTGGCCGGCCGAGCTCCTCGACAAGATGCCGGAGTACAAGGGCAAGACCCTCTACGACGTGCTCTACGCCAATAAGGACACCACCCGCTGGGGCCTGGACGAGGTCAAGAAGGTGAACGCCCACGCCATCAAGGACTACATGAACGACGAGTCCCAGGCCTGCGGCTTCTACCTGCAAAAGGGCCTCTTCGAGGAATACGCGGCTTTCGGCCGTGGCAAGGCCCACGACCTGGCCGACTTCGACGTCTATCACAAGGCCCGCGGCCTGCGCTGGCCAGTGGTTGATGGCAAGGAAACCCTGTGGCGCTTCCGCGAAGGTTACGACACCTACGTGCCCAAGGGCGAAGGCGTGCGCTTCTACGGCTTCCCGGATGGCAAGGCGGTGGTCTACGCCCTGCCTTACCAGCCTGCCGCCGAAATGCCCGATGCGGACTTCGACCTCTGGCTGTGTACCGGCCGCGTACTGGAGCACTGGCACACCGGCTCCATGACCCGGCGCGTGCCCGAACTGTACAAGGCGGTACCTGATGCCGTGGTCTACATGCATCCGGAAGACGCCAAGAAGCGCAGCCTGGCGCGGAACGACGTGGTCAAGGTCAGCACTCGCCGCGGTGAAATCCAGCTGCGGGTGGAGACCAAGGGCCGCAACAAGCCCCCCGTCGGACTGGTTTTCATCCCCTTCTTCGACGAAAGCCGCCTGGTCAACAAACTGACCCTGGACGCTACTTGCCCGATTTCGAAAGAAACCGACTTCAAGAAGTGCGCCTGCAAGGTGGTCAAGGCCTAAGGCGTGGATTAGCGGAACAAGGCAATCAGGGAGTGCCGCGACAGGGTGGGGCCACGGCCCCACCCGCCGGCTGACTGCCATGGCCAAAATCCAATCCTCCGCCTCTCGCCGGCAGTTCCTCGCCGACAGCGCCAAGATGGCCTGCGGGGTCGGCATGCTGGGCCTCGGTCTGGGGCTCTACGCCAAGCAGAGCAAGGCTCTGCCGGCGCTGGCCCTGCGCCCGCCGGGCGCCGGAGCCGAAGGGGATTTCCTCGGCGCCTGCATCCGCTGCGGCCTGTGCGTGCGCGACTGCCCCTACAACACGCTCAGCCTGGCCAGGCCCGAAACGCCGGTGGCCACCGGCACCCCCTACTTCACCGCCCGCCAGGTGCCGTGCGAAATGTGCGACGACATCCCCTGCGTCAAGGCCTGCCCGACGGGCGCCCTCGACCACGGGCTCACCGACATCAACAAGGCGAAGATGGGCTTGGCGGTGCTCATCGACCACGAGACCTGCCTCAACTTCCTCGGCCTGCGCTGCGACGTCTGCTACCGGGTGTGCCCGGTGATCGACAAGGCCATCACCCTGGAACTGGTGCCCAACACCCGCACCGGGCGCCACACCATGTTCCTGCCCACCGTGCATTCCGAGCACTGCACCGGCTGCGGCAAGTGCGAGAAAGCCTGCGTGCTGCAGGAGGCCGCCATCCGCGTGCTGCCGGCCAAACTGGCCAAGGGCGCCCTGGGCGAACACTACCGCCTGGGCTGGGAGGAAAAGCAGAAAGCCGGTCATTCCCTCATCGACGAAAAGAGCGTGGTGGACCTGCCCGACCGCCTGCCGGAAGGCGTCACCCTGCCCAACCATTACGACCCGGCCGGCGGCGGTGTCGCCGTGCCCTCGGCCCCGCCGGGCATGCCCGGCAGCGTGGCCGGCCCCGTGCCCAGCGCACCGCCCGGACTGGGAGGCGGCAAATGAGCGCCACCGCCAAGCGCCGCACCGGTGCCGAAGCCGTCGCCGTCAAGGGCTGGTTCGCCGCCCACAAGTGGCTGCTGCTGCGCCGCCTGTCCCAACTGGGCATCCTGGCGCTCTTCCTCCTGGGCCCCCTGGCCGGTCTGTGGATCGTCAAGGGCAACCTCAGCTACAGCCTGACCCTGGGCGTCCTGCCCCTCACCGACGCCTACGTCGTCCTGCAGTCTCTGATGACCGGGCATGTGCCGGAAAAGTTGGGGTTCATCGGCGTCGCCATCGTCGTCGCCTTCTATTTTCTGGTGGGCGGTCGCGTCTATTGCAGCTGGGTGTGCCCGGTCAACCTGGTCACCGACGCTGCCGGCTGGCTGCGCGAGCGCCTGGGCCTGAAGGGCAGCATCCATCTGGCCCGGGAAACCCGCTTCTGGATACTGGCCATGACCGGGATCGGCTCCGCCCTGACCGGCGTGGTGCTGTGGGAGCTGGTCAACCCCGTTTCCATGCTCCACCGCGGCCTCATCTTCGGCCTGGGAACCGCCTGGACGATCGTCCTGGCCGTCTTTCTCTTCGACCTTTTCGTCATGAGCCGGGGCTGGTGCGGCCACCTCTGCCCGGTGGGCGCCTTCTACGGCCTTCTCGGCCGCTGGAGCCCTCTGCGCGTCAGCGCTCCCGCCCGCGCCGCCTGCAACGACTGCATGGACTGTTACGAGATTTGCCCGGAACCCCAGGTCATCCGCCCCGCCCTCAAAGGAGGCGGCAGCCCGGTGATCCTGGCCGCCAGCTGTACCAACTGCGGCCGTTGCATCGACGTCTGTTCCAAGGACGTCTTTCGCTTCGGAGCCCGATTCGCCAACCCGGAAACGACACCGCCTGCGGCTCCCGCGGAGGCGTCGGGTTCTGCCACGTGATTTGAAGATTTTTTAGGAGGAGCGCCCATCATGAACCACTCTTTGAAGACGACTTTTGCCATCCTGGCGACCGCCGCCTGCTGGGCACTTGCTCCGCAGGCCATCGGGCAGGAAGCCCCAAAGCCCATGCGGGGTGCCGACGTCGCGGCCCCCGATCAGGCTCCGGAGGCCAAACAGTATCTGGGCGGCAAGCCCGGCGGGCAGCAGAAGGTGGCGCGCACCTTCAAGAGTCAGCCGCCGGTGATTCCCCATGCGGTCGAGAATTTCGACGAAATCAGCCTGGAGGAAAACCAGTGCCTGAGTTGCCATGGAGCCGATACCTACAAGAAGAAGAAAGCTCCCAAGGCCGGCGACAGTCACTTTGTGGACCGTGAAGGGCGCAAGCTCGATGCCGCGTCGGCGGCTCGCCACAACTGCGTCCAGTGCCACGTGCCCCAGGTGGATGCCCCGCCGCTGGTGGAAAACGACTTCAAGGGCGACGTTGCCGCCACCAAGCCGGCCAAGAAAAACTGATCTTTTTCCGAGATCATCAAAGCCAGGGAACCTTCGGGTTCCCTTTTTTTGCTCGCGCAAGGACGCCGGGAAAATTTCCCGAGACGCCCCGATGCCATCCCGGGAAAATGGCCAGTTGTGGCTGATGGGGTTCGGGGGAATGTCGGGCTAAACTCTGCGCCTGCGTCGATCTGGCCTCGCGCAGTTCGGGATTTCCTCCTGGTCCGTCGCCCCTCGGGGGCGGGCCGGGGGCCTGGCGCGAGGTGCTGCGTCCCCGTCTTTTCCCATCCCAGTCCACCAGGAGACATCATGTCGCGTACTTCCCGTCTATTGCTGACCTTGGCCGCCATCGGCCTTGGCTTTTCCTCCCCTGCGCGGGCGCTGGATCGTGGTCTGGCCTACGTCAGCCAGCAGAACGGCGGCGTCGCCGTCATCGACATCGGCAGCCGCAAGCTGATCCGGACCCTGGATGTCGCAGCCGGCGGCCCACGGGGCATTGGCATCAGCAAGGACGGCCGCCTTCTGGTGACGGCCAACAAGGATGGCGGGAACCTTTCCGTAATCGATCTGGGCGGTGAGAAACCTGTGCGCCACGTCAAGATCGGCAAGAATCCCGAGTTCGTCCGGGTGCTGGGCGAGCGCGTCTACGTCACCTATGAGCCCAGTGCCAAAGGCGGTCCCCCGCCCAAGGCGGGCAGCGCCCCCGCTGCCGACGATGACGACGATGATCTGGTCCCGGCTCGCATCGCCATCGTCGATGTGAAGCGGGGCAAGGTGCTGCGCGAAATCGTCAGCGGCCCGGAAACCGAAGGCATCGAGTTTTCCGCCGACGGGCGCCGCATGGCGGTGACCAACGAGGCCGACAACACCATCACCGTGTACGACCTCAAGAGCGGCCGCCTCCTGAAGACCGTCGCCACCAAGGCGTACGGCGACCGTCCCCGTGGCATCAAGCGCTCGCCGGACGGCAAGCATTACGCCGTGACCCTGGAATTCGGTGACAAGCTTCTCCTGCTCGACGCCGATTTCAAGCCGGTCAAGGCAGTGGCCACGGGCAAGACGCCCTATGGCGTGGCCTACGACCGCAGCGGTGCGCGCCTCTTCGTTGCCGCCTCCCGGGACAATGCCTTGCAGGTCTTCGATGCCACAAGCCTGGAGAAGCTCCTCGACATTCCGGTGGGCCAGCGCTGTTGGCATTTCAGCTTCACTCCGGACGAAAGGGAAATCCTCGTCGCCTGCGGCCGCTCCAACGAAGTGCTCGTCATCGATGCCGAGAAGCTCGAGGTGACCGGAAGCATCGCCGTTCCCGGGCTGCCCTGGGGACTGGTGACTTCACCCAAGGCCCTGGGCAGCCTCGATCAACCCTGATTGTTCAACCGGCGGCCTTCCAGGCCGCCTTTCTTCACTGGAACACCATGTCTACGCGAATCTGGACCCGCAGTACCCTCTGCCTCGCCGTCGGTGCCGCCTTTTGCGGCGCCGCTACCGCCCAATCCACCGTGCAATTGCCCACCGTCGAGGTGGTCGGGACGACGCCTCTGTCGGGCCTGGGCGTGGCGCGGGAACAGGTGCCGGCCAACGTCCAGTCCACCCGCGCCCGGGACTTGCGCGAGAAGGAAGCCCAGAATCTGCCCGAATTCATGGCCCGCCAACTGCCCAGCGTCAATGTGAATGAAATCCAGGGCAACCCCTATCAGGCCGATCTCAATTACCGGGGCTTCGTCGCCTCGCCCCTCCTGGGCACTCCCCAGGGGCTTTCGGTGTACCTGGACGGCGTGCGGGCCAACGAAGCCTTCGGCGATACCGTCAATTGGGATCTCATCCCCAAGTCCGCCATCGCCTCCATGGACCTGATGCCGGGTTCCAACCCCCTCTTCGGGCTCAATACCCTGGGCGGCGCCCTGTCTCTGCGCACCAAGAATGGTTTTGACGATGCCGGGGGCGAGGTCGAGATTTCTGCTGGCAGCTTCGGTCGCCGCAACGTGGAGGCCTCCTACGGCGGAAATCGCGGCACCCTGGGCTGGTTCGTCGCCGCCGACTGGTTTGACGAAGATGGTTGGCGCGATCATTCTCCCTCGGAGGTGAAACAGTTTTTCGGCAAGCTCTCCCATCGCGGGGAGCGCCTGGAAGCCGACCTATCCCTCACCCACGGCCGATCGGACCTGATCGGCAACGGCGTCCTGCCCCTGTCGATGTTGCGCGAACGGCGGGACCAGATTTTCACCTACCCCGACAACACGAAAAACGAGATGACCCAGATCGCCCTCACGGGCAAGTGGTGGCTCTCGGACGCCAGCAATCTGTCGGGTAGTCTCTACCATCGTCGCACGCGGACCAGTACCCTGAACGGGGACGCCAACGACGACTACGAGGACGCCTACGAGGACGCCGTCCTCAACGCGACCCCCCTGCCGACGGAAACCGGGGTCCACAACCGGACCCGCACCATCCAGGATGGGAGCGGGGCCTCCCTGCAATGGAATCTGATCGACGACCGCCACACCCTGGCCCTGGGCGTGTCCCACGATCAGGCCCGGGTGCGCTTCCGTCAGACCGCCGCCGAAGGGGTGATCGACGCCGGGCGCGGCGTCTCCGACCTGGAGGAGGACGAACTGGAAAACAAGTTGCGCGGCACCACCCGTACCAGCAGCCTGTTCATCACCGACACCTACGCCCTCACCCCGGCCCTCCACCTGAGCGCCTCAGCGCGCTACAACTACAGCCGGGTGAAGACGATAGACGAACTCAATCCATCCGCACCCCACAACCTGGATGGCGACCATCGCTACCGCAAGCTCAATCCCGCCCTGGGGCTGACCTGGCAGGCCATGCCTTCCCTCAATGCCTATGTCGGGTTCAACCAGGGCACCCGGGTGCCGACCCCCATCGAACTGGGTTGCGCCGACTCGGACCATCCCTGCTCCCTGCCCAACGCCATGGCCGCCGACCCCTTCCTCAAGCAGGTGGTGTCCCGCACCCTGGAAGCCGGCTTACGCGGCAAGCTGGCCGGCGACATCCGCTGGAACGCCGGCGTCTTCCGCACCCTCAGCAAGGACGACATCCTCTTCGTGGGAACGTCCACCAGCGCCGGCTACTTCGACAATTTCGGCGAAACCCTGCGCCAGGGCATCGAACTCGGGGCCAGCGGGCGCTATCGCCGCTTCGACTGGAGCGCCAGCTACAGCTATCTGCACGCCACCTTCCGGTCAGACGCCTGCGTCCTGGCGGAAAACAACAGCAGCGCCGGGGCTTCGGCCCTGTGTGCGGGCGACGAAATCCGCGTCAAGTCCGGTGACCGCATTCCCGGCCTGCCTGCCCACAGCCTGAAGCTCGGCCTGTCCTGGAAGGCCCTGGACTGGCTGCGGGTGGGCGGCGACGTGCAGGCCTTCAGCAGCCAGTACGTGCGGGGCAACGAGAACAACCAGCACCGTGCCGGCAGCACTGGCGGGGAAACCTACGAAGGCCCCGGCAAGATTCCCGGTTACGCCATCGTCAACGTCAATGCCGACGCCGACCTGGGAGCAGGCTGGGAAATGTTCGCCAAGGTCACCAACCTGTTCGACAAGCATTACGCCACCGGGGGCATCCTGGCGGAGAACCCCTTTGCCAACGGCGCCTTCCAGGCCGATCCCGACGACTGGAGGCACGAAACCTTCGTCGCTCCCGGCGCGCCACGGGCGGGCTGGATTGGGGTGCGCTATCGCTTCGGCGGACGCTGACGCTTCCGGTCCGGCGCAGCAACGAGGGCGAGGAATTCCTCGCCCTTTTTCGTGGCTGGAGGGTGGCGCTTGGCCGGGATTCCCGGATTGCTCAGGGTGAGCGGGGCCGGCCTCGCGCAGTGACGGGGCATTGGCGCGAAGCTACTTGGCCGGCTGGCGCAGTTTTTCGATGCTGCTCTTCAGCATGGCCTCGATTTCCGTTCCCGGTTCGACCATGGGCAGCAGCTTTTCCCAATAGCGGAGTGCTTCGGCCCGCTGGCCGGCCTGCATGGCGGCGGCGCCGGCCAGGAGCAGGGCGTGGCCGTTTTCCGGATCGAGCTTCAAGGCAGCATCCACCAATTCCCGCGGCTTGCCGACGAAGCCGGTATTGCCCGCCATGGCCAGGGTTTCGGCGTATTCGGTGAGCAGGCCGGCGTCCTGGCGGACCAGGGTTTCACCCTTGCCGTAGGCCTCGGCGGCTTCCGCCAGGCGGCCCATGGCCTTGTAGGAACGGCCCAGCATGACCCAGCCCTTGGGATCGTCCGGATTGGCCTTGAGGCGCTCGGCAAGCTTGCTGACCATGGCTTCGATCTGCTGCGGCGTCACCTGGGGTCGGGCGACGCGGGCCTGCGGATCCAGGGCGGCCGGCGTGCCCAGTTGGTGATAGACGCCCACCGCGGCGAGAGGCAGGGCGACGAGCAGGGCGAGGGCCGCCTTGCGGCTGGGGGCGCGGCTCTGCTGGGCTACGGC
Source organism: Betaproteobacteria bacterium (assembly GCA_016720065.1). Classification (NCBI taxonomy): domain Bacteria; kingdom Pseudomonadati; phylum Pseudomonadota; class Betaproteobacteria; species Betaproteobacteria bacterium. Next base: position 2,451,216 of record JADJXY010000002.1, on the reverse strand, counting down.
GAGATCTTCGTTCACTTCCTGCAGCAGGCGGTGCTGGAGTTCCCGCCGGGCCTGCTCGAAATCGGGTTCGGTCAGGCTGCCTTCGCTCTTTTCCTTTTCCAGTTCCGCCAGTTGGTCACGAAAGATGGCCAAATTGGCTTCGCGGCGCTCGGTGACGGCGTTGTCCGGCCGTCTGCCGAACCATAGGGGAGGCAACAGGAAGGCAGCGACGACGACGATGAGCAGCGTCGCGAAAACGGCAAAAAGAGTCATGGGTTGCGGGTTTCGTTGAGGAGGGCCTCGGCGCGGCGGGCCTCGTCGGCGGAGAGGGGAGAATCGTCGGTGACCTGGAGGTTGCGCTGCCTCAGGTAGCGGACGAGGGCGACCAGGCCGAGGAACATGAGCAGCAGGGGGCCGGCCCAGAGCAGGACGGTCGTGGCCTTGACCGGCGGCCGGTAGAGGACGAAGTCGCCGTAGCGGGCCACCATGAAGTCGATGATTTCCTTGTCCGACTTGCCGGCCTGGATCATGCCGCGGATTTCCCGGCGCAGGTCCTGGGCCAGTTCGGCGTTGGAATCGGCGATGTTCTGGTTCTGGCAGACCAGGCAGCGCAGTTCCTCGGAGAGTTTGATCAGGCGTTTTTCCGCCACCGGGTCGTCGGCCAGCGGTGCCGCATCCTTGGCCGTGGCGGCGAGGGCAAAGCAGGCGAGGGCGAAGGCGAGGAACAGCCGCTTCACCTGGAAAGCTCCCCGACCAGGGGCAGGATCTTGCTGCCCAGGACGTCCGGCGTGATGGGGCCGGTGTGCTTCAGGCGGATGACGCCGGCCTTGTCGATGACGTAGGTCTCGGGCACGCCATAGACGCCGTAGTCGATGCCGACGCGGCCGTCCAGGTCGAGGACGGAAAGGGTGTAGGGATCGCCGTGCTGGGTCAGCCAGCGGCTGGCCCGCTCGATGGCGAGCTTGGTTTCCTGGTCGGCGGCGATCTTGCTCATGTCGAACTCGCCGTCGCCGCGGACCTCCTTGTAATTGAGGCCCACCAGGGGCACGCTGGCGCGTTTGGCGAATTCCACCAGGACCGGGTGTTCCTGGCGGCAGGAGACGCACCAGGAGGACCAGACGTTCAGGAGCCACACCTTGCCGGCCATGTCCTTGGGGCCGAAGGCCTGGTCCGGCTTGGCCAGGACGGGCAGGGCGAAGGCCGGCGCCGGCTTGCCCACCAGGGGCGAGGGCACGTCGCGGGGGTTGAGGCCGAGGCCGACGGCCAACAACGCCACCAGGGCGACGAAGCCACCGAGAATCCAGAGATACTTGTTCATGCGTTTTGGGCTCCGGCGGGGAGGGTGGCAGCGCAACGGGCCTTGACCCGGTAGCGGCGGTCGAGCATGGCCATGAGGCCGCCCAGGGCCATCAGGACGCAACCGCCCCAAATCCAGTCCACGAAGGGTTTGTAGTAGACGCGCACCGCCCAGGCCCCTTCGGGCTTGTCCCGCTCGATGGGCTCGCCGAGGGAGACATAGACGTCGCGCAGGAAGCCGGCGTCGATGGCCGCCTCGGTCATAGGCATGGCGGAGGAGTGGTAATTGCGTTTTTCCGGCGCCATCTTGCGCAGAAACTTGCCGTCCACCGACAAATCCACATCGCCCCGGGCGGCGCTGTAATTGGGGCCCTCGACCCCCTTCACGCCGTTGAATCTGAAGCTGTAGCCGGCCACGGTGACGGTGTCGCCGGGTTCCATCTTGACGTCCTTCTCGTCCTGGAAACCGCCCACCATGGCGACGCCGACCGTGAAAACGGCGATGCCGATGTGGGCCAGATGCATGCCGTAGAAGTGGCGCGGCTGCTTCAGGGCGGCGGTGAGGAAAGGCTGGCCGGCGCGGGTATGCTGCACCCGCTCGACGAAATTGAGCACCGCGGTGGCGACGATCCAGGCCGCCAGCAGGAGGCCGAGGCCGACCAGGGGCGTCCAGCTGCCGTAGGCCAGGGGCAGGGCGACGGCCACCACGACCGCGACAGCGAAGGCCCAGCGCACGGTGCGGGCGATTTCGGCCAAGGAGGCCTCCTTCCAGCGGGCGAAGGGTCCGACGCCCATGAGAAAGAGCGCCGGCGCCATCACCGGCACGAAGACGGCGTTGAAGTAGGGGGGGCCGACGGAAATCTTGCCCAGGGCCAGGGCGTCGATGAGCAGCGGGTAGAGGGTGCCCAGCAGCACGGTACCGGCGGCCACCACCAGCAAAACGTTGTTGGTGAGCAGCAGGGATTCCCGCGAGACCAGGCCGAAACGCCCGCCCAGGCCGACCTTGGGCGCCCGCCAGGCGAAGAGCGCCAGGGACGAGCCGATGACGGCAACCAGGAAGATGAGGATGAAGATGCCCCGGGCCGGGTCGGTGGCGAAGGCATGCACCGAGGTCAGCACCCCGGAGCGGACCAGGAAGGTGCCCAGCAGGGAGAGGGAGAAGGCCGAGATGGCCAGCAGCACCGTCCAGTTCTTGAAACTGCCGCGCTTTTCCGTCACCGCCAGGCTATGAACCAGGGCCGTCCCCACCAGCCAGGGCATGAAGGAGGCGTTCTCCACCGGATCCCAGAACCACCAGCCGCCCCAGCCCAACTCGTAGTAGGCCCACCAGGAGCCCATGGCGATACCCAGGGTGAGGAAGATCCAGGCGGCGGTGGTCCACGGCCGGGACCAGCGCGCCCAGGCGGCGTCGAGCTGGCCGGAAAGCAGCGCGGCGATGGCGAAGGCGAAGGCCACCGAGAAACCCACGTAGCCCATGTACAGGAGCGGCGGGTGGATGATGAGGCCCGGATCCTGCAAGAGCGGGTTGAGGTCGCGGCCTTCCTCGGCGGCGGGCAGCAGGCGCTCGAAGGGGTTGGAGGTGACCAGGATGAAGAGCAGGAAGCCGAAGGCCACCAGCCCCAGCACGCCAAGGACGCGGGCCACCATGGTTTCCGGCAGTTGGCGGGAGAAGAGCACGACGGCGGCGGCCCACCAGGAGAGCATCAGCATCCACAGCAAGAGCGACCCCTCGTGGCCGCCCCAGACGCCGGCCACCCGGTAGGGGGTGGGCAGCAGCGAGTTGGAATGCTGGGCCACATAGACCACCGAGAAGTCGTTGGCGACGAAGGCCTGGGTCAGGCAGGCGAAGGAAAAGGTCACCAGCAGGGCGAAGGCCCCGGCGGCCGGACGGGCCAGTGCCACCCACGCCAGACGGTTCCTGTGGGCGCCGATGAGGGGCAGGGTGCCGAGGATGCCGGCCACGACTAGGGCCAGGATAAGGGCGAAGTGACCGAGTTCGGGGATCATGCTCAGGCTCCTCGCGCAGCCAGCCAGCGCTTGAAGGAGGCAGGGCGCTCCGCAGAGCCATGGCCGGCGAGCAGGTTCTCGACGCTGATGTCCTCGTCCAGATCCGGCCAGTGGATGCCATGGCCACGGCCGACAAGTTCCCAATTGGCTCGCTCGGCGGCGGAGCCGGCAGCGAGGCGGGGATACCACGCAATGGGGGCGGACAGCGACCGGCCATCGGCCAGGTCCACCGTCAGCGTGTCGTCGGAAAGCAGTAGGCCGGCGATTTCCGGAATCTCGAGTTCAAGCGTGGAAGTAGTCATTCCAGGCCTCCAGAAGAGTCTTGCGATGTTCGGTTACAAGTTTTGTCAATCGGCTCAGGTCGACGCGGGTGAAATCTTCACTGGTGACCAGCATCACCGGATCGAGCCAGAATTTTGCCACTGCCTTGTCCCGGGCAACGTGGATATGCGGAGGTTCGTTGCCGTCGCCGGCATAGAAGAAAAAACGAAAAGGGCCGCTGCGTAGAACCGTAGGCATAGACTCAGTAACTGGCCGTCGGCTTGGCGGGCGCACCGCCCGCTTCCGCCGCCTTCTTCTCGGCCGCCCGGGCGTGGGCGTCGCCGACGGCCTTGGCGGCTTCCGGCGGCATGTAGTTCTCGTCGTGCTTGGCCAGCACTTCGCTGGCCACGAAAACGCCTTCGCCGCCCAGTTTGCCCTGGGCCACCACGCCCTTCCCTTCCTTGAACAGGTCGGGGAGGATGCCCTTGTAATTGACGGTGAGGTCCTTGTCGGTATCGGTGACGACGAAGCTCACGGTGACGCCGTCGGCCTGGCGCTTGAGGCTGCCTTCCTTGACCAGGCCGCCGATGCGGAAAAGCTTGTCCTGGGGTGCCTTGCCGGCAGCCACGTCGGTGGGGGAGATGTAGAGGGCGATGTTGCTGTTGAGGGCGTTCAGGACCAGGGCGGCGATGACGCCGAGAATGGCAAGGGCGCCGCCGATGAGGGCGAGGCGTTTGTGGCGGGTCTTCATGCGTCGGGTTTTCCGGATTGGCTGCGGGATTCGGCGCGCAACTGGCGCTTCAGGAGGGCGAGGGTGTTCTTTCGATGGCGGGCGACCAGGATCGGTTCAACGATCATGATGAGGGCGGTGACCCCGAAGGAGCCCCAGACGTAGCCAGCGTACCCGCCCATGGCCAGGAAGTCGGCGAAGCTATTCCAGTGGATCATTACCGTTCGCCTCCGGCCAGCAGTTCCTTGACCCAGTCGGTGTGGCGCTCCCGTTCCAGCATGAGGGTGCGCACCCGCATGAGGGCGACGGCGATGGAGTACATCCAGAAGCACAGGGCCATGAGCAGCATGCCCCACAACATGGTGGAAGCCATGGAAGGCGATTTGGTGAGGCTCACCGAGGCGCCCTGGTGCAGGGTGTTCCACCACTTCACCGAGAAATAGATGATGGGCACGTTCACCACGCCCACCAGCAGGAGCAGACCACCGGCCTTGTCGGCCCGGCGGGGGTCATCGATGGCGGCCACCAGCGCCATGTAGCCGATGTAAAGGAAGAGCAGGATCAGTTCGGAAGTGAGCCGCGCGTCCCACACCCACCAGGCGCCCCACATGGGCTTGCCCCACAGGGCGCCGGTCCACAGGGAAAGGAAAGCCATGAGCGCCCCGGTGGGCGCCAGGGCCTGGGCCATCATGCCGGAAAGCCGGGTGTTGAAGGCCAGCCCGATGGCCGCCCAGAAGGCCATGACCAGATAGATGAACATGGACATCCAGGAGGCCGGCACGTGGATGAAGATGATGCGGTAGCCCTCCCCCTGCTGGAAGTCGGTGGGGGCGACCAGCATGCCCAGCCACAGGCCGGCCAGGCCGAAGAGCAGCGAAACGGCGGCGAAATAGGGCACCAGCGCCCCGGCCAGGGGGTAGAAGGCGGACGGTGCGGCGAAGCGGTAGAGGTTGAAGGCGTCTTTCATTCGAGGGCGATCTTCAAGGCGGCGGCCGCAGCCCAGGGGGCGAAGCCGAGGGCGGCGCAGGTCAGGGCGGCCAACAGAGACAGGTGGGCCTGGCCACCGAGGCCGGAAACGGCGGCATCCACGGCCCCGGCGCCAAAAATCAAAACCGGAATATACAGGGGCAGCACGAGGAGCGACAGCAGCACGCCGCCCCCCCGCAGTCCCAGGGTTAACGCGGCGCCGATGCCGCCTATTCCCGAGAGGGCGGGGGTGCCGAGCAAAATCGATCCGGTGAGCACCAGGAGCCCGTCGGCGGGGAGGTCGAATTGCAGGCCCAGGATGGGGGCAAGGACGGCGAGGGGCAGTCCCGAGACCAGCCAGTGAGCGACCACTTTGCCGAGAACCACAAGCCCCAGGGGGTGGGGCGCCAGGGCAAGCTGTTCCAGGGTGCCGTCCCTATGGTCGTCGGCGAAGAGCCTGGGGAGTGAGAGCATGGTCGCCAGCAGGGCGGCGACCCACAGCACCCCGGGGGCGAGTTTGCGCAGCAGGTTGGGCTCCGGGCCGACGCCCAGGGGGAAGAGGCTGACCACGATGATGAAGAAAAACAGGGCCGAGACGATATCCGCCTGGCGGCGCAGGGCGAGTCGCAGATCGCGGCCGATGACCGCCGTGACGATGGAAAGCATCAGGCCAGAAGACGCCCGGCGTCGAAGCGACCGCGCCTCGCCCGCCCGGGTGCGCCCGCGGGTTGGTCACGCCGCGAGGACTTCCTGGTGGCGTGGAGGTCCGGGGCACAAAGCAGTCCGCGCTTTGGCAAGCGGTCGGTCGAGGTTTCCGGATGCATCACGACAGCCGCAATTCCCGGACCGCTCCGGCGGGGATGTCGACGGCCTGGTGGGTGGTCATCACCGCCACGCCGCCCCGTTGCAGGTGGGCGCCGATGAGGCCGGCCAGCCATTCCACCGCCGCCACGTCCAGGGCCACGAAGGGTTCGTCGAGGATCCACAGGGGGCGCTTTTCCTTCACCAGGCGGGCCAGGGCGACGCGGCGCTTCTGGCCCTGGGACAAATATTTGCAGGCCAGATCCTCGCGACCGGCCAGACCCACCTGTTCCAGGGCGTCCAGGGCGTCGTCTTCGGACAGGTCTTCCTCGGCCAGGCGGGCCGCCGCCAGCAGGTTTTCCAGGGGCGTCAGTTCCTCCTTGATGGCGTTCTGGTGGCCCAGATAACACAGGTCGGCCCGGAACTCGTCGCCCAGAACCCTGATCGGTTCGCCCTTCCAGCGGATGGTGCCGGCCTCCGGCGGCAGCAGGCCGATGAGCATGCGCAGCAGGCTGGTCTTGCCGGCGCCGTTCTTGCCTTGCAGGTAAAGCAGTTCGCCCGCCGCGACGCGAAAACCGACGCCGGCGAAAAGGCGGCGGTCGCCGCGCACGCATTCCAGGTTGTCTGCTTCCAGCATGAAAAAACCGCGAAAAATCAGGGGCAAATTATGAGGGCGCCAGTGTACCGGCAGAATGACCGGAATCAAAACGCCCCGGGGCCGGGCGGATGGTGCCCGCAGGGGGATTGCCCTCAGTGGGTAGGGGCGGGAAGGGTCGCCGATTGCAGCAGGTGCGCCAGATCGGGTGCGGGCATCGGCTTGGCGAAGTAATAGCCCTGGGCGTGACGGCAGCCGAGTTCCCGCAGTTTTGCTGCCTGGGCTTCGGTTTCGACGCCCTCGGCCACGACCTGCAAGCCGAAGCGCTGAGCCAGGGAAATGATGGCGCCCACGATGGCTTCGTCCTGGGGGTCGGTGGTGAGATCGCGGACGAAACTGCGATCGACCTTGAGTTGGTCGACTGGAAAGCGCTTCAGGTAGCCGAGAGAAGAGTATCCGGTGCCGAAATCGTCCAGGGCGATGGGGAATCCGGCGGTTCGCAGCGCGGCGAGTTTGGGGACCGCCGCTTCGGCGTGGGGCATGAGCGAGGTCTCGGTCAATTCGAGGGTGAGGCATTCGGAGGGAATGCCGCGCAGGCGAATGGTGCTCAGCAATCGAACCAGCAGGTCGCCCTCAGCGAAATCCAGGGCCGAGAGGTTGATGGCGATGGACCACTGGGGGGGCAGGAGAGCGCGGGAGCGCCAGTCGGCGATCTGATCGCAGGCGAGTTCGAGGACGCAGTGACTGATGGCGCGGATCAAACCGCTTTCCTCGGCCAGGGGGATGAAATCCGCCGGGTAGAGCAGGCCGCGCTCGGGGTGTTGCCAGCGAATCAGCGCTTCCGCCCCGACCATCCGGCCCGTGGCGAGTTCGACGCGAGGCTGGTAGTGCAGGAGGAATTCTCCCTGCGATACCGCGCGGCGAAGATCGCCTTCCTGCTGCAGGCGTGCGCTGGCTGCCTGGTCGGCGTGATGGCTGCAGAACGCGAAGCTGTCGCGGCCCAGCTTCTGGGCCGTGTGGCAGGCTTGCTCGGCGTGCTCCAGAAGGGTGGCCACGTCTCCGCCGTCTTCGGGATAAAGGGCAAGGCCGACGGAGGCGGTGATGATCGATTCCTCGTTGCCCAGTTGAACGGGCTGACGAATCGTGGCCAGAATGCGTTCGGCCAAGGTGGAGGCATCGGATTCGCGCCGCAATTGCGAAAGCAGGACCAGAAACTGATCGCCACCCGCTCTCGCCGCGACTTCGGTCCCCTCCGGGGTATGGACCATTCCCTTGCGGTTCGCCTCGCGTACGGTCGAGATGATGCGGAAGGCCATGGCCTTCAGCATGGCGTCGCCCGCGTCGTTGCCCAGGCCGATATTGATTTCCTTGAAGTGGTCGAGGTCGATGAACAGCAGGGCGCATTGTCCGGACCCGTTGCGGGCCTGCTCCAGGGTATGCGCCGCGACTTCCAGGAAAAATTGGCGTGAGGGCAGGCCTGTGGCCACATCGTGATAGGACAGGAAGCGCATGCGCTCTTCGTAGGCGACGGTTTCGCTGATGTCCTGCAGGATGGCTTCGATCCTGTGCGATTTCCCGCCGCTTTCGGCCATGCTGCGGCCCGACTCCAGAAAGACGAGGGTGCCCGAGTCCGGATGGGCGTAACGGTAGCGCACCTGGTAGTTGCGCCTCTGGGTGAGCGCGCAGCCCCGGGCAGCCTCCAGGGCTTCGCGATCCGCGGGCAGGACGCGCTCGAGCAGCCCCTCGGGGCCTCCCCGTTGCAGGGCATCCGCACTCAGGCCCGCCAGGGCGGGGAGTTGCCGGGAAAAGGTGAACAGGCCGGAGTCGGGCGACCACTCCCAGCTTCCCATGCGGGCGAGACGCTGCGCATTGTCGAGGCGGCTGCGGTTCGCGGCCAGCTCGGCGCGGACCTTTGCCGCCCGCAGATTGAAGCGCACCCGATGGATGAGCAGACTCCAGTGGATGGGTTTGGTAATGAAGTCGTCGGCACCGCTGCGGTAGGCGCGCTCGACCGAATCGGTATCGTCCAGGCCGGTGAGCATCATGATCGCCAGATCGGGGCCTCCTGGGAGGCTGCGCAGGCGGCTGCAGGTTTCGAAGCCGTCTATGCCGGGCATGACGATATCCAGCAACACCAGGTCAGGCTGTAGCTCCCGGCACAGACGCAGCCCTTCCTCGCCGTTCGCGGCCTCGGTGACGGTGAAGCCTGCCTGTACCAGTGTTTGCGCGGCCATGGTGCGCAAAACCAGATCATCATCGACGAGCAGGATGCGGCAGGTTTCCAGGGGTGCGTTCATGGTGAGCATTGTTCCGGGGAAAGCCACTGCGGCGCAAGATCGGTGGCGGCGCGCCGGGCCAGGTCGAGGGCCTGGAGGAGCCGGACGGACTGGGGGGCGACGCTCCCGCCGTCGCCGGCGCTCAGGAGTGCTTCCGCCTCCCGGGCCATGCCGGCGAGGGACCGGGCGCCGACGGCGGCCGCCGAGGACTTGAGGGTATGGGCGAGACGCCGGCAGAGCCCGTGGTCTCCGACGCTTTCTGCAGCCTCCATCTCGCTGAGCATACGGGTGGCTTCCGTGAAGAACATGCCCAGGAGGCGTGAGGCCAGGGAGTCCCCGCCCTGGGCAGCAAATCCTCCAAGCACGCTGGGATCGAACGCCGCACTCGCCTCGGGGGGGCTGGCTTCGCTTGTGACGACCTTTTCTGGCGGGGGGCGGTGGCCGGTGTGGAGACTCAGCATCGCTTCGATCTGCGGCCGGGTGAAGGGTTTGGCAAGATGATCGTTCATGCCCGCTGCGAGGCAGCGTTCCCGATCACCGGGCATGGCGTTGGCGGTCAGGGCCACGATGGGGAGGGGCTTCCGCTCCGGCCGGGCGGCCTCCCAGTCCCGGATGGCGCGGGTTGCGCTGTAGCCGTCCATGACCGGCATCTGGCAATCCATGAAGACGAGGTCGAAGGCGGCGCCGCTCCGGACGGCGGTCAGGGCTTCTTCCCCGTTTTCGGCCGACGCCACGGTGCAGCCGAGCTGCTCGAGCAGGGTGACCGCGAGGAGGGTATTCACCGGGTTGTCCTCGACGACCAGGATTTTCAGGCCGCGATTGGGCGCCGTGACCGCGTTCGCGATCGAGCGCGTATTGGCGTGGGCATCGGCGTGGGCATCGGCAACGAGGACGCGCCGCAGGTCTTCAAGAACGACGGGCTTGTGCAGAACCCCCGGGCCCTCGGTACCCGCCCCGCCGCTGGCGCTTCCTTTGAGCGGAACCATGGCGATGACCCGCTGCCCCGGTGGCGGCGTGCCGATCTGGCCGGCGAGGGAATCGTCCACGAGAATCAGGTCGAACCCCGTGTAGCTGTCGGGGACCGTCGCGGCTTCCGCGGCGCTGGCCCCCAGAACGGAAAGACAGGCCACCAGGTGGCGCCTCGCGGTATCTCCGGGGTGGATGACCAGCGCGCGTTGCCCGGCAATGGGCAGGGCGACGTGGCCCGGCTCCGGGTGGGGCGTCGGGCCCGGTCGCGTCGGGAGAACGATCCAGAAGGCGGAACCCCGTTCCGGTGTGCTGTGGAATCCGACCTGCCCGTGCATGAGTTCGGCCAGTTGCCGCACGATGGCCAGCCCCAGGCCCGTGCCCCCGAACTGTCGGGTGGTGGAGGTATCCGCCTGGGAAAAGGCGGAGAAGATCGAGGTCTCGGCCTCCGCAGGCACCCCGGTGCCGGTATCCCTCACCACGACGGCGAATTGGTTCGGGCCGAGAGCGCTTCCGGGGGGCAATTCTTCGGGCCGGTCGGTGACCAAAATGTCGATCTGTCCGGCAGCGGTGAATTTCACCGCGTTGCTGACCAGGTTGCCGATCATCTGCTTCAGCCGGTAGGGGTCGCCGCACAGCGATTGCGGGATTCCCGGTGCTATGGCGCAGGCGATTTCGAGCCCCTTGTCCTGGGCCGGACCCGCGTGGGCCAGGACGACCTCTTCGACCAGGGGGCGGATGGCGAAGGGGGCGTCTTCGAGACTCAATTTGCCTGCTTCGATCTTGGAAAAATCCAGAATGTCGTTGATGAGGCGCAGCAGGGTGTCGGCCGAAGTCCGCACCGTCGTGGCGAATCGTCTCTGGTCGGGCGAGAGGGGCGTGTCGAGAAGGACTTCGGTCATGCCGATGACGCCGTTCATCGGGGTCCGGATTTCATGGCTCATGTTGGCCAGGAACTGCGACTTCGCCAGGTTGGCCGATTCAACCTGTTCCTTGGCGAGACGCAATTCCGCCGTGCGGTCCGCCACCAGCAGTTCCAGGTGCTCGCGGTGGCGCTGCAGTTCGGAGTCCCGCAGGACGACTTCGTCCAGCATGCGGTTGAACCCTTCGATCAGGGTGTCGAGTTCGCTGATCCCCCGTCCTCCCCGGACGCGCAGGTCATAGCGTTTCTCCTCGCCGATGCGGCGCGCGGTGAGCGCCATGTCGACCAGAGGCTGGCTGATGCGCCGCTGCAGATGCGTTGCCAGGCCGAGGGCAACGGCGAAGGCCACGAGCGTCACGGCGATGCCGAAAAGCAGGCTCTGGTAGGCGTGGGCCCACATGGCCGAGAGGTCGACGGCGAGAATCAAGGTTCCCAGAGTCTCGCCCCGGTCCTCGATGGGCTGCTTCAACCTCAGGGTCTGGGCCAGCGTGAAGGGATGTGGCAGGTTGGCTTCCAGAACGGGCGAGTCAGCCCAACTGGCCAGGGCCGAACTGGGAGGGAAACGGGCTAGCAGGCTGCCATCCGGCTTGAGAATCCAGGCCCCTTCGACCCCTTCGCGCCGGTCGAGGGACACGAGCAGGGCTTGGGCAGCGTCGGGATCGTCGAAGCGCAAGGCCGCTTCGCTATTGCGGGCGATGACTTCCGCGAGTGCGGACAGTTGCCCGATCCGCGCCGCCTGTTCCCGCACCAGGCCGCTGAGGGAGAAGTAGGCCAGGACCAGGACCAGGCCGAAGCCCATGGCCAGGGCGACGATCCACTGAAGTCGAGCGCTCAGGGGCTGCTCGGAGCGCGTGGCCCTGGCGCTCACCGCGGTCTTCCGTCCACGACGCTGCGCGCCAGACGCAGGAGCTGGGAACTGGCCTTCAACTGCGCCTGGGAGAGGACGGCGAGATTGATTTCGAATTGCAGGCGATTGTCGGTCCGGACCAGCCCGATCATGCCCCCCACTTCGATGAAGCCCTCGGCGTCGCTGATGGTCAGCACCGGGCTGGCGTGCAGGGCGCGCAGCACGCTGACGAAACGCCGGCTGTCCTGGTCCGGGACGTAGAGGGCATGGCAACTGCGGGCGTCTTCGGCGCCGAGGACCGGGCGGACCGAGACGGGGTGCCCCTTGACGAGCTTTCCCGAGATTCCGGTGAAGGCGCCTGCCGCATCGCTCCCCAGGATTCCGAGGACCAGGGGCGAGTCCGGAGTGGGGAGCAGGCGTTCGGGCCAATCGACATAACGCAGGAAGTTGAGCAGATAGGCCCCCAGCAACTGCTGGTCGCTCAAGACCTGCTGTTGCGCGAAACCCGTCGGGCTTGGGCACAAAGGGGCAAGCCCGGCCGCGAGAATCCGGCGGAACAGCCGGCGGCGTGCGCTCATGGCGGGCTCAGAAACGATGTTCCAGGCGGAGGTAGGCACCTCGCCCGATTTCGATCGGCGCCGACGGCAAAGTGTCGGAGAGATACTCCAGGGTGCGGCGATGGAGCAGGTTCTGGCCGACGAGGGACAGATCGGTGCAGCGATCGATGGCCCAGGCGTAGCGGACATCCAGGTTGGCCCGGTCAGGAATGCCGAAGGCCTCGATGCGGCTCTTGTACTTGAGCCAGAAATCCAGTTGGTGGGCCTTGGCGAGGTTGTGCTGGGAGCGCAGGGACAGCATGTGGCGGGGAATCTTGCCCTCGTCCCGCGAAGCGAGGCTTGTCGAGGCCGGATTCTGACTTCCCCGAATGCTGGCGCGTTGCCAGGTGTAGCTGGGCTGGAGGCGCCACGCGGGCGTGATTTGCGCAAAGGCGGCGACCTCGAGTCCGTAGATATGGCCGTGCTCGTCGTTGGTGGAAACGAGGGGAAGCTGGGCGTATCCCAGGCCCAGGGTGCTCAGGTCGACGCTGCCTGAGGACAGGGAAACCACGTCGCGGTAGCGGTGGATGAAGGCGGAAGTGTCGAGTGAAAAGCTCGGGCCAAAGCGCTGGCGGTAGCCCAGCTCTGCCGCATCCATGCGTTCGGATCGCAGTGATCTGCCGTTGTCGCCCATATAGGTTGCCAGCAGGGGTACCGGTAGGGAGCCGCTTGGGGGAATGACGCTGGCGACGATGATGGTGTCCATGTCAGCGCGGGAGGGGGTTCTATTGGCCCTCGAAACAGCGCCCCATACCGTTTGGTCGGCATTTGGAGTCCACAGGAAACGTGCCGTGGGCTGGAAGGCCGCGCCCGAGAAATTGTTGTGCTCCAGTCGCGCGCCGAGGCTGATGCGCAGACGTTCCGGAATCAGCGTGATTTCATCCAGGGCGAAGACGCTCAGCAAGGTGAATTCCCGATCGGCGTCGCGAAAGCGCAGGAAGTCCGACGCGGTGGAAATGGAATCCCGGGAACTCCTCGCATTGATGCCCACGATCAGGTCGTGCGTTCCCAAGGGGGAAAAATGGTACTGGGCGTCAAGATCGACGGTGGTCCTGCGCTGGGTGCTGGTGTGTACGGAATCGAGGTAATCGTGGACGAGGTAAGCCTGGAGAGACCACTCCGAACCGTCGTCCTGCAGGGAATCGAACCGGGCCTGCAGATACTCCGAGTGCAGGTGCAGGGTCGAGCGCAACGCGTTGATGTAATTGGGAGGCTGGAGCGGATCCGCAAAGCGATAAATGTCATCGCCGTGTTGCCGCGCGACCCCGCCGGTGAGCATCAAGCGGTTTCCTGGAGCGGTAACGAAATCCGCGCGGAAGCCGGCCATGCCCATGTCGCTTTCGTCGTCCCCCTTCCCGCCGGACGGGGAGAATCCGGCCCGGCGATTCACGGCCTTGCCAAAAACGCGGATGTGGCCGCTTTCGCCAAGAGGGGCGCCGTAGCGGGCGACCCCATTGCCTCGGTCATCGCTCCCGGCAAGCACTGCGACCAAGCCGCCCTGGGTGTCCCGCGCCTTGCGCGTGACGATGTTGATGGTTCCATTGACGGCATTTGATCCCCAGCTTGCCGCGTTGGGTCCCCGGATGATCTCGATGCGTTCGATATCTTCGAGCACCGTATCCTCGACTTCCCAAAAGACTCCTGAAAAGAGGGGGGAATAGAGGCTGCGGCCATCCTTCAATACCTGGAGCTTGTTGGCGAAGCGTCCGTTGAAGCCCCGCGCCGAGACCGCCCAACGGTCGTTGCCGATGCGCGCCACCTCGATGCCGGGTGCCATGGCCAGAAGGTCCGGCAGATTGCGTGCTCCGGAACGGGCGATGTCTTCGCGGGTGATGACAAAGACGGCGGCTGCGACGCTCTGCTGGCTCTGGGCCTTGCGCGACGCGCTGGTGACTTCCGTATTGAGCAGTTCTTCCAGGCTCATGTCCGGTACGGCACCCCCGGATTCGGCCATGGCACGCGCGCAACCCAGGGCCGCGCACAGGACCGCGAAGATCCAGCGATTTCGATGGTGGAGCATGACTTTTCCCGGTAGCGCCGCGGCGCGTGTTTCTTATTACTTTAGTGATACGCGATGCTGCCATTTTAAGGGGCTTCTGGCCCGCGATGCTTGTTCGGTATCAGGGATTTGTACCGGTTTACCCCGATTTTCTGCCGCTTGTGCCGGGGTGATGCCCTGGTGTCGGTGCAGGGGGCCAGCGAAGGCTTGTGGGGCATAATCCTGATTCCCCCTGGCGCCCCTTGCCCTTCGTCATGCTTTGTGGACTTGCTCGTCTCGTTATCGTACGGCCCTACGCTTCTGGCGCGGCTCGGCTGCCCGGGGTGGGGCGCTCGCATCGCACCCTGCGGCGCGTTCGCCCATGAATGCGGTCGGCCAACTGAGCGTAGGCGCCCGTTACGCCGAGGGGCGGCTCGCGGACCTGGAAGTCGCTCTGCAACGCCCGCAGGTGACGCGCCTGTACCTGGGAAAGCCCGCCGCAGTCGTGGTCGAGACCGTACCAGTTCTCTTCAGTGTGTGCGCCCAGGCCCAACGCAGGGCCGCCGAGGCAGCCCTGGCCGGAGCCGGGGACAGAATCCTGCCGCCGGCCGATCCGCAGCCCTTGTGGGCGGAAATGCTGCACGAGCACCTCTGGCGCCTCCTCCTCGACTGGCCCCCGGCCCTCGGCCTTCCTCAGGCCACCGAGGCCTTCGCCATCTGGCGCGGAGCCCGGGGTGGCGCCGGGCTCCGCGCTGCAACCGACCGGGTCCTGGAAGGCACGCTGCTCGGTGTCGCCGCGGCTGCCTGGGCGGGGGTGGCTCAAGCGCATTCCCTGGCCGCCCGCTGCCTGGGGGTCCTGGGGCAAGGTCCGGCTTGTGCCGAATTTGATTTCCCTTCTTTGCACCCCGCCGATTGGCTCCCATACTGGAAGAACCCGACGCTGGCGGCGCCGCCAGCGGAGGGGCCCTCCACGGTGGCCGCAGCCTACCGCGAGCGCCTGGGCGCGGTGGTTCAAGCCGCCCGGTCCCTGGCCAGCGGTGCGCCCTATCCGGTGGCGATGGCCGGCGGCGCTGGCTGGGGCGTCGGGCAGACCCTCACCGCTCGCGGCGTGTTGACCCACGGCGCGCGGCTGGAGGCGGGCCGGGTGGTGGCCTACCGTGTCTGGGCCCCCACCGACCGCCATTTTGTCGATGCCGCGGCCCTGGCGGCCCTGGTGGATGGCAGACGGTGGCCGGACGAGGACGCGGCGCGGCGTGGCCTGGAGCAGGCGGTGCTGGCCCTCGACCCCTGCCTGCCCCATGAATTGAAGGTGAGTGTGAGCGATGCATGAAATGTCCCTCGCCGAGGGCGTGTTGCAACTGGTGGAAGAGACGGCCCGGCGCGAGAGCGCAGTGCGGGTGAAGACGGTGGTGCTGGAAATCGGCCGGCTCTCGGCCGTGGAGCCGGAATCCCTGGCCTTCTGCTTCGAGGCGGTCACCCACGGCAGTCTCGCCCAGGGAGCGGTGCTGGACATCGTTCCGGTTGCGGGGGCCGGCTGGTGCATGGTGTGCGGCGCCACGGTGCCCATGGAAGAATTGTGGGGGGCCTGCCCCGTCTGCGGCAGCCACCAGGTTCAAGCCACGGCCGGCACGGAGATGCGGGTCAAGGAAATCGAGATCGAGTGAGCGGAGAGGAGACGAGACGATGTGTACGGTTTGCGGTTGCGGTGCGGGTGAAACCCGCGTCGAGGGCGACGCCCTCCACCC
Source organism: Betaproteobacteria bacterium (assembly GCA_016720065.1). NCBI lineage: Bacteria > Pseudomonadati > Pseudomonadota > Betaproteobacteria > Betaproteobacteria bacterium. The sequence goes on along the minus strand of JADJXY010000002.1, from coordinate 2,435,251 downwards.
CCACGATCACCCCCATGTCCATGCCGATGGCACGGTCCATAGCCACAGCCACGAGCATGGGGACGACCATGCCCACAGTCATGGCGATGCGGCCCTGGAGGGCGCCCACGCGCACGTGCACACCCACGCCGACGGCACCACCCATAGCCACGGCCATGTGCACGCCGGCGACCACGGCCATGTCCATCGCCACGCCGACGGCACGGTGCACAGCCACGCTCATGGGGGTGAGCACGCCCGCGGCCACGCTCCCGGCGTCGGCGGCGACCTCGACTACGGCACCGGTCCCGCCCGTGCCCACGCCCCGGGCATGAGCCAGAGCCGCATGGTGCAGATCGAGCAGGACATCCTGGCCAAGAACAACACCTATGCCCGGGCCAACCGCGCCTGGTTCGACGAGCGGGGCATCTTCGCCCTCAACCTGGTTTCCAGCCCCGGCTCCGGCAAGACCACGCTGCTGGTGAAGACCATCGAAGCCCTGAGGGGCAAACTCGCCATCACCGTCGTCGAAGGCGACCAGCAAACCTCCGTCGACGCCGAGCGCATCCGCGCCACCGGCGTGCCGGCCCTGCAGATCAACACCGGCAAGGGCTGCCACCTGGACGCCCACATGGTCGGCCACGCCCTGCAGCGCCTGCAGCCGGCCGAGGCATCGCTCTTCCTCATCGAGAACGTCGGCAACCTGGTCTGTCCCGCCGCCTTCGACCTGGGCGAGCAGCACAAGGTGGCCATCCTCTCGGTGACCGAGGGCGAGGACAAGCCGCTGAAGTACCCGGACATGTTCCGGGCCGCCGAGGTCATGCTCCTCAACAAGTGCGACCTGCTGCCCTACCTGGATTTCAACGCCGACCTGGCCGAGGAAAACGCCCGTAAGGTGAATCCCAAGCTGACGGTGTTCCGTGTTTCCGCCACCAGCGGCGACGGCATGGCCGCCTGGCTGGACTGGATCGAGAAGGGGTTGGAAGCGCAGCGCGGCAAGCGCGCGGAATCCGTCGACGCGCTGAAGCGTCGGGTGGCCGAACTGGAACGTCAGTTGGCGGCCAAGTGAGCCGTGGCGGCTGGTTTGTCGTGGGCGCTTCCCTTATGGCCGATGGCGCCCCGTTCATTCGCCGACTATGGGGTTACCGTCCATCGGGATCGCCTGCCCGCGGGCGTGGAACTGCTCGAGCCGTAGTATTTCCGGTGATCGAAAGCTAGACTGATCCCCCAGGCCACACCCGCAACCGAGGAGACACCCCATGATCGCCGTTGAAATCGACGCGCCCATCGTCAATCACCGAATCGAAGTCAGCAGCGACAAGCTGCCGGCGGATGTCAAGCAGGCGCGGATCATCGTCATGTACGAAGCCTCATCGACGCAGGAACTGGCCTCGGACATCGTTGCGCTGGCGCGAGCGGCACGTGCGAGCTTTCCCAAGGGCGATCCGGTACGCCTGCGCGACGAGTTCAACACGATGCGCTCCGAATGGGACGGGCGGGCCGCCGAAAAATGAGCGGCCGCTGCCTCATCGATACCAATGTTCTGATCGACTACCTGAGTGTCGGCGCTGCGCCGGCCCTCGTCGAAAACGTCGAGCAGGCGTTGGCCGCCGGGGCGGTGGTATCGGTCATCACCACCATGGAACTCCTCGGCTGGCGCGGGCATACCGAACAAAGCCGGCGCGACGCCGAGAACCTGCTGCGTGGCATGGCGAACTGGCGCTGACGCGAGCGGTGGTGGATCGCGTGATCGCGCTGCGCGGCCAGTCGGCGATCAAATTGCCCGACGCCATCATCGCCGCCAGTGCCCTGGTCGAGGGTTTGCCGTTGATGACAGGCAACGTGGCGGACTTCAAGTCCGTCTCCGGCCTGACCCTGCTCGACCCGTCCGGGTCATGATCGAAGACCAGTTCGTCAACCTCTCCGCCCTAAACCAGTACGCCTACTGCCCACGGCGCTGCGGCCTGATTTACCAGGAAGGCGAGTTCGCCGACAACCTGCATACGGCGCGCGGCAATGCCGAACATGCGCGCGTCGACCGGGTCGATCACGCGGTCACGCGCGATGGCGCGCGGGTGGAGCACGCGCTTCCGATCTGGAACGACCGCATCGGACTCATCGGAAAGTGCGACGTGGTCGAGTTCTGACCCGACGGCACCGTGTATCCCGTCGAGTACAAGCACGGTCCCAAGCGCAAATGGCTGAACGACGACTTGCAACTGGCGGGGCAGGCTCTGTGCCTCGAAGAAATGCTGGCGCGGCTCGTGCCGTGCGGCGCGATCTACCACGTCAGCAGCCGACGACGCCGCCAAATCGAGATCACAGCCGAGCTGCAGCGGCGGGTGGAAGAAACCGCCGCCACGATTCGCGCCATGGTCCATTCGGGCGTTCTGCCACCGCCGCTCAACGATGCGCGCTGCCGCGGTGCGCAGCGCTGCACGTCGGGGGGGGAAGGGTCGCGGCGCACGTTGGAGCAGAGGGGCTGGCCGTCGGATAGGCGCGCGGCACTGTAATGCGCAAAAGCGCTACCGGGCGTAAGCTCAAACTTTTCACGCGGGAACGGGCATGGCCGGTTGGTTGTACCGCATTGGCGGGCTTGTCCAGGGGGTGGGCTTCCGGCCTCACGTCTGGCGGATCGCTCAGGCGCTCGGCCTGCGGGGGTGGGTGCGCAACAATGGGGAAGGCGTCGAGGTCGCCATCGACGGTCCCCGCTGGTCCGAGTTCGAGGCACACCTGCGTGCCGAGGCGCCGCGTCTTGCGCGCATCGATTCGGTGGCGCGGGAGCCTTTGGCTGACGACTGGGCGCCGCTGGATTTTCGCATCGTCGACAGTGCGTCGGGCCCGGTCAGCACCGCCATAGGCCCCGACGCCGCGACCTGTCCCGCCTGCCTCGCCGACCTCTGCGATCCGGCGGGCCGGCGATGGCGCTACGCCTTCACCACCTGCACCCACTGTGGCCCGCGCTACACGGTCAGTGCCGGCATCCCCTACGACCGCAAAAAGACGAGCCTGGCCCCTTTCCCGCTTTGCGCGCCCTGCGCCGCCGAATACACCGATCCGGCCGATCGCCGCTTCCACGCCGAAACCACCTGCTGCCCGGACTGCGGCCCGCGCCCGCGCCTGCTCGATGCTGGGGGTGCAGAACTACCAGGAGACCCCATCGCCGCCGCTCTGGCCCTCCTGCAAGCGGGCAGGATCGTCGCCCTCAAGGGCCTGGGCGGTTTCCAACTGGCCTGCGACGCCCGCAATGCCACCGCCGTCGCCGAACTGCGGGCGAGGAAGCACAGGGAGGAAAAGCCCTTCGCCGTCATGGCCCTGAACGCCTCCTCCCTGGCGCCTTTCGCCCGGGTCGGCCCGGCCGAGACCGCGCTGCTGAAGGACCCGGCGGCCCCCATCGTCCTCTGCCCCAAGGGCGAAGCCGATCTGCCGGGCATCGCCCCCGGCCTCGTCTGGCTGGGCGCCATGCTGCCGGCCACGCCGCTCCACTTGCTGCTCTGGCACGAGGCCGCCGGCCGCCCCGCCGGCACCGCCTGGCGCGACGCCCCCAGCGACCTCTTGCTGGTGATGACCAGCGCCAATCCCCACGGCGAGCCCCTGGTGATCGCCAACGACGAGGCATTGCAGCGCCTTTCCGGCATCGCCGATGCCTACCTCGTCCACGACCGGGCCGTCGTCGTGCGTTGCGACGATTCTGTAGTGCGGCCGACACTCCCCCCCCTTCAAGGGGAGGGCCGGGGTGGGGATGGGGCTGCTGCCGGTCGCTCCAAACCCCATCCCCCTCCTAAGCTCCCAGGGCAGGCTCTGCATAGCCTGCCCGCTCAATCGGCGCAGAGCGCCGCTCTGCGAAACCCCGATTTCGCCCCCCTTGAAGGAGGAGGGACGGTAACCTTTATCCGCCGCGCCCGGGGTTACACGCCCCTGCCCATCCCCCTGGCGGAAGACGGCCCCGCCGTGCTGGCCTTCGGCGCCTACCTGAAGAACACGGTATGCGTCGCCAAGGGACACCAGGCCTTTCTCTCCCAGCACATCGGCGGCCTGGACAATGCGGTGGCCATCGGCTTTCTCGAAGAGACCGTCGCCCACCTGCTGGCCATCCTCGACGTGAGCCCCGATCTGGTCGCCCACGACCTGCACCCGGATTTCCCCTCCACCCGGCTGGCCCAGGCTTTCGCCGCGGAACGGGGCATTCCCGCCGTCGCCGTCGGGCACCACCACGCGCACATCGCCGCCATCGCCGCGGAGCACGGCCAAGCCGGCCCGCTGCTCGGCCTCGCGCTGGACGGCGTCGGCCTGGGCCCGGACGGCGGCGCCTGGGGAGGCGAATTGCTGCGGGTGGAGGGCGCCGCTTGCCAGCGCCTCGGCCACCTCGCCCCGCTGCGCCTGCCCGGTGGCGACCGGGCAGCCCGGGAACCCTGGCGCATGGCGGTTTCGGCCCTGCACGCCGGTGGTCACGGCCATCGCATCGGTGCCTGGCTGGCCAGGCGCTTCCCCGGTCGCGACGCCGGGCCGCTGCTCACCCTGTTGGCCCGCGACCTGCGCTGCCCGCCCAGTAGCAGCCTGGGCCGGGTCTTCGACGCCGCGGCCGCCCTTCTCGGGGTGCGCGCCGAAGCCCGCTACGAGGGCCAGGCGGCCATGGAGCTGGAGGGCCTCGCCGCCGCCCATGGCGTCGTGGAAGCGCTGGCCGACGGGGGTATCCCCGCCGCCGACAGGCTGGATTTCGCGCCGCTGCTCTCCTTTCTCGCCGACTGCGACGATGCCGCCCGGGGCGCCGCTGTCTTCCACGCCACCGTGGCGCGGGGACTGGCCGACTGGGCCGGCGCCGCCGCGCAAGCGACGGGGCTGACGACCATCGCCTGCGGCGGCGGCTGTGCCATGAACGCCATTCTCATGACCGCCCTGCGCGGGCATCTGGAAGGCGCCGGCCTGACCCTGCTGGAAGCCCGCCGGGCGCCGCCCAACGACGGTGGGCTCGCCCTCGGTCAGGCCTGGGTGGCCCGGCAACGATCATGCGGTTCTGTGCAATAATCTGGACATGTCCAACGTTATGTACAGGAGCTAGCATGCGCGCCATCACCTACACCGAAGCCCGCAACAATCTGGCCGCCGAACTCGACCGGGTGGCCAACGATTACGACGTCACCATCATCACCCGCCAGAAGGCGGAAGCCGCTGTTCTCATGTCCCTCAAGGAGTACGAGTCCCTGATGGAAACGGCCCATCTGCTGCGCAGCCCCAAGAACGCCATGCGCCTGATGAACGCCATCGAAGATATCGAGAATCGCCGCAATATCGTGCGCCGGGAGTTGATCGACGAATGATCATTTCCTTCCACCCCCAGGCCTGGGAGGATTATTTGCATTGGCAGAAGTCGGATCGGCCTCGCTTGCGGCGGATCAATGCCTTGATCCGAGCCGTGCTAGAAGATGCCGAACGGGGCATCGGCAAGCCGGAGCCCCTCAAGTTCAATTTCAGCGGCTACTGGTCGCGGCGCATCGACGACGAGCATCGGGTGGTGTACAAGGTCGCCGACGAGGAAATCATCCTCGCCCAGTTGCGCGGACGTTACGACTGAAAGGGCAAGCACCATGTGTCTGGCGATTCCCGCCCAAGTGATCGAACTGCGCGACGGCGACAATGCCGTGGTGGACCTGGCCGGGGTGAAGAAGGAAATTTCCCTTGCCCTGGTGGATGGCGTGGCGCTGGGCGATTACGTCATCGTCCATGTGGGCTACGCGCTCAACAAGCTCGACCCCGAGGAGGCGGAAAAGACCCTGGCCCTCTTCGCCGAAATGGGGGGCGTGATGCCCGACGACGATCCGGTCATCCACTGATGAAATACATCGACGAATTCCGTGACGGCGAGGTGGCCAAGGGCCTGGCCGCCGCCATCCGCGCCGAGGTGCGGCCGGAGCGTCGCTACCATTTCATGGAATTCTGCGGCGGCCACACCCACGCCATTTCCCGCTACGGCGTCTCCGACCTGCTGCCCGACAATGTGCGCATGATCCACGGCCCGGGCTGCCCGGTCTGCGTGCTGCCCATCGGCCGCGTCGATCAGGCCATCCGCCTGGCGCTGGAGCAGGGCGTCACCCTGTGCACCTACGGCGACTGCCTGCGGGTGCCGGCCTCCGACAGCCTGTCGCTCTTGAAGGCCAAGGCCCGGGGTGGCGACATCCGCATGGTTTATTCCAGCGCCGACGCGGTGACCCTGGCCCAGAAGCACCCGGAAAAGCAGGTGGTGTTCTTCGCCATCGGCTTCGAAACGACAACGCCGCCAACGGCGGTGGCCATCAAGCAGGCCCAGGCCCTCGGCCTCGCCAATTTTTCCGTGCTCTGCTGCCACGTGCTCACGCCCTCGGCCATCTCCAGCATCCTGGAGTCGCCGGAGGTGCGCCAGTACGGCACCGTTCCCCTGGACGGTTTCGTTGGCCCGGCCCACGTCTCCACCATCATCGGCAGCCGGCCCTACGAATTCTTCGCCGAGGAATACCGCAAGCCGGTGGTCATCGCCGGCTTCGAGCCCCTGGACGTCATGCAGGCCATCCGCATGCTCATCCGCCAGGTGAACGAAGGCCGCGCCGAGGTGGAAAACGAGTTCTCCCGCGCCGTGTCCCGGGAGGGCAACCTCAAGGCCCAGCAATTGGTGGCGGAGGTCTTCGAGCTGCGCCGCGCCTTCGAGTGGCGGGGCCTCAATGTCGTGCCCTACTCGGCCCTGCGCATCCGCAAACCATTCGAGGCCTTCGATGCCGAGAAGCGCTTCCCGCTGGGCTACCAGTCGGTGCCCGATCACAAGGCCTGCGAATGCGGCGCCATCCTGCGCGGGGTCAAGAAGCCCCAGGACTGCAAGATCTTCGGCACCGTGTGCACGCCGGAGAATCCGGTGGGGTCATGCATGGTGTCATCCGAGGGCGCCTGTGCTGCCCATTACACCTACGGTCGCTACAAGGACGTCGCTTGAGGCCGGAGCCCATCATCACCGCCGAAGAAGCCACCGCCGCCTGGAAGCCGGTGAGCGGCGCCGCCCTGGTGGCTGTGGCCCTGGTCTGCGCCCTGCTGCTGGGCGTCCACGCCACCTCCCGCGACGGCTGGATTCCCCTGCTCGATTCGGCCAACCTGGCCTTCCACGAGGCGGGGCACCCCATCATCGGCGCTTTCAGCGACCGCCTCATGGTCTATGGCGGGACCATTTTCCAATTGGCCTTCCCGGCGGTAGTGGCCATTCACTTCGCCCGCCGCGGCGAACCGGCGGGGCTGGCCATGGCGGTCGTCTGGCTGGGGGAGAATCTCCTCAACGTGGCCCGCTACATGGCCGATGCCCGCGCCCAGGAACTGCCCCTGGTGGGCGGCGGTGAGCACGACTGGACGGAAATCTTCCTGCGCTGGGGGGTGTTGGCGAAGGACGTGAAAATCGCCGGCATCACCCGCTGGCTGGGGTACGCGCTGATGGTCGGCGCCGTGGTCTGGCTCTGGCGGCGCCATCAAAACGACAAACAGGAGACCCTGTGAGCGAAGGCAAGGTGCGGGCCGGTTACGTGCGGCCCCTGGACATCAAGCACGGGCAGGTGGACATGGCCCACGGTTCCGGCGGCCGGGCCATGGCCCAGTTGATCGAGGAACTGTTCGCCCGGGCGCTGGGCAACGAATGGCTGGCCCAGGGGGACGACGGCGCCGTGCTGCCCCATCCCGGCGAAGGCCGGCTGGTGATGGCCACCGACAGCCACGTGGTGTCGCCCCTGTTCTTTCCCGGCGGCGATATCGGCTGCCTGTCCGTCCACGGCACCTTGAACGACGTGGCGGTGATGGGGGCCCAGCCCTTGTGGCTCTCCGCCGCCTTCATTCTGGAGGAGGGCTTTCCCTTGGCCGATCTCGCCCGCGTCGTGCAGAGCATGGCGGAGGCTGCCCGGGAGGCAGGAGTGCCCATCGTCACCGGCGACACCAAGGTGGTGGAGCGGGGCAAGGGCGACGGCGTCTTCATCACCACCACCGGCGTCGGCGAGGTGCCTCCCGGTCGGGAGCTTTCCGGGCGCAAGGCCCGGGTCGGCGACGCCATCCTGCTGTCCGGCACCCTGGGCGACCACGGCATGGCCATCATGGCGCAGCGGGAGAGCCTGGGCTTCGACTCGCCCATCGTTTCCGACACGGCGGCGCTGCATGGCCTGATCGAAGCCGCTCTGGCCAGCGGCGCCGACATCCACGTGCTGCGCGACCCCACCCGGGGCGGCCTGGGTACGACGCTGAACGAGATCGCCAAGCAATCCGGCGTGGGCATGATGCTGCAAGAGAAGGCGCTTGCGGTGAAGCCGGCGGTGGCGGCGGCCTGCGAGTTCCTGGGCCTGGACCCGCTCTACGTGGCCAACGAGGGCAAACTGGTCGCCCTGTGCGCGGGAAGCGATGCCGAAAAGCTGCTGGCCGCCCTCAAGGCCCATCCCCTGGGCGTCGACGCCGCCATCATCGGCGAGGTGCGGGAGGATGCCCATCACTTCGTCCAGATGACCACCGCCTTTGGCGGCCGGCGCATCGTGGACTGGCTGAGCGGCGAACAACTGCCGCGGATTTGCTGAAACCGTGAGGAAGCGGGCGCTAATGCCGGGCGGCGATGACCACGGCCCGCACGCCGTCGAGTTCGTCGAGGACCATGGCGCGGGCGTCGGCCATGTCGTCGGCGTTGCGCACCCGGACCAGGTCGCGGGTGCCGTCGTGGTAGCGGACGGCGGCGATGTATTCGGCGGGGCGGCGCCCCGGTTTTCGGCTGCCTTTGGGGCTGGACCCCGCAACAGGTTTGGCGGTCATGGCTGTTTCTCCCTGGTTTTTATTGCGTGACTGAATCCATCTTATCCAAAGCTAAGCAACTGAAAAATAAGGCGAAGGTAATAGATTTATGCGCCATGGAAAGTTTCTTGCCGCAATCCCTTGTGCAGTGCGGCAACATTTTTTCAGCATGACTTGAAAAAACCCGCTCGGTATGCGAATTCTCATCCTCACCCACGCCTACAACAGCCTTGCCCAGCGCATCCACTGCGAGCTGGCGGCCCGGGGCCACGCCCTCAGCGTGGAATTGGACATCGCCGACTCGGTGAGCGAAGAAGCGCTGGCCCTCTTCCGTCCCCATCTCATCGTCGCGCCCTTCCTCAAGCGGGCCATCCCGGCATCGGTCTGGCGGGCGGTGCCCTGTCTGGTGGTCCATCCGGGCATCGTCGGCGATCGCGGCCCTTCGGCCCTGGACTGGGCCATCCAGGAGGGGGAGACGCGCTGGGGGGTGACCGTGCTCCAGGCGGAGGCGGAAATGGATGCCGGTCCGGTCTGGTCCAGTGCCGAATTTCCGCTGCGGCGGGCGCGCAAGTCTTCGGTCTATCGCCACGAAGTCACCGAGGCCGCGGTCGCTGCCGTGCTGCTGGCGGTGGAGCGGCTTGCGGTCGGGGATTTCGACCCGCAGCGTCCCGGGCCGCAGGCTCGGGGGCGGCTGCGTCCCTTGATGCGGCAGGCGGAGCGACGCATCGACTGGCAGGTGGCGAGCACGGCCGAGGTGCTGGCGCGGATCGGTGCCGCTGACGGCTTCCCCGGCGTCCTCGACACGCTCTTCGGGCACCCCTGCCGCCTCTACGATGCCTGGCCGGAAGCCGAACTGCACGGGGTGGCGGGAACGCTGCTGGCCCGGCGGGAGGGGGCCGTCTGCCGCGCCACCGCCGATGGGGCGGTATGGATCGGCCAGGTGCGGCGGGAGGGGGACGAGGCCTGCAAGCTGCCCACCACCGTCGCCTTTGCGGAATCCGGCGCGCTGCCCGAAGTGCCCCTGGAGGGTTGGTGGAAGCACCCCGCGCGCACCTGGCAGGACATCGCCTACGAGGAGGCCGACGCCGTGGGTTTCCTCAGTTTCGAATTCCACAACGGCGCCATGGGAACGGCACAGTGCCGGCGCCTGGGCGAGGCCTTGCGCTGGGCGGCGGGGCGGCCGACCCGGGTCATCGTCCTCCTGGGGGGCGAGGATTTCTGGTCCAACGGCATCCACCTCAACCTGATCGAGGCGGCGGAAAGTCCGGCCGACGAGTCCTGGGCCAATATCAACGCCATGGACGATCTGGCCGAGGCCATCCTCGGCTGTGCCAGCCACCTGACCATCGCGGCGCTGCGGGGCAACGCGGGGGCGGGCGGGTGTTTCCTGGCCCGCGCCGCCGACCAGGTCTGGGTGCGGGAAGGGGTGATGCTCAATCCCCATTACAAGAACATGGGCAACCTCTACGGCTCCGAACTGTGGACCTATCTGCTGCCCCCCCGGGTGGGCGAGGCGGGAGCCCGGGCCATCATGCAGCACCGTCTGCCCATGACCGCCCGCGAGGCCGTATCCCTGGGCTTCTACGACGCCTGTCTGCCAGGGCCCGCGGTGGCCTTCCGGGTGGACGTGGCCCGCCGTGCGGTGGAACTTGCGGCGGCCGCCGATTTTGCCCTGCGCCTGGCTGACAAAGCGGAGAGACGCGCCCGGGACGAGGCAGCCAAGCCGCTTTCGGCCTATCGCGCCGAGGAATTGCGGGAAATGCGGCGCAATTTCTATGGCTTCGACCCCTCGTACCACGTGGCGCGCTATCATTTCGTCAGGAAGTCGCCCCATTCCTGGACCCCGCGACACCTCGCCCGCCACCGTGACCTGGGATGGGAGACTCCGCCATGAACCGCAGAAGCGCCTCCACCGCCGCCAGGCTGCCCGTCGTCCTGGTCATCGACGACGAGGTGCGCTCCCAGGAGGCCCTGCGCCGCACGCTGGAGGAGGATTTCGAGGTTTTCTGCGCCTCCTCCGCCGAGGAGGGGGGCGAAATCATGCAACGGGAGTGGGTGCAGATCGTCCTCTGCGACCAGCGCATGCCGGACACCACCGGCATCCAGTTCCTCAAGGAAGTGCGCAGCCGCTGGCCCGACGCCATCCGCATCGTGCTCTCCGGCTACACCGACGCCGAGGACATCATCGCCGGGGTGAACGACGCCGGCATCTGGCAGTACCTGCTGAAACCCTGGCAGCCGGAGCACATGCTGCTCACCCTCAAGCGGGCCGCCGAACTCTGGCGCCTGCAACAGGACAACCAGCGCCTGACCCTGGAACTGCGCACTGCCCTGCCGGAATTGAAGACCCGGGTGGCGGGCAAGGTCGAGCGCGCCCGGGAAACCTTCGGCATCGCCGGGCTCACCCGGGCCAAGGACAGCCCCCTGCACGGCGTGTGCGAACTCATCGCCCGGGTTGCCCCCTACGACCTCTCGGTACTGGTCACCGGAGAATCCGGGACCGGCAAGGAGATGGTGGCGCGGGCCATCCACTACGAGAGCCGGCGCTCGGCCAGGCCCTTCATCCCCACCAACTGCGGCGCCGTCCCCGATACCCTGCTGGAGGCCGAACTTTTCGGCCACAAGCGGGGCGCCTTCACCGGCGCCGTCGAGGATCGTATCGGCCTCTTCCAGCAGGCGGACGGAGGCAGTCTCTTCCTGGACGAAATCGGCGAGACGAGTCCCGCCTTTCAGGTCAAGCTGCTGCGCGTGCTGCAGGAAGGCGAGTTTCGGCCCCTGGGCAGTTCCCGGTCGGTGGATGTCGATGTGCGGGTCATCGCCGCCACCAACAAGGATCTGGAAGAGGAGGTGCGGGCCGGGCGCTTCCGCGAGGATCTTTACTACCGCCTGGCGACCATCCCCCTCCATGTTCCGCCCCTGCGCGAGCGTCCCATGGACATTCCCCTCCTGGCCGAGCGCCTCCTGGATTCCGCCAGCCGAGCCCTGGGGCGTCCCCTGGAGGGCTTCAGTGCCGAAGCCCTGGCCTGCCTGGCCGCCTACCGCTGGCCCGGCAATGTGCGCGAGCTGCAGAACGAAATCCTGCGCATGGTGGCTCTGAGCGACGGGCCCCGTCTCGGCGCCGACCTGCTTTCGCCCCGCGTCCTGCGGGCACCGGTGGGGGAAACCCAGGCGGCCGAACTGGCCTGGCTGGCCAGTCTTTCCGGAGGGCTCAAGGAACGCATGGACCAACTGGAAGCCCAGGTGCTCAAGGAGGCCATGATCCGGCATCGCTGGAACAAGTCCCGCGCCGCCCGGGAACTCGGCCTGTCCCGCGTCGGCCTGCGCAGCAAGCTGGTTCGCTACGGCCTGGAGCAGTAGTGACACCCGCGGCCCACCCCCTTCGTTCGCCGCCCCCCGGGGCGCTCTCGGCCCCCCTCGGGGCGGCGCAGCGGGAGGCGTGATGCTCAAGGTGTTGTGGCTCCAGAGCGGCGGTTGTGGCGGCTGCACCCAGTCGCTCCTGGGCGCCGACCCGCGCCCCCTGTTTACCGAACTGCGCGAGGCGGGCATCGAATTTCTCTGGCACCCGGCATTTTCCGAACAGACGGGGGCGGAAGCCCTGGCCTTGCTGGAAGACTGCGCCAGCGGGGCGCGTCCCTTCGACATCCTGTGCGTCGAGGGCGCCCTGCTGCGGGGGCCGGCGGGCAGCGGCAAATTCCACCTCATGTCCGGCGACGGCCGCCCCCTCACCGACTGGGTCGGGCGCCTCGCCCGCCAGGCCCGCTGGGTCTTCGCCATCGGATCCTGTTCGGCCTACGGCGGGTTTTCCGCCAGCACCCCGGGGAATCCCCTCGAAGCCTGCGGGCTGCAATTCGACGCCGAAGAAGCGGGCGGCCTGCTGGGGAGCGGCTTCCGCTCCCTGAGCGGCCTGCCGGTGGTCAATGTCGCCGGCTGCCCGGTCCATCCCGGATGGGTGGTGGACAGCCTGGAAAAACTCGCCCTGGAAGGGCTCTCGCCGACGGACCTGGACGACTTCCAGCGCCCCCTGCTGTATGCCGAGCAGCTCGTGCATCACGGCTGCCCGCGCAACGAGTATTACGAATTCAAGGCCAGCGCCCAGAAGGCCTCCGACCTGGGCTGCCTGATGGAAAACCTGGGCTGCAAGGGCACCCAGGCCCATGCCGACTGCAATCTCCGGGCCTGGAACGGCAACGGTTCCTGCCTGCGGGGCGGTTACGCCTGCATCTCCTGCACCGAGCCGGGCTTCGAGGCGCCGGGACACCCCTTCCAGGAAACCCCCAAGGTGGCCGGCATCCCCATCGGCCTGCCCACCGACATGCCCAAGGCCTGGTTCGTGGCCCTGGCGGCGCTGTCCAAGTCGGCCACGCCCCGCCGCGTGCGGGAGAACGCCGTGGAGGATCACGCCGTGGTGCGCCCCCCGATCCGCAAGACGGGGCTCAAATAGTGGCGGGGCAGGGGGGGCGGGGGCGGTCATGCGCATAAGCGTCGGTCCCTTCAACCGGGTGGAGGGCGACCTGGAACTCAGCCTCGACCTGGACGCCTCCGGCCAGGTGGTCGAGGCTCGCGTCAATTCGCCCCTCTTCCGCGGCTTCGAACAATTGCTCGTCGGGCGGGCTCCGGCCGACGCCCTGGTGATCGTGCCGCGCATCTGCGGCATCTGTTCCGTCGCCCAGTCGGCCGCCGCCGCGTCGGCCCTGGCCGAGGCGGCGGGCCTCGTGCCGGCGCCCAACGGCGTCCTGGCCCGCCACCTCATCCAGGCGACGGAAAATCTGGCTGACCACCTCAGCCATTTCTACCTTTTTTTCATGCCCGACTTTGCCCGCCCCGCCTACGCCGGGCGGCCCTGGTACGCCGCCCTGGCCAGCCGGTTCATGGCGGTGAAGGGCAGCGCGGCCGCGGAAGTTCTTCCGGCCCGGGCCAATTTTTTGAAGCTCATGGGCTTCCTCGCCGGCAAGTGGCCCCATACCCTGGCCCTGCAACCCGGCGGCAGCACCCGCGCCATAACCGCCGCCGAGCGCATTCGCATCCTGGCCCTGCTGCGGGAATTCCGCACGTTCCTTGAGACCCGGCTTCTGGGGGATTCCCTGCCAGCCGTCGCCGCCCTGGACGGCCGCGATGCCCTGAGCGCCTGGGCCGCTGGGCGGCCGGGCGACTTTCCGGCCTTTCTCGCCGCCGCCGCTGACCTGGGTCTGGACCGGCTGGGCCGGGCCGGCCACCCCTACCTTTCCAGCGGCGCCTACGGTCTCTTCCCGGCCGGTGTCTGGTCGCCGCAAGGGGAGGGCGCGTCGCTCGATCCCGCCGCGATCACGGAAGATGCCCACCACGCCTGGCTCGCCGATGGCCCGCCGCTGCCCCCGGCGCGCGGCGAGACCCTGGTGGCGGCGGACAAGCCCTCCGGCTACACCTGGTGCAAGGCGCCCCGCTACGATGGCAGTCCGGCGGAAGTCGGCGCCCTGGCCCGGCAAACCGTCGCCGGTCATCCTCTCTTGCGGGACATGGTGCGCGGCACGGGCGGCAGCGTCACGGCCCGCGTCGTGGCCCGCATGGTCGAACTCGCCACCGTGCTCCCTGCCATGGAAACCTGGGTGCAGGCCCTGCGGCCCGGCGAGCCCTTCTGCACCCACGCCGATCTGCCCGACGACGCCGTCGGCGCCGGTCTGGTGGAAGCCGCCCGGGGCACCCTGGGGCACTGGATCAGCGTGCGTCGCGGCCGCATCGAGCGCTACCAGATCGTCGCCCCCACCACCTGGAATTTTTCCCCCCGCGACCAGCAGGAGCAGCCCGGCCCCCTCGAACAGGCCCTGGTCGGCCTGCCCGCCGGAGAGGGCGCCCCGCCCACCGTACAGCATGTGGTGCGCTCCTTCGATCCGTGCATGGTGTGTACGGTGCATTGACCAGGATCAGACGAGTTCGACGGGCGGGGCAATCTCTTCGTGCTTGGCTCGGCTGGCAAACCGCTTGTCAAAGGTGATCACTGCGACTTCGCCCGCGCTCAGAGCGGCGTGCAGCGAGTCCGGGAAATCCAATCCGGCTTCGTACCCCTGTAGCGCCTGCATCAAGGCGCCTTGGTCAAGCGAGGTTTCATGGATAATTCCCCTTGCGGTCTGCGTACCGCCCCAAGAAATCCGGCGCCACGGCGTCATGTAAGCTGCCTCGAGTTCCGCGGGGTGGCGGTTGTCGTTCAATTCGGAGTCCTTATGAACCTGTCCATCCTGCGCCGTCTGGCGCTCAAGGGGGCGGCGGTGCTTGCCGGCCTGCTCTCCCTCGCTTCCCTCCCGGCTTTGGCTGAAGACGTGCTGCGGGTTTCGGCCATTCCTGACGAGGCCCCTACCGAGTTGCAAAGAAAATTCGCCCCCCTGGGCCGCTATCTGGAAGCCCAGACCGGCATGAAGGTCGTGTTCACGCCGGTCTCCGATTACGCGGCGGTGGTTGAGTCCCTCGCCACCCGCAAGATCGACCTCGCCTGGCTGGGGGGGTTCACCTACGTACAGGCCAGGATACGCACCAACGGAACCGCCGTTCCTCTGGTGCAGCGGGAGGAGGATGCCCGCTTCACTTCGCGCTTCATCACCGCCGATCCGGCTATCAAGTCCCTGGCCGACCTGAAGGGGCGCAGCTTCGCCTTCGGATCGCCATCCTCGACTTCGGGCCATCTCATGCCGCGTTATTTCCTGCAGGAGGCTGGTCTCAATCCCGACAAGGATTTCAAGACCATCGCCTTTTCCGGCGCCCACGACGCGACCGTGGCCTTCGTCGCCGCGGGCAAGGCCGAGGCGGGGGTGCTCAATGCGTCGGTGTGGGACAAACTGGTGGAGCAGAAAAAGGTCGATCCGGACAAGGTCCGCGTGTTCGCCACCACGCCGGCGTACTTCGACTACAACTGGACGGTGCGCGGTGACCTCGATACGGCCCTGGTCAACAAGATCGCCGACGCCTTCCTGAAGCTGGACCCGGCCAATCCCGAGCACAAGGAAATCATGGCCCTGCAACGGGCTTCGCGCTTTATCCCGACCCGCAAGGAAAACTACGCGGGAATCGAGAAGGCCGCCCAGGCCGCGGGTCTCCTCAAGTGAGCTTTGCGCTGGCCGGGGTCGACCTGGCCTACGGCAAGGGCGCCAAGGCCCTCCAGGACGTGGGGCTGGCAGCGCGACAGGGCGAGCAGATCGCCCTTGTCGGCCCCTCGGGCGCCGGCAAGACCACCCTGCTGTCGCTCGTGGGCAGTGCCCTGGTGCCGACGGCGGGCGAGGCGATCATTCTGGGCCGAAGGGCGGCGGGGCTGGCCGCCGGTGAGCTGCGCCACCTGCGCAGCCGCATCGGTACCGTGCATCAGGCCCCCCCCATCCCCGGGCGGCAACGGGTGGTCACTGCTGTCCTGGCCGGACGCCTGGGCCGTTGGCCCCTGTGGAAGAGCCTGGCCTCGCTGCTCTATCCCCTGGATGTGGCCGGTGTCCGCGCGGTCCTCGAACGCCTCGACCTGACAGACAAACTGTTCGAACGTTGCGACCGCCTTTCCGGTGGACAACTTCAGCGGGTCGGCGTGGCTCGGGTGTTGTACCAGGAGCCGGAGCTCATCCTCGCCGACGAACCGGTCTCCGCCCTGGACCCGGCCTTGGCCACGGCCACGGTGCGCCTGCTCTGCGCCGAGGCCCGGGCCCGCGGCGCCACCCTGGTGGCCAGCCTGCACGCCGTGGATCTCGCCTTGGCGTCCTTTGCCCGCATCGTCGGGGTCAAGGGGGGGAGGGTCGCCTTCGACCTGCCGGTGGCCGAAGTGAGCGAAGCGCATCTGCACGAACTCTATGCCTGCGAGGGAGAAATCCTGCCCACCCTGGCCGGCGAACGGCCCGCGGATCTGCGTGCGGAAGCCACGGAGGAAGCGCGCCGGGCGGCGTGCTGCTGACGGGCCGGGATCGTCACGCCTCATGCCGAAACGCGCCGCCCTGCGTACCCTCCTGCTCCCCGGCCGCATTCTTGCGCGATGGCAGCGCAAGAGTGCGTCAATACGCAAAAAAATGGCCCTGCCAGGGGCAGAGCCAGGATGTGGGGGGGCGGCAGGCTTATTTCTTGGCCGGGGCCTTTTTGGCGGCGGTCTTGGCCGGCGCCTTGGCCGGGGCTTTCGCGGCCTTGCTCACCGCAACGGCCGTTGCCTGACCGGCCTCGGCGAGTTGCCGGGTCATGGCGGTGACCTGGTCGTAGGCCGAATTGGCCTTGCTCAGGGCATCCTGCATGGCGCTGACGAAGGCCTCGGAACCCGCGGGAGCCCCCTTGGTGGCCTGCTCCAGCAGTCGCCCGGCGGATTTCTGGAAGGCGCTGAACTGGGCCTCGACCACCTTGGCCAGTTCGTTCCGCGCTTCTTCAGAAACCTGTTGCAGGGCCTGGGTATAGGCCACGGCGCTGTCGATGGCGGGCTGCACCATGGCTGACTGCGCCTCGGCTGCTTCCTGGGGCGTCTTGGCGGCGAGAACCTTCTTGGTGCCCTGGGCGGAGTTCTTGAGGGAGCTGCGCACGGTGTTCATGTTGAGGGTGGCGATGCGCTCGACGGTTTCGAGCGCAGCGTTGGCGACCGACAAGAGGGCGTCGAGGGCAGCCAGATTGGATGCGGATAGTTCCTTCGGATTGATTGCCACGAATAGATCTCCTTTGCGAAATGAAGCGACGGAAAACCGCGCCCTCTTTCGACGAGGGGCTGCGGCAAAAAAAAGCGATCCTCCCGACATGCCCTGCGACCTGGCGATCCCCTGCGGGCTGCCCCGCGATTTCCTGCCGCCCGGCCACAGATGGCGCCATTCTACTTGCGTTGTCGCGTTCCGGGGCGCCATGCCTGTGGCTGCGCATCCCCATTTACCCGCGCGGGCAACTTCTGCGCCACGGTGCCCCACGGCCTCCCGGGCATCGACAAGTGGTCCGCCGAGGTTTCCAGGATGATTGCGCCAGCCCACCGCGACCCCGCGGCCTGCATTCGTCTGGGTGCCGTCCTCGCTGCGGTGGCCGTGCTGTGGCCGCTGTTTCGGTCCGCCGAGGTCGATCCGGTGGTGCTCTTCGATGGCGCCAATCTGCGGGTGATCGGAACATTCCTGGCGGGTTTCCTGCCCCTCGCCAGCGATGCGGAATTTCTCGCTCTCCTGGGGCGGGCGACCCTGGAAACCCTGGCCATCGCCACGGCAGGGATGGCCCTGGCCCTGCTCCTCGCGGTCCCCCTGGCGAGCTGGGCCAGCGGTGCCGCCCGGGAGCGGGTCAGCCTCAACCCCGTGGCGCGGGCCCTGCTCGTCGTCCTGCGGGGCATTCCGGAATTGGTCTGGGCCCTGGTTTTCGTGCGGGTCTTCGGCCTCGGTCCGGCCGCCGGGGTGCTCGCCCTGGGGCTCACCTATGGCGGCATGCTGGCCAAGGTCTATGCCGAGATTCTCGAGTCCAGCGACCCGCGGCCCGCCGAGGCTTTGCGCCGCAGCGGTTCCCGCCGCACGGCGGCCATCCTCTATGGAGTGCTGCCCCAGGCCGCCGGGGAACTGCTCTCCTATACGGTCTATCGCTGGGAGTGTGCCATCCGGGCCTCCGTGGTGATGGGCTTCGTCGGCGCCGGCGGCCTGGGCCAGCTCATGGATCAGGCCATGAAGATGCTCAACGGGGGCGAAGCGGCGAGCATCCTGCTGGTCTTCGTCGCCCTGGTGTTTGCCGCCGACCAACTGTCCGCCGTACTGCGACGGCGGCTCGACCGCCCCCCCCCGGCGCGCCGCTCTCCCTTCGGACCTTCCGCTTTCATCCTCGCAGTCGCCGCGGGCCTTGCCGTGGTGGAAAGCACCCGCTATCTCGACCTCCCGTTCGGGGCCCTGCTCACCCGGGAGGCCGCTGCATCCATCGCGGGATTCGTCTCCGAATTCTTCCCGCCCGACCTGTCCGCCGACTGGCTGGCCCGGGTTGCCCGGGGCACCTGGGAAACCCTGGCGATCGCCACGGTCGGCACCCTGTTGGCGGCGCTTGGCGGGCTGCTCCTGGCGTTGCCCCGCTGGCGCTTGCCCTGGTCCCTGGTCCTCAATGCCCTGCGCTCGGTGCCGGAACTGGTGTGGGCAACACTCACCGTCCTGGCGGCGGGCCTGGGTCCCTTTGCCGGAGCCCTGGCGCTGGCCCTGCATACCACCGGAGTTCTCGGCCGCCTCTATGCGGAAGCACTCCAGAACGCCTCGCCACGGCCTCGGGCGGCGCTCCAGGGGGCAGGCGCCGGCGGCGTGCTGGCGTTTCTCTACGGAACTCTGCCTGCCGCCCTGCCGCAGATGCTCGCCTATACCCTTTACCGCTGGGAAATGAACCTGCGCATGGCCGCCATTCTCGGCTTCGTGGGTGCCGGCGGCCTGGGGCAATTGCTTTACGTCGAGCTGTCTCTTTTTCACCACGCCCAGGCCGCCACCGTCATCGCCGCCATGCTTCTGCTGTCGATGCTCGTGGACGGGGCCAGCGCTCTGTTGCGGCGTGCCCTGGGGTAGCCCTCGAGGGCCGCATCAGCCCCGCGGCGACCCCTGGGTAAGCCCTTGGGAAACAGCGTCCTGGTGGCGAACCTCGCTCCACTTGTCTAGTCTTACGAGTGCGCAACCCGCGCCCTGGAGGAGACAAGTCAACATGAACGTTACACGGCGACAGTTCTTCAGAGTCTGCGCCGCCGGGCTGGGTGGGTCGTCCATCGCCATGATGGGCTTCTCGCCGACCGCTGCCCTGGCGGAAGTACGGACTTTCAAGCTGGCCCGCGCCACCGAGACACGGAACACCTGTCCGTACTGCTCGGTGTCCTGCGGCGTCCTCATCTACACCACCGGCGACAAGTCCAAGAACGCCCAGTCGACGATCATCCACATCGAGGGCGACCCGGACAATCCGGTCAATCGCGGCACGCTCTGTCCCAAGGGCGCCGGCTTGAAGGACATGATCCACAGCGCCAACCGCCTCAAGTGGCCGGAAGTGCGCGAGGCGGGCACGGCCGAGTGGAAGAAGATTTCCTGGTCGGACGCTTTCGATCGCATCGCCAAGCATATGAAGGCCGACCGGGACGCCAATTTCATGGCCCAGAACGCCGACGGCGTCACCGTCAACCGCTGGACCACCACCGGCTTCCTGGCCTCTTCGGCGGCCCAGAACGAGGTGGGCTACCTGACGGTCAAGACGCTGCGCGCCCTCGGCATTACCTCCCTCGATACCCAGGCGCGCATTTGACACGCTCCCACGGTGGCCAGTCTGGCTCCGAGTTTTGGGCGTGGCGCGATGACCAACCACTGGGTTGACATCAAGAATGCCGATCTCGTCTTCGTCATGGGCGGCAACCCGGCCGAAGCGCACCCCTGCGGCTTCAAGTGGGTGATCGAGGCGAAGAAGAACCGCAAGGCCAAACTCGTCGTCGTCGATCCGCGCTTCAACCGCACGGCCGCCGTCGCCGATTATTACGCGCCGATCCGCGCCGGCACCGACATCGCCTTCCTGGGCGGCGTCATCAATTACCTGCTGGCCAACGACAAGATCCACCACGACTACGTCAAGGCCTACACCAACGCGGCCTTCCTCGTGGATGGGGCCTTCAAGTTCGAGGACGGCATCTTCTCCGGCTACAACGAGGAGAAGCGCAGCTACGGCAAGGACACCTGGAAGTACCAGTTGGGCGACGACGGCTTTGCCAAGGTGGACGACACCCTGCAGGATCCGCAGTGCGTCTTCCAGTTGATGAAGGCCCACTACGCCCGCTATACGCCGGATGTGGTCAGCAAGATCACCGGCACGCCCAAGGACGCCTTCCTCAAGGTCTGCGAGTACATCGCGGAGACGGCGGCGCCCAACAGGACGATGACCAACCTCTACGCCCTGGGCTGGACCGAGCATTCCGTCGGTTCCCAGAACATCCGCTGCATGGCCATCATCCAGCTGCTGCTGGGCAACATGGGCATGGCGGGGGGCGGCATCAACGCCCTGCGCGGCCATGCCAACGTCCAGGGCATCACCGACTTCGCCCTCTACGCCCAGAACTTGCCGGGCTACCTGGGAGCGCCGCTGGATGCCGACAAGGATCTGGTCACCTTCCTGGAAAAGCGCACGCCCAAGCCCCTGCGTCCGGGGCAGATGAACTTCCCCCAGAACTTCCCCAAGTGGTTCGTCAGCCTGCAGAAGGCCTGGTGGGGCGACGCGGCGACCAAGGAGACCGACTTCGCCTACAGCTACCTGCCCAAGCTGGCGGGGGCTTCGGACACCCTGTCGATCTTCAATGCCATGTTCGAGGGCAAGATCAACGGCTTCTTCTGTCAGGGCTTCAACCCCCTGGCTTCGGTACCCAACAAGAAGAAGGTCGGCGACGCCCTGGCCAAGCTGAAGTACCTGGTCATCATGGACCCGCTGGCCACCGATACCTCTGAATTCTGGAAGCCCCACGGCGAGTTCAACGAGGTGGACCCGGGCAAGATCGCGACGGAAGTCTTCCGCCTGCCGACCTCGCTGTTCGCCGAAACCGCCGGCACTTTCACCAACTCCGGCCGCGTCATCCAATGGCGCTGGAAGGCGGCGGATGCCCCCGGCGACTCGAAGGACGACACCGAGATCATGGCGAACCTCTTCCTGAAGCTCAAGGAAATGTACGCCAAGGACGGCGGGGCCTTCCCCGACCCCATCCAGAAGCTCACCTGGGCCTATGCCCAGCCGACGAAACCCTCGCCGGAAGAGTTGTTGCGGGAGATCAACGGCAAGGCCCTCGCCGACGTCCTCGATCCCAAGGATCCCACCAAGGTGCTGGCCAAGGCCGGCGACCAGTTGGGCACCTTCGCCCACCTGCGGGACGACGGTTCCACCACCTGCGGCAACTGGATCTATTGTGGCGTCTGGTCCCAGGCCGGCAACAATTCGGCCCGCCGCGACAACGCCGATCCCTCGGGCCTGGGCCAGACCCTCAACTGGGGATTTTCCTGGCCGGTTAACCGGCGCATCCTCTACAACCGCGCCTCGGCGGACCTCGCCGGCAAGCCTTGGGATCCGAAGCGCACGGTGCTCAAGTGGGCGGGCGACAAGTGGGCCGGCAACGACGTGCCCGACATGCGCCCGGATGCCAAGCCGGAAGAGAACGTGATGCCCTTCATCATGAACCCGGAGGGTGTCGGCCGCCTGTTCAGCCGCGAGCTGATGGCGGAGGGTCCCTTCCCCGAGCATTACGAGCCCTTCGAGACGCCGCTGGAAGCCAACCCCCTGCACCCGAAGAACCCCAAGGCCACGAGCAATCCGGCCGCCCGGGTGTACAAGGGCGACATGGAGGCCTTCGGCAAGGCCAAGGACTTTCCCTACGTGGCGACCACCTACCGGCTGACCGAACACTTCCACTACTGGACCAAGCAGAGCCTGATCAACGCCATCATGCAGCCGGAGCAGTTCGTGGAAATCGGCGAGGAGCTGGCCAAGGAGAAGGGCATTGCGGCCGGCGACAGGGTCAAGGTGCGCTCCAACCGGGGCTTCATCAAGGCGGTGGCGGTGGTGACCAAGCGCATCAAGGCCCTGGAGGTGGAGGGCAGGAAGGTGCACACCGTCGGCATCCCCATCCACTACGGGTTCAAGGGGGCGACCAAGCCGGGCTTCATCACCAACACCCTGACGCCCTTCGTGGGCGACGCCAACGTGCAGACGCCGGAGTACAAGGCGTTCCTGGTCAACATCGAGAAGGCGTAAAGGAGAACTGGAATGGACACGACCCCCAGACTCACTGCGTTCGTCACCCCCCGAGGAGGGCACGCCCCCTTCGAGGCGGCTCATCAGGAGGCGTGACATGGCACTGCAATCCCTAGACATCAAACAGCGCTCCGCCACCACCACGCCGGCGCCCCAGGCCCGGCAGACGGTGGAAGTCGCCAAGCTCATCGACGTTTCCGCCTGTATCGGGTGCAAGGCTTGCCAGGTGGCGTGCATGGAGTGGAACGACGTGCGCGACGAGGTCGGCCACTGCCACGGCGTCTACGACAATCCGATGGACCTCACGGAAAACTCGTGGACGGTGATGCGCTTTTCGGAAGTGGAACAGAACGGCAAGCTGGAGTGGCTCATCCGCAAGGACGGCTGCATGCACTGTTCCGACCCCGGCTGCCTCAAGGCCTGCCCGGCCCCCGGCGCCATCATTCAATACGCCAACGGCATCGTCGATTTCCATCAGGAAAACTGCATCGGCTGCGGCTACTGCGTGACGGGCTGCCCCTTCAACGTCCCCCGCATTTCCAAGAAGGACAGCAAGGCCTACAAGTGCACCCTGTGCTCCGACCGGGTGGCGGTGAACCAGGCCCCGGCCTGTGCCAAGGCCTGCCCGACGGGTGCCATCCACTTTGGCAGCAAGGAGGACATGACGGACTACGCCGCCAAGCGGGTCACGGACTTGAAGGAACGGGGCTTCGACAAGGCCGGGCTCTACGACCCGGAAGGCGTCGGCGGCACCCACGTCATGTACGTCCTGCACCACGCCGACCAGCCCGGGCTCTACGCCGGCCTGCCGGCCAATCCGTCGATCAGCCCGCTGGTGGCCCTGTGGAAGGGCGCCGCCAAGCCCCTCGCCACCCTGGCCCTGGCCGGCGTCGCCCTGGGCAGCCTGTTCCACTACGTCACCAAGGGACCGAACGAGGTTTCCAAGGAGATTGAGGACGAGATCGAGAAGGAGGACGCATGAAAACCTATCCCCCGCCCCCTTTCCCGAGGAAAGGGGTGATTCCGGTTCAGCCGCTGTGCGGCTTCCACGCTGCTGACTCGTCGCCTCCTTGGGGCGGCCCTACGGAGGCGACATCATGATCCGCGATCCCAAAGACCTGCAACGCTACACGGCGCCCGAGCGGGCCAATCACTGGGTGGTGGGCATCAGCTTCATCCTGCTCGCCCTCTCCGGACTGGCCTTCTTCCATCCGGCCTTCTTTCCGCTGACCCAGTTGTTCGGCGGCGGGGTCTGGGCGCGCATCCTGCATCCCTTCATCGGGGTGCTGATGGCGGTGAGCTTCCTGGCCCTGTTCTTCCGCTTCAGGCGCCTCAACGCCATGACGCCGGCGGACAGGGCGTGGCTGTCCAGGGTGGGCGAAATGGTGGCCGGCGACGACCACAACATGCCGGAGCAGGGCAAGTACAACGGCGGCCAGAAGGCGCTTTTCTGGGCGCTCTCCCTGTGCATGCTGCTGATGGCCGTGTCCGGCGTCTTCATCTGGCGCGCCTATTTCGGCTTCGACATCACCCTGGTTCGCCTGGGGGCCGTCGTCCATGCCGCCACCGGCGCCGTGATGATCGCCCTCATCATGGTCCACGTGTATGCCGCCATCTGGGTCAAGGGCACCCTCCGCGCCATGTGGACCGGCACGGTGACCCGGGGCTGGGCCAAACAGCATCACCGGGGGTGGTACCGGCAGGTGACGGGGAAGTAGGGGCCGTTGCCGGTCTAGCCCATTCGATCAGCTTGCGCCTGCGGGGCGCCCGGGTCATCATCCCGGCGCCCCTTTTTCTTTCCCTGCCATGTCCTCAAAAATTTTCGATATCAAGCCC
The DNA here is from genome assembly GCA_016720065.1 of Betaproteobacteria bacterium. Lineage (NCBI taxonomy): Bacteria > Pseudomonadati > Pseudomonadota > Betaproteobacteria > Betaproteobacteria bacterium. Next base: position 2,410,999 of record JADJXY010000002.1, on the reverse strand, counting down.
GTGGGCGATGTCCCGGCCATCCGCCTGCCCGATCCGGCCCGCCTTTTCCTCGACCGCGCCGAGCGTTTCGACGCCCTGGCCAAGGATCACAGCCTGGGCGAGTGGCTGTCCTTCCTCGGCCGCCTCACCCGCGCCCAGCACGAGGCCCTGGAAGAGGTCGCCGACGTCGGACTGCCCGACACCGACGAACTCGACCGCGCCCGCACCCACGGCATGCCCCCCCTCACTGCCGCTTCCTACAAGCGGCCCCCCGCCTGGCGCGCCGTCCTCGGCCGCATCGTCGAAACGGTGCAGCCCGACGCCCCCGAGGGCCTGCGCGACACCCTCGCCACCCTCCTGGTCACCAGCAGCGACGGCCTGGAGAAACTGGCCGACCAACTGCTCTCCAGCGAGCCGGACAAGAACGACCTGACCCGCCTGCCCCTGGTGGCCGCCGCGCTCCAGGTGCTGTTCACCCACCTCGCCGCCCAGCTCGACGCCGACCGCCTGCCGCCCATGGAAGCCCGCAGCATCTGTCCCTGCTGCGGCAGCCTGCCGGTGGCCAGCGTCATTCGCGCCGACGGCCCGGTGGAGAACCTGCGCTACGCCCACTGCACCCTGTGCAACACCGAGTGGAACGTGCCCCGCGCCACCTGTGTCCTGTGCGGCGACGACGAGCAACTTGCCCTGCACGAAATCGACGGCGACGACGGCATCGCCCGGGCCGAATCCTGCGACGCCTGCCACAGCTACCTGAAGATCATCTACCAGGGTCACAACGCCCACGTGGACCCGGTGGCCGACGACCTCGCTTCCATTGCCCTCGACATGCTGGTCGACGAAGCCGGCTTCGAGCGGGCTGGCCCCAATCTCTTGCTCATCGGAGCGGGCGGCGAGTAAGCTACAGCCAGGCTGTTCCGCCCACCGTTCGGGCCGAGCCCGTCGAAGCCCGAGCGAACCGCCCTGCGACGGGCCTGTCCTGAGCCATGTCGAAGGGCCTGTCCTGAGCCATGTCGAAGGGCCTGTCCTGGACCAAGTAGAAGGGCTTGGGGCGAGCGGGTGATACGGTCTACAGCCTTCGAGAAAAGCAGTTTCCTTCCACGCTTTCTGCCCGGTCCGGGTGAAAACGATGACCTCACCAAAACTCCACCTCCCTTCCGTCGACCGCCTGCTGCAGCAACTGGCCGACGCCATCGATTGCCACGGCCGCCAGCCGGTCAGCGCCTGCGTCCGTGCAGAACTGGCCGCCTCCCGGGAAGGCGCCCGGGGCGGCCTGCCGCTGCCGGACGAAGCCGCGCTCCTTGCCGCCATCCGTCGCCGCGCCGATGAATCCGGCCGCGCGCGCCTGCGGCCGGTGTTCAACCTCAGCGGCACGGTGCTCCACACCAACCTGGGCCGCGCCCAGCTGGCCGAGGAAGCCATCGCCCGCATGGTGGAGGCGGCCCGCGCCCCCTGCGCCCTGGAATACGACCTCGCCTCCGGCGGCCGGGGCGACCGGGACGACCTGGTGTCGCCTCTCTTGGCCGAAATCGTCGCCGGAGGCGACCCGGACATCGCCGCCACCGTGGTCAACAACAACGCCGCCGCCGTGCTCCTGTGCCTCAACGCCCTGGCCCAGGGCAAGGAAGCCGTGGTCTCCCGCGGCGAACTGGTGGAAATCGGCGGCGCCTTCCGCATCCCGGACGTGATGCGCCGGGCCCAGGTGAAGCTGGTGGAAATCGGCACCACCAACCGCACCCACGCCAGGGATTACGAGGAGGCCATCGGTCCCCGGACGGCGCTCCTGATGAAGGTGCACACCAGCAATTACGCCGTCACCGGCTTCACCGCAGCGGTGGAGGAGGGCGAGGTGGCGCGCATCGCCCACGGTGCCGGCCTGCCCTTGCTGGTGGATCTGGGCAGCGGCACGCTATGCGATTTCGCCGCCTACGGCCTGCCGGCCGAGCCGACGCCCCAGCAAGCCCTGGCCGCCGGGGCGGACATCGTCACCTTTTCCGGCGACAAGCTCCTGGGCGGCCCCCAGGCCGGCCTCATCGTCGGGCGCCAGGCGCTGATCGCCAGGATCAAGAAGAACCCGCTCAAACGCGCGCTGCGAGTGGGCAAGACGACGCTGGCCGCCCTCGAAGCGACCCTGCGCCTCTACCGTGACCCGGACCGCCTGCGCGAGCGCCTGCCCACCCTGCGCCTGCTCACCCGACCCCAGGCCGCCATGGCCGCCGTCGGGGAGCGTCTGCTGCCGGCCGTTCAGGCCGCCGTCGGCGCCTTCGCCACGGTGACGGTGGAACCCTGCGCCAGCCAGATCGGCAGCGGCGCCCTGCCGGCGGAGCGCCTGCCTTCCGCCGCCCTCGTCCTGCGCCCCACCGCCAGGCGTCCGGGTAAGGCCCTGCTCGCCCTGGAAGCCGCATTCCGCACCCTGCCCGTGCCGGTCATCGGCTCTATCCGCGACGATGCCTACCATCTGGATCTGCGTTGCCTCGAAGCCGGCGACGAGACCCGCTTCGCGGCCCAACTGGCCGAGCTCAGGCTGCCGTGAGCTTCACCGCCTACCTGCTCCACTGCGCCGATGGCTCGTATTACGCCGGCCATACGGACGATCTGCCGCACCGGCTGGGACAGCACCAAACCGGCGAGTGCGGGGGCTATACGGCGACGCGCCGCCCGGTCTCCCTGGCCTGGTCCCAGGAATTTGCGACACGGGAGGAGGCCCTGGCGGCAGAAAGGCAGATCAAGGGCTGGAGCCGGGCGAAGAAGGAAGCCTTGATAGCGGGGGATTGGAAACGAATACGGCAGTTGGCCTGGGGCACTGACAATCCATTGCCAGGGCATCTGAAATGAGCCACCACCGCCCGTCTCAAACGCCGTTCGCCCTGAAGGTTCGAAGGGTGCGCGGTGTTTGCGGCCTGTCCCCGGCATTCCCGCCCGTCCTTCGATACCTCAGGACGAACGGGAATGCCTCTGCCAAAGGCCGACCGGGGATGCCTCTGCCAAAGGCCGACCGGGGACGCCTCTGCCAAAAGCCGACCGGGGACGCCTCTCCCAAAGGCCGACCGGGGATGCCTCTGCCACGGACCGACCGGGGATGCCTCGCCACAGACCGACCGTCAGGCCGGTTCTGATGCTCCGGCAATGACTGACCAGTTCACCATTCAAACACCGTTCGCCCTGAGGTATCGAAGGGTGAATGGTGTTTGCGGACCATGCCTCGAACCCGGCGTCCCCGTTCGTCTTTCGCACCCTCAGGGCGAACAGGAAATCCTCCGCCGAGGACAGCGGGCCGGGCCTATTGGGACACCCCAGCAATGATTCGCCGGCACTCCATTCAAACGCTGCGCCCTGAAGGTTCGAAGGGTGCGCGGTGTTTGCGGCCTGTCCCCGGCATTCCCGCCCGTCCTTCGATACCTCAGGACGAACGGGAATGCCTCCGCTACAGAGCAACCGGGACGCCTCCGCCAAAGGCCGACCGGGGACGCCTCTGCCAAAGGCCGACCGGGGACGCCTCTGGCACGGACCGACCGGGGATGCCTCGCCACAGACCGACCGTCAGGCCGGTTCTGATGCTCCGGCAATGACTGACCAGTTCACCATTCAAACACCGTTCGCCCTGAGGTATCGAAGGGTGAATGGTGTTTGCGGACCATGCCTCGAATCCGGCTTCCCCGTTCGTCCTTCGCACCCTCGGGGCGAGCGGGGAAGCCTCTGGCGGACTAGGCCCAAATGATCGTCGGTACTGCCGGCCACATCGACCACGGCAAGACCACTCTGGTGAAGGCCCTCACCGGGGTTGATTGCGACCGCCTCAAGGAAGAGAAGGCGCGCGGCATCACCCTCGATCTCGGTTACGCCTACACGCCCTTACCAGCGGGCGGCGTCCTCGGCTTCATCGACGTCCCGGGCCACGAAAAACTCATCCACAACATGCTGGCCGGCGCCACCGGCATCGACTTCGCCCTCCTGGTGATAGCTGCCGACGACGGCCCCATGCCCCAGACCCGGGAGCACCTGGAGATCGTCGAACTCCTGGGCATCCGCCAGGGTGCGGTGGCCCTGACCAAGATCGACGCCGTGGCCCCGGAGCGCATCGCCGCCACCCGGGCCGAAATCGCCGAACTCCTCGCCCCCACCGTCCTGGCCGGTGCCCCGGTCTTTCCCGTAGCTGCCACCGGCGGCACCGGCATTGGCGCACTGCGCGCCCATCTCGAAGCGGCGGCCAGGCAACTGGGGGACCGTCAGGCTGCCGGCGGTTTCCGCCTGGCGGTGGACCGCTGCTTCACCCTGGGCGGCATCGGCACCGTGGTCACCGGCACCGCCTTCGCCGGGCAGGTTGCCGTGGGCGACACCCTCCTGCTATCGCCCCCCGGCAAATCGGTACGGGTGCGCAGCCTGCGTGTCCAGGACCAGCCGGCCGAGTCGGGCCGAGCCGGCCAACGCGTCGCCCTCGCCCTGGCCGGGGTGGAAAAGCAGGAAGTCGCCCGCGGCATGTGGGTGCTGGCGTCCCCCCTGCACGAACCGCTGCGCCACTTCGACGCCACCCTGCGCGTGCTGCCGGGCCAGCCGCCCTTGAAGCATGGGTTGCCGGTGCACCTTCACCTGGGCGCCGGCGACGTACCCGCCCGCGTCGCGCTGCTTGAGGGCGACACTATCGCCCCCGGCGCCAGTGGCCTGGCCCACGTCCAGGTCGACCGGGATATCGGCGCCCTGGCCGGCGACCGCTTCATCCTGCGCGATGCCGGCGCCCGCAGCACACTGGGCGGCGGCCAGGTGCTCGACATCTTTCCCCCCAGCCGGCACAAGCGCAGTCCGGAGCGCCTGGCCATGCTGGCGGCGCTCGCCGACCCCGATCCCACGGCAGCGTTGCGCCTGGCGGCGGAGAGCCTGCCCGCCGGCGTCGACCTCGCCCGCCACGCCCGCAACCGCAATCTGGATGCGGCGACCCAGGCCCGCCTGGTGGCCGCCCTGGGCCTCACCGTCATCGGCGGCACCGCCTTCGCCGCCAGCCGCTGGCAGGCCCTGCAGGCGCGGGCGCTGGAAGCCCTCGCCCACGAACATGAGCGCGCCCCGGACATGCCCGGCGTCGAGCGCGACCGGCTGCGCCGCCTGACCTTGCCGGCCTTGGCCCGCCCCGCCTTCGACGCCCTGGTGGACACACTCCTGGCCGCCGGCCGCCTGGCCCAGACCCACGCCTGGCTCCATCTGCCCGAGCACCGGGTGCAACTCGCCGCCGCCGACCGCGACCTCTGGCAGACCTTGAAACCCCTGCTCGACGCAGCCCCCTACGGGCCCCCCCGGGTGCGGGACATGGCCCGCGCCAGTGGCCTTGCCGAAGACACGGTCCGCGCCCTCATGAAGCGCGTCGCCCGCCTGGGCGAGGCCTATCCCGTCGCCCATGACCACTATTTCACGGCCGAGTCGATAGCCGACCTGGCCCGGCGCGTCGCCGCCCTCGCCACCCGTGACGGCGCCGCCCGCGCTGCGCCACTCCGGGACGAGATCGGCGGTGGCCGCAAGGTGGCCATCCACATCCTCGAATTCTTCGACCGGGTCGGCTACACTCGCCGCGTACGCGACACCCACGTGTTGCGCGGTTCTGCGGCGCAGTTCGGTCAGGCATGAACCACGGAAGAGATCGCTCCCCGGTGGGACGGACGGTCTTCAAAACCGTCAGGGCCTGTCAAACAGGCTTGGGTAGGTTCGACTCCTGCTCTCTTCCGCCACACCCCCCGCCACCCTGATGCGGCAGTGGCCTATCGGTCGCCGAGCCGCGAAATTCGTACCGCCGCCAATTCAATATGGCTCATCAACGTGTCGATGCAGGGCGAAAACCGTGGGCTGAAACCCTCAGCGGCAAACAAGGCTTCACAGTAGCGATGCGCCAGGGCCAGCGCGTCGCGCCACTCCTGGGGGCGAACGCTCTCATGGAGAACCGGTTCGGGAAGGCCGTCGCTCATCCCGCCACTGCTGCGCGGAGCGAATCCCATGGGCGACATGTCGTAGCAGGGGGCCAGGTCGTAGGGTCGCCCACCCCCTTCGGTCATGAAGGACAGATTGCCGAAATGCATGTCGGTATTGCCGATCAGCGCCCCGAAAGCCCACAGCAGCGAGGCACCCGCCGCTGCCTGCGGGTGAATGGTCTTTTCATCGACCAGCCGCCGCGCCGCGGCCGGCCAGGGGCCGCTGCCCAAGCCGACGAACTCGGCATCGACCGCCAACAACGAAAACAGGGCACGGCGCCCCCGGATGCCTACCCGGTCGAAGCGCTCGACTTCGAGGAAGCGCTGACCGGCGTGGTCGTGAATCCAGCTCGCTGCAGCCGGCACCCCGGCGGCGCGCAAAGTCTGCAAGGCCAGATGCTCGGCAAGGAGTAGATCCCGCCAGCGCTCGGACAGGCTCGAATCGACCGGATCGCTGAACTTCACGATCACATGCCGTGGACCGTGTTCCGTCTCGGCGTAGGCTGTGAACTTGGGCTGCTCGCCGCCGGCGGACGATCCGGGAACCTCACCCTTGGCGGCGTCAGCAGCCAGGGCGACGTACACCCTTGCCTTCGACGACTGGGAGATCAGCGGCGGATCATCGGCACTGGTGAACCGCGCCCGGGCCAGATTGCCCAGCAGCAGATTGCCAACCAGATCGTGCCCATGGGCGAGCAGCGCACGGAGAGCATCCGCGTCGCTCCAGCGATTCACGTCGGGGGGCAGGCCGAGCACCTCGCCTTGGCGCGCCGCATAGGCGCGACCGAGATAGCCCTGGGGCCTCATATCCATGAGCCACCAGGGCAGGCCTTCGCTGTACAGGGCCTTGCCACTCTGGCGGAACATCACGTAACCCTCGGGACGTACGGGTACGAGCTCGCCGATGTGACTGATCAGGCCGTCCGCATCGACACGATAGACCGGCAGATCGCCGAAGCCACGGCTGCGGTCGCGCAGGGCGTATTGAATGGATTGCGCGGCCCCCAGACGAACCACCTCATCGCCCAGGGCAGCCAGACCGCGGGAAACCGTGGGTTGGCTAAGGCCAATGCGATCAATGAGTTGCCGCGCCGGCACCGGGCCGGCGGACAGCTGTTGGCGTATCGCTTCCTGGTGCCTGGACATTGGAGCTGAATGGATAAGTGAATAGATGTGTGAATAGATTTTTTGCAATTATGCGCAAGTCTGCGGCGAACCGCCAGGGGCGCTCGCGGTGATCCCCAGGCAATCAGGCCTGATCGGGCGGACTAATCCTTCAGGATGAAAGCGCACTAACCAGACCGGCCGCCAAGTTGAACAATGCGATGGCGGGAATTGAGCCCCGGCTTTTTATTTAAGCCAATGATAATCAAGCGTTTGCTTATCATGGCACGAGTCATGCACCACACGGGTGCTTGCAGGATCGAACCGGGTTGCTTGGCGAGATCCTGTTCCCCTCGGGAAGCGCTCACGACAGGGCCGTTTTTCGCGGGCTGAGCTTAGACCAGAAAAGAACATTCCCCCCGACAGAGAGGGCGCCGGACCACCGGCCGCATAAAAGGGGGAAACGATGGCAAACCAGAATCTGATCGCGCTGGAAACCGACGCGCGCATTGACGCCGCAGCGGCGCGGCTTTCCATGACGCGGCGGGAATTCCTGCAATTCTGCGCGGCGCTTTCGAGCACCCTGGGGCTCGCCCAGGGCGCCGATGCGGCCGTGGCCGAGGCGGTGGCGACCAAGCCGCGGCCCAGCGTCATCTGGCTGCACTTCCAGGAATGTACCGGTTGCTCCGAGTCCCTCCTGCGGGCCGAGCATCCCACCCTGGAAAAGCTCATCCTCGACGTCATCTCGCTGGATTACCACGAGACCCTTTTCGCCGCCGCCGGCCACCAGGTGGAAGCGGCGCGCCACGCGGCCATGGAGGCCAACAAGGGTAAGTACATTCTCGTCATCGAGGGCGCCATCCCGACCAAGGACAACGGCGTCTACTGCAAGATCGGCGGCAAGACGGCCATCGAGCTGACCAAGGAATGCGCCGAGCACGCCGCGGCGGTGATCGCCATCGGCTCCTGCGCTTCCTGGGGCGGCATGCCTTCCACCGACCCCAACCCCACCGGCGCCTCCGGCGTCGCCAAGGTGCTGGGCAAACCCGTGGTGACCATTCCCGGCTGTCCGCCCAATCCGTACAACTTCCTGTCGACGGTGGTGCATTTCCTCACTTTCGGCAGTTTGCCGGCGGTGGATCAACTGGGCCGGCCCAAGTTCGCCTATTCCCGCCTCATCCACGAGAACTGCGAGCGCCGCGCCCACTTCGACGCCGGCCGCTTCGCCATGGATTTCGGCGACGAAGGTCACAAGAAGGGCTACTGCCTCTACAAGCTGGGCTGCAAGGGACCGGAGACCTACGCCAACTGCTCGGTCATCCTCTTCGGCGACGCCGGGGCCGGCACTTGGCCGGTGGCCTGCGGTCACCCCTGCATCGGCTGTACCGAGCAGGGGGTGGGCTTCCAGAAGCCGATCCATGCCGTCGCCAAGATGAAGAACATCGAACCCAGCGTCTATCTGCCGCGCATCTCTGAACAGAAGGGCGTCGGCGCCAGCCTGGGGTCCGCCGCGGTGCTGGCCGCCGTGGCCGGTGCGGCGGCGGGGGCGGGCGCCATGGTGGCCAGGAATCTCGGTCTCTCGCACAAGGCCGAGCAGTTGGAAGAAGCCAAGCAGTCCGGCGAAAAAACGGAGGTCTGAGATGACACAGCCCCCACGCGCACTGCAAGCGCTGCCCCGCGAAGGGGCGCCAGCCGCCTTGGGGCGGACCAGCGGCGAACCGGTCGCCGGTCGCCGCAACTTTCTCAGAAGCTGCCTGGCCGGCGGCGCGGCGGCGGCCGCGACCGTGGTGCCCGAGGCGGCTTCTGCCCGGGAGACGCTGAAGCGTCCCCCGGGAGCCATGGGCCTCCTCTACGACGCCACCCTCTGCGTCGGCTGCCAGGCCTGTGTGGCCGCCTGCAAGCAGGCCAACGAGAACCCGCCCGAATTCAACGTCATGGACCACCTGTGGGATACCCCGCTGGATACCTCGGGCCATACCTTCAATCTCATCAAGATGTACCGCCACGGCACCATGGAGGTGAAGGACGCCGAAGAGAACGGCTATTCCTTCATGAAGACCTCCTGCATGCACTGTGCGGACCCCTCCTGCGTGTCGGCCTGCCCGGTGTCGGCCATGACCAAGGATCCTGAGACCGGCATCGTCGGCTACGATGCCGACGCCTGCATCGGCTGCCGCTACTGCGTTGCCGCCTGCCCCTTCGGCATTCCCAAGTACCAGTACGATTCGCCCACCGGCAAGATCGGCAAGTGCGAGTTGTGCCGCCACCGCCACAAGGAAGGCCATTACTCGGCCTGCGCCGAGGTCTGCCCCACCGGAGCGACCCTCTTCGGCCGCACCGAGGATCTGCTGGCCGAAGCCAAGCGCCGGCTTGCCTTGAAGCCCGGCGAGTGGACCACCATTCCCCGCGGCCACCTGCGCCACGGCCAGGAGAAGATTCTGGCCACCGGCGAGGATGGCAAGGGCGAGCGTCGCCGCCGTGGCTGGCGCGACGAGCCGGACCAGAGCTACCAGGCCCAGGTGGGCCACTATCTGCAACACGTCTATGGCGAAACCGAATACGGGGGTACCCAGGTCCTGAAGCTCTCGGCGGTGAATTTCCAGAAGGCGGGCATGCCCGACCTCAAGCCGACGGCTTCCGCCGCCACTTCGGAAACCATCCAGCACACCCTGTACGGCGGGCTGATCATGCCCATCGCCGTCCTCGGTGCCCTGACCTTCATCGCCCGTCGCAACGTGGTGGCCGAAGAGGAAGGCAAGGAAGGAGGCCAGTCATGAGCGCCCATCGTCACGCAGCGCCCGCCCCGGTGGGCGGCAGCCTGCTCAATCCGGCGACCTTCGTGTGCGGCGTCCTGGTGCTCGCCATGCTGGCCGTTCTGATCACCCGCTTCCTCTTCGGCCTGGGGGCGGTCACCAACCTGAACGACGGCTACCCCTGGGGCATCTGGGTGGTGGTCGATGTCATCATCGGTTCCGCCTTCGCCTGCGGCGGCTTCTCGGTGGCCATGCTGGTCTATATCTTCAACCGCGGCGAGTATCACCCGCTGGTGCGGCCGGCGCTGCTGGCGAGCCTCTTCGGCTACACCCTGGCCGGGGTCGGCGTCATTTTCGACCTGGGGCGCTACTGGAACTTCTGGCACATCTTCGCGCCGGGCTACGCCAATCCCAACTCGGTCATGTTCGAGGTGGCGGTGTGCATCTCGGCCTACATCCTGGTGATGTGGATCGAGTTCTCGCCGGCCTTCCTGGAGCACTGGGGCCTGAAGGACGCCCGCAAGAAGCTGGACAAGGTGCTCTTCGTCGTCATCGCCCTCGGCACCCTGCTGCCCATGATGCACCAGTCGTCCCTGGGGACGCTCCTGGTGGTGATGGGGCCCCAGGTCAATCCCCTGTGGCAGACCCCCGTCGTGCCGCTCCTTTACCTGCTGACCGCCATCGCCATCGGCTACGGGGTGGTGCTCTTCGAGTCCTGCGTGGCGTCTTCGGCCTACCGGCGGCAGATCGAAGTCCATCTGCTGGAACCCATGGCCAAGGTCATGCTGGGGGTGCTGGGCGCCTACCTGGTGGTGCGCTTCGGCGATCTGGTGGTGCGCGGCGCCCTGGGCAACGCCTTCCGTCCCAGCCTGGAAGCCTTCGTCTTCTGGATCGAGAACCTGGCCTTCCTGGCGCCCTTCGTCCTGGTCGGGTCGGCTGCCGCCCGGCGCAATCCGGCCCGGCTCTTCCTTGCCGGGGTGGCCATCATGGTGGGCGGCGTCTTCCTGCGCCTCAACGGCTTCCTCATCGGCTACGACACGGGCCTGGGCGTCGACACGGGCTGGAACTACTTCCCGTCCATCGCCGAAATGATCGTCACCGCCGGCATGTTCGCGCTGGAAGTCCTCGCCTACATCATCATCACCCGCCGTTTCCCGGTGCTGCCCCGCGAGGGTGCCGCCGCGGCCCACTGAATTCAGGGATAGGAAAGAAAATGACCCCCACGCTCACTTTGTGCGGCAAGGCCGCATCCCGCTTCGCGGGACCAGCCTTCGGCTGTCCTGCGGTCTTCGACCTTGTGTTCGCTGCCCCCCACGGGGGCGCCGCCTCCTTCAGGGCGGCCTTTCAGGAGGCTTAATCATGTCCAAACGAGTCACCATCGACCCGATCACCCGCATCGAGGGCCACCTGCGCGTGGATGTGGAAGTGGACGGCGGCCGCGTCAAGAAGGCCTGGGCCTCGGGCCAGATGTGGCGGGGGGTCGAGAACATCCTCATCGGCCGCGACCCGCGGGACGCCTGGGCCATCACCCAGCGCATCTGCGGCGTGTGCACCACGGTGCATGCCTTCGCCTCGGTGCGGGCGGTGGAAAACGCCCTGCAACTGGAAATCCCGGTCAATGCCCAGTACATCCGCAACATGATCATGCTGGCCCACGCCATCCATGACCATATCGTGCATTTCTACCACCTCTCGGCGCTGGACTGGGTGGACGTGGTTTCTGCCTTGAAGGCCGACCCCAAGAAGGCGGCCAGCCTGGCCCAGAGCCTGTCCAACTGGAACAACAACAGCGAGGCCGAATTCAAGAAGGTGCAGGAAAAGCTGAAGGGCTTCGTCGGTACCGGCCAGCTCGGCATTTTCACCAACGGCTACTGGGGCCACCCGGCCATGAAGCTGTCCCCGGAGGTGAATCTGCTGGCGACCGTGCATTACCTGCAGGCCCTGGAGGTGCAACGCTACGCCAACAAGATCGTCGCCATCCTGGGTTCCAAGTCACCCCACATCCAGAACGTGGCGGTGGGCGGCGTGGCCAACCCGCTTTCCCTGGACTCCCAGTCGGTGCTTACCGTCGAGCGCCTCTTGGCGGTGAAGGAGTGGATCGAGAAGCTCGACGACTTCGTCAAGAACGTCTATCTGGTCGATGTGGCCGCCGTCGGCGCCTTCTACGCCGACTGGACCAAATACGGCAAGGGCATCATCGACTACCTCTGCGTGCCGGATATTCCGCTGGACGGCAAGGGCACCGTCTTCGCCCTGCCGGGCGGCTATATCGAGGGCGGCAAGCTGGAAAGCCACAAGCCGATCAAGACCTTCGGCGACAAGTACTTCACCGACGGCGTGTCGGAGGCGATCAAGCATTCGTGGTACGACTACGCCGCCGGCAACGACGTGTCCCTCCACCCCTACAAGGGCGAGACCAAGCCCAATTACACGGACTTCCAGGATAACGGCAAGTATTCCTGGCTCAAGTCGCCCACCTTCTACGGCAAGCCCATGCAGGTGGGGCCCCTCTCCCGGGTGCTCAACATGCTGGCCGCCGGCCACGAGCCGACCAAGAAGTACGCCACCGCCGCCCTCGACCTGGTCTCCAGCCTGGCCGGCGCCAAGGTGGGCCTGGACGCCATGCACTCCACCATCGGCCGCCATGCGGCCCGGGCCGTGGGCTGCGCCGTGCAGTCGGACGAACTGATGAACCAGTGGAATCTGCTGCTGGCCAACATGGCCAAGGGCGACTTGAAGACCTACAACAAGCCGACCTTCCCCAAGGGCGAGCAGATGGGCGTCGGCTTCCACGAGGCGCCGCGGGGCGTGCTGTCCCATTGGGTGGTCATCGATTCCGGCAAGATCAAGAACTACCAGTGCGTGGTGCCCACCACCTGGAACGCCGCGCCGAGGAACGAAAAGGACCAGCCCGGCGCCTACGAGGCCTGCCTCCTGGACAACCCGGTGGCCGATCCCGAAAAGCCCCTGGAAGTGCTGCGCACGGTGCACTCCTTCGACCCCTGCCTGGCCTGCGCCGTGCATGTGGTGGATCAGGAGAACAACCCGGTGGTGACGGTCAAGGCCGTTTGATCCAGGGCAACGAGTTCCGTCGTTTTGGGCGCGATACTTCTCGCGCCCCTTTTTTTTGGAGATTCCCGTGGCGGTCGTGGTCCTCGGCATCGGCAACATCCTGCTCTCCGACGAAGGGGTCGGCGTTCGCGTCGTGGAACGCCTGGAGCGTGACTACCTCCTTCCCCCCGAGGTCAACGTCATCGACGGCGGCACCTGCGCCATGGAGATGCTGGAGCAACTGGAAAACCTCGACGCCCTCATCGTGGTCGATTGCGTGCGCCACGGTCAGGCGCCGGGAACGCCGGTGCTGTTGAAGGACGACGATGTGCCGGTGTTCTTCAAGACCAAGCTGTCGCCGCACCAGGTGGGGCTTTCCGACGTCCTCGCCAGCCTCGAATTCACCGGCCGGGCGCCCCGGCGCACGGCCATCATCGGCATTCAGCCGGCGTCGATGGAACTGGGCATGGAGCTGACCCCCACCGTCGCTGAGCGTTTGCCGCAATTGCTGGCCATGACCGTCGCCGAGTTGCACGGCCTGGGGATCGATGTGCGGGGGCGCGCCTGATGTGCCTCTCCATTCCCAAGCAGGTGGTGGCCTGGGAAGGGGAGGGCGACTTCGCCTGGGTCGAGCGCCACGGCGAGCGGGAACTGCTCAACATGATGCTGGTGGGGCCGCAGCCGCAGGGTACCTGGGTGCTGAGCTCCCTGGGTTTCGCCAAGGAAGTGGTGGAACCCGGGGAACTGGCCCTCATCGAGGAGGCCCTGGAAGCCCTGGCGGCATCCCTGGACGGCGACTATGATGCGGAGCGCTATTTCACCGACCTCAAGCGCCCGTGACCCAACGCATCCGTACCCCCGCCCTGGCGCCTCCCCCCATCCGCCCGGCGACGCCCCTGGACGCCGATCCCACGGCCTTCCTGGAAAACCACTACCTGCACGTCTGGGAAACGCGCATGCAGGACTTGCCCTTCGTCAATGCCCGACTGGGTGTTGCGGCGGTGGGCTTCAGCCGCCATCGGGGCGACTGGGTGGGCGTCATGGTGACCCCCTGGTTTCTCAACCTCTTCCTGCTGTCCGGCGGGGGAGAACTGTGGGGCGATATTCCGGCCGGCGAACGGCGCTACATCGAACTGCCCTGCGGCACCCTGCAATTCATCGCCGACGACGACCCCGACCTGGGGCCCTACCAGTATTGCCCGCTGATCGCACCCGTGACCGGGCTGGAGAGCATGATCGCCGCCCTGGGCGCAGCCCGGGATGCCTTGACCGCTGCCTTTACGCCGCCCCCCGAGGCCCCCGCCCTGGCCGAGGCGCCCGGTGCCCCGGCGATGTCCGAGGCCAAGCCCCCTGGCGATGACACGCCGCCACCCCCGCGGCGCGCCTTCCTGCGCCGTCTGGCGGGTAAACGCTGAGGTAATGCAGCCCTCCGGAGAGGGGGGCTCTGGCGCCGGCCATGGCGCCCGGAGCCGCTCAGGCGCCGGAGGGGGCTTCTTTCTGACGCTGCTGGTAAAGCAGGAGGTACTGCTCATCCACCTGCTTCAGCCGTTCCGCAGCCAGGCGGAAGAAAATCTTGAGCAGTTCGGTCTGTAGCTCCGGCGAAGCGTGGTGCAGCGACTCGAAGGGCCACTTGCCCACCACGACATCGGTGTTGGCGATGACCGTGGCCGCCCGCTGGGAGGGAGCCTTCTCGGCAAAGGCCAGTTCGCCGAACAGGGTTCCGGGGGACATCCAGGCGATCAGCTTGTTCTGCTGGGTCACCTTGGCGTCGCCCTCCAGCAGCATGTAGCAGGATTTGGCCGGCGCGCCTTCCTTGATGAGCACCGTGTCCTTGGGCACCTGGTACCACTTGGAGAGGCGCAGCATCTCCCACAGTTGGGCGTCGTTCAGATCCTCGAAAATGGGCAGGCGGCGCAGGCGGTCGTAGGTTTCCGCCTGGGCCGGGCGCTTCGATTCGGCCGGCCGCTCCACCGCCGTCGCCGAGCGCAGCTTGGGCAGCAGTTCGGTGAGAGTCTTGAGGACTTCGTTCCAGTTGGGGAAGCGGTCTTCCAGGCTGCGGGCCAGCATGCGGTCGACCATGGCTTCCAGTTCCACCGGCAGGTCCGGGCGCAGGGCGCGCAGGGCGGGGCGTTCGCCGTTGATGATTTCGTACATCAGGCCGGCCGGGTTGTCGGCCTCGAAGGGCAGGCGGGCGGTGAGGAGCTTGAACAGCACCGCGCCCAGGGCGTAGATGTCGGCCTGGGGCGTCACCCAGGAACGGAACAGTTCCGGCGCCATGTAGGCCAGGGAGCCGATGTCCATGACCTGGGTGGATTCGTCCTTGTTCCAGTAGGCGGCGCCGAAATCACCCACCTTGACTTCGCCGGGACCCACGTATTGCAGGTTGGCGGGCTTCACGTCGCGGTGGACGATGCCGTTGCGGCAGGCGTAATCCAGGGCGCTGGCGCACTTGTAGATGATCTCCAGGATTTCCTGGATGGGCTTGAGGCGGTTAGGCTGGGTGAAGGGATCGAGAGTGCCCCCCGGCAGATACTCCATGACCAGCCAGGCGGTGTCCGGATCGATGCCGGCGTCGAAGACCTCGACGATGTAAGGGTGCTTGAGGCTGCCCGCCAGATGGACCTCGTTGAGCCAGGCCTTGCGGGTGATGTCGTTGGCCGCGGTATCCCGGAAAATATGGGAATGGGCGACCTTGATGGCCACCGGCCGCTGGTTATACACGTCGTGGCCGAGATAGACGACGCCGCTCGCCCCGCTGCCGATCTCCCGCTTGAATTCGTAGCGGTGCTGGAGACTGGATGGAATCCGGGGGGCTTCGCCGGCTTCGGCCATGGTCACTCTTCCTTTTCGTACACGATGTCGGCGCGGCGGTTCTCGGCCCAGGATTCCTCGTCGTGGCCGCGGAGCTTGGGGCGGGATTCGCCGTAATTCACCACCCGCACCTGCTTCTCCTCGGCGCCGCCGGCCACCAGGGACTGGCGCACCGTATCGGCGCGCTTCTGCCCCAGACGCCGGTTGTGCTCCGCGCCGCCACGCTCGTCGGCGTTGCCTTCCACCTTGACCCGCAGGGCGGGATTGGCCTTGAGGTGCTTGCCGTGAGCGGCCAAAACTCCCGCGTACTCATCCTTGATCTCGGACCGGTCGTAGTCGAAGTAAATGCTGCGCTGGGTGCGCAGACCGGCCTCGTCCACCTTCATGCCCTCGCGAGTGGCCGCGGAACCTTCGGCACCCTCGGCCGTCACCCGCGCTACCGCCCGCGCATCCACGGGCTGCAATTCCGGCGGGACAGGCTGCCCGAGCAGACCCGGATGGACCTTGAGGTTGCCGCTCTGGGCAAGGTGGGGCGTGGGCTGCTGCGAGGCGCAAGCCGCCAGCAGGAGGCAGGACAGGAACGCCGGGAGGGTACGCAAGGGGTGGGGAGACATGACCGGGGGGCGGGGACGATTCGGCAAGAGGGCGATGATAGCTTTTCGGCCGCCCCGGGACCAGTCCCGCGTAGGGCGCCGGCATGCGGGAACGCGGGAATGTCCCCGCCGCGCCCCGGGCCCACTTTCTTCGCAAGTTGCGTCAGCCATCCTCGCTCGGGGGCTTTTACCATCCAATTGGCTGAACGCCTCATCGAAATCCTGGCTGAGGTACCCCTACTCCACTTCCGGGGCGTTTGATTCGCCCGGCACAGATATGGTCTTGCCAGGTCTGATCCTGCATGCACAGAGTCCCAATTTTGACATGGTATAAATAATCGCAAAATAATCGGGGACAGACCCAATGCCGTTAAGTTAGGCCGTTGACATGGTATCAGATGGGCTTATAAGCGCGATGCCGAGCTGGTTTGACGAGTTGCCTGGTTCTTGGAAAGCTGCGCCCTGGCTGCCGCCATTCGAGGGTCTTGGCAATCAGCAAGAGCAGATCCCTCAAGGCCCTGTCCGGATGGGCGAGGCGCAGAAGGAGACGAGGCAAGATCGCTCTGACGGCGGTAATGGCATAGGTCGGATTGGGCGAGAAGCGTCCCTGCTTCTCCGGCGGCAAGGCCGCGTGCGCCAGATAAGCAAAGGTCGCCACCAGATTCCCCAGCCAGACCTTGGCCAGGAAATCCTGTCGGATGGAGATCGGCAATTCCCCGGAGAAATGCTCGACCGCCAAACGGCACTTGAGCACCTTGAAGCACTCCTCGATGCGCCAGCGGCGGTGGTAAAGCGCAGCGAACTCGCTGGCAGGGAAGGCGGCTTTATCCAACAAGGAAGTGACCAGGAACTCCTCCTGTCCCGAAGGCAGGCACACACGAATCAAGCGCACGGGAAAGCGACGTTCCCGGATCGCGAATCCCTGGGCAGCTGCCTTGCGTACAGCGGCGGCCGGCATCTCGACCTGAATGACAGCCTCCGTCGCCCGCGACTGGAAGAAGGCCGCGAATTGCGCCATGCCGGCGACGCCATCGCGGACCCGCATGCAGAAATGGCGCTGGTGTTCGATCAACCAGGCAAACAACCAATAGGACGGAAACCCCCGGTCCAGCAGCAAAAGATCATCAGCACGCACATGCGCCAAGCTGTCCGCCAACATCTCCCGTTCCCGGGTACTCGATGCCCACAGATCGCCGTGTACGAGCAAGCCGCTGGTCACGTCCATCAGGCCAAAGACCTGGGCCAAGGGGGTTTGTCCACCCCAGCGGTCGCCATGCATACCGAACTCGTCGATGACCTCAGGCAAGGTCGGCAGACGCAGGGTGGTGGCATCGCCCGCCAACAATCGGAAGCCGTGCCAACGAGGCACGGTGACGCTCTGCTCCCACTGGCTGAGCAACAACTCGTTGAGAGCCCGAAAGGCCGAGGGCAAGAGTTTCTGACGGGCCTGGGAGAAAGCGCTTTTGGAGACGGCTCGGACCAGATGAGCCCGATTGGCGAGGCGGCCGAAAAAATCGTCCAGTTCGCCTTGCAGGCTTCGCGTCATGCCGCGGGCCAGACTGCTGACCAGCGTGGCGAACGTAAGCGTGCGGCAACGGGTGAAGTCTTTCGGACTGGCCCGGTGTTCCGAGATGAACTCGTCAGAGGTCAGGGCCGCCTTGATTTTGGCCACCAGTGTGGCATGGAAGTTGCAAAGTCATTCTCATGTATCCCATTGAATAATAATTACTTTGCAGTCAGAATTATACCATATTCCGGCCTTAACTTAACGGCATTGGGGACATAACGGCATTGGGGACAGACCACGATTTCTTGCGTTGCTTCACATCATCCACGGATTGATTACTGCTAGGCCGGTCGCCTGGAACGGCGCGACGTCCCGCGTTGCGACCGTCAAGGCGCGGGCGGCAGCCGTGGCGGCGATGTAGCCGTCTGCTTTGCCGATCGCCTTGCCTTCGGATTTCGCACGTGCCATGAGCTCCGCGTAGGCTTGCGACGCCTCCAGATCAAAGGGGAGCACCCGACCCGTGAAGGCGGGCAAAACCTCCCGCTCCAGACGATCTTGATAGATCGAACGCCGCTTGCCTTCTGGCATGGTCGCCACGCCGAAACGCAGCTCGGCTACGGTG
The DNA here is from genome assembly GCA_016720065.1 of Betaproteobacteria bacterium. Taxonomy (NCBI): domain Bacteria; kingdom Pseudomonadati; phylum Pseudomonadota; class Betaproteobacteria; species Betaproteobacteria bacterium. The sequence continues at coordinate 2,392,631 of JADJXY010000002.1, read as the reverse complement.
ATGGCTGACAGGTACAAAGTTTCGACCGCCTGCGCGTCGATCCAGGCCAGCACGGCCGGGTAAGGCTCGACCTTCCATAGCTCGGAAATCACATTGGTGTCGATGAGGATCACTCAAACCTCATCGGCTCGGCCGGGGTCTTGTCGCGGAGTTGGTCGAAGTGCTCGGCTTCGCCGTCGGTCAGCCCGCCGGCTTCACGGGCGATGGAGGCCAGCAGCGAGCCAAGCTTCAAGCGACCTTCCGGCTTCGCTGCTTTCTCCAGGATGTCGCGAATCTCCGCCTCGGTGCTGCGCCCGTGCTGTGCGGCGCGCACCTTCAAGGCACGGTGCACGTCTTCGGGTAAATTTCGTACTGTCAGCATGGCCATGGAATCACCTTTTGTTTTCCCACTCAATGCATTCATTATAGACATTTGAATTCATGCAGCAAAGATGATTGAGTCTGTTTGCAAATTAGACGCTCAGCGGTTCTTCTTTCACTTCTCTCTCGAATCGGAAGTCCGGTAGCCCGTTCCGAAGGGGGTCATCGGCGAGCCGCCAAGCCCTATTTTTCCCCGCCCTCAAGGGCACCGAGCATTTCGGCAATCTGCTCGTTTGCTGCCAATGTCCCGAAGACATCGTCGATCAGTTGCTCGAACCCCGGGTCGGCGAGCATGGCATCGCCGAATTGCCAGCGCAGCACGCGCGCGGCGAAGATGCGCAGCTTTTTGCTTCGGGCGTTCGGGTCGCTGGGCTCAACTGCGCGGAGAGCTACCGCGATTTCGCGCTGCAATTCCGGCAGCGTGGTGCGGGGTTGTACGGGGGTTGATCCCGCGTGAGTTGGGCGATTGGCCGCTGCCACCGGCTTGCCCTCGATGCGCCGGGATTCGACGCGCTTGCGAACGAGGGCGGCGAGCGCGGCGAGGGGGTTGACGGGATCCATAGCGCTTGCGCCTAGTAGTCAGTCAGATAGGTTTGCGTGAATGCCGAGGCGCGCCTCCGCGCCCGGATCGCGCGAAGCGAACCGCAGCCATAGCCGAAGCTATGGCGAGGATGAGCGACAAAGCGAGCGGGGATGCGGGGCGGGCCGAACATAGCTGAACCTATGTTGCTAGGTTGAATCCTTCCGCCCGGCCTCCCCTCGCATCGCACAAGGCAATTCGAACAGGGCGCGATCCCCATACAGATCGAGGCGCATGTCGATGGAAACCTTCGCGCCGAGCGCCCGGATCAGGTACTCGTCGGCCAACGGGGTATTGAGAATCCGGCCGCCAAGGCCGTGCCGCTTCATGAACGAAACCTCGTCAACCGGCCCCTTGCCCGCCCCGTGGCGCGCTGTCGTCTGTTCGATGCGCGAAAGCACCTGGGAATACCCAAGCATCTCCGCGCTGGCTTTCAGTTCCGACCACTCTCACCGCATCCCCCCGCGGTGGCGCTCCGGGGGGGCCGTTGAGGGCTGCGCTATAATCCGGGCCGATTCCTGCTCCCCCGCGACCCGTGATCTTCACCCTCGGCATCAATCACCATTCGGCTCCGCTCGCCATCCGCGAGCGGGTGGCGTTTCACGCCGAGGGACTGCCCAAGGCTCTGGCCCATCTGGTGTCGGCCAAGCCGGTGAAGGAGGCCGCCATCCTGTCCACCTGCAACCGGATGGAGTTGTATTGCACGACCGATGCGCCCGCAGCGGCGGCGGACTGGCTGGCGGAATACCATCGCGTCGAGCGGTCGCGCATCGAGCCCTATCTGTATACCTTTCCGCAGCCGGAGGCCGTGCGCCACGCCTTCCGGGTGGCCAGCGGGCTGGATTCCATGGTGATCGGCGAGCCGCAGATCCTGGGGCAGATGAAGGACGCGGTGCGCGTCGCGGAAGAAGCAGGCACCCTCGGCACGCAGTTGCACAAGCTTTTTCAGCGCTCCTTTGCGGTGGCCAAGGAGGTACGCAGTACCACAGCCATCGGAGCCAATATCGTTTCCATGGCGGCGGCGGCGGTGCATCTGGCCGAGCGCATCTTCGAGTCGATGGCGCAGCAGCGGGTGCTGTTCATCGGGGCCGGGGAGATGATCGAACTGTGCGCGGCCCACTTCTGCGCCCAGAAGCCGCGCCAGGTGACCATCGCCAACCGTACCGTGGAGCGGGGACAGGCTTTGGCCCAGCGATTCGGCGGGGTGGCGGTCCGTCTCGACGAGTTGGCCGAAATCCTTCCCCAGCACGACATCGTCGTGTCCTGCACCGCCAGTCCGCTGCCCATCATCGGCCTGGGCATGGTCGAGCGGGCCGTGCGGGCGCGCCGGCATCGGCCCATCTTCATGGTCGATCTGGCGGTGCCGCGGGACATCGAGGTCGAGGTGGGCGAACTCGACGACGTGTTCCTCTACACCGTCGACGATCTGGCCCAGGTGGTGGAAAGCGGCCTGGAATCCCGCCAGGCGGCGGTCGTCCAGGCCGAGGCCATCATCAGCAGCCGGGTGGAGAATTTTCTTTCCTGGCTGGATTCCCGCGATTCCGTGCCGGTCATTCGCGCCCTGCGCGACAACGCAGAGCGCCTGCGCCGCCACGAGCTGGAACATGCCGCCAAGCTCCTGGCCCGGGGCGAAGCCCCCGACAAGGTGCTGGAACATCTCTCCCATCGTCTGACCAACAAGTTCCTGCACGCACCGACCCAGGCCCTCAATCTGGCCGAGGGCGAAGAGCGGCAGGACCTCCAGTCAGCCGCGACGCGCCTCTTTCACCTGCATCGGGAAGAGTAGGCGCCCCCCGTCGGACAGGGCCGCGGGCACCCCGAGGCGCGCTACCGCGCCTCGGCATCGGCGCAAACCTACTAGATCTTGGCGCGGGCGACCGGGCGAGGGAGGGCGGAGATCACCAGATTGCGCCCCGAGCGCTTGGCGACCAGCAGCGCTTCGTCTGCGGCGGTGATGAGCAATTCGGAATCTTCGGCGTCGGCCTTGGACGCCAGGCCACAGCTGAACGTCGCGCGCAGGGTGCCGTTACCGTGGGCCAGCGGCAGTTCGGAGAAATCTTCACGAATGCGGTCCAGCAGGGCCTTGGCTCGTCCGCCGTCGGTTCCGGGCAGGGCGAGGATGAATTCCTCGCCGCCATAGCGTCCGATGAGGTCGCTGCTGCGCAGGCGCCCGCGCAGGAGCCAGGCCAGGCTGCGGATGACCTGATCGCCCACCGGGTGGCCGTAGGTGTCGTTGATGGACTTGAAACGGTCGATGTCGATCATGGCCACCGTGACCGGCTCGCCGCCGGCGGAGCGCACCAGTTCATCGAGGCGGGCCTTGGCGGCGGTGTGGTTGAGGAGGCCGGTCAGGCTGTCGTGGCGCCCGGAGTGGAGCATTTCGCGGTAGCGCTCGATCTTGGTCTTGACCACGGCGGCGAGGACCACCGGGTTGACCGGTTTGGTGAGGAACTGGTCGCCCCCCAGGCGCAGGGCCTCGACCTGCTGCACGATGTCGGTCTCGCTCGACAGATACACCACAGGCAGGGCCTGGAATTCGCGCAACTGGCGCAGGGCTCGGGTCACCTCGACGCCCGTGCAGTAGGGCATGTACATGTCCATGAGGACCAGGTCGGGCCGATAGCGGGCGGTGGCTTCGAGCAGCAGGCGGGGATCGCTGATGGCTTCGCTGTCAATGCCGTGTTGCGAAAGGGAGCGCCGGATGTGGGCCGTGGCCGTGGCCGAGTCCTCCACCACCAGCACGCGCGCGACGTGCTGCTCGCGGGCCTGGACCAGATCGAGGATGCGGGAGACCAGATCGGTCAGCTTGTCGCCCGTCGGGACGCAGATGTCTGCCCCGGCGCGCTGCAAGTCGATGATGGCGCCCAGGGCGCCGGGAACCGAGAGGCAGTAGAAGGTGCTGGCGGGGAATTCCGAGCGCAACAGGCGGATGGTGGCCACCGCCTCCGGGCCGTAGTCGCCTTCCCGGTCCGGGATGAAGACGACGGCGAGGGGTGTTTCGGCGTCGGACTGGCTGTCTTCCCAGCGCATGCTGCTGGGCTGGAAGCCGAAAAATTCCAGTTGCTCGGCGAGAGCGGTGCTCCAGGGGTGCTGCGGGGCGGCGACGATGAGAACGCGGCGCGGCCGGCTCCAGGCGCCTTCGTGGCCCAGGGAGGCTTCGCTGCCCCGTCGGCTGGTGACGGCCGGCGTTTCATGGCGGCGCAACTCGCGCAGGATGGCGCCCAACTGGCGGTCGATGATGCCGCTGCGGTCGCTGTCCAGGGGGTGGGGAACCCCGCTGCCGAAGAGGCTCAGGGCCGTATTTTCGAGTTCCTGGCAGGCGCGCACCAGCCCGGGCATCTGCTGGCGGGCGAGGTGCTCGGCGAGACCATTGAGAGACAGGGTGAATTCGACGAAGGCGTCGAAGACGCCGCGTTCGAGATAGTCCTGCCAGCGCCTTTCCAGGGTTTCCGCAACGGCGAGTAGGGCGTTTGAGACGGGGGGCATGAGGACGGGCGGGTAAGGGGGCATTATTCGGGGGTAAGGGAGCCCGGAGCAAGGCCGCCCGTCGCCGACGGACGGCAATGTCGGTTACCATGGCGGGCTTCCCCCGCCCCGAACGATCCATGAAGGCCAGCATTCGCCTCAAGCTCGACCACCTGTCCGACCGCCTGGAGGAAATCGATCTCCTGTTGGCCTCCGAGACCGCGACCGCCGACATGGAGCAGTTCCGCCGCCTTTCCCGGGAGCGGGCCGAGTTGGAGCCCGTCGTCGCCCGTTACGGCGACTTCCGCCGCGCCGAAGGCGATCTGGCCGAGGCGCAGAACCTCCTGGCCGATCCGGACCTGAGGGAGTTTGCCGAGGAAGAAATGTCCGTCGCCCGGGCGCGCCTGCCCGAGCTGGAAATCGATCTTCAGAAGTTGCTCCTGCCCCGGGATCCCGACGACGAACGCAGCGTCATTCTGGAAATCCGCGCTGGAACCGGGGGCGAGGAGTCGGCCCTGTTCTCGGGCGACCTCTTTCGCATGTATTCGCGCTTTGCCGAGCGTCAGCGCTGGGAGGTGGAAGTGCTTTCGGCCAACCAATCCGACCTGGGGGGCTACCGGGAAATCATCTGCCGCATCGCTGGCTTCGGGGCCTACTCTCGGCTCAAGTTCGAATCCGGCGGGCATCGCGTGCAGCGCGTTCCGGAGACCGAAACCCAGGGGCGCATCCATACTTCGGCCTGTACGGTCGCCGTGATGCCCGAGGCCGACGCGGTCGGCGAGGTGGAACTCAACCCGGCCGATCTGCGCATCGACACCTTTCGTGCCTCCGGGGCCGGGGGGCAGCATATCAACAAGACCGATTCCGCCGTGCGCATCACCCACCTGCCTACCGGCATCGTCGCCGAATGCCAGGACGGGCGCTCCCAGCACGCCAACAAGGCTTCCGCCCTGCGCGTGCTGGCGGCGCGCATCAAGGACGTGCAGGTGCGGGCGCAGCAGAGCCGCATCGCCAGCACCCGCAAGAGCCTCATCGGTTCCGGGGACCGCTCCGAACGTATCCGGACCTACAACTTCCCCCAGGGTCGGCTCACCGATCACCGCATCAACCTGACCCTGTACAAACTGGCCGCCATCCTGGACGGCGACCTGGACGAACTCCTGGCGGCCTTGGCCAACGAGCACCAGGCCGAGCAGCTCTCGGCGCTCGCGGAGCAGGGGTGATCCTCACGCGGGGCGCTGCCTGGCGTCGGGCCGCAGAGCTTATCGACCGGCTCGACGCGCGCCTCATCGTCCAGCATGCCGCCGCGTGCAGCCATGCCGACCTGATCGCGCGTCCCGAGAAGGTGCTCACCGAGGACCAGGGGGTGTGGCTCGATTCCCTCGTCGCGCGGCGGCAAGCGGGGGAACCCCTGGCCTACCTGCTGGGCCGGGCGGGTTTTTTTGGCCGTGAGTTCGCCGTCACCCCGGCGGTGCTGATTCCCCGCCCGGAGACCGAGGGGCTGGTGGAACGGGCTCTCAAGACCTTGGTCGGTATGGCCGAGCCGCATATCCTCGACCTGGGGACGGGTTCCGGCGTCATCGCGGTCACGCTCGCCCTGGAGCGGCCCGGAGCCCGGGTGGTGGCGGTGGACCTCTCCCCCGAAGCCCTGGTGGTGGCGGCCGACAATGCCGCGGCCCTCGGGGCGGCGGTGGATTTTCGCGCCGGCGATTGGTACGGCCCCTTGCCCGGCGAGCGTTTCGACCTGGTGGTGGCCAATCCCCCCTATATCGAATTCGACGACCCCCATCTGGACCACGATGGCCTGCCCTTCGAACCCCAGGGCGCCCTGACCGACGGTGTGGCGGGGGGCGACGGCCTGGCCGCCGTGCGGACCGTGGTACGGGGGGCGCCGGCCCACCTGCGGCCCGGTGGCTGGCTGTGGTTCGAGCACGGTCATGACCAGGGCGCCGCATGCCGGAACTTATTGCGGGGTGCGGGCTTCAAAGACGTGCTCACGCAAACCGATCTCGCCGGCAGTGAGCGCATCAGCGGCGGCCAGATTTGAAATTCCCGGGAAAGAACCATGTCCGACAACGTTCAGCAGCGCATCCACGCCACCGTCACCGGTCATCCGGTGGTCCTTTACATGAAGGGGACGGCTCAGTTTCCCCAGTGCGGTTTTTCCGCCACCGCGGTGCAAATCCTCAGGACCTGCGGGGTGCAGGAATTCGTGACGGTCAATGTCCTGGAAGACGCCGACATCCGCCAGGGCATCAAGGACTACGCCAACTGGCCGACCATCCCCCAGTTGTACGTGAAGGGGGAGTTCGTCGGGGGTTGCGACATCATGCGCGAGATGTACCAGGCCGGTGAATTGCAGAAACTCCTCGAGGGGACTTCCGCCGGCTGACGCGCCGCGGCGAATTCGGGGGCGGCGCCTTTCCTCGACTGTCCCGGCGCTGCGACCTGCCCTTCAGACCGCGGTCAGTCGCTGATTGGCCACGGTGAGCCGGTTGGCCAGCACTTCCAGGAAACCCTGGTAGAAGTGCATGCGGCAGGACTCGCTGGCGCCTTCCAGGGCGCTGCGGTGGATGGTCACCACGTTGGCGGTGCTCAGGGCGATGACGTCGGCCGTGCGGGGGCCTCCCCGCCGCGTGACGACGGCCATCTCGCCGAAGCAATCCCCCGGGGAAAGCAGGTTGAGGACGCGGCCATTCTTGGCCACCTTGAGTTCGCCCCCGATGAGAAGGCAGAAAAAGCTGCCCTCGTCGCCGTCCCGGACGATGTGGGTTTCAGCCGGAATCCGCTCCCACTGGGCGAAACCGAGAACCTCCCAGAGCTCCGGGTCTGGAAAATCCTGAAAGAAGGGCATGGCCCGCAGCAGGTCGAATTTCTCCGTGGCGGGAAGCTCGAACTTGCGCGTGCGCAGCGAGCGCTTACGGGCCGCCTGGGCCAGATCGTGGGCGAAGTGCTCCCAGGTCTGGTAGCGGGCGTGCACATCCTTGGCCATGGCCCGCGCCACGACGGTGTCCAGGGCGGGGGGAAGTTCCGGGCGCAGGAAGGAGGGTTCGGAGGCCTGGGTGTGGATGATCTGGTAGATCATGCTGTAGCTGGTGCTGGCCTGGAAGGGAAGCTCTCCGGTCAGCAACTGGTAAAGGACGACCCCCAGGGAGTAGATGTCGGTGCGGTGGTCCAGGGGCTGCTCCTGCACCTGCTCCGGCGACATATAGGCGGGTGAGCCGATGCCCGAGACCTGGGTACGCTCCAGGTTTTCCCGGGTGATGGCGGCGCCGAAGTCGGAAATCTTGATGTCGGACTGCGGCGACATGAGGATGTTGGCCGGCTTGATGTCGCGATGGGTGATGCCGAGGCGGAAGGCGTGGTCCAGGGCCCGGGTGCATTTGAAGACGATTTCGATGACCCGCTCCACCGGCAGCAGATCCCGGGGCCGGGCGTGGGCTTCCAGTGTGCCGCCGGGCACGAATTCCATGACGATGTAGGACAAGGTGTCCGCCACCACCGCGTCGAAAATCTGGACGATGTGTGGATGGTCGAGCTTGCCGACCAGGGAGGCTTCGTTGAGAAACAGGTGGGAATAGACCCGGCTGCGATCCGGGTCGCGCAGGGCTTCGGGGGTGGCCACCTTGATGGCCACGTCCCGCTGGGCGAAGGGGTCGAGCCCCAGGTACACGGTGCTGGTGGCGCCCTGCCCCAGCTCGCGGATGATTTCGTATTTGCCGAGTTTCTTAATCATCCGCGAGGCGCCCGCGGGCGCGGAGGATGGCGGCCTTGACCTGGTCCGGGGCGGTGCCACCGATGTGCTTGCGGGAGGCGAGCGAACCCTCGACGGTGAGCACGGCAAAAACATCCTCGCCAATCAGGGGCGAGAAAGCTTGCAACTCGGCCAGGGCCAGTTGCGGCAGATCCACGCCCTTCTGCTCGGCGGCCTTGACGGCATGGCCGACGGCCTCGTGGGCGTCGCGGAAGGGCAGGCCCTTTTTGGCCAGGTAGTCGGCCAGATCGGTGGCGGTGGCGAAGCCCTGGCTCAGTGCCGCTCTCATGTTGTCGGCGCGGACCGTGATGCCACCGGCCATGTCGGCGAAGATGCGCAAGGTGTCGGTGACGGTATCCACGGCGTCGAAGAGGGGCTCCTTGTCCTCCTGATTATCCTTGTTGTAGGCCAGGGGCTGGGACTTCATCAAGGTGAGCAGGGCGACGAGATGGCCGGTCACCCGGCCGGTCTTGCCCCGGGCCAGCTCCGGCACGTCCGGGTTTTTCTTCTGGGGCATGATCGAGGAGCCGGTACAGAAGCGGTCGGCGATCTGGATGAAGCCGACCCGGGGGCTCATCCACATCACCAGTTCCTCGGAAAGGCGGCTGATGTGGGTCATGAGCAGGGCGCAGGCGGCACAGAATTCGATGGCGAAGTCCCGGTCGGAAACGGCGTCCAGGGAGTTTTCGCAGACTCCCTCGAAGCCGAGTTCGGCGGCGACGAATTCCCGGTCGATGGGGTAGGTGGTGCCGGCCAGGGCGGCGGCGCCCAGGGGCAGGCGATTGGTGCGTTTGCGGCAGTCGGCGAAGCGTTCGCCGTCGCGGCCGAACATCTCGAAATAGGCCAGCATGTGGTGGCCGAAGGTCACCGGCTGGGCGACCTGGAGGTGGGTGAAGCCGGGCATGGGGGTGGCGGCTTCCTTCTCGGCCAGATCGAGGAGGGCGCTGCGGAAGGCACGGATGAGGCCGAGGATGTCGTCGATGGCGTCGCGCAGGTAGAGGCGGATGTCGGTGGCCACCTGGTCGTTGCGCGAGCGGCCGGTATGCAGGCGCTTGCCTGCATCGCCGACCAGGGCCGTGAGGCGCTTCTCGATATTGAGGTGCACGTCTTCCAGATCGAGGGACCACTCGAAGACACCGGATTCGATCTCGGTCGCCACCTGGGCCATGCCCCGCTCGATGTCGGCCAGGTCGGCGGCGGCGATGATGCCCTGCCGGGCCAGCATGCGCGCGTGGGCCAGGGAGCCGCGGATGTCCTGGCGCCACATGCGGCGGTCGAAATCCACCGAGGCCGTGTAGCGTTTGACGAGATCGGAGACGGGTTCGGAGAAGCGGCCGGCCCAGGTGTATTGTGCAGCGTTGGAAGTCATTTTCAGTGGCGCAAATCGGGGTTAGAGTTCCGTTTGGCATGCGCGCAGGGCGCGAACGGAAAGATTCGGGAAGCGAAATGATAAGGCAAATCCAGGCGGTTCATCCCCTGCCGGACTGGCGCAATCTCGGGGTCGTGTTGCGTGTGCTGCTTGGAGGCAACGCCCTGGCCCTGGGTGCGGCCCTCCTGCAAAGCCCCGATCTGCGCGGCTGGCCCTGGCGCTTCGTCGAGCTGTCTGCCCTGGTGGAGCCCTTGCTGCTCATCAGCCTGGGCATCGTCGCCGGGGCGCGGGATGTGTTGTGGAAGCTGCCTCCCCGTGCCGCCCAGGCGACGGTGGTGGGGCTCGCCGCGGGACTCGCCGCCCTGCAGAGCGACCTGTGGGCCTGGATCGGCCTCGACCAGGGAACCCCCTGGGAGAGCCTGCGCGCGGCCCTCATCGCGGGGGGCGGGGCGGCGCTTCTGTTGGCTTATTTCGACCTGCGCTTGCGGGCCATTTCACCGTCCATGAGCGAAGCGCGTCTTTCGGCGCTCAACGCCCGCATCCGGCCCCACTTTCTCTTCAATTCCCTCAACGCCGTGCTGTCCCTCATCCGGGCGGAGCCGCGGCGGGCTGAGGAGGCGCTGGAGTCCCTGTCGGATCTCTTTCGCGCGGCCCTGCGGGATCCGGCGGAGCGGGTGCCCCTGTCGGATGAAATTGCCCTGGCCCGCCAGTACCTCGACCTGGAGCGCCTGCGCCTGGGCGAACGTCTGCACGTGCGGTGGGAGGTGGCCGATCTCCCCCTGGACGAGGCGATTCCGCCCCTCATGCTCCAGCCCCTGCTGGAAAACGCCGTCTATCACGGCATCGAGCCGCGGCCGCAAGGGGGCACCATCGACATCGCCTTCTCCCGCCGCGCCGATGAACTGCTCATCGTCATCGCCAACCCGGCGGGCGGCGGCGGTCACGCCCGGGGCAACCACATGGCGGTGGCCAACATCCGCGAACGCCTCGCCCTGTATTACGATCTGGAAGCCCGCCTCGACATCGAGGAAGGCACCGATGTCTACCGCGTCCTCATTCACCTGCCATGCCGCACACGACCCCAGCCCTGACCCTCCTGGTAGTGGACGACGAGCCCCTGGCCCGCGCACGCCTGCGGGAACTCCTGGCCGACATCGCCCCCAGCCTGCCCAACACCTGCGTGGGTGAGGCGGGCAACGGCCTGGAAGCCCTCGACTTTCTCCGCCATACGCCGGTGGATGTCGTCCTGGCCGACATCCGCATGCCCGGCATGGACGGTATCGAACTGGCCGGCCATCTGGGGGGGCTGGAGGACGGCCCGGCGGTGATCTTCACCACGGCCTACGACGGCTACGCGGTGCAGGCCTTCGACCTCAACGCCATCGACTACCTGCTCAAACCGGTGCGGGCGCAGCGGCTCCTGGCTGCCCTGCAGAAGCTGCATCCGGTGCGTGGCAAGACGGGAGAGGCGCTCCAGGCCATCGGTCGCGAGATGCGTGGCAGCGGGCGCAGCCATCTTTCCTGCCACGAGCGGGGGCGGCTGCTCCTGGTGCCGGTGGCGGATGTGCTCTATTTCAAGGCCGATCTCAAATACGTCACCGCCCGTACCCGGGAGCGCGAGTATCTGCTCGACGACGCCCTGACCCACCTGGAGCAGGAATTTGCCGAGCGCTTCCTGCGTCTGCACCGGGCGGTCCTGGTGGCGCGCGATGCCCTGGCCGGCTTCGAGCGGACCGCGGGGGACGACGCCGAGGCTTACGGCTGGGCCCTGGTGCGCGGCGTGCCCGACCGCCTGCCGGTGAGCCGCCGCCAGTGGGCGGTGGCGCGGGCCCTGGCCACCGCCGGTTAGGGCGGGGCTGCGTGGTAGAATCGGCGCCCTCCCGTCGCGAGCCGCCTGCCATGTCCGCACCCGCCCAGATCGTCATCGCCTCCCGTGAATCCCGCCTCGCCCTGTGGCAGGCCGAGCATGTCCGGGATCGTCTGTCGGCCCTCAATCCTGGCGCCACGGTCAGTATCCTGGGCATGACCACCCAGGGGGACCAGATTCTCGACCGGCCCCTGGCCCAGATCGGCGGCAAGGGCCTGTTCATCAAGGAACTCGAAGTCGCCATGGCCGAAGGCCGCGCCGACCTCGCCGTGCACTCCATGAAGGACGTGCCCATGGTCATGCCGGAAGGCTTCGTCCTGGCGGCCATCTCCGAGCGCGAGAATCCGCGGGACGCCTTTGTTTCCAACCGCTACGCCAGCCTGGACGATCTTCCCGCGGGGGCCGTGGTCGGAACGTCCAGCCTGCGCCGCGAGGCCCTGCTGCGGGCCCGCTATCCGCAGCTGGAAATCCGCAGCCTGCGCGGCAATCTCGACACGCGCCTGCGCAAACTCGACGAGGGCCAGTACGACGCCATCATCCTGGCCGGCGCCGGGCTCATCCGTCTGGGGCTCAAGGACCGCATCCGTTCGCTTCTGACGCCGGAGCAGTCGCTGCCGGCGCCGGGGCAGGGGGCGCTGGGGATCGAGCTCGTCGCGGGCGCAGGCGCCATGGCGGCCGTCGTCGCCCCCCTCAACGATGCCGTCACCGCCCAGTGTGTGCGGGCCGAGCGCGCTTTTTCCCGTGCCCTGGGGGGAAGCTGTCAGGTGCCCCTTGGGGCCTACGCCATCATCGAAGACGATGGACGCCTCTGGCTGCGTGGCTTCGTCGCCACCCCCGACGGCAAGGACATGGTGGCCGGAGAACTGCGCGGCGATCCGGCCGCCGACGAGGCGCTGGGGCAGGAACTGGCCGACCGGCTCCGGACCCAGGGCGCCGGCGCCATCCTGGAAAAGCTCGCCGCCTGCGCATGAGTCCGGGCGGCCCCCTGGCCGGGCGCACCATCGTCGTCACCCGTCCGCGGGACCAGGCCGGCCCCCTGGTCGAAGCCATCGCCGCCGCCGGCGGGACGCCGCTGCTCTTTCCCCTGCTGGAGATTTCTCCGCCCGACGACGCGGCACCCTTGGCCGCAGCGGTGGCCCGCCGGGACGAGTTCCGCATCGCCGTGTTCATCAGTCCCAACGCCGTGACCTACGCCCTGCCTGCCCTGCTGGCTGCGGGGCCGTGGCCCGCAGGACTCCTGCCGGCCGCTGTCGGCCAGGGGACGGTGAAGGCCTTGGCGGCAGCGGGCGTGGAGGGCTGCATCGCGCCCCGGGAACGCTTCGATTCGGAGGCTCTGCTCGCCCTGTCCGCCCTGCAGGCCGAGGGTGTGGCCGGGCGCGGCGTCGCCATCTTTCGCGGTGACGGCGGGCGCGAACTGCTGGCCGATACCCTGCGCGAGCGCGGGGCGCGCGTCGAGTGCATTCCCTGCTATCGCCGCTCGCCTCCGGCCGGCGGGATCGACGCCCTGCGCGAAGCCTGGGCAGCGGGCGCTCTGGATGCCATCACGGTGTCGAGCAGCGAGGGCCTGCGCCATCTGGTCGACTTGGTGGGCGCCGAGGCTCGCCGCGAGCTCGAGGCAACGCCGCTCTTCGTCCCCCATGCCCGCATCGCCGAATGCGCACGGGAGCTTGGTCTCGAGCGGGTGGTGCTCACCGGCCCCGCCGACGTGGGCATTCTTGCCGGACTGTGCGCTTATAATTGGGGCGTATAAGCCCCCGCCGCCCGGAATGGCCCGGTTCCCGGGGCGGCGCAACTTTGCCTCGCCGGCAGAGCCCACAATAAGGAGGAGACCGTGCTCAATATCGACATGCGCAAGATCTACAACTTTTACCCGGTGGAACCGGCGCCCGACCCGGGAAACCTGCCCACCGGCGGCGATCTCTACTACGAGTGCCTGGACTGCACCGGGATCGTCAGTTCTGTTCCGCGCATCAAGGCGGTCTGTACCTGCGGCAATATCACCGGCAACGGCGGCGTGGCGACCATCCGCGACCCGTCCCGGGTGCGCGTGGTGCGCGGCAAACTCAAGTAGGCTGCGGCAAAGGGGCAGGGGCCCGCTTCTTCGCCGGGCTCCGCTTCGCTACACCCAGTCCCGGGCGCAAAGGAAAACGTCGTAAAGGCGTGCTTCCGGCGTTCCGGGTTCCGGCTTCCAGTCGTAGCGCCACTTCACCACCGGCGGCAGGGACATGAGGATGGATTCGGTGCGCCCGCCCGATTGCAGGCCGAAGAGGGTGCCGCGGTCCCACACCAGATTGAACTCGACGTAGCGGCCGCGGCGGTAGGCTTGGAAGTCCCTTTCCCGCTCGCCGTAGGGCGTGGCACGGCGGCGGGCCAGTATGGGCAGATAGGCGTGGGTGAAGGCTTCGCCCACCGCCCGGGTGAGGGCGAAGCAGCGCTCGAAGGGCGTCTCGCCGCCGGGACCGGCTTCATTGAGATCGTCGAAGAACACGCCGCCCACGCCGCGGGGTTCGTTGCGGTGCTTGAGGAAGAAATACTCGTCGCACCACTTCTTGTACCTGGCGTGAACCTTGGGCCCGTAGGGCGCCAGGGCCTCGCGGCAGGTGGCGTGGAAGTGGCGCGCGTCGTCCTCCTCGCCGTAGTAGGGGGTCAGGTCCATGCCGCCGCCGAACCACCAGACGTCTTCCTCGCCGGGCTTGCTGGCGACGAAGCAGCGCACGTTCATGTGCGCCGTCGGGCAGTAAGGATTGCGCGGGTGCAGCACCAGCGACACGCCCATGGCCTCCCAGGCGCGGCCCGCCAGTTGGGGGCGCACCGCAGTGGCGGAAGCCGGCAGCTTGTCGCCGGTGACGTGGGAGAAATTGACCCCGCCCCGCTCGAAGAAGTCGCCGTCCTCAATGAGGCGGGACATGCCGCCGCCGCCCTCCGGCCGCTGCCAGGAATCGGAACGGAAGGGCTGGCCGTCGAAGGCTTCCAGTTCGGCCACGATGCGCCCTTGCAGGCCGGTGAAGAAATCCTTGAGGCGGGTGGTGTCCATGGGGCTACTTAAGGTGGTAGGTCAGGGCGTCGCCGTTCACCGAAATTTTTCCGATAACCACGAGTTCCTTAACGATGTGGGGGAAGTCCGTGCCTGTGCCACTCTTCTTGAAATGGCTGGCAAGATGGGCAGCGAGGGTTCCTGGCTTCTTTGGGCGCGTGCGCGGTTGAAGGGAATTTAGGTGGAGAAGGACTTCATTCAGCGTCGGCGAACGTACCCTGCATGGAGAAGGCGTTGGGGTGTCATCCTCCTGGTGCGCCGAATCCGGCAGAGGCAGTGGTGGCTCCGGCGATGATGAAGCCATGGAGTGGCCGGCCTCCTCATTGGTCAGGAATTTTCCAAGTTCCTCAACGCGCTTGCAGAGGATGTTTCGCTTGTTCAGGTAGCTGATCAGCGGATCGAAACCAGCGTCCTTCGAGAGAACGAAAATTCTGCGCTTTCGCCCATCGACAGCGGAGAGCAGACCGATGGTGTACGCAATATGGAAGTCCAGCGCATTCTTCCCATGCCCCTCCATTTGTATCCACTGAAGGCGATTTCCGAAAGGCTGGGTCTGGCGCACCAGGGAAGTCGGGAGTTTCGTCTGGTGTGGGCCGACAAATACACGAACCTCGTAGTCGGTGTTTCTCAGCTTTTTCAAGTAATCCAGATCCTGGATATTCTCGAAATCGACCAGAAGCACCGGCTCGTTTTCGCTGGTCATGGGGTTTCTCCCGATGGGTGGGGGTCAGCGGCTGAGGGCGCGGTGGCCGATGTCCTTGCGGTATTGCAGGCCGTCCCAGGTGATCCGCCCGGCGGCCTCGTAGGCCAGCTTCTGCGCCTGGCGGACGTTCTCGCCCAGGGCGGTGACGCACAGCACGCGGCCTCCGGAGGTGACGACCTGGCCATCCTTTTCTGCCGTGCCGGCGTGAAAGACGTGGACAGCGTCGGAAAAGGCGTTGCCCTCGGGCAGTCCGGCGATGGGGTCGCCCTTCTTCGGCGTGTCGGGGTAGCGGGCGGCGGCGAGGACGACGCCCAGGGCGATGCGGCGGTCCCACTCGGCTTCCACCTGGTCCAGGGTGCCGGCGACGCCGTGTTCCAGCAGATCGACGAAGTCGGACTTCAAACGCATGAGGATGGGCTGGGTCTCGGGGTCGCCCATGCGGCAATTGAATTCCAGGGTCTTGACCGTGCCGTCCTTGGCGATCATCAGGCCGGCGTAGAGGAAGCCGGTGTAGGGGATGCCGTCGGCCGCCATGCCGCGCACCGTGGGCAGGATGACTTCCCGCATGGCCTTGGCGTGGATTTCCGGGGTGACCACCGGGGCCGGCGAATAGGCGCCCATGCCGCCGGTGTTGGGGCCGGTGTCGCCGTCGCCGATGCGCTTGTGGTCCTGGCTGGAGGCCAGGGCCAGGACGTTCTTGCCGTCCACCATGACGATGAAGCTGGCTTCCTCGCCATCGAGGAATTCCTCGATGACGACGCGGGCGCCCGCCTCATTGTGCTGCACGCCCAGCTTGTTGCCGGACAGCATGTCGTCGATGGCGGCGTGGGCCTCGGCCAGGGTCATGGCGACGACCACACCTTTGCCGGCCGCGAGGCCGTCGGCCTTGATGACGATGGGGGCGCCCTTCCTGTCGATGTAGGCGTGGGCGGCCGTGGCATCTGAGAAGGTCTCGAACTCGGCCGTCGGGATGCCGTGGCGGGCCATGAAGCGCTTGGCGAAATCCTTGGAGGATTCGAGCTGGGCGGCTTCCTTGGTGGGGCCGAAGATCTTCAGGCCGCGGGCGCGGAAGATATTGACCACTCCGGCAGCCAGGGGCGCCTCGGGACCGACGACGGTGAGATGGATCTTTTCCTTTGCGGCGAAATCGGCCAGCGCGACCGGATCCCCGAGGGCGATGTTCTGCAACTCGTGCTCCCGGGCCGTGCCGGCGTTGCCCGGGGCGACGTAAACCTTTTGCAGACCGGGGGATTTGGCGAGGCGCCAGGCCATGGCGTGCTCACGACCGCCGGAGCCGATGACGAGGAGTTTCATGCGTGGTTTTCCTTCAATTTCCCATAGTGCGATTTCGCGGACGGCGAAGGCGTGACGCGAAGACGCGCCGAAGACAGTGCTGTTGCACGGCGAGGCGAAGTCGACAAGTCACGGCGCAGCCGGGCACGAAATCAGTGGCGGAAGTGGCGGGCGCCGGTGAAGACCATGGCGATGCCGTGCTCGTCGGCCGCGGCGATGACTTCCTCGTCGCGCATGGAGCCGCCGGGCTGGATGACTGCCACGGCGCCGGCTTCGGCCACCACGTCGAGGCCGTCGCGGAAGGGGAAGAAGGCATCCGACGCCACGACCGAACCCTTGAGCGACAGGCCGGCGTTGGTGGCCTTGATGCTGGCGATCCGGGTCGAATCGACGCGGCTCATCTGGCCTGCCCCGACCCCCAGGGTCATGCCGCCGCCGCAGAAGACGATGGCGTTGGACTTGACGAACTTGGCGACGCGCTCGGCGAAGAGCAGGTCTTCGATCTGCGTAGGCGTAGGCTGCACCTTAGTGACCACCTTCAGACCGGAAGCCTGGGCGGTGAAGTCGTCGGCCGTCTGCACCAGCAGGCCGCCGCCGACGCGCTTCAGTTCCAGCTTGTTGAGGTCACGGCCGAGGGGCACCACCAGTACGCGCAGGTTGGTCTTGGCGGCGAGCGCCGCCTTGGCTTCGGCGGTGAAGGACGGGGCGAGCAGCACTTCGACGAAGTGCTTTCTTTCGTTCATGGCGTTGACCACGTCGAGGCCGACTTCGCCGTTGAAGGCGATGATGCCGCCGAAAGCGGAGGTGGAGTCGGTCTTGAAGGCCTTTTCGTAGGCGCCGAGCAGGGTGCCGGCGATGGCCACGCCGCAGGGGTTGGCGTGCTTGATGATGACGCAGGCGCGTTGGCCGGCACTCGCGTCGAAAGCCTTGACGCACTCCCAGGCGGCGTCCGAATCGGCGATGTTGTTGTAGGACAGTTCCTTGCCCTGCAACTGGGTGTAGGCGGCGATGCTGCCGGCCAACGGCGTCGTGTCGCGGTAGAAGGCGGCCGACTGGTGGGCGTTCTCGCCGTAACGCAGAATTTCCACCCGGTCGAAGGCCAGTTGCAGCCTGGCCGGGAAGATCGCCGGGGTCGGGGCAGCCTCTGCCGGCTTGGACTCGGCATTTTCTTCCAGGCCGGTCAGCCAGTTGGCGATCATGCTGTCGTAGCGGGCGGTGTGGGTGAAGGCTTTCTTGGCCAGATTGAAGCGGGTGGCCAGTTGCAGGGCGCCGCCGTTGGCCTTCATCTCGTCGAGCAGCGGCTGGTAGTCGGCCGGATCGGTGACGATCGCGACGCCGGCGTAGTTCTTGGCCGAGGAACGGACCATGGCCGGACCGCCGATGTCGATGTTCTCGATGGCGTCTTCCAGCGTCACGCCGGCCTTGGCGATGGTGGCGGCGAAGGGGTAGAGATTCACGCACACCAGGTCGATCATCGGAATGCCGTGCTGCTCGAGGGTGGCCCTGTGCTCGGCCAGATCCCGGCGGGCCAGGATGCCGCCGTGCACCTTGGGGTGCAGGGTCTTGACCCGGCCATCGAGCATTTCCGGGAAGCCGGTGTAGTCGCCGATTTCGGTGACGGCCAGGCCGGCATCCCGCAGCAGCTTGGCGGTGCCGCCGGTGGACAGGAGCTTGACGCCCTGGGCGGCAAGGCCCTGGGCGAATGCGAGTACACCCGTCTTGTCGGAGACGGAAATCAGGGCTTGCTTGACGGTCATGGGAATCTAAAGAAGTTGGTATTCGGTGAGTTTCTTGCGCAGGGTGTTGCGATTGATGCCGAGCATGTCGGCCGCCAGGGTCTGGTTGCCGCTGGCCTTGGCCAGGACCACCTGCAGCATGGGTTTCTCCACACTTTTTAGTACCATGTCATATATTGCCGCCGGTTTTTCCCCATCCAGGTCGTGAAAGTACTGCTCGAGGGCGCCCACGACGCACGCCGATATGTCTTGTTGGCTCATGCTGCCAACTCCTCCTTTGTGTGGATATATTGCAGATGCTCGGACCGTCCGGCCAGGTCGTAAAAGAAGTCATTCACGGCCTGGCGTTGCAGCTCGATGCTGGGCAACTGGTTCATGTAATGGCGAAAGGCGGCTGAACCTGCCAATCCTTTCGTGTACCACGCGATATGTTTCCTCGCGACCCGAAAGCCCGTCTCCAACCCGTAAAAGGCGTAGAGGTCTTCCAGGTGCTCCTGCAGGATGCCGTGGATTTCATCGACCCGGGCCGGCGGCAGATGCTCGCCGGTCTTCAGGTAATGTTCGATTTCCCGGAACAGCCAGGGGCGGCCCTGGGCGGCGCGGCCGATCATGAGGCCGTCGGCGCCGGTCCTGTCGAGGACTTGCCGGGCTTTTTCCGGGGTGGCGATGTCGCCGTTGGCGATGACCGGGATGCCGACCAGGGTCTTCACCAGGGAAATGGTGTCGTACTCCGCCTCGCCCGTGTATTGCTGGCAGCGGGTGCGACCGTGGATGGCCACGGCGCGCACGCCTGCGCTCTCGGCGATGCGGGCGATGGTGGGGGCGTTCTTGTTGGCCAGGTTCCAGCCGGTGCGGAACTTGAGCGTCACCGGCGTGCCCGGCACGGCGCCGACCACGGCGTCGAGGATGGCGCCCACCAGCTTCTCGTTCTGCATCAGGGCCGAGCCGGCCATGACGTTGCACACCTTCTTGGCCGGGCACCCCATGTTGATGTCGATGATCTGGGCGCCGTTGTCGACGTTGTGGCGGGCGGCCTCGGCCATCATCTTCGGGTCGGCGCCGGCGATCTGCACCGAGATCGGCGCCACTTCGCCTTCGTGGTTGGCGCGGCGCAGGGTCTTGGCGCTGCCGTAGAGCAGCGAATTGGAGGTCACCATCTCGGAAACCGCCAGCCCGGCGCCCATTTTCTTGCACAACTGGCGGAAGGGGCGATCAGTGACCCCGGCCATGGGCGCGACGAAAAGGTTGTTGCGGAGCTTGAAACCGAGGAAATCCATGGGCGCGCGCAGGCCGGTAAAGCAGGCGGGGGGAGAGGCGGGATTCTACCTCAAGCGGCGCCTAAGAAATAGTCAGGCGGGGGTTTTCCCGGAGGGGCGGGGCGGGACTGGCGGTGCTTCCGAAGAGGTTCGGGATCGGCTGGCGTGGGGCCGCGACAGCCCCCCGCGCCCCGGTCGCGCAGGGCGAACCGGGAAGCGGGGCGCCGAAGGGAATTTTCCCGGGCGCTCAGGCGAAACTGACCTGCTCGCCGTCCGGCCGATAGGCCAGGAGATGGGAAACCATGCCACCCTGGATCGACTTGACCATTGTTTCCAGGGCCTGCTGCGCATCGTCGTCGCTGGGGCCGCGCCGGTCGTTGCCCCCCAGGCAGCCGACGAAGACCAGATCCCAGGATTGGCCGGTATGGCGGGACTCCTCGACCAGTTCCGTGAAGCTTTGCAATTCGCTGGTCTTCTTGTCCACGAACATGACCGGCGCCAGGGCGCCGCCGCGGCCGTTCTCGAAGCGGCGAATCTCCTCGGGACTGGCGTTCTCGGGCAATTCGGCGCGGGTGAAGACAAAGAGCAGGCGCTGGGGATTGGCTTGCTGGCGGGCGGCGGTGAGGAGGTCGGCGAAGCTGGCGATGGTCACGGAAAAATCCTTGGCGGCATTGGAGGGTCGGGGAAGGGGTTCAGAGTACGAAGGCGATGGCGAGCAGCAGGCCGAAGACGAGTTGCAGGCCGGCGGTGGCAGCCAGCAGGGTGTTGAAGACGGGGCCCACCGGTTCCCGGCAGAAGCGGCGAACCAGTCCAAGACCCAGCGGCAGGGTGAGTAGGGGCAGGGTGCTCGCCGGCCCCAGGCTGGGGACCAGAAGCCCCAGGCCGAGGTAGGGGGCGAGCATCTCGGCCCGGTAGAGCTGACGGGTGGCGGGTCGGCCCAGGAGCACGGCCAGGGTGTTCTTGCCGTTGCGGGCGTCCCCGTCCAGGTCCCGGTAGTTGTTGACGGTGATGACCGCCGCCGCGTGGAGGCCGATCAGGCCCCCCGCCACCAGGGCCAAGGGCGTGAGGGCGAGGGTTTGCAGGTAGTAGCTGCCGCCCACGGCGACCAGGCCGAAGAAAATCCAGACGAAAACTTCCCCCAGGGGCCGGTAGGCGATGGGAAAAGGCCCGCCCGTATAGGCCCAGCCGGCGGCGAGGGACGCGAGGCCGATGGCGACGATGGGCCAGCCGCCGTGGAAGGCCAGATAGACGCCGCATAGCAGCGCCAGGAAAAAGGCCCCCCAGGCCCCGCGCCGCACCTGGGCGGGTGTCAGCCAGCCCTGGGCGGTGGCCCGCGGCGGACCCAGGCGGTCCGGGGTGTCGCTGCCGCGCAGGAAATCGCCCACGTCGTTGAACAGATTGGTGCCGATCTGGATCAAGGCCGCCGCCAGGATGGCCGCCAGCAGGGGCCCCCCCAGCAGCCGGCCCGTGTCGTGCCACGCCACCGCCGTCCCCACCACGACCGGCGACAGGGACACGGTCAGGGTCTTGGGGCGGAGTACGAGGAACCAGGCCTGGAGGAGGGGCATGGGGGGCGGTGAGGGTGGTGGGGGTGAGGAGGGAAAGGGGGGGCTCGGCACGTGATGTCTTGCCGCATTTCACCTTGGATGTATCGCTTCCTCCGCTCCTCTTACGGCCAGGCCCGTGCTCCCCAGATCATGCGCTTGGCGACGAAATGGCGGGCAGGGGGGCAGAGGTCCAGGGCGAGCAGTCCCAGGCCCCGCAGCAGCTTGAGGGGGGGGATGTCGTTGGAGAAGGCGCGCACGATGCTGTCGGTGAACAAGGCACCGCCCCGGCGGTCGAGGCGGCGCCGGGCGGCGTGGGTCTTGAGGGCGGCGGGTTCCGGGCCGTGGTCCAGGAGCGCCGTGGCCAGTTCCCTGGCATCGCGCAGGCCCAGGTTGAAGCCCTGTCCGGAGACCGGGTGCAGGGTCTGGGCGGTATTGCCGACCCACACCTGGCGGCCGTCGGCGAGTTGGTCCCGTAGGCGCAGGGCCAGCGGAAACCGGCTGCGGGGTCCGGGGTTGGCGAAGCGGATGCGGCCGCCGAATTGCCCTTGCAGCGCGGCAATGAAGCCGGCGTCGTCGAGGGCCATGACCCGGTCGGCCTTTTCCGGGGGCAGGGTGAAGACCACCGAGTATTCTTCCCCCAGGGGCAGCAGGGCCAGGGGGCCGTCAGGCGTGAAGCGTTCCCAGGCCCGGCGGTCATGGCCCGGCGTCGGAGTCACCTCGGCGATCACCGCGTGCTGGCGGTAGTCGCTGACCGAGACGCCGGGGTCGTCGGTAGGGGTGCCTTCGGCGTGCACCAGGATTTTCGCGGCGATGCGGCGCACTTCGCCGCCCTGGCGCAGGGTGACCCAAACGCGGTCTTCGCCAGGGCTGATGTCCAGGATTTCGCTTTCTTCCAGCACGCTGCCGGCGGGCAGGCGGGCCGCCAGGGCGCTGGCGAGATCGCGGTAGCGCACGACGTAGCCCAGGCCAGGCAGGCCGTGTTCGGCGCGGTCCATCACGGTGCGACCGAAGCCCCCTTTCTGGGAGACGTGGATGGTTTCGATGGGCGTCGCCGCCCGGGCGGGCCAGGCGCCCAGGGGTTCGAGCAATTGCCGGGCGCCGTGGGAGAGGGCCAGGGCCCGTGGGTCGCCGGCCTGGGCGGCCAGGGGGCGGCGATCGACGAGGCGCACGCTGTAGGGCCCGTCCGCCAGGGCCAGCGCCAGGGTCATGCCCACAGGGCCGGCGCCGACGATCAGCACGTCGATGCAGGAAGGGGCGTCAGTCATGGCGCATGACTTCCTCGATTTCGGCCACCGTTTTGGGCGCAGTGGTGTAGACGTCGCAGCCATCCTCGGTGACCCGCACGTCGTCCTCGATGCGGATGCCGATTCCGGCCAGGGCGGGCGGGATGTCGGCGGCGGGGCGGATGTAGAGGCCAGGCTCGACGGTCAGCGTCATGCCAGGCAGCAGGGGCGTCCAGTCGTTGCCGATCTTGTAGTCGCCGGCGTCGTGTACGTCCAGGCCCAGCCAGTGGCCGGTGCGGTGCATGTAGAAACGCTGGTAGGCCTTGCTGTCGATGAGGTTGTCGACGTCGCCGGTGAGCAGCTTCAGGTCGACGAGCCCCCGGGTGAGCACCCGCAGGGCGGCCTCGTGGGCCTCCATGAAGTGGCGGCCGGGGGCGATGGCGGCGAAGGCCGCGTTCTGCGCCGCCAGCACGATTTCGTAAACGTCCTTCTGGGCGGCGTTGAAACGGCCACCAACCGGGAAGCTGCGGGTGATGTCCGAGGCGTAGCCCTGCACTTCGCAGCCGGCGTCGATGAGGACCAGGGTGTTGTCGTTGAGCACCTTGTCGTTGCTGACGTAGTGCAGCACGCAGGCGTTGGCGCCGCCGGCGACGATGGGGGTGTAGGCGTGGGCGTCGGCGCCGCGGCGGCGGAATTCGTAGGTCAACTCGGCTTCCAGTTCGTACTCCGCCATGCCCGGCCGGCAGGCGCGCATGGCCCGGGCGTGGCCGGCGCTGGCGATGTCGGCGGCGCGGCGCTGGAGCGCGGTTTCCGCACTGTCCTTGATGAGGCGCAGGGCATCGAGCTCGGCCCGCAGGTCATGGATGGCCCGGGGCGCCCGGATGCCGGCCCGGGCCTGGGCGCGGACGGCGTTCAGGGCCTGGTTGACCCGGCCGTCCCAGGCGGGGTCGTGGCCGACGGCGTGCCACAGGGTCGGGCGGTCGGCCAGCAGTTGCGGCAGGCGCTTGTCGAGTTCGCTGATGGGGTAAGCGGCGTCGAAGCCGAAAGCGGCCTTGGCCGCCTTGGGCCCGTAGCGGAAGCCGTCCCAGATTTCGCGCTCCTCGTTCTTTTCGCGGCAGAAGAGAATGGATTTCGGCCGCTGTCCCCCCACCAGCACCAGCACCGCGTCCGGTTCCGGAAAGCCGGTGAGATACCAGAAATAGCTGTCGAAACGGTAGGGGTGGTGGGCGTCGCGGTTGCGGATGACCTCGGGGGCCGTAGGGACGATAGCGACGCCGGAGTCTATGGTCTGCAACAGGCGCTTGCGGCGGGCGAGAAAGTGGGCGTGGGTCATGATGCTTCGGGTTCCGTACTCCAGCGCAGCCGGGCAATGGATTTGAATTTGGCAATGCCAAGCGCACCGCGTTCATTGCGGGACTTTGATCCCGGCGCGGTCAACGCCGCGATCACCGCCTCGCGTGACGCTTCGTATATTTTTTGCGCCTCAAGATGCTCATTCAGCAACACCAGCAGGACTGCATCGAATGTCTTGGTGATATCCAGTGCGCCCAGGCGTTGACCGGGGCTTGCGCCGGGCAGAATACAACGCCCCTTGATTTGAATCTTGATCGTCTGCGCGCCACGCCGCTCGATAGCATCGTAACCCGCCTGACGGGCAGTCGTGAGTTCGAGGCCAAGGAGCCGGGCGGCTTCGTATTCCGCAACTTCGCCCGTGATACCCAGTGGCTTGCCTGTCAGAGCGCGATAGCGCCGGGCGAGCAATTTGGCGTCGGCGAGCAGCGTCAGAATGGCATCAGACATTGGCGCTCCGTTCGTAGGTCACGATGTCGTTGCCGTCGCGGGTTAGCAGTTGCAGCAGCTTGGGGTGCAGGAAGAGCTTTTCGCGCCCTGCCGTGATTTCGCGCAGGACGCCGAGGGCGACGAGGTCTTTCAGGTAACGCGAGGCCGCCTGCCGCTGGGCGATGTCCTTGTCGATCAGGTCGCTGATGCGGCAATAGGGCTGCTCGAAGATGACGTCGATGAGATCGCGGCTGTAAATCTTGGGCAGGCGATTGCGGACGAATTCCGCGGTGTGCTCGGAGAGCGTCCGGATGGCCGCAATCTTGGCCGTGGTCCAGGCGGCGGTGTCGGCCACGGCGTCGAGCATGAAGAGCGTCCATTCCTCCCAGGCACCGTCGCTGGTGACGGCAAGCAGCAGGCGGTAGTAGTCGGCCTTGCGGGCGATCAGGTAGCGGCTGAGATAGAGAATGGGCAGGCTGAGCAGGTTTTCCTGGATCAGCCAGAGGATGTTGATGATGCGCCCGGTGCGTCCGTTGCCGTCGGCGAAGGGGTGGATGGCCTCGAATTGATAGTGGCCCACCGCCATGCGGATCAGCGGGTCCAGGTCAGGGGTGTTGTGCAGGAAGCGTTCCCAGTCGGCCAGCAGGTCGCGCAGCCTCGCCTCGCCTTCAGGCGGGGTGTAGATGATGGCGCCGCTGCGATCGTTGATCAGTTGTGTGCCGGGGGTGCGCCGGACATCCAGGGTGACGCCCTTGAGGGTGCGGCAGATGTCGACGGCCGTGGCGGTACAGAGCGGTCTGTCGGTCAGCGACTGGTAGCCGCGCCGCAAGGCAGAGCGGTAGCGCAGGGCCTCCTTGGTGGCCGGGTCGGTCTGGCTGTCGCCCTGGGCGTGCTGGAAAAGCTTGTCGGTGGTGGTGACGATGTTCTCGATTTCCGAGCTGTCCTTGGCTTCGAGCAGCGGGATCGTGTTGATCAGCATGCTCTGGTTGGGGATCAGTTCGGCGGCCTGCTTGAGTTCGGCCAGCGCCGCCCGGGCGACGATGCAGCGCTTGAGCACGGCCTTGCTTTCCAGATCGTGGGCGGGCGGAAGCATGGGCAGGGCATTGTAAGGAACGCCGGGGTGCCAGGTGTTGGTGATCAAAGTCACTGCGGTATGGTTGAACGAGTTGGGGGAAGCGGTAGGTTATGTCGCTCTGGGCGACAGGTCAATGCAACGTGTCGATGGATTTAAAAAATATCGACATGTTATGGCGAGCTGTCGCTGGCGGCGACAGGTGGACGGGATGTGTGTGAATTCTTCGGTTTTGGCGACACGTCTCGCGGGTCGTTGCCCGGGAGGGCGACGGACGCCCCCCGCCGGGAATTACTGAGGCGCACTTCCTCGGAGTTCTGCATCCAGTTCAATCAGGCGTTCCGGTGTCCCTACGTCCACCCAGCGGCCGCCGTGGCGTTCCCCGGTTAGGGTGCCTTGGCGAATGGCGTCGTCGAGCAGGGGGCGCAGCTTCATTGCCGTGCCGAGTGGAACGTCTTGGAAGAAGGCCGGTGAAAAGACGCCGATTCCGGCGTAAGTGAGTGTTCCCTCACCGTGGGCGAAAACGACCCGCTCGCCCTCCAGGCCGAAGTCGCCGCTGGCATGGTGGGCCGGGTTGGGCACCATGAGCAGGTGGGCGAGGCGTCCGGCCAGGCTGTGGGCACGACGAACGTCCCAGTCGCACCAGATGTCGCCATTGACCACCAGGAAGGGCGCGTCGCCCATCAGGGGCAGGGCCTGGGCGATGCCGCCGGCGGTCTCCAGCGCACCGGGGGGCTCCGGGGAGTAGCGGATGGAAAGGCCCCAGGCCGAACCGTCCCCCAGGGCCGCCTCGATCTGGCTGCCGAGGTGGGCGTGGTTGATCACCACATCGCGGAAACCGGCGGCGGCCAGGCGTTCCAGGTGCCAGACGATGAGGGGCTTGCCCCCCGCCGGCAGCAGGGGTTTGGGCGTATGGTCGGTGAGGGGGCGCATGCGCTCCCCCCGTCCGGCGGCCAGGATGAAGGCGTGCATCAGAAGGTGTAGCCGCTTTCGTCCTGCTTGCCTTCCAGGGTGTCGAGGAGGCCGAGGAGAGGCTTCAGGGCGAGGTAGCGGTCGGCGACTTTGCGGGCGTAGCCGAGGAAGCGGGGCAGGTCGCCGATGTAGCGCTCCTTGCCGTCCCGGTACTTGAGGCGGCAGAAGATGCCCAGCACCTTGAGATGTCTTTGCAGGCCCATCAATTCGTAGTCGCGCCAGAACTCGGCGAAATCCGCGCGCACCGGCAGGCCGGCCGCACGGGCATTTTCCCAGTAGCGGACGACCCAGTCGATTTCCTGTTCCTCTTCCCAGGAAATGAAGGCGTCGCGGAAGAGCGAAACCACGTCGTAGGCGATGGGGCCGTACACGGCATCCTGGAAATCGATGATGCCGGGCACCAGGGAGGCTTCACTTTCCACCACCATGAGGTTGCGGGGCATGAAGTCGCGGTGCACGAAGACCTTGGGCTGGGCGAGGGCCGAGGCGATGAGATGGCGGAAGGTGTCTTCCAGAATGGTCTTCTCGTCGCCGCTCAGGCTATGGCCCAGGTGGCGGCCGACGAACCACTCCGGGAAGAGATCGAGTTCCCGGCGCAGCAGGGCCTGGTCATAGGGCGGCAGGACGCCGGGCTGCGAGGCAAGCTGCCATTTCACCAGCACGTCGAGGACCGGGCGCATCATGGGGTCGGCGAGTTCCAGGTTGCCTTGCAGGGCTTCCAGGTAACCGACGCGGCCCAGGTCGGTGAGGACGAGAAAGCCCTGCTCCAGGTCCTGGTCCAGGACGCGCGGAGCGGCAAGGTCGGCGTCGGCCAGCAGGCCGGCCACCTTGACGAAGGGGCGGCAGTCTTCCTTGTCCGGCGGGGCATCCATGAGGATGCGGGTGGAGCCGTCGGGGAAGCCGAGGCGGAAGTAACGCCGGAAGCTGGCGTCGGCGGAAGCCGGGGTGAGGCTGACGGACTGGCCGGGGAAACGACTGGTCACCCAGTCGTGAACGAGTTGGTCGCGGGACATCGGGCTGGGGGCGGGTTCGTTGTAAAATGCCCGGATTTTAGCATTCGCGCCGGGGGCATCCCGGCGTCCTGCCCGGATTTCCCCGCCGATGCCCGGATTCCCCCGTCGTCCCCTTGCCGTACTCGTGTGCTGCCTCTTTGCCGGGGTGCAGCTGAGCCATGGCGCGGTCGAAACCGCCCGGGCGGCGGCCCTGGGGGGGGATGGGAGGGCGCCGGCCAGCGCAGGGGAACCCGATTTTTCCCGCATCGAGCTCGAAGCGGTGACTCTCCGGCTGGAGCGCAAATTCGCCGTCCTGGCGGCCAAGAAGGCTCCCGATGACACCAAGGGCTATGCGCCGGTCCCCGTGCCGGGCCTGCAACTCGACCCGGAAATCGAGAAGCCGGCCAAGGACAGCTACCCCATGTTCATCACGGCCGACCATATCGAAGGGCGTGAGGATTCCACCGAGGCGGAGGGCAATGTCGAACTGCGCCGGGTCGATACCCTGGTGTTTTCCGACCGCCTCGAATACCGCCCCGTGGCGGACGAGGTCGAGGCTCAGGGCAATGTGGTGTACCAGCGCGGCGACGACGAGGTGAAGGGGCCGCACATGCGCATGAAGCTCTCGGACCGCATCGGCTACTTCGACGACGCCGAATACCGCTTCCGGCGCGAGGTACCCAACGAATTTTCCCGGCCGGTGAAAGTCGTGCAGACCGAGGTCAGCAGCACCACCACCAGCGGTGCGCCCCTCATGATCAACGTCCCGGCGAACTACGGACTGCAGACGACGCTTCCGCCGCGGCGCCCCTCGGACGCCTACGGACGGGCCAAGCGCATCGATTTCGAGGGCGAAAATCAGATCCGCCTGACGGAAGCCACCTATTCGAGCTGCAAACCCGGCGAGACCGACTGGTTCGCCAAGGGTGAGGAAATCCGCCTCGATTACGACAAGGAAGAGGGTAAGGCCACCAATGCCACGGTGCTCTTCAAGGACATTCCGCTGTTTTATTTGCCGACGGCGACCTTCAGCCTCAACCAGCAGCGCAAGTCGGGTTTCTTGTCCGGCAGTTTCTCGGCCTCGTCCAAGAACGGTGTCGACGTCACGCTGCCCTATTACGTCAATCTGGCCCCCAATTACGACCTGACCCTCTATCCCCGCTACATGAGCAAGCGGGGTTTTCAACTCGGTGCCGAAGCCCGCTACCTGGATCACAACATCCACAGCGAGGCCCGGGGGGAATATCTGCCCGACGACCTGCTCGAAGAGCGCAGGCGGCACGCCTACCAGATCCTGCATCAGCAGAATCTTGGCCAGGGCGTGCATCTGCGGGTCAACCTCAACGGCGTGTCGGACGACGACTACTGGCAGGATTTTTCCTCCCGCCTGCTCCACACCTCGCAGCAGCAGTTGCCCCGTCAGGCTATCCTGACCTACGCGCCGAGTTCCTGGTGGAACAGCTCGCTCCAGGTACTCACCTACCAGACCCTCAACCCCGATCCGGAAAATCTCGTTGCCCGCCCCTATTTCCTGGAGCCGCAAATCGGCTTCAGCGCCCGGGCGCGCAACCTCAAGGCGGTCGATCTCAGCGTCTACGGTCAGTTCTCGCGCTTCACCCATCCGGACAAGGTGGAAGGCAACCGCCTGGTGGTCTATCCCCAGATCGCCATCCCCATCGTCGATCCGGCCTATCTGGTGGTCCCCAAGTTCGGTCTGCACGCCACGCAGTACTCCCTGCGGGATCCGGGGGCCACGGTCTCGTCGAGTCAGAGCCGCGTCGTGCCGACCTTCACCCTGGACGGCTCCCTCGCCTTCGAGCGCGAGACCCACTGGTTCGGCGAACCCCGCATCCAGACCCTGGAGCCGCGCCTCTATTACGTCTATATCCCCTACCGCAAGCAGGACAAGATTCCGGTCTTCGACTCCGGTATTGCGGACTTCAATTTCGCCCAGATATTCACCGAGAACCGCTACACCGGCCTCGATCGCATCAACGACGCCAACCAGCTCACGGCAGCGCTCACCACCCGCTACCTGGACGCCACCACCGGCGCCGAGCGCTTCAAGGCCATGATCGGGCAGCGCTACTACTTCGAGCCCCAGCGCACCACCATCACCGGTGAAACCGAGCGTCAGCGCAATCTCTCCAACTTCCTCGCCGCCTTCAACGGCCTCGTCGCCCCGGCAACCTATGTCGATGCGGCCTGGGAATACGATCACCATCAGTCCCAGAACCAGCGCTTCTCCGTCGGGGCGCGCTTCCAGCCCGAATTGGCCAAGGTGCTCAGTGCCGGCTACCGAACCACCCGGGATGCCCTGGGGGTGTCCCAGGTGCGCCAGGTCGACATTGCCGGGCAATGGCCCCTGGCCGCGCGCTGGTACGCCGTGGGCCGCTTCAACTACTCCCTGCGCGACCATCAGGCCCTGGAGACCATCGGCGGGTTCGAGTACAACGCGGGCTGCTGGGCGGCCCGTTTCGTCGTTCAGCGCCTGGAGGCCATCGCCGGCTCGCCCAATACCTCCGTCTTCTTCCAGCTCGAGCTCAACGACTTCGCCAGCGTCGGTTCCAACCCCATCGGACTCCTGCGCCGCAGCATCCCGGGGTACGGCAAGATCAACGAGTTGCCTTCCACCAGTTCCCTTCTGACCGACTAGTGCCATGAACCTCCGAGTCCTCAGCGCCTCCCTCATCCTTCTCACCCTTGTGGGCGCCACCGCGTTGCCCGTACGCGGCGCCGAGCCCCAGGAGGTGGATCGGATCGTGGCTGTGGTGGGTGAAGAAGTGATCACCCTGCACGAACTGCGCGGGCGTCTGGCCTCGGTCATCGCCCAGCTCAAGCAGCAGGGCACGCCGTTGCCGTCCGACGATGTGCTGGAAAAGCAGATGCTGGAACGCCTCATCGTCGACCGCGCCCAGATCCAGATGGCGCGCGAGAGCGGCATTCGCGTCGACGACAGCCAGCTCGACATGGCCATGAACCGCATCGCGGCGGGAAACAAGATGACCCTCGCCCAGTTCCGCCAGGCCCTGGAGAAGGATGGCATCACCTACGCCCGATTCCGCGAGGAAATCCGCGACGAAATCGCCCTGACCCGTCTGCGGGAACGGGAAGTGGACAGCAAGCTCGTCATCTCCGACTCGGAAATCGACAACTACATCGCCAACGAGGGGGCGTCCGGCAAAGCGGAGCAGGTGCAGATCGGCCATATCCTGATGCGGGCACCGGAATCCGCCAGCCCGGAGCAGTTGCAGAAGTTGCGGGCGCGGGCCGAGCAGGCCCTGGCCCGGGCCAGGGCCGGCGAGAACTTCGCCCAGTTGGCGGCGGCCTTTTCCGACGCCCCCGATGCCCTGAAGGGCGGCGACCTGGGTCTGCGCCCCGCAGACCGTCTGCCTTCCCTGTACGCCGACGCCGTGGGCAAGTTGCAACCCGGCGAGGTCAGCGAACTGCTGCGTTCCCCCGCCGGCTTCCACATCGTCAAGCTGTTCGGCCGCAAGGGAGGCGCCGCGCCGCCTCCGGTGGTGCAGACCCGGGCGCGGCATATCCTGGTCCGCATCAACGAGGTGGTTTCCGAGGCCGAGGCCCGGCGCAAGCTGGAAAACCTGCGTGAGCGCCTGGTTCATGGCGGAGATTTCCAGGAACTGGCCCGCCTCTATTCCCAGGATGGTTCCGCCGCCAAGGGGGGCGACCTGGGTTGGCTCAACCCCGGCGACACGGTGCCCGAATTCGACAAGGCCATGAACGCCCTGAAGGAGAACGAGCTGAGCGCCGTCGTCCAGTCGCCCTTCGGCATGCATCTCATCCAGGTGCTGGAGCGACGGGAGCGGGACATGAGCGAGGAAAGACGGCGCCTCGACGCCCGTCAGGCCCTGCGCGAGCGCCGTCTGGACGAGGCCTATCAGGACTGGGTCCGCCAGTTGCGCGACCGCACCTACGTCGAAAACCGTCTGGAAGACAAATAGTGGGTTCGCTGCCGCGCATTGCGGTGACCAGCGGGGAGCCCGCCGGGATCGGTCCCGAACTGTGTCTGCGTCTGGCGGGACAGCCCCTGCCGGCGCGCCCCGTGGTTCTGGGGGACCGGCAACTCCTCGCCCAGCGCGCCGCGGCCCTCGGCCTCGCCGTGGCCCTGCACGACTATGGGCCCGAGCAGCCCGCGCCTCCGGGGGCGCTGGAAGTGCTCCACGTTCCCCTCGCCGCGCCCTGCGTCGCCGGAAAACTCGACGCCGCCAATGGCCCCTACGTCCTGGCCCTGCTCGATCGGGCGCTGGCCGGTTGTACCGCCGGCGAGTTCGCCGCCATGGCGACCGCCCCGGTGCACAAGGGCGTCATCAATCAGGCCGGCGTTCCCTTCACTGGCCACACCGAGTACCTGGCCGAGAAGACCGCCACGCCCCTGGTGGTCATGATGCTGGCCGGCGAGACCGGGCACGGCCCCCTGCGGGTGGCCCTGGCGACCACCCATCTGCCGCTGCGGGCCGTGCCGGATGCGATCACCGCCGAACTGCTGCGGCGGACCCTCGCCATCCTGCATGCCGATCTGCGCAGCAAGTACGGCATCGCCGATCCCACCATCCTGGTCACCGGCCTCAACCCCCACGCCGGGGAGGGCGGCTACCTGGGGCGCGAAGAAATCGATCTCATCGAGCCGGTGCTCGCCGATCTGCGCGCCCGGGGCATGAAACTCATCGGCCCCCTGCCGGCGGACACCCTGTTCACGCCGCCGGTGCTTGCCCGCGGCGACGCGGTTCTGGCCATGTTCCACGACCAGGGACTGGCGGCCCTCAAGTACGCCACCTTCGGCCGCGGCATCAATGTCACCCTGGGGCTGCCCATCCTGCGCACCTCCGTGGACCACGGCACGGCCCTGGAACTGGCCGGCACGGGGAAGGCCGATCCGGGCAGCCTGTTCGAAGCGGTGAGCGAAGCGGCGCGCATGGCAGCGCGGCAATGAGGGAGGACGGCGCCTGTGGGCGGTCCGGCTCCCACCCGTCGGCGCCGGGCCGGTGGCCGCGATGAAGCACGTCGCTCGCCGCCGCTTTGGCCAGAACTTCCTGGTGGACCAGGGCGTCATCGCCGCCATCGTCGGCGCCATCGACCCGCGCCCGGGGGAAACCCTGGTCGAAATCGGACCCGGCCTCGGGGCGCTGACCGACCCCCTGCTGCAGCGTCTGAAGCCCCTGCACGTGGTCGAAATCGACCGCGACCTCATCGCCCGCCTGAAGCAGCGCTACCAACCCGGGCAACTGGTGATCCACGAGGGCGACGCCCTGGCCTTCGACTTTGCCGCCCTGGGGTGCGAGCTGCGTCTGGTGGGCAACCTGCCCTACAACATCTCGACGCCGCTGCTCTTCCACCTGGCGACCTATGCCGAGCGGGTGCGCGACATGCACTTCATGCTGCAGAAGGAAGTCGTCGAGCGCATGGTGGCACTCCCGGGCGAGTCGGAATTCGGGCGCCTGTCGGTCATGCTCCAGTTCCGCTTCCACCTGGAGTGGCTGATCGACGTGCCGCCCGAATCCTTCGACCCGGCGCCCAAGGTCGACTCCGCCGTCGTGCGCCTCATCCCGCGACCGGCGGAAGACTGCCGCGTGCGCGACGCCGCCCTGCTGGAGCGGGTCGTCGCCACCGCCTTTTCCCAACGCCGCAAGATGCTGCGCAACACCCTCAAGAGCCTGCTGGACGAATCCGCCCTGCGGGCCCTGGGGGTCGACCCGACGGCGCGGGCCGAGGACCTGGCCGTGGCCGACTACGTTCGCCTGGCCGACTGGCTGGCCACCAGGTAGGTCACGCCTCCTTCTTGACGCCGCAGGTGCTGATGCCGAGCAGGGGGTAGGCCGGGCACCAGCCCATCAGGCCGGTGGCCAGGGGCACGACGCCGATCCAGGCCCACACCGGGCCACCCAGCGCGGCCCAGGCGATGAGGCCGAGGCCGGCAGCGATGCGCAGGACTTTGTCGATGCCGCCAACGTTTGCTTTCATGATGTTCTCCCGTAGGGTTGTGATGACGGGAGCCACTGTATTCCCCGCAGCGGGGGCGGGTCTGTAACCTGGGTCACACAGCCGCGAGGGCCTGCAAACCTTCCCGGTCGAGCACCGTGATTTGCTCCCGTCCCAGGGCGACCAGGCCCTGGGCGGCAAAGCCCTTGAGCAGGCGGCTGACGATTTCCCGCACGCTGCCCAGTTCCTCCGCGAGTTGCTGGTGGGTGATGGCCAGGACGCCGTCGCCCCGGGCGAGGAGCAGTTTGGCCAGGCGCCGGTCGAGGCGGGCGAAGGCGACTTCCTCGACCAGTTGCATCAGTTCGGCGATGCGTTCGGAAAAAAGGTGGAAGACGAAATCCCGGAACGCGGCAAACTCCGCCACCAGTTGGGCGAAGAGGGAGGCCGGGACGATGACCAGCACCAGGGCTGATTCGGCGATACCGCGGGCGTTGTAATCGGCGTGGCCGAGGAGGCAACTGGAGGTGATGATGCACGACCCCCCGGGCTCCACGCGATAGAGCAGCATTTCGCGGCCCCCCGGCGAGCTCTTCACCACCTTGATGCTGCCGGACAGCACCAGGGGAAAGCCCCGGCAGGGGTGGCGTTCCGCGAAGAGTTCACGCCCGGCAGGGATTTCGAGCACGGCTCCCGGCTGGAAAAGCGGCGCCAGCCGGGCGGCGGGAACTTCCTTCAGGGCGGGGTAGAGCGCCAGCAGCGCGTTCCGCTCGACGGCCATCACGCGAGATCGACGTAGGCGGGGGCGTGGTCCGACGGCCGCTCGCGCTTGCGCGGCGCCCGGTCGATGGCGGACTGGCGGCAGCACCGGGCCAGGGGCTCCGAAAGCAGGACGTGGTCGATGCGCAGGCCAAGATTCTTCTGAAAGCCCAGCATGCGGTAGTCCCACCAGGAGAACGTCTTCTCCGGTTGTTCGAAGAGTCGGAAGCTGTCGTGCAGGCCCAGGGCGAGGATTTCGCGCCAGGCGGACCGTTCGGCGTCGGAACAGAGAATCTGGCCGGCCCAGGCGGCGGGGTCGTGCACGTCCCGGTCATCGGGGGCGATGTTGAAATCGCCTGTCAGCACCAGCCGGGGGTGGGCCTCCAGTTCCTGGCGCACCCAGGGGAGGAGGGCGGCAAGCCAGTCCAGCTTGTAGCGGTACTTGTCGCTGCCCACCGCCTGGCCGTTAGGCACGTAGGCGCAGATGACGCGGACGTCGCCGACCGTCCCGGCGATCAGGCGCTTCTGCGCGTCGGGAAAATGCGGGTTGCCGCACTGCACCTCGCCGATTTCCTGCCGGGCCAGCAGGGCGACGCCGTTGTAGGTCTTCTGCCCCGAAAAGGCCACCCGATATCCCGCGGCCTCGATCGCTTCCCGCGGGAAGCGCCCATCTTCGAGCTTGGTTTCCTGCAGGCACAGCACGTCGGGACTCTGCTCGCCCAGCCAGTCCAGCAGATGGGGCAGGCGGACATTGAGGGAATTGACGTTCCAGGTGGCAACGCGCATGGGCAGGCTCAGGGCGCTGCGGCGGGGGGTTTGCCAGCCGAGAGCGTGGTCGAGGGATAGCCCGCCAAATCGAGGAGGTTATGGTAGGCCGAAGCCACGAAGCCGCGCGCCGACTGCTTGCCCACCCTGAGGGAAGGCACGAAGGCGTCGCCGACCAGTTGCTTCAGTTCCTCCATGTCCTCGGGCTTCTGGACCATCTTCTCGCTGAAGGGGACGCCCCGCCCGGTGAGGAGATCCCGGGCCTGCCTGCATTCGGCGATGCAGTCAGGCGCGGTGTAGAGGGTGACGGGGAAATTCTCCGCGGCGCGGCGGGTGGCAAAGGACTGGTTTTCGGTCGCCGGGTCGGCCTCCTTGTCGCGGGAGACATTCTTCGCGCTGCCCGGCGGCGGGGTGTCGGTGAAATTGACTCTGCCGGCCGAGTCCACCCAGCGATAGACCTGGGCGACGGCAGGCAGGCTGATGAGCATGACAAGCAAGAACAGGATTCTCATGTTTTCCTCCCCAAAGGCGCGATTACGCCGCAATCATACCGCTATGGCGCAGCAGCGCGTCCACCCGGGGCTCGCGGCCGCGGAAGGCGGTGAAGGATTCGAGGGCCGGGCGGGCGCCGCCGACGGAAAGGATTTCCTCCAGGAAGCGCCGCCCGGTGGCGGCGTCGAAGGGGTCGCCGGCCTCCTCGAAGGCGGCGTAGGCGTCGGCCGAAAGCACCTCGGCCCACTTGTAGCTGAAATACCCGGCCGCGTAGCCGCCGCCGAAAATGTGCGAAAAACTATTGGGAAAGCGCTGCCAGGCGGGGGGGCGGATGACGGCCACCTCGTTGCGCACGGTCTCCAGCAGGGCCATGCCCGAACCCTCGCCGGCCGGGTCGAAGTCGGCGTGCAGGAGCATGTCGAAGAGGGAGAACTCCAGTTGGCGCACGGTCTGCAGACCGCTCTGGAAATTCCTGGCCGCCAGCATCTTGTCGAAGAGGGCGCGCGGCAGGGGCGCGCCGGTTTCGGCGTGGGCGGTCATGCGCTCGACGACGGGCCACTCCCAGCAGTAGTTCTCCATGAACTGGGAAGGCAGTTCGACGGCGTCCCATTCGACGCCATGGATGCCGGAAACGCCCAACTCGTCCACCCGGGTGAGCAGGTGGTGCAGGCCGTGGCCGGTTTCGTGGAACAGGGTGATGACTTCGTCGTGGGTGAAGGTGGCGGGCTTGCCCCCCACCGGGGCGGAGAAATTGCAGTTGAGGTAGGCGATGGGGGTCTGCATGCCGGCGGTACAGCGGCGACGGCCCTGGGCCTCGTCCATCCAGGCCCCGCCCCGCTTGGTTTCCCGGGCGTAGAGGTCGAGGTAGAACTGGCCCACCAGTTCGCCGGCCGGGGTTTCCAGGCGGTAGAAGCGCACCTCCCCGTGCCAGACCGGCGCCGTGTCGGGCTTGACGTGCACGCCGAACAATTCTTCGATGACTCGGAATAGCCCGGCCAGCACGGCGGGTTCGGCGAAATACTGCTTCACCTCCTGCTCCGAGAAGGCGTAGCGGGCCTGGAGCAGCCGCTCCGAGGCGAAGGCCACGTCCCAGGGCTCCAGGGTGGCGAGGCCCAGGTTATCGGCGGCGAACTGGCGCAGTTCGGCGTAATCCCTTTCGGCGAAGGGGCGGGCCTTGCTGGCCAGTTCGCGCAGGAAGGCCAGCACCTGGCTGGGGGAATCGGCCATCTTGGGCACCAGGGAGACTTCGGCGAAATTGGCGTAACCCAGCATGCGGGCGTCTTCCAGGCGCAGTTCCAGCATGCGCTGCATGACCGGCGTGTTGTCCCATTCCGGCTTGCTCGAACCCTCGTGGAATTCCGCTGCCCGGGTGGCGTAGGCGCGGTAGAGCCGGGCGCGCAGATCGCGGTTTTCCGCGTACTGCATCACCGGGCCGTAGGAGGGGGCCTGGAGGGTGAAGCGCCAGCCGGCGCTGCCGGCCTTTTCCGCTGCCGTGCGGGCGGCTTCCAGGGCGTCGGGCGGCAGGCCGGCGAGGAGCGCCGCGTCGGTGACGGTTTCGGCAAAGGCGTTGGTGGCGTCCAGCAGGTTTTCCTGGAACTTGGCGGCCAGGCCGGCCAGTTCTTCCATGATGGCCTTGAAGCGCGGCTTCTGGTCGTCGGGCAATTCGGCGCCGGAGAGGCGGAAATCGCGGATTTCGTTATCGACGATGCGGCGGCGGGCGGCGGAAAGGCCGGCGTATTCCGGCCCGGCGCGCAGGGCCCGGTACTTGTCGAACAGCTTCAGATCCTGGCCCAGTTCGGTGTAGAAGCGGGTCACCTCCGGCAGCATGGCGTTGTACGCCTCCCGCCAGGGGGGCGTGTCATTGACCGCGTGCAGGTGGCCGACGATGCCCCAGGCCCGCGACAGGTGTTCGATGCCGTCGGCCAGGGGGCCGGCAAAGTCGTCCCAGGTGGCCGGGACGGCGGCGGACGTGAGCCGTTCCTGCAGCCCGCGGGCGTCGGCCAGCAGGGTTTCGACGGCCGGCCCGAC
Source organism: Betaproteobacteria bacterium (assembly GCA_016720065.1). Lineage (NCBI taxonomy): Bacteria > Pseudomonadati > Pseudomonadota > Betaproteobacteria > Betaproteobacteria bacterium. Next base: position 2,355,651 of record JADJXY010000002.1, on the reverse strand, counting down.
GTGCTCGGGGGCAATGGCGTCGAAGCGGGGCAGGGCGAGCAGATGATCGGGGCAGGCGAAGGCGAGGAGCGGATTGGCAGCGGTCATGGCAGGGGTCGGAAAACAAAGGGCGGCAGACGCCGCCCGGGGGAGGGAGGGGACTGCGTCTAGACGACCATGTCGCGATAGGCATGCCACGAGGCATGACCCAGCAGCGGCATGAAGAGGATGAGGCCGAAGAGCAGGGTGACGAAGCCGAGCAGGGTCAGGGCGACGATGAGGGCGGCCCACAGGACCAGGGTTTCCAGATTGAGGGAGAAGGCCCGCAGACTGGTGGACACCGCCGTCAGGGGGCCGACTTCGCGGTCGAGCATGAGGGGTACGGAAACGACGCTGACCGCGAAGGCCAGCAGGGCGAGGATGGCGCCGATGATGAACCAGGCGGCGACGAAGCCGCGGTGGTTGCCGGAGAGGACGATCTGGGTGATGAAGTGGGTGGTCTCGATGCCCGAAGTCCCCCCCAGGACGCCGAACATGACCGCCGAAATGCGTTCCCAGAAGAAGGCCAGCAGGCCCACGCCGAGACCGAAGGCCGCCAGGGGCTCGGCCTTTTCCTTGAGCCGGGGCAGGGATTCGATGAAAGCGGGTTTGCCGCCCCCCTCCCGCTGGCGGGAGAGTTCGTAAAGCCCCGCGGACAGCACCGGCGCCACGATGACGAAGCCGGAAATGGCCACCGTGAACAGGTGGGGGTGGGTGACGCTGGCCAGGAGCATGGCATCGCCGCACAGGCCGAAGAGCAGGCCGTAGGCCAGGCTGGGCAGGGGGTTGGCCTTGAGGTCCTGCCAGCCCTTGTAAAGCCAGGCGGCGGGTCGGTCGCGACCGACGCGGCGGACGGCGGGCTGGCCGAGGGGCGATTCGAGAACGCCGTGCTTCATGCAGTTTTCCTCCCGAAGATGGCCTTTGGACCGGGCGGCACGCGCCCGGTTCGCCGGAAATACTACAGCGTTCTTCCCGTGAGCCGTTCGCAGGCTTCGAGATATTTTGCCGCCGTGCGGGCGATGACTTCGGCCGGTAGCCGGGGCCCCGGAGCCTTCTTCTTCCAGTCCAGGGTTTCCAGGTAATCGCGCACGAACTGCTTGTCGTAGGAAGGCGGGTTGCTGCCTTCGCGATACTGGTCGGCAGGCCAGAAGCGGGAAGAATCCGGGGTGAGGGCCTCGTCGATCAGGTGCAGGGTGCCGGCGGCGTCGATGCCGAATTCGAACTTGGTGTCGGCAATGAGGATGCCGCGGCCGCGGGCGTAGCTGGCCGCCTCTTCGTAGAGGGCCAGGGCGGCGCTGCGGGCCTGGGCGCACAGCTCGGCGCCGTTCCTGCCGCTGCCGGCCAGGGCCCCCGCCAGGGCGGCGGCGCAGTTGGCCTGGGCCTGGGCGAAGGAAATGTTCTCGTCGTGATCGCCCACGTCGGCCTTGGTGGCCGGGGTAAAAATGGGGCTGGGCAGCCGGGCGGCCATCGGCAGGCCGGGCGGCAGGGCAATGCCGCAAATGGCGCCGCTGGCCTGGTAATCCTTCCAGCCGGAACCGATGACGTAGCCCCGCACCACCGCCTCGATGGGCAGGGGCTTCAGGCGCTTCACCACCACCGCCCGGCCCCGCACCTGCTCCCGCTCGGCGGCGGCAACGACGCTTTCCGGATCGATTCCGGTGAGCTGGTTGGGGACGATGTGGCTCAGCTTCGCAAACCAGAAATCCGCCACCGCCGTCAGCACCGCGCCCTTCTTGGGGATGGGGTCGGGCAGGATGACGTCGAAGGCGGAAAGGCGGTCGGTGGTGACGATCAGCAGGCGGTCGGCATCGACGGCATAGATATCGCGCACCTTGCCTCGGGAAAGGAGGGGAAGGCTGGTGAGGGTGGAATTGAAGAGAGGGGCGGTCACGGCGGGGTTCCGGCGGGCAAAGGGCGGATTATAAAGGGGGTTCGGTTTGGCGTGACCGGCGTACCCTCAATGCTGCCGTGACGCACGAAGTCAGCTATGCCCGGTGCAGCAGGTCATGCCCAGTTTTCCAGGATCAACGGCGCTTCGATCCGCTCGTAATGGCGACCGTTGTTGGTGACCAGTACCGCGCCCGCCGAGAGTGAATGGGCGGCGATCATCATGTCCATTTCCCCGATGGGCTGACCGGTGCTGAGGAGCTGGTGACGGATGCTGGCATACCAGTCGGCCGCCTCGGCATCCCAGGGCAAGGTGCGGACGATCTTGAGAAACTGACGGACTGCCAGCTGCAGGCGATGGTCGGCGGGCAAGCGCTTCAGCCCGTATTGCAACTCGGCCCGCGTCATCACCGAGATGCAGACCATCGACGGCGCCAAGGCAGTCAGGCGACTCTCGACTGCCGGCGATTTGCCCTTGATGAGGTAGCTCGCCGTATCGGTATCCAGCATGTGCAGCATGGTTACCGCTTCCCGTCGGTATCGGGGGCGGTCTCGTCATCAAAGACGCCGCGTTCTGGCGGCAGCACATTCAGCGGGCGCTCGGCCATGAAGTCGGCAGGCACTTCGACGGAATGCAACAACTCGAAGAACCCACTCCAGGTCTTGGCGCCCGGCCGGGTCGACAGCACGACATCGCCGGTTGCGTCGTCACGGGTGGCATAGACCTCGGCGCCTTCGAAGCGAAACTCGGCCGGAAGACGAACCGCCTGACTGGCGCCGTTCTTGAAGAGTTTGGCGATGCGGGTTTCGATCATGGGGAGAAACCTTTCTGACGCAATGATATATACGCGAGTATATATTTCTGTCTGCAATAAGCCTATCCTGGGATACGTACTTTCCGGTTGCGCTCTTCACCTGACATTGCCTATTCGGCGCCCTAGGGGCAGTCACCGGAGTAGAGCAGTCACGTGGATCGATTCCTGGACTACTGCACATCGGCCAGAGCGGACTTTCAGCCGCAGCTCGGAATTGTCCGATGGTCGTGACCGGCCGATTGGCGATTCCGGCGATTTGAACCCTCGAAATCGCTGCCTGCCGGCCTGGTTTCGGCTATATCACTGGGCGACATTGAGCACCATCTCCAACCGCCCCCTACTCGCAGCCCGCAACTTCATCAAGCCTATCTCCCGCGCCATCGCAATCAGCGCATCCTCGCCAGACTTGCCCGTGCTGATGACCCAGCTTGCGAGTGATAGGAGTTCCTGCTCACAGATTTCCTCCACGCCGCGAGAGCTGTCTTCGTCTGCAGGCCATCGGAAGGCGACTCTTGCACCGGGCGTCATGCCATCGGGCCAGTAGTGTGACGCTGGATTTGGCTGCGGCAGGAGCAGTTGCGGGACGTGCGTAGAGGGATTCGGGTGCTTCGTTGTCAGACTCCTGCGACGGCACTGGCGGCTTTGCAGCCGCGCGGGCGATGGCCAGCGTTGTCTCTAGTGCCGCTGCCGTATCCGGTGCAGTTTCGTCCGCCGTTTGAGCCGCGTCACTCGCCGCTTGCTGCATGCTAGTTTCGAGTGCCCGGCGTTCGCGGTCCTGACACCAGCAAATCGCTCAGTCGGGCATGCACGCGCTCCAGCGTGCCAGCGGGATCGACCCACCAGTCGGTCGACCATACCCCCGACGCATTTACGCTGGCTGCTTTCGCAGCCCCAACTCAATGCCCCCCACCCTCCTCCGCCGCCAACTTCTTCCGCATGCGGTGCGTCCCCCAGGCCACCAGGCCGGCGATGACGGGGATGGAAAGGGCGGTCACCACGTCCGGGTTGAGGTGGTGCAGTTCCTTGGTGCCTTTGGTCAGGTATTGCACCAGTTGCGAGCCGTAGTAGGTGAGGACGACGACGGAGAGGCCTTCGACGGTTTCCTGCAGGCGCAGTTGCAGCTTGGCACGGCGGTTCATCTGGGCGAGGACTTCCTGGTTCTGGCGCTCCAGTTCCAGGTCCACCCGGGTGCGCAGGAGCTGGCTGGTGCGGGCGATGCGGGCGGAGAGGTCTTCCTGGCGGCGGGCAACGGCGGAGCAGGTGTTGAGCGCCGGGGCCAGGCGGCGTTCCATGAAGCCGCGGATGGTGGGCATTCCGGGGATGTGGCTTTCCTTCAGTTCCGCGACCCGCTGCTGCACGAGGCGGTAGTAGGCCGCGGCCGCGCCGAAGCGGAAATTGGTGCTGGCGACGGAGTGCTCGACTGCGGCGGCGAGGCTGGTGAGGTCGTCGAGGACGGCGCGTTCGTCTTCCGGTGAATCGGAGGACGCCATGCGGTCGATGAGCCGGGCGAGTTTTTCCTCCGCCGGGTTGAGCAGGCGCACGACGCCCTTGGCGACGGGGAAGGCCAGCAGGGCCATGACGCGGTAGATTTCCAGTTCCAGGAGGCGCTGCACGGTACGGCCGGCGCGCAGGCGGTCCAGGGTTTCGTTGACCACGGTAAAGCGGGAAAAGCCTTCGTGGATGCGGAAATCGGTGAACATCCAGGCGGCGTTGCCGGCGATCTTCGAGGCCACCACGGTTTCGCCGGGGGCGGTCAGGGTGGCCAGCAGGGCCTGGGGGTTGGTGGTGGCGGCGTCCAGGACTTCGAGGTGGGTGGCGGCGAGCAATTGCCCGGGGATGGCCTGGACCCAGTCCGAAGGCACCGCCGCGAGGGCGGTTTCGCCGCTGCCGGGTGCCTGTTGCGGGGTCTTGAAGAAGGTGTAGGTGGAGAATTCGCCGTGGCGTTCCCATTTGAGCAGGAAGGCGCCGGCGTCGATGATGAGGTGGGCGGCGTCGGCGCTGGGCTCCAGGGGCTTGCCCAGGCGCTCGTAAAGCGCGCCCAGGTGGGCGCGGTCGCCGTTGGGGAGGGCTTCGTCGTGCAGGATGGCCAGGAAGCTGACCAGCACGGGGGCTTCCACCGGAACCGGCGGGCGGGCGTGGACCTCGTCGTTGAGGCGCTGGCGCAGGGGGTGCTGGGTGAGGTTCATGGTGTCCCGGGGGTATGGCGGCGGATTGATTATACGGGGGCTTGTGCTCGGCTTCGTGGGCGCGAGAGGGCGAAAGAAAAGGCCGCCCAAGGGCGGCCTTGCGGGGCGGTGCAGCCTTACTTGACGATCTGGTTCAGCTCGCCCTTGGCGTAGCGCTCGGCCATCTTTTCCAGGGGGACGACCTTGATCTGGCTGGCGCGGCCGGCACAGCCGAAGGCTTCGTAGCGGGCCAGGCAGATCTTCTTGGCAGCTTCCCGGGCGGGCTTCAGGTAATCGCGGGGGTCGAACTTGGCGGGGTTCTCGGCGAAGTAGCGGCGGATGGCGCCGGTCATGGCCAGGCGGATGTCGGTGTCGATATTGACCTTGCGCACGCCGTGCTTGATGCCGCGGACGATTTCCTCCACGGGCACGCCGTAGGTTTCCTTCATGTCGCCGCCGAATTCGCGGATCTCGGCCAGGAGTTCCTGGGGCACGCTGGAGGAGCCGTGCATCACCAGGTGGGTGTTGGGGATGCGGGCGTGGATTTCGGCGATGCGGTCGATGGCCAGGATATCGCCGGTGGGCTTCTTGGTGAACTTGTAGGCGCCGTGGCTGGTGCCGATGGCGATGGCCAGGGCGTCGCACTGGGTCTGCTTGACGAAGTCGGCGGCCTGCTCGACGTCGGTGAGGAGCTGCTCGCGGGTCATGGTGCCCTCGGCGCCGTGGCCGTCTTCCTTGTCGCCCTTCATGGTTTCCAGGGAACCCAGAACGCCCAGCTCGGCTTCGACGGAAACGCCGATGGAGTGGGCGAACTTGACCACTTCGCGGGAGACTTCGACGTTGTATTCGTAGGAGGCGACGGTCTTGCCGTCGGCCTGGAGCGAGCCGTCCATCATCACCGAGGTGAAGCCGGACTTGATGGCGCTCATGCACACCGCCGGGCTCTGGCCGTGGTCCTGATGCATGACGATGGGCAGGTGGGGGTAGGCTTCCAGGGCGGCCAGGATCTGGTGGCGCAGGAAGGGTTCGCCGGCGTACTTACGGGCCCCGGCGGAGGCTTGCATGATGACCGGCGCGTCGAGCTGGTGGGCGGCTTCGCAAATGGCCCAGACCTGCTCCATGTTGTTCACGTTGAAGGCGGGCAGGCCGTAACCGTTTTCGGCGGCGTGGTCGAGCAGTTGGCGCATGGACACGAGGGGCATGGTGGTCTCCTGGAAGGCGGGTGAATCAGGGTTTGGGTTGCGGGTGTTCGCCGACGCGGACGATCTTCATGGTGTTGGTGCCGCCGGAGGAGCCGATGGGCTCGCCGATGGTCAGCACGATGAGGTCGCCCGCCTGGACCACGCCCTGGTCGATGAGCAATTGCTCGGCTTCCCAGAGCAGGCGGTCGCGGTCGATGTGTTTCTGCTTCATGAGCAGGGGAAAGACGTCGCGGTAGAGGCTCATCTTGTAGCGGGAGCTCACTTCCGGGGTTAGAGCGTAGATGGGCACCCCGGAGTTCAACCGGCTCATCCACAGGGCGGTGGAGCCGGACTGGGTGAGGGCGGCGATGGCCTTGACCTTGAGGTGGTGGGCCGTCCAGATGGCGGCCATGGCGATGGACTGGTCGATGCGGGTGAAGATGCGGTCGAGAAAGTCGTTGTCCAGGGTGACTTCGGCGGACTTCTCGGCTTCCAGGCAGATGCGGGCCATGGATTCGATGGTCTCCACCGGGTATTTGCCGGAGGCGGTCTCGGCGGAAAGCATTACCGCGTCGGTGCCGTCGAGGACGGCGTTGGCCACGTCGGAGACCTCGGCCCGGGTGGGCACCGGGCTGGTGATCATGGATTCCATCATCTGGGTGGCGGTGATGGCCAGTTTGTTGTGTTCCCGGGCGCTGCGGATGATCTTCTTTTGCAGGGCGGGGACGGCCGCGTCGCCCACTTCCACGGCCAGGTCGCCGCGGGCCACCATGAGGGCGTCGGAGGCCTCGCAGATGTCCGGCAGGGCGCCGAGGGCCTCGGCCCGCTCGATCTTGGCGACGAGGAGCGCAGTGGAGCCGGCACGGGTGAGGAGCTTCCTCGCCTGGCGCATGTCGTCGCCGTTCTTGGGGAAGGAGACGGCGACGAAATCGACCCCCAGTTCGGCAGCGGTGCGGATGTCCTGGCGGTCCTTGCTGGTCAGGGCCGGCGCCGTGAGGCCGCCCCCCTGGCGGTTGATGCCCTTGTTGTTGGAGAGCACGCCGCCGACGCGCACGGTGGTGACGATCTCCTGACTGTGGACCGCGACGATGTCGAGCACGATGCGGCCGTCGTCCAGCAGCAGGACCACGCCGGGTTCCACGTCGTCGATCAGTTCCGGATAGTCGAGGCCGACCCGCTCCTGATTGCCCAGCTTGCAGGTGACGTCGAGGATGAAGGGGGCGCCGGCGGCGAGTTCCACCTTGCCGTGCTCGAATTTGCCGACGCGAATCTTGGGCCCTTGCAGATCAGCCATGATGCCGACGGTGCGGCCGGTATCCTTGGTGATGGCCCGCAGCAGCTTGACCCGGGCGGCGTGGTCCTCGGCGGTGCCGTGGGAGAAGTTGAGGCGGACGATGTCGACCCCCGCCAGGACCATGCGGCGCAGAACAGCCTCGTCGCTGGAGGCGGGGCCCAGGGTGGCGACAATCTTGGTGGAACGCTGCACGATCAATGGGCTCCGGAAGGGTTGCGGCTGGCGCGCCAGCGCCGCCAGGCGCGACGCAGGCCCCACAGGGGAAAGACGGCGACGACGGCCCAGGGCAGGACGGCGGCGAAGAAGGTGATGAGGGCGGCGACGCTTTCCGAGAACACCGCCCCCATGTTGCCGAAGGCCCGGGCGATGGGGGAGAAGAAACCCGGGCTGCCCAGTTCCGGGCGGGCCTGGAAATCGATGGCCACGAAGACCTTGTCGGTTTCCAGGGCGAGGAATTTGCGCTGGCCCGCCAGGGAATCGAGTTCCGCCTGGACATTGGCCAGTTGCTGCTCGATCTCCACCAGATCGGCGACCTTGGCCCCGGGGGCCTGGACGAGCTGGCGCAGGCGGTCGCGCAGGGCCGTCTTGTTGCGCAGCCGGGCCTCGACGTCGATGACGGTATCGGTCTTGTCCTCGGCCTCGGTGCGGTCGCCGATCAGGTCGGCGCCCTGCTGGGCGGCCTCGCGGAAAGCGCCGTACTGGTCGGGCGCGATGCGCAGCTGCAGCGCGCCCTGGGGCGGCGCGCCGTTGGTGGGCGCCACGAGGGAGGAGGATTCGACCTGGCAGACCGCCGGGCCCATCTGGACGCAGCGGGCCTGGCTGGCCTGGAGGGCCGGCGCCACGGCGTCCCGGGGCAGTTCGAGGGTGAGAAAATGGCGGTAGGCGATGAGCCGGCGGGCCTCGCCGGGTTCGGGGGCCGCGGCGTCAGACTTGCGGGCCTGGGCGGGGGAGGGCGCCATGAGCGCCGCGGGGGCCGCAGCGGCGACCGGGGCGCGCCCCGCCGCAAGGTCGTCCTTTCTGCTGCACCCGACGACGAGCGCAGCAGCCAGCAACAGACCGGCCAGCGCCGGGAAAAGGCGGGGCAAGCCGGTCTGCCGGGGGTGCTGCGCCATCGAGGATCAGCGCTCCGCGCGCTGCGCCAGGATTTCGACGGCGGGCAGGGTCTTGCCTTCGAGGAACTCGAGGAAGGCGCCGCCGGCGGTGGAGATGTAGCCCACCTTGTCGTGGATCTTGAAGACGTTGATGGCGGAAACGGTGTCGCCGCCGCCGGCCAGGGAGAAGGCCCTGGAGGTGGCGATGGCGTCGGCCAGGACCTTGGTGCCGTTGGCGAAGGCTTCCATTTCGAAGACGCCCACCGGGCCGTTCCAGACCACGGTGCCGGCAGCGGCGACGATGGCCGCAAGCGCCTTGGCGGAGTCGGGACCGATATCGAGGATCATGTCGTCATCGGCGACATCGTCGATGGACTTGATGGTCGCGGGGGCGGATGCCGAGAACTCCTTGGCCACGACCACGTCGGTGGGCAGGGGCACGGCGACCTTGGCCAGGATGGCCTTGGCCTGGTCCACCAGGTCGCGCTCGGCCAGGGACTTGCCGATCTTCTTGCCGGCGGCGAGGAGGAAGGTGTTGGCGATGCCGCCGCCGACCACCAGCTGATCGACCTTGGCCGACAGGGATTCGAGGACGGTCAGCTTGGTGGAGACCTTGGAGCCGCCGACGATGGCCACCAGGGGTCGGGCCGGCTGGGCCAGGGCCTTGGTCAGGGCTTCCAGCTCGGAGGCGACGCAGGGGCCGGCGCAGGCGATCTTGGCGTACTTGCCCATGCCGTAGGTGGTGGCCTCGGCGCGGTGGGCGGTGCCGAAGGCATCGTGCACCCAGACGTCGCAGAGGGCGGCCATCTTCTGGGAGAGTTCGTCGTTGGACTTCTTCTCGCCCTTGTTGCAGCGGGAATTCTCGAGCATCACCACTTCGCCCGGCTTCACCTCGAAGCCGCCGTCCACCCAGTTCTGCACCAGGCGCACTTCCTTGCCCAGCAGCTCGGCCATGCGCTTGGCCACGGGGGCCAGTGAGTCTTCCGCCTTGAACTCACCCTCGGTGGGGCGGCCCAGGTGGGAGGTGACCATCACGGCAGCGCCCTTGCCCAATGCGTACTGGATACCCGGCAGGGCAGCGCGGATGCGGGTGTCGTCGGTGATGGCGAGGGTGTCGTCCTGGGGGACGTTGAGGTCGGCGCGGATGAAGACCCGTTGGCCGGCCACGTCGAGATCGGTGAGGCGCTTGAAGTTCATGGCAGTGCTCGATTCGGTTGCGGCGATAAAAAAGGGGCGCTCGTTGGCGCCCCTCTCAGTCTTACTTGGAGATGACGCGAATCATCTCCAATACCTTGCAGGAGTAACCCCACTCGTTGTCGTACCAGGAGACGACCTTGACGAAGGTGCCGTCGAGGGCGATGCCGGCTTCGGCGTCGAAGACGGAGGTGCAGGATTCGCCGCGGAAGTCGGTGGCGACGACCTTCTCGTTGGTGTAGCCGAGGACACCCTTCATGGCGCCTTCGGAGGCGGCCTTCATGGCAGCGCAGATTTCCTCGTAGGAGGCTTCCTTGGAGAGCTCGACGGTGAGGTCGACCACGGAGACGTCGGAGGTGGGAACGCGGAAGGCCATGCCGGTGAGCTTCTTGTTCAGCTCGGGGATGACCTTGCCGACGGCCTTGGCGGCGCCGGTGGAGGAGGGGATGATGTTCTCCAGGATGCCGCGGCCGCCGCGCCAATCCTTCTTGGACGGGCCGTCGACGGTCTTCTGGGTGGCGGTGGCGGCGTGCACGGTGGTCATCAGGCCGCGCTTGATGCCCCAGTTGTCGTTCAGCACCTTGGCCACGGGGGCCAGGCAGTTGGTGGTGCAGGAGGCGTTGGAGATGATGGCCTCGCCGGCGTACTTGGTGTGGTTCACGCCGAACACGAACATCGGCGTGTCGTCCTTGGACGGGGCCGACATGATGACCTTCTTGGCGCCGGCCTTGAGGTGGGCCTCGGCACCGGCCTTGTCGAGGAAGAGGCCGGTGGCTTCGACGACGATGTCGGCGCCCACTTCGTTCCACTTGAGGTTGGCGGGATCCTTCTCGGCGGTCAGGCGGATCTTCTTGCCGTTGACGATGAGATTGCCCCCTTCGACGGCGATGTCAGCCTTGCAGCGGCCATGTACGGAGTCGTACTTCAGCATGTAGGCCAGGTAGTCGGGCTCCAGGAGGTCGTTGATGGCGACGATCTCGATGTCCGAGAAATCCTTGATGGCAGCGCGGAAAACCATGCGGCCGATGCGGCCGAACCCGTTGATACCGACTTTGATGCTCATGCTAGAAGCTCCTTACAGAATGTTTTTCACGGTAGCGACCACATGGGCGACCGTGAACCCAAAAAACTCGAACAATTTGCCGGCGGGGGCCGACTCGCCGAAGCGGTCGATGCCGATGACGCCGCCCTTGCTGCCGACGTACTTGCGCCACAGATCGGGATGGCCGGCTTCGATGGCGACGCGGGGCGTGCACTTGCCCAGCACTTCGTTGCGGTACTCGGCGCCCTGGCGGTCGAAGGCCTCGGTGCAGGGCACGGAGACGACGCGGGCCTTGAGTCCCTCGTCGGCCAGGGCCGCCTGGGCGTCCAGAGCCAGCTTGACTTCGGAACCGGTGGCGATGAGGGTCACCTGGGGTTCGCCCGCGCAGTCGGCCAGCACGTACCCGCCCTTGCGGATGGTCTCGGCGCTGATGGCGCCCGTGACGGTGGGCAGGTTCTGGCGGGACAGGGCCAGGACGCTGGGACCGTCGGCGCGCTCGATGGCGGCGGCCCAGGCGACGGCGGTTTCCGTGGCGTCGGCGGGGCGCCAGACGTCCAGGTTGGGGATCAGGCGCAGGGAGGCCACATGCTCCACCGGCTGGTGGGTGGGACCGTCCTCGCCGAGGCCGATGGAGTCATGGGTATAGACCATGATCTGGCGCTGCTTCATGAGCGCCGCCATGCGGATGGCGTTGCGGGCGTAGTCGGAGAAGACGAGGAAGGTGGCGGTGTAGGGGATGAAGCCGCCGTGCAGGCCGATGCCGTTGGCGATGGCGGTCATGCCGAATTCGCGCACGCCGTAGTAGAGGTAGTTGCCGCCGTCCTCGCGGGTGACGCCCTTGGAGCCCTTCCACAGGGTCAGGTTGGAAGCCGCCAGGTCGGCGGAACCGCCCATCAGCTCGGGCAGGGCCGGCGCGTAGGCGGCGATGGCGTTCTGGCTGGCCTTGCGGGTGGCGATGTTCTCGGCCTTGTCCTTGCAGGCGGCGACATAGGCGGCGACGGTCGCGGTCCAGTGGGCGGGCAATTGGCCGTCGATGACGCGGCGCTGGAATTCGGCGGCCTTCTCGGGGAAGGCTTTGCGGTAGGTGTCGAACCGGGCGTTCCAGTCGCCTTCGGCCTTGAGGCCCTTGGCTTTGCCGTCCCAGGCGGCGTAGACGTCGGCGGGAATTTCGAAGGGAGCGTGGTTCCAGCCAATGGTGGCGCGGGCGGCGGCAATTTCGTCGTTGCCCAGGGGAGCGCCGTGCACGTCGTGGCCGCCCTGCTTGTTGGGGGCGCCTAGACCGATGACGGTCTTGCAGCAGATGAGGCTGGGCTTGTCCTTGACGGCCCGGGCAGCGAGCAGCGCGGCTTCGATGGCCTCGGGGTCGTGGCCATCCACGCCGGGAACGACATGCCAGCCGTAGGCTTCGAAGCGCTGCGGCGTATTGTCGGTGAACCAGCCGGTGACGTGGCCGTCGATGGAGATGCCGTTATCGTCGTAGAAGGCGATCAGCTTGCCCAGGCCCAGGGTGCCGGCCAGGGAGCAGGCCTCGTGGGAGACGCCTTCCATCAGGCAGCCGTCGCCCAGGAAGGCGTAGGTGTGGTGGTCGACGACGGTGTGGCCGGGCTGGTTGAACTCGGCGGCCAGGGCCTTTTCGGCGATGGCGAAGCCGACGGCGTTGGTGATGCCCTGGCCCAGGGGGCCGGTGGTGGTTTCCACGCCCGGGGTGTGGCCGTATTCGGGGTGGCCGGCGGTGCGCGAGCCCATCTGGCGGAAATTCTTGAGGTCGTCGATGGAGAGGTCGTAGCCCGTGAGGTGCAGCAGGGCGTAGATCAGCATCGAGCCGTGGCCGTTGGAGAGCACGAAGCGGTCGCGGTCGGGCCACTTGGGGTTGGCCGGATTGTGCTTCAAATGGCGGCGCCACAGGACTTCGGCGATTTCCGCCATGCCCATGGGGGCGCCGGGGTGACCGGAGTTGGCCTTCTGGACGGCGTCCATGGCCAGGGCGCGGATAGCGCCGGTGAGAGGGGTGAAAACAGGGGGCTTGACCGTGGTTGCGCTCATGGGGCTCTATCCGTTTGGCGTAAATTCGCGCCCGGAGAAAAGACGAAATTATCCGGGAAAGCGGGCGCTTTGGGTAGGGTGGACGTGGTGCGCGACTGTGGAAAACACCGCGGATTCGCCCGAAAACGCCCTTCAGCCGGCCATTCCGGCGTGGCGCCTCATGGGGCGAGCCCGCGTGCCGGCCTTGCGCTATTGAGGCGTGCCGCTGTCCGGGGTGTGTTTCTTGCGCACCGGCGCCAGATCGGGGTCGAGCAGGTTTTCGATGCGGCTGAAGATTTCGAAGCGCGAGAAGGGCTTCTTCATGAAGTCGTCGGCCCCGATGCGGTTGGCGTAGAACTGTTCGGTGGCCTGCTCGTTGCCGCTCATCATGATGACGGGAATGTCGCGGGTGGCCGGATCGCGCCGCAGCGTGCGCAGCACGGCGAAGCCGCTCATGCCCGGCAGAACGATGTCCAGGAAGATGAGTTCCGGCTTTTCGTGTTGGGCGATTTCGAGGCCGGTCTCGCCATTGAGGGCCTCCCGGGTGGAGAAGCCCACCGAACGCAGGGTCTTGCGCAGGACGGCGACGATGGTGGGCGAGTCGTCGATGATGAGCGCCCGCGTCCCCTTGCGGGCATTGACCCGCTGCCGTGCGCGGCGCTCGCCCGTGGCTGCGGGTTCCGGTACCGGCGCCGAATCGGCCGCCACGGTGGGGCGGGGGGCAGGTGGTTTTGTGTCGACGTCCTGCTCCGCCGCTTTCGATTCGGCCGCCCTGGCAAACGCGGCGCGAATCTGATCAAGGATACCCATGCTCGTTCTCCGTGGGACTCTGAAGGTCCCTTGACGCTTGGGCGGGGATTCGCCCGGTGAGTTCAGTCCGCGCCGTGGTGGTAGCGCGTGACCCGCTCGACTTCGTTCTTCGATCCCAGGATCACCGGCACGCGCTGGTGCAGTTTCTCGGGCTGGAGATCCAGGATGCGCATGGTTCCGGTGGTGGCGGCCCCGCCCGCCTGTTCCACCAGAAGCGCCATGGGATTGGCTTCGTACATGAGGCGCAATTTGCCGCCCTTGTCGCGGGTCTTGGCGTCGATGGGGTACATGAAGAGGCCGCCCCGGGTCATGATGCGATGCACGTCGGCCACCATCGAAGCCACCCAGCGCATGTTGAAATCCTTGTCCCTGGGGCCGGTCCTGCCGGCCAGCAGTTCGCTGACGTAGCGCTGAACCGGCGCCTCCCAGTGGCGCATATTGGACATGTTGATGGCGAATTCCTTGGTGTCTTCCGGAATGCGCACCTTGTCCTGGGTGAGCACGAAGGCCCCGACCTCCCGATCCAGCGTGAATACGACCACGCCGTCGCCCACGGTGAGGACGAGGAGGGTCGTCGGGCCATAGACCGTGTAGCCCGCGGCGACCTGCGCCGTGCCGGGCTGGAGGAAGGCGCGTTCGGCGGCCTCCGGCGTCGAGAGATCGGCGCCCTCGGGGCACTTGAGAACGGAAAAGATCGTGCCCACCGAGACGTTGACGTCGATATTGGAAGAGCCGTCGAGGGGATCGAAGAGAAGCAGGTACTCGCCCTGGGGGTAGCGATGGGGAATGGTGTGGGGGAGGTCCATTTCCTCGGAGGCCATGGCAGCCAGATGGCCGCCCCACTCGTTGGCTTCGAGAAGGATTTCGTTGGACAGTACATCCAGCTTCTTCTGGGCCTCGCCCTGGACGTTGTCGCTGCCCGCCTCGCCCAGGACGCCGCCCAGACCGCCTTTGCCGATGGCGATGGAGATGGCCTTGCAGGCCCTCGATACGACTTCGACCAGCAACTTGAGGTCAGCGGTGATGATCCCTTTTTCCCGCTGTTCCTCGATCAGGTAGCGGGACAAAGTCATGCGCGCCATGGCGGTTCTCCGGTGTGGCGTTGGAAAGGCGGGATTCTACCCCGCCGTCGTACGGGCGTGCAGGTAGGAAAAGGCTGCAGTTCCGTTCATGGGCTCGCTGAACAGGTATCCCTGGACCTCGTCGCAACCATTGCTGGCCAGGAGCCCGAGTTGATCGCTGGTTTCCACCCCCTCGGCAATGACCCGCAGCCCCAGGGAGTGGGCGAGGGCAATGGTGCCCATGGCGATGGCGCGGTCGTTGAGGTCGTGTTCGATGTCGCGCACGAAGGAGCGGTCGATCTTGAGATGGTCGATGTGGAAGAGTTTGAGATAGGCGAGGGACGAATAGCCGGTACCGAAGTCGTCGATGGCCAGGGTGACGCCCATGCGCCCGAGAATTTCCAGGATGCCCACGGCTTCCTGGGGATTTTCCATGACCGCGCTTTCCGTGATTTCCAGTTCCAGGAGTTCGGCGGGGAGTCCCGATTCGGCCAGGGCGCCGGCCACCATTTCGCAGAAATCGCGTCGCCTCAGTTGGCGGGCGGAGACGTTGACCGCCATGCGCAGCGGTGGAAGACCGCGGTCGATCCAGCGGCGCATCTCGCGGCAGGCGTTGAGGAGAACCCACTCGCCAATGGGAACGATGAGTCCCGTTTCCTCGGCGATGGGGATGAAGCGATCCGGTGCGATGGTACCGTCGCTGGGGTGGTGCCAGCGCAGGAGGGCTTCGACTCCGGTGGGTTTTCCGCTGCTGGCTCCGAACTGGGGCTGGAACACCAGGGCGAATTCGTTGCGGCTCACTGCCTGGCGCAGCTTGTTTTCGATGCCCAGACGCTCGGTCGCGGAGCGGTTCATTTCTTCGGCGAAGAACTGGTAATTGTTCCGGCCGGCGGCCTTGGCGTGGTACATCGCCGTGTCGGCATTCTTCAGGATGGTGTCGCCATCGCTGCCGTCGACCGGGAAGATGCTGATGCCGATGGACGGCGAGGTGTGCAGCTCGTGTTGATCCACGGTAATGGCCGTGGACAGGGTGCCGATGATCTTGCCCGCCACGATGGCGGCGTCGGTGACGTGGCCGATGTCGGGCAGGAGGACAACGAATTCGTCACCCCCCAGCCGGGCGACGATGTCGGTTTCGCGTACGGTGGCGGCCAGCCGGGACGCCACCTCGCGCAGGAGTTCGTCCCCCACCTGGTGGCCCAGGGTGTCGTTGATGACCTTGAAGCGGTCCAGGTCGATGAACATCAGGGCGACTTTCCAGCCGTGCCGGCGGGCGTCGGGCAGCGCCTGGGCCAGACGCATGTGCAGGGCGAGGCGATTGGGCAGGCCCGTGAGGGGGTCGTGCTGGGCCATGTGGCGCACCCGATCCTCGGCCCGCCGCCGCTGGGTGACGTCGGTCAGCAGCCAGATGTAATGCGTCGCCTGGCCGGTAATGCGGTCGTTGACCCGCGTGACCAGAATGCTGGCGATGAAGGTTTCGCCGTTCTTGCGTTGCACTTCAAGTTCGCCGTGCCAGGTACCGTCGCTGCTCAGTGCGTCGCCGAAGCCCGTGGTCTGGGTGTCGTGCTGCGCCAGCAGGAGACCGTCGGCAGCAAGTCCCAGCAATTCGTAGCCCTCATGGCCGGTGAGTTCGGTAAAGGCCGGGTTGGTCGAGACGATGCGCTGGGCTTCGTCTGCGATGACGATGGCGGTGGGGCTGTTGTCGAACACCAGATCAGCGAGTTGCAGGCGGGCCTCGGCGCGCTTGCGCTCGCTGATGTCGGTGTAGACGGTGACGAAACTGCCGTTGGGCAAGGGCGTTCCGCGAACTTCCAGGGCCAGGCCATTGGGGCGTACGCGCTCGAAGAGATGGGGCTTGCGCTCTTCGGCGCGGGCGACGATTTCCCGGGCCAGGACCTCCGGGTCGCCGGGGCCATACTCGCCGCGGGCGGCGTTGTAGGCGATGAAACGCTCGAAGGGCGGATTGGCCTCGGCGAAGAGTTCATCGGGAAATTCGAGCAGGCTGCGGAACTGGGCGTTGTGAATGGCGAGCCTGAGTTCTTCGTCGAAGAGCGAGAGACCGCCGGGAAAATTGGCGACCACGGAATCAAGCAGGTCGTGCTGGCGGCGGAGTGCTGCCTCGGCGGCCTTGGATTCGCTGATGTCGGTATAGGTGGTGACGAAGCCGGCGATGCGGCCAGCCAGGAAAAGAGGCTGGCCGTGGATCAAGTGCGTACGCCCGGACCTTCGCTTGCGCTCCAGCCGGTGGGGCTCGAAGCGGAGCGCGGTGGCGACCAGTCGTGCGACGTGCTCCTCGGGGTCTCCGGGGCCATACTCGCCTCGCTCGGCGGCGATGCGGGCCAGGTCGGGGAACTCGGCCCCCTCGTGGACGGCTTCGGGCGGAAGTTCGAGGAGGCTCACGAAGGCCGCGTTCCACAGGCGCAGGCGAAGATTTTCGTCGAAGACGCTGATCCCCTGGGGAATGTGCGCCAGGACCGCAGCCAGGTAGGCGTGCTGCCGATGCATCTCCTGCTCGATGGCCTTGCGTTCGGAAATGTCCTGCACCGTGCCGCTGGCCCGCAGGGGAGCACCGTCCTCACCCAGGGTGGTACGACCGTGGATCAGGAAATGGCGGCATTCCTCCCCCGGCCCCGGGACGCGGAATTCGATCTGATAGGGCAGGGCCAGGGCGTGACCGCGGGTCATGGCGGCGGCGACCCGCTCCCGGTCCTCCGCATGGACCTGCAGGAGAAAGAGGCCGGGCGTGGGGACTACCGATCCGGGCGCCAGGCCGAAGAGGCGGAAGCACTCGTCGGACCACCACAACTGATTGCTGAGCAGATCCCGTTCCCAATTGCCGATCCGGGCAATATGCTGGGCTTCGAGCAGAAGCAGCAGATGCCGCTCGTCGATGGGGCTGGCCGAAAGCGGACTCTTGCTGGTGCCGCTATCGGTGCCTAGGGGGGCGAGCAGGGGGCGAGGAGTCTCCAAGATCGTAGTGCCGCAGGCCAGAAGGGACTCATCATACCCCGGCCCCCGGGGGGAGCGGGTGACGAAGTGGGGGATTTCCTTGAAATCGACAAAAACAACAGCGATCTGTCAGATTTATCGGTGGCTGCGCACCCAGTGCAGCCATCCCCGGTGTACTTCGGGGTTCAGGGCTGCGACCGCCGAGCGGCGCCAGGGCGGAGCCGCCGCGAAATCGTCGCAGTCCAGGGTCGCCACGCGGCCTCCGGCTTCGGCGAGGAGCAGGGCGCCGGCGGCGTAGTCCCACAGCAATTGCCCCCCGTGCAGCAGGAGGTCGGCGCGGCCTGCCGCCAGGTAGCACCACTCCAGGACGCTGGCGCCGAAGTTGCGTTGGGAATAATAGGGGCAGTCGGCGGCCAGGGCCGCGGCCAGCGGTGCCGGCAGACGCTTGAGGTCCACCAGGGCGACGGATTTCTCCAGCCGGGGTTCGGGGTTGCGCAGGGGGAGGGGTTCGCCGTTCAGGCGGGCGCCGCCGCCCAGGGTGGCGGTGAACATCTCATCCGCGATGGGGGCATAGGTGACGCCGAGGACCGCTCGGCCATGCTGCATGAGGGCGACCGAGACCGCGAAATAGGGCAGGCCGACGAGGAAATTGGTCGAGCCGTCCACCGGGTCGAAGCACCACAGGCCCTCGTCTCCGGCGGCCAGGGCAGCGCGCTGATCGGGTTCGGGCATCTCCTCGCCGATCATGGGCAGATCGGCGATCCCGCGCAGGGCGTCGGCGAGGAAGTGCTGGGCGGCCACGTCGGCTTCGGTCAGGACCGAGCCATCCGACTTGTGTTCGCGCACCACCTGGAGAAAGCGGGGCATGATCTCCTGTCGTGCCACCGCCCGCACGGCGGCCTCCACCCGAGGGAGGAGGGCGGCGGTGTCGAAACTCATGCCCGCCATTTGATCGAACAGCCGATGGAAGAAGTCTGTTGCGGGGGGCCTTCCCCGCTGCGGGCGATCTGGAGCATGGCTTGGTAGAGTTCCCTTGGGGCGCCGGGGGGCGCGGGGTCGCGTCCGGAAGCGTCCAGGCGCCCCCGATATTGCAGTTGCAGGTCGGCGTTGTAGCCGAAGAAATCCGGGGTGCACACGGCACCGTAGGCCCGGGCCACGGCCTGGCTCTCGTCGAGCAGGTAAGGGAAGGGCAGGGCCAGTTCCCCGGCCCAGCGGACCATGTTGGCGAAGGAGTCGTCGGGATAGGCGAGGGTGTCATTGCTCATGATGGCGACGGTGCCGATGCCCTGGGGCTGCAAGTCCCGCGCGTCGCGGATCAGGCGGTCGATGATGGCCCTGACGAAGGGGCAGTGGTTGCACATGAAGACGACCACAAGGCCGCGGGGGCCGGCGACGGAGGCGAGGCTGTGCTGGCGGCCGTCGGTGCCGGGCAGGTCGAAGACGGGGGCCGGACGGCCGAAATCGCACACCGGTGGGTTGAGAGCGGCCATGGAAGGTGCCTGGGAAGGGGATTTCGCCCATAATAGCATCGATGAATTCCCCCCGTTTCTACTGCCGCGAGCCGCTCGCTCCGGGTGCCCACGTCGAGCTTCCCGACCCCGTGGCGCGCCATGCGGTGCGCGTGTTGCGCCTGGCGGCGGGGGCAGGGTTGGTCTTGTTCGATGGGCGGGGGGGCGAGTATCCGGCCCGCATCGAACGCATCGAGCGCGAGCGGGTGGTGGCGGCGGTCGGCGCCTGGGATGCGGTGGAGCGGGAATCCACCCTGGCCGTGACGCTGGTCCAGGCTCTCCAGGCGGGGGAGAAGATGGATTACACCATCCAGAAAGCGGTCGAACTGGGGGTTGCGGCCATCGTCCCCGTGGAGAGCCGGCGCAGCGTGACGCGCCTGGCCGGCGAGCGGGCGGGGCGGCGCGTTGCCCACTGGCAGGGGGTGGCCGCGGCGGCCTGTGAGCAGTGCGGGCGCAACCAGGTGCCCAGCGTGGCCCCGGTGGAACGCCTGGAAAACTGGCTGGCCCGGCCTTCCGCAGAGGCCTTGCGCCTGATGCTGGCGCCGGGGGCCGAGCAGAGCCTGGCGGATCTGCCGCCTTCGCCCCGGGTGCAGTTGCTCATCGGGGCCGAAGGCGGGCTGGATGCGCAGGAGGTGCTGGCAGCGGAGCAGTCGGGATTTCGGGCCGTGCGCCTGGGGCCCCGGGTGTTGCGCACCGAAACGGCGGGGCTCGCTGCCCTTGCAGCCATGCAGACTTTGTGGGGTGATTTTCGGGGGGTGTAGCGATGTTCGAATCGGCTGAACTGGGGCATACCATCGATCGGGCCACCTTCCGCAAGGAAGTCCCCAAGCTGCGGGCGGCCCTGCTCGACGTGCAGTACGACATGCTGCAAAAGAAGGATTTTCCGGTCGTGGTGCTCATCAGCGGCGTGGATGGCAGCGGCAAGGGGGAGACCATCAATCTCCTCTATTCCTGGATGGATCCGCGTCACATTTCGACCCTGGCTTTTGCCGCGCCCAGCGATGAGGAGCGGGAGCGGCCCTTCATGTGGCGCTACTGGCGCGCCCTGCCGCCCAAGGGCAAGGTCGGCATCTTTGCCGGTTCCTGGTATTCGCAGCCCATCGCCGACCGCATCGCCCGCAGCATGCGGCGTTCCGAACTCGATCAGGTGCTGGACGACATCAACCGCTTCGAGGCCATGCTGGTGAACGAAGGGGCTCTGGTGCTCAAGTTCTGGTTCCATCTTTCCAAGGAAGGACAGAAAAAGCGTCTCAAGGCCCTGGCCCGGAACCCCCGCACGGCCTGGCGGGTCACCAAGGCCAGCTACGATAGGCTCAAGACCTACGACGAATTGCAAAAAGTGGCTGGCCACGTCCTGCGGGTGACCAATACAGCCCACGCGCCGTGGATCATCGTCGAGGGCACCGACGACGAATATCGCTCGCTCACCGTGGGGCGCATCGTCCTCGATTCCATGGCGCGCCGCCTGCAACAGGCGGAACGGCCGCGGGTGCCGGTGGCGCCGCCCATCGTGCGCACCATAGACGCCATGAGCGTCCTCAGCGAACTCGACCTCGGCCAGAAGCTGGCGCGCAAGGAGTACGAGCGGGAACTGGCCCGCTGGCAGGGGAAACTGGCCGAGTTGGCCCACGATCCCCGCTTTACCGCTGGCCGCTCGCTGGTGATGGTGTTCGAAGGCTCGGATGCCGCCGGCAAGGGGGGGAGTATCCGCCGCACGGTGGAGGCCCTCGATGCGCGCCAGTACCAGATCGTCCCCATCGCCGCGCCCACCGAAGAGGAGCGCGCCCAGCCCTACCTGTGGCGTTTCTGGCGCCACCTGCCGCGTACCGGGCGCATCACGGTCTTCGACCGCTCCTGGTACGGTCGCGTGCTGGTGGAGCGGGTCGAGGGCTTCTGCTCCGAAGAAGACTGGCTGCGCGCCTACGCCGAGATCAACGATTTCGAGCATCAGATGGTCGCGGCGGGGGCGGTGGTGGTCAAGTTCTGGCTCCAGATCAGTGCCGACGAGCAATTGCGCCGCTTTCAGGAGCGCCAGGACACCGAATTCAAGCGCTTCAAGATCACCGAGGAAGACTGGCGCAACCGCGAGAAATGGGATCAGTACGCCACCGCCGTCTGCGACATGGTGGACCGGACGTCCACCGGGCTCGCCCCGTGGACACTGGTGGAAGCCAACGACAAGAACTTCGCCCGCATCAAGGTGCTGCGCACCGTCTGCGAGCGTCTGGAAAATGCGCTGCGCGACGACGAGGCCAAATGAGCGACGACCTGTACGACGAGAACTTCGTAGCCTGGTTTCGGGCCGTGACGCCCTACATCAACGCCTTTCGCGGCAAGACCTTCGTCGTCGCCTTCGGGGGCAAGGCCATCGAGGAAGGCCATACCAAGACGCTGGCCTACGACGTGAATCTGCTCGCCGCCCTTGGCATCCGGCTGGTCCTGGTCCACGGCGCCCGGCCCCAGATCGAGGAAGAACTGGAGGAAAAGGGCCTGCCGTCCCTTTACCACCGGGGCTACCGCATCACCGACGCAGCCACCCTGGACTGCGTCCTCGACGCCGTGGGCAGCGTCTACCTCGAAGTGGAAGCCCTTCTGTCCCAGGGGCTGCCGAACACGCCCATGGCCAACAGCCAGATTCGCGTCATTGGCGGCAATTTCGTCACGGCGCACCCCATCGGCGTCCTCGACGGGATCGACCTCCAGTACGCCGGCAAGGTGCGCAAGGTCGACTCCGAGGGACTCAAGGCCCAACTGGGCATCGGCAACATCGTGCTGCTCTCCTGCCAGGGCGCCTCGCCCACCGGCGAAATCTTCAATCTGCAAATGGAAGAGGTCGCCGAAGCCGTCGCCGTGGCCCTCAAGGCCGACAAGCTCCTCTTTCTCGCCGACGCTCGGGGGATCTGCAACGCCGCCGGCGAATTCCAGGATGCCCTGACCGCCGATGCCGCAGCGGAGTTTCTCAAGGACGAAGCGCTCTCCCCCGACCTCAAGCGCTACCTCCCGTGTGCCGTACGGGCCAGCCGGCAGGGAGTGGGCCGGGTGCACCTCATCGCTTACGAGCGCGACGGTGCCCTGCTGCAGGAAATTTTCACCCACGAAGGCGTCGGGACGGTGGTCACCCGGGAGCCCCTGGAAAACATCCGCGAAGCGCGCCCGGACGATATCGGTAATCTCATCGCCCTCATCGAGCCCATGGAAGACGAGGGCATCCTGGTCCACCGACCGCGGGAACTCCTGGAGCGGGAAATCGACCGTTTTTCGGTCATGGAGCACGACGGCATCATCGTCGGCTGCGCCGCCCTCTACCTGCACGGCGACGATGTGGGCGAACTCGCCTGCCTTGCCGTGCACCCCGACCACCGCGAATGGGGTTATGGCGAACTCCTCATGCAACGGGTCGAAATGCGCGCCCGCAAGGCCGGCATCCGCCGTCTCTTCGTCCTCACCACGCGCACCGAACACTGGTTCGTCGAGCGCGGCTTCCGCGTCGCCAAGGTGGACGAACTGCCGGAACAGAAGCGCCGCATGTACAACTATCAAAGGCGGTCGAAGGTCCTGTTCAAGCCCCTTTGACGGCTTTTCGGGATGTGTCTCAAGGCCGCGCGGTCGCATAACCCACTGAATTTATAGAATTGCTTGTTTTGTGGCGTTGCGGGACGAGGTGGGTCACCTCCCAGTTCGTGTGTGGCTACGTGAGTAGCTTTTCGGCACCTTGCCGACGCCGGGCATGGGCGGGAGTCCGGCGCCGTGGGGGCGGACCCTTTAGCCTCCGCGCTTACGCCTGGCTCTTGGGAGTTTGGCGATTCATGGTGCGCGAGCCGCTATAATCCTGGAAACCTCAGTTGGCCGCTTGTCAGTCCCCGGAATGCCTTGTGCCTTGAACCTCCGCGCACCTCCCCAACGCTCGCCCGTCGGGTCCATCGCTACGAGCCCGCGGGCGCATCCGGGCGGGCGCCTGGCTTTGTCGCTCCTCCTTGCAGGCATCAGCCTGACGCGTCGTCGCTTCGCGCCAGGCACCCGCCCGAACGCACCAACGGGCTCGTCCAACTGAGGTTTCTAGTAGTCAGTCAGATAGGTTCAGCTATGTTCGGCCCGCCCCGCATCCCCGCTCGCTTTGTCGCTCATCCTCGCCATAGCTTCGGCTATGGCTGCGGTTCGCTTCGCGCGATCGGGGCGCGGAGGCGCGCCTCGGCATCGACGCAAACCTATCTGACTGACTACTAGGATAATTCGCCAAACCATCTTCCGGAGCATTTCATGGCACGTACCGTCAATTGCATCAAGCTCGGCCGCGAGGCCGAAGGTCTGGACCATCCGCCCTATCCCGGCGACCTGGGCAAGCGTCTCTTCGACAAGGTTTCCAAGGAAGCGTGGGCGCAGTGGATTCGCATGCAGACCATGATCATCAACGAAAACCGCCTCAACCTGGTCGATGCCAAGCACCGCAAGTACCTCATGGAGCAGGTGGAGAAGCACTTCTTCGGCGAAGGTGCCGACCAGATCCAGGGCTACGTTCCGCCCAAGGCCTGAACCGGGCCACAGCAACAGCAAGGGCTCCTGCGGGAGCCCTTGTTCATTGCGGCCTCAGCGCCTGTGAATTTTTCGGCTCTCAGGTGAGCCGGCTGCCTGGTGGGGGGCGTTTGCCCTGTGCCCCGGCAACAAGCTCCTTGATCCAGGTGCGCTGGGCCTCCTGGCGACGCCTGTCGGTCAGGCGCTCGATGATCTTCTGCCGCACCTCCGGGAAGGGCAGCGGGCCGCTGGGGAAGATCTCGTCACAGCGCAGGATGTGCAGGCCGATGGGGGATTCGAGTACGGCGCTGATTTCGCCCTCGACCAGGGCAAAGGCGGCAGGCTCCAGTTGGGCGTAGAGCTGCTGGCGCTTGACCACGCCCAACTGGCCGCCCTCCATGGCAGTCGGGCACTGGGAGTGGCGCAGGGCTGCCTCGCCGAAGGCTTCGGCATCGGGCAAGGGCTTGCGCAGGCCCTCGAGAAGGACGGCCGCCTTGGCCTTATCCCGCGGGTTGTCGAAGGTGACCAGGATGTGGCGCAGGCGGCGGGCTTCCGGCCGGTCAAAGGCTTCCGGGTGGAGGCGGTAGTAGATTTCCGCGTCGACGGGCGTCACCGGCGGCACGCGGGAGGCGATACGGTCGAGGACGGCTTCCACCCGCAGGTCGCGCTCGACGGCGTTCTCGAAGCCCTGGCGGTCGAGGGCGCTGCGCTCCAGGTCGGCGGCGAATTCATCAGGCGAGGGATAGCGTTTCTCGATGTCGGCCAGACGTGCCGCGAGGGTGGCGGCCGGAATGACGATGGGGGCGGCTTCCGGGCTGGCCAGGATGCAATGCTCGATGCGGTCCTGGCGGCCGGCGACCTCAGCCAGGCGGGTGCGCTCCGGTACGCTGAGCGCCTCCGGTGCTTTCTGGAACAGTTCCCAGGAAAGTTTCAGGGTGAGGTAACCGTGCGCCATGGCCATGGGTTTACTCCTTCGCCGGGGCAGCCTCCAGCAGCGCTTCCGGAATCTGCAGCAGGCGACCGGGCAGGCTGTCGAAGTGGATGTGGTAGGCGACACCGCCGGGCGCGTCGCGGATGACCTTGATGACTTCGCCGCTGGCACCCACGGCCACCAGTACCTCGCCGGCGACGGCAAGCCCCTTGGCTGTGCGCACCTTGTCGCGGAACTCGAAGCGGCTCGGGGTCCACGGCTCTTCGGCGCCGATCAGCTCTTCCTCGCGGCAGCCGACGATCTTGCCTTCCTCCAGGAAATTGACCGAGTAGATGATCTGATCCTGAAGGAAGGTGCCGACGTCCACCACGTAGCCGATGCTGCCGCGACGTACCAGAGGGGCGCCGGGATCGAGCCCCGGATAGGTGCCGTCGTTGCGGACGTTGCGGGTGAGCCGCACCGCCTCGCCGTATTCCCAGCGGGTATCCATCATCCTAGAAACCTCAGTTGGCCGCTTGTCGATACCCGGAATGCCCTGTGCACTGGACCTCTACGCCGCTCCGAACCGCCCACCCCTCGGGTGGCATCGCTACGAGCCCGCTGGCGCATCCGGGCGGGCACCTGGCTTTGTCGCTCCTCCTTGCAGGCATCAGCCTGCCGCGTCGTCGCTTCGCGCCAGACACCCGCCCGAACGCACCAACGGGCTCGTCCAACTGAGGTTTCTAGGATCATTGCTGGAAGACCCGGTCGAGGGAGACGAAGGAGCTGAACCCGCCTTCGGGCTTGGCCTGGTTCTGGAAGACGGCGAAGACCTTCTCGGTCAGGGAGTCGGACGCGACGAAATCCTGGTAGGCCCGCTCCAGCCACAGGCGATAGATGCCCCGCTGTTGCTCTTCCTCCGGCGGCAGGTTGGGGGCCTGCTTGGCCAGGTAATCGTGGAAGCGCTGCAGGATGTGCAGGCGGTTCACGTGGACCACGGAAGGCTCGTAGGGCACCTCGAAGTAATCGAGGAAATCCTCGGCGGAGACCAACTCTTCCATGGCTTCGGCAAGGGTAAGGGTGTCTTCCATGATGCCTCCTCAGGCAGCGACAAGGGTGAGATGGGGGATGTCGGATTCTTCCGGGCGCTGAAACTCGTCCACCACTTCCAGGAGCTTGGCAGCGCCGAGCTGGTCGCGGCTGTCCAGGGAGGAGAGCTTCTCCAGGCGGGCACGGGAAGCGGCGATCTTGCCCAGGCGCAGCAGCACCACGCTGGCGGCCTTCAGCGCCAGCAGGTAGAAGCGCAGCAGGCCGAAGGAATTGGCGGCGGCGCAGCCCAGCCGGGCCTCGTCGATCTGGTTCCAGTCCTTGGGCAGGCCCAGGTGGCGGCCGGAGATCTGCATGGCGCGCTCGGCGACGACCAGGGCGTCTTCCAGGCGGTGCTGGTAGAAGTAGTAGCGGTAGAGGCCGACGAGGACGGCGAGGTTTTCCGGCGCCAGCAAGTGGGCCCGCAACAGGGCCGGTTCGGCGCTGGCCTCGCCGTATTCCCGGGCGGCCTGGGCGATGAGGCGCTCCGCCTCGGCGGGCAGGGGCTCTTCGAAATAGAGTTTGCAGTCGGAGAAGTCGAGCAGGTCCATGGTCGTCTCAATGCCGGTGCAGGGTTTCGCCCTGCATGGACTCGCTTTCGCAGCACAGGTCGCCGGCGCTGCATACCCGGCACTGGCCGCTGTGGTCGGGGGGAGCCGGCTCCTGGCGCAGTTCGGCTAGTTCCTTCTCCAGGGTATCGATGCGCTCGATGAGGCAGGCGATGGACTTGGCCACCGGGTCCGGCAGCAGGTTGTGGTCGAGGCTGATGCCGTCCTCGGGGCGGGGGCCGCCGGCCCGGGTGTCCACGATGCGCCCGGGGATGCCGACCACGGTGCGGTCGGCCGGCACGTCCTTGACCACCACCGAATTGGCGCCGACCCGCACCCGTTCGCCGACGACGATGGGGCCGAGAATCTTGGCGCCGGCGCCGACCACCACGCCGTCGGCCAGGGTGGGGTGGCGCTTGCCCCGGTTCCAGGAGGTACCGCCCAGGGTGACGCCGTGATACAGGGTGACGTCGTCGCCCACTTCGGCCGTCTCGCCGATGACGACGCCGGCACCGTGATCGATGAAGAAGCGGCGGCCGATGGTGGCGCCGGGGTGGATGTCCACGTTGGTCAGGGTGCGTCCGAAAAAGGCGAGGAGCCGGGCCGGGTAGCGCCAGCCAGCCCGCCACAGGCGGTGGGCGAGGCGGTGGGCGAGGATGGCATGGACGCCGGGATAGGTGGTGAGCACCTCCAGCCGCGAACGGGCGGCGGGGTCACGCTGGAAGACGCAGTGCAGGTCTTCGCGCAGCATGGCCCAGAGGCCGGGAGCGGGGGCAGCGGCAGCGATCATGGTCATGGCGTCAGGCATGGGAAGGGCTCCGGGCTGCGGCCAGGAGCGCCTTGAGATCGGCAGCTTCGGGCGGATGCTTTTGGGCGGAGACGAACTGGCGGATATGGGGCAGCAGCGCCTGAGCCTCGACTTCGGCGACGTCGATGCCCAGGTCACCGTAAACTACCTGCACCGCCCGGGAGCCGGAATGCTTGCCGAGGACGATGCGGTGAGCCTGACCCACCTCGCGGGGATCGAAGCCCTGGTAGTTGTCCGGGTGCTTGAGCAAGCCATCGACGTGGATGCCCGCCTCGTGGGTGAAGGCGCCGGCGCCGACGACGCTCTTCTGCCAGGGGACGGCCCGGCCGGAGGCGGCGGCCACCTGGCGGGAGAGGGCGGGGAAGCCCTTCAAGTCGATGCCGGTATCGATACCGTGCAGCTTTTTCAGCCCCAGCACCACTTCTTCCAGGGGCGCGTTGCCGGCCCGCTCGCCCAGGCCGTTCACCGTCGTATTGACGTGGGTGGCGCCGGCCTTGCAGGCAGCCAGGGTATTGGCCGTGGCCAGGCCCATGTCGTCGTGGGCGTGCATTTCGATTTCGAGGCCGGTGGCGCGGCGCAGGCGGGCGATGCGGTCGAAGGTGCCGAAGGGCTCCAGGATGCCCAGGGTGTCGGCGAAGCGCAGGCGCCGGGCGCCGCAGCGTTCGGCCACTTCCGCCAGGGCACAGAGGAAATCGAGGTCGGCGCGGGATGCGTCTTCCAGGCCGATGCCCACTTCCAGGCCGAGGTTCAGGGCGGCGCCCACGTAGCGGGGCAGTTCGCGCAGCAGCCAGCTCCGCTCCTGCTTCAGCTTGTAGGCCAGGTGCTGGTCGGAGGCCGGCACGGAAATGTCGATGAGGTGGGCGCCGAGGCCGGCACAGGCGGCGATGTCCGCAGGGTGCATGCGGCTCCACACCATGAGGCGGGGAGCGAGGCCCAGGTCGGCCACGGCGCGGATGGAAGCGCGTTCCTCGGCGCCCATGGCGGGAATGCCCACCTCCAGCTCGGGGACGCCGATGGCGGCCAGTTGCCGGGCGATCTCCAGTTTCTCCGCCAGCGAAAATGCCACCCCCGCCGACTGTTCGCCGTCGCGCAGGGTGGTGTCGTTGATGGTGACGTGGGCCATGGAAATCTCCTTGCAAGCTCTCTAGCAAGGGGGGTGCCAGGCGTTAGTGCATTGATTTTAGGATGCTTTGTCGTGGCGCTGGGTCAGGCTGTCGGGCGTGTGTCGGGAATGCGACAGAGGCCCTGGCCTCTCCGGAGTCGCCCCGATACAGTGGCTTCCAGGACGGGTCTCGAAGGGCGGCGTATCCCCGGCGTTTCGACAGGCTCAGCCCGAACGCAGCGAGGGCCGGCGTGACATCAGACAGCGTAGGGCCGGTGCAGCCAACTCCGCACCACGTCCACGTCCTTCTGGGGCAGGTAGGCGAAGCCGGTCAGGGCGTCCTCCACGACCGTCTGGGCCACCCAGTGGGGCACGGTCTTGGCGGCCAGCATGTGGAAGTACCAGGCCATGGGGTAGCCGGCCTGGCGGTCGAAGTGGTTGAGGGCGTCGTGCAGCCTGAGACCTTCCGTGCCCTGGGCGGCTTCGAAGGCGGGCGGCTCGCCGGCCAGGGTGGCGATGGGCTGGGCGCGGAACACCGGCTGGTGGTAGCGATCCAGATGCTCGCGGGTGGCGATGACCCAGTGATTGAAATAGGCGCTGGTTGCGCCAGCGCTGCTGCCTGCCCAGTCGGCGAGCATGCGGTGGATGGGGGCCGGCTCGGGTTTCTGCGCCAGCATGCGCTTGAGGAAAGCGCCCACGTGCTGGATGCGGCGGAAGCTGTAGGCGGGCAGCCCGACGGCCTGGGGCATATCCGCTCCACCCCGCGGGTCCACCAGTTCCTCGACGGACGCAGGGTCGTTGGCGAACAGGCGGTGGGCGCGCATCTCCTGCAGATCCTCGATTTCCAGTTGCAGGAAGTCGTCGCAATCGTCGCCGGCAGGAGCCACCAGGTAGTGGGTCTGGCCCACCAGGCGGGTGGCGTAGAGTTCCTCTCCGGCGCAGTCATCGGCAAGGGCGGCGAGGTCGCCGTCCCGGGCATCCAGCTCGGTTTCCACCCAGGTTTCGAGACTGTCGCTGACGCGCCGGCCGTTGCCGTCGACGATGCCGCCCAGGCGGTACCAGCCGCCGCGGCCCAGGGCATGACGGAATTTCCAGTCGGGCAGGGCGGCGCCCAGGGCCTTGGCCAGCCCGGACGGTCCGGTATTGACCGGCGTCTTGGCGCAGGCTTCGACGATGGCGGGGGCCAGGGATTTGCAGTATTCCGTCCAGGCCAGGGCTTCTTTCATGGGGCTATCCTCGTGAGGGGGCGGTTTTTGCGTCGGCAAGGCGGGCGATGACCGCCTCCCGGACCTCGACTTCGGGGTCCGCGGTCAGGGCTTGCAGAAATTCCAGGGGGGCGTTGCCCACGGCCGCCAGGCGCACCCACCATTCGTCGTCCTGCAGCAGGGTGGCGGCCAAGCCGGGGAGGGCACGTTCGGCGACGATGGCGCGCACTTCCGGCTCCGGATCCGCGGCCAGCAGGTGCAGGGCAAAGGCGGGCAGGCGGGAAGCCACCACCTTGCGCACCTCCCGCTCCGGGTCCCGGGCCAGTTTGGTGAGCTGCCCATGGGGCAGGCGGCGGGCGACGGTGGCGCGGATCAGGTAGTCCGGGTCGCCGAGCATCTGCACCAGGAGCGCTTCCGGCAGGCGGGTGGCGACCGAAAGGCGGACTTCCCGGTCCGGGTCGCCGACCATGGGGTCGAGTTCTGCGAGGGGCAGGCGGGTGGCGACGACGCGGCGGACGACTTCGTCAGCGTCGGAGCGCAGGGGGCCGATGGCGGCAACGGGCGCGTAGCGGGCGGCGATGGCGCGGCGTTCCCACAAGATGTCTTTGAGGAAGTGCTCGGCCTCGCCGGGGTTGGTGCGCAGAAAGCGGTCGATCTGCCGGCCGCTGTGGGCACGGATGCAGGCGTCGCCCGGGGTACAGCGCCGGCCGTTCAGAAAGTCCGGGAAATAGCTGCAGCCGGAGCACAATCCAAGGCGGCCGACACCGGCCTGGGCGGAGGTCGTTTCACTCGCCATCGACCTTTGCCGCAATGAGGATGCCGGTGGCGGCATCGTGGTCGCCGGTAAATTCCAGGCAATGGCCACTGGCGCCGGAGACCAGGTAGAGATCGTAACCGTCGACGGTGAAGGCGGGCTTGTAGCGGGGCGAGACGTCATCCTCGCTGCACTCGGTGAAGTGCAGGTCGGGGAAACGCTGGCGCAGGATCGCGGTGCGCGGGTCGAGAAGGACGGCTTCGCCGACGCGGGCCAGCGTGGTGGGCGTGATCACGCTTCCTCCTCCTCGACGTTTTTCTCGAAGCGGGCCAGGGAGGCCGATGGCACCCCCATGATCTGGGCCAGCCAGGGGGGCGGGCAGGACAGGCGGCCCTGCAGTTCGGCGAGCACCTCCCGGGCCGGGCCGCCGGTGGGCTTCTTGATGGGATGGACGCCGGCCCGCACCACCTTGGCGGCAGCCGGGCCGCCGATAGACTGGATGTAGACGATCTGGCAGTCGCCGATCAGCGCGGAACGGGCGGCGTTCTTGTCTTCGGCCCCATCGGCTTCGGCGGTGCTGCGCACGTCGATCAGCTTGATGGCCAGTTGCCCGACCTGATAGACCAGAAAGCGGTCGCAGGAACCGAAATGACCATCGAGGTTCTCGCCCCGGTTGGCGGCGACGGCGACCCGGATCGATCCAGGCATCTCCCCCTCGGCGTAGGCCTCGATGGCGGGAAAATCGCCGTGCTCGATGCCTTGGCCCCACAGGAGGCGCACCGTTTCCTTGAGTTGTTCCGGCTCGACGCCGACATGGCAGCCCTGCTCGGCAAAGTCGCCGGCCAGGAGCGTGCGCAGATCCTCCACCGTGAGCTTGCTGAGCTTGGCTTCGGTGAGGGGCGCTTCGAGCTTCTCGATCAGGGCGCCGACGAAAGCCTTGACGTCGAGGTTGTTGAGGGCGCGGGCAGCCAATGCGATGCGCAGGGCGGCCTCGCGGGAGGCAATGGGGGTGGTGGACATGGGGGCTCCCTGAGAACTTTCAGCGGAAGGCCGCCAGGGGCGGCGCTCGGCTCAAGGCTCTTCGGCAGATCAAGTTCCCGGTGCCCGTTCGCCCTGAGCCCTTCGACTGGGCTCAGGACAGGCCTGTCGAAGGGCGGTTTGCCCTGGGCTTCGACAGGCTCAGCCCGAACGGAGCGTGGGTTGGTGCCGAATCAGGCGGCGCTGATGCAGCCGGACGGGCAGACATCGACGCACAACGGGCTATCGTTGTGGCCGTCGCATTCCGTGCAGGTGGCGGCATCGATCTTGTAGAAGACCTTGCCGGCGCTGATCGACTTGGTCGGACAGACCGGTTTGCAGTCGCCGCAGGCGGTGCACATGTCGGGATCGATCTTCATTGCCATGGTGATTTCTCCTTCGTCTAAATCGGGGAGGGGTAAGGTGGCGGAACTCAGTCCTCGGCAGCGCCAAGACGCTTGGCGCGCAGGGATATGGGCAGGCGGGGCGGCTTGGCGATGGGGTCGATGTAGTACGAGCCGCCGTTGTCCAGCTTCAGTTCGCCACCCCATTTCTCCGGGCTGTCGAATTCGATGGACTCGATGGAGGCTTCCAGGTCGCGCTTGGGGAGATAAAAGGTCAATCCCTTTTCGCCCTGACGGATCATGATATTGGCCATGGTTATGCTCCTGTAACGCCTCCCCCTTCAAGGGGGAGGTTGGGAGGGGGATGGGGCCGGAAGTCGCTGGCGAAACCCCATCCCCACCCCGGCCCTCCCCTTGAAGGGGAGGGGGTTTAGCGGACCAGGTCGAAGTTGTAGTCGGTCGTCCCCATGCCGATCGTTTCCTTGTCGAGTTGCTCAAGGACGGCGTTCGTCAGTTGGGTGACCACGGACATCATCCCTTCGTAGCCCATGGTGGTGGCGCGGTGCTGATGGTGGCGGTCGAAGATGGGGAAGCCGATACGGATCAGCGGCACTTCAAACTCTTCACCCTTGTGGCGGGTGTCGCGCTGGATGTACTTGCCGTAGCTGTTGCCGATCAGGAAGTCAGGCTTGTCCGTGAAGCACAGGCTGCGCATGTGCCACAGGTCGTTGCCGACATAGACCTTGCCCAGGGTGCCGAAGGGGCTGGAGGCGAGCAGCTTCTCCATTTGCTTGCCCCAGCGCTTGTTGCCGTTGTGGGACAGGATGTGGGTCGGCTCGGCACCCACTTCCAGCAGGATCTTGACCATGCCCATGACGAAGTCCGGGTCGCCGTAGAGGGCGAACTTCTTGCCGTGCAGCCAGGCGTGGCTGTCGGAGATCAGGTCCATGCAGCGGCCGCGTTCCAGTTCCAGCGAAGCCGGGATCGGCTGGCCGGTGACTTCGGAGACCTTCATCAGGAACTCGTCGGTCCACTCGACACCCATCGGGATGTTGAGCTTCGGAATGTCGTGCTTCCAGGTGTTCTCGACGAACTTCTTCGTCTTTTCCAACTGGGCCGGTTGGATCAGCAGCGTGGTGATGGCGTTCGGCGCGTCCTTGACCTCGTCCATCGTCGTGCCACCGGAATACATGCGGAATTCGCCGTCGGCCGGGGTGTCGAAGACATCGGTCGGATCGGAGAGCATGGTGTAGCCGACGCCCATCTCGGCCAGCATGCGCTTGATGACGCGGTAGTTGCCGAGGTAGGTTTCGAAGCCCGGAACAATGTTGACCTTCTTGTTCGAGCCGACGACCTTGCCTTCCATGGCGTTCAGCGTGAAGTAGCGCAGGATGCCTTCTTCCATGTTGTCCCAGCCGGTGGTGTGCGAACCGACGAAGGACGGGGTATGGGCGAAGGGAACCGGGTAGTCCTGCGGAATGTGACCGGCCTTCTTCGAGTTGTTGATGAAGGCGTTGAGGTCGTCCCCGATGACTTCGGCCATGCAGGTGGTGGAGACGGCGATCATGTCCGGCTTGTAGATGGCCTTGGCGTTTTCCAGGCCGTCGAACATGTTCTTCTGGCCGCCGAACACGGCTGCATCTTCCGTCATGGAGTCGGAGACGCAGGAGCACGGTTCCTTGAAGTGACGGTTGAAGTAGGTGCGGAAGTAGGCGACGCAACCTTGGGAGCCATGCACGTAGGGCAGGGTCTTGTGGAAGCCGGAGGCGCAGAGGACGGCGCCGAGGGGCTGGCAGGCCTTGGCCGGATCGACGGTCAGGGCTTCGCGCTGGAAGTTGAGATCCTGGTATTCCTGGGTGGTGGTCCACATGAAGGTTTCCCACACCTTGTCCGGACCGTGACCTTCCTCGAACTGGACGCGCTTCTCGGCCAGGTTCTTCTTGTAGTCATCGTCGCGGAACAGCGGATAACAGGGCTTGATCTTGTCTGCGGTTTGCATTGCTATCTCCTTGCCCGTTCCGCCAATCTGCAGAGCCGGGCGCAAGGTTGATGATCCGGGGCCGGGGAACCGGGGCGCATGAAGGACGCGAAGTCCGCAATCACACGCCGCCGTGTCCCGTTTCCCAATTCCTGAAACTCAGGCAGCCTGCTTTTCAGCCGTTTCTTCAGCGACCTTCTTCCAGGGCGGAACCAGGTTCTTGAAGGTCGGATTGGAGAGGGCGATGTCCATGTCACGGGCGAAGATGGCGAAGCCGTCGTAGCCGTGGTACGGACCGGAGTAGTCCCAGGAGTGCATCTGGCGCAGCGGAATGCCCATCTTCTGGAAGATGTACTTTTCCTTGATGCCGGAGCCGACCATGTCGGGCTTGAGACGCTTGACGAACTCTTCCAGTTCGAAACCGGTGACGTCGTCGTAGAGCAGGGTGGCATCGCCCATTTCCTTGATCGTGCGGTCGTAGTCGTCGTTGTGGGCGAACTCGTAGCCGGTGCCGATGACTTCCATGCCGAGGTCTTCGTAGGCGCCGATGACGTGACGCGGACGCAGGCCGCCGACGTAGAGCATGACCTTCTTGCCCTGCAGACGCGGTTTGTACTTGGCAATGATCTCGTCCATCATCGGCTGATAACGGGCGATCATGGCTTCGGTCTTGGCCTTGACGCTGTCGTCGAAGAAAGCGGCGATCTTGCGGCAGGATTCGATGATTTTGGTCGGGCCGAAGAAGTTGTATTCCAGGTAGGGAATGCCGTACTTCTCTTCCATGTGCCGGGAGATGTAGTTCATCGAACGGTAGCAGTGCAACAGGTTCAGCTTGACCTTCGGCGTGTTCATCATCTCGGCGATGGTGCCGTCGCCGGACCACTGAGCCACGACGCGCAGACCCATCTCTTCGAGGAGGATGCGGGTCGCCCAGGCGTCGCCGCCGATGTTGTAGTCGCCGATGATGGCCACATCGTAGGGTGTCGATTCGTAGGCGGCGCCGTCGCGCTTGTCGAGCACCCAGTCGCGGATCGCATCGTTGGCGATGTGGTGGCCGAGGGACTGCGACACGCCGCGGAAACCTTCGCAACGCACCGGCACGACTGGCTTGTCGAGGGCGACGGCAGCCTTCTTGGAGACGGACTCGATGTCGTCACCGATGAGGCCGATGGGGCATTCGGACTGGACCGAAATCCCCTTGTGCAGCGGGAAGAGCTGTTCGATCTCCTCGATCAGCTTGGCCAGCTTCTTGTCGCCGCCGAAGACGATGTCCTTCTCCTGGAAGTCGGAGGTGAAATTCATCGTGCCGAAGGTATCGACGCCGGTGGTGCCGACGTAGTAGTTTCGGCGACCGGCGCGGGAATACTGGCCGCAGCCGACGGGGCCGTGGGAGATGTGGATCATGTCCTTGATCGGACCCCAGACCACGCCCTTGGAACCGGCGTAGGCGCAGCCCCGGATGGTCATGACGCCGGGCAGGGATTTGCGGTTGGACGTGATGCACTTCTTGGATTGTTCAACGGAAACGTCGTTGGACGCGAGGTGCTTGGCGCGGTCCTTCTTGGCTTTTTCCGGATAAACCTCGAGCACCTCGGCGATGAGGGCGTCGGTTTCTTCACGAGACAGAGTCGTCATTTTTTCCTCCTGACGCCGCCACCAATCTGTGGCCGGCGTGCTGGTTGAACGGGTGATTCAGTGCGATTTCGGGACAGGGCGCCGGTGACGCGAAGACGAGCCGCAGACAGTGCGAGTCGCACAGCAAGGCGAGTGGCACAGCAAGGCGAGGTCGACAAAGTCACCGGCGTCATGGCACGAAATCAGGCGGCCAGTTCGGCGGCGGTCTTGCCGACGATGGACTCGTCTTCCGCTTCCATGATGCCGAATTCCATCAGCAGGTCTTCCAGCTCTTCCATCTCGATCGGGGTCGGGATGACGAGGTTGGTGTTGTTGACGATCTTGTTGGCGAGCTGGCGATATTCGTCGGCCTGCTTGTGTTTCGGATCGTATTCGACCATGGTCATGCGGCGGATTTCGGCGTGCTGCACGGCGTTATCGCGGGGCACGAAGTGGATCATGGTTGTGCCGAGGCGGGCGGCCAGGGCCATGATCAGCTCGTCTTCGCGGTCGGTGTTGCGGCTGTTGCAGATCAGGCCGGCCAGACGGACACCACCGGAGTTCGCGTACTTCACGATCCCCTTGGAGATGTTGTTGGCGGCGTACATGGCCATCATTTCGCCGGAGCAAACGATGTAGATTTCCTGGGCCTTGTTTTCGCGGATGGGCATGGCGAAGCCGCCGCAGACCACGTCACCCAGCACGTCGTAGAAGACGAAGTCGAGGTCTTCGTCATAGGCGCCTTCTTCTTCCAGGAAGTTGATGGCGGTGATGACGCCGCGGCCGGCACAGCCGACGCCGGGTTCCGGGCCGCCGGACTCGACGCACTTGACGCCGCCGAAGCCAACGGAGAGAACGTCCTCGAGTTCGAGGTCTTCGACGGAACCGGCTTCAGCAGCCAGGTGCATCACGGTGGTCTGAGCCTTGCTGTGCAGGATCAGGCGGGTAGAGTCGGCCTTGGGGTCGCAGCCAACGATCATGACCTTCTTGCCAGCTTCGGCGAGGGCGGCCACCAAGTTCTGGGTGGTGGTGGATTTGCCGATACCACCCTTGCCGTAGATGGCGCATTGACGCAGTTTTGCCATGGTGTAATCTCCTTGTGTCTGTCAGTCGATTTGCGAAGGAATCAGTGAGAGTCGCACCTCCCCTTCTGCACGTTGCGTGCCAGGTGGGCTGACAGACACCAAACCATTGAATATCCAGTGAAAAGCGATTTTTCTCCCGCGCCGGCGGGCGTGGAGACTTCCGACAATTCCCCTATGCTTTGTAGGGGTGACTACAAGGCATCGCTGCCCCGGGCAGCGCGTCTCCCCATCAATCGCTGCAACCTGCCGGCCGTGGTGTTGGGAGGGCTGACCTACCAGCGCCATCCGACGCCGTTACTCCTCGACGGCGTGGCCGAGCTGCACCGGGATCTGTTCCAGCGCCTGGAAGCGGCGGAGCCTGCTGCTGGGCCGGAGGTCTTTCGTGATTACATGACGGTGCGCTTCCAGCTCGAATGGCTGGAAGAGATGGGACTGACCGGCCGCTCGAAAAAGCGGGCCAAGGCCAATTACATCAAGGTGCTGCGCGGCTGGAGCTTCGATGCCGACAGCCGGGAGGGGGCCGTGCTCAAGGGTTGGGTGGAATCCCGCTTCGGCCTCACCCCGCGCTTTCACCGGGATTCCCTGCGCGACCCCACGGGCGAAGCCTATCGCCGCTATGAAGAGATGCGGGCCCAGGGCCTCTACGGCACCAACGCGCTGGAGGCCCAGCTCGACCTCGTCTACACCTATTGCCAGTATGCGCTGCAGCAGCGGCACCCCGGCGCGCGCCATGTCACCCTCTACCGCGGCGTCAATCGCATGGCGGACCATGAGGTACTGGAGAAGGGCGGCCACGGGCGACAGGTCGTCCTGCTCAACAATCTCAATTCCTTCACCTGCAGCCGGGAGCGGGCCTGCGAATTCGGTGACTACATCCTGGCGGCGGAGATTCCCCTGGCCAAGATATTCTTCCACTGCGGGCTGCTGCCTGGGGTGCTGCAAGGGGAGGACGAATTTCTGGTGGTTGGCGGGGCGGTCGAGGTGACTTTGTCGACTCTGTGACCAAGGAAGGCGGGCGGTTGGGCCGTAGCGGACTCAGTGTCACCTACCGGCGACGCGGCCAACCAGGCCCCGTACAGCCTCCTGCAGATCGGCCGGCAGCACCACCAGCTTGGCGTTGTCCGATGCTCCCATATGTTCCAGGGAGGCGATGTATTTCTCGCCCAGCAGGTACATCATGGGGCCCGGCTCGGTGCCGACCGCCTCGGTCACTTTGCGGATGGCCTGGGCCGATGCGTCGGCGAGGGTGACCCGGGCCTCGGCATCGCGCTTGGCGGACTCCAGGCGGGCTTCGGCTTCGAGAATGGCCGCCTGCTTGGCCCCCTCGGCCTTGGTCACCGCCGCCTTCCGCTCTCGCTCGGCGGCGGCCTGCAGTTCCATGGCCTTCTGCATGGAAGGGGAGGGCTTGATGTCCTGGATCTCAACCGACTTTACCGCCAGGCCCCAGTCGATTGCCTCGTCGGCGATGCTTTCCCTGAGCCGGGCCTTGATCTGGTCCCGGGAGGAGAGAGCGGCGTCGAGTTCCATTTCGCCGACGATCGAGCGGAGGGTGGTCATGATCATGTTGCGGATGGCTTCGGCGAAGTCGGTCACGCCGTACACCGCCTTGACCGGGTCGGTCACCTTGACGAAGGCAATGGCGTTGGTGAGGATCACCGCGTTGTCCCGGGTGATGACCTCCTGTTCCTGGACGTCGAGGATGATGTCCTTGGTGACCAGCTTGTAGGCCACGTTGTCCAGGTAGGGGATGAGGATGTTGAGGCCGGGCTTGAGGGTGCCGTGGTACTTGCCGAGCCGTTCGACGATCCATTCCTCGCCCTGGGGAACGATACGCACGCCCTTGGCCAGGGTGACGATCGCGAACACCAGGAGGGCAACGACAACGATAAAACCTGCACTCATACCGAAATCTCCATTCATGATTTTTCAACCTTCAGGTAGCTGCCCTCTACCGAAAGCAGCCTGACTCGTTCGCCGGCGGCGATCGCTGTATCCGCCATGCACGCCCATTCGTCGGTGCCCAGGATGGGGCGCTGAAAGCGCACCCGACCCCGGGCGAAGGGCTGCACATCGGCCACCAGCAGGCCGATCTCGCCAATCACGTCGCCGGCGGCCGTCCCCGCCTTCGTCTTCTGGAAGCCCGGCTTGAAGATCCGGAACCAGAGCACCACCATCGCCAGGGAAGCCCCGGTCCATGTGGCAAGCTGGGCGGTGAGGGAGATTTCCGGCCACGCCAGGGTGATGAGGCCGACCAGGAGTGCCCCCATGCCGAACCAGAGGATAAAAAAAGAGGCAAGCAGAAGCTCCACCAAGGCCAGGGAAATGCCCCCGACGATCCAGACCCACCATTCAAAGCCCATCGTATGCGTTCTCCATGGATAACTCCTTTCGTTGGGCCAAGCGGTTACGCTTCTGTGAATAGGCGAGCGCTTGGCAAGCGCAGAACTCGGACTATTCGGCGATGGGAAGAACTATAGCGGCATGTGGCGGCTTTCGGCTCGCCATGATGAAGAAATGGGGGTGTTGTGTGAGGGAGGGCTGTCGCACCTCCGTCGTTGGCTCCTGTAACAAACCTGACAATCGCTGAGTCGGGGCGGCGTAAACCCCCGCCACTGCGTAGTCGCCGGATGGGCGTGGAATTTGCTCAAAGGCTTGTGTTCCCCTTCCAGAGCACAGCCATGACCCCAGAACTCAGCGCAAAACTGCTGGCCGGCCTCAAGGACGGCAGCATCGTCCCCTATCTTGGCCCCGGCGTCCTCGCCGACGTGAAGAATGCCGCCACCGGCGCCCCCATTCCCGCCGACAGCGATTCCCTCATCTATGCCATGAACGACGGCAGGCCCATGGCGCCCAAGCTCATGTACGAGTTTCCCCGGGCTGCCATGAACGTCGAACTCAAGCGCGGCCGCAGCACGGTCACCAAGTTCCTCACCCGCACCTACGGCGAAACCCAGTGGACCCGCGGCGCCTTCCACGAATGGCTGAAGGGCATCGCGCCTCCCTACGTCATCGACATCAACCGGGACACCCAGCTCCAGGATTCCTACGCCGACTTTCCCCACAATCTGATCGTCGGCATCGCCCGCATCGGCGGCACCGCCTTCCGCTACAAACAGTACTTCTGGGACGGCGCGGCCTATCAGTCGGCCGAGATCATCAACCCGGCTCTGCCCATCCTCTTCAAGCCCATGGGCACGCCCCGGCCGGAGCCGGTCTATATCGCTTCCGACGCCGACTACGTGGATTTCATCACCGAGCTGATGGGGGGCTTCTCCATTCCGCCGGAGGTCAAGAGCCTGCGCAAGGGCAAGCAATACCTGCTGATGGGCCTGCGCCTCAACCGTGATACGGAACGCATGGTCATGGCCGACATGATCTACAGCGCCGCCGAACCGGCCGGCTGGGTTTTCATCCCCAGCCCCACGGACAAGGAACGCCGCTTCTGCAAGCGCATCGGCCTCGAGATCCTCGAGGCCGACATCTTCGAATTCATCGGCGCCGCCGTGCCGGCCTGAGAGTCTTCAGACATTCATAAACAGGGAGAAAACCCATGCTGCTCGATCATTACGAACCTTACTTCTTCAATGCCAATTTTCGTGAAGCCGCCAGCGGCGAAGGCTGGGAGGCCTACCGCGGCGAGCTGGTCCTGGTGGAAGGCGAGGTCGCCGATGACCAGGGGCGCCGCAAGCCGCCCCACGCCCTCTTCAAGCAGGCCATCGTGTTGACCAAGGGCGAGGAACTCAAGCTGATCTCCGGTTCCCTGGAAGAGCTCCAGCACTGGCCCGCGTTCATGGAGAAATTCGGTGCCGACTTGAACCCGGCCTCGGTCGCCGTGATGTTCACGGTCAACATCCCCAAGCCCTTCATCTCGGTCATCAACGGTGCCACGGTGGCTTTCGTCCCCCTCACCGAAGGCCTGTGCTGGAACGAACTGATCGACCTCGCCGCGCTGGAAAAGGGCGACTTCAAGGGTCAGGGCGCCGGCGACAAGGTGGTGACGGTCTTCAACGCCTTCCAGGGCTTCAAGTACAAGTATCCGTCCCTCTCTGTCGACGAGGCCATGAAGACGACCAACAACGCCAAGCGCGAAGTGCACGGAGCAGTGTAATGCCCTGGGAGGAGCGCTTCGCCCTCGGGGTGGCGGACATGGACGTCACCCACCAGGAATTCGTCGACCTCGCCGACGCCCTGGCGACGGCAGCGGACGCGGATTTTCCGACCCGGTTCGCGGAACTGCGGGAGCACACCCGCAAGCACTTCGAGCACGAGGCCCGGCTCATGCGGCGCTGCCGCTTCCCCGCCATCGGCGAGCACGAAAGCGAGCACCTGAGGGTGCTCGGCGAACTCGCCCATCTGGCGGCCCGGGTGGACGGTGGCCGCCTCACCATGGCTCGCGCCTACGTGGAAGGCATGCCCCAGTGGTTCGCCAACCACCTGGTCACCATGGATGCGGCACTGGCGGGGTGCCTCAAGGCAAAGGGCTGAGCGTCCTGGGTCGCGGGCCAAACGCCCGATGCCATCTCGGTGGCAGCGGGGGTGATCGCTCGCCCGCAATGCGGGGGTCATTGAAATCCCATCGGATTGACGGCGCCATGGGCGGATGAACGAGGGTGTCGCTCAAGGGTCTGCCGGCGCCCGTCGTCGCCGGGGTGCTGGGCCGCGGCAGGATGGTTCGAGTTCGGAGAGCAACATGAAATGTCCATCCTGCGCAGCCGCCGAGTTGGTGCACGAAACCCGTGACCTGTCCTACACCGGCAAAGGCGAGGCGACCGTCATTCCGGCTGCCACCGGTGACTATTGCCCGGCCTGCGGTGAAGCCCTCCTCGACATGGCGGAAGCACAACATGTCAGTGCCGCGATGTTGGCCTTCGACTAGTAGTCAGTCAGATAGGTTTGCGTGAATGCCGAGGCGCGCATCCGCGCCCCGATCGCACGAAGCGAACCGCAGCCATAGCCGAAGCTATGGCGAGGATGAGCGACACAGCGAGCGGGGATGCGGGGCGTGCCGAACATAGCTGAACCTATCTGACTGACTACTAGCCGCCGCCGACCGTAGATGGGCCGATCGAGGGGTGACGTTCAGCGATGGATTCGAAGTGATATGCGGGTTAATATATGCGCACAACCAAATGCGCATGGAGATTCCTATGCCAATCACTCAAACTGCCCGTCGCATGAGAACCGGCAGCCCCGGCAAACGGGCTGCCAATCTGAGTTTGAGCAGCGATGTGCTGGAGGCGGCCAAGCAGCTCGACATCAACATTTCGCAGGTCTGTGACGCCTACTTGCGTGAAGTCGTACGACACGAGCTGGAGCGTAAATGGCGCGAGGATCACGCAGATTTCATTGCCGCTTACAACGCCACCATCGAAACCGAGGGGCTGCCACTGGATGAATGGAGAACTTTCTGATGGCGCGCTTCGATGTGTACGCCAACCCAGGCAGCCACGCTAAAACCACGCCGTATCTACTGGATGTGCAAAGCGATCTTTTGGATGGCTTGGACAGCCGAATGGTGATTCCTCTGCGCAGCCTCGATCACTTCCCCAAGGTCAAGCTGTCGACGCGACTGACGCCGGTGTTGGCCATCCAAGGCGAAGAATACCTGCTGGAGACGCCCAAGATGGGCGCGGTGCCGCAGCGTGTGTTGAAATCGCCCGTGACTTCCCTCGCCGGGGATCAGATGCGGATAACTGAGGCGCTGGATTTTCTTTTTCACGGGTATTGACCATACGATTGCCGTGGCATGCCGCCACACCATCCCCTCGAGGACGAAATCTCAGGGGAAGCTCAAACCGGAACGAGGTGAAATGCAATGCTGACACGCATCAAGATCGATGGTTATAAGTCGCTGAAGCACCTTGATCTCCGGCTTGCAGACCTGTCTATTCTTTTCGGGCCGAACGCGGCTGGGAAAAGCAACTTCCTGGACTGTCTGCAATTGCTCTCGAAGCTGGCGACGGAAAAGACCATCAAGGAAGCCTTCGCACCTCCCTATCGTGGCAAACCGCTCGAATCGTTTTCGTTTGAAGAAAATGGCATCGAGGGCTTGCTGGAGAAGGATTGCCTGTCTTTTTCCATTGAGGTCGATGTGCGACTCTCCAATGCCGTCGTTGAAGCAGTCAATCGTCAAATCGGTGAAATGCGCCGTTCGAGTGACCAAGAAGCGAGTGGAAACGAAGCCCATGCGGTGAATGCGGTCAAGGAAAGAAACCTGCGTTACCGGATAGAAGTCGAGATGATGCCGAAATCAGGGGTGCTCCGGGTTGCAGACGAGTACCTTGCCGCATTGACGGACAAGGGCGAACCAACCGGCAAGCGCAAACCGTTCCTGTCGCGCGAAGGGAAACGACTGCATCTACGCCTGGAGGGGCAGGCTCACCCAAGCTATTACGAGCGCTTTTTGGATCACAGTATCCTTTCCTTGCCGCACTATCCGCCGCATTACCCGCATTTGGTCGCGATGCGCAAGGAACTGGAAAGCTGGTTGTTCTTCTACTTCGAGCCGCGTGAGCGTATGCGTACCGCCAATCCGGTCAAGGAGGTGCGTCATATCGGTCTCATGGGCGAAGAACTGGCGTCCTTTCTCAACACGCTGAAAGTTCTTGATCCTCGCCAATTCAAGGCGGTCGAGAAAGCGATGCGCACCCTTATGCCCAATGTCCAGGGCATCGAGGTGGATGTCAGCAAGCTTGGAGAGGTCGAACTAAGACTGAGGGAGCATGGTATTTCAGTACCCGCTCGGGTCCTCTCGGAAGGCACGCTGCGCATCCTCGGACTCCTGTCGCTGGCAGGTGCGCGAGAGCAACCGTCGCTGATCGGCTTCGAGGAGCCTGAGAATGGCATTCACCCGCGGCGCATCCAATTGGTGGCGGAATTATTAAAAACACGCGCATCGTTCGGGGAAACCCAGTACATCGTGACTACTCATTCGCCATTGCTACCGGATCTTGTGGAAGATGAATCTCTATTTGCCTGCAAGCGCGTTGACGGCGAAACGCGCATTGATCCCTTTGCAGCCTGGGGGCCGCTGGCGAAACGTGGAGATATTGATCAGGCGCTCATGGATGAGGAGGAACTCACCGTCTCGGAGCGGATGCTTAGGGGAGACTTTGATGCGTGACATCGCGCTCTTTGTCGAAGACCAGGCCCATAAGGAATTTCTCGCCGCCTTGTTGCAACGACTGGCAGGAGAGGCGGGCGTGGAGATACGGATGGATTGGCGCAATGCCCGCCGCGGACACGGCGCCGTAGTGACCGAGCTGAAGCAATATTTTCGGGATCTGATGCGTGGGCGCGACCGCTTGCCGGACCTGATTGTTGTCGCCACTGACGCCAACTGCAAGGGACTGGTCGAGCGTCTTCGCCAAGTTAACGCTGTCACCGACAAGGCGCTCGTGCAAACGGTGTGCGCGGTGCCTGATCCCCACATCGAGCGCTGGCTGTTGGCCGATTCTGCTGCATTCAAGGCGGTGTTCGGGCGCGGTTGCGCCGCTCCCGATGCGAAGTGCGAACGGTCACGCTACAAGAAGATGTTGGTGGACGCCATTCGCGCAACCGGCATTGCTCCAAGCTTGGGCGGCATCGAATTTGCCGATGACATTGTCGGCGCGATGGATCTGTCGCGAGTGGCCGGCTCAGATGCATCGTTGGGTCGCTTCATCGAGGAAGCACGCAAAGTGTTCAAGGGGTGGCGCGCGTGAACTATCCCAAGTTGATAGCGCTTTCTGGGTATTTGCCGGTTCTGCTAGCCGCCGTCGTCACTAACTTCCGTGCCTGTTCCGCGCATCGCTCTCTGATTGCCGGCTCTAGTTTTCGCAGCCACCTTGGCGGAATCGCCTCCAGCCCATACCGCGCGCCGGCCAGCATGCCGGCGATGGCGCCGGTGGTGTCGGCGTCGCCGCCGCGGTTGACGACGTCGATGAGGCAATCCTCGAAGCTTTCTGTGGCGAAGAGGGACTGGAGAACGGCTTGCAGGGTTTCGACCACGAAGCCGCTGGGGTTTTCGCGGGGCTTGCTGGTGTAGGTGAAGCACGGGTGGGCGGCGATGAGGGGCAGGCAGTGGCGGCGTTCCACGTCGTCGTCGGGCAGGCCGTTCATGAAATCCTGCACCATGCCGGCGAGGGCGATGCTGGCGGCGTCGGAGAGAGCGTTGTGATGGGTGACGTGGCCCTGGGCGCGGCAGGCGGCGGCGGTGGCTTCTGGGCCGTGGCCGAAGGTGGCCAGGGCCGCCGGCAGCACGCGCATGGCGGCGCCGTTGCCGGCGTCGTGCTCGGAGGGTGGGGCTTCCGGGTTGCCGGTTTTTCTGAACGTGATGAGGTTGCGGCGCACGGTGTTGCCGATATCCACGGGCTTGGCGCGCATCCAGGCGTCGAAGGCCTCGGCGGCGGCGCGGGCTTCGACGCGGCCGGTAGCCAGGATGGCGTCGCCCAGGGCCAGGGACATGGTGGTGTCGTCGGTGACCTGGCCGGGTTTGAGGCGCAGCCAGCCGCCGCCCGTGATGTCCTGGTGGGTGCCGTACTGTTGCAGGATTTCCCGGGGGGTGAGGAAC
The DNA here is from genome assembly GCA_016720065.1 of Betaproteobacteria bacterium. Classification (NCBI taxonomy): domain Bacteria; kingdom Pseudomonadati; phylum Pseudomonadota; class Betaproteobacteria; species Betaproteobacteria bacterium. The sequence continues at coordinate 2,311,103 of JADJXY010000002.1, read as the reverse complement.
TCGACGGTGGCGCCCAGGGCATCGCCGATGGCCAGGCCGAGGTAGGCCGCCGTGGCGCGCTCGACGAGGGCGCTGCGGTCAGGGGAAGCGCGTCGGTGGACCGGCGCGGGGCGGGCGATCAGCTCTCGGGCCCAAAGCATTTGGCGTAGTCCTTGCACACGCCGCAGGAGGGGGCGGGGCAGACGTAGATGCCTTCCCGGGCGCAGAACTGGCGGTAGACGAATTTCTTCCACTTCATGTCGCCGGTGTTGCTGCGGGCGAGTTCCGGGAAATTCACCCACATCAGGCGGCTGAGTTCGTCGCGGTTGGCGAGGCCGAGGTCCTGCCACAGGTGGTCGGCACCGGCACAGGCGGTGGCGACGATGTCGGCGAACCAGAGTTCGGAATGGCGCTCATGGGCGCGGTGGTCCAGGAGGAGCTTCTGCAGGTCGCTCCATTCCGGAATGGGTGGCGCGGGCCGGTTCGCGGCGGTGGTGGCGCAGTCGGGAAAGTATTCGGCCAGCAGGCGGCCGTGGCGATCGGCACCCAGGCCCAGGTCGGCAGGCAGACAGCCTTCGCCCAGGCGCTGGCCGGTCAGCAGACTGGCCAGCAAGGGGCGATTCGGATCGGTGCGCACGTCCGCACCGCAGGGCGCCGCCAGGAGTTCGGCGACGGCCAGGGCGCGGAGTGCGGTGCGATCCGGGTCGTTCATGGCTTACTTGCTCGGATACTCGACCAGGATGTCCTCGTCACGGACGACCATCTGGCAGGCCAGGCGCCACTGGGTGGGGGGGATGTCGTCCACGTACATCTGCTCGATCTGGGCCTTGGTGATGTGACCCAGTTCGGTCAGGGCGGCGACCTCGCGCACGTTGAGGGGGCCACCCATGGGGCGGCGCTTGCCATCCACCGAGGAAACCTTGACCAGGCAGGTGCCGCAGTTGCCTTCCTGACAACCGAAGTCGATCGGGATGTGGTGTTCCTTGGCCAGGGCCAGGATGGTCTGGGTGTGGCTGCCGGCGACGGCATAGACCGTCTTGTCCTTGTGCAAGGGGCTGCTGAAAGTGATGAGTGCCATGGTGTTACTCCTGAGTTGGTTTTAGTGGAAATTCTCGTGGGGCTTTGAAAATTGGGATGGCTGGGCGCCTGAAAGCGAGGGGTGGCCAGGACACGAAGACGAGCCGAAGACAGTGCGTACTGCACGGCGAGGCGAAGTCGACAAAGGTTGGTGTGCGCCTGAAAGCGTGGGGCGGTCAGGACGCGAAGACGAGCCGAAGACAGCGTGTTCTGCGCGGTGAAGCGAAGTCGACAAAGGTTGGTGTGCGCCTGAAAGCGTGGGGCGGTCAGGACGCGAAGACGAGCCGAAGACAGCGTGTTCTGCGCGGTGAAGCGAAGTCGACAAAGGTTGGTGTGCGCCTGAAAGCGTGGGGCGGTCAGGACGCGAAGACGAGCCGAAGACAGTGCGTACTGCACGGCAAGGCGAAGTCGACAAAGGTTGGTGTGCGCCTGAAAGCGTGGGGCGGTCAGGACGCGAAGACGAGCCGAAGACAGTGCGCACTGCACGGCGAGGCGAAGTCGACAAAGGTTGGTGTGTGCCTGAAAGCGTGGGGCGGTCAGGACGCGAAGACGAGCCGAAGACAGTGCGTACTGCACGGCGAGGCGAAGTCGACAAAGTCATGGCCGCCCCACGCTTTCAGGCCGGCTTGACCACGATCTCGCCGCCGATAATCTGGGCCTGGCAGGCGAGACGGTGGTTGCGCGGGGCGAGGTTGTCCTTGAGCACCTGGTCCTCCAGGATGCTGGGCGGAGCGAGGTTTTCCCCGCCGGAGACGATTTTGGTCAGGCAGGTACAGCACTCCCCTTCGCGGCAGCCGTAGGTGATGCCGGCGCCGACCTTTTCCGAAACCTCGATGAGGCGGGTGCCGGCCGGCACGGTGACGGAAACGCCGATATCCTCGAAGGTGACTTTGGCTTTAGGCATTGGGAGTCTCCTGATGGGCCGCCCCGAAGGAGACGGCGCCCCCTCGGGGGGCAGCGAGTGAAACGAGCGTGGGGGTCATGTTTTCTCCCTGTTCAGGCCAAGGCGGCCATGTTGATTTCACGGGCCACCATCTGGCCGGTGAGGTGGCGCGCCAGGGTTTCGCCCAGGTCGCGGCACTGCTCCAGTTCGCCGGCGTCGGGTACCAGCTTGATGCGCAGGCCCTCGACGGGGACGCGCATCTTGAGGCCGCGCAGCCGATCCTCGATGAGGCGCACCGCCTCGCCGCTCCAGCCGTAGGAACCAAAGGCGGCGCCCAGCTTGCCCTTGACGTTGACCGTGGTGAGGGAGGACAGCACGTCCCAGATGGGCTTCACCGCGTCGGCATTGATCGTCGGGCTGCCGAAGGCCAGACCGTCGGCTTCTTCGATGAGGTCGGTGAAGATGCCCGATTCGCCGCCTTCCAGGTCGTAAAGCGAGACCCGTACGCCGCCCATGCGTTCGGCACCGGCCGCGACCGACTCGGCCATGCGGCGGGTGTTGCCATAGGCCGAGATGTAGAAGATGACCAGGGTCTTCTCGCTGCGGGCCTCGTTGAACAGCCGCGGCGTGGCCAGCTCCCGGTAGCGGTGCACGTAGTCCCGTGGCATGTGGCGCAGGATGGGGCCGTGGGCGGGGGCGATGAGGGTGAGGTCCAGGGGCTCGATGAGGGCCACGGCATCCAGCACGTTCTCCCGGAAGGGCCGCATGATGTGGGCGTAGTAGTACTCGAAGGAGAAGCGGAAGTCGCCCACCGAATCGTTGAACAGCCGCGGGTCGCAGAAGTGGCAGCCGAAGACGTCACCGGTAAAGAGAAAGCCGTCTTCCTCCAGGTAGGTGCATTGGGTATCCGGCCAGTGCAGGTAGGGCGTATGCAGGAAGCGCAGGGTACGGCCGCCGAGGGCCACGGTGTCGTCGGTGGTGACCGGGATGTATTCGGGGGCCGTTTCGCCGGTGGGCTTCAACAGCGCCTTGAGCATCATCTGGGCGCGGCTGGAGAGATAGACCTTGGCCTGGGGGGCACGGCGCAGCAACTCCGGCAGGGCGCCGCTGTGGTCCGGCTCCAGGTGGTTGAGGACGATGGTGGTGATTTCGTCGTAGCGGGCGACGGACTCCAGGCGCTGGAAGAAGGTGTCGGCGAAACTTTCCTTCACCGTGTCGATGACCGCCACCCCGGCTTCGCCCCGCACCACGTAGGCGTTGTAGCTGGTCCCGTTGGCGGTCTTGAGGATGATGTCGAAATTGCGCAGATGCGGGTCGAGGGCGCCCACCCAGTGGACGCCCGGTGCCAGTTCCACCGCTGCGCTAGTGAGTCCCGCAGGCATCATGGTCGGTTTCCTCACGGGCTGCGCTGCCGCAGGAGCCGTGGCCTTCCGGGCCGTGGACACAGGCTTCGATATTGCCTTCCGGCAGGGCCGCGCCGTCGAGGCCGATCCACGCGTTCACCGCCGCCGCATCGAAACCCACCCTGCGTTCCTCGCCCACTTGCATGAGGGGGCGGCGGATCAGCAGGGGATTTTCCAGAAGCAGACGCAGCGCATGCTCGAAGCCCAGCTTCTCCGGCACGATCTCGCCGGATTTCACCGCCGGGGCGCTGCGGTTGAACCAGTCGGCGATGGGCAGGGCGCCAAGGAAGGCGAGCAGCGTTTCGGCCGTCCACGGCTCCGCCTTCAGGCTCCGGGCCTGAACCGTATGGCCTGCGGCGGCAAGAAGGGTCTTCTGGCGAAGATTCCCCTTGCAGCCGGGTTTTTCGTAGAAGGTGACGATGGCCATGGGCCGTTAGCCGTAGCCCCCCGCAACCGTTCGGGCTGAGCTTGTCGAAGCCCGGGATGCGCCGTGGGTAAAGCGCCCTTCGACGGGCTCAGGGCGAACGGGGGGAGGGGGCTCGCACGGAGAAAGAGGATTCACGCGGCTTCCCGCCACAGCCCGAACTCCTTCAGCTTCTCGATGGGAATGCCCGTGAGGGAACCGGGCGGATTGAGGAACTCGCCCAGTTCATTGACGATGGCCATCTCGATGGGGCAGATGGACGAGCACTGGGGATCGGCGTGGTCGCCCAGGCACTCGGTGCATTTGCCGTCGTCGATCAGGAAATGCGGCGTGTCCTGGTAGATCGCGTCGTTGGGGCAGACATCGACGCAGGCCCAGCAATTGACGCAGGATTGGGTGATTTGCAGGGCCATCTCAGCTCTCCTGAAGGGGCGTCCCGAGGGAGACCTGGGCCCCCTTGGGGGGCAGCGAGTGGAGCGGGCGAAGGGGGCTGTGCATCAAGCCACCTTCAGGCTTTCTGCGGCGGGCAACAGCTTGCCGGTCGCTGCGATTTCCTTGTACACCGCCATCACGGCGTCCTCGATCGGCTCCATGGCGTGTTCGCCATTCGGCGCGATGCCGGCGGCTTCCAGCTTGCCCCAGGGCTCGTAGCCGATCTTGGAACAGAGAACGACCTCGCAGCCTTCCAGCACGCGGATGTTGCGGTCGAGCAGGGAGTCCGGTTCCTCGTCGCCCTCACCGCAGGAATCCATGCCGCCGCAGTACAACTCGGTCTTGCGGTGGCTGATGAAGCGCACGCCGTCCGGCGAGGCTTCGTAGATCAGGAATTCCTTGGCATGGCCGAAGTGCTCGGCGACGACGCCGTTCTTGCCGGCCACCGCCATCAGCACCGGGCGCGACCCTTCCGGGATGCCCTCGTGCTTCGGCTTGACGATGCCGCGCTTGGCGTCCAGCTTCTCGATGATTTCGTCGTGCACCACCTTGCGGCGGACCATGGCGGCTTCGTAATCGACATCCATGACGTCGATCTTGTCGAGAGTGAACTCGTCGCCGCGATCTTCGCCCAGCAGGCCGACCGCATCGGCGCGGCACTGGCGGCAGTGGCGCATCATGGCCATGTCGCCGGCGCAGGCGTCCTGCAGGTCCTGCAACTGTTCCGGGGTCGGTTCCGGCTGCTCCATGATGCCGTAGTAGGTGCCGTGTTCCGGCTCGGCGATCAGCGGCATCACGTTGTGCAGGAAGGCGCCCTTGGCCTTGACGATCTTCGAGACTTCCTTGAGGTGCTCGTCATTGACGCCGGGGATCAGCACCGAATTGACCTTCACCAGGATGCCGCGGTCGGTCAGCATCTGCAGACCCTTCTGCTGCTGCTCGATCAGGATGCGGGCGCCTTCAACGCCGGTGATGCGCTTGTGCTCCCAGTAGATCCACGGGTAGATCCTGGCGCCGACTTCCGGATCGACGCAGTTGATGGTGATCGTCACATGGTCGATGTTGTGCTGGGCGATACGGTCGACGTACTGCGGCAGGTTGAGGCCGTTGGTCGATACGCACAGCTTGATGTCCGGGGCGCGCGCGGACAGCTGTTCGAAGGTTTCAAAAGTGCGGCCCGGGTTGGCCAAGGGGTCTCCGGGTCCGGCGATGCCCAGCACCGTCATCTGGGGGATCTCGGCCGCCACGGCCAGCACCTTCTTGATCGCCTGGTCCGGCGTCAGCAGCTCGGACACGACGCCCGGGCGGGATTCGTTGGAGCAGTCGTACTTGCGATTGCAGTAATTGCACTGGATGTTGCAGGCCGGCGCCACGGCCACGTGCATGCGGGCGAAGTAGTGGTGCGCCTCTTCCGAATAGCAGGGATGGTCCTGCACCTTGGCCCGGATGTGATCCGGCAGGTGGGAGAGGGCGTCGGGGGCCGTACCGCAGCCGCCGGAGGCACAGCCGCCACCTTCGGCCTTGGGCCCGCTGCTGACACTGATGACTGGAAGTTCCACGATGCTGGCTCCTCGAAAGCGTTCGAGGGGGGTTCAGCAATCGCTGTGCCAGAGGAGTTTTGGCTTAAGAATCAGTCGGATGAATTTTGGCGCGACAGATGCTGTCGCCCCTCTTGTCGCAAACGTGACAGCCGCTCAGGCGACGACGGCGGCCAGGCCGGCGGGGCCAACGGGGGCCTGGGCCAGCCAGGGCACCAGGGCGCAATGGGGGCAGGGCTCGTCCCGGACCCGCTGGATGAGGGGCAACTCGCTGGCCCCCCGCTGGGCGAGCCGTGGGTCCGTGGTGCCGCTGGCCAGCAATGACTGATTGACGACCCAGGCGTAGGGGGCGATGCCGGCCCGGGCGAGGTCGGCCTGCAGGCGTTCGGCCTCATGCACGGGCGTCGCCTCCGGCAGGGTGACGATGAGGACGCGGGTGTAGTCCGGGTCGCGCAGGCGGGGCAGGAGCAGGCGAACCGATTCGGGCATGTCGCCCTGGGTGCGCATCACCTCCCGGTGATAGGCCTGGGCGGCATCGAGCAGCAGGATGGTGTGGCCGGTCGGTGCCGTATCGAGGACGACGAACCCCGCCCGGCCGGCATCCACGGTGCGGGCGAAGGCGCGGAAGACGGCGATCTCCTCGGTGCAAGGGGAGCGCAGATCCTCCTCCAGCAGCGCCCGGCCACCGGCATCCAGGTGTTGGCCGGCCCGCTCCAGGACTTCGGCGGTGTATTCGGCCACTTCCCGGGCCGGGTCGATGCGGGTGACGCTCAGGCCCGGCAGGGTGCCGTCCACGGTCCCAGCCACATGGGCGGCCGGGTCGGTGGTGGATAGCGTCACGGCATGGCCCCGGGCCGCCAGGGCGACGGCTATGGCCGCTGCCACGGTGGTCTTGCCCACCCCTCCCTTGCCCATGGTCATCACCACGCCGTGGCCGGCGCGGGCGATGTCATCCACCAACCCTGCCAGGCCCGGGGGCAGGGGGGCTGTCGGCATCGGTACTGAGTGCCCCCAGCCGCCGCCAGCGGCGGCACCCCCCGAGGGGGACAAGAAAACTTGGGGCGGCCCGGCGTTTTCTTGCGAGGCCGGCAGGGGGGCATCTTCCGGGGCGGCCATGCGGCGCAGCGCGGCGAGGCCGACGGTGCCGAGGGGCAGGAAGGGGATGGTGCGGCGGGGCAGATCGGCCAGGCCGGCGGGCATGGCCGCCAGCGCCGCGGCGGCCCGGTGGGCCATGGCGGTGGCGACGGCGTCATCGGGGCGCCCGTCGGCGAACAGGCCGTTGATGCTCAGTTGCAGGTTGCTCACGCCCAGGGCGGCCAATTCGCCCCGGGTACGCTCGGCCTCGCGCAGGGCGGAGGCCTCGGGGCGGCTGACCAGGATCACCGTGGTCGCCGCCGCATCGGCGAGGCGCTGCACGCTGGCGGCGTAGAGGGCCTTCTGCTTTTCCAGGCCGGCCAGGGGGCCGAGACAGGAAGCGCCGCCGGTGGAGGAGGAGATGAACTCATTCCACGCCGAGGGCAGGGTGAGGAGGCGCAGGGTATGGCCGGTGGGCGCCGTGTCGAAGATGACATGGTCGAAGGGCGCCGTGGCGGCGGGGTCGCCGAGAAGCTTGGAGAACGCGTCGAAGGCGGCGATTTCCACCGTGCAGGCACCGGAGAACTGCTCCTCCATGCTCTGGATGGCTGCTGCAGGCAGGATGCCGCGGTAGGGGGCGACCATGCGTTCCCGGTAATCGCGGGCGGCCGCCTCGGGGTCGATGTTGAGGGCGAACAGCCCCGGGGCGCCGGCGATGGCCGTCGGCGCCGCACCCAGCCGCGTGCCCAGCACCTCGTCCAGGTTGGAAGCCGGGTCGGTGCTGACGATCAGCACCTGTCGCCCGGCGTCGGCCAGGGCCAGGCCGGTGGCGCAGGAGAGCGAGGTCTTGCCCACGCCCCCCTTGCCGGTGAAGAAGAGGGTGCGGGTGTGGGCGTCGGCGAGTGTCATGGGGTCAGCAGCTTCCCGGTTTGCAGCCACAACCGCCCACCTTCACATGGGGCTTGTCGGCAGTCGCCAGGGCGGAGCCCAGCTTCTGGGCCAGTTGCTGGCGGGTGAGATAGATACCGGTGGAGACGACATGGCCGTCCACCACCAGGATCGGCAGGCGATCCATGCCTGCTTCCATTTCCTTCAGCACCGCGGGGTTGGCGGCGAAGGCCTGGGGTTCCTGACCGAGGTTGTAGCGCACCACGGTGACGCCCTGTTCCGCCACCCACTTCAAGTCGGCGGCGAACTGGGCCAGCACGGGGTCGACATCGACGCCGCAGACGCCGGTGGAGCAGCACAGGGCGGGGTCGAACACTTCCAGCTTTTTCATGGGGGTCTCCTTGGAAATCAGCGGGCTTCGTACCAGCCCTTGGACCGGTTGACGATTTTGACGACCAGCAGCATTACCGGCACCTCGATCAGCACGCCCACCACCGTCGCCAGGGCGGCGCCGGACTCGAAGCCGAAGAGGCTGATGGCGGCGGCGACTGCCAGTTCGAAGAAATTGGAGGCGCCGATCAGGGCCGAGGGGCAGGCCACGTTGTGCTTTTCGCCGACGGCCCGATTCAGCCAGTAGGCCAGCGCCGAGTTGAAGAAAACCTGGATCAGGATGGGTACCGCCAACAGGGCGATGATCAGGGGCTGGCGCAGGATGGCCTCGCCCTGGAAGGCAAAGAGCAGGACCAGGGTGGCCAGCAGGGCGGTGATGGACCAGGGGCCTACCTTGGCCATGGCCGCGTCGAAGGCGGCCTGCCCGCCCGCCAGCAGGGCGCGTCGCCAGAGCTGGGCGAGGATCACGGGTATGACGATGTAGAGCACCACCGAGGTGAGCAGGGTGTCCCAGGGCACGGTGATGGCCGAGATGCCCAGCAGCAGGCCCACCAGGGGCGCGAAGGCGAAGACCATGATGGAATCGTTGAGGGCCACCTGGGAAAGGGTGAACAGCGGGTCGCCGTTGGACAGCCGGCTCCACACGAAGACCATGGCCGTGCATGGGGCTGCCGCCAGCAGGATGAGGCCGGCCACATAGCTGTCCAGTTGGTCTGCCGGCAACAGGGGGGCGAACAGGGTACGCACGAAGAGCCAGGCGAGGAAAGCCATGGAAAAGGGCTTCACCAGCCAGTTCACGAAAAGGGTGACGGCGATGCCGCGCCCGTGCTGCCTTACCTCGTGCAGGGCGCCGAAATCCACCTTCACCAGCATGGGGATGATCATCACCCAGATCAGCAGGCCCACCGGCAGATTGACCCGGGCCACCTCCAGGCGGCCGATGGCCTGCACCGGCCCCGGGGCGACCTGGCCGAGGACGATGCCGGCGACGATGCAGAGGAAGACCCACAGGGTCAGGTAGCGCTCGAAGACGCTCATGGGGGCGCCGGAACCGGCTTTCACGGCGATTTCACAGGGGGCGGACATGGCGGTGCCTCACAGAGAGAGCGCTTCGCGCACGGCGGCCACCAGCCGCACCCGGATGTCGTCGCGCACGGCGACGAAGCTCTCCAGCGGTTCCCCGTGGGGGTCGTGGAACGGTACGTGGAGGCGCCGTACCGGCCGTGGGAAGACCGGGCAGGTCTCGCGGGCGTTGTCGCACACGCTGACCACCAGGTCGATGGGCGTGTCGAGCAGGGTGTCCACGTCCTTGGGGAAGAGGCCTTCCGTGGGCAGCCCGGCCAGCTTCAGGGCCTGGATGGCGCCGTCGGCCACCTTGGGCTGGGGGCGGGTGCCGGCGGAAACCGCCTTCACCCGGCCGGCCAGATCGTGGTTGAGGATGGCCTCTCCCATCTGGGAGCGGCAGGAGTTGCCTGTGCACAGGACGAGGACGGTGGGGGTCATGGCGTTTCGGTCTCGGAGGTCAAGGGGGTTCCCGGGCGGGAGGCGGTTTTCTGGAGGCTGCCCCGGCGCTTGGCGATGCTGTCGGCGGCCCGGGTCCTGGGCAAACAGTCGCCGCTACCCTGGCAGCAGTTGCGGGTGAGGAAGGCCAGCAAGTCGTCCATGGCGGCGTAGTCGGTGGCGTAACGGATGAAGCGCCCCTCCTTGCGGCCCTGGATCAGCCCCACCCGGCTCAGATGCGCCAGGTGGAAGGAAAGAGTGGCCGGTGCCATGCCCAGGCCTTCGCCGATGGCGCTGGCCGTTACCCCTGCGGGGCCGGCTTCCACCAGCAGGCGAAAGATGGAAAGACGCGATTCGTGCCCGAGGGCGGCGAGGAGTTCGGCGGCGGTCAATGTTTCCATGGTTCGAATATTATCGAATTAATCGGTGAGCCGGATGAAGTATTTTTTTTGCCTCAGGGGCAGAGTCCGGGGCCTGTAAGGTTCAATGGCTGCGCGGCGACCAATGGAAGACTCATCGTTTCCCCCAAGGAAGCGAGTGGCAGAAAATGGTGGAAGCACCTTTGCCCGCCAGCCGGGTCAGATCGAAAACACGCCGCCCCTGTCCCAACCAGAACCGGAAAGCACCGCCATGAAGACCTACATCCGAGACGCCGCCGCCATCGCCGCCCTGGCCCCCGAGCAATACCGGGTCACCCAGCAGAACGGTACCGAACACCCCGGCACCGGCGAATATCTGCACAACCACGCGCCGGGCCTCTACGTCGATGTCGTCTCCGGTGAGCCGCTCTTCGCCTCCAGCGACAAGTTCGAATCCGGCTGCGGCTGGCCCAGCTTCACCAAACCCATCGCGCCGGCCTTCGTCAGCGAAAAGCGGGACATCAGCCACGGCATGATCCGCACCGAAGTCCGCTCCACCCACGGGGACAGCCACCTGGGCCACGTCTTCCCCGACGGCCCGCGGGACCGGGGCGGCCTGCGCTACTGCATCAACTCGGCGTCCCTGCGCTTCATCCCCCTGGAGCGGATGGCGGCGGAAGGCTACGGCGACTACATCGACCAGGTGGAGGTGAAATGATGGCCACCACCGCACGGGCCGTCCTCGCCGGCGGCTGCTTCTGGGGCATGCAGCAGCTCATTCGCCGCCTGCCGGGCGTCGTCGCCACCCGCGTCGGCTACACCGGCGGCGACGTGCCCAGGGCCACCTACCGCTACCACGGCAGCCACGCCGAGGGCATCGAAATTGTCTTCGACCCGGAGAAGACGAGCTACCGGCGCCTGCTGGAATTCTTCTTCCAGATCCACGACCCCACCACCCGCAACCGCCAGGGCAACGACATCGGCCCCTCCTACCGCTCGGCCATCTACTACGTGGACGAGCGCCAGCGGCAGACCGCCCTCGACACCATTGCCGACGTCGAGGCCTCGGGCCTGTGGCCGGGCAAGGTGGTCACGCAGGTGGAACCGGTGGGCGATTTCTGGGAGGCGGAGCCTGAACACCAGGATTACCTGGAGCACTACCCCGGCGGCTATACCTGCCACTATGCGCGGGCGGGATGGGTGCTGCCGCGGCGGGACGGGTAGGGAGCCTGGGCACCTTGTGTGCCCGGCGGGGGGCGCCGCAATTGGGTAGTCACTACTAATTTATTGGCAATTTAGTATACCGTGGGCGCCCACCCCGTCTATACTAGTGTCTACTAATAAATACTTGGTTTAGTAGAAGATGCGCCTTCCGGAGCACGCTCCCTCCCTGGAAACCTGCTTCGCCCAGTTGGATGCGGCCCGCATCGAGGCGGCCCTGCGCCATGCCAATCCGCTGCCCGCCGGAAAATACCTCCATTGGGACGAATTGCGGCGGCGCCCGGCGCCGCACGGGCTGACCCATGCCGAATGGTGGGCAGCGGTGACCATCGGCCGCGTGGCCTCGTTCCAGCCATTGCCTCTGGTGGGCAAGGGGGGAAAGCCCTTCGTTTTTGCTACCCCCGCGCCCGTGGCCATCGACCTGCACCACATCGACCGCGATGCCGCAGGGCACCTCCGGGCCACGTCCGGCGCCCCGCTGCACGAAGATTCCCAGCGCCACCTGATCAATTCGCTGATCGAGGAGGCCATCACATCGAGCCAGCTCGAAGGGGCGTCCACCACCCGCAAGGTCGCGGCGACGATGCTGCGCAGCGGGCGCAAGCCGCGGGATTTGAGCGAAACGATGATCTTCAACAATTACCGGGCGATGGAACACCTGCGCGCTTTGCGCGATGCCAGGCTGACCCCCGATCTCGTGCTGGAACTGCACAGCATCCTGACCGAAGACACGCTCGAAAACCCCGACGACGCCGGTCGCTACCGCATCGACGACGGGGTGCAAGTCGTCGATGTGCGCGACGGCACGCCCTTGCACGTTCCACCCCCCCACAGCGAATTGCCCGCGCGCATGCAGCGCCTGTGCGACTTCGCCAATGCCGACGAAGCCTTGCTGCCCTTCGTGCATCCCGCTCTGCGCGCCATCCTTCTGCACTTCATGATCGGCTACGACCATCCCTTCGCCGACGGCAACGGCCGCACGGCGCGGGCGTTGTTCTACTGGGCCATGGCCCGGAGCGGCTACTGGCTGATGGAATACGCGTCGATCAGCCACATCCTGCGCAAAGCGCCGGCGAAGTACATGCGCGCCTACCTGCACGTGGAAAGCGACAAGAACGACACCACCTATTTCCTGCTTCACCAGCTGCAAACCATTCGCCAGGCCATCGCCGCCTTGCACCAGTACCTGGCACGGAAAACGGGGGAGCAGAAAGAAACGGAGCGCCTGCTCGCGGCATCGCCCAATCTGCGCGGCCGCTTCAACCATCGGCAAACAGCACTCCTGAACCACGCCTTGCGCAACTCCGGGGAGGCGTACCGCATCGACGCCCACCAGCGCTCCCACGGCGTGGTGTACCAGACGGCGCGCAACGACCTGCTGGAACTGGAGGCGGCGGGGCTTCTGGAAAGAACCCGGCAAGGGAACGCCTTTGTGTTCTACGCGCCGGCAGACTTGCGCCAGCGGCTGGGCGAGCTTGCGAAGTCAGGCCCCTGAGGCCCTCCCCGCCGGCGTCGAAGCGGCCAGGACTCCTCAGGAGGGGATGCGGCGGGCCTTGCGTGCGGCATACCAGCTCATGAGGGGAAGGGCCGATATGCCGTGTACCAGGATCGAAGTGGCGACGGTGACCAGGGTCAGGCTCACCAGTTCCTGGGCCAGGGCACCGGTGACACCGTGGTCGAGGGCGAACATCAGGTAGAAGATCGAGCCGATACCGCGGATGCCGAACCAGCCGACGATGGCGAACTCGTCACGGTTCAGGGGCTGACCGGCCATGCCGAGGAGGATGGCCAGGGGGCGGACCAGAATGAAGAGTGCCGGAACGAACCACCACAGGGCCGGCAGCGCCGCAACGGCCGGCAGGAGGATGCCGACCAGGAGAACGATGGCCAACTCCGCCAGTTTTTCCAGTTGCTCGTTGAACCGCCGGACGGCCCGGTGCAGGGCGGAGCTGGCATGGTGGGGATGGGTCGCCCAGTCGGCCCGATCGCTTTCCGGCCGCCGCGCTGATTTGCCGGCCGGGGGCAGATCCCGTACCCGGCTGATGGCCAGGCCCGCTGCAAATACCGCCAGAAAGCCGGAGGCCAGGCTGAGCTGGGCCAGGCCGTAGGACACGGCGATGAGCCCCAGGGAGAGGAATTCATCCAGGCCCACCGCATTCTGATGGCGGATGCGCAGGTGCACCACCAGTTTTCCGACCAGGGTGCCGAGCAGGGCACCGACCAGCAGCCCCCCGGCGGTGGCCCACAGCAGATCCACCCCCAGCCAGCGCCAGCCGCCTTGTCCGAGGGGATGGAGCCCCAGAAGGCCCAGGCCGAGCAGGACGAAGGGAAAGGCGGAGCCGTCGTTGAGGGCGCCCTCGCCGGCCAGACTGAAGCGCATCCGATCCGGGCTGAGGCCGGCTTCGGCCTGGATGCCGGTGGCGAGAACCGGGTCGGTGGGGGCCAGGATGCCGCCCAGGAGCACCGCCGCGCCGAGGGAAAGGCCCAGACCGAACACGCCGATGGAGGCGATGAGCCCCACCGTGAGCGCCATGGCGGGAAAGGCGAGGCGCAGGGGAATCAGCCAGCGACGATCGCCCAGGGGAACGCCCAGTTTCAAGCCGACAGCAAAGAGGGAAATCAGGACGGCCACTTCGCAGACGCCTGAAAGGAGTTCCGCCTCCAGAAACGGGTTTACCGCGATGATGGCCAGGCCGCCGGGTCCCAGGGCATAACCGAGGCCGAGATAGATCATGGCCGTGCTCAAGGGCAGGCGAGTCAGGAGGGTGCCCGCGAGCGCCATGAGAATAAGGAGAATGCCGACGAGCAGCGACCAGCCGGCCGCCGTCATCGCGTCGCCTCCCCCCGCCCGGTGGCGTCCCGGAGGGGCCGTGACCCGCACCGGCGGGCGACGGCGCCACTCCCTGCCTGCGGAAGGCCTATGATGAGGCTATGCCTTGGCGGGTGCCGGAACGAGCCTCGTTCCGCGCCGGGCCCGGTTCCGGGGCGGGGGAGGTTGCCATGGGCGAAATGCGGATCGAGCGGGATTCCTTCGGAGCCATCGAGGTGCCGGCGGAACGGTTGTGGGGGGCGCAGACCCAGCGGGCCCTGGCCCATTTCGCCATTTCCGGCGAACGCATGCCGAAGGAACTCATCGTCGCCCTGGCGATGGTCAAGCAGGCCTGCGCCCGGGTCAATCGGGATCTCGGTCTCCTCGGCGATGCGAAGGCGGACGCCATCGTCGCGGCGGCCGAGGAAGTCCTGGCCGGCCTGCACGACGCAGAATTCCCTCTCTCGGTCTGGCAAACCGGCTCGGGAACTCAGACTCACATGAACATGAACGAGGTGCTCGCCAACCGTGCCTCGGAACTCCTGCACGGCCAGCGCGGCGAGCAGCGGCGGGTCCACGCCAATGACGACGTCAATCTCGGGCAATCGTCCAACGATGTCTTCCCCACGGCCATGCATGTCGCCGCTGCCCACGGCATCGCCCGCCACCTGTTGCCCTCCCTGGCCCGGCTGCGTTCGACCCTGGACGGGCAGGCCGCCGCCTTCGCCACCCTGGTCAAGATCGGCCGCACCCATCTGCAGGACGCGACGCCCCTCACCCTGGGCCAGGAATTCTCCGGCTACGTCGCCCAACTCGACCACGCCCGGGACGGGATCGCAGCATCGCTGGCCTCCCTTTATCCCCTCGCCGTCGGCGGCACCGCCGTGGGCACGGGGCTCAACGCCCACCCGGAATTCGGGCCGCGGGTGGCGGCGGAACTGGCCCGTACCGGCGCTCAGCCCTTCGTCAGCGCAGCCAACAAGTTTGCCGCCCTGGCCGCCCACGACGGTCTGGTGGCCGCCCACGGCGCCCTCAAGACCCTGGCCGTGGCGTTGATGAAAATCGCCAACGATATCCGCTGGCTGGCCTCGGGCCCCCGTTCCGGCCTGGGCGAAATCAGCCTGCCGGAAAACGAGCCCGGCAGTTCCATCATGCCGGGCAAGGTCAATCCGACGCAGTGCGAGGCGCTGCTCATGGTCTGCGCCCAAGTCATGGCCAACGATGTGGCGGTCGGCTTTGGCGGCGCCGCGGGAAATTTTGAGCTGAATGTCTGCAAACCCCTGATCGCCCATAACTTCCTGCAGAGCGTGCGCCTGCTGACCGATGCCATGGCCGGTTTCGAGACCCATTGTGTGCGCGGCGTCGTTCCCCGGCGCGAGCGCATGGCGGAACTGGTGGATCGGTCGCTGATGCTGGTGACGGCCCTGGTCCCCCACATCGGCTACGACCGCGCTGCGGAGATCGCCCGCCAGGCCCACGGGGACGGGACGACGCTGCGCCAGGCGGCCCTGACGCTGGGCTATCTGACAGCCGAGGAATTCGATCGCTGGGTCAAGCCCGAGGCGATGGTCCGTCCTGCAGCGCCCTGAAACTGCCCGCACACAGGCCTGCCTCACCGAGGCGCGGACGTTTGCCGCGGACCGTGCAGTTCCGAGTTGAGGGCGTCGATGACCGAAGCCCATTCTGCGTCGTCGAGCAGGGCCTCGCGCAGGAAGTTCGCCTGGGACGCCGACCAGAAGGCGGCCTCGTGGAGGAGAACAGCGTCGCCCATCGGGGTCTTGGATTCGATGAAGCGCCGGATCGAGTCGGCGTCGTTGGCCTGCCCCAATTGTGAAAACAGGTTGCGCATGTCGTAGGAAATGCTGCCCATGATCGACTCCTTCCGTGGTCCGACGGGGTCACGCCGAACGCGCTGGCGGCAAGCCCGCCGCCGTGGGGCCGGGTGGATTCGGGAAATCGCCCAGCGCGGACCGCGGGCTGTGCCGGGCGCTGGGGAAAGCCTGCCGGAGCACCCTTCCGGCCGGGGACTCGCGAGCAAACGAGGCCCGCCCCGGGATTGCCTGTTCCCCCGTGGGGGGCGCCGCCGCTGGCGGCGACTGAAGGCGCTCAATGCACGATGAAGGGAATCTTGTCGCTGCTGTGCTTCTTGACCTGCTTGGCCGTTTTCTTTTCCTTCGCAGTCAGGAGGGCCTGCTTCTTGACTTCCTTGTTGCCTTTTCTGATCTTGCCCATGACGACCTCCAGGAGGGCTCCGCAATGCCGCGGTACGAATTCAGTATAGGCGCATGGGGGGACGTGGCCACGATATATTTCCGCCGACCCGCCGACCCGCCGACCCGCCGACCCGCCGACCCGCCGGGGTCAGCCCGGCCGTGAAAGCCAGTCCGCCATGGCGGCGTAGAGGATCGCGGGGGACACGGGCTTGGCGAGGTAGGCGTTCATACCCGCCTCGAGACAGGCCTTGCGGTCTTCGGCGAAGGCGTTGGCGGTCAGCGCGAGAATCGGTGTGGCGCTGTAACCGGCCAGGCGGCGGATGGCCCGTGTGGCGGCAAGGCCGTCCATCCCGGGCATCTGCATGTCCATCAGGATCAGATCGTATTGCCCGACCGCCGCCATCGCCACGGCCTGCTGGCCGTCTTCGGCAAATTCGGCCAGCAGGCCGACCTCCTTGAACAGATAGGCGGCGAGCTGGCGGTTGACCGGGTCGTCTTCGGCGACCAGCACCCGGGCGCCGCGGTGGTCCTTCTGCAGCCTCGCGCGGCCGTCGCCCGGGCTTGGCGATGGCGCTTCCGGGATAGCGGCCGCAGCCGAGCGGGCAAGGCGGGCGGTGAGCCAGAAGCGGCTACCGCCCCCGGGGCGCGGCTCGAAACCGGCTTCGCCCCCCATCAACTGGGCGATGTGCCGGGTGATGGCCAGGCCCAGGCCGGTGCCGCCATAGCGGCGCGTGGTCGAGTTGTCCGCCTGCTCGAAGGGGGTGAACAGGCGCGACTGCTGCTCGGCGGTGACGCCGATGCCGGTATCCTCGACGGCAAAACGGATCACCGCCTCGCCGTCGGTCTGGCTCATCAGCCGGGCGCTCAGGACGACGCTCCCCGCCTCGGTAAATTTGACCGCGTTGCCCAAATAGTTGAGCAGCGCCTGGCGCAGGCGGGTGGCATCCCCCACAAGCACTGGCGGCAAGGCATGGCTGGCTACGGTCAGCCGCAATCCCTTGGCCTGGGCGCGTTCCTCGACCAGCCCCGCCAGCTCGTCGAGCAGCGCGGCAGGGCTGAAGGGGATGTTTTCCAGGACGACCTTGCCGGCCTCGATCTTGGAAAGGTCGAGGATGGCGTTGAGGATGGACAGCAGATGATCGGCGGCGCTGGCGATCTTGCTCAGCTTGTCCTGGGCGGCGGGGCCGAGTTCGCCGTGGCGGCGCAGCAGGGTGGTCAGGCCGATGATGGCGTTCATGGGCGTGCGGATCTCGTGGCTCATATTGGCCAGGAAGGTGCTCTTGGCCCGATTGGCGGCCTCCGCCTCCTGGGCCCGGCGCTCCAGCTGGGCGTTGAGGCCGGCGATCTCTTCGGTGCGCTCCGCCACCAGGGCCTCCAGGTGGTGACGATGGCGCTCCAGTTCTGCCTCGCTGCGCTTGCGCGCGTCGATGTCGAGCATGGCCGCCCGGATGCCGCCGCCCGGCTCGTCGGCCACGGCCTCCATCTGGACGAAAGTTCGGCCGGCGGGCGAAGGCCCCCTCGTCAGGGTGAGTTCGCAGCTTTCGCGCCCTTCCGGCGCCGCCGCCCGGGTCAGGAGCCGGGCGAACGCGGCGTGGGATTCCTTGGCCAGGAAGCCGGCCAGGGGCCGCCCCAGGAGCACGGAGCGCTCGCATCCCAGCAGCCGGGCGCCGGCCAGATTGACCTCGTGGACGACGCCCTTGCGATCGAGGCCGAAATAGCCCAGCGGCGCGAAGTCGAAGAGTTCGGTATAGCGCGCGAGGGCGGCTTCCTCTTCGGCCCGGGCCTGGCGCAGTTCGTCGTTCTGCATGTGCAGTTCGATCTGGTGCACCTCCAGTTCGTGCACCAGCCGTGCCAGCTCGTCGTTGCCGGCTGGCCTGGCGGTCTGCCCGGCGGCTTGCGGGCGCGTTTCTGCCGCGCCGCGCAGGCCCGGATTCGCGTCGTTCGAGGTCATGAAGGCTCCTCGTCCCGCCCGGCCAGCTGGCGCAGCTCGCCTTCCAGGCGCTTGGCGCGGCTGACGTCGTTGAAGGTGATGACCACGCCGTCGATGACGTTTTCCAGGGTGCGGTAGGGCATGATGCGGACCTGGAACCAGCGGTCCCCCCCGGCGGGGGCTTCCCGGTCGGCAAAGGCCAGGGTGCGCAGCACCTCCTCGGCGTCGGCCAGGAGTCCGGGGTAGTCGAGGCTGCTGACGATGTCCGCCAGGGGGCGGCCGATGTCGCCGGGGATGAGCTTGAAGAGCCGGGTCGCCTGATTGGTGAAGCGCCGCACGTGCAGCGCGTTGTCGAGAAAGATGGTGGCGATGTCGGTGCTGTTGAGCAGGTTCTTCATGTCGTTGTTGGCGGCGGAAAGCTCGTCCACCTTGGCCTGCAACTCCACATTGACCGACTGCAATTCCTCATTGAGGGACTGCATTTCCTCCTTGGAGGTGGTCAGCTCCTCATTGGTCGATTGCAGTTCCTCGTTGGTCGATTGCAGCTCTTCGTTGGCCGACTTCAATTCCTCCTGGGAGGACTGCATCTCCTCGCGCAGGGTCTGCACCTCCTCCCGGGCCTGGGCCAGGGTCTGTTGCAGGGCTTCTTCCCGCTGACCGCGGGCGCTGCCCGGCTTGCCGGCGGCCTTTGGCGGCGGGGCGGTCGCCGCCGCGTCGGCGAACACCAGCATGGCCATGCCGCGCAGGGCCGCCGGATCGGCGAGCGGCTGGACGGTGAGGTCCACCCGGCAGGCGCCGCCCTCGCTGGCGACGTGCAGGCCGCGGCAGACGACGGTTTCGCCGCTGCGCAGGGCCTTGGGCAGGGCCATGGCGAGTTCGTCGCGCAGGCCCTCCCGGGCCATGGCGTGGATGTTCCAGTTGGCCTTGCCGGCGGCCGGTTCCAGGTATTTGCCGGTGCGCCCGCTGATATACACCAGGTCGCCGGCGGCGGTGACCAGGACGGCGGCGGGCGCGAAGCGCTGCAGCAAGAGCTGGTCGGCGATCTGTTGCACGCTGGCGGCGTTTTCGGGGGGAGCGTCCATGGGCGATTCGGTCCTGACGGGGAAGTGGCGGGTGGGAAATTCGATCTCGGCACCCCGCATTGGGCCGGCGCTGCGCCGAAACAGGCGGGCTTTGGCGTCGATGGGGCAGAAATGCTCGCTGTAGGACCCCACCGATTCGGCGCTGCCCAGCATGAGGACGCCACCCGGCTTGAGGCTGTAGTGGAAGAGGGGGAGCAGCTTCTTTTGCAACTCGGGGCCGAGGTAGATGAGGAGATTGCGGCAGGTGAGGATGTCCAGCCGGGTGAAGGGCGGGTCCATGATCGCGTTCTGGGGGGCGAAGACCACCATTTCGCGGATTTCCTTGCTCACACGATAGCTGCCGTCGTCTTCGACGAAGAAGCGCTTGAGGCGTGCGGCGGAAACGTCGCTGGCGATATTGGCCGGATACAGGCCCTGGCGGGCGCGGGCGATGGCGTCGGGGTCGAGGTCGGTGGCGAAGATCTGCAAGCCCGGTGGGCGTGCCGGGCAGAGTTTTTCCGCAGTCTCGCGAAAAACCATGGCCAGGCTGTAGGCCTCCTCCCCGGTGGAACACCCGGCGACCCAGGCCCGCAGGGGAGCGCCGTCGGGGTTGGCGGCGAGCAGCCCGGGCAGGGCCTCTTCCTGGAGGCAGACCCAGGCCGCCGGATCGCGGAAGAAACTCGTCACCCCGATGAGCAATTCGCGGAACAGAAGGTCCACTTCCTGGGGGTTGTCGCGCAGGGTGCGGACGTAATCGCCGATCCGCGCCAGTTGATGGATGGCCATGCGCCGCTCGATGCGGCGGTAAAGGGTGCTCTTCTTGTAGCGGGAAAAATCGTTGCCGGTGCGCGCCCGCAACAGGACGCAGGCTTTTTCCAGGGCGCTGCGCTGGGCGGCGGTCTCGCTGTCGGAAGGCTCCCTGCCGGAAGGCTCCCTGCCGGCGGCGGCGCGGGGGCTGGGGTGCAGGATTGCGCCGATGCGCGGGGGCAGTTCGTCGACTGCGCCGATCACGTCGGCCAAGCCGGTGGCGATGGCGCTGCGCGGCATGCCGTCGAAGCGGGCGGTGGCCGGATCCTGTACCAGGACCAAGCCGCCCTGTTCCTTGATCGCCCGCAGGCCCAGGGCGCCGTCGGACCCCATGCCGGAAAGGATGACGCCGATGGCCCGCTCGCGGCAGTCGGCGGCCAGGGCGCGGAAAAAGAAGTCGATGGGCAGGCGCAGCCCGCGGGGCGCTGCCGGTTCGAGGAGCTGCAGGCGGCCGTGCAGGATGGCCATATCCCGGTTGGGGGGGATGACATAGACACTGTCGGGCGCCACTGCCAGGCGGTCCCGGGCCTGGATCACCGGCATGGTCGTCGCCCGCTGCAGGAGTTCGGGCAGGATGCCGGCGTGGGTGGGGTCGAGGTGCTGGATGACCACGAAAGCCAGGCCGCTCCCCGGGGGTACGTGGGCGAGAAAGCGTTCCAGGGCTTCGAGGCCGCCGGCCGAAGCGCCGATGCCGACGACGGCGGGCGGATCGCCGCGGTGGGGGGGTGATCCGTTCTTCCTGGCCGCCGTGGTGGCGGTGGCGGGCGGGACGGCCGACCGCGCGCGCCCCCGGCGCTGTTGTTGTTGGGTCAAGCCTTTCCTCCCCCTCCGGAATCGCTGCCATGTGGCATGAGAAACCTTAACTCCGCCGGGGTTTTGTGGCAATCGCCGCGGGCGCGGCGGCGGGATCGGCCGTAGCCGCCCCGGCCTCTTCTGCGCCGCGCCCACCGACTTCGGCCCGGCAGGGGCTTGCCTCGGCCCGGGCGACGCTGGCGGCCAGGGCGTGCAACTCGGCTTGCAGACGCCGGGCTTGGGTGAGGTCTTCGAGGATGCCCAGGGCCGCCGGTCGCCCGCCCCAGTCCACGAAACTGACGTGGACCCGGCAGTCGACCCACCGTCCATCTTCGGCGACGACGCGCAGATCGCAATGCCGGGGTGCCGCTTCGCCGTCCGGCGCTTGCGCGCAAAGGGTCTGCACCCGGGGGCGATCGGCTTCGTGGACGCGCGGCAGGAAGGGTTGCTCGAGACAGGCTTGCGGCGCGTAGCCCAACAGTTCGAGCGCTGCGGCATTGACGTGACGCAGCGCCCCGTCCTGGACGACCGCCACCGGCAGGGAGAGCTGGTCGATGAAACGACGGTGGCGGCGTTCCGCATCCTCCAGGGCGGCCTGGATGAAGTGGCGGTGGCTCACGTCCCGGGCGAAACCCACGGTGCCCACGCGGCGGCCGTCGATCACCAGGGGCGATTTGTAGGTTTCGAACCAGTGCGGGCTGCCGTCCGCCTCGATCAATTCCTCCACCAGCTTCTGCTCGCCGCTCAGAAGAACCGCCCGGTCGTCGGCGCGATAGGCCTCGGCCATCTCCCGCGTGGTGATGTCGAAATCGGTCCGGCCGATGAGCTCGTCGGCGGTGGCGTAGCCGAAGTTGCGTGCGAGCGGCGTGTTGACGGCGAGAAAGCGGCTGTCCTCGTCCTTGAGCCAGACCATGAAGGGAAAGTTGTCCAGCAGCGCCCGCTGGTACTGTTCGCGCTGACGCAGGGCCTCTTCGGCGCGCCGCGCCGGCGTGACGTCGATGGCCACCAGGCGGCACTCTCCCCCTGTCTCGTCGGCCACGGCTTCGACCCGGACCACGGTTTCTGGTCGGGCATGGGTGGGGAGCAGGGTGAATTCGCCGACCTGCTTCGCTCCGCTGGCCAGCACGGCGGCCAGCAAGTGCTCGAAGGGTGCCAGGGACGAGGGGGCCAGCGCCGCGACGAAGCGCCGGCGGGATGCCTCGGAGCGCTTGATGCCCAGCAGGATGGCCCCGGCCAGATTGAGGTCGAGGATGGTGCCGCGGGCGTCGAGCGTGAAGTAGCCGACCGGCGAGAAGTCATGGATATCGGCACAGCGCCGGCGCAGGGCCTCGGCCTCGTCCCGGGCCCGCTGCAATTCTTCATTGTGCATTTCCAGTTCGATCTGATGGACCTGGAGTTCATGGACCAGGCGTGCCGCGTCACCGGGGGGATTGGCCAGGAGAGAGCGATCGCGCTGCCAGCGGGCCTCGGCGCGCTGGCGCAGGCTCTTCCCGCCGGGGCGCGCCGCAGCGGCGGCGCGGGGTTCGGCCCGCGGGGGCGCCTGGCGATCCTCCTCCTGGCGCAGGGGGGCGTAGCAGTCGCAGGCCCTTGCTGCCAAGGCATCGCGGTCGGTGACGGTGATCCGCCCCCGGCGGGAAAGGAGTATTCCGCCAGCGTGTAGCTGGCCCAGGCAGGCATTGACCTCCGCCCGCCGCAGGCCCAGGGCCTCGGCAATGCCGGCCTGGGTGCGCGCGATCGTGCTGCCGCCCAGGCGGTCGAGGTGGCTGAGCAGCCAGCGGCTGACCTGCTGTTGCGGCGAATGGTGGCGGCAGCACAGGGCGGCCTGGGCCATCTGCTGCATCAGGAGGCGGGCGTAGCGCAGGCAAAGTCCGAGCAGCGGGCCACCCTGGCCGAGTTCCCACGCCATGACATCGGCCTTGAGGCGGTAGGCCTCGCCGGCGTCGCAGACGGAAACCTGGTAGGTGGCCCGGTCGCCTCCCAGCACCAGACAGATGCCCACCAGGCCTTCGCGGCCGGTCACCGCCAGTTCCGCCTCCTGGCCGACGGCGGTGACGCACGCCAAAGAGACCAGGCCGGAGAGCGGAAAATAGACGTGCTCGATGACGTCGCCCAGGCCGTAGAGGCGGGTACCCGGCGCGAGCGTGACCGGTTCCAGGTCGTCGCTCAGGCGCGCCAGATCGGCCGGCGCGAGGCCTGCCAGGATGCGGTTTTCGCTGGGGCTGTCCGGTATCGTCGAAGCCATGGTGGTGTCCCCGGGGTGGCCATCGCCGCCCGCGTCTGGATTTCCGGGAGTGTCGTCCCGGTGACAGGTTCATCCTGCCCACAGGGTAAGGCCGAGCCCAATGGGGCTAGGTACGGATTCGTACAAAAACGCTCATACCGCCGGAGTATGGTAAGCCCTCGACCGAAAACCAGGGCAACAAAACGACCCCGGTGCGACGGCCGACCACACCAAAGGAGACCCAATAATGACGCACGACGCCAGCAACACCCGGTCCGGCATTCCCGCCGGCACGGTCGAATCCTTCCTCGCCCTCTCCCGCATCTACCTCACCAGTTCGGAACGCCTCGTGGCGCTCAACATGGCTGCCCTGCGGGAGATGCTGGCGGATGCCGCCCCCGCACTCCGCTCCCCGGCGGGCAAGACTTCGGCCACCGGCCTGGAGGCCTTCACCGACAGTCTGTCGATGTTCCAGGTCAATCGGGCCCTCGCCTATTGCCGGGGGTTGCAGGACATTGCTGCCCAGGCCCAGGATGAATTCGTGCACGTGCTGCTCAATCCGGCGCCTGCGCCCCAATGGCGCCAGTCCATGCCGAATGCCTGGCCGTCGATCCTCGCCGCCTTTGCCCGGGCGCCGGCCCCGGGCGGCAAGGGCAACGGCGGGGCGGGTGAGGCCGCCGCGCGCCGTCAGGCTTGAGGGGGAGCGCTCCGAGTTCCGGGCGCGGCCCGGCACTGCGGCACCGGTGCCGTCTCAATAAATCAATGGGTTATAGCCCCGGGTGTGGCCCGGAGCCCTATTCCTGGGCGTCGTCAGCCGGTTTCGGCCGGGGTCGCCCCGGGACGATGGTGCGGGCGTGGCCGGTCCGCCCGGTCGGGGGGCTTTCCCGGCGCGTCCGGCGCGCCATCGTGCCGCAGCAGCAGGCGCGATCGGCGACTGGTGCGCGGGGCTGGGGATATCCCATGAATTGCAGGCTCCAATCCGAAAAAGGGGGAGCGTCATGGTTATTTCGGCAGGTGTCGCCGGCGCGCGGGACCGCTATCTTGCCACCTTGAGCGACGGACAGCGCCTGGAGCGCCCGGATCTCCGGGCCCTGGCCCAGGCCCTGCACGGCGCCGGGGTGAGCGCGGGCCGGGTGAGCAGCGTTCGCCACCCCGGCCAGCCGATCATTACCGCCGGGCAGGAGGTCGCCCTGGTGGCGGAAATCAGGAAGCTGGAAGGCCACTCGTCCCGCGACGGCCCCTGAGCGCCTGTGAAAATTCCGTTCACCCCCGCTCGTCATGCCCAACTGCGCCCGCTCGGCGTTGCCCATGCTCGCCATAGCCCGAGCTATGGCTGTGCTTTGCGCCTTGATCGTGCCCACCTGGGCACGCCGCTCGGGCGCGCCCGAAAATTTCGCAGGCTCTGATCGGGTTTGCCGGCGGGGAATCTCGGCTCCCCTCGGGCACAGCGCGACGGCCTCTCCGTCCACGCCGTCACGTCGGCGGCGGGGGCGTGGCGTGGATGCGGCCCCTCCCACACCCGTCCCGCAGGGCTCGGGGTTTACGCCGGGCGATCTGCCGTCAGGGCCATCAGTACATCCGAATACCAGGCGCAGTTGAGCCCCAGGGCCTCGTCGAGGACCAGATCCCGGGTGCCCACGTCGAGGCGGGCCGAATGGACGCCGAGGAGCAGCCAGGGCAGTCCGGCGCCGCCACCGCGATCGTCGGGGCGGCGCAGAACCACGGGGGCGCCGCTGGTGCCGCGGTGGGTGCGCGCGTCGGTCAGGAAATAGCCTTGCCCCTGAAAGCGCAGCCCGAAGGACGAGGCGATGGCCGCCTGACGCACGACGGGGAGGTGATGCAGGGTGTCCTGAAACCCGAGGGGGTAGCCCACCACCAGGATCGACTGCCCCGCCTCGATGGACTCCAGCCGGGGGGGCAGGTGTTCGGGCGAAAACGCCCGGTACACCACGTCCCGGGGCAGCAGCTGGGGGGGGATTTCGATGGCCGCGACGTCCACGTCGCCGGCGGCATCGGCACAGGTGCGCCACAGGCTCAGGCCGTTTTCGAACAAGGGGATGGCGAGGCGCACCGATTGGGACAGGTGTTCGCCGCCGACATGCAACTCGATGGCCAGGCTGTCGGGATGGTGTTCGCTGGGCGGGTCGCAGACCACGTGGCGACAGGTGATCAGAAAGAGGCGCGATCCCCTTTGGAAGAGGAAGCCGCTGGCATTGGTCAGGTACCAGCCGCCCTGGAGCGTCTGCACCCGGACGGTGGTCAGAAGGAGGGATTCGATCTGCATCGGTTCGTGGGTTTCGGGGCGTAGATCCCCCGCAAGCCATAGTCCTCAGTCAAACAGGTTTCGTCGATGCCGAGTGCATTCGCGCCACGATCGCACGACGCGATCCGCAGCCATCGCCGAAGCCGTGGCGAGGACGGGCGAAGCAGCGCGTGGGGATGGGCGGCGTGGCGAACATGGCTGAACCTGTTTGACTGACTATCCGCTTGGGGGGGCGGTGGGCGGATCAGCCGCGGGCGTAATTCAGCGCATCGGCCAGGCGGTCGTAGCGATAAATGTGATAGCGATAGCGCCATCCCTCGAAGCGGATGCCCAGGGGCTGCATGATCACCCGTTCGGCAGCACTGGGAACTGGCCGGTCGTGCCAGGCTTCCAGGTTGGTGACGGGCGCCTGCCCCTCGCCGCGTGCCGCTTCCAGCTCCGCATAGGCGACGGCGTCGGGCAGCCGGTCGTACTTGAAATCGTGATAGACGAACTGATGTCCGTCGAAGGCAATGCCGAGATGCATGGCCTGGGCCTGTTGCGCCTCGGAAACGGTTGCATCGGGACGCTCGCAGGCGGTCCCTCGGGGGGTGTCGGTCATGATGATGGCCTCCGTAAGTGTCGGGTGGATTCCCGACGGTATGCAATTCAACGGAAGCGCCCTTCGCCCAGGATACGAGCTGAAGGTTCGAGGTGAACCGTTGGCTGGTCACACCTTCAATGTAGCACCGCCAACCCGGCAGGGCATGAATTAAATCAGTGGCCCGAAGCGAATTTGCCGCGGGGGGCGAGGGCTTCGGCGAGGTCTGGGCTCATGGGGTCTCCGCCTGGCGTTGGGGGTAGGGCGGGCCCGTTTCGATGCGATCGTCGACGATCGCCGTGCCGACGGTGAAGTGATAGACGCTCTGCCAGGTATCGCCGGCCAGGCCAAAGGCCTGGTGCACCGGGTCGTCGAAGAAGCAGCCGATGCCGGTGCCGCGCACGCCGGCGGCCTCCGCCTCCAGGTAGAGGGCCTGACCGATGAGGCCCGCTTCCCGCAGCAGGGTGCGGTAGGTGTAGGCGTCGTCGGCCAGGGCCGCGAAGTCGGCGAGCATGCCCAGGGAGAAGGCGCTGGTGGCGGCGATGTCCTGGTGGCAGGAGAGGGCGCGGGCCAGACGCTGCACCTCCTGCAGGCCGAGGGCGGCGAGGAACGTGAGATGGAGATGGGCGGGGCAATCCGGGTCCACGTCGGCCACGGCGCAGCGGCTGACGAAGCGGTGGTCGGCGGCCCCGAGGACGACCGGGAGTCCGGCCGCCGCCATCGGCGTGCGCGGCAGCAGGTAGAGGCCGGGCGGCAGCCCATCGACGCGCAGGACGAAAAGCAGCAGGGCGATGGCGGGGGGGGCCTCCTGGCCCGTGAAGGGGGCGCCGGCGCGGGGCAGGGTGGCGTCCAGCAGGCGATAGAAGGCGCCCTTGTCCAGGGTGTGCTTGGGGTCGAAGCGCTGGGCGCTGCGGCGCTGGCGGATGAGTTGGGCGGTGCCGGCCGGTGTGGGGTGCGGCGGCAGCGCGGGCAGGGGCGCGAAGGCCGGTGATACCGGCACTGCGGGGAATTCCTCCCGGCGGCTGGCCGCGGCGGCCTGGGCGATGACGGGCCAGCGGTAGCCGGGGGCGGGGTCGATGGTGCTGGGTCGGCCGTGCCAGGGGGCGCCGTCGAGCCAGGCGGTGAGGCCGGAGGGCGGGGCGGCCAGGCCGGGGGCGTGGAGGGCGAGGAGAACCTCCGGCTCTTCGGCTTCGGTGAAGGCGTGGCGGCCGGGGGGAAAGTCTTCGGCGCGGTCCAGGCCAAGCAGGTGGGCGAGGGCCGTGCCGCCGGGGGCCAGCGGTTCCACGCGCCAGCCGAGGAGGGCGGCGGCGTAGGCCAGGGCGCCGACGGCGTGGCCGATGTCGAGCTGGCAGTAGCGGAAGGCCCGCTCGCCGTATTTCCAGGCTTCGCGCCACAGGGCGCTGGAGAGGCCGACGGCGAGCCAGGGGGGGCCGCCGGGGGGCAGCAGGGCACGGCCTTCCAGCAGGTGATCCTGGGCGTCGTAGTGGTGCAGGCCGGCGGCGATGCCGGGGAGGCCGGAGGCGAGAACATAGGCTTCCACCGGATGCAGGTTGCCGGAGGAGGGGTTGCAGCGCAGCGCCCAGCGGCTTGGTCCCCAGGATTTCCAGGCCGAGATGCCGAAGCTCAGTTCCAGCAGGGCGCCCAGGCTGGCCAGGTCGGCCCCCACCGGGGTGGCGGGTGGCGTCGCCAGGCGGTTGTAGGGGCGCTCGAAGCGGTCGGCCGCCAGGGGCAGGGAGGTCAGCGGTGCCCCAGGGTAACGGCGGAAGGCGTCGGGCTGGGCATCCCAGTCGAGCTGGCCGGGGCCTTCGGCATAGGCCTCGAAGCGGTGTTTGGTGCGGGCGTGGTAAGCGCGCAGAAGGTCGAGGGGGTTTTGTGAGCTATCCGACATTGGGGACGATTCCGGCGGGGGCAGGGAGTCGGTCAGCAAGGGCCGTGCCGGCGTGAAATCAGGCCCTTAGGGGCACGGCGCGGGCTGGCACCATCTCTGCAAGGGGGTGGAAAACAGACCTCGAATGGCAACCGAAATTCCCTCCTCCGTTCGGGCTGAGCCCTTCGACGGGGCTCAGGACTGGCCTGTCGAAGCCCGTGGTGCACTGTCCTTCGACAGGCTCAGGGCGAACGGAACCGAGGTTGTCGGTTTAAAGACCACCATAACACCCCAACCCCAAGGAGAAAATCATGGAAGAAGCCGACAAGCCGCCCATCACCCGCGAGGCGGCCCTGCGCGTGGCCCTGGCCGCCCGGGCCATGCCCAACGCCACCCTGCCGCGCCTGCTGGAGCTGCTGCAGCGCGGCCTGGGTCACGAAATCGACGAAGAGAAACTGCGCCAGGTGACGGTGACCCTGCTGAAAACCGGCTTCGCCAGCGCCGACGGCGAGGAGGACGGCGAGGATATCGGCATCGGCCTGGAGGCGATGAAGCTCGCCGTGCGCATCCTGTGGGGCGAGACCCAGGGGGATGACTCGCTGCCCCGGATCGAGGCCTACGAGGCCGGCGAGATGCCGGGCTCGGTGCGGGTCGCCATCGCCTCCGACAAGGGCGACACCCTCTCCGGCCACTTCGGCTCCTGCCTGCGCTTTCTGGTCTATCAGGTATCGCCCACGGCGGTCCGGCTGGTGGATATCCGCGACACCATGGACGCCGAATTCGCGCCGGACAAGAACCTGTGGCGCGCCCAGCTCATCGGCGACTGCCACGTGTGCTACGTGGTTTCCATCGGCGGGCCGGCGGCGGCCAAGGTGATCCGGGCCGACATCTACCCGATCAAGGTGCCCGATGGCGGGCCGGCGCTGGAAATCATCGCCCAGTTCCAGCAGGCCATGGCCAATTCGCCGCCCCCCTGGCTGTTGAAGATACTCGGCGTCGCCGCCGAAAAGCGTCTGCGCAACTACAACGCCCAGGGCGAGGAGGCCTTGGCGGAAGAATGACGCCGCCCCGCCGCCCGCCCTCAGCCCGCCTGCCGTTCCATCTGCAGGGGCGTCAGGCCCACCAGCGTCAGCTGGGTGCCGTCGTCGCCGTTCCACCACACCGCCACCCAGCCGGTGCCGTCGGCGTCGATGCGCTCCACGGCACAGCAGGCGCCGATCATGGCGAGAAACATCTCGCGCTGGTCGTCGTCGAGATCGGGGTCGGGGTTGATGTCGAGGACGCGCACCTCGTCGCCGACGGCGACGGGGCGGCCCTGGCAGTCGTGGGTGGAATATTGCATGGCGGGCTCCTGCAGGTTGGCGGCGCCGCCCTGTCGCAAAGGCGACGTCGGCACCGGTTGGCCAACTCGGGTCGCGACATCAAGGGCTTGGCCAGGCGGGTCGCCAAGTATTGCAGCCAGAAGCAGGTCGCGCCGACCCAAGAGGTGTTCCGCCGCTGCTCGATGTTCCGGGCGCCGGATCGGGCCGAGGCGCCGGCCTGAAGCGCGGCGGGACGTTGATCCGGGGCCGCCGCAACGGGAACTGTTCCAGCCTGTTCCCTAAGTCAGTGCCGCGAAAACAGGTCCCGCAGTTTGCACAGGGTGGTGGTGATGTCGAAGCGCGGGTCGGGCAGGGCTTCGCCGGCCAGGATGCGGGTGATGGCCATTGCCGGGTCGTCTTCGCCGGTGAGCAGTACCTCCGCGCCGCGCTTTTTCATGTGGCGGATGAAGCCGTCGCCGGCGCTGGCGGCGACCACGATATCCACGCCGTCGAGGGGGTGGGGGCGGTCGTCCTCGAAGACGTGGAGCACTTCGTCCTTGGCCAGATCGATGCGCCGCGGGGCGGGCAACAGCCGGTTGGAACGGTGCTCGGACAAGTCGTAGAGCAGCCAGTGGCGGGTCTGGCCGGCATGGCCGCTGACGGCGGTGAAATCCCGGGTGGCGATGGCGATTTTCACAACTCGTATCCGTAGGAGTTGATGACGGTGCGCGCCTTGTCGCCCTTCAGGTAGGTGAGCAGGGCGCCTGCTGCGGCCGGGACGGCAGTCCTGGTCAGCACCACGGCATCCTGGCGAATGGGCTGGTGCAGCTTGGCGGGGACAATCCAGGCCGAACCGGAGGTGAGGCGGCCATCCTTCCACACCTGGGCGAGGGCGATGAAGCCGATTTCGGCATTGCCGCTGGCGACAAACTGGTAGGTCTGGGCGATGTTCTCGCCCAGCACCCATTTGGCCTGGAGGGCGGGCAGCAGGTCGAGCGCGGTCATGGCCTCGACGGCGGCGGCGCCGTAGGGGGCGGTCTTGGGATTGGCCAGGGCGAGACGGGCGAATTCGCCGCGGCGCAGCATCTCGCCCTTGGCATCTACCCCGTCGGCGCGGGGCGACCAGAGCACCAGGCGGCCGATGGCGTAGGTCATCCGGCTGTCGCCCTTGGCCAGGCCTTCCTTGACCAGGCGCGTCGGCGTTTCGTCGTCGGCGGCCAGCAGGACGTCGAAGGGCGCGCCGTGGGTGATCTGGGCGTAGAACTTGCCCGTGGCGCCGAAGGAAAGGCGCAGCCGGTGGCCGGTGTCGGCCTCGAAATCCCGGGCGATGGCCTGCATGGGCGCCGAAAAATTGGCCGCCACGGCGACCTGGACCTCGTCGGCGTACACAGGGCCGGCGATGAGAGCGCAGAGGGCGCAGAGGGCGAACAGGCAGCGGCGAAGGCGCATGGGCGGGAGGTATACCACTCAGGCGTCGAAATGCAACGCCAGGCTGGAGAGCAGGCGCTGCAGGGAGAGGTTCTCCTCGCTTTCCAGAATGCCCGGCACCGGGTGGGGGTACTCGAAGAAGACGCCGTAGGTGCCCGGCTTCTGCCCGTGCAGGAAAACATGGGCGCGCAGGCGCTCCAGCTCGGCATGGCGCAGGGTGACCATGGCCGGGTCACCGCTGTCGGGAACCACGTCGCAGGCGCCGGCCAGACGTTCGTCGAAGGAGACGAGCACCCGGCGGATGGCTTTGGCCTTGGGGGCGGCCCAGGGATTGGCGTTCATGGCATTAGCGTGAAAGATGCGAAGCGTTTCCGTTATCTCCCCTCGCCCGCAACGCGGGAGAGGGGGCGGGGGTGAGGGAGACGGGCATGGCGGCCTCTTTCATCGTTGGGGGTCTCGATCCATGCCCGTCAGCTCCGGTTTGATCGAGGCGAGCCACGCGTCGATGCGGCCTTCGGTCAGTGCCGCCTGATGATGCTGGTCCAGGGCGAGGCCCAGGAAGTCATCGCCCACGAGGGCACGGGAGGCCTTGAATTCGTAGCCGGCGGCCGGCCAGCGGCCCACCAGGCGGGCGCCGCGGGCGGTGAGGGCGTCGTGGAGAATGCCGATGGCGTCCACGAATTCGTCCGGATACTTCTTCTGGTCGCCGAGGCCGAACAGCGCAATGGTCTTGCCGCTGAGGTCGGCACCTTCGATCTGGGGCAGGAACTCCTCCCAACTGGCGTGAGCGAGGCCGCAGGATTCGCCGGGCAGCATGCCGTCGCCCAGGGTGGGGCTGCCCAGGATCAGGGCCTCGTAGGCGAGGAAATCCGCCACCGTCGTGCGCCCGATATTCACCGGCGGCGCTGCCTCTTCACCGAGCTTTTTGGCGATCT
Source organism: Betaproteobacteria bacterium (assembly GCA_016720065.1). Lineage (NCBI taxonomy): Bacteria > Pseudomonadati > Pseudomonadota > Betaproteobacteria > Betaproteobacteria bacterium. The sequence continues at coordinate 2,279,728 of JADJXY010000002.1, read as the reverse complement.
GCTTGGCGATCAGGCGGGTACGCCCGGTGTCGGTCCCGAAAAAAATGCCGATTTTGGCCATGATCCTGGAAACCTCAGTTGGACGCGCCAGCGGGCTCGTAGCGATGCCACCCAATGGGTGTGTGATTCGGTAGGGCGCGGAGTTCCAGGACACAATGCATTCCGGCATTCGACAAGCGGTCAACTGAGGTTTCTAGGATGATGGCTCACTGGAGGGTAGGCTCGTTCTGGGTGAGTTCCTCGGGCAGGACGCCTACCGGATTGCCCAGAGCCCCCTCGGGCCCGGTTTCGAAGCGCACCAGGTAGACCTCCCTGCTGGGGTCGATTTCGGAATGCCCGGAAATGCACCACGACGCCCCGGGCACCGGCGGGAGCGATCAGGCCTTCCGCCTCAACGACGCCGGGCATGCCGCCGTCGTTGAGGATGTCTTCGGCGGCGAAGACGAGATCGCCGATTTCGTATTGAACGGCGGCCATGGCATCAGCTCCACACGTCGGCCGGCGCCTTCAGGCGCTCTACCGGCTGATCGAACATCAGGTGCTCGTCGATGATGGTGGCGACGTCCTCCGGTTTGATGCCGGTGTACATGAAGCCGTCCGGGTAGACGATGGCGCTGGGCCCCAGATGGCAGGGGCCGAGGCAGCCGGTGTTGGTGAGCTGGAAGCCCGAGGCCCACAGGTTGCGGGCGGTGAATTCGTCGGAGAAGGCCTGCCAGACCTGGGCGCAGCCCTTTGACTGGCAGGAGCCGCGCGGATGGCCCTGGGGGCGGCCCTGGACGCAGACGAGGAGGTGTTTTTTGGGTTTGGGCATGGGGGAGTCCGGGAGGTTTTTCTACGGATGTGCAAGTTGAGTGCCAGGCGTGAGTATCGATAAATCAATGGGTTGCGGACTGGCCGTTTGTCGGGAAGCTGACAATGGCCCAGGTGGGGTGGGGGATGCCGGTTTTCCGGGGTGCTTTCTTGGGCTTGTGGGATTCATCGATCCGGTTCTCCCCGGCCTGGCCGCTTTTCTGAACCCATGGGTTCCCCGTTGGAGGCGCGGTCTCCGGCACCCGGGCTTGCGCTTCGCGTCACCCTCGCTATAATCCATAATTCAATATTTAATTATTTAAAGGTGCCGAAGATGACTCAGAAAGTGGCTTACGTGACAGGGGGCATGGGCGGTATCGGGTCCGCCATTTGCCAGAAACTCGCCCAGGACGGCTTCAAGGTCGTCGCCGGTTGCGGACCCAACTCGCCCCGCAAGGACCGCTGGCTGGCCGAACAGAAGGAACTGGGCTTCGATTTCGCCGCCTCAGAAGGTAATGTCTCGGACTGGGACAGCACCAAGGCGGCCTTCGACAAGGTGCGCGCCGATTTCGGTACGGTCAGCGTCCTGGTCAACAATGCGGGCATCACGAAGGACGGCGTGTTTCGCAAGATGTCGGTGGAGGACTGGATGGCCGTCATCGACACCAACCTCAACTCCCTCTTCTTCGTCACCAAGCAGGTGGTCGATGGCATGCTGGACCAGGGCTGGGGCCGCATCATCAACATCTCGTCGATGAACGGTCAGCGGGGCCAGTTCGGGCAGACCAACTATTCCACCGCCAAGGCCGGCATGCACGGCTTCACCATGGCCCTGGCGCAGGAAGTGGCCAGCAAGGGTGTCACCGTCAATACCGTGTCCCCGGGCTATATCGGGACCGACATGGTGCGGGCGATCCGGGAAGACGTGCTGGAAAAGATCGTCGCGACCATCCCGGTCAAGCGTTTGGGCTCCCCGGACGAAATCGCCTCCATTTGCGGCTGGCTGGCTTCCGACGGCGCCGGCTTCACCACCGGCGCCAATTTCGCCTGCAACGGCGGCAACTACATGACCTGACCGTGCGGGCCGGCTACGGGAGTCGGGGCGTGGCCATTGCAGAGGACGCCCGGATCCCGCCTGGTCAGCCCAGGACGTGCTCGTAGGCGCGGCGCAGGAGTTGGCGTTCGACGTCGCTCAAGGGGCGGGCTTCGGTGAGGGCGATGAAGCGGCTGCCGGTCCGCTCCGCCGCGGCGAAGGGCGGGTCGAGGTCGGTGAACACGCCGAGCAGCACGGGCACGTCCCCCGTCGGCGTATCCACCCAGGCGGCGAATTCGGCCTCCGGCTCGATGGCGCCTTCGGGCAAGCCGAGGTGAATCTCCGCCTCCCGCACCACGGCCGTGGGGTGGAACTGGATCTTCGGGGAGTAGTTCTCGTCGCGCAGCGCTGCCAGGGCCGGCAAGGGATTGAAGGCGACCACGCCTGAAGCAAGGCAGAGAAAGCGTACGCGGCCGCTGGTCTTCTGCTTGTGCAGCAGGATGAGCCGCGGCAGGGTCACCGGCGTCACTTCTGATAGGCGGCGATGACCGCCTCGCCCCGCAGCTTTTCCGGCCGCCCCCAGACCTGCACCGCATCGACGTAGGTATCGCCATCGGCCGGATTCGCCTGCAGTACCTGGTATTCGGCGAAGACGCGCCCGTCGGGAAAGAAGGTGGCCTTGCCGAAGCGTGCGCCGCCGCGCCAATACGCAACAGTGCTCACCTCCCGGGAAAACGGGTCCACCGCCTCCTCGAAGGTGACGGCGGACCACACCGGCTCGTCACCGATGGAGAGGCCCAGCTTTTCCACCTGGCTGCGGAGGGCCGCGCAAACGGCGGCCCCGGTGGCGGCGTCGGGCCGCTGCGTCATGCCGGCGCGTAGGTGTAGCAGTCCTTGGGGCAGACGCGGCCGCAAGAGCCGCAGCCGATGCAGTCCAGGCCATTGGCGATGGACATGACCATCATGTTGTCTTCGTCCTCGTCATCGTCGTCGTCCAGCTCGCGCTCGACCAGGTCGAGGACATTGCGCGGGCATGCCCGCCGGATCCTTGGGCAGCCACTGTTCGCCGCCGTAACGACCGGCGAGATAGACGAGGATGGCCTGGGAATCCCGCAGGACCACGTCGCCATCCACGAGGATGGGAATCTCGCACCAGGGGTTGAGGTCGCTCAGGGGTGGGCGCTTGTGCTCGCCGCTGAGGAAATCCACGGCGACGATCTCCAGGGGGATGCCGGCCAGGGCGGCGAAAAGGCGAACTTTGTAGCAGTTGCCGGAAAGGCTGAGGTCATAGAGTTTCATGCATGTCTCCTGTCGGGTTTGAGGGGTCGAGCAGGCCGAAGGCTTGCAATTCCGCGGCCGAGTAACGGGGTGTGATGTGCTGGGAGCAGTTCCAGTCGAAGGCGGCGATGCGGATGGCGATCACCCGCTCGACCCGGCCGTCGGTGCTGCCTCGCAGGGCTGGCAGCAGCTCCGCGGGGGCGGCGTCGGCCGGGTAGACTTCGGCCAGGCCCAGGATCTTCAGGCGTCGGCGCCGGGGGTAATCCATCAGGATGAGGGCGACCCGGGGCTGGTTGTGCAGATTGCCCACGCTGACGTACTGCCGGTTCCCCCCCACATCGGCGAAGGCCAGCCGGTCCCCGGCGATGACCTTGAGGAAGCCTGCCGGGCCGCCCCGATGCTGCACGTGGGGCCAACCGGTTTCGCTGACGGTGGCCAGGTAGAAGCTGTCGCGGGCGGCGATGAATTCTTCTTCCTGCCCCCCCAGCATGGCTTCCGCCGGCCCCCGGCCCAGGGGCATCTCCTGGCCGTTGACGCGGCGTTGCAGTTCCTGGACGGCTGGGGTGTAGGCGAGTTTGGCAAAGTGGTAGGTCATGGTGCGCCTTTCGCATCAGGCCGGAGTGAGGTGATGGTGATAGCTTCCGAAGATGAAATAAATAGCGTCGTCAGCACTTTATTAATCCGGGTTACGGTGTAATGGCGCCATGGACAAACTACGAGCCATGACCATCTTTGTGCGCATCGTCGAGGCTGGCAGCCTGACCGGGGCAGCGGAGCGGCTCGGCTGCTCGCTGACCGCCGTGGTGCGCAGCCTGGCCGCTCTCGAAGAAGCCCTCGGGGCGCGCCTCATCAACCGCAGCACCCGCCGCATGGCGCTGACCGCAGAAGGGCGGGACTATTTCGAGCGCTGCCGCCGCCTGCTGGCGGAAGTGGAAGAGGCCGAAGCCGTGCTCACCGACCGCCGCCGGGAACCCTCGGGGCGCTTGGTGCTGACGGCGCCGGTTATGTTCGGCCGCCTGCACGTGGCGCCGGTGGTCACCGATTTCCTTGCGGCCTACCCGGCGGTGCGAGCGGAACTGGTGCTCCTCGACCGCATCGTCGATTTGCTGGAGGAAGGCATCGACCTGGCGGTGCGTATCGGCCCCCTGCCGGATTCGGCCCTGGTGGCGCGGCCGGTGGGGAGCACGCGGCGGGTGCTGTGCGCCACGCCGGAATACCTGAAAGCCCACGGGACACCCGAGCATCCGCGGGGTCTGGCGCGACATCGCCTGATTCGCTTCACGGGCCTTGACGGTGGCCAGGACTGGGTTTTTCAGCGGGGGGCGGAAACCGTGCGCGTGCCGGTGGCCGATGTATTCGCCTGCAACCACGTCGATGTGGCGGTGGAAGCCTGCACCAAGGGCCTGGGCTGCGGGCGCTTTCTCGCTTATCAGGTGCGCCGCCTCCTGGATGGCGGGCAACTGGTTCGCCTGCTGCCGCAATGGGAGCCGGAAGCCGCTGCGGTGTCCATCGTCTATCCCCACTCGCGGCTGCTGTCGCCGCGCATTCGGGCCTTTGTCGATTGGGCCGTGCCGCGGCTGCACGCGCGGCTCGGGGAGTAGCGGAGCGGGGCGCGGCGCGGGGCGCGGCGCGCCCGGATGGGGCGGTCGGTTCGGGGCGCGTACCCTCCCTGTCGGCGGGCGGCCCGGGGCGCGCGGAAGTCCCGGGTACAAGGCATTCCGGGCAGCGACAGGCGGTCCGTTGATGTTGCGGGGCCCGCTCCACGGCCAAACTCGAAGCCCTCTTGTCTTCCGGGCGAATATCCCCCTCAGGGGGAACAGTCCGCCGGCCGATGGATCGCCTCCAGGATCGCCGTTTCGAATTGGGCGACGACCTGCTCCCAACTGCGGGGCAGCATGGCCAGGCGGGCGGTGGAACCCAGGCGCTGGCGCAGGCCGGCATCGCCTGCCAGGCGGGCCGCCGCGGTGGTGAAGGCGGTTTCGTCGCCGGGCGGGACGACGAGACCGTCTTTTTCGGGGCGGACGATCTCCGCCGCCGCAGCGGTGCGGTAGGCGACCACGGCCAGGCCGCTGGCCATGGCCTCGGCCACGACGTTGCCGTAGGTTTCGGTGAGGCTGGAAAACAGGAAGATGTCGGCGCTGGCGTAGTGGACAGCCAGTTCTTCGCCCCGCCGCACCCCGGCGAAGACGTGGTCGGGATGGCTCTGTTCGAGGGCGCCCCGGCTCGGGCCGTCGCCCACCCAGACCATGCGGATGTCACCCGGAAGGCCTTGCAGGCTGCGGCTGACGAGGCTCAGGTTCTTTTCCGGCGCCAGCCGGCCGACCGACAGGCATACGACGGTCCGGGGGCCGGCGCCCCAGCTTGTCCGCAGGACCTCGCTGCGCCGGCGCGGGTCGAAGAGGGCGGTATCGACGCCCCGCCCCACGACGCGCACCCCCGGAATCCCGGCGCAGGAGAGTTCTGCGGCCAGTGCGGCGGTGGGCACCAGGGTGGCCCGTGTACGGCGGTGCAGGCTGCGCAGATAGGCCCCGACGGCGGGACGCAGCCAGCCCAGACCGTAATGGGCGCTGTAGTGGTCGAAATTGGTGTGGAATCCGGAGGTGACCGGGATGCCGAGGCTGCGGGCGACGCTCACCGCCGACCAGCCCAGGGGCCCTTCGGTCACGACATGGACGAGGTCCGGCCGGCGCGCCCGCCAGCGTCGCCGCAGGGGGCCTCCAGCGGGGAGCCCGAGGCGCAGGCCCGGATAACCCGGCAGGGGAAGGCCGGCCAGGGGGATTTCGTCGCGGGACGGCAGTTCCTCCCGATATTGCCGCGGCCGCAGGACGGTGACCGCGTGCCCTCGCCCCCGCAGGCCCTCCACCAGGCGGCCCACGGTCATGGCCACGCCGTTCACTTCCGGCGGGTAGGTTTCACTGACGATGTCGATGGCCAGGGTCATGCGCGATCGAGCATGATCGAGGCCCAGATCACGACCACATTGACCAGGGCGAGCAGCACGGCGGCGCTGCCGATGTCCTTGGCCCGTTCGGCGAGGCGGTGCCGCTCCAGACTGACCCGATCGACGGCGGCTTCCACCGCGGAGTTGAGCAGTTCGACCACCAGCACCAGGAGCACGCTGGCGATCATCAGCGCCCGTTCGACCCCGCTTACCGGAAGCAGCAGGGTGGTTCCCGTGAGCAGGAGGGCCAGCCAGACCTCCTGCCGGAAGGCATCCTCGTGGGCATGGGCGGCGCGCAGGCCGGCAAAGGAGTAGTGCAGGGCGTTCCACACGCGGCGCAGACCGGTTTTGCCCTTGAAGGGGGATTCGTTGGCGGCGGCTTCGTCGCCGGGGGACGGGGGGGTGTGGGGGGCGTTCATGGTGTGAAGTCTCGGGGTGGAAGATAGGCCGGCCAGGCTAAGGTTTCATGACAGCCGTCGTCATGGAGGCGTAACCGCGAAGACCTAAGCTGCTGCCCGTCGTCCGTCATCCCAACACTCGCACAGGACATGCCGTGAAACGTCTACCGACCCTGATCGATCGCGTCGACCAGAAAATCTTCGACGCCGTCACCCGCCGCTCGCTGGTCTACAACACCTGCTGGGAAGATCCCGCGGTGGACCGGCAGGCCCTGCAATTGCGCCAGGACGATACTGTCCTCGTCATCACCAGTGCCGGTTGCAACGCCCTGGACTATGCGGCCGCCGGCGTACGCCGCGTTCATGCGGTGGATGCCAATCCGCGCCAGAACGCTCTGCTCGAACTCAAGATGGCGGCCATCCGGCGCCTGGAGTACGAGGATTTCTTTGCTCTCTTCGGCCACGGCTATCACCAACGTTTCGCGTCCTTCTATCAGAAGACCCTGCGCTGGGATCTCTCCGATTTCGCGCGGGATTTCTGGGACCAGCGCCTGCACTGGTTCGCGAGCCCCCACGGCAGTTTCTATTTCCACAGCCTGGCCGGTCTGGTCGCGCGCAGCTTTCGTGCCTGGTTCCGCAGCAGCCCGGGCCTCCAGGGGGACATCGCGGCCCTCTTCTCGGCCAGCGGCCTGGAGGAGCAGCGCACCCTCTACCGCCAGCGCATCCGGCCGCAATTGTGGAGCCGCCCCTTGAACTGGCTCCTGGGCCGGCAGATCACCCTGAGCCTCCTGGGCGTGCCTCACCCCCAGCGGCGCGAGGTGCAGGCGCAACATCCTGGCGGGGTCGCGGGTTTCATCCGCGAGGCGGTCGAATACGTGGTGGAGGAACTGCCCCTGCGCGACAACTATTTCTGGCGGGTCTATTTCGGGGGCCGCTATACGCCGGACTGCTGCCCCGAATACCTGACCGAGAGGGGCTTTACGACCTTGAAGGCGGGCGGCGTGGATCGCATCCGCTGTCACACCACCCTGGTGACCGATTTCCTGCATCGTACCGGCGATCGTATCGACAAGTTCGTGCTCCTCGACCACATGGACTGGATGAGCTGCTATCACCCGGAAGCCCTGGTGGCGGAGTGGAATGCCATCCTCGACCGGGCCTCTCCGGGCGCCCGCATCATCTTCCGCAGCGCCCACGCCCGGCCGGCCTACCTGGACTGGATCGAGGTCGGCGAGGCCCACCGCCGCCTGCGCCACGTCCTCACCTTCCACGACGACCTGGCCCGCCGCCTCAGCCTGCAGGACCGCGTCCACACCTATGCCGGATTCCACATCGCCGATGTCGCGACGTGAATCCGGCGCCGAACTCCCCGGTGAGCGGCGCGGGAGCCGGGGGGCGCTGCGGCTCGGTTCCGAGGCCCGGGTGCTGTTGGCCCTGCTGCGCGGCCAGGGCCGCCACGGCGATCAGCAGTCTCGTCTGGAGCGCTTCTACGGTCCCCAGGCGGCCCATTACGACGGTTTCCGCGAGCGGCTGCTGGCGGGTCGCGAGGCGCTCTACGCCGACCTGGACCTCTCCCCCGGCGCCCGTCTGATCGAGATCGGCGCCGGCACCGGGCGCAATCTGGCCTGCCTGGGCCCGGGAATCGGCCAGCTGGCCAGGGTGGATCTGGTCGATCTGTGCGCGCCCCTGCTGGAACAGGCCCGGCACCGCTGGAGCGCGTACCCAAACGTGTTCTGCCACCACGCCGATGCCTGCACCTGGTTCCCGCGGGAGGTTGCCGACGCCGTGGTCTTCTCTTATTCGCTGTCCATGATCCCCGACTGGCGGCGCGCCCTGGTCAATGCCTTCGCCATGCTGCGCCCCGGGGGCCGTCTGGCGGTGGTGGATTTCACCTTGCTGGCCGACCAGTCGCCCTGGGCGCGGCGCTTCTGGCGCGCCTGGTTCGGCCACGATGGCGTGCGCCCCGATGCGCAGCATGTGCGCACCCTGGCCACCTTGCTGCCGCATCACCACCAGATCGTCGGCCGCAGTCGCCTGCCCTACCTGCCCGGGCTGAGTGTCCCCTACTTCCGCTTCATCGGCCGCCGGCCGGGGGAAGATCACTGCGGCGGATCGGCCCCCTGAGCTGCTCCAGGGCCCGAGACCAGTAACCGCCTTCCCAGGGATCGCCCGCGGCAGCAGCCAGGGCAGGAAGCGCGCTCCAGGGGGCGCTCGGGTGGCGGTGATGGGTGGCGTGCAGATTGAAGTGCAGGATGGCGCCGGAGAGGCAGGGCGCCAGGCGGTGATTGCGCGCCACCAGGGGATCACCGGCCGGCGTGCCGTAGTGGTAGGCGTTGTCGAACAGGGACAGGGCGAGACCCCGCAGTGCGAATGCCGCCAGGAGCCAAAGGGCATCCGCCCCCCAGAGAAGCCCTGCCGCGGCCAGGAAGAACAGGGCAGCCGCCCCGTCGACGCGGCTTTCCGCTTCGACATCCGGGCGCAGCGCCCAGGTGACGAAGCGCCGCCCAGAGTCCTTGGCCGGTGCCAGGGCGGACAGCAGGCGTATCCGCAGGAAGCGTGGCAGGGTCGCCAGGAGCGCGAGGCCGACTTCGGCCAGGTGGAGGCCACCCAGCACGGCGCCGTAGTGGCGCAGGATCGCCCGCAGGCGGGACTCGCGGCCGCACTCCCAGACTTCGCTGAGGTCTTCGGTTCTGCTGTAGGCGTGGTGCAGGAGATGGGCGCGCTGCAGGAGGCTGAAGGCGGTACCCAGCAGGACGGCCAGGAGGCGCCCGGCCCGGTGGCTGGCCCGCGCTTCGGGGAGAAGGACGCCGTGCATGGCTTCGTGCACCAGGGACCAGGTGGTGGTGGTCAGGATGACGGGCAGGAGTGCCGTCCACGGCGGCGTGCCGAGCAGGGGAGGCCCCCAGAGGAGGTAGGCCTGGGCAGGGGCCAGGAGGGCAAGGAGGCAGAGGTTGGCGCGCACCGGAATGGGGGCCGCGGACCGCGCGCCCTTCACGCGACCGGGGGCACTGCATTCGAACTCACGGAGGCATTCCTGCATCGGTGCGCGCCCTTCACGCACCCACCGGCACTGCGGCAATGGCCGGTGTTGCGGCGACGCGCTGGCGATAGAGGTCGGCCAGACGAGCGGCCATGGCGCCGTCGGACCACTCCAGGGCGTAATGGCGCGCTTCTTCGCGCAGTTCATCCCAGCCCTCGGGGTGGGAGAAGTACTGGGCCAGGGCAAGGCCGAAGGCCTCGGCGTCGTCGGGCGGGACGAGGCATCCCCTGCGCGGGCCGAGAATGTCGGTGGTGCCCATGGCGGAAAGGGCAAGGACCGGAACGCCCGCAGACATGGCTTCCAGCAGGACGAGCCCCTGGGTTTCGGTGCGCGAGGCGAAGACGAAGGCGTCGGCGGCGGCGTAGCAGTCGGGGAGTTCGCTGCCCCGGTCCAGATACCCCAGGAAGCGGACCGCCTGGGCAAGGCCGAGCTGGACGGCCCGCGTGCGCAGTTCTTCCAGGGCGGGGCCTTCACCGGTGACCAGGAGCAGGGCATCCGGACGGGCGACGAGGGTGCGCGCGAAGGCCTGGAGCAGGAAAGCAATGTTCTTTTCGTGGGCGACCCGGCCAACGAAGAGGGCTACCGGCCGCGTGGCCTCGATGCCGTGGCGGCGGCGGAATGCGGCACCGTCGCCCTGACTGAAATTGGCGAGGGGAATGCCGGTGGGCAGCACGTGACAGGGGCGCACGACGCCATAGCTGGCAAGGCGTTCCGCCATGGCAGCCGAGGGCACCACGATGGCATCGAGGGCATTGCACTGCCGGCGGGAGACGCGGCGGGCCACGGCCTTGAGCCAGCGGGCCGGCAACCAGGGCGCGTAGTACTGGAAGTATTCCTCGAACAGCGTGTGGTAGGTGGCCAGCGCCGGAATGCCCAGCTTGCGCGCCGCCGCCAGGCCGGCGTAGTGAGCCGCGAAGGGCGTCTGGATGTGGACCAGATCGCAGTCCTGGGCCGCGGTGAGGACGGCGGCCTTCATGGCGCTCCACGAGACCAGCCTGTCCTCGGGATCCCGCGGGACGGCGCGGCCGGGAACCCGCACGATGCCCGGTTCTCCCGCTTCCCCGCGGTAGGCCGGGACGACGAGACGGACCTCGATTCCCTGGGCGGCAAGACAGGCGCGGAAGGTCTCGATGGAGGTGGAGACCCCGTTGACCCGGGGGAAATAGACGTCGGAAACCATCAGGATGCGCATCAGGACAGGACCTCTTCGTTCAGGGGGAGGGACGTTTCCGGGATCAGACTGCGGGCGCCCCAGTGCACCAGTTCCAGCCTGCCGTCGAAATGCTCGACGACGGCGGTGCAGGAGTCGACCCAGTCGCCGCAGTTCACGTAGGTGAGCCCGCCGATGTCCTTGATCGCCGCCCAGTGGATGTGGCCGCAGACGACGCCGTCCAGTCCACGCTCCCGGGCGTGGTGAAGGGCCGAATCCTCGAAATCGAAGATGAAATTGAGGGCAGTCTTGACCTTGCGCTTGGCGTAGCCGGCCAGGGACCAGTAGCCGGCCTTGCCGAGTTTGCGGCGTATCCAGGAGAGCCACAGGTTGAGGCGCACCAGCCATTCGTAGCCGATGTCGCCGACGATCGCCAACCAGCGGTGATGCCGGGTCACCTGGTCGAAGGCATCGCCGTGGATGAGGAGGAAGCGACGTCCGTCGATGGTCTCGTGCACCGCCTCCTCGGCCACCTCGATATCGCCGAAGGCGATGCCGTAGTAGTCGCGCAGGGCTTCATCGTGATTGCCCGGAATGAAGACTACCTGCTCGCCATGGCGAGCCCGGCGCAGGAACTTCTGCACCACGGTGTTCTGGGCCCGGGACCAATGGATGCTGCGGCTCATGGCCCAGAAGTCGATGATGTCGCCGATGAGATAGGTGCGCTCGGCGGGGTACTCGCGCAGGAAATCCAGCAGTCGGTCGGCCTGGCAGGCGCGGGTGCCGAGGTGGATATCTGACAGGAACAGCGTGCGGACCCGTGGCATGGCGCCACCTTAACGCTGCGCCGTTAAGGGTCCGTGATGAAGCGATGAAGGATTGGTTACGCGCCGGCCACGCGGGAGGCGGGAAAGCGCGCCGCGAAACGGCTGCCTTCGCCGGGAGCGCTGGTGACGTCGAGACTGGCCTGGTGGCGGGAAAGGGCGTGCTTGACGATGGCCAGCCCCAGACCGGTGCCCCCCGTATCCCGCGAGCGGCTCCGGTCGACCCGGTAAAAGCGCTCGGTCAGGCGCGGAATGTGTTTGGCGTCGATGCCTATGCCCGTGTCGCGCACGGCGAACTCCGCACCCTCCCGGCAGGCCTGCCAGGACAGGGTGACGGTTCCTCCCTCGGGGGTGTAGCGCACGGCATTGGAGACCAGGTTGGCAAAGGCGCTCACCAGTTCCCCCTCGGCCCCCTGGAGGTCCGGCCCATCCGCTTCCAGAAGGACGCGGTGGCGACCAGCGGAGAGCGCTTCCGCGTCGCGCCGCAATTTGTCGAGGAGGCTGGCCATGTCGATACGCTCGTCCTCCGGCGGCGGCGCCGCTTCAAGCGAGGAGAGGGTCAGGAGATCCCGCACGATGCGCTGCATGCGTTCGGATTGTTCGGCCATGAGCCGCAGGAATTGATGACGCTGGGCGGGTTCGACCTCGATTTCCTGGAGGGTTTCCAGAAAGCCCGCCAGCACGGTGAGCGGCGTGCGCAGTTCGTGGGAGACGTTGGCGACGAAGTCCCGGCGCATGCGGTCGAGGAGATCGGCCTGGGTGACGTCCTTGATCTGCATGAGGCGGCTGCTGCGGCCGTAGGGCAGGATGTGGATCGAGTACACGCGCTCGCCCTTGCGATCGCTGCGCATCACCAGGGGCCTGGAGAAGTCTTCTCCCCCGAGGTAGTGAACGAACTCCGGCTGTCGCACCAGGTTGGCCACCATCTGGCCGACGTCGGTGTTCAGGTTGAGCCCGAATTGATGCTCGGCGGTGACGTTGCACCAGAGGATGTGATTGCCGGCGTCGAGCAGGACCACGCCGTCATTGAGGGCCTGAATGGCCGCCGAAAACTCGGCGACTTCCGCCTCGCGCTGGGCCACGACGCCCACGAGGTACTTTTCATGCCGATGGAGGCGGGCAAAGACCTCGTCCCAGACGCCTGCGCCCTCGAGCATCTCGGTGCTTTCTGGCTGGACGGACCAGCGCTCCAGCCGGGACAGGTAGACCAGGTGGTGGACGATCTGGGCAGCGAAGCCGGCGGCAAGCAGCGCCCAGCCCAGCCAGGGATGCACCAGGCCCCCGATAAAGCCCGACAGCGCAAGGGTAAGCCCGAGATAGACGAGCCCCCTGACCATGGAGAGGGGCATATCCCCCTGCAAGCGCTCAGTCGCCCCGGAACCGATAGCCGGTCCCGCGGACGGTTTCGACGCGATCGTGGTGCCCCGAGGGCTCCAGGGCAGCCCGCAAGCGGCGTATATGGACATCCACGGTGCGCTCTTCGATAAAAACGTGGTCACCCCAGACTTCGTCGAGCAACTGGGCCCGGGTGTAGACCCGCTCCGGATGGGTCATGAAGAAGAAGAGAAGACGGAATTCCGTGGGCCCCAGCTCGACCGGCTGGTCGGACGCCAACACGCGGTGGGTGGCGGGATTGAGGACGAGTCCCCGGACCTCGACCGCTTCGCCGGCCAGATGCGGCGACCGGCGGCGCAGAACGGCCCGCACCCGGGCCACCAGTTCCTTGGGCGAAAAGGGCTTGGTGACGTAATCGTCGGCTCCGGCTTCGAGACCCTGAATCTTGTCCTCTTCGTGCACCCGGGCCGTAAGCATGATGACGGGCAGTTCCCGGGTGCGTTCATCGCCACGCAACTTCTTGGCCAGCGCCACCCCGGATTGCCCGGGCAGCATCCAGTCCAGAATCACCAGGTCTGGCAGGGCGGCGCGGATGGCGGACTCGCCTTCCTCGGCGCTGTTGGCTCTCACCACGAGAAAGCCGGCGTGTTTGAGGTTGATGGCCACCAGTTCCTGGATGGCGGGCTCGTCCTCGATGACGAGGATGGTCGGATTCATGCGAGCGGCTCTTTCTTGGGCGAGTGACGGATGTCCTGCCCCTCCACGATGTAGATGACGTGCTCGCCGATGTTCTTGGCGTGGTCGCCGATGCGCTCGATGGCCCGGGCGATCCAGATGATGTCCATTGACGTCGTGATGGTGCGGGGATCTTCCATCATGTGGGTGATGAGCTGGCGCAGGATGGATTTGAACTCGACATCGACCTCGTTGTCGGCGCGGATCACTTCCGCGGCGGCGGCGGTATCCAGGCGGGCGAAGGCGTCCAGGGCATGGCGCATCATGTTGAGGGCCGCCTCGGCCACATGGCGCACCCCCACGCCGTACTGGCTGGGCATGTGGCCGCTCTCGTAGATGCGCCGCACGCCCTTGGCGATTTTCTTGGCTTCGTCGCCGGCCCGCTCCAGGTCGGTGACGATCTTGCTGATGCCAAAGACCAGACGCAGGTCGGAAGCCGCCGGCTGGCGCTTGGCGATGATATGGGCGCAATCGTCGTCAACCGCCTTTTCCAGCTCATTGACCTTGTGATCGGTCTCGACGATGGACTTGACGCTGGCGATCTCGCCGCTGGAGTAGGCTTCGATGGCGTCCGAGACCTGTGATTCGACCAGTCCGCCCATCTGCAGCACATGGCTGCGCAGGGCCGAAAGGTCTTCATCAAACTTGGTGGAGAGGTGCGAGCTTTCGTTCATGGTGTGTCTCCTCAGAACCTGTGAAATTTTCGGGCGCGCCCGAGCGGCGTGCCCAGGTGGGCACGATCAAGGCGCAAAGCACAGCCATAGCTCGGGCTATGGCGAGCATTTGCAACGCCGAGCGGGCGCAGCTGGGCATGACGAGCGGGAGTGAATGAAATTTTCACAGGGCCTCAGCCCATGCGGCCGGTGATGTAGTCTTCGGTACGTTTGTCCCTGGGCTTGATGAAGATGTCGTCGGTCTTGCCGAATTCGATCATCTCCCCCAGGAACATGTAGGCCGTGAAGTCCGAGACGCGGGCGGCCTGTTGCATGTTGTGGGTGACGATGAGGATGGTGACGCGCTTCTTGAGCTCATGCACCAGTTCCTCGATGGAAGCCGTGGCGATGGGATCGAGGGCCGACGTCGGTTCGTCGAAGAGCAGGAGTTCGGGATCGGTCGCCAGGGCACGCGCGATGCACAGGCGCTGCTGCTGGCCGCCGGAAAGATTGGAAGCCAGCTCGGTCAGGCGGTCCTTGACCTCATCCCACAGTGCCGCGCCGCGCAGGGCGTGCTCCACCTTGTCGTCCATGGCGCGCTTGTTGCGCTCACCCCGTACCCGCAGCCCGTAGGCGACGTTTTCGTAGATCGACTTGGGAAAGGGGTTCGGTTTCTGGAACACCATGCCGATGCGCATGCGCACCTCGATGGGATCAACGTCGTTGGCCAGGATGTTGGTGTTGTCCGGGAAAAAACGGATCTCGCCCTCGTAGCGATTGCCGGGATAGAGATCGTGCATGCGGTTGAAGCTGCGCAGGTAGGTCGACTTGCCACAACCGGAAGGGCCGATGAGGGCGGTCACCTTCTTGTCGTAGATGGGCATGTTGATCCCCTTCAGGGCCTGGGCTTCACCATAGTAGAAGTTGAGATTGCGGGCCTCGGCCTTGAGGGGGGGCGTTTCGGCATGGGTGTGCATGACGGATTCCTGGGTAATTACCACTTGATGTTCTTGCGCATCTTGTACCGCAGCCAGATCGCCAACCCGTTCATGGCCAGCACCATGGCCATGAGGACGAAACCGGCGGCGGCGGCGTTGACTTCGAAGGCGGGGTCGGGGCGGGACGTCCAGTTGAAGATCTGGATGGGCATCACCGTGAAGGGCGACATGATCCAGTCGAACAGCCCGGCGGTGGCGCCTTCGCCGGTCGCGGTGAAGGGTACCGGCGGCAGGAAGGCGATGAAGGTGAGGGCACCGATGGTGATGATGGGCGCCGTCTCGCCTATGGCCCGGGCCAGCCCGATGATGACGCCGGTAAGTATGCCGGGCATGGCGTAGGGAATGATGTGGTAGCGGCAGGTCTGCCAGCGCGTCGCGCCGACCGCCATCGACCCTTCGCGGATCATGGCCGGAATGGCCCGGATGGCCTCGCGGGTGGCGACGATGACGATGGGCAGGATGAGCAGGGCGAGCGTCAGGCCTGCCGACAGAATGCTCTGTCCAAAACCGAACTGGTACACGAAGATGCCCAGCGCTAGCAGGCCATAGACGATGGACGGCACGGCGGCGAGATTGGTGATGTTGATCTCGATGATTTCGGTGATCCAGTTGCGCTTGGCATACTCTTCCAGATAGACGCCGGCAGCGACACCCAGAGGAACGGCAGCCACCGCCGTCACCAGCATCACCAGGAGGGAGCCGACCCAGGCCGAGAGAATGCCGGCGGAACCGGCGCGGCGGGAAGCGAAATTGGTGAAGAAATCGAGACTGAAGCGTTCGGAGCCCCGCATCACCATGTCGCCGACCAGCAGAAAGATGACCAGCAGGCCGATGGCCAGGCAGAGGATGCCCACCGCCTGGAAAATGGCGTCCTTCAGCTTTCCCCGGGCGATGACGGCACGGATTTGTTCGTTGGTCAGGGCAGGCATCAGTAGCTCTCCCGGAATTTGCGGCGCATCCACTGCCCCAGGATGTTGAAGGCCAGGGTGATGAGGATAAGGGTGAGGCCGGCGGCAAAGATGGTCTGGTAACCGATGGAGCCGTGCGGCAGGTCGCCCAGGGCCACCTGGACGATGTAGGAGGTGATGGTGGCGGCGGGTTCCATGGGGTTCCAGGTCAGGTTGGGCTGCATGCCGGCGGCCACCGCCAGGATCATGGTTTCACCCACCGCGCGGGAGATGCCCAGGATGTACGAAGCTGCAAGGCCCGAGAAGGCCGCCGGCACGACGACGTGGAGGGCCGTGTAGAGACGCGTGGACCCCATGGCGTAGGCTCCCTCGCGCAGGCTCATGGGCACGGCACGCATGGCATCTTCCGACAGGGAGGCGACGTAGGGAACGATCATGATGCCCATCACCAGACCCGCCGACAGGAGCGAGAAGCCCGGCAACTCGGGAAAGATCTTCTGCAGCAGCGGCGTGACCATGAGCAGGGCGAAGTAACCGAACACGATGGTCGGAATGCCGCCCAGCAGTTCGAGAACGGGCTTCGAGATCTCGCGGACTTTCGGCTTGGCAAATTCCGAGAGATAGATGGCGATGACGGTGCCCATGGGGATGGCGACGATCAGGGCTACGGCAGAGGAAACCAGGGTTCCCGAGACCAGCACCATGATGCCGAAATGCGCATCGTCGAACAGCGGCGTCCACTGGGTATCGGTCAGAAAATCGACCATGCTCACCCGCTGGAAGAAATGGATCGATTCGGACACCAGGACATAGACGATGCCCACGGTGGTCAGCACCGATACCGCCGCAGCGGCGAAGAGCAGGGCCTCGATGACCCGTTCGCTCAGATTGCGCATGGCGTTCCTGGCCAGGCGATCGCTGACCACGGGCAAGTCAGAGGCGTTGTTTGCAGACATGGAGTGTGCAGTCACGGGAAAAACCCTATGTTAAAAGCCCGGCCCCCGGAGAGACCAGGCTTTTTTGCGAGACAGAGAAGCGTGCCCGGGATTACAGCTTGGCTTCGCGTCGCATCAGTTCTTCGATGGTGATGCCCACCTCGGGCTTGCCGCTGAAGACCGTGCCCTTCTTGAGATCCTTCACGTGCTTCAGGTTGCCGTCGTAGGCCGCCTTGGGCAGGGGCACGTACTTGACTTCGCGCACCAGCTTGTCGGAATTCTTCATGTAGAAGTCGATGAACTCGCGCACTTCCGGCTTGTCCAGGGACTTGACCTTGACATAGACGAAGATGGGGCGGGACAGCGGCTGGTAGCTGGCGTTCTCGACGTTGGCGCCGGACGGCTCGACCGCCTTGCCGGTCTTGGGATTGACGATGGGCAGACCCTTCAGGCGGGCCTGGTTTTCGGCGTAGTAGGCGTAACCGAAGTAACCGATGGCATTGACGTCGCGGGACACGCCCTGGACCAGCACGTTGTCGTCCTCGGAAGCGGTGTAGTCGCCGCGGGAGGACTTCGCCTTGCCGACGATGGCCTCGGTGAAGTATTCGAAAGTGCCGGAATCGGCACCGGCGCCAAAGAGCTTGATGGGCGCGTCGGGCCAGGCCGGATTGATCTGGTTCCACTTGGTGATGGTGCCCTGGGCAGCCGGTTCCCACATCTTCTTCAGTTCCTCGACGGTGGCCTGCTTGAGGAAGGTGTTCTTGGGGTTGATGACCACGGTCAGCGCGTCGTAGGCGACCGGCATCTCGATGTATTCGATACCAGCGGCCTTGCAGTCGGCCATTTCCTTCTCGGTGATCGGGCGGGAGGCGTTGGAGAGGTCGGTCTCGTCGCGGCAGAACTTCTTGAAGCCGCCGCCGGTGCCGGAAATGCCCACGGTGACCTTGATGGCGTTCTTCTTGGCCTTCTGGAATTCTTCGGCAACCGCTTCGGTGATGGGATACACGGTGGAGGAACCGTCGATCTTGACGACCTGGGCCTGGGCGGCAGTGGCGGCAAGGAAGCCGGCACCCACGAGGGCCAGGGCGGAAACGAGCTTGGATTGCTTGAACATGGGGCACTCCTGCGAGCGTGGTGAATGACGGATCGCAGGTTATTCCCGAAATGTTACAGTACGATGACGGACTGTAACATTAGTCATAGGCTCCCCTCCGGGGCCCAGCCCGGAGTGCTTCGGCCCCGGCGCCACGGCACCGGGAGCCGGAACCACGGCCCTACTTGCCGGACTTGGCCGGACGGCCGGTCTTGACCTTTTCCACACGGGCCACTGCCGCCAACAGCTCGGCGTCCTTGAGTCCGTCGAGCAGGGCGATGCCCGCCCGCAGCAACTCGCTCTTCTTGGCCGCTATCTTGAGCCCCAGAAGCCGCTTCTTGAGGCCGGCGATGCGCACGTATTCGCCTTCGGGCATGGTGAAGCTGTCCCGCACCATCTTGGCCTTGCGCGGCTTCTCGGCCCGAGCCTGACGCGGTGGCTCCGCCTTGGCGGCCTTGCCCGTCTTCTCGGCCTTGCGGGCCTTGGCCTCCTTATCTGCCTTGGGCGCCCCTTCACCCGGCGCGGACCTGACCGCTTCCTTGCGGGTGACCTTTCCCGCTGGCGCAACGATCTTGGCAGGCTTGGCCGCCGCGGACTTCGCGCTCCTTGTGGATTTTTCCGCTGCTGGTTTTGCGGCCACCACCGGCTTGCGAATCGTGGCGGCGGCGGCGGCCACGGCCGGCGGCGCAGAAACGGGTGCCGCGGCCGCAACGGTGCTGGCAGACGCCTGGTCGGACGAGGGCTTGGCGGAACTGGTCATGGCGTTCTCCTGTGTCGTTAAACGATATATACAGTTTATATCTTTCCCTGGGGCAGGAAAGTGAATTATTTGTGAAGGTAAAATGCCGGCTTCGCGCGGAGGAACCCATGACCCAGGATGAATTGAAACAGGCGGTCGGCCAGGCCGCAGCCGACTATGTTGCCGCCCATGCGCCGGCGGGCTCCGTGCTGGGCGTCGGCACCGGCTCGACTGCCAATTGCTTCATCGATGCCATCGCCCCGCTCAAGACACGCTTTCGGGGGGCCGTAGCAAGCTCGGAAGCCACCCGGCGGCGTCTCGAAACCCACGGCATCCCCATCCTCGACCTCAACCAGGTGGACGACATTCCTCTTTACGTGGATGGCGCCGACGAAATCGACCACGGCATGCACATGATCAAGGGCGGCGGCGGGGCGCTGACGCGGGAGAAGATCGTCGCCGCCGTGGCCCGCTGCTTCGTCTGCATCGCGGACGGCTCCAAGCTTGTGGACGTCATGGGGAAATTCCCCCTGCCGGTGGAAGTGATCCCCATGGCCCGCGCCCATGCCGCCCGGGAACTGGCCAAGCTGGGCGGCACGCCGGTGCTGCGGGAAGGCTTCGTCACCGACAACGGCAATGTCATTCTCGACGTACAGGGACTCGCCATCACCGATCCCGCGGGACTGGAAAAGGAAATCAACCAGATCACCGGTGTCGTCACCAATGGCCTCTTCGCGGTGCGGCCCGCCAACGTGCTGCTGCTGGGAACCCCCGCGGGCGTCAGGCGCTTCGGATAAGGGACCGCCTTCAACCGGGGGTCTGGCACGCTTCACCGCTGCCGGCGAGACCGGACGGCTCAGCGTCTGTGAAGTTTTCGGGCGTGCCCGAGGGATGCATGCCGCCACGCCCGATACCCTCGCCCTCGCCGCTTCTCCCCCCTTGGGTGCGAGAGGGATGAAACAGAGGCGCTTTGCGTCTATCACGCCACACATCGTGCGGAAGGATCAGCCCCGCGGGTGGTGTGCCGCGTGGAGTGCCTTGAGACGTTCGCGCGCCACGTGGGTATAAATCTGGGTGGTCGAAATGTCGGCGTGGCCGAGGAGCAACTGGACGACCCTCAGGTCGGCACCGTGGTTGAGCAGATGGGTGGCGAAGGCGTGGCGCAGGACGTGGGGGGAGAGTCTGGCCGGGTCGATGTCCGCCCGGATGGCGTAGCGCTTGATGAGGTTCCAGAACATCTGCCGGCTCATGGGGCCGCCGCGGCCGGTGACGAAGAGGGCTTCGCTGCGGCGGAGTCCCAGGATTTCCGGCCGGGCTTCGGCGAGGTAGCGGCGCAGCCAGTCGATGGCGACCTCTCCGAGGGGCACCAGTCTCTCCTTGTCTCCTTTGCCGATCACCCGCGCCACGCCCTCGTTGAATCCGACCTGGGCGAGGGCCATGCCGGTCAGTTCCGACACCCGTAGCCCGCTGGCGTAGAGCACTTCGAGCATGGCGCGATCGCGCAAACCCAGGGGGGTGCCCGGATCGGGTGCCGCCAGGAGCGCCTCGACCTGCTTTTCCGAGAGCACCTTGGGCAGGCGGGCGGGCCGAACCGGGTGGGCGAGCTTGAGGGTGGGGTCGGCAAAGAGGCGCCCCCGGGCCCGCTGCCAGCGGTAGAAACGCCGCAGGGTCGAGAGGTGGCGGGCCTGGGAACTGGCCCGCTTTTCCCGGGCGAGCCTTGCGATGTAGGCGATCAGTGCCGCTTCGCTGGCATCGAGGAGCCGGCCGTGGCCCTCGCCGCGCAGCCAGACGGCAAGGTGGGCGAGGTCGGAGCGATAGCTGGCCAGGGTGGCCCGGGCCAGACCGTCCTCCAGCCAGAGGGCGTCGCAGAAACCGTCGATGTCGGCGAGGTCTTCCGGTTCAACCGCCGGGGAGGCAGCCTTCATGGGTCAGGAGCCAGCGCTTCACGTCGAGGAGAAAGCCGCCCCCGTGGCGGGCGAAACCGCCCAGGCTGGCGGCGGCACCGATCACGCGGTGGCAGGGTACGACCAGGGGGAAGGGATTGGCGCCGCAGGCCTGGCCCACGGCCCGGGGGGCGTTGTTGAGGCTCCTGGCGACTTCGCCGTAGGTTCGCGTCCGCCCGCAGGGGATGGCGGCGATCTGCTCCCACACCCGGCGCTGGAAAGTGGTGCCGGATGGGCGCAGGGGCAAGCCAAAGACGAAGCCGGGGGCGACCAGATAAGCCTTCAACTGGCGTACCGCTTCGGCGGCCAGAGGGCTGATCGGGGCCACTTCCGGGCACGGTTCGAGGAAGTGGATTTCGAAGATCTCCTCCTCGTCACACTGGACGCCCAGCGAGAAGCCGGGGGCGGAAAGCACCGCCCCGAATTCCTCACCCCTCACTGCCTCACATGCCCGTCGCCCAGCACCACCCACTTCTGGCTGGTGAGGCCCTCCAGGCCCACCGGGCCGCGGGCGTGGATCTTGTCGGTGGAAATGCCGATCTCGGCCCCCAGGCCGTATTCGAAGCCGTCGGCGAAACGGGTCGAGGCGTTGACCATGACCGAGGAGGAATCCACCTCCCGCAGGAAGCGCAGGGCCTTGGGGTAGTTGTCGGTGACGATGGCATCGGTGTGATGGGACGAGTACCGGTTGATATGGGCGATGGCCTCGTCGATGCCGGCCACTACCTTCACCGAGATGATGGGCGCCAGATATTCGGTGTAGTAGTCCTCTTCCGTCGCCGGCTGAGCTTCCTTGACCAGGGCGCGGGTCTCCGCACAGCCGCGGATCTCGACGCCCTTGGCAGTGAGCATGTGGGCGATGGGCGGCAGCAGCATGGCGGCGACGGACCGGTCCACCAGCAGCGATTCGGCGGTGTTGCAGGTGCCGTAGCGCTGGGTCTTGGCGTTCTCGACGATCTTCAGGGCCTTGTTGGGGTCGGCTTCCTCGTCCAGGTAGACGTGGCAGTTGCCGTCCAGGTGCTGGATCATGGGCACCCGGGATTCGGCCAGCAGGCGGGCGATGAGGCCCTTGCCGCCACGCGGCACGATGACGTCGACGAATTCGCGCATCGTGATCAGTTCGCCGACGGCGGCGCGATCGGTGGTGTCGATGACCTGCACGCAGTCCGCTGGCAGGCCGGCGGCGGTAAGGCCTTCCTGGACCAGGGCGGCGATGGCCCGGTTGGAGCGGATGGCCTCCGAACCGCCGCGCAGGATGGCGGCGTTGCCGGACTTCAGGCAGAGGGCAGCGGCATCCGCCGTCACGTTGGGGCGGGCCTCGTAGATGATGCCGATGACGCCGAGCGGCACCCGCATCCTGCCTACCTGGATGCCGGACGGCCGGTACTTGATGTCGCTCATCTCGCCGATGGGGTCGGGCAGCTTGGCCACCTGTTCGACGCCTTCGGCCATGGCTTCGACGCCCTTCTCGGAGAGGGTCAGGCGGTCGATCATGGCGCTTTCCAGCCCGGCGGCGCGGGCGGCAGCCAGGTCTTCGGCGTTGGCGGCGACAAGGGCGGCCTTCTCGCGGCGGATGGCGGCGGCGATGGCGGCCAGGGCGGCATTCTTCTCCGCCGTGCTGGCCATGGCCATGCGGCGGGAGGCGGCGCGGGCCTGCCGGCCCACGGTGTGCATGTATTCCTTGATATCCATGAAATCAATCCATCCAGAAACAGGGAATGATTATAGCGACCCAATTGGAGGGAACTTCTCTATCCGGGTAAACTCTTATCCGCAACGATAATAGGGTGATGCTGCGAGGGTGACATGGCGGAAAAGCTGATCCTGCCTGCTGAAATCAAGGTTTGTGCGACGTGCAGCTACTGGGACGGCGAGCGTCAGGTGGATACAGACATGAAAGTGGTCGTCATCGACCACGATTGTGTGGGCGAGTGCCTCGTCCAGGAAAAATCCAAACCGGGCCTGCACGACGTGCGCAAGGAATGCGCATGTCTGTGGGAAGACCTGGAGCCTGACCCCGCCAGCGTGACGCAGGACAAGGCGGCTTAGGCGTATTCGGGGGGCCTCAGCCCCGAGTGCCGGAAGCCGCCAGGGTGAGGCCCAGGCGCTGGAATTCCTCCCATACATTGCCCTGGCCGATGCCCTTGGCCAGGCGGTCGATGCGCGCGGCATGGGCGATGGCCGAGTCGAGTGTCCCGCGGCCCAGCCGCTGTAGCGCCCGCTTGACGGGCCCCTGGCGTGGCCCCCAGACGCGGGCTTCCTTGAGCAGGGCTTCCAGGGGCCGGCCTCGGTCCAGGCCGGCGCGCAGGGTGGCCAGGGTGCGGATTTCCTCGGTCATGGCCCACAGCACCAGGGGCGGTGCTTCCCCCTCGTGGCAGAGGCCGTCCAGGGTGCGCACCAGACGTGCCACATCCCCCAGCAGCAGGGCTTCGCGCAGGCCATCCAGGTCGTAACGGGCGACGTTCAGTACCGCTTCGCGCACCTGTCCCAGGCTCAGGGCGCCGGCCGGGTACAGCAAGGCAAGTTTCTGGATTTCCTGGTGGGCCGCCAGCAGATTGCCCTCCACGCGATCGGCAATGAAGCGCAGGGCCTCGGTATCGGCTTGCTGTTTCTGACGCCGCAGGCGCCCGGCGATCCACCCGGGCAGTTCGCCCAGGGGCGGAGGCATGAGCTTCACCGTCACCCCGGCTTCGGCGAGGGCCGTGAACCACGCGGCCTTCTCTTCCTTCCAGTCGAGTTCAGGCAGGGTGACCAGGAGCAGGGTGTCGGGAGAGAGGTGGCTGCACCAGGTCTGGAGGGCCGCACTGCCGTCGCGCCCTGGCTTGCCGGAGGGAATGCGCAGGTCGATGAGCTTGCGGTCGCCGAAAAGCGAAAGGTTGCCTCCCGCGGCCAGAAGCTGGCCCCAGTCGAAGCCGGGCAGGGCGGTCAGGACCTCGCGTTCGCTGTAGCCCTGCTGGCGGGCCTTGGCACGGAGCGCGTCGGCAGCCTCCAGAACCAGGAGCGGTTCTTCGCCATACAGCACGTAGAGGGCACGCAAGGGGCCTTCCAGGTGGGAGGCGAACTGGTCTCCCCGGAGTTGCATCAGTCGTCTTCCACACCGCTGCCCGGCTTGGCGATGGCCAGTTGGCGGAGGATCTGACTGGCCAGGTCGTTGCTCATGTCACGCCACAGCACGGCCTCTTCCTGGTCCTTGGCGAGCACCGCCGAGGCGTCGAAGGTCAAGTCGCGGGTAAGCACGATTTCGCTGGGCGGCACCAGAACCTTGCCCTTGGGATCGATGACGCGATAGGCGAACTTGGCCTCGAGCCGATATTCCCGCACCGCGCCCTTGGCGTTCAGGCTGAGGATCGATTTGTTCCTTTGATCCAGCAGCTGCTGGAATATGGCTTCGGCGTCCCGCGCGTTGGCCACCAGTTGGGTGCTGCCGGAAGCTTTGATGTAGCGCCCCAGCCACAGGCCGATTTCAGAATTCTCGGGCAGGGCGATGTACATCGACTTGTAAGGCAGGGTGGCACTGGTCGAACCCCGCAACTGGAAGCCGCAAGCCGCAACCAGGACGGCGGCGAGGAAGGCGAGAAATAGACGCTTCATGGCAGGCGGGTCTCCAGGGGGCGGGGGCACGAAAAGGCAGAGCGTACGGGTCAGACGACGATATTCACCAGGCGGCCCGGCACCACCACCACCTTCTTGGCCGGCTTGCCTTCCATGAACTTGACCGCCCCTTCGGAAGCCAGGGCGGCGGCTTCTATGCCGGCCTTGTCGGCATCGGCGGCGACGCGGATGGCGCCGCGATGCTTGCCATTCACCTGCACGACCAGTTCGATTTCACTCTGCACCAGGGCGGCCGGGTCGGCCTTGGGGAAGGGCTGTACGCCGGCATCCTGGCCGGGCTTCAGCTCGGCATAGAGGGCCTGACCGATATGGGGCACGATGGGGAAGAGCGCCAGAACGGCGCTCTCCAGCAACTCCTGGGCCAGGGCGCGGCCGGCGGCGCCGGCGAGGTCGGTCTTGTCGTAGGCGTTGAGCAGTTCCATGACGGCGGCGATGGCCGTGTTGAACTGCTTGCGCCGGCCGTAGTCGTCGGCCACCTTGCCCAGGGTCTGGTGCAGCTTGCGGCGCAGGTCGGCCTGGGGTTTGGAAAGGTCTGCGTTCCCGGTGCACGCGGGCACCAGGCCAGCGCCGACGTGCTCGAAAACTGTCTTCCACAGGCGGCGCAGAAAGCGGTAGGCCCCCTCGACGCCGGCATCGGACCATTCCAGCGACTGATCCGGCGGCGAGGCGAACATGATGAACAGGCGGGCCGTGTCGGCGCCGTACTGGTCGATCAGGGCCTGGGGGTCGACGCCGTTGTTCTTCGACTTCGACATCTTCTCGGTGCCGCCGATGACCACCGGCTGGCCGTCGGTGCGCAAAGATGCGCCGGTGGGGCGACCGCGCTCGTCGGTGACGACGTCCACGTCGGCCGGGTTGATCCACTGTTTCTTGCCACCGTCGAGTTCGCGGTAGAAGGTGGGGGCCACCACCATGCCTTGCGTCAGCAGGTTGGCGAAGGGCTCGCCGAGGTCGCCGATGAGGCCGACATCACGCATCAGCTTGGTGAAGAAGCGTGCGTAGAGGAGGTGCAGGATGGCGTGCTCGATGCCGCCGATGTACTGGTCGATGCCACCCTTGCACCAATAGGCGACGCGCTCGTCCACCATGGCCGTGGCGTTGTCCGGGCAGGCATAGCGCAGGAAATACCAGGACGACTCGACGAAGGTGTCCATGGTGTCGGTTTCGCGCTTGGCCTTGCCGCCGCACTTCGGGCAGTTGGTCTCGTAGAACTCCGGCATGCGGGCGAGGGGACTGCCGGCGCCGGTGATCTCGACGTTTTCCGGCAGCACTACGGGCAGCTGGTCGTCGGGGACCGGCACGTCGCCGCAGCGCGGGCAGTGGATGATGGGGATGGGACAGCCCCAGTAGCGCTGACGGGAGATGCCCCAGTCGCGCAGGCGGAACTGCACCTTCTTTTCGCCGAGGCTCTCGCCGTTTACAACTTTCGCGGCCAGGTCGGCGGCAATGGCGTCCACCGCAGCGTCATAGGCCAGGCCATCGTATTTGCCGGAATTGACGCAGACACCCCTGGCTTTGTCGCCATACCATTCCTGCCAGCCGTCCAGGCTGAATTGCTGGCCGGCGGCGGCGATGACCTGCTTGATGGCCAGGCCATACTTCTTGGCAAAGGCGAAGTCCCGCTCGTCGTGGGCCGGTACGGCCATGACGGCGCCTTCGCCGTAGCCCATGAGCACGTAGTTGCCGACCCAGACTTCGACCTTCTCGCCGGTGAGCGGATGCTCGACGAAGATGCCGGTGGGCATGCCCTTCTTTTCCATGGTCGCCAGGTCGGCCTCGGCGACGCCGCCCTGCTTGCATTCCTCGATGAAGGCGGCCAGCGCAGGGTTGTCCCGGGCGGCGCGGGTGGCGAGGGGGTGCTCGGCCGCCACGGCGCAGAAGGTGACGCCCATGATGGTGTCGGCACGGGTGGTGAAGACCCAGAGCTTGTCGGGTCGTTCTTCCCCACCCTCACCCCCGGCCCCTCTCCCTGAGGGCGAGGGGAGATTGGTGCCGGCTTCGCCGGGATAAACGATAGGGAAGGCGAACCTGACGCCCACGCTCTTGCCAATCCAGTTCTTCTGCATCAGGCGCACCTGCTCGGGCCACCCCGGCAGGTTATCCAGCTCGGCGAGCAATTCTTCGGCGTAGGCGGTGATCTTCATGTAATACATGGGGATCTCGCGCTTCTCGACCAGGGCGCCGGAACGCCAGCCGCGGCCGTCGATGACTTGCTCGTTGGCCAGCACGGTGTGATCCACCGGGTCCCAGTTCACCGTGCCCAATTTCTTGTACACCAGGCCCTTTTCGTAGAGACGGGTGAACAGCCACTGCTCCCAGCGATAGTACTGGGGCGTGCAGGTGGCCAGCTCGCGTTCCCAGTCGATGGCGAAGCCCAGGGACTGGAGCTGCTTCCTCATGTAGTCGATGTTGGAATAGGTCCAGCCGGCGGGTGGAACGTTGTTGGCGAGGGCGGCGTTTTCGGCGGGCATGCCGAAGGCGTCCCAACCCATGGGCTGCAGCACGTTGTAGCCCAGCATGGTGTGGAAGCGGGAGAGCACGTCGCCGATGGTGTAGTTGCGCACGTGGCCCATGTGCAGTTTCCCCGACGGGTAGGGGAACATGGAAAGGCAGTAGTACTTGGGCTTGGCGTGTTGCCCGCTGAGGTCTTCGACGGCGCGGGCGGCGGCGGTCTTGACCCAGTGTTCCTGGACGGCGCGCTCGATGGCTGCCGGTTGGTATTTGTCCTGCATGGCCGGGGGCGAAAAAGTCTGTGGAAAAACCGCAGATTATACGTGGTTCGGGAGCGCTTTCCGGCCCCGGCCGGGGCGGGCTTCAGCCTTTGGGGTCCGGCACGAAGCCGCCCGGGAAGGGGTTGGGGCGCCCGTGCATGGGGGTGCCCGGAATGATGCCGCGGGCCATCAGATTGGCGCGGCTGTCGTAGTAGATGGCGATCACCTCACTCGGCTGCTCGCTGGCCCGGCCGAATTCGGTGAATTCACTGCGGGCCGCGATGCGCTCGCCGTGGCCGGTGCCCAAACGGCTTTCGGCCGCCGGGGCCTGGGCGGCCTTGGCTTCGCCGCGGACAGCGCCGGTGGCGGCCGCGGAGTCGGCGGCCTCGGCTTTCTCCCGGGAAGCCAGGGGGGCGGGCAGGAGGACGGGTTTGGGAGGCTCCATTTCCCGGAAGACGGCAACGCCGATGACGCCCACGTTGCGGGGGCGGTCGCTGCGGCTGGCGTAGCTGTCGGCCACCGAAGTGAAATAGAAGGCGGCGACTTCGTCCTGGCTCTTGCGCCAGCCGGCGATTTCGGCACTCTGGCCGGGCGTGAGGACGTAGCCGGTCTGGCGGACGGCGGCGGTCTCGCCGCTCACGGCATTGACGCCATCCACCGACAGGACTGTCAGGACGCGGCCGCCGGACTTGTTGCCGAGATTGATGGCGTAGCGGTTGCCCGGTGTGCCGGCCACGTAGAGGCGGCCCTGGTGGCGCCAGGTTTCCAGGGTCTGGCCGGTGCTGCGGTCGATGACCTGGACGTCCACCAGGGAGCCGGCGTGGGCAGGGGCGATGAGGCTGGTGGCGAGGGCCAGCGCGGTGAGGAGGGATTTCACGGTGTTCTCCGATCAGGTTGAGGTGATCGGGTAAACGCCGGTTCTCGCGCAGTCGGGTTAAAGCTCAGCGCAAATCGTCGGGCAGGGGGTAATCCGGGAAGGCGGTGCGGAATTCCCGCAGGCGGCGTTCGGCTTCCTGGGTGGCGCCCTGGCGACGCAGGGTGCGGATTTCCTCGATCCAGTCCGCCGGGCTGGGGGCCGCCTTCTCGCGCTTGGGTAGGGCCCGGTCGGCGGCTACCGGCGCGGGCGCGGGCGCGGCGCCGGCGGCGGGCGTCGGGGCCGCGAGGGCCTTGCGTTCCTCGCGCAATTCGCCGACGGTGCTTTCCGTCGAGCGGGCGGCGGCGGGAGCCGGGAGCGCCTGATCGCGGGCGGGAGCGGCAGGGGCTGGCGCCGGGCTGTTCGGAACAGCGGCGACCGGGGCGGAAGTTGCCGCGGAGGGAGCAGTTGGGGAAGCAGCCGGGGAGTGAGCTGCTGGAGGACCAGCCGGGGCGTGAGCCGCCGGGGGAGAAGCGGCAGGGGACGAATCGGAATGGTCCGCGGTGATTGGCCGTGGTTCCGGGCGGGCGGGCTGCCGTGGCAGGGCTTTGGCTGCCGATGCAGGGACGCCCGCTGGCCCGGGCTGGGGCCCGGTGGCCTGGTCTTTGGCTGCGGGAACGCCCCCTGCAGCGGGAGTTTCCCCGGCGGGGGGTGCGGCCGTGGCCGGGACGCCGGCTTCTTCAGGCGGGTGGCGCTCCATGCTCAGGCTGAGCATGAGCGCAAGCATGACCGTGGCCGCCACGCTTACCGGTATCTGGAGACGGCGCCACCACGCTTGCCGCTGCGGCTGCAGCGCCTGGCGCGACGCGGCAAGGATGGTGGCGTCCAGGGCGGGCGGCGGCTCCGCGGTCTGCGACTGGCGATACAGGCGGGCGAGTTCGGCGTCCCGGGGACTGTTGTCGGGGGGGCTCATAGCAGATCCTCCAGGGCGATGCGCAGCCGGGCGACGGCATAGCGTAGCCGACTCTTGGCGGTTTCCCGCCCCACCTGGGTGGCGGCGGCGATCTCCTCCAGGCTGAGTTCGCCCTCCTCGGCCAGCAGGAAGGCCTCGCGCTGGGGCTCGGGCAGTTCCTCCAGGGCGCTGGACAGGCGTCGTGCCAGGCTGTGGCGTTCCGCCTGGCGGGCCGGGTTGCTGTCTTCCCGGGCCGGCAGCGCATCCGGATCGGCGTCTGCGTCGTATCTGGAAGCGACCCCGCGGGCGTGCTGGCGGTAGTGGTCGAGGAGACGGTTATGGGCGATGCGGAACAGCCAGGTCGAAAATTTTGCCAGGGGCTCGTAGCCCGTACGGGCCGCGATGACGCGCGCCCAGACGTCCTGGTAGAGGTCTTCGGCCAGCCGGGCGTCGCCGCATTGATGGACGAGGTGACGGTAGAGGCGACTACGGTGGCGCCGGTACAAGGTTTCGAAGGCGGCGGCGTCGCCGGCGCGATACGCAAGCATCAGACCTTCGTCGCTGGGTTCATCCATGGCGGCGAGTGTAGGCCTCCAGGTGCCAATGGCAAGGGGGCTGTTATCATCCGGGGTCATCCATGGCAATCCAATATCGGGAGCGTGACATGAGGCAATGGACAAAGAAACTCGCTGCGCTGGCCTTGTGGGGTCTCGCGCTGCCGCTGCTGGCGGCCCCCCATGCGGTGGTCGATGGGGTGCAGGCGCCGGCCTGGGTCGAGCGGGGCGGGGCGCGTCTCGCCCTGGCGCCGGGGATGGCTCTGGAGAGCCGGGATCGCCTGGTGACCGGCTTCGGGGGGCGAGCCCTGGTGCAGATGGCCGATGGCAGCGCCGTGCGGGTGGGAGAGAACGGCCAGGTCGGCCTCAATGCCCTGGGTCGCAAGGAAAATGGCGTGTTTACCGCGGCCCTCGAAGTGGCCAAGGGGGCCTTCCGTCTGACCACCGACATCTTTCGGCGTAGCAGTGACCGGCGCGCGATCAATGTTCAGATCGGCACCGTGACCGCCGGCATTCGCGGTACCGACATCTGGGGCCGCAGTGACGATCAGCGCGACTTCGTATGTCTGCTCGAAGGGCGCATCACGGCGTCTCATCCCGGCGGGGCGCCGGTGCAACTCGACCAGCCGCTCCAGTTCTACGGCGCGGACAAGGGCAAGGGGCCGGACCCGGTGGCTTCGGTCGATGCCGCCCAGGTGGAAAAATGGGCCCGGGAAACCGAACTCGAAGCCGGGTCTGGCCTGCAGAAGCGGGGTGGCCGCTGGGGCGTACGCCTGGGAACCTATGTGGATCAGGCCGCGGCCCTCGCCGTCTATGATCGGGCGACCGCGGCGGGCTACGGGGTGCGCATCGTTCCCCGCCAGAACGGCAAGACCTACGAACTGCGCCTGGGGCAGATTCCCGGCCAGGAGGAGGCGGAAAAGCTCGCCTCACGCCTGGCGCAGGAGCTGGCCCTTCCGGCGGCCAGGCCCTATCGGCGCTGAGCCTCAGGCGGCCTTTTTGGCGCCGCGCAGATTGCCCCAGGTGTCCTGCCAGTAGCGGTAGGCATTCTGGGCAGCCATCAGGGTGAGGAGCGACATGCGGGTCTGATGGCGGAACATCCAGGAGAGGCGGGGGGCCGATTCCAGGGTGTAGGCGGGGCTGCGGCCGGCTTCGTCCTCGACCAGGGCGAGGAAGCGTTCGACGGCCAGGCCCCAGTACTCGGGGCCCTGGGCCTTGCCGCACAGGTATTCGGCTTCGCCGGCGCCGCGGCGCCAGAGCTTGAGGGCGAGTTCCTCGCTGATCCCGGCGCGCTTGGCGATCCAGGGCAGGATTTTCGGTGCTTTCATTGTGTTACTCCTTTCGCTACTGTGGCGGTAGCCACTTTCTCTGATGACGGCCAGCCTTTTGGGCTCTCTTTTGTTTTGTGCATTGCAGCATTTATTTATGTCGAAGTCTACCGCCGCTTTGTGACTGTTTGTAGCGTATGAATTCACGGTTGACATTGCGTTGCACAATGGGTAGTGGCCTGTCGTCGTCTATGCCTTTCGTTATAGGCGCTGGCAAGTTTATACCTGCCGCCGGCGCCGGAAATTGATTCATGTCCGATCTTCTCGCTCATCTCAATGCCCCTCAACTTCAGGCCGTGACCCTGCCGCCGGTCCATGCCCTCATCCTGGCCGGCGCCGGCAGCGGCAAGACGCGGGTGCTCACGACCCGCATCGCCTGGCTGATCTCCACCGGCCAGGTCAGTCCCCACGGTGTGCTGGCGGTCACCTTCACCAATAAGGCCGCCAAGGAAATGACCGCCCGCCTGTCGGCCCTCGTGCCCATCAATCCGCGGGGCCTGTGGATCGGCACCTTTCACGGGCTGTGCAACCGCCTGTTGCGGGCCCACCATCGCGAGGCCGGGTTGCCTCAGACCTTTCAGATCCTCGATTCCGCCGACCAGTTGGCGGCGGTCAAGCGGCTCCTCAAGGCCCTCAACGTCGATGACGAGAAATATCCGCCTCGGGAGCTCTGCCATTTCATCAATGGCCACAAGGAACAAGGCATCCGGGCCGCCCAGGCCGAAGCCTACGACGCCTGGACCCGGCGCCGGGTCGAGCTTTACGCTGAATACGAAGCCCAGTGCAATCGCGAGGGGGTGGTCGATTTTGCCGAACTCCTGCTGCGCTGCCACGAGTTGCTTGCCCGCAACGAACCCCTGCGCCGCCACTACCAGGAACGCTTTCGCCACATCCTGGTGGATGAATTCCAGGACACCAATCGACTCCAGTACGCCTGGCTCAAGCTTCTGGCCGCTGGCGGGGCCTGCCTCTTCGCGGTGGGGGATGACGACCAGTCGATCTATGCCTTCCGGGGCGCGGAGGTGGCCAATATGCGCGAATTCGAGCGCGAGTATTGCAAGACCAGCGCCGGTAGCAACGTCATCCGCCTGGAGCAGAACTACCGTTCCCAGGGCAACATCCTGGCGGCGGCCAACGCCATCATCAAGCACAACCGCGAGCGCCTGGGCAAGAACCTGTGGACCGACGCCGGCGCCGGCGAACCCATCCGGGCCTTCGAGGCCTGGTCGGACCTGGACGAGGCCCGCTTCGTGGTCGAGGAAGTGCGCGAACTGCTGCGGGAAGGCCGGCCCGCCGGGCAGATGGCGCTGCTCTATCGCTCCAACGCCCAGTCCCGGGTGCTGGAGCACGAACTGTTTAGCCGCGGCGTCCCCTACCGCGTCTATGGCGGCCTGCGCTTCTTCGAGCGCCAGGAGGTCAAGCACGCCCTGGCCTACCTGCGCCTCATCGCCAATCCGGACGACGACACGGCCTTCCTGCGGGTGGTGAATTTCCCCGCCCGCGGCATCGGCGCCCGCAGCCTGGAAAATCTCCAGGCCGCTGCCCACCAGTGCCACTCCCCGCTGTACAACGCCGCGGCTTCCCTCTCCGGCAAGGCCGGTCAGACCGTGGGCGCCTTCGTCGCGCTGGTGGAGGCTCTGCGGCGGGAAACCGAGGGTCTCCCGCTGCCGGAGATGGTCGAGCATGTCATCGAGAAGAGCGGTCTCGCCGAGCACTACCGGCGGGAAAAGGAAGGCCAGGAGCGCCTGGAAAACCTGGACGAACTGATCAACGCCGCCGCCGGCTTCGTGGACGACGAAGGCGCGGTGGGCGAAGGCGGCGCCCTGGTGTCCTTCCTCACCCATGCCTCCCTGGAAGCGGGCGAGCACCAGGCGGGCGAAGGCCAGGAGGCGGTGCAACTCATGTCGGTCCACGCCGCCAAGGGCCTCGAATTCGACGTGGTCTTCCTCACCGGCCTGGAACAGGGGCTCTTCCCCCACGAAAATGCCATCGCCGAAGGCCGTGACGGCCTGGAGGAAGAGCGGCGACTGATGTACGTGGCGGTGACCCGGGCGCGCCAGCGCCTCTACCTCTCCTGCGCCCAGACCCGGCTCCTGCACGGTCAGACGCGCTACTGCGTCCCATCGGGCTTTCTCGAGGAAATTCCGGCCGAACTCCTGCAGCGGCTCAATCGCGC
Organism: Betaproteobacteria bacterium; assembly: GCA_016720065.1. Classification (NCBI taxonomy): domain Bacteria; kingdom Pseudomonadati; phylum Pseudomonadota; class Betaproteobacteria; species Betaproteobacteria bacterium. The sequence goes on along the minus strand of JADJXY010000002.1, from coordinate 2,246,750 downwards.
GCCGGCGGCAACGGCGGTCCCGGTGGCGCCGGTCTATGGTGCGGCAGCGCCCGCGCTGGCCGGAGGATTGCGCATCGGTCAGAGCGTCGAGCACCCCAAGTTCGGCGTCGGTGTCATCGTCAATAGCGAGGGGCGGGGTGCCGATGCCCGGGTGCACATCAACTTCGGCGCCGTCGGCCTCAAGTGGCTGGCCCTGGAGTATGCACGGCTGACTCCCCTCTGAGCCCGTCCGGTCGGGCCGGGGCGCCGGTCATGGGTAGAATGGCGCCTTTTCGGCAGTGCGGCCGGTGAAGGAGGGCATGGGTATGGTGGGGCGGCAGATTCTTCGGGCAGCAATCTTCGCGGTAATGGCGATAGGCCTCTACCCGGCCCAGGCGCAGCAGGAGGGCGCCCAGGGCACAGCGGGCATCCGCGAAATGCCCACCACCGACGCCCAGCGCGCCCGGGCGCTGCTGGCGCGGGCCGTCGGCCATTTTCGTCAGCACGGCGACGAAGCCTTCGCCGCCTTCAACCATCCGGGCGACTTCGTCGACGCGGAACTTTATGTCTACGTGGTCGGCACCGACGGTACCTTCCTGGCCAGCGGCGGTTCCTCGGCGGCCCTCATCGGGCGCAAGGTGACCAATATGCGCGACGCCTTCGGCACGCCCTTCTTCTACGACATGCTGGAAAAAGCCAAGGCCGCCGATACCGGCAGCGTCGAGTACCGCTGGCTCAACCGTCTGCACCAGAAGCCGGAACGCAAGATCACCTTCTTCCACAAGGTCGGCACCCGCATCCTGGCGGTGGGCTACTACATTCCCCGGGCTTCGCCGGAGCAGGCCAATGCCCTGCTCGACCGCGCCGTGGCGGCGGTCAAGGCCGATCCCGGCAAGGCCATTGCGGCCTTCAACGATCTGAACGGCGGGTACATCGAGGACGATCTCTACGTCTTCGTCGTGGACCTCAGGGATGGACGCTTCAAGGCCCATGGCGTGTCGCCGCGCCTGATCGACAGCGACGGACTGGCCCTCACCGACCCCGGTGGCAAGCCCATCATCCGCCAGATGATCGAGGCCCTGAAGGACAGTGATCGGGGCGAACTGGACTACGCCTGGCGCAATCCCGTCACCCGCAAGGTGGAGGACAAGCACACGCGCTTCCGCAAGGTCGGCGACCTGCTGGTGGCGGTGGGGTACTACACGCGCTGAAGTCCTTGCCTCGGGGGGCCGGCAGCCTCGGCCGCCATCATCCGCCAAGGTTGCCGAAACGCCTGCGCAACAGGCCACGCAAGGGGCGATTGCCATCGGCAAGCAGCAGGGCGTCGATGTGGGTGGCCAGTCGTTCGGCGATGGCGGCCTCGTCTGCCTGTGCAACAACGGGCTGGACCTGCCGCGCGATGGGGGCGAAAGCCGCCACCAGGGCGGGGTCGAAGTGGCTGCCGGCGTCGTGCTCCAGGGTGGCCAGGGCGGCGTCGCAACTCCAGGGCGTCTTGTAGGGCCGTTGGGAAGTGAGGGCGTCGAAGACGTCTACGACCGCGAAGATGCGGGCCGTGAGGGGAATCGCCTCGCCGGCCAGGCCCCGCGGGTAGCCGCTGCCGTCGAACCACTCGTGATGGTTCTGGATCACCTCCCGGGCGGCCCTCAGCCAGGCCGAGGAGGCGATGATATCCACGCCCAGGCTGACGTGGCTCCGCATGATCGACCGCTCCTCATCCGTCAGGGCGGCGGGTTTCAGGAGGATGGTGTCGGGAATGCCGATCTTGCCCACGTCGTGCAGAAAGGCGCCCAGCATGAGGGCGCGCAGGGCTTCGCCGTGCAGGCCCATCGCTTCGGCCAGGAGACAGCCGTAGAGGGTGACGCGGTAATTGTGGGCATTGGTGTCCGAATCCCGCTTGGCGATGGCGGCGCCGAGGACCGCCGCCATTTCCAGATTGCCGCGCAGGACTTCGCGGGAGGCGCGGAAGAGGTTGCGGTTGAGGGCGACGATCAACGGATAGAGCACCACCGTGGTCGCCAGCACGGCTGTCAGGACGGCGAGAAGGGTACGCCACAGATCGCCCCGCAGGCCGGCCAGGGTGGCGGGTTCCACCCGGTAGAGTCCCTCGAAGTGTCCCGTGGGCTGGCGGTCCGTTGCGGAGAGCGGCAGAGCCACGCGCACCAGCGTTGCGCCGTTGCGGTGAATCGTGCGGTAGCGGGGCCGGTCGCTGCGGGGAGTGTCGGCGTCCATGAGGGTGGCGGCGACGCCCTCGAAGCCGGGTTGGAATGACCGGGCGAGGGGAGTGCCGCCGGGAGCCAGGATTTCGACGGCAACGAAGCCCTCGTGCAGGAAATCTTCGGCATGCCGGGCTAGATCCGTGGTGCCACCCCTCTCGGCGCCATGGCGGGTCACCGCAGCGGCGGCCAGGGCGACCACCGCCTGGTCGATCTTGCGCATCTCCAGCCAGTAGGTAAGGCCGCCCGCGATGAGGGAAAGCCCAAGCCAGACCAGGAGGACCCGGGGCAGGATCAGTCGGTGCAGGGACATCATGAGCCCATGATACCGGGTGGATTCGAGAGCGGGGCCAGTGATACTCTCCCGCCTTCGGGACGCGCCCGCGCTGCCCTTTCCGCCCTGTCGCATTCACTGTCCGAGGAATCGAAATGCCCCACGCCATTCGCATCCATGCCGCCGGCGGTCCCGAGAATCTCGTCTGGGAGGCCGTCGACGTGGTGCCACCGGCGCCCGGGGAAGCCCGGGTGCGTCACGTGGCCGTGGGCCTCAACTTCATCGACGTCTACCATCGTACCGGCCTCTACCCCCTGCCCCTGCCCAGCGGTATCGGCCTGGAAGGCGCCGGAGTGGTCGAGGCGGTGGGCGAGGGCGTCAGCGAAGTGGCGGTCGGCGACCGGGTGGCCTACGCCGGGGGGCCGGTGGGGGCCTACGCCCAGGTGCGCAACCTCCCGGCCCATCGCCTGCTGGTCCTGCCCTCCGGCATCGCCTTCGAGACGGCGGCGGCGATGATGCTGCAGGGCCTGACCGCGGCCTATCTGCTGCGCCGCACCTACGCCGTGCGGGCCGGCGACGCCGTCCTCATCCACGCCGCTGCGGGGGGCGTTGGCCTCATCGCCTGCCAGTGGGCCAAGGCCCTCGGCGCGACCGTCATCGGCACCGTGGGCTCCGCGGCCAAGGCCGCCCTGGCGAGCGCCCACGGCTGCGACCACGTCATCAACTACAGCGAGGAGAATTTCACCGCCCGGGTGCGCGAAATCACGGGGGGCGAGGGCGTCGCCGTCGTCTATGACGGGGTGGGCAAGGACACCTTCACGGGTTCTCTCGACTGTCTGCGCCCCCTGGGGACGATGGTGAGCTACGGCAACGCCTCGGGCCCCGTGCCGCCCCTCGACCTCCTGCTCCTGTCGCAAAAGGGCTCGCTCTTCGTGACCCGGCCGACCCTCATGCACTACACCGCCCGGCGCGCGGACCTGGAGGCCCTGGGCAGCGAGCTCTTTGCCCAGGTGGCGGCCGGTCTGCGCATCGAAGTCCAGCAGACCTATGCCCTGGCTGACGCAGCCCAGGCCCATCGTGATCTGGAAGCCCGCCGCACCACGGGTTCCAGCATTCTCGTTCCATGATGGCCCGCATCAAGGCAGGTATCCTCTCCCTGCGTGATCTCTTCGCCACCGCCTGGTGGATCATCCTCATCGTCGGTATCGGATTCGTCGTCGCCTATCAGTTCGTCCAGCCGGCGCCGCCCAGCCGCATCGTCATCAGCACCGGGGGCGAAGCGGGGGCCTACTACCAGTTTGCCAAACGCTACGCCGCCATCCTGGCCCGGGACGGCATCACCCTGGAGGTGCTGACTTCGGCCGGTTCGCTGCAGAATCTGGAGCGCCTGAAGGCCGGTGAGGCCGACGTGGCCTTCGTGCAGGGCGGCGTGGTGACGCCGCCGGAGGATGGGCAGGAGGATTCGAGCCTCCTGTCCCTGGGCAGCATGTTTTACGAACCGGTGTGGGTCTTCTACCGGGGGGCGGCGGCCCTCACCCGCCTGACGGACCTTCAGGGCAAGCGCATCGCCATCGGCCAGGAAGGCTCCGGCGTGCGTCAACTGGCGCAGCAACTCCTGGAAGCCAACGAGATCAGGCCCGGCGAGCATCTGGTGCCCCTGTCCGGCCTCAAGGCGGCGGAAGAGCTTCAGCAGGGACGCATCGACGCCGCCTTCATCATCGCCGCCGAGAATGCCCCCGTCGTCCAGGTGCTCCTGCGTTCTCCCGGGGTGCGGGTGATGAGCTTCTCCCAATCCAGCGCCTACCAGCGCCGCTTTCCCTTCCTCACCCGCCTGACCTTCCCCAAGGGCGTCGCCGACCTGGTGCGGGATTTTCCGCCGGAAGACATCCGTGTCCTGGCGCCGACCTCCAATCTCGCCGTGCGTGACGACCTTCACCCTGCCCTTCAGAGCCTGCTCCTCCAGGCGGCCAGCGAGGTGCATGGCAAGGCCGGCTTCTTCCAGGACGCAGGCGAATTCCCCGCCTACAAGGACCCCATGTTGCCGCTCTCGCCCGAGGCGGCCCGCTATTACAAATCCGGCCCGCCCTTCCTGCAGCGCTACCTGCCTTTCTGGCTCGCCGTGCTGGCCGATCGGCTCATCGTCATGCTGGTGCCCATCATCGCCCTGCTCATTCCCCTGCTCAAAGTGGCGCCGGCGATCTACTCCTGGCGCATCCGTTCCAAGATTTTCCGCTGCTACGGCGAACTGAAATTCCTGGAGGACGACCTGAAGGAGCATTTCGACGCCGACCGACTGCCGGAATACCGTACGCGCCTCGACGCCCTGGACGAGGAGGCCAGCCGGCTGCGGGTGCCGCTGGCCTTCACCGACCTGGTCTATACCCTGCGGGGGCATGTGAACCTGGTGCGCAAGACCCTGGACAAGCTGGGGCCGGCGCGGTGAAGCTCTTCCTGGTGGCCAATCCCAAGGGAGGCTCGGGCAAGAGCACCCTGGCCACCAGCTTGGCCGGCTACTTCGCCGCACGCGGTCAGCGCGTCATGCTGGGCGACATCGACCGCCAGCAGTCTTCCCGCGAGTGGCTTGCCCTGCGCCCGGCGGCGGTGCCCGCCATCAGTACCTGGGAAATCGGCCCCGACGCCATCGCGCGGCCCCCCAAGGGGGTCACCCACGCCGTCCTCGACACCCCGGCGGGCCTGCGGGGCAAGACCCTGGAGAAAGTGCTCAAGCTGTCGTCGCGGGTCATCGTGCCGGTGCAGCCCTCCTTCTTCGACATGCAGGCCAGCCGCCGCTTTCTCACCGAGCTCCTGGCCGAAAAGGCGGTGCGCAAGGGGCGGGCCGACGTTGCGGTGGTGGGCATGCGGGTCGACGCCCGCACCCGGGCTGCGGGGGATCTGGAGCGCTTCTTCGCCACCCTGGAAGTCCCGGTGCTGACCTGCCTGAGAGATACCCAGCTCTACGTCCAGGCCGCCGCTGCCGGCCTCACCCTCTTCGACCTTCCCCCCTCGCGCAGCGAGCGCGACCTGGAGCAGTGGCAAGCGATCCTGGAGTGGGTCGAGGCCTGAACCGCCGCCCGGTGAGCCGGTCCAATCGCTGAATTCCCGAGGAGTCCAGGATGATCCGCCGCCGCCCTTCTTCCGAGCGCGGTCACGCCGACCACGGCTGGCTGTTGGCCCGACACAGTTTTTCCTTCGCCGATTACCACGACCCGGGCGAAATGGGCTGGGGTTGCCTGCGCGTCCTGAACGAGGATCGCATCCAGCCCGGCCGCGGCTTCGGCATGCATGGACACCGGGACATGGAGGTGGTCACCTATCTCCTGGCCGGAAGCCTCGAACACCGGGACAGCCTGGGCAACGGCGGCGTCATCGGGCCGGGGGAGGTGCAGCGCATGAGTGCCGGCCGCGGCATCCTGCACAGCGAATTCAACCCCTCCTTGCGGGATGAGACCCATCTCCTGCAAATCTGGATCGAGCCGGCGCGGCGCGGGACGCCGGCGAGCTACGAACAGAAGGCGCTTTCTCCGGCCGCCCGGCGAGGTCGCCTCATGCCGGTGGCCACGCCGGACGGTGCCGAGGGGAGTCTCTCCATCGGCCAGGATGCCCACATCCACGCCGCCCTCCTGGCGCCCGGCGAGCGCCTGGCGACGCCGCTGGACCCGGGGCGCCTGGCCTACGTGCATGTGGTTTCCGGCGCCCTGAGCCTGAACGGTGTCGCCCTGGAGGGTGGCGACGGGGCCAAGGTAGCGGAAGAGGGGCTTCTGGAATTTGCGGCGGCGGAAAGCAGCGAGATTCTCCTCTTCGACCTGCCGCCGGCGCGGGTTTAGGGTCGGAGCAAGGGTGTTTCCCCGCGCCGGCCTGCTCCCCGCGGCTCGAACACCCTGCTATAGTGGCCGGACGCAGCGTTTTCAGGGGGTGCCGCCATGCCGGGTTCTTCAGCCCTTGCCGAAATTCACGTCGTTCTGGTCGAGCCTTCGACCATGCAGGCCCATCTGGTGAGTCGCATGCTCGCCAACCAGGGGGTCGGCAGCACGGAAGTCTGCCAGACGGGCGCCGAGGCGCTGCTGGCCCTGCAGAAGGTCGATCGGGGGTGGGTGGTCATCAGCAGCCTCTACCTGCCCGATCAGGCGGGGACCGATCTGGTGGCCGCCATGCGCGCCGATCCCTATCTGGAGGCGGTGCCCTTCATCCTCATTTCCAGCGAGACGCGGCCCCAGGTGCTCGATCCCGTGCGTCAGGCGGGGGCGTGCAGCATCCTCGGCAAACCCTTCAACGAAGAACAGCTTGCCCGGGCCCTCTACGCCGCTGCCGATTATCTCAATCCCCCGGCGGACCTGGATGCCGCCGAACTGGAGCGCCTGCGGGTGCTCCTGGTGGACGACAGCATGGCTTCGCGCCGTCACCTGCGCCGTCTCCTGGAAGAGCTGGGCATCGAACGCATCACCGAAGCCGTCAATGGCAAGGAAGCGGTGGATTGCCTCCAGACCACCATGGTCGATCTGGTCATCACCGACTACAACATGCCGGAAATGGACGGCCGCGAACTCACCGAGTACATCCGCACCCAGAGCTGGCAGAACGCGGTGCCGGTGCTCATGGTGACCAGCGAGCAGAACATGGGCCGCCTGGCGGCAGTGGAAAAAGCCGGCGTTTCGGCCATCTGTGACAAGCCCTTCGAGGCGACCTCCATCCGCAGGCTGATCGGGGATGCCGTGCTGAATTGATCGGCGGGGCTGCCTGTTGCCGCCCCGTAAGTTTTTCTGCCCTGCTCCGACTACTCTGCAGGAGCGGTCCCGGCTTTTCGGTCCGGCGGTCCGTGCGTCCTGTCCATCCAGCGGTGGCACCCTTCCCGGGCCGTTCCGCTGCTCTCCGGAGGTTGCCATGCTCAAACTGTTCAGACTCTTCTTTCTCGGCCTTGCCCTCGTGGCCGGGCAGGCTTTCGCCGCCGGTGTCGCCTACGACCAGGCCCGCTTCGACACCCTCCAGAAGGAAGGCAAGCCCGTCCTGGTCTTCATCCACGCGGATTGGTGCCCCATCTGCAAGGCCCAGGACAAAGTGCTCGATGAACTGCTGCCCACCCCGGAGATGAAGGCGCTGACCGTACTGCGGGTCGATTACGACAAGCAGAAGAACGCCCTGCGCGCCCACAAGGCCACCATGCAGAGCACCCTCGTCCTCTACCGCGGCGGCAAGGAAATCGGTCGCCTCACCGGCGAGACCCGCAAGGATCAGGTGGCGGCCTTCCTCAAGCAGGCGCTCTAGGCGGGCGTCCGGCCATGGATTTCGGTCCGGCCACCTTTGCCCTCGCCCTCGCGGCAGGGGGGCTGTCCACCCTGTCGCCCTGTGTGCTTCCCCTGGTGCCCATCCTCCTGGCGACGGCCGTTGCTGCGCACCGCCTGGGGCCCTTCGCCCTGGCCGGGGGGCTCGCCCTGTCCTTCACCGTGGTGGGGGTTCTGGTCGCCAGCCTGGGGGTTGCCGTCGGCATCGACCAGGGCGCTTTGCGCAACGTGGCGGCGATCCTGCTTCTCGGCTTTGGTCTGGTGTTGCTCTCGGGGCGTCTGCAGGAGCGCTTCGCGGCGGCGACTTCGGGTCTGTCCGGCGCCGGTCAAAGCCTGCTCGCCCGCATCACCCTGGATGGGCTCCCGGGGCAGTTCGTCCTGGGGCTCCTGCTCGGCGTGGTCTGGAGCCCCTGTGTGGGACCGACCCTCGGTGCCGCCATCACCCTGGCGAGCCAGGGGCGCGACCTGCTACAAGTCACCGCGCTGATGGCCGTCTTCGGCATCGGCGCCGCCCTGCCCCTGGTGATTCTGGGGGTGGCCTCACGGCAGGCCCTGGGCAGGATGCGCGGTCGCCTGCTCGCCGCCGGCAAGGCGGGCAAGCGGCTCCTGGGCGGTGTCATGCTGCTCCTGGGGCTGCTCATCCTGTCTGGCCTGGACAAGCGCTTCGAGGCCTGGATTCTGAGCATCGCGCCGGAGTGGTTCGTGCAGCTGACGACCTCTCTGTGATCCTTGGGTAATTACAGGATCTCGAAACTCACCACGGCGTCCGGGGAGAGGATCACCACGTCGCCGCGCCGCACGGGCTGCTCGGTGACGCGTCCGCGGGCGACGTCATTCACGAAGGTGCCGTTGGTCGAGCCGGGATCCGAAACCACCCAGACCCCGTTGCGCTGGCCGATCCACAGGTGGCGGCCGGAAATCTTGTCGGCAACGACCACCAGATTGGACTTGGAGCCGTCGCGGCCGAGGTAGCTGCCCCCGGGGGGCACTTCGATGCGCTGCCCGCTCAGGGGGCCGCTGCGAAAGAGAATGGGCAGGCCACCAATGCCGGAGCGGGCCACCACGGTGGCGTCGATGGGGACCGCCGCCGGCGCCGCGGCGGGGGGCATGGGGGGCGGGGTCCGTGGCGTGGTCGCCGGGGCGGGGGTTCCCGCCGGCCGGGCGGCACGCCGGCGCAGCGCGACGCCGAAGCCGACGCCGCCCAGAAGCATGGCCGCTCCCCCGCCGATGATGGCCCACATCAGGCCCGGGTTGCTCTCGACCCAGCCCGGGGGCGCTTCGCGGATGCGGGGCAGCGCGATGCCGAGATCCTTCATCACCGGCACGGCGACGCTGATGTCCAGGGCCCAGCCGATGCCCTGCTGCATGGCCCGATCCTTGCCCGGGACGAAGGTGTTGATGCCGATCACTTCGCCCCGCCGGTTGTAGAGGGGGCCGCCGGAGTTGCCGGGGTTGATGGCGGCGTCGGTTTCGATGACCGGCATGCCCTTGATACCGCTCTTTGCGGCTTCCCCGGCCACTTCCCGCTCCCCCCCAAGCTTGCTGACGATGCCGCGCTTCATGGTCGGAATGTACTTGGCGGACTCGATCAGATCGCTTCCGCCCGGGTATCCCACGGTATAGACCTCCTCCGATACGCTCAGGGCACCGCCGGTGGCGAAGACCGTCACGCTGGGCTTGTCGGCCAGGGGGCGGGGCAGTTTGAGTACCGCGAGGTCGAGGCCGGCAGCGCTCTTTTTCTTGTCGTCGTTCCAGGCCGACCAGGTGATCTGGGCCACTGGTGTGCGGATCGGCGCTCCGCCGGTCTTGCTGGGGTGCACCACTGCCAGGGCCTGGGTCACGTAGGGGAAATTGGCGCTGGCTGTTTCCTGGGCATGCGTGTCGAGAAAACGCTTGATGTAGCCCACCCGCCACTTGGTGTCCTGGACGAACTTCTGCGCCTTGCCCTGATCCTGCTCGAGATCGTGCACCATGGACTGTTGCAGATCCTTGGGCAGGCCGTTCAGCAGGGCTTTCCAGTCGCTCACGTCCACCTTGGTGAGGGGCTCGATGTAGTTCTCGTACAGTGCGGTCTTGAGGACTTCGATCTTGTTGTCCGGGTGGCAGGTGTTGATGACGTGGCTGTTGGTCAGCACGTATTCCGAATTGCCCACCAGAAAACCGGTGCCGTGACCGGCCTGGAAGGCCTTGCCCTTGAAGGTGACGGCGCATTCGACGCGCAGCACTTCGTCGAGCATGCGCGCGTGGACACCGGGGTCTTCGGCAAGGGCGGCGGTGGACGCTGCAAGACAAAGGGCGAAGGCAAGGCGCTGCATGGAGAACTCCCTGGGATGCCCCTTCATCGAGGCGAAGTTTTGGTCTTGTTGTGACTTGCACCGCCGCAGCGGCCGGCGCGATTATATCCCGTTAGCGTTTCCTGCTGCTGAAGTCGGGGAGCGGCTGCGTCCGCGTCCGCGGTAAAATCGCCCCCCATGAATCCCCCACGCTTCGTCCACCTCCGCCTGCACTCCGAATATTCCATCACCGACGGCATCGTGCGTCTCGGGGATGCCGTCAAGCGCGCGGCGGCGGACGGCATGCCGGCCCTGGCGCTCACCGATCTGGGCAATCTCTTCGGCCTGGTGAAGTTCTATGCGGCGGCCCGGGGGCGGGGAGTCAAGCCGGTGGCCGGCGCCGACGTGTGGATCACCGATGCGGAGAATCCCGAAGGCGCCACACGGCTTCTTCTCCTGGTGCGCAATCGGGCGGGCTACCTCCAGTTGTGCCGCCTGCTCACGCGGTCCTTCCTGGCCGACGGCCGGCGCGATCGTGCAGAAATTCGCCGTCCCTGGCTGCGGGAGACGGGGTGCGACGGCCTCATCGCGCTTTCCGGCGGGCCGGCGGGGGATGTGGCCGAGGCTTTGGCCAACGGCAATGCCGATCTGGCGCGGGAGCGGGCCCTGGCCTGGGAGGCGCTTTTTCCCGGGGCCTTCTATCTGGAGGTGCAGCGCTACGGCCAGCCCCAGCAGGAGAGTTTCGTCCAGGCCACGGCGGACCTGGCCGCCGACCTGGGCCTGCCCCTGGTGGCGACTCATCCGGTGCAGTTTCTCGAGCGGGACGATTTTCGCGCCCACGAGGCCCGGGTCTGTATCGCCGAGGGCTATGTCCTGGGCGACACCCGCCGTCCGCGGCCCTACACCGAGGAGCAGTATTTCAAGACCCAGGCGGAGATGGCCGAGCTATTCGCCGACCTGCCCGAAGCCTTGGCCAATGCGGTCGAGATCGCCCGCCGCTGTTCCGTCGAACTGACCCTGGGCAAGAATTTCCTGCCGGACTTTCCCACCCCGGAAGGCATGAGCCTGGCGGATTTCCTGGTGCGGGAGGCACAGGACGGGCTGGAAAGGCGCCTGGTCGAGCTCTACCCCGATGCCGCCGAGCGCGAGCGCCGCCGGCCGGAGTACGACGCCCGTCTGGTGTTCGAGTGCGACACCATCATCCAGATGGGCTTCCCGGGCTACTTCCTGATCGTGGCGGACTTCATCAACTGGGCCAAGCAGAACGGCGTTCCGGTGGGGCCGGGACGGGGCTCCGGAGCGGGTTCGCTGGTGGCCTACAGCCTGCGTATCACCGACCTGGATCCCCTCGCCTACGCCCTGCTCTTCGAGCGCTTTCTGAACCCGGAGCGGGTGTCCATGCCCGACTTCGACGTGGACTTCTGCCAGGACAACCGCTGGCGGGTGATCGAGTACGTGCGTGAGCGCTACGGTGCCGAGGCGGTGTCCCAGATCGCCACCTTCGGCACCATGTCCTCCAAGGCAGTCATCCGCGACGTGGGCCGCGTGCTGGACCTGCCCTATTCGCTGTGCGACCGCCTGTCCAAGCTCATCCCGGTGGTGCAGAACAAGCCGGTTTCCCTGGCCGATGCCCTGGAGCAGGAGCCGGCCCTGAAGGAGATGATGGCCGACGATCGCGACGGCGAATCGATCCGCGAACTCTTCGGCCTGGCCGCCCGCCTGGAAGATCTCACCCGCAACGTCGGCATGCACGCCGGCGGCGTGCTCATCGCTCCGGGCCGCATCACCGATTTCTGTCCCATCTACCAGGCTACCGGCGCCGACGCCTCACCCGTCTCCCAGTTCGACAAGGACGACGTGGAGAAAGCCGGCCTGGTGAAGTTCGACTTCCTCGGCCTCAGAAACCTGACCATCATCGAGCTGGCCGTCGAGTACATCCGCCGCATGACCGGCGAGAAACTCGACCTCATGAGCCTGGGCTTCGGCGATCCGGCCGCCTACCAGATCCTCAAGGACGCCAACACCACGGCGATCTTCCAGGTGGAATCGGACGGCATGAAGAAGCTCCTGAAGAAGCTCGCCCCTGACCGCTTCGAAGACATCATCGCCGTGCTCGCCCTCTACCGTCCCGGCCCCCTGGGATCGGGCATGGTGGATGACTTCATCCTGCGCAAGAAGGGCCAGCAGAAGATCGACTACTTCCACCCGGACCTCACCGCCTGCCTGTCGCCCACCTACGGCGTGATCGTGTACCAGGAACAGGTGATGCAGATCTCCCAGATCATCGGCGGCTACACCCTGGGCGGCGCCGACATGCTGCGCCGCGCCATGGGCAAGAAGAAGCCCGAGGAGATGGCCAAGCACCGGGAGACCATCGCTGCCGGCGCCAGGGAGAAAGGCTACGACCCGGCCCTGGCCGAGCAGCTCTTCGACCTGATGACCAAATTCGCGGAGTACGGCTTCAACAAGTCTCACACCGCCGCCTACGCCGTCGTCACCTATCACACCGCCTGGCTCAAGGCCCATCACTGCGCGGCCTTCATGGCGGCGACCCTGTCTTCGGACATGGACAACACTGACACGGTGAAAATCTTCTACGAGGACACCGTCGCCAACAAGATCGCTGTGCGGGGTCCGGACGTCAATGCCTCCGCCTACCGTTTCGAGCCGGTGGATCGCAAGACCATCCGCTACGGCCTGGGGGCGGTGAAGGGCACTGGCCAGCAGGCGGTGGAGTGCATCCTTTCCGCCCGGGAGAAGGATGGACCGTTCAAGGATCTGTTCGATTTTTGCAAGCGTGTGGACAAGCGCCTGGTCAATCGCCGCACCATCGAAGCGCTGATTCGCGCTGGCGCCTTCGACGCGCTGGATGACAATCGCCACAAGCTGATGGCCTCGGTGGGCATTGCCATGGACTTCGCCGAACAGGCGGAGAAGAACGCCATGCAAGTCAGCCTCTTCGACATCGGCCCGGCCGCCGAGGAGCACGCGCCCCGGTACGTCGAGGTCAAGCCCTGGGAGGAAAAGGAGCGCCTCATGCAGGAGAAGCAGGCCCTGGGCTTCTTCTTCTCGGGCCACCCCTACGACGCCCATCGCCGGGAACTGGCCCGCTTCGCCCGGCGCAGCCTTGCTCAGATCGAACCGTCCAAGGAGATGACGGCCATCGCCGGTATCGTGGTCGGCGTGCGCACCCAGATGACCCGCCGGGGCAAGATGCTCTTCGTCCAGTTGGACGACGGCACGACCATGGTCGAAGTGTCGGTCTTCAACGAACTGTTCGAGGCCGAGCGCAGCAAGATCGTCACCGACGAAGTGCTGGTGGTCGAGGGCAAGGTCAGCTACGACGATTTTTCCGGCGCCAACCGGGTGGTGGCGGACAAGCTGATGACCCTGGGGGAAGCCCGTGCCCGCTTTGCCAAGCACCTGCTTATCCGCATGAACGGCGGCGCCGATGCCCGCCGCCTGAAGGCCCTGCTGGCGCCTTTCGGGCCCGGCCCGGCTCCCGTGCGGGTGCGCTACCGCAATGCCAGCGCCGAGTGCGAATTGCTCCTGGGGGATTCTGCCCGGGTGCGCCTGGACGATGCCTTGATCGCATCCCTCCACGAGTGGCTGGCGCCGGAAAACGTGGAAGTCGTGTACCCGTAGCCCAAATGCGCGCTCCTCCCGAATGGAGGGCGTCAGAATCCGCTGCCCGGTTGGGCCAGATATTCCGCTTCCTCGGGCGTATTCGCTCGCCCGAGAAGGGTATTGCGGTGGGGAAAGCGGCCGAAGCGGGCGATGACCTCCCGGTGGCGCCGCGCATAGTCGGCGAAGCTCGCCAGTTCCGGCGCTTCCGCGGCCAGGGCTTCGAAGAGCGCCACGGCCCGCGCCTGGGCGACAGACGACTCGGCATGCTCGAAGGGAAAGTAGAAGAAGGCCCTTTGCAGGGGGGGCAATGCCCGGTCGAAGCACGCCGCCAGGGCTTTCTCGGCCAGGGCCAAAGCCTTGCCGTCGCTGGCGAAGGCCTTGGGCTGGTCGCGGTAGATCTGGCGGGAAAACTGGTCGAGGACCAGGATCAGGGCGAGGGCGGATTCGGCCTGTTCGTCCCAGGCGTTGAGGAGGCCCCCGTGGGCCCACAGGTGGAGGGCGCGGAAACGGCCCCGGATTTCGGCATCGGCCGCGGCGTCCTTGTTGAACCAGACCGCCCGGGGTTTGCCGAAGTCCGCATCGTCGGGCTGGCCGAACCAGTAGGCGAGCACGTCACGAAAACCCGCTGCGGCCATGTCAGCCCCGAATCACGGCAGGCCCTTGCCCACCGCTTGCCCTGCGCACGCCCCGGACCTACTTCACCATGTCGGTCTTGAAACCGATGCGTACCGCGCCCCAGTGGCGACCGCCGATGGTGATGGGCATGGAGAGGTCGTTGAGGATTTCGCCCGTGTCGCGGACGTACGTCTGGAAGAGAGAGGGTTTCTGGTTGGTGGCCAGCTTGATGCCGACGGGGTCGTTGAACATGCGCTTGTGGCGACACTTGGCGGTGTCGACCACCGGGTCGCCGGTCGGCGCATTGGAGAAAATGCTGTTGTGGGCCGGGGCGTAGCCCTTGCTATCCACCGCGAGGGAATAGATCAGCCCGGGCATGTCGCGCAACAGGTCGTCGTAGATGCGGGTCAGCTCGGAATCGCACTGGCTGTCGTAGGCTGTGGTGAAGCGCTTGGGGTTGGAAGCGGGAATGTCCTTGTACGCCTGGTCGAAAACATTCACCCCCCGGTCGGCGAGGCGCTGCAGCACTGCTGCCACCTTGTCGCGGAAGGCGGCGCTGGCATCGTGCAGCTTGTCGAACATGCTGTTGCCGGTGCGGAAATCCGCCAGAGTGCCCTGCAGGTCTTCGGTGGAACCCCGCAGAGTCTTGGAGGAATCCTCGCACTGGCGCACCTTGCCGGAAATGTCCAGGGCCAGATTGCGGATTTCCTCGACTTCGCTGTGGATCGACTGGTTGCTTTCCCGCAGGTTGCGGATGGCGCCGGCGATGGTGCCCAACTGGTCGGTGGTCTGCTTGAAGTCCTCGACCATGGCGCCCAGGTCGCGGGCGGAGGTTTCGATGTAACTATTGGCCTGGGTGACGTCGCCGACGATGGCGCGGGTTTTTTCCGAGGTGTCCACGACCAGGTTGATCATGGACTGGGTGTTCTGGCCGATGACCTGGGTTGCCGTCTTGACCTTTTCGGCCAGCTTGCGCACTTCGTCCGCAACCACCGCGAAGCCGCGCCCCGCCTCGCCCGCCCGGGCTGCCTCGATGGCCGCGTTGAGTGCCAGCAGGTTGGTCTGGTCGGAAATGTCGTTGATGAGGGAAACGATCTCGTTGATCTTCATCGAGCTGGTGTGCAGCTCGCCCACCGTGGTGGCGAAGTGCTCGATGTGGGCGTTGGCCGACTGCATGGTGTCGGCCACGGTATGCATCTGGTCCAGGGAGCGCTGGGCAAGATCCAGGTTGTTATGCGTCGAGGACTCGATGGCGTCGGCGTTGAGAGCGACTTCGGAAACGGCCTGATTGACCCGGTTGCTGGAGGCGAAGACGGCTTCGGCCAGATCTTCCTGCTTTTTGACTGCGCTGCCGGTCAATTGCACCAGATGGTTCATTCGGGCGGCGTCGGCGGCGATGCTGACGCTCTTTTCCCGGGCGTGGACGATGAGTCCGCGGACCTTGGAAAAGAAGCGATTGAGGTTGGCCGATATGCGCCCGGCAGTACCGCTGTCGCTGCTGCCGATGGAGCAGGAAAGATCCGCGTTGCCGTCAGCAATGGCCGCGATGTCGCGGTCGATCTTGTCGAGGGAAGCGTTGCCGCCAAATAGCCCCATGTTTATCTCCTCACCCTGTCGTTCTTGTGTATGCGCAGGACTGTTCTGCGAATGATACGTTACCGGAAAAGCCCTCGCCAGCGGATTTCTTCCCGATTACGGCCCGGATCGCCGTGACTTGAAGGAAATCCATCCAAAGGCATGTTCAGCTCCTGCGTCGCGTGGTCAGACGCGCCTGGGTGTAGCCCTTGAGCTCGTGGAAGGGAACGGGTTTCTGGTACACATTGACCGCGGGCGGAAGACCCCCGGCGGCCTCGATTTCGGCGTCGGAAAGCGAACTCACCACGAGGATGTCCATGGTGGCGAGCTCGGAACGCTCGCGCAGGCGGCGGACCATTTCGAAGCCGTCCATGGCCGGCATGACCAGATCGGCGATGAGGATATCGGGGACGGCACGGCCCACCTCCACCAAGCCGTCGAAGCCGTTGTCCACCAGGCGCACGCGGAGGGGGAACTGCCAGGAAGCCAGGGTCGTTTCGTACAGCTTGCGCTGCAGGGGGTCGTCCTCGGCGATCAGGATGTCCAGGGGGCGTTCCGCATTGTCGGCCCGGGTCGCCGGGTGAGTGCGGGCGATATAGGACTCCACCGAGTTGGCCAGGATGCGGCGGTGGCCACCCGCGGTTTTCCAGGCTTCGAGCGCGCCGGACTCCACCATCTGCTGCACGGTGCCCAGGGATACGCCCAGTCGGGCGGCGACTTGCCGGGTGGTCAGGTAGCGATCGTCAGCCATGATCCGTCGAAAACCTCAATGTTCCCGGATTGTACATAAATGGCAAAATTACCACAGCGCTTTCGCGGGGGTATGAAAAAACCCCGCCGGGGCGGGGTTTTCGAGCCGATGCGAGGCCGGGACGCATGGCCGATGCGGCAAGCTGACGCTGCACCTGGCGGGCCATGAGAAGGCAGCCGCAGCGATCAGAGCTTCTTGGCGTTCTTGGCCAGATAGGCAGCGACGCCTTCCGGGCTGGCGGTCATGCCCGGTTTGCCCTTGTTCCAGCCCGCCGGGCAGACCTCGCCGTGTTCCTCGAAGAACTGAAGGGCGTCGACCATGCGCAGCATTTCGTCGATGTTGCGGCCCAGGGGCAGCATATTGACCACCTGGTGCATGACCACGCCGTTCTTGTCGATGAGGAAGGAGCCGCGCAGGGCGACGCCGGCGGCTTCCAGTTCCACGTCGTAGGCGCGGCAGATGTCGTGCTTGACGTCGGCGAC
This sequence comes from Betaproteobacteria bacterium, assembly GCA_016720065.1. Lineage (NCBI taxonomy): Bacteria > Pseudomonadati > Pseudomonadota > Betaproteobacteria > Betaproteobacteria bacterium. Next base: position 2,229,685 of record JADJXY010000002.1, on the reverse strand, counting down.
CAGGGGGTAGCCGACCTGCCCGATGCCGCCTTCCTTGACGGCGGTATTCTTCCAGGCCAGGTGGGTGAATTGGGAGTCGATGGAAACGCCGATGACTTCCACGCCACGCTGCTTGAATTCCTCAAGGCGATGATCGAAGGCGATCAGCTCGGAGGGGCAGACGAAGGTGAAATCCAGCGGGTAGAAGAACAGCACCACGGGCTTGCCGCGGTAGCTGGAGAGCTTGAGTTCCTTGATTTCGTTATTGCCATAGACAGCGGTGGCGGTGAAGTCCGGGGCTTGCTTGCCGACGAGAACGGCCATGGGAATCTCCTGCGAATGGGGAGTGAACGAGGGACGCGCAAAGGGGCGCGCCGGGCTGGGGAGGGGACGACTGTAGCGAAAGGTCTTTGCCGCTGTCAAACCGTGGAATGCTGGTGAAAACCCTGAGGCGGACTCTCCTGGCTCTCCCAGATCGCCACGGCGTCGACGACGGCTCCGGCCGGTCCCCCGCGAGCCCAGTCGGCCAACTGCGCAAGGGCGCCCTCGTCTCCGTGGGCCAGGGCTTCGACGCTGCCGTCCCGCCGGTTGCGCACCCAGCCGTCAAGGCCCAGGCGGGTCGCTTCTGCGATCATCGACCAGCGGTAACCGACCCCCTGGACGGTACCCGTGATGGTCAAGTGGCGTGACACCGGCGGCTTCACAATTCATCGCCTCCCATGAGGTCGGGGAGAAGCATGTTCGCCCGCCGCAGGGCGTGGGCCAGGTCGGGACAGACGTTGTCGTCCCCCAGGTGGTCCACGAAGCCGGAGCGATAGACGAGAGAACCGGGCTGTGAATTGAGGCCGCACAGCAACAGGTGGCAGCGGCGCTTGGCGAGTTGCTCGCGCAGGCTTTCCAGTCCTTCGAGCCCCGTGGTGTCGAGCTGGATCAGGCGGCTCATGTCCAGGATGACCACCTCCGGGTGCCCGGCTGCCGGGTCGAGGAGGGCCTCCAGCTTGTGCACGGCGCCAAAGAAGAGGGAGCCGAAAATCTGCCAGGTGGCTACCCGCAGAGTGCCATCGGGGTAGAGGAAGCGGGCCTCGGTGGCCGCCTCGCGCAGGGGGCGGTGCTCGACGGTGGTGAGATCCGACATGCGGTAGATGAAAAAGAGGCAGGCCAGCACCATGCCGAATTCGACGGCGATGGTCAGGTCGAAGACCACGGTGAGGGTGAAGGTGGCGAGCAGGATGGTGCGGTAAGCCAGGGAGTAGCGACGCAGTTCGCGGAACTCGTGCCACTCGCCCATGTTGATGGCCACCACCATGACGATGGCCGACAGCGTGGCCAGGGGTACATAGGCCGCCAGCGGTGCGGCCACGAGAACGACGGCGAGCAGCACGCCGGCATGGACCATGCCGGCCACCGGGGTACGGCCGCCGCTGCGCACGTTGGTGGTGGTGCGGGCGATGGCGCCGGTGGCGGCGAAGCCGCCGAAGAAGGGCGCGGCGATATTGGCCAGACCCTGGGCGACCAGCTCCTGGTTGGGGTCGTGGCGGTCGTCGATCTGGCCGTCGGCTACCCGGGCGGAGAGCAGGGACTCGATGGCCCCCAGCAGTGCGATGGCCAGGGCAGGGGAAATGAGCTTGCCGAAATCGTGAATCGAGAGCGCGGGCAGGCCGATGTCGGGAAGTGTCTGGGGAATGCCATTGAAGCGGCTGCCGATGGTTTCCACCGGCAGATCGAGGACGAAGGCCGCCACCGTGCCGGCGACGAGGACCGCCAGGGGCCCCGGCGCCCGGCGCAACACGGCAATGCGCTGGGCCAGTCGATTGTAGAAAAGCAGGAAGACGAAGGACGCCAGGGCCAGGCCCAGGGTAATCGGGTCCACGGTATGCGCGTGGGCGGCAAGCGTCTTGAGGCGCAGGAAGAACTCCGCCGGCAGGTTGTCGATCTTCAGCCCGAAAAAATCCTTGATCTGGGCGAGGAAGATGACCACCGCGATACCGTTGGTGAAGCCGATCACCACGGTGACCGGAATGAAGCGGATCAATTGTCCCAGTCGGGCCAGGCCCATCGCCAGGAGAAAGATGCCGGCAAGCACGGTGGCGCCCATGAGGTTGGCGAAGCCGTGAGCGGCGACGATGCCATAGACGATGGGAATGAAGGCGCCGGTTGGGCCGCCGATCTGCACCCGGGAGCCGCCCAGGGCGGCCGTGATGAAGCCGGCGACGATGGCCGTCCAGATACCCGCGGTAGGGGAACAGCCGGAGGCGATGGCGAAGGCCATGGCCAGCGGCAGGGCCAGCACCCCGACGGTCAGGCCGGCGGCCATGTCCCGCCCGAACTGTCCCCGATTGTAGGTGGGGAGGCAATCCAGCAACTTCGGGCGGAAGGCGATTTTCATGGGGGTCGAGGAGGGACGGGCGCCACCGTTGACGCGCCGCTCAAGCGCACATTACATTTGCCGTGTATTATGTGTCAATGTTAATAAAATGATAACAACGCCGCGGCGGGCGCTGCCTCTGCGGTGACCATGCAGGAAACAGCCTATGGTGGAGAATCGAACAGCCCGCCTGACCCTCCTGATCGATCCCGTAAAGAAACGGCTCTTCGAGGAAATCTGCGCGGCCCAGGATCTGACGCCCTCCCAGGTCGTCCGCCGCCTCATCCGCCAGTACGTCATCGACAACGCCGGCGGGAGAGAACTGCCGGAGTGGTTGCAGGCGGGTGGGGCGCGGGGGGAGGACGGGGCCTAATCGCCCTGCGGCGGCAGCTTGGCACCCGGGTGATTGCGGGCAATGTATTCGGCGTAACGCGCCTGCAGTTCTGGTCCCTGCTTGCCAATTTCGCCCAGGATGCGGGCGACCGCCCAAATCATGACGGCCACTCCGCCTGCGGTGCAGGCCACGGCTTCAACAAGGGAGCCCGGAAAGCCGGCGATGAACAGGCCTTTTTTCCCCACGAACCAGGTGGCGCCCAGGGCGATGCAGACCAGGCCGAAGACATCGGCCAGGGCATAGGCCAGGATACGCAGGGTAAGTCGGGGGCGGGGTGGGCGGTTCAGGCTGAGCATGGGGTGGCGGCTATAATGGGATGATCTCCATTCTCGCCCAGGACGACCTTCCGCGATGTCCAGACTTTCCCTGATAGTGCTGCTGCTTGCGCCCTGCTTGGTCTGGGCGGGTTCCACCCCGCCGGTGGTCGAGATTCACATGCCTTCGCCGTGTCTCGCGTGCATCGAATGGGGGGCCCATCTGGCCGACAACGGCTTCAAGGTGGTCTACAAGGAAAGTGCCGACATGGCCGCGGTGAAACGCCGTCTGAAGGTGCCCCAGGACATGGAGTCGGTGCATACCGCCACCGTGGCCGGCTATTTCGTCGAAGGCCATGTGCCTGCGGAAGACATTCACGAATTGCTGCGGGAAAAGCCCAAGGCCCGAGGAATTGCCGTCCCCGGGCTGCCACGGGGGGCGCCGGGACGGGAGTTCAGCAACCCCACCTGCGAGACGGCCTGCACCATGCTCGACCCGACCACGGGGGAGAGACGGGTGCAGCATGAACTTTACGAAACCTTTCTCATCCTGCCGGACGGTTCCACGAAACGCTGGGCGCGGCACTGAGAGCCTGTGAAAATTTCATTCACCGCCGCCCGACGCCCGGGGATCACCACTCCAGGCAGATCTTGCCGAAGTGCTGGTTGCTTTCCTGGTAGCGGAAGGCGTCGACGATGCCTTCCAGGGGGAAACTGCGGTCGATGACGGGACGCAGACCGGTGGCGTCGATGGCATTGATCATGTCCATCTGGTGACGCCGGCTGCCGACCAGCACCCCTTGCAGGCGGAGTTGCCGCACCAGGGCGGTGACGAAGGCGAGCTTGCCTTCCAGGCCCGAGAGGATGCCGATCACCGAAACATGGCCGCCGATACGGGTGGCGACCATGGATTGGTCCAGGGTGGCGGGCCCACCGACCTCGACCACATGGTCCACGCCCCGGCCGCCGGTAAGTCTGCGGGCGGTTTCGCCCCAGGCGGCGTCCTTCTTGTAATTGATGAGGTGGTCGGCGCCGAGGGCTTCGAGGCGGGCAAGCTTGTCATCGCTGGACGAGGTGGCGATGACCCGGGCGCCCGCCGCTTTGGCGAATTGCAGGGCGAAGATGGAGACGCCGCCGGTGCCCTGGACGAGAACGGTGTCGCCGGGTTTGAGGTGATCGTCGGAAAACAGCGCCCGCCAGGCGGTGAGGCCGGCGGTAGTCAGCGTGGCCGCCTCGGCGTGGCTGTAGCCGCAGGGGGCGCGGGTGAAGGCTGTGGCGGGGCGGGTGATGACTTCACGGGCGTAGCCGTCGACGCCGTCGCCGGGAACGGTGGCAAAGCCCTCGACTTGCGGGGGGCCGTCGTGCCAGGTGGGAAAGAAGGTGCTGACCACCCGGTCGCCTAGGTTGAATTCCGTCACACCTTCGCCGATGGCAATCACCTCGCCCGCCCCGTCGGCCATGGGAATGCGCGTTTCGCCGGGGCCCCACACACCCTTGACGACCACGTAATCGTGATAGTTGAGGGAGCTGGCGTGGAGGCGCACGGTGATATCGCCGACCCGGGGTGGAGCGGCTGCGCGGCTGCCGACGCTGACCTGGTCGAAACCGCCGCCGGCGGCGAGGAGGATGGCTTTGCTGGACATGTTGTCTCCCTTGTGGATTTGAAAGCTGAGCGGGTCGGGCCTCGTGCTGGCGTAAACGGGGCGGACTTCTAGAGCGCAGGCGTGCCGAAGAGTTCCCCGACCTGGGCCCGCTGCCAGGCTTCATCTTCCCCTTCCGGCTGGGCGTCGTAGGACTGCTTGACCGTCTGCTGGATGACGCCGTCGCCGCGCAGGCGGTAGTGGGTGTCGACGCGCATCAGTTCCCGTGGTTCGGCGCGGGCCGCCACGTAGCAGGTGCTTTCGGGCAGGCGCTTTTCCGGCTCCCGGCCCTGGCTGCGGGCGGCGATGGCCTGGGCGGCAATGCGCCCCAGCCGGGCCGCCATGTGGCCGGTCTTGGGGTAGTGGCCGAAGAGGAGCGAGGCCTTGTCCACGATGTCGCCGACCAGATAGACCCGCTCGTCGCCGGGGGCGTGGAGCTGGATGGGATCCATGGCCGCCCAGCCGGTGGCCTTTCCGGCGGCATCGCGAGCCATGAGGTCTGCCTGCCACACGAGATCGCCCGCCTGCTGGGGTGGCAGCAGGATGGCCTCGGCGAAGGCAATGGTGTCGAAATCCGTGGTGACGACCTTCTTGAACGGGTCGAGGCTGACGATGCGGGCCTGGGGCAGATAGTTGATGCGCTCCCGGTAGGCACTCTTGAAAATACGGTCGAAACCGAGGGCTGCCGGGTTGGGGTCGAGGACGTGGATGTGGCCGGGGAGACCGCGCTTTTCCAGGGACCAGGCGAGGAGACCGGCCCGCTCGTAGGGGGCGGGGGGGCAGCGGTAGGGCATGGGGGGCACGGTGAGCAGCCAGTCGCCGCCAGTGAAGGCGGCGATCCTGCGCTTGAGCGCCAGGGCCTCGCCAGGGCCGGTGAAGGCGGCGGGGAAGTGCTTGCGGCAGTACTCGGCGGCGGCGCGGTCGTCGCCGAACCAGGCGCCGTAGTCGTGCCGGATGCCGACGGCGAGAATGAGCCAGTCGTAGGCCAGTGCACCCGCCGCGGTGACGACTCGCCGGCGCTCCCGGTCGATGGCCGTCACTTCGGCGGTGATGAGCCGGTAGCCGAAGGTTCTGGCGGCGGCGCCGAGGTCACGGGTCAGTTGCGTGCCGTCGTTGAGTCCCACCAGCCAGAGGTTGGACAGGGGGTTGGACCAGAAGGCCACTTCCTTCTCGACCACCACGACCTCCAGGTCGGGCGCCTGTTCCCGCAGGGTACGGGCCGCGGCGAGGCCCCCCCAGCCGCCACCGACGATGACCACGCGGCGGCCAGTGGAAGCGGGCAACAGATCGGCCCGGGCCGTCAGGGAGGCGCCGAAGGCCGCCGAGGCGGCCAGGAAGTGGCGACGGCTGAGGGCCACTATCGAGGTAAAAGACGCGCCGCGTCTCTGTAACCTCCCCTCGCCCGCGTTGCGGGAGAGGAGCCTGCCCTGAGCCCGTCGAAGGGGGCGGGGGAGAGGGCAGCAGGCATGATGGCGTAATTCCGGTGCATGCTCTGTGAGGGCTTACTTCACCCGCATGCCCGGCTGGGCGCCGGTGTCGGGGGAGAGAATGTAAAGGCCGCCGGTCCTGCCCTCGGGGTCGGAGGCGGCCAGCACCATGCCTTCGCTCATGCCGAATTTCATCTTGCGCGGGGCCAGGTTGGCGACCATGACGGTGAGACGGCCGACGAGCGCCGCCGGATCGTAGGCCGCCTTGATGCCGGCGAAGACCTGCCGCGGTTTCTCCTCGCCGATGTCGAGCTGCAGGCGGATGAGCTTGTCGGCGCCTTCCACGTGGCTGGCTTCGACGATCCTGGCGATGCGCAGGTCCACCTTCATGAAATCGTCCAGCCCGATGAAGGCAGCCTGGGCCGCGTCACTTGCCTCCCCTCGCCCGCTGGCAGGAGAGGAGCCTGCCCTGAGCCCGTCGAAGGGGGCGGGGGTGAGGGCCTTCGTTGCGACCTTCTCCTGGTGTTCGGCGTGACGTTGCTGCGATTGCTGCTCCGGCGCAGGGGCCAGGCTTTCCTTGTTGGCCTCGACCAGCTTTTCGATCTGCTTGGCATCGACGCGGGTCATCAGATGCTCGTAGGCATCGATGCCGTGGCCGCCGGCGAGCAGGGTACCGGCGTCGCTCCAGGTCAGCGGGGCGACGTTGAGGAAGGCTTCCACCTTGGCGGCCACCGCCGGCAGGACGGGCTTCAACAGCACCGTCAGCAGGCGGAAGAGATTGAGGGCGTTGGTGCAGGCGGCGTGCAGTTCGGTCTCCTTGCCTTCCTGCTTGGCCAGTTCCCAGGGCTTGACGCTGTCCACGTACTGGTTGGCGGCGTCGGCCAGGGCCATGACTTCGCGCATGGCCTTGCCGAATTCCCGGGCCTCATACAGTTCAGTGACCCGCGGCGCGGCTTCCTGGATGGCGCGGATGGCGGGCAGGCCGGCTTCCGCCGGGGCCAAGCGGCCGTTGAAGCGCTTGGCGATAAAGCCGGCGGCGCGGCTGGCGATGTTGACGTACTTGCCGATGAGGTCCGAATTCACCCGGGCGACAAAATCTTCCAGGTTGAGGTCGATGTCCTCCATGGTGGCCGAGAGCTTGGCGGCGTAGTAGTAGCGCAGCCATTCGGCGTTGAGACCGGTGTTCAGGTAGCTTTCGGCGGTGATGAAGGTGCCGCGGCTCTTGGACATCTTGGCGCCGTCCACGGTGAGGAAGCCGTGGGCGAAGATCCTGGTCGGCGTGCGGTAGCCGGCATGGGCCAGTTCCGCGGGCCAGAACAGGGCGTGGAAGTAGAGGATATCCTTGCCGATGAAGTGATAGAGCTCGGCCTTGGAGTCGGCCTTGAAAAATTCGTCGAAATCGAGGCCCTTCCTGTCGCACAGGTTCTTGAAGGAACCCATGTAGCCGATGGGGGCGTCGAGCCAGACGTAGAAGTACTTGCCTGGCGCGTCAGGGATCTCGAAACCGAAGTAGGGGGCGTCGCGGGAGATGTCCCAATCGGTGAGCTTGTTCTCGCCCGGCTCGCCCAGCCATTCCTGCATCTTGTTGGCGGCTTCGGGCTGCAATACGCCGCTGTCCCGACTGGTGTAGGCGCGCAGAAAGGCCTCGCAGCGCGGGTCGGAGAGCTTGAAGAAGTAATGCTCGGAATTGCGCAGTTCCGGCTTGGCACCGGAAACCGCCGAGTAGGGATTCTTCAGTTCGGTGGGCGCGTAGGCGGCGCCGCAGGACTCGCAATTGTCGCCGTACTGGTCCTTGGCGCCGCACTTGGGGCATTCGCCCTTGATGAAGCGGTCGGGCAGGAACATCTGCTTGACCGGGTCGTAATACTGCTCGATGGTGCGGGTTTCGATCAGCCCGGCCGCCTTGAGTCGGGTATAGATGTCGTTGGCGTAGAAACGGGTTTCGTCGGAGTGGGTGCTGTAGTAGTTGTCGAACCCCACGTGGAAACCGGCGAAATCGCGGGAATGCTCGCCATGGACGCGGGCGATGAGGGCTTCCGGCGTGATGCCTTCCTTTTCGGCCCGCAGCATGATGGGGGTGCCATGGGTGTCGTCGGCGCAGACGTACCAGCAGGCGTTGCCGCACATTTTTTGGAAGCGCACCCAGATGTCGGTCTGGATGTATTCCACCAGATGACCAAGGTGAATGGCGCCGTTGGCGTAGGGCAGGGCGGAGGTGACGAGGATCTGGCGGGACATGGCGGATTGGCGCGGAGCCGGCGGGAAAAGGGGGCATTCTAGCAAATGCAACAGGGAGCCCCGCTCGTGTTATCCTTACTAAATTAGTCAAGTATCTTCGGGAGAAAATAGATGAGCGTCACTGTCGAAACCGTCCGCGCCGCCCTGGGCCAGACCATCGACCCCAATACCGGCAAGAGCTACGTGGCCGGCAAGGCCGTCAAGAACGTCCAAGTGGACGGCGAAGATGTCTCTTTCGATATCGAGCTGGGTTACCCGGCGAAAACCCAGATCGATGGCATCAGGAAGCAGGTGATCGCCGCCGTGCGTGCCCTGCCCGGCGTCGGCAACGTTTCCGCCAACGTCTCGGTCAAGATCGTCGCCCATTCGGTGCAGCAGGGCGTCAAGCTGCTGCCGGGGGTCAAGAACATCATCGCCGTGGCTTCCGGCAAGGGCGGCGTCGGCAAGAGCACCACCGCCGTGAATCTCGCCCTGGCCCTGGCCCAGGACGGCGCCACCGTCGGCATTCTCGACGCCGATATCTACGGCCCCTCGCAACCCCAGATGCTGGGCCTGGTCGGCCGCCAGCCGGAATCCCGCGACGGCGCCAGCATGGAGCCCCTGGAGGCCTACGGCCTGCAGGCCCAGTCCATCGGCTTCATGATCGACGCCGAAACCCCCATGGTGTGGCGCGGCCCCATGGTCACCCAGGCCCTAGACCAGCTTCTCGGCCAGACCAATTGGCGCGACGTGGATTACCTCATCGTCGACATGCCCCCGGGTACCGGCGACACCCAGCTCTCCCTGGCCCAGAAGGTGCCGGTGACCGGCGCCGTCATCGTCACCACGCCCCAGGACATCGCCCTCATCGACGCGAGAAAGGGCCTCAAGATGTTCGAGAAAGTGAACATCCCCATCCTCGGCATCGTCGAGAACATGAGCATCCATATCTGTTCGAACTGCGGTCACGCCGAGCACATCTTCGGCCAGGGCGGCGGCGAGCGGATGTGCAAGGACTACGATGTGGAATTCCTGGGCAGCCTGCCCCTCGAAATGGCCATCCGAGAAATGTCCGACGGTGGCAAGCCGACGGTGGTCGGCGCCCCGGATTCCAAGGCCGCCGAGATTTACCGCAGCATCGCCCGGCGCATCGCCATCAAGGTCGCCGAGAAGGCCAAGGACATGACCAGCAAATTCCCCAACATCGTGGTGCAGAACACCTGAGCAAGCCCTGATTTTTCGCCATTTTCCTGGACAAAGGCGGGTACAATCCCGCCTTTGTTTTTGGGTGCTCGGGAGCAGGGAAAAATGGCCATAAAATCAGATAAATGGATACGGCGCATGGCCCGGGAGCAGGGGATGATCGAGCCCTTTTCGCCCGATCTGGTGCGCGAGGTCAATGGTCACAAGATCGTTTCCTACGGCACTTCCAGCTACGGCTACGATATCCGCTGTGCCCGGGAATTCCGGGTATTCACCAATATCAATTCGACCATCGTCGATCCCAAGGCCTTCGATCCCAAATCCTTCGTCGAAATCGAGGGCGATCACTGCATCATCCCCCCCAATTCCTTCGCCCTGGCCCGCACCGTCGAGTACTTCCGCATCCCCCGCTCCGTGCTCACCGTCTGCCTGGGCAAGTCGACCTACGCCCGCTGCGGCATCATCGTGAATGTCACCCCCTTCGAGCCCGAGTGGGAAGGCTACGTCACTCTGGAGTTTTCCAACACCACCCCCCTGCCGGCCAAGATCTACGCCGGCGAGGGCTGTGCCCAGGTGCTCTTCTTTGAGTCCGACGAGGTCTGCGAGACATCCTACAAGGACCGCGGCGGCAAGTATCAGGGGCAGGTAGGCGTAACCCTGCCCAAGATCTGAGGAACGGTGAGATGTGAAAGGTGAAACGTGGGAACCCGCGTTTCACGTTCGGCCTTCACATTTCATTTTTCACCTTTCACCTTTCACGGCCTCAACCATGCGCTTCCACTTTCCCGTCATCATCATCGACGAAGACTTCCGCTCCGAAAACGCCTCGGGCCTCGGTATCCGCGCCCTGGCCGAAGCCATCGAGAAGGAGAGCATGGAAGTCCTCGGCGTCACCAGCTACGGCGATCTGACCTCCTTCGCGCAGCAGCAGAGCCGGGCGTCCTGCTTCATCCTCTCCATCGACGACGAGGAACTGGCCAACGAACCCGAGGAAACCCTCGCGGAACTGCGCGCCTTCGTCACCGAAATCCGCTGCCGCAACAGCGACATCCCCATCTTCCTGCACGGCGAGACCCGTACCTCGCGCCACATCCCCAACGATGTGCTGCGTGAATTGCACGGCTTCATCCACATGTTCGAGGACACGCCCGAGTTCATTGCCCGCTACGTGGTGCGCGAAGCTCGGGCCTATGTGGATTCCCTGCCACCGCCGTTCTTCCGGGCGCTGACCCACTACGCCGCCGACGGCTCCTACTCCTGGCACTGTCCGGGCCATTCCGGCGGCGTTGCCTTCCTGAAGAGCCCGGTGGGCCAGATGTTCCACCAATTCTTCGGCGAGAACATGCTGCGGGCCGACGTCTGCAACGCCGTCGAAGAACTCGGCCAGCTCCTCGACCATACCGGTCCGGTGGCCGCGTCCGAGCGCAATGCCGCCCGCATCTTCAACGCCGACCACCTCTACTTCGTCACCAACGGGACGTCGACCTCCAACAAGATCGTCTGGCACTCCACCGTGGCGCCGGGGGATATCGTGGTGGTGGACCGCAACTGCCACAAGTCGGTGCTGCACTCCATCATGATGACCGGCGCTGTGCCGGTCTTCCTCATGCCCACCCGCAATAACTACGGCATCATCGGCCCCATCCCCAAGGCCGAGTTCGCTTGGGAAAACATCCAGAAGAAAATCGCCGCCAACCCCTTCGCCACCGACAAGAATGCCAAGCCGCGGGTGCTCACCATCACCCAGTCCACCTACGATGGCGTGCTCTACAACGTCGAGGCCATCAAGGAAGAACTGGACGGCAAGATCGACACCCTGCACTTCGACGAGGCCTGGCTGCCCCACGCCGCCTTCCACGACTTCTACGGCGACTATCACGCCATCGGCGCCGACCGGCCTCGCTGTCGGGAATCCATGGTCTTTGCCACCCAGTCGACCCACAAGCTCCTGGCCGGCCTGTCGCAAGCTTCGCAAATCCTGGTGCAGGACGCCGAAAACCAGCGTCTCGACCGCGACGTATTCAACGAAGCCTACCTGATGCACACCTCCACCTCGCCGCAGTATTCCATCATCGCTTCCTGCGATGTGGCGGCGGCCATGATGGAAGAACCCGGCGGCACCGCTCTGGTGGAGGAATCTATCGCCGAAGCCCTCGACTTCCGCCGCGCCATGCGCAAGGTCGATGAGGAGTGGGGCACCGACTGGTGGTTCAGGGTCTGGGGCCCGGACGACCTCTCCGAAGAAGGCATCGAGGAGCGGGAGGCCTGGATGTTGAAGCCCGGCGAGCGCTGGCACGGGTTCGGTCGGTTGGCGGAAGGCTTCAATATGCTCGATCCCATCAAGGCCACCATAATCACCCCGGGGCTGGACGTGGATGGCGACTTTGCCGACGACATCGGCATTCCGGCGGCCATCGTCACCAAATACCTGGCCGAGCATGGGGTCATCGTCGAGAAGTGCGGCCTCTACAGCTTCTTCATCATGTTCACCATCGGCATCACCAAGGGCCGCTGGAACACCCTGGTCACCGCCCTGCAGCAGTTCAAGGACGACTACGACAAGAACCAGCCCCTGTGGAAGGTGCTGCCGGAATTCGTGCAGAAGAACCCCCGCTACGAGCGCGTCGGCCTGAAAGAGCTGTGCACCCAGATTCACGGCGTCTACAAGCAGAACGACGTGGCCCGTCTGACCACCGAGATGTACCTCTCGGACATGGTGCCCGCCATGCGCCCGGCCGACGCCTTCGCCAAGATGGCCCACCGGGAGATCGAACGGGTGCCGGTGGATGCCCTGGAGGGCCGCGTCACGGCGGTTCTGCTGACGCCCTACCCGCCGGGTATTCCTCTGCTGATTCCGGGTGAGCGTTTCAACGCCACCATCTGTAGTTACCTGAAGTTTGCCCGTGAATTCAACGCCGCCTTCCCCGGTTTCGAGACCGACATCCATGGTCTGGTCAAGGGGGAAGACGGGCGCTACCACGTGGATTGCGTGCGATGAAGAGGGAGGTGCGCCTGCTCCTTCTGTGCCTGGCCTGGAGCGTGGCCGGGTCCGGGGGGGCTGCAGAGGTTGCGGCAGGAATCGTTTTTTCCGCAGGAGCGGCGACCATCGTCACCGCGGACGGCCAACGTCGTCCGGCTTCCCGAGGTGGCGAGCTGCTCGCCGGGGAAGCGATCGAAACCGGGGAAGACGGCCGCGCCCAACTGCGCTTCCGGGACGGCGCCAGTCTGTCCCTGCAACCGGCCACACGCTTTCGGGTGGACGACTTCCGCTTCGCGGGGGGGAGCGGAAGTCCCGAAGACCGGGGGTTTTTCTCCCTGCTCAAGGGGGGCTTCCGCACCATCACCGGCTTGATCGGCAAGGGGCGCCGCGAGCAGTACCGGGTAGGCACCACGGTCGCCACCATCGGCATCCGTGGGACCGAGTATTCCGCCCAGCTGGGAGCTGGGGGTCTGGTCCTCACCACGATTTCCGGTCAGGTCGAAGTCTGTAATGCGGCGGGCTGCGTCTTGGTCAATCCGGGCGAAACCACCACCGTCGCCGACAAGGACAGCAAACCCGGCCCCGGGGGGGCTCCCAAGGTCGGCCAGGGCGATTTGCTGCCCCAACTGCCCAGTGGCCCGGGGGCGGACGACCGCAGTCGGGTGCCGGTGCGGCCCGTGGAGCCGCCTCCCATCAACCGAAATACAACAAACTGGTAGGGTTTTTCCCCCATCAGGCAGCAGTGGATATGCCCCCGTTGTGATAAGATTCAGCCACTTATGGCTGGCAGGGGGAAGATTCGGTGCGTGTCGTTCGTGGGTTGAAGAAAATTGTCGTCGTCGTCGGGCTCGCTCTGGTTGCGGCGCCGCTCCCGGTGCTGGCCGATGGGGTGACGGATCAGGCCAAGGGCCTCATCGAGCAGGGCAAGGGCGCCGAGGCCTACCGCATGCTCGACATCCTGGAGAGCGAGCGGGCGGGGGATCCGGTCTATGACCTGCTGCTCGGCATCTCCGCCCTGGACGCAGGCCAGGGAACCCGGGCGATCTTTGCCCTGGAGCGGGTTCTGGCGGTGGAGCCCAACAACGTTCGCGCCCGGGCGGAAATCGCCCGCGCCTACATGCTTGTGGGCGAGACCGAGGCAGCCAGGGCCGAATTCGAAACCACCAAGAAGCAAGGGGTTCCGCCCGAAGTCGCCGCCACCATCGACAAGCTGGTCGTCGCCATCGACCGCATGGCCGACGCGAGCCGCACCTCGATCAAAGGCTACATCGAAGGGATCATCGGACACGATTCCAACGCCAACGCCGCGCCCAGTCGCAGTACGGTGGCGGTTCCGGTTCTGGGCGGCCTGCCCTTCACCCTCGATTCCGACAGCCGCACGCGCAGTGACTGGTTCGGTACCCTGGGCGGAGGCATCAGCATCCGCCATCCCGTGTCGCCTGGCGTCGTCCTGCTGGGGGGGCTCTCAGGCTCCCATCGCTGGAACTTCGACCATACCGACCTCGACACGGCCAGCATCGACGCCTACGGGGGCGTCCTGCTCAACCAGGGGCGCAACGTCTATTCCATCACCGCCCAAAGTTCCACCCTCTTCGTCGATGACGAAGACTTTCGGCGGGCCAACGGTGTCACCGGCTTGTGGCAGCACAATCTCGACTCGCGCAACCAGTTGAGTGCCTTCGCCCAGTATTCCAATCTGAATTACCTCACCCAGTCGGTGCGCAATGCCGATCGCTATGTCCTGGGCGGCGCCTGGGCCCACGCCTTCCGCGAGGGGCAGGTCGCCTTCCTCAGCGCCTACCGGGCCAACGAGCGCCCGGAAAAATCCAATGTGGACCACCTGGGTCACCACGCCTACGGGCTGCGGGCCGGGGGGCAGTGGGGGCTGGATGCCAAGTTCACGCTGTTCGGCAGCGTGGCCTTCGAACACCGCCGCTACGGCGGCGAGGATCCTTCCTTCCTCAAGCGGCGCAGCGACGACCAGTTGAACCTCAACCTGGGCGCCACCTATCTGGTCACCAAGGAGCTGTCGGTGACACCGCAGATTTCCCTGACCGACAACCAGTCCAACGTACACTTCAACGATTACCGTCGCGACATCTTTTCCGTGACGGTGCGTCGTGAATTCTGATTGACGGGATAAGCCATGCCATCCAAGACTCGCATTGCACAAGCCGCGGCCCTCATTTCCCTGGGCCTCGTGACCCAGTCTGCCCTGGCGGCCGGGGCCGCCCGCGTCGATTTCTCGTCGGGCAACGTGTCGGCCATTTCCGCCTCCGGTGCCCAGCGGCCCTTGGCCAAGGGGGCCGAAGTCGCTCCCGGCGAAACCATCGCCACCGGCGACAACGGGCGTACGCAATTGCGCTTTGCCGACGGCGCCCAGATGTCCCTCCAACCCAAGAGCGAATTCCGCATCGAGGCCTATGAACACAAGGGGGGTGACGGAGACAAGGGCTTCTTCAACCTGTTGCGCGGCGGCCTGCGCACCATCACCGGACTCATCGGGCGCGGCAACAAGGACGCCTACCGGGTGACCACCCAGGTGGCCACCATCGGCATCCGGGGCACCGAGTATTCCGTGGGCTATGGCGGGCCCGACGGCCAAGGCGTGCTGATCCATACCGGCGAAGGCGCGGTGGAAGTCTGTAACGCGGCCGGCTGCGTCATCGTCTCGGGGGGCGAGTCGGCTCTCGTGACGGGCAAGGACGCCAAACCGAGCGTGGCCGGCGCCCCACCTGTCCTTCCGCCGCAGCAACCTCCGGCAGAGGCCGTGACGCCCTACGGTGCCGGCGATTGCGCCGCATCGGGGGGCGGCTCTTGTGTGCTGGGGGGCGATCTGACTTCCGGCAACAAGTATGCCGTGGCCGTGGCCGGTGTGTTCGACGGTTCGGCTGATATCTACAGCTTCGCGACGCCGGCCGACGCTGTCTTCGGCGATGGCTCCACCCTCAAGTCCGTGTCCGACAGCGATGGTCAGCACCTCACCGCCGGGGTCGTCAAGGGCGCCCTTGCCATCGATGGCGTCATCGGTTGGGGGGTCTGGGCCACGGGGGCGGGGGTGGTCAACTGTGACGGCGCCTGTTCCGTCAATGTGACCCAATTGCACTACATCGCAGGTCTGCCGACCTCGAATGCCGACATTTCCGCCCTGCAGAGCGCCAACCTCATCGGCACCTACAGCCTGGCCGGCTACACGCTGCCCACCTCCGAATCCGGCGTGGTGGGGAACGTGACCGGCGGCACACTTACCGCCCATTTCGGACCAAGCGTTGTCTCCGTGGCCGTCAATCTCGGTGTCGCCATCGGCGGGTCGAACTATGCCCTTTCGGGCACCGGTACCGCGAGTGGCTCGAGGTTTTCCGGAGGCGACGGCAGTACCTTCGGATTCAATGGCTTCTTTGCCGGCGCCAACGCCTCCCATGCGGGCATCGCTTACAAGTTTGGTGCCGGTGGTCTGGAGGAGCACGTGGTGGGCGCCGCCGCCTTCCGCCGCACCAGCACGACCAGCGCCGGGGGCAGCATCTCGCTCGATTGATCGCGCGTCGCGCCTATTTCGGCCGACCCATAGAAAAAGCGCCTCGCAGAATCTGCGAGGCGCTTTCGTTTTCAAGCCTTGCGCGCTCGGCGGTTACGACACGCTGCGCAATCCGCTGGGGGCAGCAGGCCAGGGTTTAGGATTTTCTCTGACGGCCAAGCCCGATCCCGATCAGACCCAGGGCAATAAGCGCCAAACTCGCGGGTTCGGGAACGGAACCCGTCGCGCCGGTCCTGAAGTTCGCCCCGAGCCAGGCGCCATCGGCATGTCCATCCGTCTGAGTCGGGAACGAGAAAATCGAATTGAAATTGCTGTACCGATCGACGATGACGTCCACGCCCGGGTCGATGCTGCCGGCGCCGCCCTGGCCTGTGTTGAGAGACGAGGCCAGGTCGGTGGTGTAAGAGCCGATAATGTAGTGGGTTCCCGCGACCAGCGAGAAGCCGCTGATATTGACATAGCGGAACAGGCCGTCCAGTTGCCCCGTGCCCGCCAGGATCGTGGTCGAGGTAAGCAGATTTCCCGAGGTATCCCAAATGCCGATCTGCGCATTGGAACTCAGCCCGTTAGCACCCGAGTCGTAAACACCCAGCGAAGTAATGGTCCGGTTGGACGCGACCGTGAATTCAAAGCCAAGCGTGTATGCCCCGCCGTTATACTCGGCGCCGGGGGTGGTGAGATCGATGGCCGCGGCCTGGGCGTAAAACGAAGTGCAAAGGCCCAGCGCCAGGGCCAGTGCCTTACCGGTGTTGATTGTCGTCATTGTTACCTCCTCTTGAGGGTTGGACTACTCGATCGAATGGGTTTCGAGGGTTTGCATCTTCCCATGTGGTGCGCCCAAGCAATATTTGCGCCGATTCCTTTGCGGAATGCATTTCCGCCAACCAAACAGAGGCTTGGCGCTGCAAGTGCGGTGCTGCGAGGCGCACGCCGAGTGCTGGGTGTAAAAATAATCGACAGACTCCCTCGGCATTTCCGACCGTAGTTGCGCTCAAGGCGCCTTACCGCTGCCGCCAGCTCACGAAGGCAAAGCGGATGCCGTCGGCCGTTCGGTGCTCCTCCCGTTCCACCTCGTGCCAAGTGTCGCCTCGGATTTCGGGAAAACGCGCGTCTCCCTCCGGAGCGATATCGACCTCGGTGAGTTCCAGCCGGGTGGCGTAGGGCAGTGCAAGGGCGTAAAGCTCGCCGCCGCCGATGACGAATACGGCGTCGGCCCCGGCGGCGCTTGCCAGGGCGGCAGGGAAGGATGAAACGACCTCCGCCCCGGGCGCGAGGTAGCCGGGCTGACGGCTGACCACCAGATTGCGCCGGCCGGGCAGGGGGCGAAAGCGGGGCGGCAGGGATTCCCAGGTCTTGCGGCCCATGACCACCGTTCCCCCTGCGGTGAGCGCCTTGAAATGCTGCATGTCCAGGGGGTCGCGCCAGACCAGGTCGTTACCCCGGCCGATGATGCCGTTGCGGGCGACCGCCGCCACCAGGACGACGGCGGGGGAAGTGGCGGGGGCTTCGAGCAGCATTCTAGCGGCGCCCGCAGGCTTCCCGGTAAAGCTGCTGGTAGGCCCGCGCGGCGGGCTTCCAGGACCAATCCCGGCGCATGCCGTTTTGCTGCAATCGATGCCAGGTACGACGTTCTCGCCAGGCGGCGACGACCCGCTCCAGGGCAAGCCACAGGGCGTGGGGCGTGGCGTCCTGGAGGACGAAACCGTTGGCCTGCCCGGCGGCCAGGGATTCGGGGTTGAGATCGACCACGGTATCGGCCAGGCCGCCGGTGGCCCGCACCACCGGCGGCGTGCCGTAGGCCAGGCTGTACATCTGGTTGAGGCCGCAGGGCTCGAAGCGGCTGGGCATGAGAAAGGCGTCGGCGCCTGCTTCGATGCGGTGCGCCAGCGCCTCGTCGAAACCGATAGTGACCGCGATCTGGCCAGGGTGGGCGGCGGCGAGTGCCGTGAAGCCCGCTTCCAGTTCCCGCTCGCCGCTGCCCAGGACGACCAGTTGGGCGGGCAGATGGGCGAGGCCCTCGCCCAGGGTGAGCAGCAGATCGAGCCCCTTCTGATGGGTAAGGCGGCTGATGACGCCCAGGATGGGGCGGTCATCGCAGACCGCGAGCCCCAGGGATTCCTGCAGTACCGTGCGGTTGCCCCGTTTGGCCCCCAGGCGGCCGGCGTTGAAGGAGAAGGCCAGGGCGGGGTCCCGGGCCGGGTTCCAGAGAGCGGTATCGATGCCGTTGAGGATGCCGCTCAGGGCCTCGGCCCGGTGGCGCAGCAGCGGAGCCAGTCCGTAGCCGAAGGCCTCCCCCTGGATTTCCCGGGCGTAGGTGGGACTCACGGTGGAAATGCGGTCCGCCAGTTGCAGGCCGGCTTTGAGGAAAGAAAGCTGGCCGTGGTATTCGACGCCGTCGAAGCGCCAGGCGTGGTCGGGCAGCCCCAGGTCGGCCGCCAGAGACTTGGGAAAACAGCCCTGGAAGGCGATGTTGTGGATGGTGACGAGGCTCGCTGCGCCGCCTTCGTAATGCAGGAAGGCGGCCGCGAGGGCGGTCTGCCAATCGTGGGCGTGAACCAGATCGGCGCGCCAGGGCAGGGGCGAGTTGTCCTGGCCGAGCAGTGCCGCGACGCGGGAAAGCAGCCCGAAACGCTGCCCGTTGTCGCCCCAGTCCTGCCCCTGGGCGTCCAGGTAGGGATTGCCCGGCCGATCGAAGAGGGGCGGGCAGTCCAGGAGGAGCAGGGGTAGGCCGGACGAATCGGCCCCCAGCAAGCGGCAGGGGGGCAGGGCGGGGGCCAGGGGGGGCAGGGCGGCCAGTTCCAGGGCGGCCGGAAAGGCCTTGCGCAGGGCCGGATAGGCCGGCACCAGGACGCGCAGATCCGCGCCGAGAGCCCGCAGCGCCTGGGGCAGGGCGGCGGCAACATCGCCCAGGCCGCCGGTCTTGACCCAGGGGGCGATTTCGGACGTGGCGAAAAGAATTCTCATCCCGCAATCCCTCGTCCGGGAATGGCCGCGCGTGGCCTGCTCCCGGGCGTGTCGCTCTCGAGCGAGAGGAAGGGCCTCAATCCGCCACCTGCCAGACGCCTTCCGGGCTGCGCACCACCACCAGGCGGGGCGGGTAGGCCACGCTCAGGGAAATGCCCACGCACATCTGGGTGTCGTTGCCCTTGAGTTTGGCGAAGGCCTTTTGGTCGGCGGAGAAGAGATCGCCGCCACGCCGGGCTACGGCCACCGCTGCGCTGCCCGTGGTGGCGATGTCGAGGTCGGCGGGCGCCGGCGCCTGGATGCGCACGCCGGCCGCGTAGGCCTTGTCCAGGCACTTGAGCTTCTTCACGTCGGCAACCTGAATATTGGGATGCGCTTCGAGAATCTTGTAGAAGCGGTCGAACTTGGGGGCGAAGGCCTCGGCGCGCTCCTTCACCAAGGCGGCGATCTTCTGGCGATCGTCGTCGGAGAGATTGCCGACTGCCGGGTAGCGGTGCCAGGGGCGCTCCGGGGCGAAGTCGGCGACGAATTCCTTCTCCACCACGGCCTTGCCCTGGGCCTTCTTGCGCTCCTGGCCCTCGCCCGCCTGATTGGTGGTGGTCGTGGCGTTGCCCCGGGTTTCCTGGGTCACCTGATCGGTGACCTGGGCCCACTTGAGGCTGGTCTGGTAGGCCTGCTTGGCATCGGCCGGTTCGAACTCGATGCGCAGGACGTTTTTGCCCTTCCTCAGCCCCAGGGCCATGGACTGGCCCGTGATCCAGACCGCCGGTGCGATCTCGCGCCGCTCGAAGAGTACCGGCATCGATTGCTTGCGGATTTCCTGCTCGCCGATGGGGATGTTATTGACCAGGATGCGAGCCTTGCCGGGCACCGCCTCGACTTCGGGCTTGGCCACGTCGCCGACGAAGGGCGTGAATTCGAACTCGACGTTGATGACCGCGGCGGGGGCAAGAACGGACCACAGGACGGTGGCAAAAGCGATTAAAAGCGACTTCATGCTGGGGCTCCTGGAAATGGTGTCATGGTGGGAGGGCTACGACAACTGCGAGAGCAACACTTGCCCCTCGGCGCGAAGGTGAATGAGGTGGGCGGGTTCGGAGACCAGCCAGACGAACGATCCCCAGGCAATTTCTGCCATCGATTTCTTGAACTGGGGGGACGAGCGATCAGAAAAGGCGGTGAGAAAAGCAAGGCTCTCGCTGGCAAAGCCTGCATCAGTCGCGATGACTGTCAGAGCGTCCCGACGCAGGGCGTTGATCGGGCCGTCGCTTGCGACGAACTCGACGAAGACGACGAGAAACCCCTGGCCTTCGGCGTCGTCACCTAGATCCACAAGTATGAGGTCGGGCAAGGCCCGGGAAACGTCTATCCGGATGCCAAGCGTGGCGGCGAGTTGCTCGTCTCGTGCGACCAGTTTGTTTCCGGATTCCGAGAGCCAGAGAACGTGGGCTTGACGCAGGAATCGCGGGGCAAATTCCTCGATGACCGCTTTGGCGATTGCACTTGAGGGGCCGGAGGCCAGGGTTCTGGTTTCGCCATTGGGGAAACGTACTGTGACCTGGCCCTGACCGACAAGCGCACCGCGAGCGACCAGGGCTTGGCGCGCCAAGGCTGCCTTGTTGAGATGGCTTGCCCTCCATGTGGCCGCAGCGCTCGCAAATTCTTCGCTGGAGAGTGCTGGTGAAAACAGCGCAGAAAAGCTTGCTTCGAGCGCGTAGCGCCCTTTGGATGATGTGGTCGCGATACCTGGGCGTTCAATCATGGCGCGGACAGGCAGAAAGCCCTCGCCAATGGTTTCGTCGCGGATAGGTTCCCGGGTCGTATCGGCAAACCAGGGGGTTCCTACCGGTGGCGTAAAGCCACCTCTTGCAGAGTCGCGACACCATGTCTCGCGGCTGGCCGTGTCGGTCCGCGCTGCCTGGGCGTCGGTCATGCGGCACACCTGATTGGGGCGTATCCAGCAATCATTGCCTTCAATGGCGCCAGCGTAGAGGCAGACGAAAACGGTGCGGGCAGCCATTTCCCGTGTCAGGTAATTGCGCTGGGCGGTGCCGTCGGGAAAGACGATCATGAGTCTTTCCTGTATTTCTACGACCGTCGCCAGTCTCATGGAACGCTGCCTCCGTAGAATTGGGCGATCATTGCCTCGATATCGGCCGGTGCGGCATTTCTCTCAAGCATGCGTTCGACCTGGAGGGCCTGATCGACAGTCGGTAGGGGAAGGGCTTCCAGTTCATAGGCCGAAACTGCAACGCTTCCATTGATGCAGCGAAAAACTCGGTCCGCCGGGCGCGAATTGAGAATTTTGGCAACCGTCCCCGGGGAGACCTTCGGAACCTCCGAGGCGATGATCATGTTTAGGTGATTCTCGATTACCGCGCCGCCGTAGGCATCTAGAAATTCCTGTGGGAGTACTGCGCCGATCAGCCGTCGATCCTGTTCTTTGGCGGTGGTTCGCTGAAGCAGCACGCAGGAGTGCTTCGCCACTAAATGCGGCTGATCGGCAAGGCTGATGAAAGGCGCGTGATTGCGACGGTCTGCGCTGAAACGGAAGCCTGCGCCGGTGACGCTCTCTGCCCAGATGACGGGGAGTTCCGTGCCGCTGCGCCGCAAGCGCAACTGGGGCTTGTGCCTGTTCCAGACCAGAGGGCCGGTGGAAACTCCATAGCCCCAGTCGTTCAGGCGGCTCGGCATGTGAGCGACGTGCTCGAGAAAATCCGTATCTCTGCGTTGCCGCGGAATGATCCACGGGCTGCCGTCCCTGGGAATCGCGCATCGTCCAAGGGCTTCGCTGCTGGAACCATCCTGGCCCGCAGGTGTGGTCAACGACACTTTTGCACGGTGTTCTAAACGAGCAGCCTGGTAAGCGACGAGGACGACTTCTTGCAGGACATCATCGAAGACGCCCTCCCGGTCGGTGACGAAATCGAAGGCCAGAGGAGTGGCGTGCTCGGCCAAGATTTTGCGCAAGGCCTTGAAGTACTGACCACCGAGGAATGAAGTCGGCGTCAGGTAGGCGACCACCCCTCCGGGGGTGACTCGGCGCAGTGCTAAATCGGTAAAGAGCCCATAAAGATTGGCATGTCCATAAAGCGACCGCGCATAACGGTTCCGGGTGGCCTCGTCAAGGCGTACCCGGCCGTAGGGCGGATTGCCGACGACCAGATCAAATTTTTGTGGACCTTCCCACGCAAGAGCATCTCCCACCGTTACCACGGCCGGAAAACGGGTCCGTGCCGCGATACAGAGAGGAAGGAGGGCCGCCTCGAGCAGGACCTGAGTGATCCACGCGGCAAAGGGGTCGAGTTCGACGCCGCGAAGTCGCGTTGCGATATCTTGCACTGTGGAGGCCGCGGGGCGGGGCGGCGATACGGAAAGCATGCGCAGCGCGACCGGGGCGAGAAAGGCGCCACCACCACAGGCCGGGTCGAGCGCGCGGCACCTAGCAAAGTCGGCTCCCGCAGCCGTGGCGAGGTCAAGAAGGCGCTGCGCCAGGGCGGGGGGGGTGTAATAGGCCCCCATATCACCGCGCATGCGTGCCGGAATCATTGCGGTATAGATTGATCCGACCAGATAGCCCGCGTTCTCCAACGGGGATTCGGCAATCAGTTCGCCAATTGCGCAGGCGACGTCTCTAGCTTCAGTCGGCAATCCCGGAAGCGAAAGCCCGTGGGGACGGACTTCCCAATCGCACGATTGGTCACGGCGAACGATATTCCAATACCGTGCAAGAACCGCTGTACAAAAGGCGCGAGCGATCGAAAGTCCCGTTACTCCGGCTCCTCGGGCCTCGGCGAAACGGCGCGCCCAGGTCTTGAGAGCTTCGTAGCGTGCCTGCGGAGTCTCGGCAGGCACGTCCCAGAGTTCCCGCTGCTCTGGGGGTGAGTGGGCTTCCGGCGTGGGGAGTTGTGACTGACGAAGTGTCATGGATTCAACGCAGGTAACTCAGGGCCGCAATCAGCCCGCGGGTGGAAGCATCGAAGGCGTCGGCCGACGCGCCTTCCAGGGCGGGCGCGAGGCGCCCGGCCAGAGTCTTGCCCAGTTCGACGCCCCACTGGTCGAAGGAATTGAGGCCCCACAGGACGCCCTGACAGAACACCTTGTGCTCGTAGAGGGCGATGAGGCGGCCCAGGTTGTAGGGGTCGAGGCGGGGCAGCACCAGGGTGGTCGAGGGTTGATTGCCGGGGAAGACCTTGAAGGGCACCAGGGCCTGCGGGGTGCCGGCGGCCCGGGCCTCATCCGCCGTCTGGCCGAAGGCCAGGGCGGCCGACTGGGCGAGACAGTTGGCGAGCAGCAGGGCGTGGTGGCCGGGCAGGGGGAAGTCCGCTTCCTTGAGGGCAATGAAGTCGCAGGGGATGAGGCGTCCCCCCTGGTGCAGCAGCTGGTAAAAGGAATGCTGGCCATTGGTGCCTGCTTCGCCCCACAGCACCGGGCAGGTGGAAACCCCCACCGGCTGGCCGTCGCGGCCCACCTGCTTGCCGTTGCTCTCCATTTCGAGCTGCTGCAGATGGGCGGGAAAAAGCTCCAGGGACTGGCTGTAGGGCAGGACGGCGTGAGTGCCGGCGCCCAGGAAGCCGCTGTTCCAGACGCCCAGCAGGGCGAGCAGCAGGGGGAGATTGTCGGCGGCGGGGGCGGTGAGGAAATGGCGGTCCAGCGCGTGGGCGCCGGCCAGCAATTCCTCGAAGGCGTGAAAGCCCGTCGCCAGGGCGATGGGCAGGCCGATGGCGGACCACAGGGAGAAGCGCCCGCCGACCCAGTCCCAGAATTCGAAGACGTTTTCTGGCGCGATGCCGAAGGCGCCGGTGGCCGATAGATGGGTCGATAGCGCCACGAAGTGCCGCGCCACGGCGGCACTGCTGCCGGCGGCGCCGAGCAGCCACTCCCGGGCGCTGGCCGCGTTGGTCATGGTCTCCAGGGTGGTGAAGGTCTTGCTGGCGACGATGAAGAGCGTGCGGCGGGGATTGAGTCCGTCCAGGGTGGTGGCGAGGTCCGCGCCGTCCACGTTGGCGACGAAATGCACCTTGAGGCCCGGCAATTGCCGCGCGGCCAGGGCGCGCACGGCCATGCGGGGGCCCAGGTCGGAGCCGCCGATGCCGAGGTTCACCACGTCGGTGATGCGTTCGCCGGAATAACCCCGCCAGGTGCCGTCGTGCACCGCGCTGCAGAAGGCCTCAAGGCGCGCCAGCACCGTTCGTACGGCCGCCGGAGCGGCAGCCCCGGCGCGCAGATCCATGTGGCGGACGGCGCGGCCTTCGCTGGCGTTGATCGCCTCCCCGGCGGCGAGTCTCTCCCGCCAGCCCTCCAGGTCCGCGGCTCGCGCCAGGTCCAGGAGCGCGGCGAAGACTTCCGCGCTGATGCGCTGCTTGGAAAAATCGATCAGCAGGTCGTCCTGGCGGCGTGAAAAGCGCGTGAAGCGCTCCGGGTCGGCGGCGAACAGCTCGCGCAGGTGAGCTGAACCCTGCGTGGCTGCCAGGACCTGCAGGGCCTTCCAGGCGGGGGAGGCGACGGCGCTCATGACGCTCTCCGCGCGACGGGCTTCACAGCCAGGCCATGAGACCCAGTTCGAACTTGTGGGTCAGCAGGGGATGGGAAGGGAAGGCCCGCAGACGGTACTGCAACTTTCCGCACTGCTCCGGTGTGAGGTTCAGGGCAAAGATCTGCTCGCCCTGGTCGTTGGGGCCGACGGGGGCCAGTTCGTAGTGGCGGGCGCGGGAGTGGTAGTGCTCGCTGTCGGGCCGGTCGAAGAGGGCTTCCACCGTGACGTCGGAAGGCGACAGGCCGTCGAGCTGCACCGCTACCTCCAGGCGCAGGGCCTGACCGAAGCGCATGCGCCGCGTGGGGTCGTCCAGGCGGCGCATGCGGACTGCCGGCCAGGCGGCCCGGACGCGGGCCTTCCAGGCGGCCACGTCGCGGGCCGGGGTGTAGCCGTCGGCGGCGTAGCGGCGCCCCTGGCGGGCGGCGGGGGCGTAGAACTTCTGTGCGTATTCGCCCACCATGCGCGCCACGTTGAAGCGCGGCGTGATGCTGGCGATGGAGCGCTTGGCGATGGCCACCCACTCCGGCGAATAGCCCATGGGGCCCGTGCGATAGTAGGCGGGGACCACCTGGTCCTGCAGCAGTTCGTACAGGGTGCGGGCCTCTTCGGCATCGCGCCGGGTTTCGTCCAGGTGGCCCGAGGCGGGCTTGATGGCCCAGCCATTGGGAACGCCGTCCTGCACGTCGTAGCCCTCGCCCCACCAGCCGTCGAGGACCGAGAGGTTGATGGCGCCGTTCATGGCCGCCTTCATGCCGGAGGTGCCGGAGGCTTCCAGGGGGTAGATGGGATTGTTGAGCCACACGTCCACGCCGGCCACCAGGCGGCGCGAGAGGTGCAGGTCGTAGCCTTCCACCAGCAGGATGCGCCCTTCGAACTCCGGCCGGCGGGCCATGTCGGCGATGCTGCGGATGATCTCCTGACCGGGCTGGTCCGCCGGGTGGGCTTTGCCGGCAAAAAGGAAGAGCACGGGCCGCTCCGGGTCGGAGACGATTTCCTCCAGCCAGGCGGGATCCTGGAAGAGGAGGGCCGCCCGCTTGTAGGTGGCGAAGCGGCGGGCGAAGCCGATGGTGAGGACATTGGGCTTGCCCGGGTCGGCCAGGCGGAGCAGGCGATCCAGATGGGCTGGGGAACCCTGGTTGCGGCCGTGCTGCTCGCGGATGCGGGCGCGCACCAGGTGCAGTAACTGGGACTTGAGCAACTGGCGGATGCTCCAGAAGGTCTGGTCCGGGATGCGCTCGACGCCCTCCCAGCAGGTCCCGTCGGTCTGCCGCTGCTGCCAGCCCACGCCCAGGTAGCGGTCGAAGGTCTCGTACCATTCGGTGGCCAGGAAGGTGGGGATATGGACGCCGTTGGTCACGTAGTCCATGGGATTTTCCTCCGGCGCCACCTGGGGCCACAGATGGCCGCAGATGCGGGCCGACACCTCGCCGTGGATGCGGGAAACGCCGTTGTGGTGGCGGGAGCCGCGGATGGCCAGGGCCGTCATGTTGAACTCGCCCTTGCCCGGCTCCATCCCCAGCGCCACGACCTGGTCGCAGGCGATGCCCAGATCCTGGCACCAGCGGCCGAAGTACTCGCGGATCATGGCCTCGGAAAAGTGGTCGTGCCCCGCCGGCACCGGGGTGTGGGTGGTGAAGACCACATTGGCGGCCACGGCCTCCAGGGCGGCGGCGTAGTCCTGGCCGGCCTGCATCAGGCCGCGGATGCGCTCCAGGATGAGGAAGGCGGCATGGCCCTCGTTCACGTGCCACACGGTGGGCTTGAGGCCCACGGCGGCCAGGGCGCGCACGCCGCCCACCCCGAGCAGGATTTCCTGCTCGATGCGCGTGCTGCGGTCGCCGCCGTAGAGACGGTGGGTGATTTCCCGGTCGTGGTCGGAATTTTCCGGCAGCCAGGTGTCGAGCAGGATGAGCCGCACGTGGCCGACCCGGACTTCCCACACCTTGGCCTGCACGGTGCGACCGGGCATGTCGATGGACACCCGCACGTCGCCACCTTCGGCCGTGGTGAGCGGCGTCACGGGCAGGTCGTCGAAGTCGGAATCGCTGTAGGTGGCGTGCTGGCGGCCATCGCCATCCAGGGTCTGGTGGAAGTAGCCCTGGCGGTAGAGCAGCCCGACGCCGACGAAGGGCAGGCCCAGATCGCTGGCCGCCTTGCAGTGGTCGCCGGCCAGGATGCCCAGGCCGCCGGAATAGATGGGCAGGCTTTCGTGAAAGCCGAATTCGGCGCAGAAATAGGCGATCAGATCGTCGTCCCGGAAGGGGCGCGCGTGGGGATGGCTGCCCGCCGGCAGGCCGTGGTAGGTGTCGTAGGCCGACAGGACGCGGTTGAGGGAGCCCAGATAGACCGGATTGTCGGCGGCGGCTTCCAGGCGCTTCTGGTCGGCGCGCTTGAGGAAGGCCTTGGGATTGTGGCCGGTGGCCTGCCACAGGGCGCTGGACAAGCTGGCGAACAGGGCCCGGCTGGGGCGGTCCCAGCTATACCAGAGATTATTGGCCAGTTCCTCCAGGCGTTCGAGGCGGGGCGGGATTTCCGGATTGACTTCGAGTTGATAGCGGGTGCCGGTCATGGACGGAGGGCCTCGACGGTAAGTTGGAGTCGGATGCGGCAATCGTCGCCGGGAATGTTCCAGGCCAGCGCGATTTCAGCCGCCTGCATGATTTTCTCAAAGCCTGCCTCGGATTGGGAAACCGTATGGTGGGGCCGGCCCGTGATGGTCGCCGGCGGATCGCAGGCCAGGCGCAGGGCGCCGCCGAGGACGCCGTCCTCCAGGGTGAGGCCGGAGCTTTCGGCCAGGGCCAGGGCCTGGCCGAAACCGCCGGGGATGCTGCCGTCGGGGGCCACGTAGCGGCCGAGGAAACCGTCGCAGCTGGGCATGGCCAGATTGAGCGCGGTTTCCAGGCGGTGGCCGGCGAGGCCGCTGAGGTGCCAGGTGACGGTGAGGGTGGCGCCTTCGAGGACATAAGCCTTGGCGATGCTGGGGCGGTGGAACGCGAGCGCCTCGACCTCCCCCAAACCGTTCGCCCCGAGCCTGTCGAAGGGCGGTTCATCGCGGGCTTCGACGGGGGTGTAGTCGGTCAGCGGGACGCCATCCAGCCGATCCAGGCAGAGCGCCCGGGGCAAGACATCCGGGACCACATCCTCCGCCCCCACCGGATGCTTGAAGCGCACGATGTCGTGGGCCGAGGCGATGCCGTCGCCCTGGTGGGCCGAGGGGCCGCTGCCGATCTTGGCGTGGTAGTGCTCCGGGTACCTGGCCAGGGTGTCGCCGAAGTTGTGGCAGAGGGCATAGCTGGTGAGTTCGTGGGCCGCCCCCAGGCCATCGTCGCGCAGGACCACTTGCAGGGCCGCGGTGTGGGCCACGGTTTCCCGGTGGCCGTCGTGGTCGAGGTCAGCCGTTGCCCTGGCGGGGCGGGGTGCAAGGGCGTCGAGTGCGCCTTCCAGGGCCGCCAGGTTGTTCCACACCGCCCGGCGCAGATGGGGCAGGTACAGGCCGCCGAACAGGCCGTGCCAGTAGGCGTCGTTGGCCTGGGCGCAGTAGAGGTCGGCAGTGAGTTCCTGCGGCGGGGCAGGCAGGGCGGCGAGGCGCTCGGAAAGCCCCAGCATGCGCTTGTGCATCCAGTTGGCTTCCGGGTAGCGGGTCAGAAAATTGCGCCATATGCCGCCACGCAGGAAGGGCCGGTGCAGGTCGCCGCGCCCCTCGGCCTTTTCCTTGGCCAGCAGGGCGGCGTAGGTGGCGGCGGCGGGCATGGGCAAAGTCCACTCGTTCATCTCGCTGTAGGAGGCGGTGGGCAGATAGACCACGCCGCGGGTCGGGTGCCGCCGATGGAAATCCGCATAAGTGCCGGTGCGCACCCTGGGGCTGGCCAGCACGCCCTCGATGAAGCCCTTGAGCCAGCCGCGGTTGTAGACCCACTCGTAGGTCTCCGGCCAGATGCCGAATTTCTCGATGTCGTCGAAATAGACCGCCGCCGCCTGGCCCTGGTCGGCCAGATGCTCCAGGTAGCCGACCACTTCGTGGGCCGGGGAGAAGGGCAGGCGGTACCGCAACGCTTCCGAAATGGGGAAGAGATCGAGGTGCAGGCCCCCCTCCTCGGTCGTGAAGTAGCCGTCCAGTTCGCTGGCGTCCTTGCCGGTGCAGAAAAAGTGGTAGTCATCCACTGTCACGTAGCGAATGCCGGTCTGCGCCAGGGCGGGCACCACGGCGGATTCCCACACCCGCTCGGTGAGCCAGGCGCCGGTGGGGGACACGCCGGTCCATGCGGCCAGCTTGGCGTTGAGGGTCTTGAGCTGACCCACCCGGTCCCGATGGGGAATGGCGGCCAGCACCGGCTCCGTGTCGCCGGAACTGAACAGTTCCACCTGCCCCCGCCGCACCATGGCTGCCAGCAGCTCCATGTCGTCCGGGTGCCTTTCCCGCAGCCAGTCCAGCAGCCAGCCGGAAAAATGAGCGGCGAAACGGAAATCCGGGTAGGCGAAGAGAGTCTCCAGAAACGGCTTGTAGCAGCGCTGGTGGGCGTCTTCGATGACATCCGGGAAGTTGCCCACGGGCTGGTGGGCATGGACGCCGAGGAGGAGGGTGATCGGTTCGCTCATGTCAGGGAAGATTCTCCAGGTCGTCGAGGTCGCGGAGGCGGCCCGAGGCACGTTTGTTGGTCTTGAGGTCGGCGAGACCGACGAAATGGATTGGCCGGCCGTCGTGGGCGGCCATGGAAAGCCATGGCGTATCCCCCGTCCACGAGGTATTCAACCCTGTTGTCGTTTAGTAATGCGACAAACTCTTTGAAGTCCTTGGACAGCATCGGGATGACTTTCCAGCCAGGCACGGCGCAGCAATTCCACGGCGTCCAACCGTTCGGCAACAGGCTGCGACAGCCAGTATTCGGTATCGCGGGCTTGGTCTTTCAGGGCATGCCGGCGGACGATTTTTTGCATGCATCGATTGTATGCCCTTCGGCCCCCTTGGGGGCACATGGGCAGGGTTTGCGGGAGCTTCCGATGTTTCGCCACCCCTTGGGCAAGCGACGGTTCCCTTGGGAATGTGATGCAATCGGACTGCAAGTTGGGGTTGTGGGGCTCGCGACCCTGTCGTCGGAGCCATGGAAAAGGACCTGGGCGTACTCCGCAGGAAGATTGGGCGTCAATCGCCTACCGGGTTCCTGGTCGCTCTCTGGCCCATTGCCGCTGGCAGCGAGGCCAGAAAGCGTTCTGGCGCCGAGTATTCGCGAAACTGGGCTGCGAGGGTGCGCGCGGCGGCGCGGGGCGGGTCGGTATTGAGGAGGCGTTCGGCGGTGGCGCGCAGGGTCGTGGCGTCCACCCGGTCCGCTCGCAGCAGGGCGCCAGCACCGGTGGCGACGATGGGGGCCATATTGAGGAACTGGTCCAGGTTGGTGGGGATTCCCAGCACGGGGACTCCCGCGGCGAGAGCCTGCTGGCAGGTGGGGCTGCCCCCGTTGCAGACGACCAGCGCGGCGCGGCGGGCCGCTTCGGTGCCCGGCAGATAGTCGGCCAGGAAAAGCTTGGGGGCGGCCGGCAGGCGAGTGGCCTGGCCAGCGCTGGCGGCGATGATGCTCACCGGTAGCGGGGCCAGGGCGTCGATGACGGTGGCCAGCAGGCCGGCGTGACCGGAGCTGCCCGGAGTGGCATAGACGATGGGGCGGTCGGGGGGCAGGGAATCCCACCAGGAGGGTGTGGCGCCCGGGGGCGACCAGAGGATCGGACCGATGAAGCGGTGGTTTTCCGGTGCTCCGACCAGGGGGAAGAGGGCGGGGTGATCGACGTAGAGCACGGTGTCGGCGTCGGTGTAAACACGGCGCAGGTCGAGCCCCAGGGAAGGCAGTCCATGCCGCTGGCGGACGCGGTTGAGGGCCAGGGCGTGGTAGCGGAAGGCGAAGGGCCGCGCCAGATTGAAGAGGACGTCGGCGACGCCTATGGGCAGAAAGCGGGTGAGCGGCAGGGTGGGGACGGTGTAGCGCTGGGTGCCGTAGGGGCTCCAGTAGGCGTTGGTGAGAGTGGTGTAGGGAACGCCGGCCAGCCGGGCACTGACGCTCAGGGAGAGGCGAAAGTCGCCGACCACGACATCAGGTTTGATGTGCTCGATGAGGCGCAGGTCGTCGGCGACGTAGCGTTCCAGGGTGGCGGCGTCGTAAAGCGGGCTGCCCGAGGCGAGCGCGGCGGCGAATTGCCGCGGGGCGATGGACTCCAGGGGCGCGCTGGCGAAGGGGTAGTGGGCGGCAATCCCGGCGTAGGCTTGCGAGCGGGCGATGGTGACCTCGTGCCCGGCTTCGACCGCCGCGCCGGCGAGAACGAGGGGGCGGGCCAGGTGCGCGAGGGTCACGCACTCGGAAAAAAAGAGGATCTTCATGGTTCAGGGGGCGTCGTCGACGAGCAGATCGCGCACTTCGAGGCGGGTCGAACGGCTGCGTGGGGCCGCGCAAACGCCTACCCGGGCGAAGAAGCCCATGGGGTCGCCGGGGGAGGCCCCCGCCAGGGCTTCCAGCTTGGCGGCCAGGGCGCGGGCCTGCTCGTGCAGGCCGGGACTTGCCGAGAAGCGCTGGCCCGCCTGGGCGTACCAGCGAAAGATCACGGGGGTCATCTGCGGCTGGAGATGGAGGCCCTGCTGGGCAGCGGTCAGCCAGATGCGCTGCATGGCCCGGCCCAGGGAGACCCAGTCGGCCAGGGACTGGGGCGGCCGGGCGGGGCTGAGAAGGATGTGGGCGGCGCAGCCCAGGGCGGGCAGCACGTCGAGCTGGACCCGAGGCAGTACGGTCCCCATGAGGTAGCGGTTGAAGAACTCGACCCGTGACCAACTTCCCATGACCCATTGCATGAGCCGGGCGGTGAGGGGATCGACCCCGACGGCCTGTTCCGGGATGCGGTCCTTGCTGTAGCGGGCACCCCACTCGATGATCGATTTATGGACCGGATAGGCCTCGGGGCAGGTGAGGCGGATGCGGGCGTTGTCCCAGAGCAGGCGAGCCACTCGGGCCCGGGCGGCAAAGCCCTCGAAGACGCGCAGTCGGGCGTCCGGCCCCGCGGCGGCGGTGAGGGCGTTACGCTGCGCGGGCGTCAGGGGGGTCGTGCGCATGGGGCGGCGTTGTACGGCACGCTGCTCGACAAAGGGCAGAAGGGGGTGGGGGCCTTCGGCGCTGGCCGCGAAGCGAACCCGGTAGCGGGGCGCGTCGTCCGGCGGTGCCGATTCGATGCTGACCTGCGCGGCGTAGCCGAAGGCCGATGCGGCGATGTGCAAGGTTTCCAGAAGGGCGCCGTGGGCCATGTGGCTGGCGTGGCCCTCGAAGTCGTAGAGGATTTCCTTGCGCGTGTCGTGCCCCAGCACCGTGAGGCTGCCGTCGGCTCCGATGGCGAAGCGCCAGGGTTGCGTGTTGTCGCCGCTGGGGGCCCAGCGGGCCAGATCGAGGATCTTCAGCAGGGTATCGCGGTCCATGCCGGATCAGGCCTTACGGTTCTTGTTGAGCTGCTGTTTGACCAGCGCCCGCATCAGGCGCTGCAAGGGATTGCGGTGCCCCAGGGGCCTCCAGGTGCGGATATAGCGCATGCGGTAGGCGTCGAACTGGCTGCCCCAGGGGGCGAGCCGCACGCCTGGCCGGCCCAGCAGGAGCTTCAGGGTCTCCACTGCGGCGACGCCGGCGCAGAGCTGGCAGGCGGCGATGCACGATGGCCCCTTGCGCGCCGCGAGGTCCACACGGCTCATGTCGGCCACGTAGCCCCTTTGCAGCATGGCGGGCGACAGGCCGACGAGGAATCGGATGGCCATTTCCATCTCGTCGCAGCCCTCGAAGCCGAAGTAATCCTCGTAGGACATGCCGCCGGGCCCGAAGACGAGGAGGGCGGTTCCCAGGCCCAGTGGCGCCGCGGTGACGACGGGAATGCCCTTCTTCTCGCAGGCGGCGAAAGTCTGGCGGCGGGCGGAGAAGGCGAAGAAGTCGAGGCCGTCCACATAGACGTCCACGCCTTCCAGGAAAGCTTCGATATTTTCGGGCTGGATACCATCATGAAAAACCCGGAGGTCCATCTCCGGGTTGATGTCCAGGGCCATTTCGGCCAGGGCTTCCGACTTGGGTCGCCCCAGGGTGCTGACCACGGCCCCCGCCTGGCGATTGAAATTGACGATGTCGAAGGTGTCGAAATCGGCGATGGTGAAGGCGCCGACCCCCAGACGGGCCAGGGTGAGCAGATGGATGCCGCCGACCCCGCCCAGGCCCCCGATGGCAACCCTCTTTTGCTTGAGGCGGGCCTGTTCGGCCTCGGTCACCCAGCCGATATTGCGTGAAAAGGCCTGGTCGTACGAAAACTGGATGTGCATGAGCGGTTCCCCTGAGCGTCGCTTGGTTGCTATCATAGTCCATCTGAATTCCGGAATGGATTCCCCGCCCCATGGACGCGAAAAACCTGCTTGGCGACATGCAGCTTGCAGCGCGCAACGTTCTGCGGCACCGGAGGCGGGCCTTGTTCGCCCTGGTCATCATCGTGGGCGGTATCGTGTCCTTTCTGCTGGCGGGCGGTTTCATCCAGTGGCTGCTCATCAGCATGCGCGAATCGACCATTCATTCCCAATTGGGCCATATCCAGGTGGTGCGCCCCGGGTACTACGAGGTCGGCATTTCGGACCCCTACGCTTTCCTGCTGCCGCCGGGTACGGAGGCGGAGGACGCCGTGCGCAAGGCTCCTGGCGTGGTCGCGGTGACGCCGCGGCTCTCCCTCACCGGCCTGGTGAGCATGGGCGACTCGACCGTGTCCTTCATCGGCGACGGGGTGGATCCTGAGGGGGAAAAGGATCTGAGCACTTCGATCCGCATTGCCCGCGGCGAGAATCTGAGTGCCGACGATCCTCGCGGCATCATCATGGGCGCCGGGCTGGCGGCCAATATCGGTGTCAAGGTGGGCGACAAGCTGGTGTTGATGACGAGCACCGCCAAGGGGGGCATGAATGCCTCCGACGTGACGGTGCGCGGGATATTCATTTCCACCGCCAAGGCCTACGACGACGCGGCCCTGCGGGTGCCCATCGCCCTGGCCCGCAAATTGGTAAAGGTCGATGGATCGACTTCCTGGGTGGTGCTCCTGGACGATACCGCCCGCACTGACGCGACCCTGACGGCCCTCTCGGGGCGCATGGATCCGAAGGAATTCCAGCTCGTCCCCTGGCGCGATCTCGCCGATTTCTACAACAAGACCGTCACCCTGTTCTCCAAGCAGGTTCTGGTGGTCAAGATTCTGATCGCCGCGATCATCGTGCTCAGCATTTCCAACACCATGTCCATGGCGGTCATCGAACGTACCGGGGAGATCGGTACGGCCATGGCCCTGGGGGTGCGTCGGCTTGGGGTCTTGCGCCAGTTCGTCCTCGAAGGTCTGGTCCTCGGCTTCGTGGGCGGCATGACCGGCGCCCTGCTGGGTTGGCTGCTTTCCCTGGCGATATCCGCCGTCGGAATCCCCATGCCACCCCCTCCAGGCATGGACCAGGGCTTCGACGCCGAAATCCTGGTCACTGCCGACCTCGCCTTCGACGCCTGGTTCCTCGCCGTGGTCACGACCCTGCTTGCCAGCCTCTTCCCGGCCTGGAAGGCTTCCCGCATGGTCATCGTCGACGCCCTGCGTCACCAGCGCTGAACGGAACCCCCATGATCGGACTTGCCTTCAGGAACGTGGTGCGGCAAAAGATCCGCACCGGCATGACGCTCGCCGCCATTTCCTTCGGCGTTACGGCGCTCATCCTCGCGGCGGGGTTCATCGAGGACATGTTCGTCCAGTTGGGGGAGGCGATCATCCACTCCCAGACGGGGCATGTGCAGATATTCAAGTCCGGATTTCTGGAGAAGGGGACGCGCTTTCCCGAGCAGTACCTGATCGACGAACCGGAAAAGCTCGCTGCGTCCATCGCCGAGGACCGCGACGTGGTGACGGTGAGCAACCGGCTCTATTTCGCCGGCCTGCTCAATAACGGCAAGCGCGACCTCGCCGTGATCGGCGAGGGGATCGAGGCCGCCAAGGAGGCGCAGCTCGGCAGCTATCTCTCCATCGTGCAGGGGCGCCAGCTTGCCGCCGAAGATACGGAAGGCATCCTGATCGGCCAGGGGGTTGCCCAGGCGCTGGCGGTCAAGCCTGGAGACAAGCTCACCCTGGTGCTGAACGCCGCCGAGGGGGCCATGAATACCCTGGACTTCACCGTGACGGGGGTCTTTCAGAGCTTTTCCAAGGAATTCGACGCCCGCGCCATCCGCATCCCCCTGGCGGCGGCCCAGGAACTCCTGCTGACGTCCGGGGCGAACCAGGTCGTCGTCCTGCTGCACCGCACGGAAGATACCGAAAGGGCTCTGGGAAAGATTTCCACCCGACTCGCGGAGCAGGGCTTCGACGTCAAGAGCTGGCGCACCCTGTCCGATTTTTACGACAAGTCGGTCCAGCTCTACAAGGCGCAATTCGGCGCCCTGCAACTCATCATCCTGCTCATGGTGCTGCTCTCGGTGGTCAATAGCGTCAATATGAGCGTCTTCGAGCGCCAGGCAGAATTCGGCACCATGCGCGCCATCGGCGACAGGTCGGCGCGGGTGTTCAAGCTGATCGTTCTCGAGAGCACCCTGGTCGGGCTGATCGGCGCCGTGCTGGGCATGGCCCTGGGCTGCGCCATGGCGGCGCTCATCTCCTGGATCGGCATCGAGATGCCGCCGCCGCCCAATGCCAATCTCGGTTATGTCGCGAGTGTCCGCCTTTCCGTCACGAATGTGCTGCTGGCCGGCGGGATCGGCTTCGTCGCCACCGCCCTGGCCTCGATATTTCCGGCGGTGCGTGCGTCCCGTCTCGATGTGGTCGATGCCCTGCGTCAGGCGGTGTGATGCGAATTTCGTGAAAAATTCCGCCGGCCTTGCAGCGCCCATGGCCTCGGTAGGGGGATTTCCGCTAGAATGCCGGGGTTTGTTTGCCCAAAAGGTGAGGGGAAGTCATGACGGTTCGACTCAAAAGGATGGCAGGGGCCTGCCTGTTGGCTGCGACGGCAGTTCTCGCGTCGCTCGTTTCCGGTTGTGCGTCCTACCCGCCTGCTCCGGCTGCGGCCGCTTCCGATGACTACAACTACATCATCGGTCCCGGTGACCAGCTGAACATCCAGGTCTGGCGCAATCCGGAATTGTCCATGGGCGTTCCGGTTCGGCCCGATGGAAAGATTTCTGCGCCCCTGGTCGAGGATCTGGTCGCCATGGGCAAGAATCCCACCGCCCTGGCTCGCGACATCGAGAAAGAACTCGGCAAGTTCATTCGCGATCCGGTAGTCACGGTCATCGTGACGGGTTTCGTGGGGCCCTATAGCGAGCAGATTCGCGTCATCGGTCAGGCGGCCAAGCCCCAGATTCTGGCCTACAAGCAGAAGATGACCGTACTGGACGTGATGATTGCAGTCGGCGGTCTCACCGACTTCGCCGACGGCAACAGCGCCAGCATCCTGCGGACCTCGGAAGGCAACAAGCAGTACGGCGTCCGCCTGAAGGATCTGGTTAAAAAGGGCGACGTGTCCGCCAACGTCGAGCTCAAGCCCGGCGACGTGCTGATCATTCCGCAGAGCTGGTTCTGAACCATCCTGCTCGATTTCCGATAGGGCGGGGCATGCTCGGCGTGCCCCCCTGTCCGCGACTACGGCGAAATTCCGATGGATGAAGTCTTACAGCAGGTTCGTGTCCTCCTCAAGGCCAGTTGGCGCCACCGCTGGGTTGGCCTCGCCGTTGCCTGGGTAGTGGGGATAGTCGGGGCCGGTATCGTCTTGCGGGTTCCCGACAAATACGAGGCCAGTGCACGTATCTTTGTGGATACCCAGTCGATCCTGAAGCCCCTGATGTCCGGGTTGGCAGTGCAGCCCAATATCGAGCAGCAGGTCAACATCCTTAGCCGCACCCTCATCAGCCGGCCGAATGTCGAGAAGCTCATTCGCATGGCAGATCTGGACCTTGGTCAGACTTCCAAGGGCAATCAGGATGAGCTGATCGAGAGGATGATGAAGACCCTCCAGATCAAGAGCACCTCGCGGGACAATCTTTACACCCTGGCTTTCCGTGACCCGGAGCCCGAAAAGGCCAAGCGCGTTGTGCAGTCGCTGGTGTCGATCTTCGTCGAGTCGGGCCTGGGTGAGAAGCGCAAGGATTCCGATTCGGCCCGCAAGTTTATCGACGACCAGATTCGCTCCTACGAAAAGAAACTAGAGGAAGCCGAGGGCCGACTGAAGGACTTCAAGCTACGCAACATCGATATCCAGACCGCGGATGGCAAGCTTGGTACGGAGCGACTGGGGGACGTCAGCGCCCAATTGGCCCGTTCCAGGCTGGACTTGCGCGAAGCGGAGAACTCCCGCGATGCGCTCAAGCGGCAAATCGTCGGCGAAGATCCCATACTGCTCCCGGATCATGGCGCCTCCAACGCGGGGGTTTCCATTCCCGAGATCGATGGCCGCATCGATTCTCTCAAGCGCAACCTCGACACGCTTTTGCAACGCTACACCGAGCAGCATCCCGACGTGGCCAATACCCGTCGCCTCATCAAGGAACTCGAGGAGCAGAAGACTCAGGAGGCAGCGACGCGCAAGAAGGCTGCGGCCTCGAATCCAGCATCTGCCGTGAGTAACAACCCCGTCTATCAACAACTCAAGATTTCCCTGGCCGAAGCCGAAGCCAACGTGGCGTCCTTGCGCACCCGGGTAGCGGAGTACGAGGGCCGGTAC
The DNA here is from genome assembly GCA_016720065.1 of Betaproteobacteria bacterium. NCBI lineage: Bacteria > Pseudomonadati > Pseudomonadota > Betaproteobacteria > Betaproteobacteria bacterium. The sequence goes on along the minus strand of JADJXY010000002.1, from coordinate 2,192,470 downwards.
AAGCATCTTGTCGAGCGCATGAAAACCATGCCGGAAATCGAGGCGGAGTATGCCGCCCTGAATCGCGACTACGATGTTCAGAAGAAGAATTACGATGCCCTGCTCGCACGCCGTGAATCGGCCAGCATGACGGGCGACCTGGAATCGGTGGCCGGGCTGGCGGATTTTCGCCTCATCGATCCGCCCACGGTGTCCAAAACGCCAGTGGCGCCCAATCGCATGCTGCTCCTGCCCATCGGTCTCATCGCGGCTCTGGGCGCCGGCATAGCGGCGGCGGTCCTGATGAGCCAGTTACGTCCGGTGTTCGTGGATGGGAAATCCCTGCGCGAAACGACGGGTCTTCCCTTGCTGGGCACGATCTCGATGGTCTCCGATGCGGATATGGCCAAGCGTGACAAGCAAGGGCTGCGACGCTTCATCGCCGGGGTGGTCGCCTTGTTTGCCAGTTACGGAGCGGGCCTTACTGCGCTCTTTCTTCTGGCGCCCCGCGGAGGCTGATTCATGGATCTGATCGAACAGGCCGCCCGGCGGCTCGAGCAACTGCGCCAAGCCGGAGTCGAGGTTCCCGCCGATGCGGGGGAGGTTCTGCCCCAGGGCACGGCTCAGCACGCCAGAGCGTCGGCCGAGGCTGCGCAGCCGGCTGCCCCGGCGGCGCCTGCGAAACCGGCGGTCCAGTCCCGGCGCATCGAGCTCGACCTCGATGCCTTGGCCAAGTCTCACATCCTTGGGCCCCATACGCCCCGTTCCCAGGCGGCGGACGAATACCGGGTCATCAAGCGTCCCTTGATCGACAATGCCATGGGCAAGGGTGCTGCCCCCATCGAGAATGGCAATCTCATCATGGTGACCAGCGCCCTGCCGGGCGAGGGGAAGAGTTTCACTGCGATCAATCTCGCCATGAGCATCGCCATGGAACTCGATAACACGGTGATGCTGGTCGATGCAGACGTGGCGCGGCCGTCGGTGCTCAACATGCTTGGCTTGCCGCCTGCCAAGGGGTTGCTCGACGTGCTGGCGGAAAAATCCGTCGACCTGTCCCAGGTGCTGCTGCGCACCAATGTCGAGAAACTCACCCTGCTGCCGGCGGGCACGCAGCATCCGAGGGCGACAGAGCTCCTGGCCAGCGATGCCATGACCAATCTCCTGGAAGACATGGGGAGTCGCTACTCCGACCGGATCATCATTTTCGATTCGCCGCCGCTCCTGCTCACCACCGAATCCCGCGTCCTGGCGACCCATATGGGGCAGGTGCTCATGGTCGTGCAGGCCGAGCGCACCCTGCAGGCCGACGTCAAACAAGCCCTCAGTACCATCGACGCGTGTCCTGTACGCATGGTCGTGCTCAACAAGACCCGTGGCCCTCAGGCCGAAGGGTATGGCTATGGATATGGCTATGGGTACGGCTACGGTGCATAGAAGGCGCGTGCATCGCGACGAAGCTCGGCGCAGTGCGGACGGATTCTTCCTTCGTCCTTTGCTTTCGGTAATTCTCGTGGGGGCGGGTCTGGGTTCCCCGCCGCTTGCCGCGCAGCAATCGGCCGTGGGGCCGAAACCGGCCTGGGTGATCGTGCCGCGTATTTCGCTCACCGAAACCTTGACCGACAACGGGCGCCTGAGCGCGTCACGGGGCGCCTCCGGGAGCGAGCAGATCACGCAGATCACCCCGGGGATTCGCATCCAGGGCGAATCGGCGCGGCTCAAGGGTTATCTCGATTACGGACTCAGCCAGATCTACTACGCGCAGCATTCGAGCGCCAACAAAACCCAGAATTCCCTCAACGCCTTCGGCACCCTGGAAGCCGTCGAGGACTGGCTGTTTCTCGACGCCGGCGGCAATATTTCCCAGGCCAGCATTTCGGCCTTCGGCACCCAGTCGTCGTCGAATGCCAGCATCAACGCGAACAGTACCGAGACGTCCTCCTTCCGGCTCTCTCCCTACACCCGGGGGCGTCTTTCCGACTTTGCCGAATACCTGGTGCGCTATACCCGCTCGACGACGCGTTCCGATGGCAGTACCTCGACCAACACCGACAGCAATCAATGGAGCGCCAATCTGCACGGAGGGGTCGGGTTCGGTGGCCTGAGTTGGTCCCTCGACGCCCTGCGCCAGGATGTCCAGCGCAGCACCGGGCGCAATAACGAATCCGAGCGGCTTTTTGGCAACCTTTACTGGGAGCCGGATCGCCAGTGGCGCTTCCGCGTCTCGGCCGGCCGCGAGACCAACAACTTCACCAGCCCCGACGGGGAAACCCGAACCACCCACGGCTACGGGCTCGATTGGCGTCCCACCGACCGGACCAATGTTTCGGCTTTCCGGGAACGCCGTTTCTTCGGTGATGGGCACAGCTTCACCATGACCCACCGGACGCCGCGTTCTTCCTGGCGCTTCAGCGATACCAAGGACGTCAGCGCCATGCATCAGTCGGGGTCCACAGTCGTCGGAACGATTTACGACCTGTTTCTGGCGCTGATTCCTCCCGAAATCACGGACCCCCAGGTACGCGCAGCGCTGGCGGAAGCGTATATCCAAAGACTGGGCCTATCTCCGGATCAGCGGGTGTTTTCCGACTTTCTTTCCTCCCAGGCCACGCTTTCCCGGCGCCAGGATCTGAGCTTTGCCCTCATCGGGGGCAACAACACGGTGACCTTCACCGCTTCGCAAAGCCGCAGGCAGTCGCTGGTCGATCAGTCCCTCGCGCTTCTCGATCTCAATCTGTCCCTGGCCCGCAACATCGAACAGCGCGGCCTGAACGTCAATTGGTCGCACAAGCTCTCGCCGCTTTCTTCGCTGTCAGCCGGGGTTTCGGCCTCGACCACCAGCGGTCAGAACGGGACCGCGGGCAATGTCCGCTCCACGCAAAAGTCGCTGAACGTGACTTACTCCACAAAGCTCGGCGCCCATACCAGTGCATCATTGGGCCTGCGCCGGACCGAGTTCGACAGCGACACCGCCAACAATTACTCGGAAAACTCGGTCACGGGCGCCATTTCCGCCCACTTCTGAGAAAACATGTACGAGTCATATTACGGGCTGGCGAACAAACCGTTCCAGCTCAACCCCGATCCGTCCTTCTATTTCGGCAGCAAGCAGCATCGCCGGGCGACCGCGTATCTCGAATACGGGATGCACCAGAACGAAGGGTTCATCGTCATCACCGGCGAGGTCGGTGCGGGCAAGACGACCATCGTGCGCGGCCTGCTCGACAGCCTCGATCAGAGCAAGGTCGTCGCCGCCCACCTGGTCAGCACCCAACTCGATGCCGACGATACCTTGCGCCTGGTGGCGGCGGCCTTCGGTGTGCGCACCAAGGACATTTCCAAATCCGACATCCTGATGGCCCTGGAAGCCTTCCTGGTCACCATTACCGGCAAGGGCAAGCGCTGCCTGCTCATCGTCGATGAGGCGCAGAACCTCACGCCCCGGGCGGTCGAGGAATTGCGCATGCTGTCCAATTTCCAGTTCGGCAACCATGCCCTGTTGCAGAGCTTCCTGGTCGGCCAGCCGGAGTTTCGCGAGATTCTCCAGAGCCCCCACATGCAGCAGTTGCGCCAGCGGGTCATCGCCTCGTGCCACATCGGGCCGCTCGACGAGGAAGAGACCCAGGGCTACATCGAACACCGCCTGAAATGCGCGGGTTCCAAGGGTAGCCCCGCCTTCGACGCCCGCGCCTACGAGGCCGTCCACAAGGCCAGTGGTGGCATTCCCCGGCGCATCAACGGACTGTGCGACCGTCTCCTGCTGTTCGGCTTCCTGAGCGGAAAGAAATCCTTTACCGCCGACGACGTCCTCGAGGTGGCCAAGGAAATCTACGAGGAAACCGGTGCTCCCATCGTACCGGGGAGCGCCGTGCCCGCCACGGGGGTCCGCCTCGCCGCGCCGGTGGCGCCGACTTCCGGCGTCGAGCTGGACATCTCCCGCCTCGAACTCGACCTCGCCGCGGCCGAGGAGGCCGCCAATGCGCTGGCCGGCCTGCGCAAGGGTCACGTCAGCGAGCGCATCACGCGGCTGGAGCAGAGTCTGCTGCGGCTGGAGCGTATCAATTCGGCCACCCTGGCCCTGTTGCAGCAATTGGTCGCTGCAGCCGCGAACCAGAAGGCTCCTCAAGGAAACAACAAGAAATGAACGCGACTTCCTGGCCTGTCGGCCTCGGTCCGGTGCTGTGCATCGTCGGTGCCCGGCCGAATTTCATGAAAATGGCGCCCATCCTGCGGGCTTTTGCCGAGCACCAGCCGCCTATTCCGACCGTGCTCGTCCACACCGGGCAGCATTACGACAAGGATATGAGCGACAAGCTCTTCGAGGATCTCTGCCTGCCCCGGCCCGGCATCAACCTGGAAGTGGGTTCCGGCAGCCACGCGGTACAGACCGCCGAGGTCATGAAGCGCTTCGAGCCTCTGCTCGACGACTTCCGACCCTCGGCCGTGCTCGTGGTGGGCGACGTCAATTCAACCCTGGCGTGCAGTCTCGTCGCCGTCAAGCGCGGCGTACCCACCGTGCATGTGGAAGCAGGTCTGCGCAGTTTCGACCGGGCCATGCCGGAAGAAATCAACCGCATCCTCACCGACCAGATCGCCGATCGCCTCTACACCACCGAGCGGGACGCAGCGCCCAATCTGGAGCGCGAGGGCATCCCGGCCGAGCGAGTCCGCTTCGTCGGCAACGTCATGATCGACTCCCTGCTCTTCCACCGGGAAAAGGCCAAGCGGCCCCAGGACATCCTGGCCGCCGCGGGCGTCGATCCGGCCATCCTGGCGGGCGCGCGGGGCTACGGGCTCATCACCCTGCACCGGCCGTCCAATGTGGACAGTCCCGAGACCCTGGGGCCGCTGCTCACCACCCTGCGCACCATTTCCGACACCATCCCGCTCATATTCGCCCTGCACCCCAGAACCCGCGCCAATATCGAGCGTTTTGGCCTGGGCGATGTGGTGGCGACGCCGCGCATGATTCTGCTGCCGCCCCAGGGCTACCTGGAAATGATCGGTCTCATGTCCTCGTCCCTGGTCGTCATCACCGATTCAGGCGGGCTGCAGGAGGAAACGACGGCTCTGGGCGTACCCTGCCTGACGGTGCGGGAAAATACCGAGCGCCCCATCACCATCGACGAGGGCACCAATACCCTGGTGGGCTGCGATCCCGCCGCCATCCTGGCCGCGACGGAAAGCGTTCTGGCCACCGGCGGCAAGCGGGGTCGGGTGCCGGAGTTCTGGGACGGCCAGGCCGCCCGCCGCATTGCCGAGGATATCGCCTGCTGGCTTCTGGCTAGGACCGCCGCTGCCCAGGGGGCGCAGTGAGCGCTCGGCTGCCGGTCAATGCCCTCACGGTCGACGTCGAGGACTACTTCCAGGTCTCTGCCTTCGCGCCGCGCATCGCGCGCTCCGAGTGGACGACGCGGGAATGCCGGGTGGAGCGCAACGTAGACCGTCTCCTCGAACTCTTCGCCCGCCATGCGGCCCGCGCGACTTTTTTCACCCTGGGCTGGGTCGCCGAGCGCTACCCGGGACTGGTGCGCGATATTGTCGCCGCGGGGCACGAGTTGGCCAGCCACGGCTACGGTCACGAGCGGGCCCACGACCAGACCCCGGAAGCCTTCCTGGCGGACGTCCGGCTGGCCAAGGTGATCCTGGAAGACCTCTCCGGCGAGGAGGTCAAGGGCTATCGCGCCCCCAGCTTTTCCATCGGGCTGCGCAATCCCTGGGCCTTCGACATTCTCGAACGGACCGGGCACCGCTACAGTTCCAGCGTCTATCCCGTGCGCCACGATCACTACGGCATGCCCGATGCTCCCCGTTTCGCCCACCGCGTCGGGGGGGTGGTGGAAATTCCGCCCACCACGGTCCGTCTGGGGGGACGCAACTGGCCGGCGAGTGGCGGCGGCTACTTCCGACTGCTGCCCTACGCCGTGTCCCGCCGCCTGCTGCGCGCCGTCAATCAGGGCGAAGCCCGCTCCGCCGTGTTTTACATGCACCCCTGGGAAATCGATCCCGGTCAGCCCCGGGTCGAGGGCATCGCCCTCAAGAGCCGCTTCCGGCATTACGTCAATATCGGCCGCACCGAGGCCCGTCTCGCCCGGCTGCTGCAGGATTTTTCCTGGGGCCGCATGGACGAGGTCTTCGCCGCCGAACTGGCCAGCCCCCAAAGCCTGGAGGCCATGCGCTACGACGCCACGGCGCCGGCGGATGATCAGGCCCTGACCTCGCAGCAAGCCAGACCATGCTGACCTGCGGCCAACTGAACCTCGGCGACGCGCAAGCGGCCGCGAGGTGGGACGGGTTCGTGCGGGCCTGCCCCCAGGCGACCTTCTTCCATCTTTCCGCCTGGCAGGACATCACGGCGCGGGTCTTCCGCCACCCGACCCATTTTCTCTACGCGGAACGGGACGGCGCCATCGTCGCCGTTCTGCCCCTGGCCCATGTCAAGAGCGCCCTGTTCGGCAATGGCCTGACGTCGCTGCCCTTCGCCGTCTATGGCGGCATCGCGACGGTGGACGTCGAAGCGGCGGCGCTCCTCGAAGAGCAGGCCAGGGCTCTTGCCCTCCGCCTGGGGGTCGAGCATCTGGAATTCCGCAACCTGTGTGCCCGCCACACCGACTGGCCGCGCCAGGATCTTTATGTCACCTTCCGCAAGACGATTTCGGACGACGACGAAGCCAATATGCTGGCCATCCCGCGCAAGCAGCGCGCCATGGTGCGCAAGGGGATCAAGAACGGGCTCTTGAGCGCCATCGATGCCGATGTCGATCGTTTTTTTGCCCTCTACGCCGACAATGTGCACCGGCACGGCACGCCGGCCCTGTCCAAGCGCTATTTCCAGGCCCTACGGGAACACTTTGGCGACGACTGCGAAGTCCTCATCGTCACGACCCCGGAAGGCAAGCCCCTGAGCGGGGTGCTCAGCTTTTACTTCCGCGACGAGGTACTGCCCTACTACGCGGGAGATGATCTCCTGGCGCGGGACTTGGCGGCCAACGACTTCAAGTATTGGGAACTGATGCGCCACGCGGCGTCCCGCGGGGCCCGCCTGTTCGATTTCGGGCGCAGCAAGCGGGATACCGGACCCTACGCCTTCAAGAAGAACTGGGGCTTCGAGCCCCAGCCCCTGTCCTACGAATACTGCCTCTTCAAGCGGGACGGGATTCCCCAGAACAATCCGGCCAACGCCAAATACCGCCTGTTCATCGAAGCCTGGCGCCGCCTGCCCCTGGGTTTCGCCAACTGGCTCGGGCCCCATATCGTCCGCAACCTGGGGTGACATGGCCTCCGTCCGCGCCGACATGCACCAGAACGATCGCCCGTTTCCCCTGGGGAAGAGCCCCTGCGGAGTGAAGCCGTGACGCCCGATTCGGCTCCCTTGCCGTCCGTGGCCCGTCGCGAATGGCGGGCCACCGGCCTGGCGCTCCTCCTTGTGGGCGCCGCGATCCTCCTCCTGTACGGTACAAGTTTTACCTCCATGGTGGCCATCTGGGCCCGGTCGGAAACCTTTACCCACGGATTCGTCGTTCCCCTCATCAGCGCCTGGCTGGTCTGGCGCGCCCGCCAGCGCATCGCTCCCCTGGCGCCGGAGCCGGCTCCGGCCTGGACCCTGGCGCTGCTTCCGGTGGGCCTCCTGTGGCTCTTGGGGGAACTCGCCTCGGCCAATGCCCTGGTCCAGTTGGCGGCAGTGCTCACCCTCATCCTCGCCTTTCTCGCCCTGCTCGGCCCCCGCCTGGCCTGGCGCCTTGCCTTTCCCCTGGCTTTCCTGCTCTTTGCCGTTCCGGTGGGCGAATTCGCCATGCCGCGGCTCATGGACTGGACGGCGGATTTCGCCGTGGCGGGGCTGCGGTTTACGGGGGTTCCGGTCTACCGGGAAGGCCTGAGTTTCGTCATTCCCTCCGGCCACTGGTCGGTGGTCGAAGCGTGCAGCGGGGTGCGCTATCTGCTCGCCTCGACCATGGTGGGGACGCTCTTCGCCTACCTCAATTTCCGCGCGCCCTGGCGCCGGCTGGCCTTCATGGCGCTCTCCGTCGTCGTGCCCATCGTCGCCAACTGGGCGCGGGCCTACATGATCGTCATGCTCGGCCATCTTTCCGGGAACCGCTTGGCGGTCGGCGTCGATCACCTGGTTTACGGCTGGGTCTTCTTCGGCCTCGTCATCCTCCTCCTGTTCTGGATCGGCGCCCGCTGGGCCGAGAGGGCCGAACCCGACGGCGCGCTGCCCGAAGCCCCGGAAACCCCCTGGGTGCCCCGGTTCTCCTCCCGCCGGCTCGGCGCCGTCATCGCCCTGCTGATCGCCTTTGCGGCCTTGCCCCCCGCGTTCATGGCCTGGGTCGAACACAGCGAGGCACGGGCCGCAGAGGTGCCGCCTCCGGACTTCGCCCGCATCCCCTGGGGCGCCTGGCAGGCCGCCTCGGCCCCGACCGCCTTCGTCCCCGCCTATCAGAAGGCTTCCGCCACAGGCCGGGTCCACCTGACCCGGGACGGGGCCGGAGTCGACGTTTTCGTCGCCTACTACCGCCAGCAGACTCCCGAGAGAAAACTCATCACCTCGACCAATACGGTGGTGCGCGCCGATGATCCGCAGTGGACCGTCATCGCCACCTCGCGTCAGGCCGTGCCGCTGGCCGGGCGCGTCCTGGAGCTTCCCGTCCTCCAGCTCGCGCCCAAGGCCGCGGCAGTGGGAACCGACGCCCGACGGCGGACCATCTGGCGCTGGTATTGGGTCGATGGCGCCCTTTGTACGAGCGAGGTCGAAGCCCGCCTGCGCACCGTCTGGTCGCGGCTTCTGGGTCGCGGAGATGCCGCGGCGGTCATCGTGATTTCAAGCGAAAGCGCCGGCGGCGCAGCGCCTGCCACCGTCCTCGAGCGCTTCGCCGCAGAAGCGGCGCCTGCCCTGCATGCCCTGCTCGACGGTGAGGGGGCGCCCCGGTGACGGCAGCCGATACCCGGCCCCTCATCATCCACGTCGTCTACCGCTTCGCCACCGGCGGGCTGGAAAACGGGGTGGTCAATCTCATCAATCGCCTGCCCCGGGGCGCTTACCGCCACCTGGTCGTCGCCCTGACCGAAGTGACCGATTTTCGCCAGCGGATCACCGCTGACGACGTCCGTTTCCTGGCCCTCGACAAGCCGCCGGGGCACGCCTTCCATCTCTACCCGCGCCTTTTCCGCCTTTTCCGTGCCGAGCGGCCGGCCATCGTCCATACCCGCAACCTGGGGGCGCTGGAAGCCGCGCTGCCCGCCTGGGCCGCCGGCGTGCCGGTGCGCGTGCACAGTGAGCACGGCCGTGACGTGGGCGACCTGGACGGTTCGAGCCGTAAAGGCCACTGGATTCGCCGCCTGTACAGCCCGTTTGTGACGTATTACCTCGCCCTGTCCCGCGATCTCGAACACTATCTCGTGCATCGGGTCGGCATATCTGGGCGCAGGGTGGGACAAATCTACAACGGAGTCGATGCGGAGCGTTTTGCGCCCGCTGCCACACGGCAGGCCATTACCGGCTGCCCCTTCGGTCCCGGCCACTGGCTCGTGGGCACCGTCGGCCGCATGCAGGAGGTCAAGGACCAGACCAACCTGGCCCGGGCCTTCGTCCTCGCCCTGCAAACCCGTCCCGAGCTGGCCGACCGCCTGCGCCTGGTCATGATCGGCGACGGCCCCCTGCGCGCCCGTTCCCTCGCCATTCTGGAGGAGGCGGGAGTCGCCCATCTGGCCTGGCTCCCGGGGGAGCGGGCAGATATTCCCGATATCCTGCGGGGCCTGGATCTCTTCGTCCTGCCTTCCCTGGCCGAAGGCGTTTCCAATACCATCCTGGAGGCCATGGCGTCCGGCCTGCCGGTCGTCGCCACGGCGGTGGGCGGCAACGGCGAACTCGTCTTGCCGAACGCCACCGGCGAGCTGGTCCCAGCGGCCGACGCTCCGGCCCTGGCTGCGGCCATCGTCGCCCGTGCCCTGGCGCCCGAAGCGACGCGCCACATGGGTCTGGCCGGCCGCCAGGAAGTCGAGCGGCGTTTTTCCATCGGTGCGATGATCGCCGCCTACGACCGTCTCTACGGCGGGCTCATCGCCGGCCGTAGCCTCTCCACGGTCCGCTGAGCCTGGTGCCGGCGACCCAACCCTGACCAACAGAGACTGAACGACACCATGTGCGGCATTACCGGAATTTTCGATACGCGGGGCAAGCGGGCCATCGATCCCGCCGTATTGCACCGCATGAACGAAACCCAGTTCCACCGCGGCCCCGACGAAGGCGGAACCCATGTGGAACCCGGCGTCGGCCTTGGCCACCGGCGCCTGTCCATCATCGACCTGTCCACCGGGCAGCAGCCGCTCTACAACGAGGACGGCAGCGTCTGCGTCGTCTTCAACGGTGAAATCTACAACTACCAGGAACTGATCCCCGAGTTGCAGGCCCTGGGGCACGTCTTCCACACCCGCAGCGATACCGAAGTCATCGTGCACGCCTGGGAGGCCTGGGGCGAATCCTGCGTCGACCGCTTTCGCGGCATGTTCGCCTTCGCCCTGTGGGATCGCAACCGCGACACCCTCTTCCTGGTGCGCGACCGCCTGGGGGTGAAGCCCCTCTACTACGCCCTGCTCGACGACGGCATGCTGCTCTTCGGCTCCGAGCTGAAAACCCTCCTGGCTCACGGCGGCCTGCGGCGCGACATCGACCCCGCCGCCATCGAAGAGTATTTCGCCCTGGGCTACGTCGCCGAACCGCGTACCGTCTTTCGCCAGGCCAAGAAACTCTGCCCCGGACATGCTCTTCTGGTGCGGCGCGGCATGGCGCTTCCCGAACCGCGGGAATACTGGGATCTGCGCTTCCAGGCCGGCCCCCGGCCCAGCGAGGAAGAAGCCCGGGAAGAACTCCTGCGCCGCCTCAAGGAATCGGTCCGCCTGCGCATGGTTTCGGAAGTGCCCCTGGGCGCCTTCCTCTCCGGCGGCGTCGATTCCAGCGCGGTGGTCGCCGCCATGGCCGGTCTTTCCGGCGATCCAGTCAATACCTGCTCCATCGCCTTCTCCGACCCGGCCTTCAACGAGGCCGAATTCGCCCGCATGGTGGCCGACCGCTACCACACCAACCACCACGTCGACCTGGTCGAGAGCGACGATTTCGACCTCATCGACACCCTGGCCCGGCTCTACGACGAGCCCTACGCCGACAGTTCCGCCATCCCCACCTATCGCGTCTGCCAGTTGGCCCGCCGTCACGTCACGGTGGCCCTTTCCGGCGACGGGGGCGACGAGAGCTTCGGCGGCTATCGTCGCTACCGCCTGCACCTCATGGAAGAACGCATGCGCAGCCTGCTGCCCCTGGGGGTGCGCAAGCCGGTCTTCGGCCTTTTGGGCAAGGTCTATCCCAAGGCCGACTGGGCGCCCCGCGTCTTCCGCGCCAAGACCACCTTCGAAGCGCTGGCCCGCACCTCGGCCCAGGCCTACTTCCACTCGGTTTCCATCCTGCGCGACCCCATGCGGCGCCAGCTCTTTTCGCCCCGCCTCAGGGCCGATCTGGGCGGCTACAACGCCTATGAAGTCTTTGCACGTCACGCCGGGCGGGTGCAGACCGACGACCCCCTGGCCCTCATCCAGTACCTGGACATCAAGACCTATCTGGTGGGCGACATCAACACCAAGGTGGACCGGGCCTCGATGGCTCATTCCCTGGAGGTGCGGGAGCCCCTCATGGACCACCCCCTGGTCGAGTGGTTGGCCACCCTGCCGCCCGACCTGAAGATCCGCGGCAACGAGGGCAAGTGGCTGTTCAAGAAATCCCTGGAACCGCAGCTTCCCGAGGCCGTGCTCTATCGTCCCAAGATGGGCTTTGCCGTGCCCCTGGCGCGCTGGTTCCGCGGGCCGCTCAAGCAGCGGGTGCGGGACGCCCTCCTGGGCAGCACCCTGGCCGACACCGGGCTCTTCAACCGCAACACTCTCGAACACCTGGTCAGCGCCCACGACAGCGGCGTGCGCGATTACTCCAGCGCCATCTGGACGACGCTCATGTTCGAAGCCTTCCTGCGCAACGTCCTCGCGGAGGATCAGCCGCGCAAGCTGGAGATTGCCGCGTGATCGCCGCCGACCGTCCCCTGCGGGTGCTGCACGTCCTCGACCACTCGATTCCGCTGCACAGCGGCTATGCCTTCCGCACCCTGGCCCTCCTGCACGAGCAGCGGGGCTTCGGCTGGGAGACCCTGCATCTCACCACGCCCAAGCAAGGCCCCGGCGAGGCCCTGGAGGAAACGGTGGACGGCTGGACCTTCCATCGCACGCCCGCCACGGCCGCCATGGCCGGTTTGCGGGGCTACTTCCGCCAGATGGACGCCACCCAGGCGCGACTCGAGGAACTGATCTGTCTCTTTGAACCGGACATCCTGCATCCCCATTCCCCGGTCCTCAACGCCATCCCGGCCCTGCGCGCCGGCCGGCGGCGCGGCGTGCCGGTGGTCTATGAGATGCGCGCCTCCTGGGAAGATGCGGCCGTCGACCACGGCACCACCCGGGAAGGCAGCCTGCGCTACCGCATCGGTCGGGCGCTGGAAACCTGGGCCCTGCGGCGGGCCGCCGCGGTGACTACCATCTGCGAAGGGCTACGGGGGGACATCCTCTCCCGCGGGGGCATCCCTGCCTCCAAGGTGACCGTCATCCCCAACGCCGTCAATGTCGAAGCCTTCGCCTATGGCCAGGCGCCCGATCCCGAATTGCGGCAGCGTCTGGGGCTCGAAGGGGCCACCGTCCTGGGCTTCGCCGGCTCCTTCTACGGCTACGAAGGCCTCGACCTCCTGCTGGAAGCCTTCGCCCTGCTGGCCCCGCGCTTTCCCGATCTCAAGGTGCTGCTCGTCGGGGGCGGTCCCCAGGCGGCGGCGCTGCGCGATCAGGCCGTCGCCCTGGGGCTCGCCGACCGCATCGTCTTCAGCGGCCGGGTGCCCCACGCCGAGGTGCAGCGCTACTACAGCCAGATCGACCTTCTCTGCTACCCCCGCAAGCCCATGCGTCTCACCGAACTGGTGACGCCCTTGAAGCCCCTGGAGGCCATGGCCCAGGGCAAACTCCTCGTCGCTTCCGACGTGGGGGGGCACCGGGAATTGATCCGCGACGGCGAAACGGGGATTCTCTTCCCGGCCAATGACAGCCAGGCCCTCGCGGTCGCGGTGGCCCGACTCCTGACCGATCGCCATCGCTGGCAGGCCATACGCGAGGCCGGTCGCGCCTTTGTCGAGCGCGAGCGGACCTGGACGCGCAGCGCGGAAAACTACCGCAACGTCTACCGTCGCCTCCTGCCGCCCCAGCGGCAGGCCGTGTTAGGCCCCCATTAAGAGAGAGCGCTGCCATGTGCGGCATTTACGGCATCATCCATCTCGACGGCACTCCTGCCGATCCAGCGCTCATGCCCCTCATGGGCGACGTCACCCGCCACCGGGGGCCCGACGACCACGGCTGGCACCACGACGGCAACTGCGTCATCGGCATGCGCCGCCTGTCGATCATCGATCTGGCGGGAGGGCATCAACCGCTCACCAACGAGGACGAGTCCCTCTGGCTGGTGTGCAACGGCGAAATCTACAATTTCCGCGAATTGCGCGACGAACTGAGCGCCCTGGGCCACCGCTTCCGCACCGGCTCCGACTGCGAGGTGCTGCTGCACGCCTACGAGGCCTGGGGCGACGATTTCGTCCTGCGCCTCAACGGCATGTACAACTTTGCGCTGTGGGATTCCCGCCGCCGCCGCCTGCTCATCGGGCGTGACCGCGTCGGCGTCAAGCCGCTCTACTGGCGCCGGGATGGCCGCCGCATCGCCTTCGCCACCGAGGCCAAGGCCCTTCTTGCCCTGCCCGGCAGCACGGCCGAGGTCGACCCCGTGGCCCTGGCGAGTTACCTCAACCTGGGCTACGTCTCGGCGCCCCGCTCCATGTTCTCCGGCATCGGCAAACTGCCGGTGGCCACCCTGCTCGTCGTCGAAGGGGGCGAGGCCTGCCAGCGCCGCTACTGGTCGCCGCCGGAAAAGATCGACGGCCGCGTTTCCGAAAGCGAATGGATCGAGCGCATCGCCGAGGGCATCGACCGGGCGGTGCGGGCCCAGATGGTTTCCGACGTGCCCATCGGCGCCTTCCTCTCCGGGGGCATCGATTCCTCCGCCGTGGTGGCCTGCATGGCGGCCGCCACGACACAGCCGGTCAAGACCTACGCCATCGGTTTCGGGGGCTCGGCGGCGGACAATTTCTACAACGAACTCCCCTACGCCCGCCGGGTGGCCGAGCTTTTCGCCACCGACCACCACGAAATCGTGGTCAAGCCCGATGTGGTCTCCCTCCTGCCGCGGCTTCTATGGCACATGGACGAACCCATCGCCGACACCGCCTTCATCACCACCTACCTGGTGAGCGAATTTGCCCGCCGCGACGTGACCGTCATCCTCTCCGGCGTGGGAGGCGACGAACTCTTCGGCGGCTATCGGCGCTACCTGGGCAACCACTACGCCGAGCGCTTCAATCGCCTGCCGGGGGCGCTGCAGGGCATGGCCAAGGGGGTGGGGCGGCTCCTGCCCGCCGACCGCCATTCCAGATGGCTCAACGTCGCCCGTCTGGCCAAGGGCTTCCTCGCCACGGCCGAGTTGTCCTTCGAGGAACGCTACCGCGCCTATCTGCAGATCATGGATCGCTCCCTGGCTGGGCAATTGCAGCGCGCCGCGCCGCAGGAGGCCTGGGATCCCCTGGTGGATGCCTTCGCCGGTGCGCGGCAGGACGATTCCTGCAACCGCATGCTGGCGGTGGATATGGCCTCCCAGTTGCCCGACGACCTGCTCATGCTCACCGACAAGATGAGCATGACCGTCTCGCTGGAATGCCGGGTGCCGCTTCTCGACCACGAACTCCTTGAAATGGCGGCCACCATGCCCGAGGCCGTCAAGGTCAAGGGGGGCGTTCTCAAGGCGGCCATGAAGAAGGCCCTGGGCGCCCGTCTGCCCGCCGACATCCTGCACCGCAAGAAGCGGGGCTTCGGCACCCCCATGGGCGCCTGGCTCAAGGGGGAACTGGGCCGGCTCCTCGACCGCCTGCTGTCCCCGGAAGCCATGGCCCGCCGCGGGCTCTTCGATTCCGCCGTGGTGCAGCGCCTGGTGGCCGACCACCGGGCCAGCCGGCAGGACTACACCGACGCCCTGGTGGCCCTGGTCAATTTCGAAGTCTGGGCTCGCGTCTATCTCGACCGGCGCTCCCACGAAGACGTGACCGTCGAACTGCAATCCTATCTCGCATGAACATCCTCTACGTCTGCCATCGTTTCCCCTTCCCCCCCAAGCGGGGCGGCAAGATTCGCCCCTTCAACATGATCCGCCACCTGAGCGCCCAGGGGCACCGCGTCACGGTCTGCTCCCTGGCCCGCTCACCCGCAGAGGCCCTGGAGGGGGAAGGCATCGCGGGCCATTGCCATCGCTACGAGATGGGGCGGGTGAGCAATCCCATCCAGGTCGTGCGCATGGTAGTGCGGCTGCCCCTGGTCACGCCGTCGTCCATGGGCTTCTTCTATTCGCCGGAGTTGAAGCGCAAGGTGGACGAGTTGCTCGCCGCGGAGTGCTTCGACCTCATCTTCGTCCATTGTTCGTCGGTGGCGCAGTACGTGGAACACGTGCAGGGCACCCCCAAGATTCTCGATTTCGGTGACATGGATTCGCAGAAGTGGCTGGAGTACGCGAACTACAAGCCCTTTCCCCTTTCCCTGGGCTACCGGCTGGAGGGCGCCAAGATGGAGGCCGCGGAACGGCGCCTGGCGCGCAAATTCGACCTGTGCACCGCCACCACCCGGGCGGAGTGGGAAACCCTTGAAGGCTACGGCGCGGCCCGTGCCTCCGACTGGTTCCCCAACGGCGTCGACGCCGGCTTCTTCAAGCCCGACGGCGGGGATTACGATGCCGACACCCTATCCTTCATCGGACGCATGGACTACTACCCCAACCAGGAGTGCATGTTCGATTTCTGCCGCAATACCCTGCCCCTCATCCAGGCCAGGCGGCCCCAGGCCAAGCTCCTCATCGTCGGCGCTGACCCCAGCCCGGCGGTGCAGAAACTCGGCGAACTGCCCGGGGTCACCGTCACCGGATCGGTGCCCGACGTGCGGCCGTACATCCTGCGCTCGGCGGCCATGGTGGCGCCCCTCAACATCGCCCGCGGCACCCAGAACAAGATCCTCGAAGCCATGGCCATGGGGGTGCCGGTGGTCACCAGCCCGGCCGGGGCCGGCGGCGTCGACGCCCTCGATGAGGAACATTTCCTGGTCGGCGACGGCCCTGCGGCCTATGCTGCTGCCTGTTTACGCCTCATGGAAGACGCCGGCGAGCGGGAACGCCTCGCCCGGGCCGGTCGGGAGCGGATGTTGAGCAACCACGACTGGCAGGCCTCCATGCGCCGCCTCGACGGGATCATCGCCCGGGTCGTGGCGAAAAACTAGAATTTCACCTTTGCACGATTGGAATCGCACTATGAATATCAGCATCTTCGGTCTGGGCTATGTCGGCGCCGTCTCCCTGGCCTGCCTCGCGCGGGACGGGCATCGGGTCATCGGCGTGGACGTCGATCAGACCAAGCTCGACCTCATCGCTGCCGGCAAGACCCCGGTGGTGGAGGAGGGCATGGTGGACCTCATGCAGAAGGTGGTGGCCTCGGGCCTCGTCTCCGTGACCCAGGACGCCGCCAAGGCCATGGCCGAATCCGAAATTTCCCTCGTCTGCGTCGGCACGCCCTCGGCCGCCAACGGCAGCCAGGACCAGAGCGCCATGCTGCGCCTGGCCCAGCAGGTCGGCGAGGCCATGAAGAAGAAGTCCGCGCCCCACGTCTTCGTCTTCCGCTCCACCCTGGTGCCGGGAACCGTCGAGGACGTTATCCGGCCCATCATCGAGGAAGCCTCCGGCAAGAAGGAAGGCGTCGATTTCTTCTGCTGCTTCCAGCCCGAATTCCTGCGCGAAGGCAGCTCGATCCGCGATTACGACAAGCCTCCCTTCACCATCGTCGGCTGCAACCACGACTACCCGGCGGACCGCCTGCGCTCCCTCTTCGGCCACCTGCCCTGCGAGTTCTACCGCAGCAGCGTGCGCTCCGCCGAAATGGTCAAGTACTGCTGCAACAACTTCCACGCCCTGAAGATCACCTTCGCGAACGAGACCGCCCGCCTGTGCGAGGCCCTGGGCGTCGATCCCTTCCAGGTCATGGACCTGGTCTGTCGCGACAGCCAGCTCAACATCTCCAAGGCCTACCTGAAGCCCGGCTACGCCTTCGGCGGCTCCTGCCTGCCCAAGGACCTGCGCGCCACGGTGTATCTGGGCAAGCAGCGCGACGTCGATCTGCCCATGCATGCGGGCATCCTGTCGTCCAACAAGGTCCACGTCGAGCACGCCCTCAGCAAGGTGCTGTCCACCGGCTCGCGCAAGGTGGGCTTCGTGGGCCTGTCCTTCAAGACCGGTACCGACGACCTGCGCGAATCGCCCCTGGTCACCCTGGCAGAGCAACTGGTGGGCAAGGGCGTGCAACTGCGCGTCTATGACCCCGAGGTGATGCTTTCCCGCCTGCTGGGCGCCAACCGCCGCTTCATCGACCAGCACGTTCCCCACCTGGGCGAGCTGATGCGCGATAACCTGGCCGAAGTGGCCGCCGAATGCGAAATTCTGGTGGTGGGCCTGGCCACGCCGGAAATTTTCGCCGCCCTGGAAGAGCACGTGCGGCCCGAACATCAGGTCATCGACCTGGTGGGGCTGCCGGCCAATGTGAGGCTCAAGGGGCGGGTCGAAGGGCTGTGCTGGTAAGGGGCAGGCCCCCCCTCGCGCACGGTGGCCTGCTTGCCCATGGCTAGGGGACTCTCGCGCAATACCCGGCTGGTCGCGCTCCTGGCTTGCCTGGCGGTGGTTATTGCCATCCTGGCCGACCTCGGCCGCTCGGCGCGGCCGTCGTCCGAGGCGGTGCGGCTGCGCAACGCGCTCCTGGTGCTGCCCGTGGCGGGGGAGCGCTTCGACTGGCTGCCGCCCCAATTCCCTGCCGAGTTCAAGACCGATACGGTGGCCCCCGACCCCCGCCTGGTCGAGGTCGTCAAGCAGGTCGCGCCCCAGGGGAGCGATTGGGAACGGGCTCTGCGCCTGGCTGGTCATCTGACCGAAAACGCCCGCGACGGCGGGGCGATCCAGGCCGATACCTGGACCGCCTACCGCAAGATTCGCGACGAAGGCCGCGGCTACTGCGCCGATTTCACCCAGACCTTCATCGCCCTGGCCCACGCTGCCGGCATCGTCGTGCGCGAGTGGGGTTTTTCCTTCGACGGCTTCGGCGGCCACGGCCACGCCGTGCTGGAAGTCTTCGATCGCCAGGCGGGGCGCTGGGTCTTCATCGACGTCTTCAACAATTTCCACGTCATCGCGCCGGACGGTACCCCGCTCAGCGTGGCCGAGTGGCGTGCAGCCCTCGCCGGGGCGGGAGCAGTGGGTCAGATCGTCTCCAACGGTCCGGGCCGTCTGGGCTTCATCCGCGAAACCGCCCTGCGGGACTACTATCGGCGCGGCCTGGAAGGCTGGTACCTGTGGATGGGGACCAATCTCGGCGCCTACGAGGGGCAGCCCCTGGTGCACCTGGCGGGGTCGCTCTCCCGTTCTGCGGAGCAGGCCGCCGCCATCCTGACCGGCGTCCATCCGCGCATCCAGATCCTCGCCACCCCCGGCAACGCCCTGGCCATCGAGCGTATGCAGCGCCTGCGCCTGCGGCTCCTGATCGAACTGCCGCTCCTGGTGCTGGCCTCGGGTGGTGCCGTCTTCCTTCTGTTGCGCAGCCGCCGCGGCCAGGGCGCTGACACAATGGGAGAAGCGCCCGCGGTGCTCCTGGTGGGGCCCCTGCCGCCGCCCTCGGGGGGGATGGCCAACCAGTGTCGCCAGTTGCGCGAATTCCTCGTCGCGGAGGGGCTGGAAGTCCATTTCGTGCAAACCAACGCGCCCTATGCGCCTGCCTGGGTCGGCTCCCTCAAGGGCCTGCGGGCCGCATTCCGCTTCGTGCCCTACCTCTTCCGGCTGTGGTGGGGCCTGGGGCGCAGTCAGGTGGTGCACCTCTTCGCCAATTCGGGCATCGCCTGGTACGTCTTCGCCCTGCCGACCATCGTCCTCGCCCGCCTGCGGGGCGTGCCCTGCATCGTCAATTACCGGGGCGGAGAGGCGCGGGCCTTCTTTGCCGCGGCACCCCGCTGGGTGGTGCGCAGTCCGGCCTGGGCTACGGCACTGGTCGTGCCTTCGGGCTATCTGGCCGAGGTCTTCCGGGAATTCGGCCATAGTGCCGAGATCGTACCCAATATCGTCGACCTGTCGCGCTTCTCCCCTTCCCGGGACGAGCGGCGCCCCGACGCGCCCCACTTGATCGTGACCCGCAACCTGGAACCCATCTACGACATTCCCACCGCCCTGCGCGCCTTTGCCCGGGTGCGCCAGGAATTTCCCGCCGCCCGTCTCACGGTCGCCGGCAGCGGCCCGGAGGAAGCGGCCCTGCGTCACCTGGCCGGCGATCTCGGCATGGGCGATGCCGTGCATTTTTCCGGGCGCATCGAGAATCGCGACATCCCGGCGCTCTACGCTCAGGCGGATCTGATGCTCAACCCGAGCCGGGTGGACAACATGCCCATTTCCATCCTGGAAGCCCTGGCCAGCGGCGTTCCGGTGGTGAGCACCGACGCAGGGGGGATTCCCTACCTCGTCACCCATGGGGCCAACGCCCTCCTGGTGCCGGTAGGGGCAGCGGAGGCCATGGCCGAGGCAGGCCTGCAAGTCCTGCGCGATCCCGCCTTGCGTCAGCGTCTGGTCGCCGCCGGACTGGAAGCGTCCGCCGACTACGCCTGGGAGCGCATCCGGCCGCGCTGGCTGGAGGTCTATAGGCGCTTCGCCGCTGGTGGAACGGTGGTGAGCCATGCGTGACATTGCCCTGGTCGTCGTCTTCGGCGGCCTGCTTTTCATGTGTTTCCGCCGCAGCTACATTGCCCCCCTGCTTTGGGCCTGGATCAGCATGATGAGTCCCCACCGGCTCACCTTCGGCTTCGCCTACAGCCTGCCTTTTGGGCAGGTCGCCGCCGGCATGACCTTCCTCGGCCTCTTCATCACCAAGCAGCGTTTCCGTTTTCCGACCAGTGCCCCGGCGGTGCTCCTGGTCGTCTTCTTCGCCTGGAACTGCCTTACCGCGGCCGTGTCCTTCAACACTCCGGAAGTGGTCTGGGCCATGTGGAGCAAGGTGGCCAAGATTCAGATCATGCTTTTCCTCAGCCTGCTGCTCATCGGCGGCAAGCAGCAGATCAACCTTCTGGTGGGGGTGGTGACCCTCTCGGTCGCCTTCTACGGGGCCAAGGGCGGGCTGTTCACCCTGTTGCGCGGCGGCGGCGGGACGGTGTGGGGGCCGCCGGGCAGCTTCATCGAGGGCAATAACGAACTGGGCGTGGCCTTCGTC
The DNA here is from genome assembly GCA_016720065.1 of Betaproteobacteria bacterium. Lineage (NCBI taxonomy): Bacteria > Pseudomonadati > Pseudomonadota > Betaproteobacteria > Betaproteobacteria bacterium. The sequence goes on along the minus strand of JADJXY010000002.1, from coordinate 2,172,050 downwards.
ATGGTCATCCCGCTCCTCTATTACCTGGCGGGACAGATGAAAAACATCTGGCACCGGCGGGCCCTGTTCGCCGCCATGTTCTTCACCTTCGTATCCACCCTCGGAACCCACTCCCGCGGCGCGCTCCTGGCGGTGGTCACCATGGCGTTTTTCCTCGGGGTCAAGAGCAAGCGTACCGTCGTCACCCTGCTGACACTCGCGGTGGTGCTGGGGGGCATGGCCGCCTTCATGCCCGACAACTGGACGGATCGCATGTCGTCCATTTCCAGCCACCAGGATCACTCCGCCCAGAGCCGGCTGTACACCTGGCAGATGATCCTCAACATGTCGGCCTCCAACCCCATTTCCGGCGGCGGCTACAACGTCACGGAAAACCCGGCCACCTGGCACCGTTATGCGGTCACCGAATGGGCCAAGGCCTATTCGCCCCACAGCATCTACTTCCAGGCCCTGGCCGAGCACGGCTATGTGGGGCTCTTCCTCTATCTGGCCATCGGATTTCTCACCTGGCGCCTCGCCTCCCGGGTGGCCAAGGCCGCGCGGGACGGTCCGGACGCCGACTGGGTGCCGCCCCTGATGCGCATGATCCAGGTTTCCCTCATGGGTTTTGCCGTGGGAGGGGCCTTCGTGAATCTGGTCAATTACGACCTGCCCTACTACCTCGTCGCCATCGTTGCCCTGGTTGCCCGGGACGTGGGCGACGGGCGTGCGCCGCTCCCCGTTGCGGTACCCGCGCGCCCGGCCGCCCGCAAGCCACGGCCGCCAACTGTCCGCCCATCCCCATGAGTGCCTATACCTCCCTGTGCAGTGGCCTGATCTTTCCCCTGCACGAGCGCCTGAAGCATCACGACTCGGTCGCCATCCGCCGCCGCCTCGAAGAGCAGCAGTACTGGTCGCGGGATCGCCTGGAGGCCTGGCGCCTGGAGCGCCTGCGGGATTTCCTCGCCCGCATCGGCAGGACCGTGCCCCATACGCGCCGCCTCTTTGCCGACCTGGGCTTCGATCCCCGCGATCTGCGCGAGGTCGCCGATCTGGCCGCGCTACCCCTGTGCGACAAGCCGACCCTGCGGGCCGCGGGCGACAGCCTGCGGGCCGAGGACGCCGGTCCCTTGAGCCGCTACAACACCGGCGGTTCCTCGGGCGAACCCCTGATCTTCTACATCGGCAAGGCCAGGAAGAGCCACGACGTGGGCGCCAAGTGGCGCGTGACCCGCTGGTGGGGCGTCGATATCGGCGACCCGGAGATGGTCGTCTGGGGCAGCCCCATCGAACTCGGCGCCCAGGACCGTGTCCGCCTGCTGCGCGACCGCCTGCTGCGCACCACGCTGCTGCCGGCCTTCGAGATGTCCGAGCGGCGTCTGGACGAATTCGTCGCGGCCATCCGCAAGCGGCGGCCGGCCATGCTCTTCGGCTACCCCTCCGCCCTCTCGCTCATCGGCCGCCATGCCGAAAGCCGGGGCATCGCCATGGACGACCTGGGCATCAAGGTGGCCTTCGTCACCAGCGAGCGCCTCTACGACGACCAGCGGGCCACCATCCGCCGCGTCTTCGGCTGCCCGGTGGCCAATGGCTACGGCGCCCGGGACGCGGGCTTTCTGGTGCACGAATGCCCTCACGGCGGCATGCATCTCCAGGCCGAGGACATCATCATCGAAACCGTGGGGGCCGACGGCCGCCCGGTGGCGCCCGGGATGGCCGGCGAAATCGTGGTGACCCACCTGGCCACCCACGAATTTCCCTTCCTGCGCTACCGGACGGGCGACGTGGGCATCCTGTCCGACAAGACCTGCTCCTGCGGGCGCACCCTGCCCCTGATGCAGGAAATCCAGGGCCGCACCACCGACTTCGTGGTGGCGGCTGACGGCACCATCCTGCACGGGCTGGCGCTCATCTACACGGTGCGCGACCTGCCCGGCGTCGAGCGCTTCAAAATCGTCCAGCACACGCGCCAGCACGTCGAGGTCCTGGTCGTCGCCGGCCCCCCCTTCGGCAGCGCATCGCAAGACCGCATCGTGCGCGACTACAAGGCCCGCCTGGGCCAGTCGGTCGATGTGCAGGTGAAGCGCGTCGACAGCATCCCGGCGGAAAAGTCGGGCAAATACCGCTACGTGGTCAGCCACGTCGAGGGCGCCGCATCGGGGAGTGGCGATGCGCGTTGACCCGCCACGCCACCGCGGCGCAACGGGGCCCGTCCTGGGGGCGGCCCTGCGCCGCTACGCCGGGCTCCTCTCGCGCGGCGCGGGCAAGGGGCGGCTCAATATCCTCATCTTCCATCGCGTGCGGGCAGAGCGCGACCCGCTCTTCCCCGGCGAGCCCGACCGGGAGGACTTCGACCGCCTGATGGGTCTGGTGGCGGAGAATTTCCATTGCATCGGGCTGCCGGAAGCCGTGGCGCGCCTGTCGGCCGGCCGGCCCCTGCCGCCCCGCGCCGTGGCCATCTCCTTCGACGACGGCTACGCCGACAACCGCACCGAGGCCGTCCCCGTCCTCCAGGCCCACGGGCTCACCGCCAGTTTCTTCGTGGCCAGCGGCTTCCTGGACGGCGGTTGCATGTGGAACGACCGGGTCATCGAACTCGTGCGCGGATACAGCGGGGCGGAAATCGATCTCTCCCCCATCGGCCTCGGTCGCTACGCCAGCGGCACGGTGCCCGAAAAAGCGGCGCTGCTCGACAGCGTCCTCATCGATCTCAAGTACCGGGAGCCGGCCGCCCGCAGCGAGGCCATCGACGGGCTGGCGGAAATCACCGGGGGCTCGGTGCCCCGCGACCTCATGATGAGCACCGCCCAGGTGCGGGAAATGCAGGCGGCGGGCATGGAAGTGGGGGGGCACACCCTGAGCCATCCCATCCTGGCCCGTCTGGACGACGCCACGATCCTGCGCGAAATCGGCGAGGACCGCGCCCGCCTGGGGGAAATTCTCGGGGCGCCGCCCAGCCTCTTCGCCTACCCCAACGGCAAGCCGGGCAAGGACTACCTGCCGGGGCACCCCGACCTCATCCGGCGCTGTGGCTACCAGGCGGCCTTTTCCACCGCCTGGGGCTCGGTCAACGAGTCCACCGACCTCTTCCAGGTGCCCCGCTTCACGCCCTGGGACCGCAGTCCGGCGCGCTTCGTCCTGCGCCTGGCCCACAACTACCTGCGCACCGCCTGCGACCGGGTGTAGGGCGCCTCATGCGCCGGTACGGGCGTCCTGGGCGGCGAGCCACTGCTCCAGCATCATCAGGATCCACACCATTTCGCCGTAGTAGCCCGGGTGTTCGGGCAGCAGGTTCGAGAACAGTCGGCTGACGAAATCCTGTCGCACGATGCCGCGGGTGGCGAGGGAATCCAGCGATTCCTGGGCCAGACGGCGCAGGCCGGGGTGTTTCACCGTCCAGGGGCCGAAGGGCAGGCCGAAACCGTGCTTCTTCTTGGTGAGGATGGCGTCGGGCAGGAAGCCGCGCAGGGCCTCCTTGAAGAACCAGCGCAGCTTGAGCTTGCGGAGCTTCCACTCGGGTTCCAGGGCGAGGGAGAAGTCGGTCAGCTCGGTATCGAGCAGGGGGAAGCCGACGCCGATGCCGGCCATGCGGGTGGCGCCGCGGACCTTGGGCAGGTCGCTGTCGGCCAGGGTGAATTTCCAGTCGTAGGCCAGCATGCGGTTCACCAGGGCGCCGGTATCACACTGGCGCCAGGTCTCCCGCCGCTCCTCCATGGGCGACTGGAGATTGATGGTGGCGAGGAAATCCGTCGTCAGGACGTGATCCGGCCCCAGGCGGTCCAGGAGATTGAAGCTCTCCAGACGGTCGGGCAGGGGGATGCGGGAATGGCGCATGTAGCCGCCGGCCTGGCGCAGGCCGGGAATCTTGCGCGGCCAGTCGGTATCCGCCAGCACCGGCTCCAGCAGGTGACGCCTGATGAGGCCCGGTACGTGGCGATAGGCGTCGAAAAGCCGCTGCGTCGCGTAGCGGGAATTGCCGCCGAACAACTCGTCGCCGCCGTCGCCGGCCAGCAGGTGCTCCATGCCGTCGGCCTGGGCGACCTTGGCGCAGTAGTAGGCCGGAACCGCCGAGGAATTGCCGAAGGGCTGGTCGTGGAAACGGGCCACGGCGGGGATGCCGCTGACCAGATCCTCGGGGGTGATGTAGTACTCGTGGTGGCGGGTGCGGAAATGCTTGGAGGCGATGCGGGCGTACTCCATCTCGTCGTAGCCTTCGGAATCGAAGCCGATGGAGTAGGTGTCGCAGGAAGCGCCGGTGGCCAGACAGAGCATGCCCGCCACGGTGGAGCTGTCGGTGCCGCCGGAAAGGAAGGCGCCCACCCGCTCGTGGCCGATTTCCCGGCGCACGGCGTTTTCCACCAGGAGGCGGAACTTGGTCTTGGCGGTGGCGAAATCGATCCGCTTGTGCTCCTCGAAATGGGGGCGCCAATAGGGGCGCACCTGGGAGGCGCCGTCCTGGAGCAGCAGCGCGGCGGCCTGGGGCATACGGCGCACCTGACGGAAAATGGTGCGCGGTGCCGGAATCATGTGAAAGTGCAGGTAATTGAAGATGGCCTGCGGGTCGAGGCTGCGGTCCCGGACGGCCACGTCGTCGGCGCGTTCGGCGAAGGCGATGCGCGAGCCTTCCCGGGCGTAGCAGGCCGTCTGGATGGCGAAGCGGTCGATGGCCAGCAGGAGCCGCCCCTCGCAGGGCGCCAGGATGACCACGCTCCAGCCCCCGCCCACCTGGGCCAGGCCGGATTCGCCGCGCTGGGCGTAGAGGCTGAGCCAGCGTTCGGCATCGTTGGACCCGGTGATCTGGGGCGGAAAGGCCGGGTGGCCCGCGGCGACGCACAGGCGGTCGTCCCGGCGGGCGAAAACCACGTCGGCGGCGTCGCTCCAGGCGAGGGAGCCGCCTTCCCAGTCGACGCGGCGATCCCCCACGCGGAGGCTCTCCGGGGCGGGAATCTGGCGCGTATCGAAGTGGCCGGAAAAAAGCGAATTCTTGGACATGAGGGAAACTCGGGGAAAGGCGCGGATCAGACGAGGACTTCGACCGGGGCCGGATGGCTCAGGAAGGCCTGGGGGCTGGCGCTGGGGCCGTAGGCGCCGGACTGGAAGACGACCACCAGATCGCCGGGACGGGCGGTGGGCAGGTCCATGCGGTCAGCCAGCAGATCGAGGGGCGTGCACAGGGGGCCCACCACCGAGGCCGTCTCCCGCGGGGCATCCGGGGCCAGGCGGTTGCCGATGGTCACCGGGTAATTCTTGCGGATCACCTGGCCGAAATTGCCTGAAGCGGCCAGATGGTGGTGCAGGCCGCCGTCGGCCACCAGGAAGACCTGGCCCCGGGAAATCTTGCGGTCCAGGATGCGGCAAACGTAGATGCCGGCCTCGCCCACCAGGTAGCGGCCCAGTTCGACGGTCAGCTCGCAGCCCGGTGCTGCGGTCTTGAGCCGCTGCACCAGGGCGGCGAGGTTCTCGCCGATGGGGGCCAGGTCCAGGGGCGTTTCGCCCGGGAAGTAAGGGATGCCGAAGCCGCCCCCCACGTTGAGGCGCCTGAGGGGCAGGCCGGCCCCGCTGGCGAGGCGCAGGGCGAGGTCCACGGCATTGCGCTGGGCTTCGCAAATCGATTCGGCGCGCAGGTTCTGGGAGCCGGAGAAAATGTGGAAGCCTTCGAATGCCAGGTCCAGGCGGCGCACCTCGGCCAGGGCCTCGGGCACCTGCTCCGCGTCGATGCCGAACTGCTTGGGGCCGCCGCCCATCTTCATGCCCGAGCTCTTCAGTTCGAAATCCGGATTGACCCGCAGGGCGACCCGGGCGGGCCGCCCCAGGCTGCGGGAGGCCGTGGCCAGCAGGGGCAGTTCCCGCAGGCTTTCGACATTGACCAGGATGCCCGCCGCGACGGCCTGCAGCAGTTCGGCCTCGGACTTGCCCGGGCCGGCGAAGCTGATTTCCGCCGCTGCGACGCCGGCGTCCAGGGCCACCCGCAGTTCGCGTCCCGAGGCCACGTCCATGCCGTCCACCAGGGGCGCCATGTGGCAGGCCAGGGCGGGCATGGGGTTGGCCTTCAGGGCGTAATGCAGGCGAACCTCCCGCGGCAGAACCTGGCGCAGGGTGGCGACCCGGGCGTCGAGCAGGCGGCGGTCGTAGGCGTAGAAGGGCACCCCGGCGCCCACCCGGGCGGCGAGGCGGGTGAGGGGAATGCCGCCCACCAGCAGTTCGCCGTGGGCGATGGGAAACTGATGCATGGGGGTGTGCACGGGAGCGCTCATGGCGACTTACTCGTAGAGATTCTGGAATTCACCGGACAGGAGCTTGCGGTCGATCTTGCCGTTGGGGTTGCGGGGCAGGGGGCCGGGGCGCACGTCGACCCGGGCAGGCAGCATGTAGATGGGCAGGCGCTCCCGGGCCAGTTTCAGCAGGGCGTCCACGTCCAGGGTTTCGCCCCGGGGCGTGGCCACGACGACGACGGCCTGGCCCAGTTGTGGATGGGGAACGCCGAAGGCCGCCACTTCCCCCACCAGTTGGGTGCCGTAGAGCACCTCCTCGATTTCCGTGGGGCTGACGCGGTAGCCGGAGGTCTTGATCATCTCGTCGCGCCGGCCGATGAAGTACAGGTAGCCTTCCTCGTCGCGGCGCACCGTATCGCCGGAAAAAACCGCGATTTCGGGCAGCACGAGACCGGCCTCCCGGTGCAGCAGGGGCTTGTAGCGCTCGGCGGTCTTCTCGCCATCGTTCCAGTAACCCTGGCCCACCAGGGCGCCACGGTGCACCAGTTCCCCCGGTTCGTTGGGGGCGCACTCGCTGCCGTCCTCCCGCAGAACCAGGATTTCCGCATTGGGGATGGCTTTGCCGATGGAATCGGGGCGCCGGTCCACCTGCTCCGGCGGCAGGTAGGTGGAGCGGAAGGCCTCGGTCAGGCCGTACATCAGGTAAGGCTTGCTGCGGGGCAGGGCGCGGCGCAGGGCGTCCAGGGTCTCCCGCGGCATGCGGCCGCCGGTATTGGCGAAATAGCGCAGGTGGTCGGTGACCGTCTCCGGCCACTTCAACTGGGTGAGCTGGATGTAGAGGGGCGGCACGGCGGTGAGGCCGGTGACCTTCTCGCGGGCGATGGCGTTGAGCACGTCCTTGGGCAGCAGGTAATTGAGCAGCACCACCCGGGCGCCCACGTGGAAGGCCGTGGTCAGTTGGCTGAAGCCGGCATCGAAGGACAGGGGCAGGGCGGCGAGCAGGGTGTCGTCGGCGCGGTTTTCGAGATAGCTCGCCACGCTCTTGGCCCCCGCCACCATGTTGCGGTGGGAGAGGACGACGCCCTTGGGGCGGCCGGTGCTGCCCGAGGTGTACAGAATGGAGACCACGTCGGTATCGATGACGCGGTGCGGCTCCCCCCGGGGGCCGGCCAGGGTTTCGCTCCAGGATTCCAGGGCGAAGGGCAGGTGCTCCCGCTCGGCGGGCAGTTCGCCGATGACGATCACGCGGCGCAGATCATGGCAGGCGGCGAGGGTTTCGCGCAGCACTTCGAAGCGCTCGGCCGAGGTGATGAGGATGCGCACGGCGCAGTCGGCCAGGATGTAGCCCACCTGTTCCGCCTTGAGCAGGGGATTGAGAGGGACGAAAACACCGCCCGCTGCCGCGGCGCCGAAGGCCGCGACCACGAATTCGAAGCGCTTTTCCAGATAGATGCCGACCCGCTCGCCGCGGCCCAGGCCCAGATGGACGAGGCCGCCGGCCAAAGACTCGATCTCGCCGGCCAGTTCGCCGTAGGAAAGCGTCTTGCCGGTATAGGTCAGGGCGGGGGCGGCCGGGGTGCCGGCGGCGGAGGCCAGGGGCAGGTGGTGCAGGAGGAAGGTATTCATGGCGACTGGATCGGGCGGTTCGTCTGCGGCCTCGCCCCGCCAGGGCCGAAGCCCGGCGTTGCCGGCGGGCCGCCGGGTCAAGGGGCGCAGTTTATCCGCAATGGGCAATCTTTGTCGTGAAGTATTAGGCAAACCGGGGGGCGTGCAGCGCCTATAATCGCGGCTGGCCATCGGGCATATGCCCGTCGCTTTTTTCCCCGCCGAAACCAGAGAACCCTCCCATGCAGACGACGCGATTTCTTATGGCCGCGGCCATCCTGGCCCTGGCCGCACCTCATGCCCTGGCGGAAGTGGCCACTGGCGAGGAGGCCTGCGGATCGGTTGCCGCCCGCGGTGGGCCCGGAGATACGGTCGGGCCCTTTGATTATCGCAACCCGCTGCCGGGCAAACTCCAGGTCGTCGAGGCCCATCACTTCACCCCCCGGGTCGCCAACCTGAAATCGGGTCAGAGTACTGCAACCATAGGCACCGACATCGATTTCACCCTGCGCTATTTTCCCAATCATCATCGGGCGCTCAACGCCATGGCCCGGCTGGCCGAGCGGGAGAAGACCGACCGACCGCGGGGTTCCAGCCATACGATGGCCTGCTGGTTCGACCGCGCCGTGCGCAAGGCGCCGGACGATGCGCAGGCACGGCTGCTCTACGGCATCTGGCTGGCCAAGCAGGGGGAAAAGTCCCTGGCCCGGGAGCAACTCCAGCACGTCGCCGACGCGGAATACCTCTCCCCCAGCGCGACCTACAACATGGGGCTCGCCTACTTCCAGATCGGCGAGCACGACAAGGCGCTGGAGGCGGCCCACGCCGCCTACGCCCAGGGGTTCTCGCTCCCGGGGCTCAAGGGGATGCTGAGCAAGGTGGGGAAGTGGAAGGAGCCACCGCCACGAGCGGCAGACAAGGCGCCCGAGCCCGACGCCGCACCCGCGCCGGAGTCGGCGCGCTGAAAACACGGCGCTTGTCGTTTGCGCCGCTATTCCCGGTGCGGGCGTATCTGTCATCGGGTGCCGCTGCACCTGCCCTTGTGTGAGTTTTGACCCGCTTTCGCCATGTCCACAACGTTTCTCGGTACCCTCCTCTCGACCCTCATCGGATATTCGCAACTGGCCGGCACGGAATTGCGCTGCCTGGCCTCGGCGATACGTCCTGCCAGGGGCAAACCGGTTCGAGTGGGCCTCATCGTGCGGGATTTCGCGCCGGCCATCACGGGTGGGGTATACCGACCCGCCGCCCTGGCCCGTCACCTCGTGCAGGCGGGGATGGAGGTGGAGGTGCTGGCCGTTACCGGGCCGGAGGTTCCGACACCGGCGGGTCTGCAACTCCTTGAACAGATCGGCGCCGCTGTCCTGATTCACCGTATTCCGGAATCGACCCGCGTCACCAGCTATCGCTTTTTCCCTCGCGTCGATGGCGGCCTGCTCAACGCCGTCGGGATCTTCGACCATGCCCGTAAAATCTGGCGCGCCGACCCGCCCCAGGTTCTCATCGCCTCCGGTCCCCCCTTTCATACCTTCATCGCGGGGTACCATCTCGCCCGTTACCTGGGCAGCAAGCTCATTCTGGACTACCGGGACGAGTGGTCCCTGAATCCCTTCGATTTCGTCCGCAAAGAGCCGCAGGACCGGGAGTGGGAGGCGCGCTGCCTGGCCAGGGCCGACCTGGTGACCGTCACCACTGCATCGCAGCGCGACTTGCTGGGCAAAACCTACCCTGGAACCCTGGTACACAAATGTGAGGTGATCGCCAACGGATGGGAGTCGGAAGGGGAACCGTCCCGGGGCGCCGTTGCACCGCCCGGCGATGAGCGCGCTCTGTTTCTCTTTGCCGGAAAGCTTGGCGGGCATACCGATCCGGAACGCTTCCTCGCTGCCCTGGCCGTCGTTTTGCGGGAACACCCCGGGCTTGAGCGCAAACTCGTGGTCCGCTTCGTGGGCAACAAGACGCCGGCCACCCAGGAGGCGCTTGCCCGTTTTCCCTTTCCCGGGGTGGTCGAAAGCCATCCCCTCGTTCCGCTGCACGAGGTCCAGGCGATGATGGGCGCGGCGGATGCACTCCTGCTCTTCCACGACGAGCGTTTCGAGCGCTACCTCCCGGGCAAGCTCTACGAGTACCTTGCGGCGCGACGGCCCGTTCTGCTGCTCGACGACCGGGGGGAATCCACCCGCCTGGTGCAATCGCTCAAAGCCGGCTGGAGCATGCAGAGTTGCGACGTCGCCGCCATTCACGCCATGGTGCTCAATGTCCTGGAACTCAAGTCCAGGCGGGAAAAAGAGGGGGTGCCCGAAAACCCCGACCTCGACCGCTGGTTACAGGCCAACACGCGAGCCCGCATGGCGGCCCGCTTCCAGGGCGAGATCGAGCGGCTCCTGGGGCGATAAGGCCGCAGGACGCGCGGCGTCCTTGAATCCTGACCTCGCCCGCTGCGCGGGAGAATCCCGGTATCGGGCGGAGGGGCGACTCAGCCCCGGGCGCCAGGCGGGCTGCTTCTCTTTTCCTCCTGGGCCTGCATCACTTAGCCCAGCCGCAGGTGGGCTTCCCACAGGATGTCGGCCCAGCGGTGGTCGCTGCCGGCCAGGCGCAGCAACTGGCCCTTGAGATAGCGGAATAGAAAGTCTTGGGGCATCCAGCGCGGGAAATTGAGCAGGCCGAACAGGCTGGTCTCGCGGGCGTTGGTGCCGCCGCTCCGGAGGGCGCGAAAGCGCTCGGCGCGGCCGAAGCGGATGGCCCGCTTCATGATCCACTCGCGGGTGAGGGCTGCGAGAAAAGAGTGATGATAGGTGCTGTTTCCGGGGCGGGTCGGGTGTGTTCAGGAACTGCGGCCGGGCCCGAGCCGTCCGAGGAGGGCCTTGACGCGTCCGAAGACCGGGTCGTCCAGGAGCGGGTGGCCCAGCGTGGCGAGGGCCAGAATCCAGGCCAGCGCACACAGGGCGGCCACGGAGACGAAAATCGTGAGCGATCCCTCGATCAGGCCGCTGGCTTGCAGGGTGCGCACCAGGATGGCAGGGGAGAGGGTGGTCAGGGCGAGGCTGAGGCTGGGGCGCAGTTGGGCGATGAAGCGCCGGGCATCGCTGGGCAGGCGGGTCTGCTTGAGGCTCAGGGCGATGTAAACATTGAGGGCGTAGACCAGCAGAAGCGCCCAGGCGAAGGCCTCCAGGCGAGGGAAGAAATAGGCGCAGGCGGCCATAAGGCCAAGGCGGATCGGCTGGATGGCGAGTTCGATGCGGGTCGTGGTGCCGATGTGGCCGCAGCCGGTCAGGGCCGAGGTAGCAAAAGACCACAGGACGGCGATCGCGCCGGCGGCGCAGAAGATGGGCACCAGGGGGGCGGCGGCGTCCCACTGGGGGCCGAAGAGGAGGCGCAGGGCTTCCAGGGGGAAGAGGGCGAGCAGGCCGTAGAAGGGCCAGGCGAAGGCCGCAGCGTTGGCGACGAACTTGGCGTGCAGGAGATCGACGTCGCTCCCTTCGCGCTGGGCCTTGGCGAAGGCCGGCAGCGCGACGTTGCGGATGGCGTTGAGGAAATCCCGGTGGGCCAGATTCATGACGCCCTGGGCGCGGCTCAGGATGCCGACCTCGGCGAGGCCCAGCACGCGGCCCACGACCAGATCGTTGAAACTCAGCGAGAGTTCGCTGACGATGCGCCCGGCGACCAGTTGGCTGCCGAAGTTGAGGACGCGCCGCCACTCGTTCAGGGTGGGCCTGTGCACGAGCCCTCCCCGGGCGGCGATGGCGGCTCCCGTGACGCTGACGCCGGTGGCGACGAGGGACGACCAGACCAGGCTCCAGTAGCCGAAGCCCAGGGCTGCGAAGCCCAGGGCCGCCAGCTGGCTCAGGACCGCAGAACTGGTGGAAATCCAGAAGAGTGCCTTGAAGCGCATGTCGCGGTTGAGGATGGCCAGCGCCGTGCTGCCGAAGGGAATGAGCAGGAAGGAGAGGGCGAGAACCCGCAGGACGGGTTCCAGGCGGGGCTCACGGTAAAACTCGGCGATGGGCGTGGCAAGGCCGAGGACCGCCAGACAGAGCGTCGCACTGATCAGCAGGGAGAGGGTGAAGGCGCTGCGGATGCGGTCCGGCGTCAGTTCCTTTTCCTGGATGAGGTAGGTGCCGACGCCGAATTCCCGCAGGACCTGGGTCAGCCCGATGAAGGCGGCGGCAACGGAGTAGAGGCCCACGTCTTCCGGCGTCAGCAGGCGCGCAAGGACGATGAAGGAGACCAGTTGCAGGCCCAGGGTCAGGTAACGGCCGCCGACCGACCAGAGGAGGGAATTGCGCAGCGTGCTCATGGAATGGAAAACACCCGTCGGCGGGGGGATTGAAGCGGGCGCTCATCTTATCCCGGGCGTGGGTCGGTCTCGCCAAAAAATGCACGCCATGCGAGGAGGAATGCGCACCTGGCGCCACGGGCGGGGAAAAGGTCGATGAGTGAACTGGTAGCATGCGTTCCTGCCCGCTTCGCGAACCCGCAGGCAGCATTCAGTCCCCATCCGGAAATGTCGTGACCCTGCGCAAGGCCCTGTTGATCAATTTTGCCCAGAACTACGGCATCATCGCGCTGCAGTTCGCGGGCTCGATCATCCTTGCACGCCTGCTGTCTCCCGGGGAAATCGGCATCTTCTCGGTCGCGTCGGCGCTCATCGCGCTTGCCCAGGCGGTGCGGGATTTCGGCGTCGGCCAGTACATCATCCAGGAGCGGGAGTTAACGCGGGAGCGCCTGCGGGCGGCGTTTTCGGTTTCCCTGCTGGTGGCGGTGGTCCTCGCGGCGATTACCGCTGGCCTGAGCGGTGTCGCGGCCGACTTTTACCGGGAGCCGGGGGTGCGCAACGTGATGTTGGTGCTCTCGCTCAATTTCCTCCTCATACCGTTTGGGCAGATCACCCTGGGATATCTCCAACGGGAAATGAATTTCGCCGCGGTGGCACAGGTCAAGATTGGCTCGACGGTCGTCCACTTTGCCGTATCCCTCGTGTTTGCCTACGCGGGACACAGCTACATGAGCCTTGCGTATGCTTCGCTGGCCAACGTGCTGGCTTCCGCCGCCATCGCCAACCTGCACCGTCCCGCGGAAATTCCCTGGCGGATGGGCTTTGGAGAGGTTCGGCGAGTCCTGAGCTTCGGTTCCCTTTCCGTGGTGTCCAATCTGGCTGGGGCGCTGGCGAAGGGAACGGCCGACCTGGTGGTGGGGCGCATGATGTCCCTCGTTGCGGTGGGGCTCTTCAGCCGGGCTGGGGGATTGATCGAGATTTTCAATCAGGGCGTCATGAATGCCCTGTGGGCCGTGGCACTGCCGCATTTCTCCAAGACGGTGCGGGAGGGCGGCGATGTCCGGGGCGACTACCTGCGTTCGGCGGGCTTCATCACCGGGGTCGCCTGGCCATTCTTCGTGGTGCTCGCCCTGCTGGGCCAACCGGTCGTATTGCTGCTCTACGGCGAGGGCTGGAAGGACTGCATCCCGCTGGTCAAGTGGTTCTGCCTGGCGTATTGGGTGATCGCCCCGTTCTATCTGTTTTCGTCGGTCTTGATTGCCATCGGCCAGATTGGAAAAGTGATGTGGGTCGAACTCGCTTCGCTCCCGGTTCAGTTCGGTTTGTATGTGGTGGGTGCGCTCACGGGTGATCTGGAAGTGGTCGCGGCGGCCAGCGTCGCCTATCAGGGATTCAAGGCTGTCTTTGTCTATTTGCTGCTGAGTCGATATCTTGGTTTTCGCCTGGCGGTGCTTGCGGGAGCCCTGTGGCGTAGCCTCGGTGTCACAGTCGGGACGGCGGTCATCACGCTCCCGGTTGTGATGCTGAGCGAAAGCATTCATGCCGCGGTCTGGCTTCAGATACTCCTTGGGGGGGTGGCGGCGACCCTTGCCTGGCTGCTGAGCATCTTCGTTCTGCGTCATCCCCTGCGGGGCGAGGCGCTTGCCCTGATCGGACGAGGCGTCGCCGTCCGTTAACACCGAACATTCCTTGTATCTGGACTCTTCGTGAAAGCATCTCCACGTCTAATTGCCTTCTATTTGCCGCAATACCACCCGATTCCGGAGAATGACGAGTGGTGGGGGAAAGGATTTACCGAGTGGACCAATGCGGCGAAGGCCAAGCCGCTCTATCCCGGCCACTACCAGCCCAGGCTGCCTGCGGACCTCGGGTTTTATGACCTCAGGGTTCCAGAAACCAGGGACCAGCAGGCCAGACTGGGCCTTGACTACGGTCTGGAGAGCTTTTGCTATTACCACTATTGGTTTGGCGGGAAGCAGCTCCTTGAGCGCCCGCTGCAGGACGTGGTGAGTGCAGGAAAGCCGGATTTCGGTTTTTGCGTGTGCTGGGCCAATCAGACGTGGACCGGCATCTGGCACGGATGTCCGAATCGTATCCTCGCGCAGCAGACCTACCCGGGGGACGACGACCACCGTGCCCATTTCGACACGCTGTTGCCTATGTTTGCTGATCGGCGCTATACCCGGGTCAATGGAAAACCGCTCTTCCTGATCTATCGGCCGATGGAAATTCCGGATACGCGGCGCACCCTCGATTTCTGGCGCGACATGGCCGTCAGGGCCGGACTTGGAGGGTTGCACATGGTCGCGGTTCACGAGTCACCCGCTTGGTGCCCCGGCGAACAGGGCTTCGATGCCTTCGTGAATCCGCGGCTTCCCCATCGCAGGGGTTGGGTCTCCCGGAGAAATACGCTGAAATGGCTCAAGCAAAAGCAGGAAATCCTGCGCGGATTTCCCACCATTCATGAATACGAGAAGGTGCTGCCGGTATTGTTGCCGGATACGGAACCTCGGGGGAGAAGGTATCCCTGCGTGATTCCCAATTGGGACAATACGCCGCGCAGCGGCTCGAACGGCGTAGTCCTGCACGATTCGACCCCGGAACTTTTCCAGCGTCATTTCCGCCAGGCGCTGGCCATGACGGCGCAAGACCAGGGCGATGACCGGTTGATCTTCGTCAAGTCCTGGAACGAATGGGCGGAGGGAAATTACCTGGAGCCGGATCGCAAATACGGTTTGCGCTATCTTGAGGCGATCCGCGCCGAGATTGAACTGGATGCGCAGATCTCCTGATACGGCCGGCCGCTTCCGGCCGTTGAGTCTGGCGCAAGACTTCGAAAGGGATGCACATGGACTCGCAAGCGAACTCGGCTGAAACGAATTCTCCCAAGGGTGGAACGCCATCGGTTTCCGTCATCATGCCGGCCTACAATTCCGAGGCGTACATCGAGGAGGCCGCTTTGTCGGTGCTCGATCAGACCTACCGTGACCTCGAACTCATCGTGGTCGACGATGGGTCCAGGGACGGTACGCTCGATCTCGTGCAGGCGTTGGCCAGGAAAGACTCCCGCCTGACGGTGCTTGCCCAAGCCAACAGCGGTCGTCCCAGCATCGCCCGCAATCGGGGGCTGGCGCTCGCCCGCGGTCGGTATCTCGCCTTCCTCGACAGCGACGACCTCTGGTTTCCGGATCGGGTCGAGCGCATGGTGGCCGGGCTCGACGGCCATCCGCACTGGGTTGCCGTATTCCACGATCTGAAGCTCATCGCGGCGGACGGGAGCGACCTGGGACAGACCTATCTGGCCGATGCCGATTTCCTGGAGCGGGCGAAGCCGTGGATGAAGCCCTGCGACGACGCCTGGTGGGAGTGCGACGCGCGCTTTTTCGTCTTCATGTCCCTCCAGTATGCGGCGGTTCATACCCAGTCCGTGATGATCGCCCGGGAGCGCCTCGCCGATTCGCGGGTCGACTTCGATTCGGATTTCGTCGTCTGCGAGGACATCGACCTGTGGATTCGTGTGGCCATGCAGGGGACCATGGGCTACCTCGATCAGATCCTCAGCGCCTATCGGCAACATCCGGCCAGCGTCACCCGGGATCCCTACCGTTATGTCAGCGAATCGGTACGGTTTCACGAACACAATCGTCACCGTCTGGCCCCCTTGCTTGGCCGTGAGGACAGGATTCTCTATGCCAAAAAGGTGGCGTCCTACCTGCGCGATCTGGGTTACGCCGCCTACTCGCGCCAGGACATGGCGAAGGCCCGTGAGGCTTACCTGAGGGCTTTGCGCCTGGCAGGCGTTGCGGGAGACTGCCTGGCACTGGCCAAGACGGCGCTGCCGGGCTGGGCTCGCGGCCGCTAGTGGTCTGCTTCGTAATTGGCGGAACACGATGAAAGCGCCGGATTTGCGTTTCTGGCTAGGCGCGAACCGCAGCGATAGCCGAAGCTATCGCGAGGATGAGCAACAACGCCAGGAGCGCAAAGACAAGCTTTCATGTTTCGTTAATTGCGAAGCAGACCACTAGGCGCCGAGACCTGCGAGCGCCGCGTCGATCCGGCCGCAGAAGCGGGCCCAGGTAAAGTCGCGCCGGGTGCGTTCCAGGCCCGCCTGTCCAAAGCGGGCCATGGTGTCCGGCGATTCCGCCAGGGAGCGGATAGCCGCCGCCAGCGCGCCGGGGTCCTCCGGGTCCACCAGCAGCCCGGTCTCCCCTTCGGCAATGGCGTCGGCGATGCCCCCGGAGCGGCCGCCGATGACCGCCTTACCGCAGGCGGAGGCCTCCAGGAAGACCATGCCGAAACCCTCGACGTCATCGTGGTCCAGGCGTGCCCGGGAAGGCATCACGAAGAGGTCGCTGGCGGCGTAGAAGGCCGGCAGGTCGGCGTCGTTGCCGCGCCCGACGAAATTCACCACCTCGTCCAGGCCGAGTTCTCGGCACAGGGCTTCGAGCTTGGGCCTGTCCCGACCGTCCCCGACGACGGCGTAAGCGATGGCGGGGAACCTGCGGCGTAGTTCGGGCAGGGCGCGGAGAACGAGATCCTGGCCCTTGCGCTCGACCAGATTGCCCACCGAAAGCAGCAGCGGGTAGGCGTCTGGGCGGCCGGCGAGCCGCTTCCGCAGGCCGTCGGGGACCGGGACAGGGCGGAAGCGATCAATATCGCAGCCGGGATGCACGATATGGATGCGTTCGCGGGAAACGCCCAGGCGTTCCTCCACCAGGCCCGCGGTGTAGCGGCTGTTGGCGATGATCGCCGCCGCGCTCTGGAAGGCCCCCAGGGGCTTTGCCCAGCGGCTGCGGGCCAGGGCGAGGATTTCGTTGCCGTGGGCGTAGATGAGGTGGGGCAGGCGCGTAAGCCGGGCGGTGTACCAGCCGATCCAGGCATCGTCTGCGGTGGCGAACTGGAGCAGGCCGGGCCGCTCGCGGACGATGGCGCGGCCCAGGAGGGCGGCCAGGGCGGGCAGGTGGAGGCGGGAAGCGGTGTCGAAGGCGGCGGGAGAGCAGTAGGTGCGCAGGCCCTGGCACAAGGCGAGGTCGCCGCCGTCCTGGCCAGATACCGCAGCGATCCGGTCCCGTCCGAGGTGCTGGCAGACTTCGGCCATCATGCGCGAGATGCCGCCGACCTGGGGCGGAAAATAGGTGCCGCTGACCATAAGGCTCTTCAGGGAGGAGGGAGCGTGCATGCCGTGCTTGTTCAAGTGAGGTGAAAGAAGAGGAGGAAGATCACGCCAGCCGCCCAGACGAGCGCGAAAAATGCGTGGCCGAGGAGCCTGTGCGCTCCTCCCGGGCGCCGTCTGCCAAGGAAGAAGGCCAGGAGTTCGATGCCCAGCCACAGACCGCCCAGGGCGTAGCCCGCCTCGATGCGATAGGCGGTCAGGTCGCGCCAGGGGGGATAGGTGGCGACCGCCGCGGCATAGGCTTGCTTCAGGGCCCCGCGGGCTGCGGCGACGTCGGGGCCGGGCTGCCAGGGGACTTCGCGGGAGCCCGCGGCGTCCCGCAGGAGCAGCCTGTCGTCCTGGCGCTCCAGCACGAGGCCGTCGGGGCCGGACCACTCCAGGCGCCAGCGCTCGGCCTTGGCGTCCGGTGCGAGGACGGGGGGCGGGCGGGGCTCGCCGGAGCCGATCAGGTGAAAGGTGGTGGCGGTCAGGGATTGGGCCTCGGGGCGCTCGACCCGCAGGGCCGGCGCCGGCGTCGGCCGCCCGCCCCGCACGACCCAGCCGGCGAAGGGGGACTCGGAACCCCGATGGCGGGTCAGCACCGTGGCGACGGGCAGCACGGCCACCTGCATACGGGCTTCGCCCCGGGTCACCAGCAGGGTATCGCTCGGGGCATGGGGGGCGAGTTCAGTGTCCGGCGAAAAGGTCCATACCGTCTCCGCCCCGGCGCCCAGCCCGCTGACCGCGTCGATCACCACGACACGGTCGCCGCCCATCTGCACGATCTGGCGGCGGAAGGTCTGCCCCTCCGCATTGACGCGCTCGAGGTCGAGGGCGCGCACACCCGCCCCTTCCGCGGTGCCGCGCAGGCTCACCCGGCGGGGACTCTTGGCCCCCTCGCCGACCTCGTGGGGGGCGTTGGACGCATTCCAGCCGTAGGAAATCCGGGTCAGGGCGTGGCCATAGGGCCAGTAGCCGATGGAGGTGAGCCAGGACACCCCGTCGGACCACAGGAGCAGGCTGCCCTCGTCGGCGCGCTTGTGGCCATGGCCGTCGTGCTTGGCCCAGGCGACCACGGTCTGGGTCGGACGGGCGCGGAGGCTTTCGCCGGCGGAGGTCCACCAGAGCGCGTAGCCGGCAACCGGAAACAGGTGGTTGCCGGGGGCCGGGTCCGGCCCCGGGGAGGGGACCGGGGTGCCGAAGTCGGTATTGCCGAAGGCCGGCAGCGTTCCGTCGGGGCGTCGCAACAGCGCGAGGACCTCATGGCTGCGTCGGGCGGCGCCGGCGAGGAAGGGGGGCGGTTCGACCCGGTTGAGTGCGCACAGGCGCAGGGCCACGGCGAGGAGTTCGCTGCCGTGGGCGTGATAGCCGGCCGAGTGTTCCAGGACGACCCCCTCGGGGGAAACGAAAAATCCGGCCTGGACCCCCAGACGCTCCAGGGCCAGGGCGACGAGACGGCGGTCCGGATCGAGGGAGGGGAAGCCTGCGGCGATTTGCAGGAGGGCCAGGTTCTGCATCACACCGTGGTTGGTGCGCACGGTGAAATGATCCGGCTTGGCCAGCATGCGGGCCGCCTGCTGGACCACGGCGAGGGGAAGGCCGGCGTGCTCGCCGGCCACGTCGGGGCGCTCGCGCAGGTGGCGCCAGAGCCGCGCCATGGCGGCGATACGGGCGGCGATGGCGTGGTCGTTCCAGAGAAAGCCGTTGTCGATGCGCCGACTTTTCTCGTGGGCCGCGAAGGTGACGGTGCGGCGCAGGGCTTCGCGCAGGAAGCGATCGTCCCCGGTGGCTTCGAAGGCCCGCAGCAATTGGTCTTCCAGGGCGAGGCCGGCCAGCGCCAGGCGCAGGGTCGGCGGCCCCGTCTCGATGTCGCCGGGGTAGCCCAGGAGCGGGCGGGGTTCGTCCAGATAGGCCGGGGCGCGCAGCCTGCCCCGCAGCGCGTCTTCTGACGCCGGGACCAGATCCGCCGCGGCGACGCCGAGTCCGACGGTAAGGGGCATCTCCGCGATTTCGGTGAGGACGGCGGCGGAGGGCAGTTGGCGCCCGGCTTCGATGGCGGCGTCGGCGGGGGGCGCTTTCGCCACGTGGTAGTGCAGAAATTCGGGCCCCCAGAGGGCGGCGAAGGCAAGGGCGGCGAAGGCGAGGCGCAGCACGAACCAGGAGAGGTTCCGGGGGCGGCTTGCGGGGACGGGGGCGCCGGGGGCGGTCATGGGCGTGGCGGGGGGGTGAAGGCGGGTCAGCGGCCCTGGGCCGGCGCCGGGGTGGGAGAGGGGTCCCCCCCTGCGGGGAGCGTTGCGGCGGCATAGCGGCTCTTCAGGCGCAGGAAGGGGATTTCGAAGAAATGGTAGGCGAGGGGCGCAGCGAGGAGCAGCAGGAGGAGACCGACCTCGGGGGAGGGGGGCCAGGCCTGTTGCGGCGTCCGGGTGGGGTCGGTGGTGAGGAAGAGCCCCTGAAAGAGATAGAGGCCGTAGGAGATGAGCCCGATGTACTTGAGGGGGCGGAGTTCCAGAAAGCGGGTCAGGCGGCTGGTCTGGTTGAAGTAGATCCAGCCGACGAGCAGGGCGATGCCCAGGTTGCGGGCCAGGCCGGAGCCCGCATGTTTCAGGAACCAGGAGTCGACCTGCAGGTAGAGGGAGTTGGCGAAGAGCAGCAGGCCGGCGGCCAGGGTCCAGGGGGACGCGACCGTGCGGCGGAAGCGGTCCGCGGTCCTGGGGCCGTGGGCCAGGAGGGCCATGAGGCAGCCCAGGGCGATGGCGGCGCCGGCGATGAAGGAAAAGCGGCCGACGAAGTATTCCCTGCCGATGCCCAGGCGGGTGAAGGCGAGGTTGAGGAGGGGGGCGGTAAAGATGAAGACCAGGGTCAGGCCCACCAGATAGGGCCGGCGCCGGGCATAGGTGAGGAGGAAGAGACTCGGCCAGACGAGGTAGAAGTGTTCCTCCACCGCCAGGGACCAGGTGTGGCCCAGGATGGGCGTGTAGTGCTGGGTGGGGGCGAAATTGAAGGCGTAGGCGTAGGCGTAGTAAAGCGAAGGCCAGGTGGTGACCCCGGGCAGCAGCAGGTGCAGAACCGTGACGATGAGCAGGAAGAGGATGTAGAGCGGAAAGATGCGCAGGGTGCGGCGGAGAATGAATTTGCGGATAGAGATGCTTCCCGTGGCATCGAATTCGGCGATCAGCAGGGAGGTGATGAGAAACCCGGAAAGGACGAAGAAGGCCTGAACCCCGGTGCCTCCGCCGACCATGGCCAGGATCGGTTCGGACAGCAGGCCCCGCTCGGTGAGGGCCGCGTAGACGCCGACATGGGAGAGGATGACGGCGATGACGGCCAGGGCACGAATGCCGTCGAATCCCTTGATGTTGCGATGGGCCATGGGGGGCTCAGAGCCGGCTCAGCGCCGGCCTCCCGGGAAACGGTAAAGGAAGACGTTGTCGCGCAGGCCATTGACGACGATATAGGCGTCGTACTCGGGCATGTAGCGGAAACGGCCGTAGGTGCCCCGCATCTGCGGTGTGCGGGGGCCGGGAAAGGCCGTGTTGTAGGCGGCGTATTTGACCCAGCGCAGGGGGGTGCCCTCCAGGGCGTAGACGTCCCCTCCGCTGCACCAGGCGACCAGCCGCTCTGCCCGGCTGTCGTATTCCAGCCCGGGGCCATAGCACTGCTCTATTTCGCGGTCGCCGCCGGCGCCTAAGGGTTTGGGTGGCCCGAGTTCGCCCTTGGGGCCGACCGGGTAGACCTCGGCCGCACCGCCGCCGATGAGCACGAAGAGGCGGCGTTTGGCGTCGATTTCCCCCACCGAACCCAGTCGGCGCGAGGCCAGACCCTTGCCCGTGATGGACCAGGTACGGGAGACGGGATCGTAGGTGGCCGACTGAGTGTAACCCCGCATCACGACGCGTCTGGCAACCGGGTCGTAGGCCGTGGCCATGTTGTATTCGTATAGGCCGTAGGGCTTGCCGGGCATGGGTTCCGCCTCTGACCAGCCGCCAGCGTCGCTCTTGCTCAGGTCGAAGAGCCAGGTCTTGGCCGTGGAGAAGCCATTGCCGCTGAAGGTGGCGCCCCCGGCCGCGAAAAATTGGTGCTGCTCCGGCAGGTAGGCCAACTGGTCGTAGGAATGCACGGAAATGGGGGCTGGGGGGTAGCGGGGGTCGCGCCAGGGCGGGTCTTCGCCCACCAGCTTCTTGCTGGCCTTGTCGTAGCGCACGTCGAGGAGGGGCGGGGTGGGGTCGGTAAGGCGTTCCCAGCGCCCGGCGGCGAGGTTGTAGGCGTAGATTTCGTTGCCGGCGTAGCCCGAGTGGCCCCCGCCCCAGACCAGGAGCCGGTGGCCGCGGCTGTCGTAGGCGCCGCCGCTGTAGGACAAGAGGGATTCCACATTGCAGCCGATGAGGCCGTGACCGAGGCGGTCGTAGGCGGCTTCGATTTGGGGCAGCTTGCAGGCGTTGAGTACGGCTTTGGCGAGGGGGCTGTTGGCCAGTTCGACCCATTCCCCCGGTTTGAGGCTGTGCAGCAGGGCGACCGGATCGCCGGGGGTCGGCGCCGGGCGCGGCAATGCCGGGGGCGCTGGCACCGGCGCGGGGGCAGGAGCGGCGGGTTTGGCGCTGCTCATGGTCGGCGTGGCCGACGAGGCCGACGAGGCCGGAGCCGGGACGGCCTCCCGCGGACGGTCCGTGGGGGCTCCGGTCTGGCCGGCGCAGGGATCCGCCAGAGGACGCCCGGGGGCGGCGATGCGACAGCGGGAAACGATCACCTCGTCGTACCAGGTGGAGCCCCGCCCGGAATCCTCCTGGGGATCCTTGTTGGTCATGTAGGGCAGGAGCCAGAGCTTGCCGTACTTGGCTTCCGGGTGGGCGTTGGTCGGGGTCCAGCCCGATTTGTAGGACGAGCGCTCGGCGGGGTCGCCGCCGACATAGTACTGGCCGCGGGGGATGACCAGGGAGACGCGGTGGAGCAGCTGAAAATCCTCGCCCGCGTAGGCGCCGTACAACTCGTAGGTGGAATCCTCATAGCCGCGGGGGCTGGCGGGTCCGAGTTTCAGGTGCACCATGTAGCTGATCCACTCGTCGGGCCGGTAGCTGAGGCAGCCGCTCTTGTCCAGGTGGGCGGGCCAACCGATGCAGGTGTGACGCCCCTTGCCGTCGGTACGCATGTTCTGGCGCGTGATGGCGGTGCTGCCCCGGGCATCGCCCCCATACTGGCCGGCACGCAGGGCTTGCTCGAAGGGGCGGTAGCGGGCGCACTCGATGTAGCCGATGGGATGGGCGCTGCCCTGGTGGGGCGTGGAGGCGACCACGACGACCTGATTCTCGCTGCACGCCTGGCCCTCGACGACCTTGGTGCTTCCCGGGATGGGAATGTCTCCCTGGGCGATGATGACCTGTTTGGCGTTGGCGATGCGCCCCTCGCGGGTGCGGAAGCCGGCGATGAAGCGGGCGTCCATCTTCTGGCGCCAGGAGACCCAGAGATCGCTGTTGGCGCCGAACTGCCGCGTGGCGAAGTCGCCGAAGGGGATGACGATGTTGCCGCCGCCACCTTCCGAAGTGCGCGGCAGGATGTCGAAGCGCACCGAGCCCTTGCCCGAGCTGCGCTCGGCGGAATCCCAGGCGTTGTTGCGGCAGCCCGCCACGGAGCCATTGACGCGCACCTGGTAGTCCGCGTTGCAGCCCGCCTTGTCCCAGCTGTACCGCGCCCAGGCCTGGATGTCGTCGAAGCCTTCGGCGACGAGGACGCCGGGGGCGCGGGAGCGTTCGGCCCAGTCCTTCTCGGCATCGACGGCGGCGGCCGCGGTGATGCCCGGCAGGGCAAGGAGCAGGGCGAACAGGCAGGAGAGGGCGGGTTTCATGGGGGCCTCAGGGCGCAATGCGCGCGGCGTCGTGGCGGGATCTCCTCGGCCGCAGCGCAGCAGAGGGGATGGGGGGAGGGCGAGGCTCGGCATGCGTTTCACTTGACCGTGGCGACGATCTGGTCGAGATCTTCCCGCAGATCGGGGCGGGCGGACAGCAGGGAATCCAGGGCCGGGGTCAGGTCCGGCGGACGCAGGCGCGGGGGCGCCAGGCGGTGGGCGGGGGCTTCTTCCCCGATGCGGCGCAGGATATCGTCCCCCAGGGCTGCCTTGAAGTGGCCGGCCTCCCAATACCAGCGCGTGACGCTGCCTCTGTCGTTGCGCGGGGGGATGGCTTCGGCGGTGCGTTCGTCGAGGCCGGAAAAATCCCACAGGCGCACGGCGGTGCCCGCCGTGGCCCGGCGATCGGTCAGATCGACCAGGGCGGACTTCCAGGCCGCAAAGGCCGGCAACAGCTCGTAGCGGGCAAAAAGGCCGATCACCTGGGCGTGGTAGGGGTAGATCACCAGGTCGACGCGCATGCCCCGCTCGGCGGCCAGGGTCAGCAGGCGCTCCAGGGCCCGGTAATCGTGGGTATCCTCCCAGTCCGCCGGGGGGCGGCTGTCACGGAAGCGGCGCGCGTTTTCCAGTCCGCGCTGGCGGAAGAGCGAGAAATAGCCCTCCTTGCGGGCCAGGGCGGGGTATTCGCGCAGGGGATTGAAGCCATCGGCGCGCAGTACCGGCGTGTCGTCGCGATGCTGGGCGGCGACGGTGGCCAGGCTGTCCTTGATGGCGGTCAGGGTGAACAGGCCCTGCAGGCGCAGCCGGAGCAGGCGCTCCGGCCAGGGGCGGGGTTCCGCCAGAGCGCGCGCGGGCTTGGCGCCCTGGCGTTCCAGGTAATCGAGGAATTCGACGCCCACCAGCAGGCGGCGGGGGACGACGCCCTGGTCGAGCAGGGTGCGCAGCTGGTGCACATTGGTCTCGATGCCGGAGCCCGGCACCGCGAGGTTGTAAGGGCGCTCGCCCCAGCCGCGGGCGGCGAGGCTTTGCGGATCGAAACCGATGTCGGCGCGGGAATTGCCGAGGACGACCGCGTCCGGCCGCAGGCGCAGGGCGCCGGCCAGTTTGATGTCCCCCAGGGTGAGGTCGGGGCGGGCCTTGAGGGCGTTGAAGGCCGCCCAGCGAGGACCTTCGTAGAGGCCGTAGGGGTCCGCCAGGCGGGTGAAGGCAGCCACCGCAGCCAGAGCTACGACGAGGGCGGCGAGCCAGAGCGCAGCAAAGCGCCGACGGGCCGATGCGGGGGAGGGGGGGCGCAGGCTCATGTCCGCATCAGAACTGGAAATAGAGGAACTCGGAGGGCTGCGACAGCATCACCACGCACAGGGCGCAAGCGAGACCCAGACCGAGAGCCCATCCGCTGCTGAGGGACAGGTGGGCGCGGCGGTCGCTCCTGACCGCTTCCAGCGCCGGGCCGAAACGGTGGTGCCACTCCTGGGTGTTGGGCAGGCCGAAGGCGATGGCCGCAGCGAGGGCCACCCAGACCCAGGTGGAGACGAACTGGGCGCCCTTGCCGAAGTAGAACTGCACGCCCATCTCGGCCAGGGGGGCCTTGAGGGGGCCGAGTTGGGACGCGATGGCTTCCGGCAGGGCGACGCCGTGCAGGCCCGCCATGCCGGCCAGGATGTCGAGGGCCTGGGCGACGCTGGTGGCGCGGAAGAACACCCAGCCGACGATGACGGCCCCGAAGGTGAGCGCCACGGCCAGAGGGCGCGGCAGCCGCCAGCCGCGGGCCAGGGCCGACCAGGCGTGGTGGATGCAGAGGTAAATGCCGTGCAGGGCGCCCCACAGGACGTAGGTCCAGCCGGCGCCGTGCCACAGGCCGCCCAGCAGCATGGTGAGCAGGAGATTCACGTAGCGGCGCGCCTTGCCCTTGCGGTTTCCCCCCAGGGGAACGTAGAGGTAGTCGCGCAGGAAGCGGGACAGGGTCATGTGCCAGCGGCGCCAGAAATCGGTGATCGAGGTCGCCTTGTAGGGCGAATTGAAATTGAGGGGCAGGCGCACGCCGAAGAGGCGGGAGAGGCCGATGGCCATGTCCGAATAGCCGGAAAAATCGAAATAGAGCTGGAAGGTATAGGCCAGGACGCCGCCCCAGGCCACCAGCAGGGTGGGGTTGCTGGTCTGGTCGAAGACCGTCCCCACGTTGGGTGCCAGGTTGTCGGCGATGACCACCTTCTTGAACAGCCCGAAGATGAAAATGCTGCCGCCGATGATGAAGTTGTTGAGCCGCGGCCGGTAATTCCGCAGGCGGTCGAACTGGGGCATCATTTCGCCGTGGTGCAGCACCGGGCCGGCGATGAGGTGGGGGAAGTAGGACACGAACAGCACGTAGTGCACCGGCCGGGTTTCGCGCACCTTGCCGGCCCAGGCGTCCACCAGGTAGGCGATCTGGGTGAAGGTGAAGAAGGAAATCCCCAGGGGCAGGACGATTTCCGGCACCGGCAGGCCGGCAGCCAGGAGGGCGTTGGCCGAACTGGCGAAAAATCCGGCGTACTTGTACCAGGCCAGGGCCAGCAGATCGCCGCCCACCGCGAGGGCCAGCAGGCGATTGGCCGCCGGGGTGCCGGCCCGGCGGGCGATGGCGCCCCCCATCAGGTAGTTGAAGGCGATGGAGGCGCCCAGCAGGGGCAGATAACGCACGTCCCACCAGCCGTAGAAGGCCAGGGAGGCGATGGCCAGCCAGGTGGCGGCGGCGGTGGCCGAGCGTCGCCCCAGGGCGAAGTAGCCCGCCAGGGTCAGGGGCAGATAGACCAGCAGGAATTCGTAGGAGTTGAACAGCATGGTGAGACTTAGTGCGGGGGACGCCGGTCGAGTCGCTGGTCTTTCCTCGCCGGCCCGGCGGGGGGGGAAGGGAGGGTAGCGGTACGCCGCACCGCGCCCGCCGTCGTGAGGATTCTCACGCAGGGCGCCCGGCGGCTGCGGTTATAATCCGTCGCCCCGCAACCGGCGGGGGACGCCCCGAAACGGTGATTCTTGCCCCTAGAGGAAGTGCCTTGGATATCAAACGCGAACTGATCAAATTGCTGGACGAGACCCTCAACCTCGAAGGGCGTGCGGCGAAATTCACCGAAAGCACCCCACTCCTGGGAGCGGTGCCCGAAGTCGATTCCATCGGTGTGGTGGCCGTCTTGACGGCCTTCGAGGATCGCTTCGGATTCTCCGTCGAGGACGACGAAATCGACGGCGCGGTCTTCCAGACCTTCGGCACCCTGCTGGATTTCGTGACCGCCAAGCTGGCGGCCTGATCGCCACAGGAATACCAGGGCGGCGCGCACCTCGCGTCCCCCTCAGCGACCGGCGGAGCCGGTGACGCTGTTCAGCAGGGCTGCCAACTCGGCGGTGCGCGCCTTGCGCGAGTTCCTCGCCGCCGTCTCCGGCGCCACGCCTCGCACCGTGCCCTGCCGCAGACCCTCCAGGAAGGATTCCAGCCGCCGGGCGATATCCGCCGCGTCGCGAATGTCGGCGATGGCGTCGGCGCCTGCCGCCTGGGCCGTTTCCGCCGTGTTGCCCACCGGGTCGGCCACGGTGAACAGGGGGCGGCCGGCGCGGAAATACTCGTACAGTTTGGCCGGGATCTGGTGGTTGCACATGCTGCCCTGGAAGAGCAGCAGTCCGTCGGCTTCCAGCATTTCCTGCAGCGCGGCGCGGTAGGGCACCGGCGGCGCGAGTTCGACGAAATCGGTCAGGGCGAGGGCGCCGAGCATCTTGCCGTATTCCGCCTCGTTGCCCGAGGCGCGCAGGACGACCCGCAGATTGCCGGCATGAACGGCGCCCTTGTCGCGCAACTGGGCCAGGGCGGCGAAGAAGGGGCGCGGGTCGCGCTCGGCGGGGTAGAGGATACCGGCGTGGATCAGGGTGAGCCGCTCCCGGGAACCGGCGGGGGCCGGTGCCGCACCCTGCTCGGCGTCGCGGAAGTTCTCCTCGTCGTAGCCGTTTTCGATGATGGCCCAGCGCTCGGCGGGGATTTCCGCATAGCGCTCGGCGTACATGTCCAGGGTGCCCCGGGTGGTGAAGATGGCCCGGGTGCAGTGGCGCACCATGGATTGTTCCAGGCGGCGGTTGGTTTTCCAGGTCAGGGGATCGGTGGGGTAGCCGGGCTCGGTCATCGAGTCGCGGCAATCGGCGATCCAGGGCAGGCCGCTCGAACGGGCGAGGGAGAGGCCGATCAGGTGGGCGGTGGCGATGGGGTAGGTGGAAAAGATCGCCGCCGGCCGGTGCTGGCGGATGAGGCGCAGGCCGCTCCATACGCCGCCCAGGGTCCAGGCCGCCCAGCGGTCCGGCTGGGCCATCCAGCCCAGATAGCGCTTGCCCAGGGCCAGGTGGCGCGAGGTGTCGAGGGCGAAGGCGCGCTCGACCACCATGCCGGCAGGAATTTCGCCCATCTGGTCGTCGGAGACCTGGGCGTAGGCCCGCGGGTGTACGGTCAGGATGATCGGCTCCCATCCGTGCTCGCGCAGGTAGGCAGAGAACTTGAGGGTCCGCTGGATGCCACTGCTCCCCTTCACCGGGGGGTAGTGGTAGGCGATCATGAGGAGCTTGCGCATGGGCTTCACAGGTCGAGGGCGACGGTTTCGGAATAGAGGTAGTCGATGTCCTCGTCCTTCAAGGTCGTGCTCAAGACCATCTTGGGATTGAATCCGCTGCGTACCGCAGACGGCCAGGGCAACTGCGGCAGGCGGCGGCATTCGACGTGGGTGGTCACCATGCCCCGGGCCAGGAAGTGGCCGGCCAGACGGCGGAAGTGGCGGCAGAAGGCGGCGCCGTCGCTCAGGTGGATGATGCCCGCCGCCGGCAGGCGCTTGAAGCGGCGCGGTTTGTAGATGACGTGGCACCAGTCTCCCGGGCGCCCCACCAGGACGTGCCGTAGCCAGGGGAAATCGGCGTGGTCGCGGTAAATGCGCAGGGCTTCGCCTTGCAGGGCGGCTTCGATTGCGCGGCGTTCGGTCAGCACCCGGCTGCTCAGGGCAATCCCCGGCAGGTTGAAGAGGACTGCCTGGCGGTCGTCCAGGGCACGGAACTTGAAGAACTGGAGGGTTCCCGCCACCACCTTGGTGGGGGAGAAGTCGGTGTAGTGGAAGCGGGGTTGGCCGATGACCGCCATGGCGAGCCGCATGCTCTGCTGGCGGTAGGCGTCGAGGACGCACCAACTGGTGATGTTGCAGAAGCGCTCTTCCTTGCCCCCCAGAATGCGCTGGGCGTAGATGGCGCCGATGCCGCCGACGATGCGACCCTCGTCGCGCAGGACGAAACCGTAGTTGGGCTGCGGGTCGATCCAGGACGTGCGAAAGCGCTGCGACCATTGGGCGGGGGACTGGTCGCGGGAGAGGTTTTCGTGCAGAAACTGGGCGAATTCGTCCAGGCTGGCGTCGGTGACGGGTTCGATGTGGGGGCGTGCCATGGGAATCGGTTCTCGGGGGGCTTACCAGCTACGTAGCCAGGCGAGGCCCCAGTTCACCACCTGCTCGCGCTGGGCGGCGGAAGAAAAGGTGTGGTCGGCTTCGGCGAAATCGAAGCGGGTGACGGGCTTGGCCGCAAACTCCGCCAGCCAGGCCGGCGAGCTTTTCACCAGATCGTCGAATTCCCGCGCGATGAGGTCGCGCCCGCTCATGACCAGCATGACCTTGCCCTTGAAGCGCGTCATGCCGAAGAGCAGGCGTTCCGGCAGGGGACGGTCGGCGGGCAGGGCCGGCGCGGCGGCAGGGCCGGGGGCGGTCGCGGAGGGCGGCGCAGCCGCGCTGCGGGCCTTGGACAGCAGGCCCAGGGCCGAGGTCACCGACGCCAGGGGGTTGAACTTGAAGCTGAATACCTTTTTCCAGAAGCTGGCCTGGGTCAGGCGTTGCAGGTAGTAGAACCTGAGAATGGCGCGGGCTTCACCGGCTTCGGTGCGCACCCAGGGGTTGAGCAGGACGATGCCGCCGACGCCGGGGTGGCGGTGGGCGTGGAAGAGGATGGCCGAAGAGGCGTCGCATTCGCCCCACAGCACCACTTCTTCCAATTCAGGAACCTGCGCGCGGAAGACGGCGATGGCCGCATCGATATCGTCGCCGATGTGCTCGAAACCGCGGAAGTCTCCGTGGGCATCCCCCATGCCGCGGTAGTCAAAGCGCAGGACGGGGTAGCCTTCAGCGGCCAGCCGGCGGGACCACAGGGTGAGCTGGCGGTGGCCGCCGGCCCGGTACTGGGGGCCGCCGCCGACGATGACCAGCACGCCCCGCCGGCCGGGGGTTTCCGGCCGATGCAGGATGCCGACCAAGGCGCTGCCCTGGCAGTCGAAACTAAGGGCTTCCTCTTTCATGCGCTCATTCCAGGCCCAGGAGCCAGGTCCGCGTCGCCTCGACCGCGGCGGGGGCCAGGACGCGCTCGTGCAGTTGCCAGAAGGCGGGGCCGGTGAAGGTCTGGGCGACGACGGGGACGCCGGCGGCGTTCCAGCGGTCGATGACGGTCTGGCTGGCCGGGGGGATGGTGGCGTCCTCGCTGCCGTTTTCCAGCCACAGGCAGGGGGTGCCGGCCGCAGGAGCGGCGGGGGCCAGTTTGAGAGCGTCCAGGCTGCGGGCGAATTGCGGGTGCAGTTCGTAGCCGGCCACCTCGACGCACTCGCCGGCGGCAAAGCTTTCGCGCATGCCGGCGGTGGTTTCCTTGGGCAGGTCGGGGCGGTCGAGATGGGCGGCGATGCGCACGCGCAGGAACTGGGTCAGGTGCAGCTTGCCGTCCGTCACCGGCTGCCACAGGGCGAGGGCCGTTGCGGGGCCGGGGGTCTCGGCGGCCAGTTCGGCGGCCAGGATGGCGCCCAGGCGAATACCCAGGAAGACCCGCTGCTTGCCGGGCTGCGCGCCCAGCCAGTCCCGCGCCGCGCGCAGGTTGTCGCGCCAGATTTCCCAGCGGGCGTCCCGGGTGTGCCCCGCGCTGTCCCCGGTGCCGAGAGGGTCGACGACCAGTGTGCCGTAACCCCCTTCGGCAAGGCGCCGGGCGAGCAGGGTCACCATGCTGCGGCTGCGGTTCATTTCCTCGTTGAAGGGCAGGGCGCAGAGCACCTGTCCGCGTACCGGATGTTCCGGCGCCGGGAGATGATGGACTGCGAAAAGGCGGGCGCCCCCGCTTTCCAGGAAGAAGGGATGCAAAGCGCCGCAGGCTTGAGCCGGTCGGGCTCCCATGCCTAGGCGAGGCCCTTCTTGGCCAGGACGAAGCCGGCCATGGACTCCAGGGTGCCCAGGTTGTCGATGGTGAATTCCTCGGCAGCGACCTGGATGTCGAATTCGGCCTCGTACCAGGCGATGAGGTCGAGGAGACCGGCGGAATCGATGTAGCCGGTGGCCGGGATGAGTTCGTCGGCGGCCAGGTCGCTGGCGTCGCTGCCCAGCATGCGGGCGATGTCGACGATCTTGGCCTTGATGGCGGCCTGGATGGTGTTCTTGTCGAGGGTCATGGGTGCTCTTTCGGGTTATGGGTCCAGGCGGGGCGGCGTGCTCAACTGGCGCAGCAAGGCGGCGACTTCGGAGCCGTTGAGGACGCGGTGGTCGTAGCTCGCGCCCAGGATGCCGGTGCCGTCGGCGCTGGCGGTATGGGCCACCATGAGGGCGGTGTGGGGCGACAGGATGGGAACGTGGCGATTGACCTTCCAGCGCGCCATGCTGGAAAAGGCGATGGTGGCGCCCTGCAGTTCCTCGGGGGCCAGCTTGTGGGCTGCCGCCCGGCGCTGGATGTCGATCAGGTCCTGTACGAAGGCCAAGGGCTCCCGGCGGGCGGCGTCGCGCAGCACGGTGAGGTAGAGGGTCGCCCCGGCCTGGACCGTGAAGCCCAGGTTCACGTCGCGGTATTCGTGCCTTTCCCGGCCGACCAGGGTGGCGTTGATGCGGGGGTTGTCCCGCGCCAGCTCGACCAGACGCCAGGCCAGCAGCGGCAGGAGCGGGTTGAGCAGCAGCTTGTGGCGGGCGCCGTAGTCGCGGGCCAGTTCGTCCCAGGGGGTCGCATCGTAGCTCACCTCGACGTAGCCGGGGACGGCGACGTCGCGATGCCAGAGCACCGTGGCCAGCATGCCTTTCTCTTCGCCGCTCAGGCCGACGCGGGCGCCCGGTTCGACAGGGGCGGATTCGGCGGCGGCCGGCGCGGCGCTCGCCGCGGGGCGCCGGCTGAGGCCCAGGCGTTCGGCGTGGGCCTCGATGTCGCGGACGCTCAGGCGGGGGCCGGTGGCGGGCACGTCCGCCGCTTGCAGGCCGTATTCGGCGAGCAGCAGGCGGGCCCGTGCCGTGGGGGCGGAAAGGTCGCGGGCGCCGGGGGCGCCGGCGGCGGTTTCCGCTTCGGGGACCGCTTCGTCCGGCGTCTCGCCGACCCAGAGAAGCACCGAGCCCACCCGGAGTACCTGTTCCACTTCGCCCTGGACGGCGAGGACGAAACCGGCGGCGGTGGCTTCCACATCGACCACGGCCTTGTCGGTCTCCACCTGGGCGACGATCTGGCCCTTTTCGATGCGGGCGCCGACGGCGACGTCGAGACCGACGAGCTTGACCTCGTCGTCGTTGTTATTCACCCGCGGGACATGAATTGCTGCAGCCATAGGGAAATCCGTTTCAATCAGAACAATTCGAGGACGTTGTCGACGATGACGTTTTCGTCGATCAGCTGGGCGCGTTCCAGGCTGCGCGCCGCGGCGATGGGCACCGGCGGCAGGCCTAGGCGGACCACGGTGCCGCGGTAGCCGGCTTCCGCCAGACAGGCGAGCAGTTCGGCGCTGACGCCGAATTCGTGGTGGGATTCCTCGACCACCACGATGCGCGGGCTTTCCAGCAGGGCTTCCAGCAGGGTATGGCGCGGCAGGGGGCTGAGCAGGGCGGGGGCGACGATCTCGACTTCGAGCTCTTCTTCCTCCGCCAGGCGCTGGGCCGCCCGCTCGATGAAGGGCAGCATGCCGCCGAAGCCCACCAGGGTGACGTCGGGATCGACGGCGCCCCGGCGCAGGGTCGGGAAGAGATCGGCGCCCGCGTCGGCCGGGCTGGCCGGGACGACCGTGTAATCAAGGGGGTCCTGGGTTTCGCCGTAGAGCAGCTTGTGCTCCAGGAATACCGTGGGATTGGGCCAGCGGCTTGAGGCATCCGCCAGCATGGCACCGCTGGCGTGGCGGTGGCTGGCGTAGAGCACCGTGAGGCCGGGGACGGAAACCAGCAGATTTTCCGGGCTCTGGCTGTGGGTGGGGCCGTAACCGCGGCGGCCCCCGCAGGGCGCCCGCACCACCAGGGGAACGGAACAGTCCTCGAACATGCCGGGGAATTTGACCGCATGGTTGTAAATCTGGTCCATGCACAGGGTCAGGAAGTCGGCGAACATGATTTCGACGATGGGACGCCGCCCGGCCAGGGCCAGGCCAATGGCGGCGCCGGTGATGCCGGCCTCGCTGATGGGGGTGGAGATGACCCGTCCCTTGAATTCCTCGGACAGCCCGGCGGTGACCTTGAAGGCGCCGCCGTAGGGTTCGTGCAGGTCTTCACCGATCACCAGGCTGCGGGAATCGCTGGCCAGCAGGTGGCGCAGGGCGTCGTTGAGCGACTGGCGCACGGTTTTCGCCTCGGAGCGCAGCTCGGCTGCGGGCGCCGCTGCGGCGGGGCGCAGGCTATGGGTGGGGAGGTCGGCGAAGGTGGCTTCGGGTGAAGCGAGGGCGAGGGCTTCGACCTGGGCGACGAAGGCGCGGTTGCGCGCTTCGATCGCCTCCCGCTCGGAGTCGCCCAGGCGTTCGCCCAGAGCGGCGACCGGGTCGCGGCGGGCGATGAAGTCCTTTTCCGCGTCGCTGCGCAGATCGTCGCCCTTGCTGTGGGGGCCCAGGCGGCGCGTATCGATGACCAGCATGCCGGGGCCTTCGCCCGCGCGCATCTCGGCCACCACGTCGGCGACTGCGGCGGCGAAATCGGGCGCACTGTCGTCCAGGCGCCAGGTCCTGAGGCCGAAGGCCTGGCCGCGGCCTTCTATGGTGCCGGCGACGGTGTCGGCGGTGTAGGTGGTCTGGGCGATGCCGTTGTTTTCGACCACGAAGAGCACGCGGGCCTGCCAGACGGCGGCAAGGTTCATGCTCTCGTAGAGCATGCCCTCGCCCAGGGTGCCGTCGCCGATCATGATGGCCACCACCGCGGTGCTGCCGGCAAGGCGGCGGTCGAGGGCCAGGCCGGCACCGATACCGGTCATGCCGGCCTGGACCCCGTTACTGTGGAAATGACGGAAGGCGATATGCTGGCTGCCCCCGAAACCGCCGCAGACGCCAGCCTCGCGCCCCATGATTTCGGCCACCAGGCCGAGGAAATTGCCGGAATAGGTGAGAAAGTGACCGTGGTTGCGGTGATTGGACAGCACCACGTCATTGGGGTCGGACAGCGCCCGCACCACGCTCATCTGGCAGAGTTCCTGGCCGATGCAGGTATGGGTGGTTCCCGACAGCAGGCCGCGGCTGAACAGGTCCAGGATGAGGGATTCGGTCAGGCGGATGAGGTGGGCGTAGCCATACAGCTCGGCGTCGCCCAGGCCGATGACGGGTTTTCCGCAGGCGTCCGCAGGATATCCGGGAATTTCTGGATTCATTGATTCGTCAAGTCTTGGCAGCGACGCCCCGGAACGGGGCGCCTGGTTGAATTCCTGTCCGGCGGTTCCGGGGAAAAAGCGCGAAGCATAGCAAGGATTGCCCTGTCCCGCGCCCCCCGGGAGGGTTCCCCGGGGGGCGCGGGAAGCGCGAAACTCCGCGCCCGACGGGTCCCGGGAACATGCCTCCCGCTCAAGCCCCGCAAGGGTACACGCTCACCCAAAATGTGCGCGTGAAATAATACATGTCGCCCTCGGAAGGGCTGGTGGAGGCTGCCGCGGAGGCGGGGTTCGGACCAAATCCGGCACGTTTTGTTGCGGCGCAGCGATGGCGGGATCGCCCCGCTATCGGCATTTCCCGGGCGACGTGAAATAATGCCTCCCCCTTTTGGCACCCCAAACCTAAGATGCGCTCCACAGGAATGGGCGGGTGCCGTGTTGGAGCGCCCGCGGAGCGAGGGTCCGGCCTGCTACCGCCTGGTGGTTTACGGACCCGCCGACAAAAATTGCGCCCCGCGCACAAAGCCTCGGAGTAAGCAGTGGTCAGGATGTTCAATCATTGGGTTCGGTGGCGTACGCTGCTGCAAGTCCTTTTCGATTTCTCCTTCGTATTTGTCGCGATGATCATCGCGACCCTGTGGGTCGGCGCCGGTTTGCCCATCGACCTCGCCATGGTTGCCGTCTATGCGGTGATCCTGGGGGTGATCATGCTGCTGCTCAATGCCTGGTTCGGGTTCTATCAGCGTTTCCATGGGCGGACGATCCATCAGACGCGAGCCCGGGCGGTGCTTTCCCTTTACCTCGCCGTTCCCCTCGCCTACGGGCTCTTTCTCCTGCTTCCCGTCGCGGCGGTGAGCCGCGAGTTTCTCCAGTTGTCAGCCATGTCGGCCGTTTTCGGCATGCTGGTCAATCGGGTCAGCACGGTCCATGCCCCCCCGACCCAGATGCTGGTGCGGCGCATTCTGGTCTTCGGCGCGGGGGCCAAGGCCCTGGCCGTGCGCAAGGCCCTCAACAAATCCGATCCGGCGGCCCTCGTCGTCGGCTTCTATCCCGCCTCCAACGAGGAGGAGATCGTCGTCCCCGCCGATCAGGTGCTGTCCAATGTCAAGCACCTTACCGATACGGCGCGGCAATTGAAGGTGGACGAGATCGTCGTGGCGGTGACGGAGCGGCGCGGAGGCGCCCTGCCGTTGCGGGAACTGCTGGACTGCAAGCTGGCCGGGATTCGCGTTCTCGATCTGGCCAGCCATTTCGAGCAGACCCTGGGCCAGATTCGCCTCGATTCCCTCTACGCCGGCTGGCTGATCTTCGGCGACGGCTTCGGCCAGGGGGCCTGGCGCAGCTTCGTCAAGCGTGCCTTCGACATCGCCTGTGCCCTGGTGCTCCTCATGCTGGCGGCGCCGGTCATGCTGCTGACGGCCCTGATCATCTCCCTGGAGAGCGCCGGGCCAATCTTCTACCGTCAGGAACGGGTGGGTCTCAACGGACGTCTGTTCAACGTCATCAAGTTCCGCAGCATGCGCACCGACGCGGAAAAGGACGGCAAGCCACGCTGGGCGACCTCCGGCGATTCCCGCGTGACCCGCGTGGGCCGCGTGATCCGCAAGCTCCGCGTCGATGAACTACCGCAACTCATCAGCGTTCTCAACGGCGACATGAGCCTGGTGGGACCGCGGCCGGAACGCCCCTTCTTCGTCGATCAGCTGACCCGGGAAATCCCTTTCTACGCCGTGCGCCACAGTGTGAAGCCGGGTGTCACCGGCTGGGCCCAGGTCAGGTACCATTACGGGGCTTCGGTGGAGGATTCCGCCGAAAAACTCCAGTACGACCTCTATTACGTCAAGAATCACACCCTGTTCCTGGACATCCTGGTCCTCTTCGAGACGGTGGGGGTGGTGTTGACGGCGAAGGGCGCCCAGTGACCCCCTGTCGGGGATTCGCGGCGCCAAGGTGATCGCCTCAGCCCCCCCCCGCTGGGCGGAGGGGGTGTCCATGTGGCGGGGTCGTGATCCGCCACCCGTCCGAAGGGACTTTCTGATCCATGGATTCCGGTATCGCTGAACTGTCGGCCTGGGGCTATGGCCTGGCAGCGGCGGGCTACGTCCTGCTCTTCGGCTATCTGCTGAGCCGGCGGGGTCAGGCCGAGGGGGAGCGCCAACCGGCCGCCATCATGCTGGGGGCTGTGCTGGCCTCCGCTCTGTGGGCTCTCGCCAGCCTGGGAATCGTGTTCAGCGCTGCCCGGGACTTCCGCGGGGCGGCAGAGGTGTGCGATGCCCTGCGTTACGCGGCCTGGTACGGCCTCATCCTCGTGCTCCTGGGCTCCGGGCCGGAAAAAGGGACGCGGCGCCCGCTCTCGCGCCCGGTGGTGCTGCTGGTCGGAGCAGTCGCGCTGGTGGGCGTCGGTCTGCGTGTGCTGGTCTGGCTGGCCGGCGGCCTGCCCCTGGTGGTGGCCAAGTTCTATCTCGTTCAATCCCTGGCCATGGTCGTCGTCGCCCTGCTCCTGGTCGAGCAGTTCTATCGCAGTCTGGCCACCGATTCGCGCTGGAACGTCAAGCCTCTCTGTCTGGGGCTCGCGGCGGCTTTCGTTTACGACCTCTACTTCTATTCCGATGCCCTGCTCTTCGGGCGTGTCGATCCGGACGTGTTCAGCGTGCGGGGATTTGCCCATGCGCTCATCGTTCCGCTCATCGCCCTGCCGGTGAATCGCAGCCGCGACTGGACCTCCCGCCTGCGGGTCTCCCAGAAGGTCGCATTCCATTCGCTGGCGCTGCTGCTTTCCGGGGGCTACCTTCTGTTCATGGCGGGCGTGGGGTACTACGTCCGCTACTTTGGCGGGGATTGGGGCCGGGCCCTGCAGTTTGCCCTGCTCTTCATGGCCTTCCTCGGCTTGTGCATCGTTGCTTTTTCCGGATCCATGCGGGCCAGGGTGCGGGTTTTCCTCGGCAAGCACTTTCTCAGCTACCGCTACGACTATCGCGAGGAATGGCTCAAGTTCACCCAGACTCTTTCGGAGCAGGGATCACCGCAGACCATGGGGCTGCACGTCATCAAGGGTCTCGCCGACATGCTGGAAAGTCCGGGGGGCGGCCTTTGGCTGCGGGATTCGGCCGCAGGAAGCTTCGTGCAGACGGCGCGCTGGAACATGCCCGCCGTGGCGGCGCGGGAGGAGGCGGGTTCGCCCTTCAGCCACTTTCTCACCGATAGCGGCTGGGTCGTCAATCTGGAGGAGTACCGCTGCTATTCGAGGCGCTACGAGGGCCTCGCGCTGCCGGATTGGCTGGGCGAGATTCCCGATGCCTGGCTCATCGTTCCGCTCCTGGCCCGCACCGAAATGATCGGCTTCGTCGTTCTGGCCAGTGCGCGGACCCGCATCGAGGTCAACTGGGAGGTCAATGATCTCCTGAAGACCGCAGGACGGCAGGCGGCAGCCTTCCTGGCGCAGTTGCAGGCCACCGAAGCCCTGCTCGAAGCGCGCAAGTTCGACGCCTTCAACCGCATGTCGGCCTTCGTGGTGCATGACCTGAAGAATATCGTCACCCAGCTTTCCCTGATGCTGCGCAATGCGGAAAAACACAAGGACAACGCAGAATTTCAGGAAGACATGCTGATGACCGTGGAAAATTCCGTCGAACGCATGCGGCAGTTGATGCTTCAATTGCGGGAAGGGGCCACGCCACCCGGTACGCCGGTGGGGGTGAACCTGAAATTGATTGCCGAGCGCATCCAGAAGAACAAAGCGGTACTTGGGCGCACGGTGGATGTCGACATCGCGGAGGCTCTCATGACCCGGGGGCACGAGGAGCGACTGGAGCGGGTTCTCGGCCATATGGTGCAGAACGCTCTGGATGCCACCGATCCGCGCGGCCGGGTATGGATTCGCATCGAGAAGCAGGGGGGGCAGGCAATGCTGGAAGTAGGCGATACGGGCCACGGAATGTCGGCGGACTTCATCCGCGAGCGCCTGTTCAAGCCCTTCCAGACGACCAAGGACGCCGGGATGGGTATCGGCGCCTACGAAAGCTCG
This sequence comes from Betaproteobacteria bacterium, assembly GCA_016720065.1. Taxonomy (NCBI): domain Bacteria; kingdom Pseudomonadati; phylum Pseudomonadota; class Betaproteobacteria; species Betaproteobacteria bacterium. Next base: position 2,134,376 of record JADJXY010000002.1, on the reverse strand, counting down.
CAGTACATCAATGAACTCGGGGGGAAAATCTTGGTAGACAGCGTGGTGAATCAGGGGACGCGGGTGACCGTGCTGCTGCCCCTGTTCGAGGGCGGGTCGCGGGCCGATCTGCGCCAGCAGGAGAGCGCGGCATGAGCGGCGAAAAATCGAGGCCGCTGCTGGTCGTCGAGGACGATCCGGCCTTGCAGAAGCAGATCAAGTGGTCCTTCGACCAGTACGACGTGGTGACCGCCTCGGATCGGGAGTCTGCGCTGGCGCAGTTGAAGCGCCATCAGCCCGCCGTGGTGACCATGGATCTGGGGCTTCCGCCGGACCCGGATTCGGTTTCCGAGGGCTTCCGCCTGCTGGAGCAGATGGTCGCCGCCGAGCCGGATCTCAAAGTCATCGTCCTCACCGGTCAGAACGATCAGACCAACGCCTTGCGCGCCGTGGCCCTGGGCGCCTACGACTTTTTCGCCAAGCCTTTCGAACCGGATCTCCTGGCGCTTACCGTGGACCGGGCGTTCCGGCTCTACGACCTGCAAAAGGAAAACCAGCGTCTGCACGCCATGCGTCAGCCGGATGCCCTCAACGGGCTCATCACGCGGGATCCGGAGATGCTGCGCCTGTGCCGTACCATCGAGAAGGTCTCCGGCAGCAACGCGACGGTCATGCTGCTGGGCGAGAGCGGCACCGGCAAGGAGGTCTTGGCGCGGGGTCTGCACGAGGCGTCTCCTCGTCGCGCCGAGCGCTTCGTGGCCATCAATTGCGCCGCGATTCCCGACAATCTTCTCGAGAGCGAGTTGTTCGGCTATGAGAAGGGTGCCTTCACCGGTGCGGCCAAGACGACCCCGGGCAAGATCGAAACGGCCCACAAGGGCACCCTCATGCTCGACGAAATCGGCGATTTGCCGCTTCCCCTCCAGGCCAAGCTCCTGCGCTTCCTGCAGGAGAGGGTGGTGGAGCGGGTCGGGGGGCGGCAGGAGATTGCGGTGGATGTCCGGGTCGTCTGCGCCACCCACCAGAATCTGCGGGGCCTGATCGACGAGGGCAAGTTCCGCGAAGACTTGTACTACCGCCTGGCCGAAATCGTGGTCAACATCCCTCCCTTGCGGGATCGTCTGGGCGATGCGGCCCTGCTGGCCCACGCCCTGGTGCGTCGCTTTGCCGAGGAACAGAACCGGGGGGCCATCGCCCTGGGCGACGATGCCGTGCAGGCCATCGAAGCTCACTCCTGGCCCGGAAACGTGCGGGAACTGGAAAACTGCATCAAGCGCGCGGTCATCATGGCCGACGGCAATATAATCGCCCGTGAGGATCTCGGTCTGCGTGACAACGGTTCCCAGGAGGAACGGGATCTCGACCTGCGCAAGGTGCGTGACGAGGCCGAGCGGCGGGCCGTCATCGCGGCCTTGAGCAGGGCCAATGGCAATGTGGTAAAAGCCTCCGAAATGCTCGCCATCAGCCGCCCGACCCTGTACGACCTCATGCATCGCTTCGGCCTCAAATAAGCTCTCGTTTCCTCGCCTCCGGAAAGATCAATTCATGACCAAGACCTCTTCGCACAGCTTCCGTCTTTCGGCCCTTGCACTCGTTCTTGCTCTTGCGGCCTGTGGGGGTGACGACCCGGCCAAGCTGCTGTCCTCGGCCAAGGATTTCCTGGCCAAAAATGACACCAAGGCTGCGGTGATCCAGCTCAAGAATGCGCTCCAGAAGGATCCCAATTCGGCCGAAGCGCGGTTTCTGCTGGGCAAGGCGCTGGTGGATGAAGGCAATCTTGCGCCGGGCGAAGTGGAGTTGAGGAAGGCGCTCGAACTCAAGTACCCCGCCGAAAAGGTCGTTCCCGTCCTGGTCGGATCGCTCACCATGCGGGGCGAGGCCAAGAAGGCGGTGGAGGAGTTCGCCAAGGTACAGGTTTCCGGGAATGAGGCGAGTGCCGAGTACCATACCGCCATGAGTATCGCCCAGGGGGCTGCCGGTCATGTGGAGGCTTCCAAGGCGGCCCTTGCGGCGGCCCTTGCCGCGAAGCCCGACCATGTGCCCGCTCTGCTCGTTTCGGCCCGGGTCAAAGCGACCACTGACAAGGATGTCCCCGGTGCCCTGGCGATCGTCGACGGCATCCTGGCCCAGAATGCCGATGCGGTCGAAGCCTGGAAACTCCGGGGCGACATCATGGTCGGCAAGGGGGAGGCGGATGAGGCCGTGGCCGCCTACCGCAAGGCGGTGGAGAAGAAGCCCCGGTTTGGTAGCGCCCATATTGCGCTGGTGAACACCCTCCTCAGGGCGGGGCGTCCGGACGACGCCAAGCAGGCCCTGGAGCAGGCGCGCAAAGGCATCGGCAATCCCCCGGGCCTGCAGTTCCTGCAGGCGCAGCTCGCGTATCAGAACAAGGATTTCAAGGCGGCCAAGGAAGTTCTCGAGCAGTACCACAAGGCGATTCGCCCCTCGGCAGTTTCCATGCAACTCGCAGGGGCGGTCGATTTCCAGTTGGGGGCCTATACCCAGGCCCAGGACAATCTGGCCAAGGCATTGACCGCCGAATCCACCCTGCCGCTGGCCCGCCGTCTTCTGGTCTCCACCTACCTGAAGACCGGCCAGCCCGAGAAAGCCCTGGAAACCTTGAAGCCGGTGCTGGACCAGATCGACAAGTCCCCCGCGATGCTGGCCCTGGCCGGTGAGGTCTACGTCCAGCTGAAGGACTACAAGAAGGCGGAGCAATTCTTTGTCAAGGCGGCGGCCCTCGACCCCAAGGATCCGGCCAAGCGTACCCGTCTCGCGATGATGCACATGGCCGGAGGCAAGGCTGACGCTGCCTTTGAAGAACTGGCGGACATTTCGGCCAGCGACAGCGGGCCCGTCGCCGATCTGGCCATCGTGTCCGCCCATCTGCGCCGCAATGAGATCGACAAGGCCCTGGCGGCCGTCGCTGCCCTGGAAAAGAAGCGTCCCGACGATCCGGCGGTGTTCAACCTGCGCGGGGAAATTCTGGGGAGCAAGAACGACTATGACGGGGCCCGCAAGGCTTTCGAAAAGGCTGCGGCCCTGAAGCCCGGTTACTTTCCGGCGGCGAAGAATCTGGCGCTGCTCGATCTTCGTGACAAGAAGCCCCAGGAGGCGAGGCGTCGCTTTGAAACCGTGCTGGCCGCGGACCCCAAGAGTGTGCCTGCCCACCTGGCCATCGCCGAAATGATTACCGCCAGCGGCGGCAAGGCGGACGAGGCCCAGGGCTGGGTCAGCAAGGCGGTGAGCGCCAATCCGACCGACGTCGTCGCCCGCCTGGCCCTCGTCGAGTCCCATTTGCGGGCCAAGGACGCCAAAAAGGCTGTGGCGGCCGCCCAGGAGGCGCTGACGGCGATTCCTGATCGGCCGGAACTCTACGACGTCCTGGGCCGCGCCCAGGTGCTTGCCGGCGATTTCAACCAGGCCAAGGCAGCCTACGGCAAGCTTCCGGCGCTTCAGCCGCACTCGCCCGTGCCCTACCTGAAGTTGGCGGAAGTGAGTGTCGCCGCCAAGGATGAAGGCCAGGCGGTCAGGGATCTGCACAAGGCCCTGGAAATCAAGCCGGACTTCCTCGAGGCGCAGCGTGCCTTGATATTCCTTCTGGTGAAGGACGGCAAGGCGAGGGACGCCCTCAGTCTTGCCAAGACCGTCCAGAAGCAGCGTCCCGCTGAACCTGTCGGCTACGCCTTCGAAGGCGACGTCCATACGTCCCAGAAGTCCTGGGCAGACGCGGCCAAGGCCTATCGCCTGGGTCTCGACAAGGGCAGGGTGCCTGAACTGGCGATCAAGGCCAGTTCCACCCTGGAGCAAGCGGGGAACAAGGCTGAGGCAGAGCGGGTCATCGCCACCTGGCTGAAGGACAATCCCAAGGATGTCGTGGTGCGCCAGTACCTGGCTGAAGTGGCCGCCAGCAAGGGGGATTGGGCGATGGCCGCGAAGCAGTATCGCACCATGCTGGACATCGCGCCCAACAGTCCGCGGGTGCTGAACAATCTGGCCTGGGCCCTGGGCCAGTTGAAGGATCCCAAGGCCATCGAGTATGCCGAAAAGGCGGTCAGTCTGGCCCCCAATTCGCCGTCGCTCATGGATACGCTGGCCGTGCTGCTGGCCGAGAAGGGTGACACCGGCAAAGCCCTCGAATTGCTGCGCAAGGCGGTGGATCTCGCTCCGGCGCAGGCCGAAATCCGGCTCAATCTCGCCCGGGTATTGGTCAAGGCCGGTGAAAAGGCCGAGGCGCGCAAGCATCTGGACGTACTCGCCAAGCTGGGGGACAAGTTCCCGCAGCAGGCGGAAGTGGCAAAGCTGATCAGTGGACTCTGATTTGATTCAATTTTTTGATTTGGTTAATCGTAGAGGAATGAGATGACGACCATCGCTGTAGTAGGACTGGGTTACGTCGGGCTGCCGCTCGCCGTCGAGTTTGGCAAGAAATACCGCACGCTGGGTTTCGACCTGTCCGCGGAAAAGGTGGCGGCCTATCGCCGCTACGAGGATCCCACGGGTGAAGTGTCCAGCGAGGATCTGCGGGCCGCGACCCAACTCGAGGTGAGCACCGATCCGGCCATCATCCGCGAAGCGGATTTCATCGTCGTGGCGGTCCCGACACCCGTTGACGAGGCTCATCAGCCGGACTTCAGCCCCCTGGTGGGCGCTTCCGAGTTCGTGGGCAGCAACCTCAAGCGCGGAGCCACCGTCGTTTTCGAATCGACCGTCTATCCCGGCGCCACCGAGGAAATCTGCATCCCCATCATCGAGAAGCTGTCCGGCCAGAAATGGAAGCAGGACTTCTTCATCGGCTACTCGCCGGAGCGCATCAACCCGGGCGACAAGGAACGCACGGTCACCAAGATCGTCAAGGTCGTCTCCGGTGACACGCCCGCCACCCTCGATCTGGTGGCCCGTGTCTACGGCGACATCATTACCGCCGGTGTCTACAAGGCGTCCAGCATCAAGGTCGCCGAAGCCGCCAAGGTCATCGAGAACACCCAGCGCGACCTCAACATCGCCCTGATGAACGAACTGGCCATCATTTTCGACCGCATCGGCATCGATACCCTGGAAGTGCTCCTGGCCGCCGGAACCAAGTGGAACTTCCTGCCCTTCCGTCCCGGTCTGGTGGGCGGCCACTGTATCGGCGTCGACCCCTACTACCTGACCCACAAGGCCGAAATGCTCGGCTACCACCCCGAAGTGATCCTGGCCGGCCGGCGTATCAACGACGGCATGGGCAAGTTCGTCGCCGAACAGACCATCAAGCACCTGGTGCGCAATGGCTGGGCGGTCAAGGGTGCTCCCATCGTTGTCCTGGGCCTGACCTTCAAGGAGGATTGCCCCGATCTGCGCAATTCCCGCGTCATCGACGTGATTCGCGAGTTGCAGTCCTACGGGACCGAGGTTCTGGTGCACGATCCGGTGGCCGATGCCGCCGAGGCGCGCCACGAATACGGCGTCGACCTGGTTTCCTGGGATAGCCTGCCCAAGGCGGCGGCCATCGTGGCTGCGGTATCCCACAAGGAAATCAAGACGCGTCCGGTGGCGGACTACATGGTCAAGTTGCAGGCCAACGGCGTCGTCATCGACGTCAAGAGCCAGTTCGACCAGGCGGCCTTCGAGGCGGCCGGGGCGACCCTCTGGCGCCTGTGACGGAGCGACAGGCCATGCTTTACGGGCGGCGCGCATCCCTTGTCCGGCGATGGGCCGGACTGGGCATGGCGCTCGCCCTGGCCTGCGGCGGCGCCGCGGCGAGCGAAAGCCTCAGTTCCCACAAGGGCGAGTTGCTGCGTAGCCAGGCGCGGGCGTACGAGCATGGTGAAGGCGTTGCACGGGATGTCGCGGAGGCCGTAAAGCTTTACTGCGAGGCGTCCCGCCTTGGCGACGGCGAGGCCCAGTACAGCGTGGGCTGGATTTACGCCAACGGACGCGGGGTTCAGCGCGACGACGAGCTCGCGGCCTATTTCTTTCGCCTCGCCGCCGACCAGGGTCATGCGCACGCCCAGCGCATGCTGCGTTTCTTCGGCGATATCGCCAGCAAGAAGCCCGAGTGCATGATCGACCCCGCGCCGCCGGAAGACATGGCGGGCGAGGAGATCATCGCCAACGCCACGCTCGAGGCGCGCAAGGTCTACGAGTTGGTGGCGCGGCTGGCGCCGCAGTATGGCGTGTATCCGCGCCTTGCTCTCGCCGTGATCCGGGTCGAGTCCAACTTCAACCCGACGGCAGTCTCGCCCAAGAACGCCCAGGGGCTCATGCAACTGATCCCCGAAACTTCCGCCCGCTTCAACGTCAAGAAGCCCTTCGATCCGGAAGACAACATCCGCGGTGGTCTGGCTTATCTGCGCTGGTTGCTGGCCTATTTTCGCGGTGATGTCGCCCTCGTCGCGGCGGCGTACAACGCGGGTGAGGGGGCCGTGAATCGCTACCGTGGCGTGCCGCCTTACCAGGAAACCCGGGGCTACGTGAAGCGGGTCGTCGAGTTCTTCCGCAAGGAAGAACACCCCTTCGATCCCGCCGTGACCGACCCCTCGCCCGAACTTCCCCGCATCCGCAGCTCGCGGCTCATGTGATGGCGGGCGCCGCGCCGGGGATGCGCTTGTGTTGAGGCCGCTCGTCGGTGGTTTGCTCGGCCTGCTGGTCTGGATGCCGGCTTTCGCGGCGGGGGCTTTGCCCGATACCGTCGCCCGCATCAAGCCTTCCGTCGTGGCGGTGGGGAATTACAAGGCCCTCGCCGCGCCGCCCTTCACCCTGCGGGGGACCGGATTCGCCGTGGGCGACGGGCGGCACATCGTCACCAATGCCCATGTGGTCGCGGTACTGGCCGGCGAGGAAGGCGCTTCCCTCGCCGTTCAGGTGGCCGGGGCCTCCGAGGGAGGGGGGCAATTACGGCGTGCACGGGTCATCGTCGAAGACAAGGCCCACGATCTCGCCGTCCTGGAAATTGACGGATCGCCCCTGCCGCCCGTCGTTCTGGGCCGGGCCGAGACGGTGCGCGAGGGGCAGGAAATCGCCTTCACGGGCTTTCCCATCGGGTCTGTCCTGGGCTTCTTCCCCGTTTCCCACCGGGGCATCGTTTCGGCGATTCCCCCCATCGTCCTCCCTGCGGCGAATGCCCGTGGTCTCAACGCCCAGGTCATCAGACGTACCCAGGCCGGCGCGTTCCGTATTTTCCAGCTCGACGCCGTGGCTTACCCGGGCAATAGCGGGAGCCCGGTGTACGACGTCGAAAGCGGTGAAGTGATCGGCGTCATCAATATGGTCTTCGTCAAGGCCACCCGCGAATCCGCCCTGAGCCAGCCCTCTGGCATCACCTACGCCATCCCCGTCAATCATCTGCAATCCCTGCTCGAGGAACGGGGGCGGTAGAGCGCGAGCAACGCCTCAGCCGGGCAGCCCCGGCTCGTCGTCGTGCCGGGTGCGTTCCGGTTCCGGGAAGACGCTGCGCCAGGCCTTGCGGGTGAGATGGACGGTCAGCAGATGGGGCGGCATGCGCAACCAGTGCGCCCGGACGTAAAGCAACCAGAGGGCAAAGCCGCTCATCGGGCCCAGGCAACGCGGATGCTGCGGCCGCAGGGCGTGGGAAAACAGGGTCTCCAGGAGCCGCAGGCCTGGCGCCGACGGCGCTCCCGCGGCTGCGGCCGCGGCCAGCACCGCAGGGGGGATGGGGCTCGCCAGCACGTGTTGCGCGAAATGGAGCCCCAGGAAGAGGGGGGAGGCCAGTTGCAATTGCCTGGCTCGTGGCACCAGACCGTCCCAAAAGCCCGCATCCCTGGCCGCAAAATGGCGCAACAGACCATCGATGTCCACCAGGTCGCGCAGGCCGTTGTGGAATTCGCCTTCGTGGAAGAGGTGGGTGATGCTATGGATGACCAGGTCGGCGGGCGAGGGCGTGCGCAGGCAGGAAAACCCGGGAAGAGCCTCTGCCGCCGCAAAGAGCAGCGCCGGATCGGGATGATGGCGGCTGGTGAGGGGCAGCAGGGTGTGATGGATGTCGAGGATGGTGCCGCGGCGGACGTTGAGCATGGGCGGGAGTTCGTGCATCCACTGGCGGTAGTAGCGCTGGTCGTAGGGATGCAGCTTGGCCGAGGTCCAGCCAGCGGTCATCATGGCGACCTCCACCGCGCCCAGATGCTCCCGCGGCACCAGGATGTCGATGTCCCCGAACAGGCGGCCGCGGGCCACCGGCAGTTGCCGCAGCACGTAGGCCGAACCCTTCAGGAGGACGACCGGAATACCCAGGGGGGCGAGGCAGCGGTCGAGGAGGTGCGCTTCCCAAAGCACCGATTCCCGCTGCCGTGCGCTGAGCTGCGCCACCCCGCGCAGGTGGCGCGCCAGGCCGTCGGGCAAGGGGATGCCGGCGGCGTCGACACGCTCGGCCAGGGTGCCGATGAGATTGGCGGCCCGGGCCTGGCAGAGCAGCGTCTCCCACTGCCCCGGTGTCAGGGAGGTGGCGGCCTGGGGCCGGGCCAGGAGGTCGAGGAGAAGGCGCTGGGGCTGCTCCGGGCTCATGGGGCCTCTCCGCGACGGATGCGGGCGATGAGATCGAGGGCTTCTGCAGTGGAGCGGTAGCCGATCTGATAGCAGGCGGCCCCGTCGAGCATGGCCGCCAGGGCGGTGAACCCGGTCACCCCCATGCGCTCCTTGTTGAAGGACTGCTCGGCGATGAGGGCGAAACTCTCGGCGCGGGAAATCGGCTCGCACCAGGGCTCGCCCTCGTCGATGAAGGTGGGAAAGACGACCCAGCGGCAGTAGGCCGGATCTTCGCCCCGGGCCAGGGAATCGGCCGGGGGGGCGGCCAGGGCCACGGTGCCTTTGCGGGTGTCGTGGTAGCGGGGGCTGAGTCGGCTGCCCGGAAAGGCGCTGACGATATCGATGGAGCGATTCTTCAGGTTGATCGGCCGCGGATGCGGCGCGAGGGAAACGGTGGCCGGGTCCAGCAGCGCGAGTTCGTCGGACAGGAGGCGCCAGCCGTCGAGGAATACCAGGGACGAGCAGAGGGTGCTCTTGCCGGCCCCTGGAAAGCCGGGCAGGACAAGGGCCTCTGCGCCGCGGGCGACCACGGCGGCGTGGATGGCCAGATACCCCAGGGGTCGGCTGGCCATGCACCAGTTGAGTCCCCATTCGAGCAAGGGGGGGGCCTGCTCGACCGGCAGGGGCAGGAAGGGATCCTGGCCGTCCAGGAGAAAGCTGACCTGGGGGCGCCAGAAACGCCGCAGCCCCCCGGCGGCCATCAGGGCGATGTCGAAGTCGCAGAACACCGCGCTGTCAGCGGGCAGCAGACGTTCGGCGTAGAAGCGGGTCAGGTGGGCTGCGACGGGGGCCAGGTCGGATCGCACCCGTACCGTCACCGGCGGGATGCGGACGACAAAGGTCCGCACGGTGGAAGGCATTGCCAAGACGGGAGCCGGGAATCAGGAAGCCCGTATGATACCGTGGGCCAGAAGGCTGTCGAGGACTTCGGCCGGAAGCCCGTTCAGGGCGGCGGGCTGCGCTTCCTCGCCAGCGCTGCGGAGGGCGGAGGACACCGTCCGGTCCACGACCCAGAAATCGCCGGAGCGGCCGTCGAATACGACGCTCCCCCCGTCCCAGTCCGGAGAAAAGGCCAGTTGCCGGGCCGGGTCTATGCGCAAGGCCGGTTCCGACCCTGCCTCAGGGCGCCTTGCAGAGGTTGGGGACGGCCGAATTGATGTCGTACATCCCTTCGATGTAGGCGATGATCTGCGCTTCGCTCATGGCATTTCCATTGCAGACCATGCCCGCCGGGCAATAGGTGCCGCCGTTCTTCACCGCGTCCCACATGGCGACGATCTGCGTGAGGGAGAGCGGGTAATCCTGGCCGGTGGAAGTGAAGTAGGAAGCGTTCAGGTAGGCAGAAGACAAGTGGCGCAGGAGCTGACCCTTACCATTGAATTTGTCCATGTTGTTCTTGGTGCCGGTGCAGTTGGCGCCGGAATAGGTGGGGTAATTGGTCGGCCATTGCAGGACCTCCCAAATGGACAGGTGGCCATTGGGAGCGCCCGTGAAAATGCTGCCAATCGTCGTGCCGCGCGCCGAGATGTCGCAGGGGTTGACGTTACCCGTGCCGCTGGAACAAACCACGATGCCGTTGGTGAACGTGGGGTAGCTGATGCCCACCCAGTACGGGAAGTGCTGCGGATTGACCCAGAAACCCGGCGAGCGCCCGCCGGAACATTGATGACCATTGCCGGTGCGAGGGCTCTGGTTGCCGGAAATCATCGCCGAGGGGCTCTGGCAGGTGCCGCCGGTTCCCAGGGCGGTTTTGGCCTGCATGGCGAGGAACACGCCGGCGCCGGCCGTGGTGCCGGTCAGGAGTCTGCGCCGCCGGGGCAGCGTCACGCCGGCCGCTTCCCCGGTGGGGGCAGGATGGGAAGTGTTCTTGTCTTGATCGGTCATGATGCGCTCTTTCGAAATTCCTGCAGTGCCGGACAGCACGGGTCAAAGGGGCTTAAGCAAAAGTTGTGCCGCGTTTTTAAGGGTGCCTGAAAGGCCGGCCGCTGCGGGGTTTGTCCAATTCTGGCCCGAACGTTGATGGCGGGGATGTAAAAAAAACCGACAAGCCGGGGGCCGATGCGGTCCTCTGTGGCACCGCGCCGGACCCGGTGGTGGAGGCGGTCCGCGGCGCGTTCATCTGGACTGCGTGGGCTCGGCAGCGGGACTTGCCGACTGCCAGCGCCAGGCGTCTTCGCACATGGCCTCAAGCCCGAGTTGCGCCTGCCACCCCAGGAGTTCCCGCGCCAGCGTGGGATCGGCGTAACAGGCGGCGATATCCCCCGGACGCCGGTCGGCGATGCGGTAGGGCACCGGGCGGCCGCTGGCCCGCTCCAGGGCGGCGATGAGTTCCAGGACGCTGTAGCCCCGGCCGGTGCCCAGGTTGACGCAGAGCATCGGGTGCTGCGGGGAGAGTTTGGCCAGGGCGGCCAGGTGTCCCCGGGCGAGGTCGACCACGTGGATGAAATCCCGTACGCCGGTGCCGTCCGGGGTGGGGTAGTCCTGGCCGAAGACATTCACCTGGGACCGCAGGCCCAGGGCCACCTGGGTGACGTAGGGCATGAGGTTGTTGGGAACACCCTGGGGCGATTCGCCGATGAGGCCGCTGGGATGGGCGCCGACGGGATTGAAGTAGCGCAGGATGGCGATCTGCCACCGGGGGTCCGCCCGACTCAGGTCGCGCAGCATTTCCTCGATGTGCAGCTTGGTGCGGCCGTAGGGATTGGTGGCCTGGAGCGGGAAGTGTTCCTGGATGGGGAGGCTGTGGGGATCGCCATAGACCGTGGCCGAGGAACTGAAAACCAGCTTCCTGACCCCGGTCTGGTCCATGGCCTCCAGCAGCCGCAGGGTGCCGGCCACGTTATTGTCGTAGTAAGCGAGGGGTTCCTGCACCGATTCGCCTACTGCCTTCAGTCCGGCGAAGTGCATCACGGCCCGGACGGGGTGCTCCCGCAACAGGCGGGTCAGCAAGGCGGCGTCGCGGATGTCGCCCACCACCAGGGCCGGCCGGCGGCCGGCGATGCCTGCGATGCGGTCGACGACTCCCGCCGTGCTGTTGCACAGGTTGTCGAGGATGAGCACCTCCTCGCCGGCGGCAAGCAGTTCCACCACCGTGTGGGAGCCGATGTAGCCGGTACCGCCGGTTACCAGGATCATGGTCGGGCCTCAGTTGCGACCGTAGGTGTCCTCGAAGCGGACGATGTCGTCCTCGCCGAGGTAGCTGCCGGACTGGACTTCGATCATCTCCAGGGGCACCTTGCCCGGGTTCTCCAGGCGGTGGGTGGTGCCCAGGGGGATGTAGGTCGATTGGTTCTCGCTCACCAGCAGAATTTCGTCGCCCCGGGTGACGCGGGCGGTGCCCTGCACGACGATCCAGTGCTCGGCGCGATGGTGGTGCATCTGGAGCGACAGGGCGGCGCCGGGTTTGACCGAGATGCGCTTCACCTGGAAGCGTTCCCCGGCATCGACCCCGTCGTACCAGCCCCAGGGGCGATGCACCTTGCGGTGCCACTGGGCGACGCTCCGGCCCGAGGCCTTGAGGCGATCGACCACCTTCTTGACGTCCTGGGTGGCGTCGTGATGGGCCACCAGGACGGCGTCGTCGGTTTCCACCACCACCAGGTTGGCGACACCGACGCAGGCCACCAGTCGGCCCTCGGAGACGACCAGGGTGTCGCGGCAGCCCTCCAGAAGGGTGTCTCCGCGGGTGGCGTTACCGGCTTCGTCCTTGGGCAGGACTTTCCACAGGGAGTCCCAGGCGCCCACATCGGACCAGCCGGCGGAAAGGGGAATGACCGCTCCCGGCGGCAGATCGGCGCTGCCCTGGGTGAGGCGTTCCATGACGGCGTAGTCGATGGAATCGGAGGGGCAGGCGGCGAAGGCGGCTGCGCCCACGCGTACGAAGACATCGTCGTCGCGGCAATCGTCCAGGGCGTTGCGGCAGGCGGCCAGGATGTCGGGGCGGCAGCGCTCCAGGGCGGCGAGCCAGACGGAGGCCTTGAGGACGAAGATGCCGCTGTTCCAGAGGTAGTCGCCGCTATCCAGATAGGCTTCGGCGGTGGCCCGGTTGGGCTTCTCGACGAAGGCGTCCAGGCGAAAGCCCGCACTGCCCGCGGCCAGGGCGGCGCCGCGACGGATATAGCCGTAGCCCGTCTCGGGGCAATCGGGGGTGATGCCGAAGGTGACCGCCATGCCGGCTTCGGCGAGTTGGGCGGCATGACCTACGGCCGCGCGGAAGGCGGCTTCGTCCAGGATGGCGTGGTCGGCCGGCATGACGACCAGAATGGGATCGGCCCCGTCGCGCACGGCGAAGAGGGCGGCCAGGGTCAGGGCAGGAGCCGTGTTGCGGCCGGCGGGCTCGAGGACGACGCGGCCCCGTTTGCCCAGGAGCCGCACCTGCTCGGCGACGACGAAGCGGTGCTCCTCGTTGCAGACCAGGATGGGGTCGCCCAGATCCGGCAGCCCGTCCATGCGCGCCACGGTGGCTTGCAGCATCGACTGAGGGCCGCACAGGGGCAGGAGCTGCTTGGGGTATTTCTCCCGGGAGAGGGGCCAGAGGCGGGTTCCGGATCCACCGGAAAGAACGACGGGTTGTAGTTTCATCGTGACTCGGTCAGCAAGAGGGGGCATTTTCACGGGGCTTGCGCGGCGAGGGAGCCGCCCCGGGGGACGGACCTGGCGAGAGGCCGGGGACCGGGAGATTATAATTTCGCCCGCGGGACTGCTGCTTTAACTATTCTTTCGCCTTTGGGGAATTTTTCCTCCGGGGGCGTTCCCCGCGGGAGACTCGGCATGCTGAAGTGGATTCTTCTCGGGCTCATCGCAGCCTTTGTCTGGCTGGCCTGGAAACGGAGCCGGCCCCTGCCTGATCGGCAGCAGGAGGTCGAGCGCAGGGCCGAACGCCCGGCGGAGACCATGGTGGCCTGCGCCCACTGCGGGGTGCATCTGCCCGAGGCCGAGGCGCTGGCGCAAGGTCAGGCCTTCTACTGTTGCCCGGCCCATCGTGCCGCCGGGCCGAGGGGCCGATGAGATTCTGGCGCTCTTCTCCCTGGGAGCCCAACTGGCGTTCGCTCCAGTATTTCAATCTCTATCGTCTGGTCGTCGTTGCCCTTCTGGCTGCCGGTCTCTGGTTCTCGCCTTCCTGGATGGGAGTCTTCTGGCTTGCCCCGCAGGGCAGCCTGGCGTGGCTGGCGGCGCTTTACGCCCTCGTGGTCGGCGCTGGGCTGTCGTCGGCCCTCGTCTGGCAGCGGCGTTTCAACGTTCAGCTCTCGGCCCAGGTTGCGGTCGATGTGCTGGCGGTCAATGGCGCCATGTACGCAGCCGGAGGGGTGTCCAGCGGCTTCGGCATCGTGTTCCTGGTTTCTCTCGCGGCGGCCAGTCTGGTGGGCCGCGGCCATCTGGTCCTCTTCTACGCCGCCCTCGCCACCCTTGCCCTGCTGTCGATGCAGGCCTACGGCGTCCTGACGGCGGGCTTCGATATCGGTTCCTTCGTGCAGGCCGGCTTTCTTTCGGCGGGGTTCTTCGCCACGGCGATCCTGGCCCGGCTCCTGGGGCAGAGGGCGATGGCGGAAGAGGCGCTGGCGCGCCGCCGGGGGGTCGAACTGGAAAACCAGAGTCGCATCAGCCAGCAGATCGTCGCCCGGGTACTGGACGGCGTGCTGGTGGTGGCCGGGGACGGGCGGGTGCTGCGCAGCAACCCGGTGGCGGCGGCGCTCCTGGGCGAGGATTTCGGCGCCCATCGGCCCCTGGCCTACTATTCCCGTGCGCTTGCCGAGGCCTTCGAAGCCTGGCGCCGGGGCGAGGGGGAGGCGGAAACGAGCGTCGTCGCCGAAGGGGGAGAGTCCCTGGGGGTGCGCTTCGAGGCCACCGACAGCAGCGACCGGGAAGCGCTGGTTTTCCTGGAGGATATCGGTCGGGTCCATGAACGGGCGGAGCAGCTGAAACTCGCGGCCCTGGGGCGCCTGACGGCGAGCATCGCCCACGAGATCCGCAATCCCCTGGCCGCCATATCCCATGCCGGAGAACTGCTGCGCGAAGAGCGCCGCGGGGAGATGCAGGAGCGCCTTTTGCGTATCCTCAACGACAACGTGGGGCGGCTCGACCGCATCGTGCAGGATGTTCTCGACCTGGGCCGCCGTGACCGCGCCCAGGCCGAGGCGCTGCCCCTGGATACCGTACTCGCCCAGTTCGCCGCCGAGTTTTGCGAGGCCGACGACCTGCCGCCGGATCTGATTTCCGTCGGTAGCGATGCCGGACTGGTGCTTTGCTTCGATCGGTCCCACCTGCACCAGGTGTTGTGGAATCTGGTGGCCAATGCGGTGGCCCATTCGCGGCGACTGGCCGGCAGCGTCGAGATCAACGCTCGCCCCGGCGACGAGCCGGGGCAGGTAGAATTGCACGTCATCGACGACGGGCCTGGCGTCCCGGCCGAGTTGCGGGGGCAGGTGTTCGAGCCCTTCTTCACCACCCGCGCCTCGGGGACCGGGCTGGGGCTCTTCATCGCCCGGGAGCTCTGCGAGGCCAACGGTGCGAGTCTCGATCTGGGGCCCGAGGCCGGGTATGGTCATTTCATCGTGAGCGGGAGGTACGATACGTGTCAGCAGGACGTTCCGAGCGCCGGGTTCGCGGCGAACTGATCCGGGTTCTGGTCGTCGACGACGAACCCGACATCCGGGAACTCGTCGATCTGACCCTCTCCCGCATGGGGCTGGCGGCGGATTGCGCCGGCAGCGTGGCCGAGGCCAAGGGCCTGCTGGCCGAAACGGACTACCAGCTTTGCCTGACCGACATGCGCCTGCCGGATGGCGACGGCCTCACGCTGGTGCGCCACGTGGCCGAACATTTCGGCGAGACGCCGGTGGCGGTCATCACCGCCTTTGGCAGCGCGGAAAACGCAGTGGCCGCCCTCAAGGCCGGGGCCTTCGACTACCTGTCCAAACCGGTGGGCCTCGACCAGTTGCGCGCCCTGGTCAAGTCCGCCCTGAGTCTGCCGGGCCGGGACGGGGGGGGGTCGCCCATCCATACCCTGATCGGCGATTCGCCGGCCATGGAGCAGGTCCGCGCCACCATCGACAAGCTGGCCCGCAGCCAGGCGCCCATCTATATCTCCGGCGAATCGGGCAGCGGCAAGGAACTGGCCGCCCGGCTGATCCATACCCAGAGCGCCCGCAGCACGGCGCCCTTCGTTCCGGTCAATTGCGGCGCGATCCCCGAGAATCTCATGGAGAGCGAATTTTTCGGCTACCGCAAGGGGGCTTTCACCGGCGCCGACAGCGACCGCGATGGCTTCTTCCAGGCGGCCAACGGCGGCACGCTCTTTCTCGACGAGGTGGCGGATCTGCCCCTGCCCATGCAGGTGAAGCTCTTGCGCGCCATCCAGGAAAAGCGTGTGCGCAAGGTGGGCAGTGCCGCGGAGGAGCCTGTGGACGTGCGTGTCATCTGCGCCACCCATCGCAATCTGCGCGAGTGTGTCGACAAGGGGGCTTTCCGGCAGGACCTCTATTACCGCCTCAATGTCATCGAGCTGCGCATGCCCCCGCTGCGGGAGCGCAAGGAGGATATTCCGGTCCTCGCCGAGGCCATCCTGAATCGTCTCGCAGGCGGTACCCCGCTGACGCCGGCCGCTCTTGCCGCCCTGCGGGAATATCCCTTTCCCGGCAATGTGCGGGAACTGGAGAACATCCTCGAGAGGGCCACGGCCCTGTGTTCCGGTGAGCGCATCGAAACCGAGGATTTGCACCTCGCCCCTGAGGAAGTGAGCGGCGACGCTCTGGGCCGCGGGAGCGAGACCCTGGACGACTATCTCAACCGGGTCGAGCGCCAGGCCATCCTCGACGCCTTGCAGAAAACCGGCCAGAACCGTACCGCGGCGGCCCGCCTCCTGGGGGTGACCTTCCGCTCCCTGCGCTATCGCCTGGAGCGGCTGGGCATCGAATGAGCGTGGTCCTCGGTCGCAGGAAGCGCTGTACCTCCGGATTTTTCTCTCTCTGGCCGGGTGGGGCAGGGGGGTTCCGCGCCAGCTACGGCCAGACCGAGCCCGGGTCTTCCCCGCACTGGCAGAGTGGGGCGGGGGGAGCGGCCGAAAGACAGGGCGGCTGCGCGCAGGCCCTGCCTCGCCTGTTGCCCTCCGGGCCGGGAATTCCCTCCTTGCCTCCGCGGACGGGAGTGCCTCGCCGCCGGACTTGCCCCTCGGGCGAGGCGCCATGAGCCCCTGGCGCCCCCGGGGCTGGCTGGTGGGGGCCGCCCGCTTGCCCTCGCCCAACGAGGAAGCACGCCCTTCGGGAAGCGTGGTTTCCCTGGCGGTGATCCACGCCATCAGCCTGCCGCCAGGTCGATTCGGTGGTGACTGGGTCGAGCGCTTTTTCCTCAATCGCCTGCCGGCCGAGGCCCATCCCTATTTCGCGCAAATTGCCGCGCTGCGGGTTTCGGCCCACTTCTTCGTGGCGCGCAGCGGGCGTCTGGTGCAGTTCGTGGCCTGCGACCGGCGCGCCTGGCACGCCGGGGCGTCGTCCTGGCGCGGGCACGGAAACTGCAACGATTTCTCGGTGGGCATCGAACTTGAGGGTTGCGACGAAGCGCCTTTCACCGACGCCCAGTACGAAAGCCTCTGGCAGGTGATCGATGCCCTGCGCCTGCGCTATCCCCTCGATGCGATCGCCGGCCATTGCCACGTGGCGCCAGGGCGCAAGACTGATCCCGGCCCCCATTTCGACTGGGCGCGGGTGCGGGCCCGCTATCCCACCCTCGAACTACCCCCGGAATAGCCTCTCCAGGCGTTGGACGGCTTCACCCAGGCGGCCGACCTCGGTAGTGTAAGCGAAGCGCAGGTGGCGCCCCGGTGCGTGGGTGCCGAAGTCGAGGCCCGGTGTGGCGGCCACGCCCGCCTCTTCCAGCATCCTGCCGGCCAGGGCGAAACTTTCAGCGGCCAGGGCTGAGCTGTCGCAATAAAGATAGAAGGCGCCCTGGGGGCGGGCGACGACGCGCAAGCCGATGGATTCCAGGGCGGGAGCGAGGAAATCCCGCCGCCGCTGAAATTCTTCCCGCCGTGCTTCCAGGATGGCCCCGGTTTCCGGGTGAAAGGCGGCCAGGGCGGCGTACTGGGCGGGCGTGGGGGGCGAAATGAAGAGGTTCTGGGCGAGCTTTTCGACATCGCGCAGGTAGGGCTCGGGGACCACCAGCCAGCCCAGGCGCCAGCCCGTCATCTGGAAATACTTGGAAAAGCTCTGCACCACCCACACATCGTCGCCGCAGGCCAGGGCGCTGGGGCAGGGGTCGCCGTAGGTGAGGCCGTGGTAAATCTCGTCCACGATGAAGTGCCCACTGCGTCGGCGCACGCCGGCCGCCAGGCCGTCGAGTTCGGCGCCGCTCAGCAGGGTGCCGGTGGGGTTGGCCGGCGAGGCGACCAGGAGGCCGTCGGTGTCAGGACTCCAGTGGGCGTCGAGATGGGCCGGGGTCGGCTGGAAATTGCTCTCCGGACCCACCGGGATCGCCGTCGGCACCCCCTCGAAGGCCCGCACGAAATGGCGGTTGCAGGGGTAGCCCGGGTCGGCGAGGAGCCAGCGGCGGCCGGGTTCGCACAGGCAGGCCAACGCCAGGGTGAGTGCCCCCGAGGCGCCCGCGGTGACGACGATGCGGGAAGCCGGAACCTCGAGGCCGTAACGCGCGCCATAAAAGGCGGCAATCGCCTCGCGCAGTTCCGGAATCCCCAGGGCCGGCGTATAGAACACCCGCCCGCCGGCAATGGCCCGCGCCCCCGCGGCGACGATGGGCGCCGGTGTCGGGAAATCCGGCTCGCCCACCTCCATGTGGATGATGTCCCGCCCCGCCGCCTCCAGGGCCTTAGCCCGGGTGAGCAATTCCATGACGTGGAAGGGCGCAATCTCCCGGGTCCGCGAAGCAGGGCGATACATGGCGATCTCCAAAAAACAATGGCCACCGGCCAAGGCCGGCAGCCATTATCTTTCAAGCAGTTCAAAAAGTGGCCGAGGGCCGTAGCGAGCGGCCCGAGTCCGTTTCGAGAAGCACAGCCGTACTGCCGTACGGCGAGCATCGCAGGAGCGGAATCGGGTCGCGCAGTAGGCCAGCGGCCGCTTTCTCAGGCGGCGTCCTTGAAGATACCCATCTCGAACAGTTCGCGCTTCAAGACCAGTTCGCGGGGCATCTTTTCGCCCATCTTGTCGAACCATTCCTTGTGGCCGGCCAGCTCGGTCTTCCAGGCTTCGGCGTCGATGGTGGTGAGGGCGTCGAACTCGGCCTTCTGGATGTCCAGGTCGGTCCAGTCGATGTCTTCGAACTTGGGCATCCAGCCCAGGGTGGTTTCCTTGGCGGCGACCTTGCCCTTGCAGCGATCGACGATCCACTTCAAGACGCGCATGTTGTCGCCGAAGCCGGGCCACATGAATTCGCCCTTCTCGTTCATTCGGAACCAGTTCACGCAGAAGATCTTGGGGGTGGCTTCGACGGTGTGACCCATCTTCAGCCAGTGGTTGAAGTAATCGCCCATGTGGTAGCCGCAGAAGGGCAGCATGGCGAAGGGGTCGCGGCGCACGACGCCCTGTTGGCCGAAGGCGGCGGCGGTGGTTTCGGAGCCCAGGGTGGCGGCCATGTAGACGCCGTAGTTCCAGTTGAAGGCCTGGTAGACCAGGGGCACCGTGGTGGCGCGGCGGCCGCCGAAGATGAAGGCGGAAATCGGTACGCCGGCGGGATCTTCCCAGGCGGCGTCCACCGACGGGCACTGGCTGGCCGGAGCGGTGAAGCGGGAATTGGCGTGGGCGGCCTTCTTGCCGGCCTTGCCGTCTTCCGGCGTCCAGTCCTTGCCCTGCCAGTCGATCAGGTGGGCCGGGGCTTCCTTGGTCAGGCCTTCCCACCACACGTCGCCGTCGTCGGTCAGGGCGACGTTGGTGAAGATGATGTTTTCCTTCAGGGTGGCCAGGGCGTTGTAGTTGGTCTTTTCGCTGGTGCCCGGGGCGACGCCGAAGAAGCCCGCTTCCGGGTTGATGGCGTAGAAGCGGGTGATGCCGTCCTTGTCGACGCGGGGCTTGATCCAGGCGATGTCGTCGCCAATGGTGGTGATCTTCCAGCCGTTGAAGGTCTTGGGCGGGATCAGCATGGCGAAGTTGGTCTTGCCGCAGGCAGAGGGGAAGGCGGCGGCGACGTAGGTCTTCTCGCCCTCGGGGGATTCGACGCCCAGGATGAGCATGTGCTCGGCCAGCCAGCCCTGGTCGCGGGCCATGGTGGAGGCGATGCGCAGGGCGAAGCACTTTTTGCCGAGCAGGGCGTTGCCGCCGTAGCCGGAACCGTAGGACCAGATTTCACGGGTCTCGGGATAGTGCACGATGTACTTGACGGTGGGGTTGCAGGGCCACTTCACGTCCTTCTGGCCCTGCTCCAGGGGGGCGCCGACGGTATGCACGCAGGGGACGAATTCACCGTCGCTGCCCAGCACGTCGTGCACCTTGCGGCCCATGCGGGTCATGGTGCGCATATTGACCACCACGTAGGCGGAGTCGGAGATCTCGACGCCGATGTGGGCGATGGGGGAACCGAGGGGGCCCATGGAGAAGGGAATGACATACATCGTGCGGCCCTTCATGCAGCCCTTGAACAGGCCGGCGAGGGTATCGCGCATCTTGGCCGGTTCTTCCCAGTTGTTGGTGGGGCCGGCGTCTTCCTTCTTGGCGGAGCAGATGTAGGTGCGATCTTCGACCCGGGCGACGTCGGAGGGGTCGGAGAAGGCCAGGTAGGAATTGGGGCGCTTCTGCTCGTTCAGCTTGATGAGGGTGCCGGCTTGTACCATTTCGGCGCACAGGCGGTCATACTCCTCCTGGGAGCCGTCGGCCCAGTAGATGCGGTCGGGCTGGGTCAGAGCGGCGATTTCCGCCACCCATTTCTTGAGGCCTTCGTGTTTGACGTAATCGGGAGCATTCAGCGGTGCGGTCATGGCGGTGTCTCTCTCTAAGTTGCTGACAAAGCTAGGGTTTGTGCCAGTCGCCGGTTGCCGCCACCATGAAGCGCGCGGCGCGGGGGCCGTCGGCTGGGAAGCCCGTAATTATGCCACCCCCTAGGGTAAACATCTACTTGACGCCGCGGCCTACGTGATGTCCGAGGGGTGATATTTCACGGACCTCGTGCTAGCATTTATCGCATATCGAAATTACATTCCATAATGTGAAATAAAGGAGACACCATGGACGCCCAACAGCTTCGCGAGGCCGCTCTCTACTATCACCGCGAGCCCAGGCCCGGCAAGATCGCGGTCACCCCCATCAAGCAACTGACCAACCAGTACGATCTCTCATTGGCCTACTCGCCCGGCGTGGCCTTCGCCTGCGAGGAAATCGTCGCCGATCCCGCCGAAGCCAGCACCCTGACCGCCCGCGGCAATCTGGTGGGGGTCATCACCAACGGTACCGCCGTCCTCGGACTGGGCCCCATCGGACCCCTCGCCGCCAAGCCGGTGATGGAAGGCAAGGGCGTGCTGTTCAAGAAGTTCGCCAATATCGACGTCTTCGACCTGGAGATCGCCGAGCGCGACCCGGACAAGCTGATCGACACCATCGCCTCCCTGGAGCCGACTTTCGGCGGCATCAACCTGGAGGACATCAAGGCGCCGGAGTGCTTCTACATCGAGAAGAAACTGCGGGAGCGCATGAAGATTCCCGTCTTCCACGACGACCAGCACGGCACCGCCATCGTTGTCGGTGCGGCCATCCTCAACGGCCTGCACCTCATCGGCAAGGATATCGCCCAGGTCAAGATCGTCACGTCCGGTGCCGGCGCTGCGGCCCTGGCCTGCCTCGACCTCCTGGTCATGCTTGGCGCCCCGGTGGAAAACATCTGGGTCACCGACATCAAGGGCGTGGTCTTTGAGGGCCGGGTTGAGGAAATGGATGAAATCAAGGCGCGCTACGCCAAGGTGACCGGCGCCCGCAGTCTGGGTGAGGTCATCGAGGGCGCCGACGTGTTCCTCGGCCTATCCGCCGGCGGTGTGCTGAAGCCGGAGATGGCCGCAAAGATGGCCCCCACACCGCTCATCCTGGCCCTGGCCAACCCCACGCCGGAAATCCTTCCCGAACAGGTCAAGGCGGTGCGCGACGACGCCATCATCTGCACTGGGCGTTCGGACTACCCCAACCAGGTCAATAACGTCCTCTGCTTCCCCTTCATCTTCCGCGGTGCCCTGGACGTGGGGGCCACCACCATCACCGAGGAGATGAAGATGGCCGCCGTCAAGGCCATCGCCGAACTCGCCCGGGCCGAGCAATCGGAAGTCGTCGCCTCCGCCTACGGCGAGCGCATTTCCGGCTTCGGTCCCGAGTATCTGATTCCCAAGCCCTTCGACCCGCGGCTCATCGTCAAGATCGCCCCCGCCGTGGCCAAGGCCGGCATGGATTCCGGCGTGGCTACACGGCCCATCAGCGACTGGCCGGCCTATCTCCAGGGGCTCAACGAATTCGTCTATCACTCGGGCTTCATCATGAAGCCGGTGTTCTCACACGCCAAGAAAGCCCCCAGGCGCATCGTTTTCGCCGAAGGCGAGGACGAGCGCGTCCTGCGGGCCGTCCAGGTCATCCGCGACGAAGGTATCGCTCGCCCCGTGCTCATAGGTCGGCGTGCTGAAATCAATCGCCGCATCGAAACTGCCGGGCTGCGCATCCGCGAGGAGCAGGATTTCGAGATCGTCCATACCGAAGGCTGCCCCTTCTTCGACGCGCACTACGACGAATTCTGGCAGACCTACCACAGCCTCACCGAGCGCAAGGGCGTGTCGCCGGATTACGCCCGCCGCGAAGTGCGGCGCCGCAATACCCTCTACGGCTCCCTCATGGTCCGTCTGGGCCATGCCGATGGCCTGGTGTGCGGTACCTTCGGCCGCCATGAAGCGCACCGCCACTATGTCGAAAACGTCATCGGCACCCAGGCGGGGCTCGACCGCTACTACACCATGAACCTGCTCATGCTGCCGGGGCGGACGGTGTTCATCGCTGATACCTACGTCAATTACGATCCCAGCGCCGAGCAGCTGGCCGACATGACCCTGCTGGCCGCCCACGAGATCCGCGCCTTCGGCATGACGCCCAAGGTGGCGCTCCTGTCCCACTCCACCTTCGGCACCGAAAACACGCCCACGGCCGTCAAGATGCGTCAGGTGCTGCGGCTCCTCGAAGAGCGGGCGCCGGAACTGGAAGTC
Organism: Betaproteobacteria bacterium; assembly: GCA_016720065.1. Classification (NCBI taxonomy): domain Bacteria; kingdom Pseudomonadati; phylum Pseudomonadota; class Betaproteobacteria; species Betaproteobacteria bacterium. The sequence goes on along the minus strand of JADJXY010000002.1, from coordinate 2,111,707 downwards.
GAAGGGGAAATGCACGGCGACGCTGCGCTGGACGAGAAAATTCGTCTTTCCGCCTTCCCCAATTCCCGCCTCAAGGGACAGGCCAACCTCCTCGTCATGCCGACCCTGGATGCTGCCAATATCGCCTTCAACCTGCTCAAGGTGGCGGCGGGGGATAACCTCACCGTCGGTCCCATCCTGCTGGGGGCGGCCAAGCCGGTGAATATCCTCACCCCCACGGCGACGGTAAGGCGCATCGTCAATATGACCGCCTTGACGGTGGTCGACGCCTCATGATAAGGCTTTTCTTAAGAATTTGTGCTAGGCATATGTTTTAGTGGAATTTTTGTCCCTCCCTGCTAGACTGGGCTAAAATGTCTCCCTTGTCTGCAGGAGGATCCAATGATGCGTAAACTGCAACGGGCTCTGGTGTTCGGAGCCCTGGTGGGCCTGGGGTTCGGCAACCCCGCCCAGGCGGCCAGGAAGGTCGAGCCGCAGCAGAAAAAGGTCGTGGCCAAGAAGGCCAAGACCGCCAAGGTCGCCAGGATGGCCAAGGCGGCTCCGGCCGCCGAGCGCAAGGCCCTGCGCCCTGTCGCCGCGATCCCTCACGAAGCGGGCCGTCTGGCGCTCTACTCGGCTTCTGCACTGGTCCTCGACCAGTCCACCGGCGAATCCATCGTCGAGAAAAATTCAGGCGCGGTGACCCCCATCGCGTCCATCAGCAAGTTGATGACCGCCATGGTCGTGCTCGACGCCCGTCTGGACATGCAGGAAGTCATCGCCATCGGCGATGAGGACGTGGACAGCCTCAAGGGCACCCGTTCCCGCCTGCCGGTGGGAACCACCATGACCCGCGAAACCGCCATGCTGCTCGCCCTCATGTCGTCCGAAAACCGCGCCGCCAACGCTCTCGGGCGTCACTACCCCGGCGGGCTGCCGGCCTTCGTTGCGGCCATGAACCAGAAGGCTCGCGCCCTGGGGATGCAGCACACGCGCTTCGAGGAACCCACGGGGCTGTCCAGCAACAACGTGTCCACGGCCCTCGATCTGGCCCGTATGGTCGCTGCCGCCGCTCAGTATCCCGAAATCCGCGCCTTCTCGACCACCGCGGAGGCCCGCGTCGACCTGAACGGCCGCCAGCGGGATTTCGGCAATACCAACGCCCTGGTCAAGAACGAGCGCTGGGAAATCGGCGTCTCCAAGACCGGCTACATCTCGGAAGCGGGCCGCTGTCTGGTCATGCAGGCTCAGGTGGCCGGCAAGTCGGTGCTCATCGTGCTGCTCGATTCCGTGGGCAAGATGACCCGGGTGGGCGACGCCAACCGCATCAAGCGCTGGATGGAAAGCGCCGGCATCCCGCACGGCCGGCCCATGGTGTAAGCCACTCCGGCCTTGCGGAAACGAAGAGGCCGCCTGCGGGCGGCCTCTTCGTTGGTCGCTAAAATCCGCCTATCCTGAGCCCCCCGGCGGGCGTGGCGATGGACCCCGTGGGTGAGCCCGTCGGCATGGCGTGGAGGCCCGGGGAACAAGGCATTCCCGGGGTTGACAGCGGCCAACTGAGGTTTCCAGGATGATGATGCATACACTGCGGCGCGCAGGGCGAGCCGAGCGGAGGGCGGACTGCCCGGGCCTGTCAGGCCGGCTTGGCTTCGAAACCCAGGGCGTGGGAAATGGCGTCGGCGGTGCGGCGCACCTGGGCGACCCAATCGGGATCGTGGCGCTCGGTGGGGGCGGAGACCGAAAGACCGGCCACCATCTGCCCTTCGTCGTCGCGAATGGGGGCGGCGACGCATTTGAGCCCCATTTCGGCCTCTTCATTGTCGTAGGCCACCTGATGCCGGCGTATCCAGTCCAGATCCTTCTCCAACTTGGCCAGAGAGGTGAGCGAATGGGGCGTCTTGCCCGGCAGACCGGTGCGCTTGGCGTAGTCGCGAGTGGCCGCGGCACTTTCCTCGGCCAGGAAAAGCTTGCCTACCGAAGTGAGGTGCAGGGGTGCCCGGCCGCCCACCAGATAGACGACGCGGACCAGGGAGCGGCCGGAAGAGGTTCGTTCGATATAGACGATCTCGTCCTCGTGCCGGATGCCGAGATTGACCGCCTCGCCGATGTCCTCGTGCAGGCGTTGCATGAAGGGCTGGGCGACTTCGCGCAGATTGATGCGCGATTTGACCAGATTGCCCAGCTCCAGCAGGCGGATGCCGAGGCGGTAGGTGCCGGCGTCCTGGCGCTCGACGAAGCGGGCCTGGCTCATGGCGGCGAGAATGCGGTGGGCCGTGGAAGGGTGCAGTGCCGTGGCGGTGGCGAGCTGCTTGAGGCTGGCCGGGTCCGGCGTGGCCGCCAGGGCGTCGAGGAGCGACATCATGCGCTCGATGACCTGGATGGAACTGGTATTCTTGGCGGCTTCGCCCAATTGACTTCCCTTGTCCGCGTGGTTGAGACGGCGCCGGTCCGACCCCGTCCTTATTGTGCGGCGCAATACTACCATGGCGGCCGGCGATGAATCTCGCCCCCGCCGCCCCAAGTTCAACGAGAGTTCCATCATGAAATTCACCGCGGAAGGCCCCCTGGCCGTTCCTCTCTGGATCGAAGGCCATCCCTACGTCACGGTGGGGGAGGGGCTTTTGGACGTGACCGATCCTGCCACCGGCGCCGTGCTGCGCCGGGTGCCCCTGGGCGGCGCCGACGAGGCGGCCCGGGCCACCGCGGCCGCCGTAGCCGCGGCGCTCGCCTGGGTCGGCCGCGGCCCCGCTGAGCGACGCACCTGCCTGAGCGCCCTGGGGGAAGCCCTGGCCGGCCTGGCGAGCCATTTCGCCGGCCTGGTTGCCGCGGAAACCGGCTGGGGGCCCGAAGCCGCCGCCGCCGAGGTGGCCGCCGCAGTGGCGGCCCTGGACAATCCCCCCGCCGGCGGGGAAACGGGAGTAAGCGTCGTCGTGGCGGACGCCACGGCCCCCCTGCGTGGTCTCGCCCAGGGAGCCGCCGCCGCCCTGGCGGCCGGAGGCACGGTGGTCCTGAAGCCCAGCCCCCGGGCGCCGGCCGCCGCCTATGCCCTGTGCGAACTTTCCGCCCGGGCCGCCTGGCCGCCGGGCATCCTCAATCTGGTGCACGGGGACGACGCCGCCATCGAGGGGCTCTGCGCCCAGGACACCGTGGGACGGGTCGAATTCCGTGGCGAGGCCGCCCTCGCCGACCGCATCGCCGCCATCGCCGCCCGCCACGGCAAGGCCCTGGTGCGCGCGGCATAGCGCCATGCAACGCATCGTCTGCCTGGACCGGGATTCCTTTATCGCCGATCTGCGGCGCCCGGCCTTTCCCCACGAGTGGGTCGAATACGCCACCACACCGGCGGGGCAGGCCGTCGAGAGGCTCTCCGGCGCCAGCATCGCCATCACCAACAAGGTGCCGCTGCCGGCGGAGGCCCTCGCGGCCCTGCCCGATCTGCGCCTGGTCGCCGTGTCGGCCACCGGCACCAACGTCGTGGATCTGGAAGCCTGCCGCGCCCGGGGCATCGCCGTCTGCAACATCCGTGGCTACGCGGCCCATACCGTGCCCGAACACACCTTCATGCTGCTGCTGGCCCTCTCCCGCAACCTGATCGCCTATCGCCAGGCGGTCCAGGCCGGGCGCTGGCAGTGTTCGCAGCAGTTCTGCCTTTTCGACCACCCCATCCGCGACCTGCACGGTGCCACCCTGGGGGTCGTCGGCAGCGGCAGCCTGGGCGCCGGCGTCGTCCGCCTGGCCGAAGCCTTCGGCATGCGCGTCCTGCGGGCCGAGCGCAAGGGCGCCGCGACAGTGCGCCCGGGCTACACCGCCTTCGCCGAGGTGCTGCGTCAATGCGACGCCCTCACCCTGCACTGTCCCCTTGGGCCCGACACCCGCGGACTCATCGGCGAAGCCGAGTTGCGGGCCATGCGGCCCACGGCGCTCCTCATCAATACCGGCCGCGGCGGCCTGGTGGATGAAGCCGCCCTGGTCCACGCCCTCAGGGAAGGCTGGATCGCCGGCGCCGGCTTCGACGTGGCCACCGCCGAGCCGCCCCCGGACGATCACCCCCTGCTGGCGCCGGAACTCCTGGCCCTGCCCAATTTTCTCCTCACCCCCCATGTCGCCTGGGCCAGTCGGCCCGCCATGCAGGCCCTGGCCGACCAGTTGATCGAAAACCTCGAAGCCTTCGTCGCGGGCCGCCCACGGAACCGGGTGGTGTGACGGTGCCGCCTGGAGTTCGCCCTGCTATGCTTGCCTGGCGGCCCAGCCGCGGAACCCGATGAGGACGCGTCCATGAAAATCCGCTTTGCCGTGCGCGGCGAATACATCCAGCTCGACCAACTGCTCAAGGCCACCGGCCTGGTCGAATCCGGTGGCGCCGCCCACGCGGCCATCGCCGCGGGCATCGTCCAGGTGGATGGCCACTACGAAACCCGCAAGCGCGCCAAGCTGCGCCCCGGCCAACGGGTGGTGTTCTACGGGCAGACCGTCGAGCTGGTGGCCGAGGACGCCTGATGGAGTCGCATCTCACCGACATTTCCCGCGTCATTCAACTGGCGGTGGCACCGGTCTTCCTGCTCACCGCCATCGCCACCCTCATCAACACCCTCAACGGCCGCCTGGGGCGCATCGTGGATCGGCGGCGGACCCTCTTCGGGCGCGCCGCCGGCGACGGCGAGACCGTGGCTGCGGAACTCGACCTGCTGGAGCGGCGCAGCCGCCTGGTCTATTTCGCCATTTTCTACGCCGTGCTCAGCGCCCTGCTGGTCTGCCTCGTGGTGGCTGGTGCCTTCGTCGCCGCCCTGGTGGCCGTGGACCTCGCCCGCCTGGTGGCCACCCTCTTCATCCTTTCCATGGCGGCGATGATCGTCGCCCTGGGGCTCTTCCTGCGCGAGGTCTTCCTGGCCGTGCGCACGGGAACCCACAGCAATCGCTGAGCGTTTGATTTGCCCCCGGGTGTGAGGAATTTCCGCCCCGCCGAGGGAGGCGGTCGCTGGAAGTTGCCTGAATCTTAAGGTATTGTTGCACCACAGCAAAAATTATTGGAGTTCCCCCATGGAGAATTGCTCCCCCACCCCGGGGTCGGCGTCCGGCCGTCCGGACCTCGAACCCTTCAACGTCGTCGGCCCCGATGCCGGCCTGCATCAGATCGTGGTCATCGGCGGTGGCGCCGGCGGGCTGGAACTGGTCACCAAGCTGGGCGACCGCCTGGGCAAGAAGGGCAAGGCCGCGGTCACCCTGATCGAGAAGGCCCGCACCCATTTCTGGAAGCCGCACCTGCACGAAATCGCGGCGGGCAGCATGTCCCTCAGTACCTACGAGCTCAACCACCTGGCCCAGTCCTACTGGCACGGCTACCGCTACCGCTTCGGCGAAGTGGTCGGCATCGACCGGGAGAAACGCCTGGTCTATACGGCCCCCTACGTCGATGAACACGGCGAGGAAGTGATCGCCGCGCCGCGGGTGTTCCACTACGACACCCTGGTCATTTCCGTCGGCAGCCTGACCAACGATTTCGGCACCCCCGGGGTCAAGGAGCACGCCATCTGCCTGGAGACGCCGGGCCAGGCCGCGCGCTTCCATCGCCGCATGGTCAATGCCTGCATCCGCGCCCACGCCCAGAGCGAACCGCGGCGGCCGGGGCAACTCACCGTGGCCATCATCGGTGCCGGGGCGACGGGGATCGAACTCGCCGCCGAACTGCACAACACCGCCCGCGCCCTGGTGTCCTTCGGCCTGGACCGCATCGACGCCAGCGAGGACATCCGCATCGTCGTCATCGAAGGCGCGCCGCGCATCCTGCCGGCGGTGCCCGAGCGGGTTTCGGCCGCCGCCATGCGTCTCCTGGACAAGATCGGCGTCGAAGTGCGTGCCAATGCGGTGGTGGCAGAAGTACTGCCGGACGGCTTGCGCCTCAAGGATGGCGAGGTGATTCCGGCCGAGCTGGTGGTGTGGGCGGCGGGCGTCAAGGCGCCGGAGATGCTCAAGGATTTCGGCGGCCTCGAGAGCAACCGGGTCAACCAACTGGTGGTGGAGCCGACCCTGCAGACCACCCGCGACCCCAACATCTTCGCCCTGGGCGACTGCGCTGCCTGCCAATGGCAAGGCAGGCCCGAAGGCACCCTGGTGCCGCCCCGGGCCCAGGCGGCCCACCAGCAGGCTTCGCATCTGGTGAAGCAGATCGAGGCGCGGCTGGCCGGCCGGCCCCTCAAGCCCTGGACCTACCGCGACTTCGGCTCCCTGGTCTCCCTGGGCAAGTATTCCACCGTGGGCAATCTGATGGGCAGCCTGGTGGGCGGCAACCTGTGGCTGGAAGGGCGCTTCGCCAGCCTCATGTACCGCTCGCTGTACAAGATGCACGAGCTGGCGCTGCACGGCTTCGTCAAGGTGGCGCTGGATACCCTGGCCCGCCTCATCACGCGTCGCACCGAGCCCCACGTCAAGCTGCACTGAAAGGCCGTGCGCAGGAGCCACGGTGTTGGTGCGCTACCGTGGAGGCGCGGGGTGGCCAGAAAATTGCGGATTCTATTTGACGGGCTGCCCGCCATCCGCCGCAATGACTACCGGCAGATTGCGTGCGCCGTGCAATACGCGCTCGATTCGTACGGTCCCGTCGAGAATCCGAAAGAAGATCACGTAACTCTCAAACGCGGCCATGCGCAGGCCGGGCGCCAGTTCCTCGCGGCTGACGTAGCCCAAGGGAGCGCGCCCGATGCGCTTGCACTGCTCAAGCAGTCTTGCGACAAAGCGCCGGGCATTGGCCGGGCTGTCCCGGGCGATGTGGTCGCCGATGTCGAGCAGATCCTGCCGCGCCTTCGGCGATAGGACCACGGCAGACATCAGGCAGCTCGCTTCCTCACTTTGGCGGCTGGTCGTTTCGGTTCGGCGTAACGCGCCTTCAATTCCGCCAGCACGTCCTCTGCGGCAATGGCAGGGCCGCTGTCGATGCCCTCCTGAATGGCTGCTCGCAAGTCTGCATTGAGGTGTAGCAGCATGGACGCATAGACTTCGGGCGACAACAGATAGGCGGCGGGGCGGTTGTGGTTGAGGACGGCCACCGGTTCGGAGCCGGCCTGCTCAAGCACGGCGCTGGGACTACGTTTGAGTTCCGTGATGCTGACTGAGCGAGTCGCAAGTACCTGTTCCATAGCGTGCCCTATTCGGTTCCAAAAACGGTGCTGTATTGTGGTCCTTTATGGGTGTGGGTACAAGGACGTGAGGCACCCCGGCCACCCTGACCCTGCGGGTCGGCATCTCTGTTCGGGCCGGGGTTCAGGACAGGCCTGGCGCAGCCCTCGCGGCCCCGCCCTTCGACTGGCTCAGGGCGAACGGGGGCTTGTTTGCCGGGTTAATCAGCGCTGCGGGTCAGGTCGGCCCAGCACACCCGGTTGCGGCCCTGCTGTTTGGCGGCGTAGAGCTGGCGGTCGGCGGCGATGAGCAGTTCTTCGGCGCTGCCCTGGCGTCCGGTGACGGTGACGCCGCCGACGGAAACCGTCAGTTCGGGGGCGGCGCTGGATTGGGTGTGTTCGATACCCAGGGCCTTCACCTTCTGGCGGATGGCTTCGGCGACCTCCTGGCCGCCGGCGCCGTCGCAGTCGGGCAGGATGAGGGCGAATTCCTCGCCACCGTAGCGGGCGGCCAGGTCCCCGGGGCGGCGCAGGGACTCGGCCAGAGTGCGGGCCACCTGCTTCAGGGAGCCGTCCCCGGCGGCGTGGCCGTAGTGGTCGTTGTATTGCTTGAAGTAGTCCACATCGACCAGGGCCAGGCCAAAGCTCTGGCCGTTGCGCAGGCTGCGGGCGATTTCCTGCAGGAGCGCCTGGTCGAAGGCGCGGCGGTTGGGGATTTCGGTCAGGCCGTCGCGGCCGGCCAGGGTTTCCAGGAGCTTGCGCTGGCGCACGAAGCGGGCCAGGTTGGAGACGCGGGCCTTGACGATGGCCGGGCTGAAGGGCTTGCCGATGTAGTCGCTGGCCCCCAGGCGCAGGCCCTTTTCTTCGTCATTGGTGGAATTGAGGGCGGTGAGAAAGATCACCGGGATTTCCCGCGTGGCGTCGCCGTCCTTGATGTGGCGCAGCACCTCGTAGCCGTCCATGTCGGGCATCAGCACGTCGAGCAGGACCACGTCGATCTGGTCGTCGCTGGCCAGGCGCTCCAGGGCCTGCTCGCCGGTCTTGGCGAGGATGACCTGGTAGTCGTCCTTGAGCAGGGCGACCAGGACGGTGCGATTGATCTTCTCGTCTTCGACCACCAGGACGCGCTGTTTCGACTGCGGAGTCATGCCGTTTCTCCCCGATTGACGGCCACGAGCATGGTACAGACCAGATCCCGAGCCTCTTCGAATTCTACATCCTCGACATGCCCGGCGATGCGGGCGAGTTGCTCGCCCAGGGCGGCGTCGCCGCTCTCCCGCAGGCGTTCGATCAGTTCCAGGGCCTCCGAACTGCCCAGGTCGATGAGGCGCAGGAGTTGCTCCAGATCGGTGGCGCCCAGGGTGCCGGTGGCGCCGGGGGGCGGGGCGGTGGCAGGGGCCGGGCCAAAGCCGCGCAGGGCGTCGCAGAATACCCGCAGTTCCCCGGCCAGGGTGGCGAGTAGCGGGGCGGGGTTTGTTCCGCTCTGCACGTCTTCGCCGATCAGGGCCTGCTCCAGGGCGGCGGCGGCGGCGGAGACGGTGGCGGCGCCCAGGGTGCCGGCGGTGCCCTTGATGGAATGGGCGAGAATGCCCGCCCGGCGGACCTCCCCGCCTTCGAGCAATATGGCGAGCTGCGCCCCGGCATCGGCGTAGGCCTGCACGAATTCGCCCAGGAGCCGGGCATAGAGGCCGTCGTTGCCGCCCACCTGGGCGCGGCCCTGCTGGGGATCGAAGCCGGCCACGGCCGGATAGGCGCGGGCGGCGCTCTCTCGGGTCTTTTCCGGCGGCGGCGCGCGGCGTTCCCCACCCCGGCCGGCGGGGCGTATCCATTGCAGGAGGACGGCTTCCAGGCGCCGGCTGTCGATGGGCTTGGTCAGGTGGTCGAACATGCCCGCGGCGCGGCTCTTTTCCCGGTCGCCGGCCAGGGCGTGGGCCGTCATGGCCACGATGGGCAGTTCCCCCAGGCCGGGGTAGGCGCGGATGCGGCGGGTGGCCTCGTAGCCATCCATGTCGGGCATCTGGACGTCCATGAGCACCAGGTCATAGACGCCGGTGCAGGCTTTGCTCACGCCGCTTGCGCCATCGGCCGCGATGTCCACCCGCAGGCCCGCCTGTTGCAGCAGTTCGGCCGCCACCTGCTGGTTGATGGGATTGTCCTCCACCAGCAGCACCCGGGCGCCGCGGATGGCGGCCAGCGGGTCGCCGATGCCGGAGCCGCCGGCCAGGGCGCCGGGGCTGTGGTGGCCGGGGACACCGAACAGGCCCAGCACCGTTTCGGTGAGCAGGGCCTCGCTCACCGGTTTGACCAGGAAGCCGTCGATGCCGGCCTTTTCCGCCTCGTGCACCACTTCCTCGCGGCCGTAGGCGGTGACCATGAGGACGGCGGGCATCTGGGTCAGGCGCAATTCGCGGCGGATGCGGCGGGTGGTCTCGATGCCGTCCAGTCCGGGCATGCGCCAGTCCATGAGGACGAGGTCGTAGCCCCGGCCGCCGACGGCGTTCTCCCGGGCGATGGCCTCCAGGGCGGCCTCGCCGCAGTCCACCTGCTCGACGACCAGGTCCAGGCGTTGCAGGAGGGCTTCCAGGATGGTGCGCGAGGTGGCGTTGTCGTCCACCACCAGGACGCGGCGGCCGGAAATCGACGGGGCCTCCGGGGCGCTCGGCGCGTCGGCCACGGGCAGCGCCGGAGCTTCGCGGCAGGGCAGGTCGAACCAGAAGGTGGTGCCCTGGCCCTCGCTGCTGCGCACCTCCAGGGTGCCCCCCATCATCTCCACCAGTTGGCGCGAAATGGCCAGGCCCAGGCCGGTGCCGCCGAAGCGACGGGTGATCGTCCCATCGGCCTGATGGAAGGGCTGGAAGAGATTTGCCAGTTGCTGCGGGCCGATGCCGATGCCCGTGTCGCGCACCGAGAAGCGCAGCAGTTCTCCGTCCGGCCCGTTGCACAGCCGGTGCACGGCGACGAGCACTTCGCCGGCCGCGGTGAATTTCACCGCATTGCCGGTCAGGTTGATGAGCACCTGGCCCAGGCGCAGGGAATCGCCCAGGAGGGTGGCGGGAACCGTGTCGCCGCGCTCGATGAGCACCTCCAGGCCTTTTTCCTCGGCCGGGCCGACCACCACGTTGGCCAGATTGTCGAGCACCTCGTCCAGGGAGAAGGGCATGATCTCGACGCTCATGCGGCCGGCCTCGATCTTGGAGAAGTCGAGCACGTCGTTGATGATGCCCAGGAGCGTGTTGGCCGAACTGCCCAGCTTGCGCACGTAGTCCTTCTGCCGGGCGCTGAGCTCGGTGCGTTGCAGCAGCTCGCCCAGGCCGATGACCGCGTTCATGGGGGTGCGGATTTCGTGGCTCATGCGGGCGAGGAAGTCGCTCTTCGCCCGGGTGGCGGCCTCGGCCTCCTCCCGCGCCACCTTGAGGGCGGCCTCGACTTCGATGCGCTCGGCGATCTCGTCCTGCAATTGACCATTGGCCGCTTCCAGTTCAGAGGTGCGGGTGCGCACCCGCTCGTCCAGGTGGCTGAGGATGCGGGCGTTTTCGATGGCGATGGCCATCTGGGACGAAAGGATTTCGAGCACCCGCACGTGGGCGGGCGAGAAGGCGCCGCTGGCCAGGCGGTTTTCCAGATAGAGGAGGCCCGAGAGCTTGCCGGCATGGACCAGGGGCAGGCAGAGGAGGGAACGTGCCCCGTGTTGCACGATGGCGGGGTCGCGGCCGAACTGCTCGTCCGCTGCGGCGTCGGCCAGCACCACCGCCTGCCCGGTGCGGGCGGCGAAGGCCACCACCGAGCGGGCCAGGGGGAGCTCGCCGGCCGCAGCCGGGTCGTCCAGGGGCAGCGAGGGCAGGGCGCTGAAATCGCCGCCTTCCTCGGCCCGGGCCTCGAGGGTCAGGGCGCCGTCCACGTCCAGGATCAGGAAGCCCCGGTCGGCGCCGGCGTTGGCCAGGGCCACGTGCATCAGTTTCTGCTTCAGGGCCGCCGGCTCGCGCTCGCCGGCGATCAGGTGGGAAGCGCCGACGATGGCGTCGAGATCGAGGGAATCGGCGGCCCGGGTGGTGGCCTGGGTGTTGGTGTGGGTGGTCGAGCGGCGGGGCGCGGTGCGCCGCCCGCGCCCGCCCTCCTGGTGGCCTGCCGCAAAGACGTTGGCGTAGCGCTCGGCCAACTGGTCGAGTTTTCTCTGGGCGCCCCAGGCCTGATAGCCGCGGTAGGCGCGGCGCAGGTGTACGGCGGCGAAATCGAGCTTGCCCCGTTCCATCCAGAAGCGGCAGGCCAGCTCGTTGGCCAGGGCTTCGTCGTGGACGAAGCCCCCCTGGGCCGCCTGGGCGATGGCCACTTCGTAGAGGGAGAGCGCGTCGCCGACCCGTTGTTCGAGGCGCGCCCGCTCGGCTTCCACCAGGGCGTGCTTGTGGCGGAAATTGTCCGGGCAGTGCTCAGTCCAGCGCTTGAGCAGGGCCTGGTTGGAATCCACCCGATCCATGATCCCGGGCCGGGGCAGGGTGTCGTCCAGGGCGATGTAGATCAGCGAATGCAAGAAGCGCACGTCGGCTTCGGTGACGTAGGAGGCGATGAAATGGACGGTGGACGCCGCCTGCTCGATGCTCTCCCGCGCCGCGGCGTAGTGGCCGTGCAGATAGAGCGCCCAGGCCCGCACGCAGTGGTAGAAGCAGAGGGAGGACTGGCTGTTGTGGGTGCGGCAGGCGGCGACGAAATCCGCCTCGCCGAGGTCCGCCGTGTCGAAGGAGTCGGAAGCCGGCGTGCGGCCCAGGAGGTTGGCCACCACCGCCCGGGCGCCGACGATGGAGTCGGTGGCCAGATGGTTCTTCACCTTGCGGGTGAAGGCCAGGGCCTCGTCGATCTGGCGCATCTGGCGGTCCAGATTGACGCCGCGGTACATCTGGTTGATGGTGCCGCCCCACATCATCAGGTAGCTGACGAACTGATGCTCCCCGCCTCCAGGCCGGCGTCGATCCCCGGCTGCAGGTAGTCCTCGCCCTCGCGCACGTGCCGCATCCAGTGATTGACGAAGGACACCATGATGAGACTGGCGCGGCACTTGAGACCGTTGTCCGGGAAGCGCTCGGTGAGCCGGATGGCCAGGCGGGCGAATTCGTAGCCCTCGGCGAATTCGCCGAAGTCGCCGCACAGCACGCCCCCCAGGCTGGCGTAGCCCTTGAGGGATTCCGGTACGTGGCCGTAGGCCAGCGACAGGTGGGTCATCTTGGCCAGGAACCAGCCGTAGAGCTCTCGCTGGCCGGCGAAATAGGCGGCGGTATGGACCGGCATCAGCACCTTCATGGCCATGCGCTGCACCGGGTCGGTCATTTCGGGCAGATCGACCAGGGAGGCGATGGAACGGTCGTTGATGGCGGCCCGGATGGGGGCGAGTTCCGCCTCCAGGGCTTCGCGCAGGTTGCCCTGCGGAACCGCGATGCCCAGCAGGGCCAGGGCCTCGCGGGCCTCTTCCACCGCCTCCGCGTTGCGGCCCAGGACGGTGTATTCGCTGATCAACAGGGCGCAGATACCGGCGCGGTCGAGGACGTTCTCGGCCTTTTCCCGCACCACGGCGATGTCGGCCATGGAGCGGTCGTAGTCGCCGGCCAGGTAGGCGACTTCGGCCCGGCGACGGGTCAGGTCCAGGGCGGTGCCGTGGCAGGAGGACCAGGCGTCCGGGGGCAGGCAGGCGACGGCGGCATCGAGATAATCGAGGGCGGCCTGGTAGGCGTTGGCCCGCACCGCCCGCTCTGCCGCGCGGCGGTTGAGGACGGCGAGGCGCAGGCGTTCTTCCCGGTTGGCAATCAGGTCCATGCCGGCATCGAGCTGATCGACCACCTCGAAAATCCGCTCTTCCAGGTCGTCCGGCGACAGGCCTTCGAGCAGGAGCCGGCCGATGTCCAGGTGCAGGGCCTGGCGGGCGTCGGCGTCCATGAGGGCGTAGGCGGCCTGCTGCACCCGGTCGTGGCTGAAGGCGAAGCGGTCGGCGTCCGGACCTTCGCCGGCGCTGCGCAGCAGTTCGCCGCGCAGGGCCGGCAGGAGGTCGTCGAAAAGCGTTTCGCGGGGCGAGCGATGGATGATGGCCAGGGTGCCCAGGGCGAAGGCATTGCCGATGCAGGCCGCTTCCCGCAGCGCCGCCTGGGTTGCAGCCGGAAGCCGGCGCAGGCGCTCGACCAGGAGGTCCACCACGTTGTCGGTGATGGCCATGGCCTCGACACGGGCCATGTCCCAGGTCCAGCCCGAACGGCGCTGGTCGTCGCCCAGGCGGTAGGTGATGAGTTCTTCCCGGTACAGGGTGTGCAGGAACTGGCCGACGAAGAAGGGATTGCCCAGGGTCTTCCTCTGCACCAGGGCCGCCAGGGGAAGGGCGTCCTCGGGCCCGGCGTGGAAGGACGCGGCAATCAGCTCGGCGATGGCATCCTGGGACAGGGGGGCGAGGGTGATCTCGGTGAGGGGCGCCTCTTCCTCGATGAGACGGAGGATCATCGCCCGCAGGGGGTGGGCGGCATCGACCTCGTTGTCGCGGTAGGCGCCGATGATGAGCAGGTGGCGCAGATCGTCACCGGTGGCAAGGGATTCCAGCAGGCGCAGGGTGGCGGTGTCGGCCCACTGCAAGTCGTCCAGGAAGAGCACCAGGGGCGCATCCTCGCGGGCCAGGGCCTGGACGAAACGGCGGAAGACGAGGCGGAAGCGGTGCTGCGCCTCGTTGCCGCCGAGTTCCGGGACCGCCGCCTGGGGGCCGATCAATTCCTCGATGGCCGGGATGGCGTGGGCGACGACGGCGCCCCTGTCTCCCACGGCGGCGAGGATGCGGTCGCTGAGGGCGCCGCGCCGGGCGTCGTCGAGCAGCAGCGCCTGGTGCAGGAAATCGCTGAAGGCCGCCACCAGGGCGCTGTAGGGGGTGTTGCGCTGGAACTGGTCGAACTTGCCCGCCACCAGGCTGCCGCCGATGCCGGTCAGGGGGCGGCAGAATTCCCGCACCAGGGTGCTCTTGCCGATGCCGGAGTAACCACTCACCAGCACCAGTTGCCGCTGGCTCCGGTCGGCTTCGAAGGCGGCCACCAGGCGATCGATCTCCGCCTGGCGGCCGACCATCTTCTCGCTGAGCTGGAAGCGTTGCGGCACGTCGGCGGCGCCCAGGGCAAAGTCCTCGACGGGTTCTCCCCGGGCGAGGCTGTCGCGGCAGCGCAGCAGGTCGGCGCGGATGCCCCAGGCGCTCTGGTAGCGATCTTCGGCGTTCTTTTCGAGCAGACGGGCCACCAGGCGCGCGACGACCGACGGCAGCCCGGGCACCAGTTCGCGCAAATCCGGCGGGCGGCGGGCGAGATGGGAATAGACGATCTCCGCGGCGTCGGTGCCGGGGAAGGGGGGGCGCCCGGCGAGCAATTCGAACAGGGTGGCGCCCAGGCCGTAGAGGTCGGCCCGGTAGTCGAGGCTGCGGTGCATGCGGCCCGTCTGCTCCGGCGCGATGTAGGCCAGCGTCCCCTCCAGGGCCTCCGGATTGCGCAACGCCGGGTTGAGGCGCGGAAGCCGCGAGGCCAGCCCGAAGTCGATCAGCTTGACAGTCCGCGCCGCCGTCACGATCAGATTGCCGGGGCTGACGTCCTTGTGAATGATGTCGGCCAGATGGACCTCGGCCAGGGCCTCGCAGGCGCCGATGGCGATGTCGAGAAACTCCGGCAGACCCAGGGCACCTCGGACGATGCGCCGGGCCAGGGACTCGCCCCCCGCGTCTTCCAGCACCAGGGCGTGCCCCTCGGGCAGGGCGACGAAGTCCAGGGCCTGGCCGATGCCGGGGGAGGCGAGGCTCTTCAGGAGTTCGTACTCATGCTGGTAGCGCTCGAAATGTTCCCGGGCCGGATCGCCTTCCTTCAACACCTTCAGAATCACCGGCCGCCGGTCGCCCTGGCGCAGGGCCCGCAGCACACGGGTCGAGGCGCTCTCGTAGAGCAGTTCCTTCAGATGGAAGTCGGCGGCCTGGGTCATGGGGCGGGAAAGAGTCAGTCGCAGGCGTAGACCTGGACGATGTTGTACGTCGAGTCGGCAAGATACACCCGTCCCTCCCGGGCGTGCATGAGGAAGGGCATCCACACGCCCCCCTCCGCGGTGCTCAGCTTGAAGAGCGACAGTCCGGCGATGAAGCGGGGCGTGTTTCCTTCCAGGATGAATACCTTCAGGGCGCGGTTCACCAGATCGTTCACATAGAGGCGATCGCCGTCGATGGCCAGGCTGGTGGGCAGCATGAAGCGCTCCCCGTCGGGATTGCCCTCCTCCCAGTAGCCCTGGCGGCCGAAGCTGAAGAGCGAACGGCCGTCGCGGTCGAAGACGCAGATGCGGTCATTGAACTGGTCGCTGACGTAGAGGCGCCCGTCGGCGGCGAGGGCCGCGTCGGTGGGGGTGAAGGGGGAATCGCCCCGCTCTTCGCCTTGCCAGACGAAGGTGCCCAGGGGGATTGCCGTGCCGCTGGCCAGGATCTGCCAGTGGGCCATGCGGTTGTTGAGGGTGTCGGCGATATAGACGTGGCCGTCGCCGGAGGCCGCCATGCCCTGGGGGCCGGACAGGCAGGCCGGGCCGGAGCCCTTGAGTCCGAAGGGCAGGCCGAAATTGACCAGATTGCCCAGGGGACCGATCTGGTAGAGGCTGATGGTGCCGGTATCGAAATTGCCGGCCAGGACGATGGGCGTCCCCGGAACCCACTGCCCGAGCAGGGGAAAGTCGGGCACGAAGGAGGCGAGCCCCAGGTTGCCGGCCAGGAACCAGCCGTCGAGCTGCACCGGGTCGGGCACGTAGCCGGTGCCCTGGGCGCGGCAGGCGGTGAGGCGCCAGTTGCCGGCGTCGAGCACCAGGCGCGCTTCGCGCAGCCAGTCGGCGCCGCCGGAGTGTTGCAGGGTGGCCCGGGTCAGATGGCCCCACCAGGCGTCGTACTGGCCCGCCAGAGCCGCACTGGCGGAAACCGGCCAGGCCGCCGCGGGGCCGGCCGTACCTTTGGGGCTGGATTCCGGCTGGGCAAAGCCGATGACCGAGGTGACGCAGTTCAACTGTGCGTTGGTGGCACTGGCGGGGTCGTCCCGGCGCTTGCCCACGGCGGCCATCAGTTTCGCCGTCGCCCGAGGCCCCCGGGAGAAATCGATGCGCACCTTGAGAATGCGCGAGGTGAAAGGTTCGCTGATGAAGAAGACGTCCGGTGCCCCCCCGTCGCAGATCACGTAGGGGCTGACCAGGGCCGTGTCTTCCAGGAGGTAATAGAGCGGGTCGGTGGGGGAATTGACCGGTTCGGTACCGTGGTGCCAGCCCGCCCGCAGGCCCGCCACCGTGGCCAGGGGCCGGCCGTCGGTGTGATAGACGGAAATGGTGTTGGCGACGTGGTCCGGTACGAAGACCCGGTCGCCCACCACATTTACGTCGCGCATGATGTTGAGCATGCCCAGGCCCCGGGGGTGCCGAAACGGTGGGCGATAAGGGGGCTGCCCCCGCGGGCCACGTAGTCGTCGTCGACCTTGGCGTCGGCCGGACAGCGCAGGATTTCGTAGCTGCCGGTATTGGCGAGGTAGAGATTTCCCTCGGCGTCGGAGGCCAGCCCCTGGGGCCAGAGGAGATCGTGGCGCCGGCCCTTCACCTGGACCGAGCGGAATTCCCCCAGGTAAAGGCCGTCTTCCGTAAAGCGCACGCAGCGGTTGCGCAGGGGGTCCGCGGCGTTATGGAAGAACTCGTCATTGACGCAGAGTTCGAAACCCTTCGTGCCGCGCACCAGGGTGAGCCCATTGGGATCCTGCAAGGGGGCAAAGCCCTTCTGTGCCGTGTTGCCCAGGGCCCCCGCAAAGCGCGGCGCGCCGTCGGCGAGGTCGAGGACCACGATGCGGCTGTTGCCCATGTCGGAGACGAAGACCCGGTTCTTTTCGGGGTGGGGGCAGACGTGGAAGGGCATGCGGAAGGCCCGCGCCGCCTCGCCGCCCGCCGCGCTTTCCGGCGCGTGCAGCACATGGCGCAGGGTGCTCAGGCTGGCGTCGAAGACCAGCAGACGGTTGTTGCCCGTGTCGCATACCCAGACATTGCCCGCCCGGTCCAGGGCCACCCCCACCGGCGAATTGAGCGTCATGCCCGGCGCCACCGGCCCGGGAAGCGTATCACCCGGCTGCGCCGTGGTGCCAAAGCGTGCGACGTGCCGGAGCGCCGGCCCTGTGCTGTCTCCCATCCCTGCTCCTCGCGGTGGTGTTTTTGTAACCAGCGTGGCGCCGGTTTTTTCAGAAGCGTGCAAGTATTCCCGCCGGCCGGCCGGCGGTCAAGCGGGGGGAGGAGAATTCCCGGGGGAGGGAAACGGGCCGGCCGGCGCCTTCCACTGCCGGGGGCGGGCCTGATCCATGTCCATCCGCGGGCGCAGCCCAACTCAGAGGCTGTGAAGAAATCGTAGCGAGCGGCCCGAGTGCGAGGCGGACGGAGCGCAGCGACGAGACATATCAGTTAGATAGGCGAGGAGTGAAAACGAAGTTTCGGTGAAGGCTAACCTTCGCGCGGCGAAGGTTAAGCGCAGCGGCCGGAACCAACACCGCCCAACGAAGCAATCGGGCCGCGCAGTAGATTTATTCACAGCCTCTCAGGCCTCGCCAGGACCTTCTCCTACCTCTCCCGCCCGGCCTCGTGCCAGGCCTTCCTCACCGGCGAAAGCAGGTATTCCAGCACCGTCCGGTCCCCCAGGTGGATCTCCGCGCTGGTGTGCATGCCGGCAGCCAGGGCGAAGCGCCGCCCGTCCAGGGCAAGGTCCATGCGCTCCAGGGCCACCAGGGCCTTGTAGGACGGAGGCGGGCCGGCCCCCGGGCGGGCGTTCGCCTCCCCCGCCCCCTGGGATTCCGTGGCGTCGGCACCCACGTGTTCCACAACTCCCTGGGCCAGACCGTACTTCTGGAAGGGAAAGGCCGCGAATTTCAGCTTCACCGGCTGCCCCTCGCGCACGAAGCCGATGTCCTCGTTGGACACCCAGACCTCCGCCCGCAGCCTCTCCTCCCGCGGCACCAGGGTGAGCAACACGGTACCCGGCTGGACGACGGTCCCCGCGGTATGGGTGGCCAGATCCTTGACCACCGCATCCTGCGGCGCCTTCAGTTCCTGCAGGGCGCGTTTGTGGGCCTGTTTGGCGACCTCCTGGGCCAGCCGCTCCAGTTGGGCCTGCAGTTCGCTCCGTTCGGCGTGCAACTGGCGGCGGGTATCGGAATCGATCTGGGCCAGCTTCTTCTCCGACTGGGTCAGATTCGCCCGGGCCGCCTCGATCAGATGCCCCTGGGTCTCGACCTCCTGTTCGCGCTCGATGCGCTCGCGCCGCTTGTCGCTGGCCATCATCGGCCCGGCGAAGCCCTCCCGCGAGAGCTTCTCGAAGGCCTGATCCTGCTGCCGGAAGTGGGGCAGGGTCTGCTCCAGTTTCTCTTTCACCTGACGGGCGGCGGAAAGCTCCTGGCCCGCCTTGGCCAGGCGGCTGCGCTCCTCGGCCAGGGCGGCGGCCAGGGCCGCCCGGTTGGCGCGGTACTGGGCCTCCACCTCCCGCGCCAGGGCGGGGATCGTCCTTTTCCACCCGGAAGGGCAGCCCTTCCAGTTCCGCATCGATGCGCCGCAGGCCCAGACGCTTGCGCCACACCTCGGCGTCCAGGGAACGGGCGTCGGCCTCCACCACCAGGGCGTCCATGCGCATCAGCACCTGGCCCGCCCGCACCGCCTCCCCCTCCCGCACCGCGATTTCCTTGACGATGCCCGCTTCCGCCGGCTGCACGATCTTGACGTAGCTGTGGGGAATGAGGCGGCCCTCGGCCACCGCCACGATATCCAGTCGCCCCACCGCCGCCCAGACCAGCAGGGCGGCGAGCAGCGCCAGCAGCGCCCACAGCACCTTGCGCCCCAGGGGATTGGGCGCCGCCGCCTGCAAACGCAGCAGGGGCGGCGAGAAATCCCGGGGATCGACCCAGCCCGGCCCGGCGCCGGGGGCACCGCGACCGGGGCGGTGGCGCGGCTGCGCAGCGGAAGGCGGGGGGGAAACCGCCTGGCTCATGCCGTACTCCTCAAACCCCGGCAAATGCGCGCTAGGCGAGAAGCCTGACCCATCGCACCAGCCGAGCGCCCGATCCGTATCGCTTGACGATAATATCGCCCGCCAATAAACTCAATTCCATGATCGTTTCCTTCCGCGACGCCGAGACAGAACGAATCTGGAATGGCGTCTTCTCCCGCCGCCTGCCCAATCAGATTCAAGCCGTCGCCCGCCGGAAACTGCGCATGCTCAACAATGCCCGCTGCCTTGCCGATTTGCGCGCGCCCCCCAACAACCGGCTGGAGGCCCTGGTCGGCGACCGGGTCGGGCAGTGGAGCATTCGCATCAACGAACAGTGGCGCCTCTGTTTTGTATGGCGTGACGGCAACGCCGAGGCCGTCGAGATTTGCGACTATCACTGAAAGACCAAAGCCATGGACACCATTCGCAATATTCACCCCGGGGAAGTGCTGAAGGAGGAATTCCTCCTTCCCCTGGGCGTCAGCCAGTACCGCCTCGCCAAGACCATCGGCGTCCCCGCCATGCGCATCAGCGAAATCTGCTCCGGCAAGCGGGCCGTTAGCGCCGACACCGCCCTGCGCCTGGGCCGTGCCCTGGGCACGACGCCCGGTTTCTGGCTCGGCCTGCAAGCCGACTACGACACCGAAGAAGCCCGCCGGCTGGCCGGCGACGCCCTGGATCGCATCAGCCCCTGGCCGCGTAAGGCTGCAGCGAAGCTTTGCCAGGCCGCAGCGGAAGGCGGGGGGCCGCGCCCTGCTTCGACCGGGGTCGCCTGCTCCATGAGCATCAGCCCAGCCGTACCGAGCCGGTCTGCAAAGCGGCCAGGGGGTTGAGGGCCTGGGCTCCGGTTCCCAGGTTGGCATCCGCCAGGGCCGCCAGGGCGGGCGTCGCCCCGATGCCGGCCAGGGTGCCGTTGCGGCCATACTGATAGGCCAGATCGCCTCCCAGGGCCGCGCTGTCCGATCCCCCCAGGGCATTGACTGCCAGTGCATTGCTCAGCGCCCAGGTCGTCAAGGTGGGATTCGCCACACGAGCGGCGTCGAAGGCGCCCACCAGTCCGCCAAAATTGAAGCGTTCCACGCGCTGGTCCAGAAGGGCATCGGGGCCGCCCTGGGAGAAACCCGCCATGGCTTCGGCAATCACCTGCAGATTGACGACCGGCCGGGATGGAGTGGCCGCATACCAATCCCGGAAGGTGACCTGGTCGGTGGCCCCCAGCTTGAGTACCAGGTCGTTGGCCGCGCGGGCAAAGGCCAGATCGCCGTAGGCCAGCCCCGCGCCGCCCACGGAGAGCGTATCGCTGCCGCTCCCTCCCGCCGCGACGACATCCTGACCGTCCCCCTTGTTGAACAGCAGCACATCGTTACCCCCGGCGGTCACCAGGGTATCGTTGCCGCTGCCGCCCAGGAAGACCTCGGCGGCAGCACCGCCGGTCAGGGTATCGGCCCCGGCACCGCCGTTGAACAGGGCGCTGCCCACGGTGTCGGTCAGGAGGTCGTTGCCGTCCCCCCCTTCCAGGATGTCGGTGCCGGCCCCACCGTTCAGGGTGTTGATTCCCGTGTTGCCGCGCAGGAGGTTGGCTAGAGTGTTGCCGGTGCCGTTGAGGGCTGCCGTGCCGCCCAGGAAGAGGGCCTCCACGTTGGCGGCCAGGGAAAGGGAGAGATTCGCCCGTACCGCGTCGAACCCTTCGCCCACGGCCTCCTGCACGACGTCGGTCGCCACATCGACGACGAATACATCGTCCCCCGCTCCCCCGATCAGGGTATCGGCGCCGCCCAGACCGTCGAGCGTATCGTTGCCAGCGCTGCCGTTGAGAATGTTGATTGCACTGTTGCCGATCAGGGTGTTGTTCTCGGTGTTGCCGGTGCCGTTGATCGCCGTCGTCCCGGTCAGGGTCAGGTTCTCGACGTTCGCGGCCAAGATGTGGGTGACGCTGGACTGCACGAGATCGACCCCTTCCTCGGCGTTCTCCGTCACTACGTCACCCACGCTTTCGACGATATACGTGTCGTTACCCACACCCCCCACCATGGCATCGTTGCCGGCCCCTCCGTTGAGGAGGTTGTCGCCAGCGTTCCCTACGAGGGTGTTGTTGAGCGTGTTGCCGGTTCCGCCGATCGCCCCGCTTCCTGTCAAGGTCAGATTCTCGACATTGGCCGCGAGGGTGTGGGTCACCGATGCGATGACGCTGTCGGTGCCAGCGCTGGCCCCTTCGGTGATGAGGTCGCCTGCATTGTCCACGAGGTAGGTGTCGTTGCCCGTCCCGCCGATCAGGGCGTCGGCGCCCATTCCACCGTCGAGGATGTTGTCGGCGGTGTTGCCGGTCAGGGTGTTGTTGAGGACGTTGCCGGTGCCATTGAGCGCTCCGGTTCCGGTCAGGGTGAGGTTCTCGACGTTGTCAGCCAGGGTATAACTGATCGACGACTGGACGAGATCAGTGCCTTCCGCTGCGTTCTCGATGACCACATCGCCGAGACTGTCCACAACGTAGGTGTCGTTACCCGCGCCGCCCGCCATGCTGTCGCTGCCCGCCCCACCGTTGAGCACGTTGGCCAGCCCGTTGCCGATCAGGGTGTTGTCCCCGGCGTTGCCCGTTCCGTTGATCGCCACGGCACCCGTCAGGGTCAGGTTCTCGACATTCGCGGCCAAGGTGTAGGTCACGCTGGACTGCACGAGATCGACCCCTTCCTCGGCGTTCTCCGTCACTACGTCACCCACGCTTTCGACGATATACGTGTCGTTACCCACACCCCCCACCATGGCATCGTTGCCGGCCCCTCCGTTGAGGAGGTTGTCGCCAGCGTTCCCTACGAGGGTGTTGTTGAGCGTGTTGCCGGTTCCGCCGATCGCCCCGCTTCCTGTCAAGGTCAGATTCTCGACATTGGCCGCGAGGGTGTGGGTCACCGATGCGATGACGCTGTCGGTGCCAGCGCTGGCCCCTTCGGTGATGAGGTCGCCCACGTTGTCCACGAGATAGGTATCGTTGCCCGTCCCGCCGATCAGGGCGTCGGCGCCCATTCCACCGTCGAGGATGTTGTCGGCGGTGTTGCCGGTCAGGGTGTTGTTGAGGACGTTGCCGGTGCCATTGAGCGCTCCGGTTCCGGTCAGGGTGAGGTTCTCGACGTTGTCAGCCAGGGTATAACTGATCGACGACTGGACGAGATCAGTGCCTTCCGCTGCGTTCTCGATGACCACATCGCCGAGACTGTCCACAACGTAGGTGTCGTTACCCGCGCCGCCCGCCATGCTGTCGCTGCCCGCCCCACCGTTGAGCACGTTGGCCAGCCCGTTGCCGATCAGGGTGTTGTCCCCGGCGTTGCCCGTTCCGTTGATCGCCACGGCACCCGTCAGGGTCAGGTTCTCGACATTCGCGGCCAAGGTGTAGGTCACGCTGGACTGCACGAGATCGATTCCCTCTCCCGCGTTCTCCGTCACCACATCCGTCGTCGCATCCACCACATAGGTGTCGTTGCCCTGACCACCGATCAGGTTGTCCGCCCCGGCGCCACCGTTGAGCACGTCGTCGCCCGCACCGCCGTTCAGGACATTGGCCAGCCCGTTGCCGATCAGGGTGTTGTCCCCGGCGTTGCCGGTGCCGTTGATCGCGACGGCACCCGTCAGGGTCAGGTTCTCGACGTTCGCGGCCAGGGTGTGGGTCACGCTGGATTGCACGAGATCGACCCCTTCCTCGGCGTTCTCCGTCACTACGTCACCCACGCTTTCGACGATATACGTGTCGTTACCCACACCCCCCACCATGGCATCGTTGCCGGCCCCTCCGTTGAGGAGGTTGTCGCCAGCGTTCCCTACGAGGGTGTTGTTGAGCGTGTTGCCGGTTCCGCCGATCGCCCCGCTTCCTGTCAAGGTCAGATTCTCGACATTGGCCGCGAGGGTGTGGGTCACCGATGCGATGACGCTGTCGGTGCCAGCGCTGGCCCCTTCGGTGATGAGGTCGCCCACGTTGTCCACGAGATAGGTATCGTTGCCCGTCCCGCCGATCAGGGCGTCGGCGCCCATTCCACCGTCGAGGATGTTGTCGGCGGTGTTGCCGGTCAGGGTGTTGTTGAGGACGTTGCCGGTGCCATTGAGCGCTCCGGTTCCGGTCAGGGTGAGGTTCTCGACGTTGTCAGCCAGGGTATAACTGATCGACGACTGGACGAGATCAGTGCCTTCCGCTGCGTTCTCGATGACCACATCGCCGAGACTGTCCACAACGTAGGTGTCGTTACCCGCGCCGCCCGCCATGCTGTCGCTGCCCGCCCCACCGTTGAGCACGTTGGCCAGCCCGTTGCCGATCAGGGTGTTGTCCCCGGCGTTGCCCGTTCCGTTGATCGCCACGGCACCCGTCAGGGTCAGGTTCTCGACATTCGCGGCCAAGGTGTAGGTCACGCTGGACTGCACGAGATCGACCCCTTCCTCGGCGTTCTCCGTCACTACGTCACCCACGCTTTCGACGATATACGTGTCGTTACCCACACCCCCACCATGGCATCGTTGCCGGCCCCTCCGTTGAGGAGGTTGTCGCCAGCGTTCCCTACGAGGGTGTTGTTGAGCGTGTTGCCGGTTCCGCCGATCGCCCCGCTTCCTGTCAAGGTCAGATTCTCGACATTGGCCGCGAGGGTGTGGGTCACCGATGCGATGACGCTGTCGGTGCCAGCGCTGGCCCCTTCGGTGATGAGGTCGCCTGCATTGTCCACGAGGTAGGTGTCGTTGCCCGTCCCGCCGATCAGGGCGTCGGCGCCCATTCCACCGTCGAGGATGTTGTCGGCGGTGTTGCCGGTCAGGGTGTTGTTGAGGACGTTGCCGGTGCCATTGAGCGCTCCGGTTCCGGTCAGGGTGAGGTTCTCGACGTTGTCAGCCAGGGTATAACTGATCGACGACTGGACGAGATCAGTGCCTTCCGCTGCGTTCTCGATGACCACATCGCCGAGACTGTCCACAACGTAGGTGTCGTTACCCGCGCCGCCCGCCATGCTGTCGCTGCCCGCCCCACCGTTGAGCACGTTGGCCAGCCCGTTGCCGATCAGGGTGTTGTCCCCGGCGTTGCCCGTTCCGTTGATCGCCACGGCACCCGTCAGGGTCAGGTTCTCGACATTCGCGGCCAAGGTGTAGGTCACGCTGGACTGCACGAGATCGATTCCCTCTCCCGCGTTCTCCGTCACCACATCCGTCGTCGCATCCACCACATAGGTGTCGTTGCCCTGACCACCGATCAGGTTGTCCGCCCCGGCGCCACCGTTGAGCACGTCGTCGCCCGCACCGCCGTTCAGGACATTGGCCAGCCCGTTGCCGATCAGGGTGTTGTCCCCGGCGTTGCCGGTGCCGTTGATCGCGACGGCACCCGTCAGGGTCAGGTTCTCGACGTTCGCGGCCAGGGTGTGGGTCACGCTGGACTGCACGAGATCGACCCCTTCCCCGGCGTTCTCAGTCACTACGTCCGTCGTGGCATCGACTACGTAAGTGTCGTCATCTGCGCCACCGATCAGGGTATCCGCCCCTGCCCCCCCATTGAGCACGTCGTTTCCGGCGCCGCCAGTAAGCATGTTGGCGGCCGTGTTGCCGGTCATGGTGTTTCCGATGTCATTCCCTGTCCCGTTGATCGCCGTCGCGCCCGTGAGCGTCACGTTCTCCACATTGGCGGAAAGCGTGTAGCTCACCGAAGACTGGACCCCATCCACCCCGGCACCGGCATACTCCACAATCACGTCCGTAGTCATATCGACCACATAGGAGTCGTTGCCCTGGCCTCCCATCAAGGTATCGGACCCTGCCCCCCCGTTCAGGACATTGTCGGCGACATTGCCGACCAAGCTGTTGTCCAGCGTATTCCCCGTTCCGTTGAGGGGGCTGCCGCCCGTCAGCACCAGATTTTCGACGTTGGCTACCAAAGTGAGGTTGACGCTGGATACGATCGTGTCGTCACCGGCACCAGCAGCTTCGGTCACGATATCGGTCGTCGCATTGACCACATAGGTGTCATCGCCCGCACCGCCCGCCATCGAGTCGTTTCCGACTCCGCCGTCCAGGACGTCGTTGCCGTCTCCTCCCGCCAGCGTGTTATTGGCACTATTGCCTACAATCTGGTTGTCCAGGGCGTTGCCTGTCCCTGCGAGGGCACCCCAGGCCAGCACGAGGTTTTCCACATGGGCGCCCAGAGTCGTATTGATCGAGGCGAAGACCGTGTCGATGCCTTCGTCAGCGTTTTCAATGACCACGTCTCCAGCGCTGTCGACGAGGTAGGTATCGTCGCCGCCGGCACCGGCCAGGGTATCGGTTCCTCCCGCGCCGTCGAGGATGTTGTCCGCAGCATTCCCTGTCAGCATGTTGGCG
This sequence comes from Betaproteobacteria bacterium, assembly GCA_016720065.1. Lineage (NCBI taxonomy): Bacteria > Pseudomonadati > Pseudomonadota > Betaproteobacteria > Betaproteobacteria bacterium. Next base: position 2,086,273 of record JADJXY010000002.1, on the reverse strand, counting down.
AGGCTGTTGCCTGTGCCGTTGATAGGATCATTCCCGACCAGGATCAAGTTCTCGATCTCGTCCCCAAGGACGAAGGAGACCGACGATAGGACGGTATCCACTCCCGCACCGGCATGTTCGACCACTGCATCGGACTGATTGTCGACCCAGTAAGTATCGTCACCGCTCCCGCCCAGCATGGCATCCGCGCCGGTGCCGCCGGAGAGTACGTTGGCCGCGGCATTTCCGATCAGGCGGTTGGCCAAGGCGTTCCCGGTTCCGGAAAGGGCGGATTCGCCGGTCAAGACAAGGTTCTCGACATTTTCGGCGAGAGTCGTCGAGACACTCGCCCTGATGGTGTCGAACCCCCCGTCAGGCAATTCGATAACGAGATCACCAGCGTCATCCACCACATAGGTGTCGTCGCCGGTACGGCCAACCAGTGTGTCAGCGCCTAGGCCACCATCTAGAAGATTGGCCCCTGAATCACCCTTCAAATCGTCAGCGCCGGCTCCGCCGGCCACCGTCCCAGGAAGCGAAGCGAACTTGAAATGAGCGGCGCTCAGGCTGCCGACGTTGACCCCGGCAAGATTGAGCCACAACTGTTGGGTACCGTCGGAAGCCGAAATTCTGGTGAGTTGAATACCATTGACAGTCATGCTCTGGAACGAAAGATCGGCAAACCCGCGCAGCCATGAGAGATTGCTCAGATCGATGACTTCCCCGGTCTGGAGCGGATTGAAATCGGCGATCAGGTTATGGGCGGAGACCTGACCCGCGGAGGCCATCCAGCCCGCGTTGCCACCTCCATTGGCGGTCACGATGAAGACATCGGCGCCGGAGCCCCCCACGCGGGTGCCATAGAATGCGGAGCTTGCAACACTGACCGTTCCCAGGTCGCCCTCAAGAAGCAGGGTGTCATTTCCAGCACCTCCTTCCAGGTAGTCGTTCCCTGTTCCCCCGGCCAGCAGATCAGCCCCATCGCCGCCAAACAACGCATCTTCCCCGGTGGCACCGCGCAGCAGATCATCGCCGGTTTCGCCTTGGAGTTCATCGTTACCGCTTCCTCCCAGGATCAGGTCTGTTCCGGGGCCGCCGTACAGAACATCGTTCCCCGCGCCGCCTTCCAGCCAATCGCTCCCGGGAGCCAAGGCATAGCCCGGATAGTCGCCCCAGAGAGTGTCGTTGCCATCGCCGCCATCGAGAATGTCCTCCGTCGTCCTGCTACCGACGATGTCGTCGCCGGCCAAGCCGAAGTAGCCCAAACCGCCCAGGCTGTCGGGAAGAATGCCCGTGTCGGGTCCAGACGTTCCCGCATAGATCGAGCGGCCGGAGAGGTACCTGGTGAACGCATCCAAGGCGGCCATGTCACTGAAAAATCCGAAGTGCTGCTCGCTGATCTGAGTCGCAGCAACGTTTTTAAGCAGGACGCTCTGGCCGTTCCCGAGGCCAAGCCGAGTATTGACACCCTCCTGCGTGACCTGGAGCTGAGAGAAATCCGTGATGTCGTCGAAGCCGACGATCAGAATCTTTTCCGCTGCCGCGCCGGGGGCAAAATCGTTGATCGTATCGACCGTACCGTCGCCGCGGCTGATCACGAAGTAATCCGCGTCGGCTCCCCCGGTGAGCGTATCGTTGCCGGCGCCACCATCGATCAAGTCCAGGCCGGCCCCGCCGGATATCACGTCGTCGCCCCGGCCTCCCGAGAGCTTGTTTGACAGGGCATTGCCCGTCAACGTGTCTTTCCCGTCCCCGCCATAGGCATGCTCGATGTTGCCGTTGATGGTCAGTGTCCTCCCGGCAATGGTGCTCGTGGCGCCGTTGGTCAGGTTGATGGTCGAATTCGCAGACACCGCCGCCGCATTGACAGCGTCGACACCAGCGTTCGTGTCATTCAAGGTCGCGCGGTTCGTCCCCGGGGCTGCCGCAAATTCGTCCGTGTAGAAGTAGATGTTGTCGGAAACCGCGGAAATGACCGGATCGTCGCCAACAATCGTGTCCCTGCTGCTAAAGGTTTCGTTGAAATCGCTGCCATAGACGTCGACTCGCCACCCGTTCAGGACGCCAGTCCCACGACCGGCTCGATCGGTAATGCGCAGTTGCCAGTTGCCCTGGGCGTTCTCGCCGAAATCGTGGGTGGTGTCGAAGGCGAAAAGCAGTTGCCCATAGCCCGCATCTCCCCCTGGATTAGCCGTGGATGTCCCAGGATTGGCCACGAGCTGGCTTGTGGTCCCGGTGGGCGAGATCAACTCCACCTTCAGATCGCCCCAGTTGCCGTGGACAAGGTCCAGGCTCACGGTGGCGTGCTCGACACGCAGCCCGGCGGCGATGGCCAGGGTGCGCGTAATCACGGCGCCGTCGCCAAGTGCGACGCTGAGGTTCGCGGCCTCGTTCAGGCTGCCCTCGCCGTTGGAGAGATGGCGTTCGTTGGCGCTGTTACGGACGCCAGCCCAGGTCTCTGCCAAACGGATCGCCGCCCGCGCGTCGACCTCGCCAAATCCGTAGTCGTGGCTGGTGTGCATCCCCCCGCCGTTCCAGTTGCTCGCGTTATTCCAGACGGTATCGGTTGTGCTGTCATTGACCTTGCGTGCAGTGACCGCCAGGATTTGCTGAATGTCGCGCCAACCCAGGTTGGGATTGGCTTCCAGCATCAGCGCGATCACCCCGGAGACGATGGGGGTCGCAAAGCTGGTGCCTTGGACGGTGGCGGATTCATTTCCAAACACGGTGCCGTCGTCGTTGGTCAGAATGCTGCTGGTGCTGTCCACGTTGCTGCCCGGGGCCGAAACCAGAATACTTGCCCCGGGATTGCTGAAGGGAGACTGAGCGATGGTCAAGGTGGAAATATCCCCCCTGGCGTTGATGGCCCCCGTGACGATGACGCCGCGGTTAGCGGTGAGCGCATTGGTATTCGTATTGCCCCCGCTCGCCCGGTCATTCCCCCCGCCCATGACGATGGCCGTCCCCAGGCCGTTGCGGCCCTCGAAGAGCGCTGTCTGAATGCCGGCTTCGAGGAGCCCAACCGGAACCAGACTGACATCAAAGTTTCCTGCGCTTCCCCAACTGTTATTGACGATGTCGTAATTCTTGAACTGCGCCAGAGCCTGCGTGAGTTCCTGCGTCAGCGCCGCAACATCGAGGCCGCTGCCCTGGATGTAATGCCCCGAGAGCTTGGCATCGTAGGCGACCCCCACCGCCCCCTCGCCATCCCGTGCACCGACCATCACCCCCGCTACCAGGGTGGCATGCTGACTGAAGCTCTGCGGCACCTCCCCGTCGGGGTCGGCGAGCCACGCCATATCCACATTCCCCTGCAAATCCGGATGCCGGTAGTCAAACACCTCCGGCCCGGTACTGAACGGCATCCCGGGTTCGAACTGCCCGATCCGTATTCCCCGTCCGGTATAGCCCTGGCCGCCATTGCCGTTCCATACGGGCAGCACGTTGATGTCGTTCAAGTACCACTGGTCGGTGAACAGTCCGTCGGTCGGCATGTCCGGGGTGGTGAGGAAGACCTGCCCGCGCATTTCGGCCTGGGTGGTGGACCCGATCTGGATGGCCGTCGCCCCGGGGGTGTTGTCCACGTCGGCGATCTTGTACTTGAAGCTCATCACCCCGGTGAAGCCCGCCGTGGGGGTGAACTGGAGTTCACCATTGGCTGTCAGGGTTGGCGTCCATTCCTTGGTCGTGCTGTTGTAGGTTCCGACGAGGGAGCCCCCGACGATGTCGCTGATGCGGGTGAGCTTGAGCGTATCGCCCTGCCAGTCCCGGTCGTTCTTGAGCAGGTCGGCGACCTTGATGAGTTTCACGCCGGTTCGGTTGGCCAGCGCGATGACGTCCTTGACCGGGAAGGGGTTGTCGAGCGTGAGGTCTACCGCCGACACATCCGCGAAGCCGAGTTTTTCGATTTCGCTCAGGAGGTCCGCCCCATCCCGACCGGCTTGGGTGTCCACCACCCGGTACAGGGTGTCGGTGAGCCGCGTGATGCGGTAATCGGCGAAGCTCCCGGAGTACTGGGCCAGATCGGTGCCGGCGCCGCCGTCCAGATGATCGTCCCCTTGCCCGCCGCTCAGCACGTCGTTGCCGGTCCCGCCCTGGAGTTGGTCATCCTCCTGGCCGCCCTGGAGGAGATCGTCGCCCGCGCCCCCCAGCAACTGGTCCTGGCCGCGGCCCCCGCGCACGATGTCGTTGCCGGCCCCGCCGTCGATCAGGTCGGCGCCGTTCTGCCCGGAGAGGGCATCGTTGGCCGCCCCGCCGATCACGATGTCGTCGCCGTCGTTGGCGCGGATGAAGACGCTGCTCCTTCCGCCGCCGATGAACACGTCGTCCCCCGTGCTGCCGATGGCGATTTCGATTTCCGCCTGGGCAAGGTTGAGGGTGACGCCTTGCGCTCCGACCACCTGCACCATGTCGAAGCCTTCGCCGGCGTGGGTGTTCTGCTGCTGATCGGCGGCGTCGAGGATGAGCATGTCGTCCCCCGCCCCGGCATCGAAGGCATCGCTGCCTTGCCCGCCCACCAGCCAGTTGGCGCCGGCATCACCCAGCAGGGTGTCGTCGCCGCTGTGGCCGTAGGCGTTCCTGACGCCTTTCTGGGCCAGATCGATGACTTCTCCGGTGGTGAGGCGGGAGACATAGGTGCTTTGCCCATCTTCGGCCTGGGCGGTGGTGCCGCTGACGCTGCTGCTGAAAGTATTGCCCACCGGGTTGGCGATGAAGCGGGCGGCCTGGGCTTCCTGGGTCTGGCCGTACTGGGTGAAGCTGCCGCTGGCCAGGATTTCGTTGCCCCCGTTGATCAGGCCGGACTGGAGCGTGGGGCTGAGGCCGATGGCGGTGATGCCGAGTTCGTTCAGGGTCTTGAGTTCGCCGGCGTCGGTGATGCCGTCGTGGTCGGCGTCCTGCCAGACTTTGACGGCGTTCCAGGCGGCGTCGGCGGCGGTGAATTGATTGTCGGCGTTGCTGTCGAGGGTTTTGAGGGCCGCGAAGCCGTTGGCGTGGGGGGTGCTGCCGGCTTCGCCAAGCGTGCCGGGGGTGCCGTTGAAGTATTCCGACAGCGTTTCGTGGATGCCGTCGATGGTGCCGCTGCCGTTGAGGTCCATGACGACGATGCCGTCTTCGGGACTGACCCAGCCGGTGATTTCCTGGCTGCCGCTGGCGTCGTGGTCGATGTCGAAGAGAACCGGGGATTCGCCGAAGGCGGTGAGCTTGACACCGTCGCCGTTGAGGTCGAGGACCAGGGGTCAGTGGGGAAGCACTGGTGGACCCCGGTGGCGAGGAGGTGGGTGGCTACGGCCAGAACGTTCGGGTTCCAGACGACGGAGTGGGCGAGGTCCGGATTGGTGCGGAAAGTCTCGGCCAGTTGGGCGCCGAGGATTTCCGTGGTGAGATCAAAGGCGCCGGGGCGCAGGCCGTCGGTGAGGGTGTTGTTGCCATAGGCAATGTTGCCGCTGGCGGTGTTGACGTTGCCGAGGCCGGTAATGCTCCAGACGCCGTTGTCGAAGAGGGTGGTGGTGTCGGCGTTGGGGGAGTCCACCGGGTTGTTCGGGGTGGTCTGGGTGGCTCCTGGATTCGGGACCACTGACAGCGAGAAAAAGCTGTTTGCTGGAAGATGAACCTCGGTCCCTGGAGCCAGACTCATCTGCGCCGAGAGCGTAGGGTTGGCAGCAAGCAACTCCGAGACCGGCACACCGGAAGCCGCTGAAATGCTACCCAGGTTGGAGAGCGTTGCGTCAGAGACAACCGTGTCTGCACCATTCAAATTCAGTTCCGTCGTGGGAAGCTGTGTCGGGGAGAAGGTGCCATTGATGTATGTGCCTACATTCGTCGTCACTGTGAGCGTCGAGTAGTCCTTGATAACGACTTCCCCGCTATCCCCTGCGGAGGTTACGCGAACGACACTTCCTGGGAGCACATCCACCACATCCCCAGTATCGATCGCCACCACGGCGCCTGTCCTGCCCATGACCATCACGCCATCGCCGTCGGGGCTGCGGTAGACCTCCGTCCCGTCGGGCCTGTTAATCGTAATGAAACCATCCGAGTCGTAGGTTCTTGCGGAGCCGTCGGCATAGCGGAGAATCGTCCTGTCGCTGCCCGTATCGATGACACCGACAAAAGGGCCTATCCTGAATGGCTCGCTTCGCGTGAATCCTGGCTCAACCGGCGGAAGATTGGGCAAAGGAGGAGGCTCTGACCCCAGAGCCTTTCCGATTGCAATGCCGGAGAGCAAAGCTCCAATGGCATAGGCAGGATTGGCATAGGAACCGAGGCGCACCATGCCTTCGATCGTGGTGCCAACCACCTGTGCCAGGGCTGGAGGCCATCCCCACTCCGTGGTCAAGAACATGGCGGCAGACTCCGCCGTCTCACCGGGGGTCGACAGGAGTATTCCGGCATATCCGGCGATCCCCAAAGACACCCAGTTATTCTCGATCAACCGCAAATCGGACAATTGAGAAGAAACATTGCCGATCGTCTGGTGGGTATACAGTGGCGGCGTGTCGATGGGCGTCGCTTGAGTCAGGTCTCCGTTCCACAGATCCAGACCCTGGGCAAACCCGTAATTGAGCTGGTGTCGCGAGGCGACCGAGCTGTAGATATCTCCACTTGCAGTGAAGCTGAAATAGCGACCGGGGCTGCCGCCGCCCAAGCCGGTCACGAGGTCATAGCCGGTCCTGTCGTTCCAGACCGTGAAGTTGAGGATTTCTGCGGACTGCGCAAGGGACTGTACCTGCTCGGTCATGCCAAGCCTCTCGGCAGCGTAGTTTGCGCCGAGTGGTACGACATTGTGGATCGAGAACTGGCTGGCCGAAAGGCCGGGGATACCGGCGATTTCCGGCTGACCGTTCTGCGCCGGCATGCCGGAAACCAGAGCAGCCGGCAGAATGATCGCGGCGACGCCGGAGAGGCTATCGCCGCCGACAATAAATTGGAGGTTTTGGATGCCGCCTGCCAAGTCGGCAAGACCGACATCCGGTTCTGAAATCAGGTTTCGGAAATCCAGATTTCTCGCCAACGACGCTGCCTGGTTCGCGCCTACATATGCGATGTCGGAATGGGTGTCCGGCATGTCGTGGCCAACACCATTAGTCCCGGCGATGCCGATAACTACTTGATGTGTATATGCGTTATAGGCTGCAAACATCTCCGCACCAGTCTCCGCGTCCATATAGATGCCCCGCACCACGAAGCCCGGTGGAATGTTGACCTGGAGCGGCGTGTAGCCTGGCCGCCCAGCGGTCGTCGCGTCGTCGATAAAGACCAGGGGCTGTCCGAGAACGATTCCGCCGCCGTTGTTGAGGGCATAGGCGGTCTGTGCAGCGGCAATTCCTATTCCGGCACGCAGGACTTCGCTCACAGTAAGGGCAATGTTGTTCACAGTTCGTCTCCTTTGCACAATTCAAGCAGTGTCGGTGGTTGGGTCATCACGAGGTTCCGGCAGCCGTTCGGGGACAGCATGTCGAGTCCCCACGGCCGCTTCAGCACGCGCTTCAATTGGCTGCTGTGCTCGTCCTGTCGGTAGAGGCCGTCGACACCGAGCTCCCGGCTGTACTGCACGAACACGTAGAAGCCCGGACGTGCCCAGTAGGTTGAGCCGTTTGGGCCGGCCGGGCGTTCGCGGCGGCGCAGTTCCTGGATCAGGGCGGGAAGGGGTTTGACTTCCAACCCATTCTTGGAAAACAACCACGATTCCTTGTTAAGGTTCATGCAGCCCGGCACAACCCGACCCCAGGCGACGCTATTGAAGTAGCGCCCGAGCCATGGCAAATACTGCCGTCCACCGCTCGTACAGGGGTCTCGTTCGTAGCTCCACAACACCTTGCCGTCCGGCCCCACGAAGTACCGTTTGTTATCCGGCGACGAATACGGCGGAGCGACATAAATCTCCCCATCCCCCGGCCGAAGCTTGCCGACCATATACCCGTCGCCGAAGCTATGCGCCCGATTGTTGTAGTACTCGCAGGTATAGGGGTTGAGGATGCCCTCGTCTTGCGGGCGCTTGAAGCGGGTCAACGGCCCGCCGAACTTGCCCTTAAGGAAGAGGCGTCGGTCTTCCTTGGCGTCGCCCGGCCTCCGGTAGTCCGGGTCGGGGTCCGGATAGTCTTCGATGAGGATGTCGCGGTCGGGGCCGAGGCACACTAGGCGGCCGCGGTAGGGCGCTTCCTCGACCGTGCCGCGGTCGACATCGACGATCACGATCTTGGCGAGTTCGTACTTTTCCGCCTTCCAGGGGCCAAGTTCTCGCACCGAATAGATCACCCGTTGATCATCGAGCCAGAAGATCAGCGGCGCCGCCATGTAGCGCTTCGGCATGTGCGGTACGGCAGTCAGATGAACTTCGTCTTCGGCTTCGACGAACAGGGTCTTCAGGTCGACGAGTTGGTCGGCCGCGTAAAGCCGCGTGGCGAAAATAACCAGGAGTGCCAACAAACCGGCAGTCCTGGCGTACAAGCGCGCCTTCCTGAAATCAGTCATACAGATTCTCCCTACTATCAAGCCATTCGGTGGGTGTAAACTTCTTCATCACGCTGCAAGTCTCCATTCAGACAAGGCGTCTGTCGGCATGTCCGGGGTGGTGAGGAAGACCTGCCCGCGCATTTCGGCCTGGGTGGTGGACCCGATCTGGATGGCCGTCGCCCCGGGGGTGTTGTCCACGTCGGCGATCTTGTACTTGAAGCTCATCACCCCGGTGAAGCCCGCCGTGGGGGTGAACTGGAGCTCACCATTGGCCGTGAGGGTTGGCGTCCATTCCTTGGTCGTGCTGTTGTAGGTTCCGACGAGGGAGCCCCCGACGATGTCGCTGATGCGGGTGAGCTTGAGCGTATCGCCCTGCCAGTCCCGGTCGTTCTTGAGCAGGTCGGCGACCTTGATGAGCTTCAGGCCGGTTCGGTTGGCCAGCGCGATGACGTCCTTGACCGGGAAGGGGTTGTAGCTTCGGCCGCGGCTTTGCCGCTTAACTTCGCTGTGCGAAGTTAGCCTGCACTGAAACGGCGCCCGCCAGGCGGGCTTGTTTTCGGCGAAGCTCCCGGAGTACTGGGCCAGATCGGTGCCGGCGCCGCCGTCCAGATGATCGTCCCCTTGCCCGCCGCTCAGCACGTCGTTGCCGGTCCCGCCCTGGAGTTGGTCATCCTCCTGGCCGCCCTGGAGGAGATCGTCGCCCGCGCCCCCCAGCAACTGGTCCTGGCCGCGGCCCCCGCGCACGATGTCGTTGCCGGCCCCGCCGTCGATCAGGTCGGCGCCGTTCTGCCCGGAGAGGGCATCGTTGGCCGCCCCGCCGATCACGATGTCGTCGCCGTCGTTGGCGCGGATGAAGACGCTGCTCCTTCCGCCGCCGATGAACACGTCGTCCCCGTGCTGCCGATGGCGATTTCGATTTCCGCCTGGGCAAGGTTGAGGGTGACGCCTTGCGCTCCGACCACCTGCACCATGTCGAAGCCTTCGCCGGCGTGGGTGTTCTGCTGCTGATCGGCGGCGTCGAGGATGAGCATGTCGTCCCCGCCCCGGCATCGAAGGCATCGCTGCCTTGCCCGCCCACCAGCCAGTTGGCGCCGGCATCACCCAGCAGGGTGTCGTCGCCGCTGTGGCCGTAGGCGTTCCTGACGCCTTTCTGGGCCAGATCGATGACTTCTCCGGTGGTGAGGCGGGAGACATAGGTGCTTTGCCCATCTTCGGCCTGGGCGGTGGTGCCGCTGACGCTGCTGCTGAAAGTATTGCCCACCGGGTTGGCGATGAAGCGGGCGGCCTGGGCTTCCTGGGTCTGGCCGTACTGGGTGAAGCTGCCGCTGGCCAGGATTTCGTTGCCCCGTTGATCAGGCCGGACTGGAGCGTGGGGCTGAGGCCGATGGCGGTGATGCCGAGTTCGTTCAGGGTCTTGAGTTCGCCGGCGTCGGTGATGCCGTCGTGGTCGGCGTCCTGCCAGACTTTGACGGCGTTCCAGGCGGCGTCGGCGGCGGTGAATTGATTGTCGGCGTTGCTGTCGAGGGTTTTGAGGGCCGCGAAGCCGTTGGCGTGGGGGGTGCTGCCGGCTTCGCCAAGCGTGCCGGGGGTTGCCGTTGAAGTATTCCGACAGCGTTTCGTGGATGCCGTCGATGGTGCCGCTGCCGTTGAGGTCCATGACGACGATGCCGTCTTCGGGACTGACCCAGCCGGTGATTTCCTGGCTGCCGCTGGCGTCGTGGTCGATGTCGAAGAGAACCGGGGATTCGCCGAAGGCGGTGAGCTTGACACCGTCGCCGTTGAGGTCGAGGACCAGGGGGTCAGTGGGGAAGCACTGGTAGACCCCGGTGGCGAGGATGTTGGTGGCTACGGCCAGAACGTCCGGGTTCCAGACGACGGAGTGGGCGAGGTCCGGATTGGTGCGGAAAGTCTCGGCCAGTTGGGCGCCGAGGATTTCCGTGGTGAGATCAAAGGCGCCGGGGCGCAGGCCGTCGGTGAGGGTGTTGTTGCCATAGGCAATGTTGCCGCTGGCGGTGTTGACGTTGCCGAGGCCGGTAATGCTCCAGACGCCGTTGTCGAAGAGGGTGGTGGTGTCGGCGTTGGGGGATTGGGTTGGGTCGGTGCCGGGGGTCTGGGTGGCCGTGGGGGTAGGCGCTGGGGTAAACAGAAATGAGAACAAATTCTCAACAGATGTATCGCCAGAAAACACAAAATCGCTGGTAACTCTCACAACTGCGTCAAATCCACCAAGTAGCTCCTCGTATGCGCCTAAGGTCACACCCGATTGGTCGTTGTTAAGAAACTCGACATTCCACCTTGGATCCAGGCCATGCTCCAATCGGAATCTGTCTTCGACTGCCGCGCACTGCTGTTCAAAGTTTAGTTCGCTAAAGGAACTTTCTATGGAATAAAAATACGCCTTGCTGTAGTTGCCAAAATACTTAAATGCGAGGTGAGCTGCTGCGATGGGGGTATTGACACCAAACTGCTGGTACTGAAATACATGGCAGACTTCATGCAAAAACCAAGCTTGAATACCAGCGCTAGCCGTAGAGAAATCTTGCCTGTATTGGCTATCCGGAAACGAAATGGTGTTTGATATTGTGACTGCATCTGTCCCGTCTATCAGGCGGGTTTCTATTGCAACCAGGCCGTAATCAACTGAATTACCAAATACAGATCTCGCCAAATCTATCTCACCAGTAGTCAGACCTCTACTCATGCCCATGATTCCTCCTTAATTGTTGGTTTCCACTATTCAGAATATGCTGTTCTGCCGTCATGCGTGAATTTACCGATAATTCGAGCGTTACGGTACTCACTAGGGAACACGATGTCCCCAGTAATTAAGTAAGCCCCGGGTTCAATTGTAGATGGGTAAATCAATGTCTTTATCCCATTGGCGTTCTGTCCGTATCTAATCGGAAATACAATATTCGCAGGTGACCCTGATTGGAATGATATTTCCCAGCAACACCTACTACTATTATCATTACCAAACTGTTTTGTTACTGCTATATTCAACACCTTCGCCGATGGGCTCGCCTTGAGCTCGGGAACATCAATATAAAGGTATCCGTCGTGGCCCATGAACGCAATTGCTGTTGTAAATTCCGAGCATAAATTCAATTGACAAGGGTGGAGGCAACCGGATAGCGCCAATATAGAAATCCATGGCAATCCAAACCAGCGCCAAGTCATCTCTTTTTTCATGGAAATTTTTTTTCCCAATTCGGCCTCCTCAAAATACTAACTTTTCAGAAAGCATTGTCACAAACATGATAAAATATGCTAATGAAATGCAGAAGAACTACCGACGGTCGTAAGCACGGCCGAGCCGCCCTGCCGGTGATGCGGCAACAGGCGATCAAGGCCATCCGTGAGGGGCAGGACGTGAACAGCGTTGCCGCCGCCTACGGCGTCAATGTGCGCAGTGTCTTTCGCTGGCTGGCCGATTTTGCCAACGGTGGGCAGAACGCGCTGTTGTCCAAGCCGATTCCGGGGCGCCCGCCGAAGGTAAGCGCGGATGAAATGCGCTGGCTGGCCCAGGCGGTGAAAGACCATACCCCGCTGCAATTCAAGTTTGCCTTTGGTCTGTGGGACGCTGTCGCTGATCGCCGCGCTGATCGAACGCGAATTCGGCAAGAAGCTCTCGCTGGCCTCGGTCAGCCGCATCATGAAGCTGTTGGGCTTCTCGGCCCAGAAGCCGCTCTACCAAGCATGGCAGCAGGATGCGACCCTGGTGCGGGCCTGGGAAGCGGAAATCTACCCGGCGATCCGTGCCGAAGCCAAGGCCGCCGGAGCGACGATCTACTTTGCCGATGAATCGGGCATCCGTTCCGACTACCACACGGGGACGACCTGGGCGCCGGTAGGCGAGACCCCGGTGGTGGAAGTGACCGGGCGCCGCTTCTCCCTGAACATGATCTCGGCCGTCAGTCCGCAAGGCGAATTCCGCTTCATGCTGCACGACGGCACGGTCAATGCCGAAGTCTTCCGGGAATTCCTCAAGCGCCTGCTGATCGGGGCTGAAAAGCCGGTGTTCCTGATCGTAGATGGTCATCCGATCCACAAGGCGAAACTGATCAAGACCTTCGTCGAGGCCCAGAACGGCAGGCTCAAGCTGTTCTACCTGCCGCCGTACTCGCCCCAGATCAATCCTGACGAGCAGGTCTGGGCACACGTGAAACGCCAGGTCGCCCGGCAACTGGTGCAGTCCAAAGACGAGATGAAGCGGTTGGCCCTCGGGGCCCTGCGCCGAATCCAGAAGTTGCCCGGGTTGGTGAAATCCTTCTTTCGCCAGCCCGAGTGCCAATATGCCGCTGAATGACATTGTTTATGCAAAGGTTAGTAAGTCCATCGTTCGCTGTGGTGGCCTCACACAGTTGACAAAATCTGGTTGAGCTTCACGCCGGACCGGTTGTCCAGCGCGATGACGTCCTTGACCGGGAAGGGGTTGTAGCTTCGGCCGCGGCTTTGCCGCTTAACTTCGCTGTGCGAAGTTAGCCTGCATTGAAACGGCTCCCGCGATGCGGGCTTGTTTTCGAGCGTGAGGTCTACCGCCGACACATCGGCGAAGCCGAGTTTTTCGATATCGCTCAGGAGGTCCGCCCCATCCCGACCGGCTTGGGTGTCCACCACCCGGTACAGGGTGTCGGTGAGCCGCGCCCGGCTGGCGCCGCTGGCCTGGCTGTTGGTGTAGGCGCCCAGGTCGGGGAGGCTTTGGTCGGGATAGACGGCGACGCCGGTGTTCCAGTCGTCGAAGTGGAGCACTTCCGATGCGGCAGGCCGGTAGCCGTCGCTCAGGTTGGCGTTGGCCGCCTGGGTGTTGCCGGTGGCGGTGTTGACGTCGCCTACACCGGAAACTGTCCAGACTCCATTGTTGAAGAGGGTGCTGGTATCGGCGTTGGGGGATTGGGTGGGGTCGGTTCCGGGGGTCTGGGTGGCCGTGGGGGTTGGGGTTACGGTGAGGTCGAAGAGGTCTGTCGTGGGGGCGTCAGATGGGGTCGTGTGGTGGGACACGTCCCAGAATGTCGTCGCGACATCGGTAAACGTCCGGTAGACCTGATATTTCTCGTCGAGAGCGGCAAGGAGCACAGGGGCTTGTTCGGGCGTGCTGCCCAGCCCCTCATTCAACCAGAGCGCAGTGGACTCAAAAGCCAGGGCATCGCGTACCGCATCCGCCGGCAGTTCGATCGTGATCGTATCCGGTAGCAGATCCAATTCCAGTGAGGAGCGTCCGCCGAGCCCCGACTCGTCGATCAGGCGCTTGAAGGCGCCCTTGGGCAAGAAGATCGAGCATGTGTTCTGCCCGGCATTAAATGACATTTCAATGGCTTTCCCCTGAAAATCACCGAACAGCCCATTGGAAAAATACTGCGCACTAAAGCTTGCGCCGGGCACGGTTGGCGCTGTGAAGAGCTTCCCGAAAGCTTCGCCCGCTACCCAGTTGATGAACCCGGCGCAGGCGATAGCGGTTTCCTGAGTGGTGGCGCCTCCGGTAAAGGGTCGGAGGATGTCCGCGGCCCATTGGCCCGCGGATTGAAGGGTGCTGAGGAAGTTGTCCACCGCTTGACCGACCTGGCCCACGGGAGAATTCCAGTCCCACATCGGCGGGCTGCCGAGGTTGTCATAGATCATGTTGCCGATGGGAATGGTGTGGACTTCCGGCTCGTGCCACCCTGATTCGCTGCGTAGTACGGAAAACTCTCCGGCCTCAGAAATCAGCTGGGCCTGCTGCCGCTCAAGTTGGTCGCGCTGGAAGAGCGTCAAGGAATCATCGTTGGCAAGACGCCGGCCGATTCCGTCGGCCTCGCCCAGCAAGCGGGTGTCGGTTCCCAGGAAGACACGTATCCGGTATTCGGCGTCGAGTAGGCCACGCTGGGCATTTTGCAGAATGATCAATTGGCCGGAGGTCAGTGTAGATACTCTCTCCAAACCCAGAATTGTCGTTTCGTAAACTGCACGGCTACGGTTCAGCGCGTCGAGCTGCTGCTGCCAAAGTTGAGACAGAGTTTCGGCCATGACTATTTCTCCTCTTCAAGGTGGATGCAGTCTTCGATAGTGGTAGCGATGCGGTCATCCGGTGTGATGCGGGAATCCCACTTGTCTGCAAGCTGCCGGAGTTCTGGTGGCCGGCGCAGGGGGGTCTTCCGCGCATCACCCGGGTCGCGAGCGGCCGCACGCAGGCGGTCGATGTAGAAGTCGTAACGCGCTTCGCGACTATGCTGGGCGGCGAGGCGGCCCCAGCACAGGGCCTTTTGCACGGTATGTACGTTGTCAAATCCTTCTCGGGCGTAGTCCACCATGAGGTGCTTCTGCCCAAAATAAAGCCCCGCCTTCGCCGCTTCCAGCAGGCGCTGATGCGCCAACCCCGGATCGTGGGGATAGCCGCCGTCACCGTTCCAGTACAGGTAGAACTCGTTGATGGCGCACAAGGGCAGTCCAAGCGCCCGGCCCTGTTTTGTGAAGGCTGCTTCGCTTTCAAGGGTGTAGGGCAAGTTCTCTTTTTGCCCCATCTGGCCGAAAACATAGGGGGCGAAACACAAGGCAGAACGATCTCCAGCCTGGGCGAGTGCGCGCAGCCTCTCGTAGGCTGCTCGGTTCTGCTCGATGATTCCGCGGCTGGGGAAATAAATCTGGCTGACGATGTCGGCGATTTCGTAGCCCTCCGAGGCGAGGCTCCTGAAGAATTTCTCACGGCACTGGAAGGGAGCGCGGGGGTTCGCAGGGTCGAACGCACAGCGCGCTGAAAGCGCGTTCCATGTTGCCAATTCATTGGCCAGCGCTACATCGAACTCGCGCCGTCGGGTTTCGCTCAACTGCGCTGCCTTGAGTGGGTCGTAGGCCGCGGGCGGGAAGCCTTCGCCGCAGGCGGCGAAGGGCAGGAAAATCAGCCACCAAAGGCGACGGCCGGCCCTGGATTGATCTGTTCGACCATGCGGCGTTCGGATCCAAACTCGAACTTCAGGCCAATGCTCTGGCCATCGGTAGGTACGCCCTTCCCCCTGTGCCAGCGGTTCCGACCACAACCTTCCGGCACCGCTTCGACCAAACCACGAGGCCAATCTCGCCAAGGGCCTCTTGAGGGCCGTTGACCATGTCTGTTTCTCGGCGGATCGCCATTTCATTTCGTACCTTCCTTCCCAATGCCCAAGTCGGATATCCACGTCGTCACTGCTCGACCTTCCCCTCCAATACCCCCACCGGCCGCCCCGTTTCCTCCCCCAGATCCACCACCTCATCCACCAGCAGACCCCGCGGAATCTGGTGGGTGATGAAAATCATGGTCACCTGGCCCTTGAGCTTGTTCACCGTGCGGGCGAAGTGCTCCGCCGTCTGTTGATCCAGGTTCGAGACGGCTTCGTCGAAGATCAGGATTCTGGGCCGCTTCAGGAGGGCCCGGGCGATGGCGATGCGCTGCCTCTGGCCGCCGGAGAGGCCGGTGCCGCGCTCGCCGATTTCGGTCTGGTAGCCCTGGGGCAGCTTCTCGATCACCTCGTGGATCTCGGCCGCCTTGCAGGCGCGGATGACGTCCTCGAAGCTGGCGTAGGGATGGGCCATGACCAGGTTGTCGTAGAGGGTGCCGGAAAAGAGCACGGTTTCCTGGGGGACCACGCCGAAGGTCTGGCGCAGTTCGTTGGCGGCCAGGTGGCGGATGTCCTTGCCGTCCAGGGCGATATGCCCTTCCTGGGGCTGGTAGAAGCCCAGGATGAGCTTGGCCAGGGTGCTCTTGCCGCAGCCGCTGGGGCCCATGAGCACGGTCAGGTGGCCGGGCTTGAAGGCGATGCCCAGGCGGGTGTACAGCCAGGGGTGGTGATCGGAATAGCGGAAAGCCAGGTCGTGCAGGGTGAGACGGCCCTCGCCGGTGCCTTCCCGGCTGGGCGCCAGGGCGTGGGGTTCCTGGGGCATGTCGAGAATGTCCCCCAGGCGCTGCACGGCGATATTGGCCTGCTGGAATTCCTGCCACAGGCCCACCAGGCGCAGCAGCGGCTGGCTCATGCGTCCGGCGAACATCTGAAAGGCCACCAGCATGCCGACGGTGAAGCCCGTGTTCTCCATGACCAGCAGGGCGCCGACGATGAGGATGGCGAGGGTCATCATCTGTTCCAGCCCGTTGGCGACGACGTTGTAGGTGTTGCCCACCTGCTTGGTGGAGAACCCGGCGGCCAGGTACTGGGCGAGGAAGTCGCCGTATTTCTTATCCACATCCGGCTCCATTTGCAGGGCCTTGACGGTGGCGATGCCGCAGACGTATTCGGTGAGATAGGCCTGGTTGCGGGCGCCGAGCATGAACTGGCGATCGAGGCGCTGGCGGAAGAGCGGCGCCACCAGAAAACTGATCACGGCCACCGTGCCCAGGAGGCCGACGGCGATGAGGCTGAGCTGCCAGGAATAGGCGAACATCACCGCCAGGAAGACGATGAGGAAGGGCAGGTCGAGGACGAGGGTGACGGCGGCGCCGGAAACGAATTCGCGCAGGGTCTCCACGCCGTGCAGGCGCGCCACCAGGGTGCCGGTGGGGCGCTGCTCGAAATAGGGCAGCGGCAGACGCAGCAGGTGGCGGAAGACCTGGCTGCCCAGCACGGCGTCGATGCGGTTGCCGGTGTGCAGCACCAGGTATTGGCGCAGCCAGGTCATGCCGGCGGTGAAGAGCATGAACAGGACGAGGGCGACGCCCAGCACCAGGAGGGTGCTGCGCGTCTGGTGCACCACCACCTTGTCGATGATGACCTGGGTAAACAGGGGCGTGGTCAGGCCCACGAGCTGGAGGGCCAGGCTGGCCAGCAGCACGTCGCGCCACAGGGCCTTGTGCTTCAGGAGTTGCGGGACGAACCAGCCGAAGCCGAATCCCGGCCGCTGGGCGGCAAAGCCCGGCACGGGGCCGTCGGCCGGCGCTTCCCGGGCAAAGACGACGAGTTCCGCCTCGCCCCGGTGGGCCACTTCCGCCACCGGCAGGGTTTCCGGGCTGCCCTGGCCGAAGCGCAGAAACAGGAGCCTGGCGCCGTCGGTCTTGAGGATGAGGATGGGCACGGGCCTCGCCGTCGGCGCCTCCCGGCCGCCTTCGCCCGCGGCGCCCGGCGCCAGGAAGGCCAGGGCCGGCAGGGGCAGGCGCTGCCAGTCCAGGCCGGCGCTGGGGACGAGCCCCGTGCGGAAACCCAGGGCCCGGGCCGCTTCGTGCAGCGTGGCGCGGGTCAGGGGCGGCGGATGGGCGCTCTGCAGCAGGGCTGCGTCGAAAGGCACGCGATACAGGCCGCACAGGCTGGCAAGAAGCCATGCGAGTTCCTCCCGACCGAGCTCGCCACTGTCCCCCGACATGCGATTCCCCAAGAAAGACAAGGCCCGGCGCACGCGCCAGGGCCTGTGACATGTTGATGATTTTTATTGGAGTTTCTCAGGCGGCTATTCCCGTGTCAATATGACAAAGGGCATAGAGCGGCGTTCTTTCCTTCACCGGTGGGGCGCTGGCGCCGCCAGCGAGGCGCTCCTGAAGACGCCTGCCGTGCCCCTGCCTGAGTCGGAGATACAGCGCAAGATTCGGGTCGACGCGGGCGGGTGGCGGTGCCACCATGGCTTCGTCTCGTTTAACGGCTTGCATGCCATGGCACTCCCCGCCGTACCTTCGCCCCCGGGCGCGCCGCCGCAGGATTCCGGCCGCGACTACGCCCGCATGGCCCGGGCCATCGCCTTCATTGCGCAGCACGTCGCGGAGCAACCTGGACTCGAGGCCGTCGCGGCCCACGTCCACCTCAGCCCCTGGCACTTCCAGCGCCTGTTTTCCCGCTGGGTGGGGACGACGCCCAAGCGCTTCCTCCAGGTGCTCACGGTGGAACGCGCCAAGGCGCTGCTGCGGGAGTCGCGCCCCTTCTGGACGTGGCCGCCGCGGTGGGCCTGAGCGGTCCGTCCCGCCTGCACGATCACTGCGTCAGCCTGGAAGCGATGAGCCCCGGCGAGGTCCGCGCGGGCGGCGCCGGTTTGACCCTGGAGCATGGCGTCGCGGCCACGCCCTTCGGCCCGGCCCTGGTGGGGATCACTGCGCGGGGACTGTGCTGCCTCGAATTCCTCGCCGACGGCGATCAGGGCGAGGTGCTGGAGGGACTTGCCCGGCGCTGGCCCCGGGCTACCTTGCGGCCGGCGTCCCGGGCGCTGGTCGATTCGGTCGGGCAGGCCGTTTCCGGCGCCGCGGGGCAGGGGCCTGCGCTGCCCCTGCGGGTGGCGGGCACGCCCTTCCAGATCGCCGTCTGGAAGGCCTTGATCGCGCTGCCTCCCGGGGCGCTGGCGAGCTACGGGGGCTTGGCGCAGGCCCTGGGCCGGCCGGGGGCCGCCCGGGCGGTGGGGCGGGCAGTGGGGCAGAATCCGGTGGCGGTGCTCATTCCCTGTCATCGCGTCATCCGCGAGACCGGGGAACTGGGCGGCTATCGCTGGGGGCTGCCGCGCAAGCAGGCCCTGCTGTGCTGGGAGGCCGCCCGCGGGGTTTGACGCCGGGCGTTTATCATCACGCTTATTTTACGGAGGGCGCCATGTTCGATGCCCGTTACGAACTGCGTACCGTGCAGGTCGCGCAAACTTTCCTGCGGGTGCGCGTCTGCCGCAACGAGGGCCGGCCGCCCCTGCTGCTCCTGCACGGCTATCCCGAGACCCACCTCCTGTGGCACAGGCTGGCCCCGCGCCTGGAGGCGCATTTTTCTCTGGTCATGCCGGATCTGCGGGGCTACGGTGATTCCGGCAAACCACCTTCCGAGCCGGATTGCGCCAATCAGTCCAAGCGCGCCATGGCCCGGGACATGGTGCAGTTGATGGATGTCCTCGGCTACCCCCGCTTCCACCTGGCCGGCCACGACCGTGGGGCCCGGGTGGCCCACCGCCTGTGCCTCGATTTTCCGGAGCGCGTCCTGGCCGCCTCGGTCATGGACATCGTGCCCACCGCGACGACCTTCGCCCTCACCGACAAGGCCCTGGCGACGGCTTATTTCCACTGGTTTTTCCTCATCCAGGAGGCGCCGCTGCCGGAGCGCATGATCGCCCCGGACCCCGCCGCCTGGCTCAAGGGCTGCCTTTCCCGCTGGAGCCAGGGCAACGAGGCGGCCTTCGACCCGGCGGTGGTGGCCGACTATGTGCGCTGCTTTTCCGACCCGGAGGCGATCCGCGCCAGTTGCGACGACTACCGCGCCGCCGCCGGCATCGACCTGATCCACGACGCCGCCGACGCCGGGCAGCGCGTCGCCTGCCCGCTGCTGGTGCTGTGGGGGGCCAAGGGCTTCGTCGGCCGCAATTACGACGTCCTTGCCCTGTGGCGGGAAAAGGCGGTGGACGTCACCGGCAGGGGCCTGCCCTGCGGCCACTTTTTGCCGGAAGAGGCACCGCAGGCGGTGGCGGAGGAAGTGCTGCGCTTTTTCGGGCCCATGATTCCGGGCTGAGCGGTCGTGCAGGGAGGCCTTCGATTGGGGCCGAAAGGAATCTTCAAGTAGGCTCCCGGTCGGGGCGGCTTTCCAGCGTCAGGTGAATGATGCCCTCTATCCCTTCCAGAGCGCGCCGCAGGCCGCGAAGGTCGTGTTCCCCAACCCCCTGCAGGGCGACGATGCAGGCATGGCGGCCGATGCCGACGCGCCACACGTGGAGGTCGGCGATTCTCAGGGACGGAGCATGGGCGGCGACGGTGCCGCGCACCGCCTCGACCAGGCTGGCGGAAGGCGAGGCGTCGAGAAGCGCGGCGGCCGTGTCGCGTACCAGGCCCAGCGCCCACAGGGCGACGACGACCGCGCCGGCCAGACCGATGGCCGGGTCCATCCAGCCCAGGGCGAGGAACTTCCCCGAAAGCAGGGCGACGATGGCCAGCACCGAGGTGGCAGCGTCGGTCAGCACGTGCAGGTAGGCGGCCCGCAGGTTGAGGTCATGGGGGTGGCCGTGGCCGCGGCTGTGGTCATGGTCATGGTCATGGTCATGCGCGTGGCCATGGGCGTGGCCCTGCGCGCGAACGTCGTGGTCCGGTGCATGCAGCCACCAGGCGGAGAGCAGATTGACCCCCAGGCCCAGTGCCGCCACCGCCAGGGCCTGGTCGTAGGCCACGGCCACGGGCGCAAGCAGTCGCGCCACCGATTCCACCGCCATCAGGGCGGCGATGGCGAGCAGGAGGAGGGCGCTGGTGTAGCCCCCCAGCACCTCGATCTTCCAGGTGCCGAAGGCGAAGCGACCATCGCCCGCATGGCGGCGGGCCAGGACATAGGCGCCCCAGGAGAGCCCCAGGGCGAGGACGTGGGAACCCATGTGCCAGCCGTCGGCCAGCAGGGCCATGGAGCCCGACCACCAGCCCATGGCGATCTCCAGCACCATGGTCGCGGCGGTAAGCAGGAGCACCCGCCGGGTGCGGCTTTCGGCGACCGGGGAGCCGCTATGGGCGATGGGACTGTGGCAGAGGGGGTTTTGCATGGCGGCATGGCTGGCGAGATGCCCTGGATTCTAACCGCGAAGGCCGCGGCCGGAGGGCCGGGGCCCATGGCCGGCGCCGCCTCAGCGCGGCAACATGAACGACGCCTTCTCGCTCAGCCGCACGGCCGCATCGTCGCTGGCTGCGATGTCGAAGCGGATGGGGTTGGCGCCCGGTGGGCCTGGTCTGGCCGGCGATGGCATTGACTCCGGCAGCGGAGCTTTATACCCTGCCCAAGGCGGTCAAGGCGGACGGCTTTGCGGTTCAGGGCTGCGAGTCCGCGCTGGATTGGCGCCTGGTCTGCCGCATGACAATTTGGGTGTGGGACTTCCCCGCCAGGCATGCGGGTTTGCTTGCTTCGACCGAGTCGAAGTCTTGCCAGACGCCCGATGGCAGAGGGTTGCGGGGTGAGCCAGGGGATGGGGGGCTGTGAGGCCGATGAGAGGGGCAGCGTGAGCATTGCCGATCTGGACGTGACGTGGGATGCTGCGAAGGCGCAATCGAATATCGCCAAGCATGGTGTGACTTTTGCCGAGGCGGCTTCCATATTGCTGGATCCGCTGGCGCTCACGGTATTCGACGAGGCGCACGGTGAAGGCGAGGAACGCTGGTTCCACCCTGGGGAGGGCCGGTGGCGGCAAGTTGCTCGCTGTGTCGCATACCTTTCAGCCTTCGGGTCCGGACAGTGCCCAGGTACGCCTTGTCTCCGCACGGGAAGCAACGCGCCGCGAACGTGATCAGTACGAGAATGAACCCCGATAGGTGACATCATGAGCCAGACACAGTGCGACGACGATATGCCGGATGAAATTAACTTTTCGGGAGGCGCGCGCGGGAAGTTCTTCCGTCCCGGGGCCAAGGTGAACCTTCCGGTTTATCTCGACGATCAGGTGCAGTTGCGCCTTGCCGCCCTCGCCAATGCGAAGGGCGTGGACCTCTCGGTGCTGGTCAACGACCTCCTCCGCAAGGATATCGAACTCATCGAGATGGCCCGCTAAGCCCCTCGCAGGCATGGCGGCGCAAGTAGGGCTGGCGAACCGGGTGCGTCGTGCCTTCCGGGGTGCAGTGGCCTTTTCACCGCGGCAACATGAACGACGCCTTCTCGCTCAGCCGCACGGCCGCATCGTCGCTGGCTGCGATGTCGAAGCGGATGGGGTTGGCGCCCGGTTGGCCTGATTGCGGCGGGGTGCGCACCTGGGCGGTGATGGCCAGGGCCGAGCTGGGCGCCAGATCGACTTCCGCCGGACCGGCGAGGTGGATGCCTTCCAGGCCGCTCACGGAGACGCGGTAGCGGCGGGCCCGTTCCTCGGTGTTCATGAAGTGCAGGGTGAAGACGTTTTCGATCGTGCCGTCGTCGGCTTCCCGGGTCAGGGTGGCGCGGTCGCGGATGACGTCCACTTGAGGGGCAGGCGGTGGGCCAGGAACCAGATGGCGGCGCCGGTGATGAGGATCAGGATGGCCGTGTAGAGCAGGATGCGGGGGCGCAGGATGTGGGCGATGATTTCCCGCCGCCCCAGATGCTGCTGCATGGCGTTTTCGGTCGAATAGCGGATGAGGCCCCGCGGCGCGCCCAGCTTGTCCATGATCTGGTCGCAGCCGTCCACGCAGGCGGCGCAGCCGATGCACTCGTACTGGAGTCCCTTGCGGATGTCGATGCCGGTGGGGCAGACCTGGACGCAGACGCCGCAGTCGACGCAGTCCCCCAGGCCGGCGGCAAGGGGATCCACGCCCTTCTTGCGCGTGCCCCGCGGTTCGCCGCGTTCGGGGTCGTAGGTGACGATGAGGGTGTCGGGGTCGAACATCACGCTCTGGAAGCGGGCGTAGGGGCACATGTACTTGCACACCTGCTCCCGCAGGCTGCCGGCCATCAGGTAGGTGAAGCCGGCGTAGAAGAAGATCCAGAAGCTTTCCCAGGGGCCCAGGGAGGCGCTCCACAGCGAGGACCACAGCTCGTGCACCGGGGTGAAATAGCCCACCAGGGTGAAGCCGGTCCACAGGGCGAGGATGGCCCACAGGGCGTGCTTGGCGACCTTTTTGCGCAGCTTGGCCGGGGTCCAGGGCTCCCGGTCGAGTTTCATGCGGGCGTTGCGCTCCCCCTCGATCCAGTTTTCGATCCACATGAAAACCTCGGTGTAGACCGTCTGGGGGCAGGCGTAACCGCAGAACAGCCGGCCTGCGATGGCGGTGACCAGGAACAGCCCGTAGGCCGAGATGATGAGCAGGATGGCCAGGTAGATGACGTCCTGGGGCCAGAGGATGAGGCCGAAGAGATAGAACTTGCGCTCCACCAGATGGAAGAGCAGGGCCTGGCGGTCGTTCCACGGGAGCCACAGGCCGCCATAGAAAATGGCCTGGGTGAGGACGACCAGGGCGATGCGCCCGTTGTCGAAGCCGCCCCGCACGCGGCGGGCGTAGATCTTCTTGTGTTTCTCGTAGAGGGAAACGGTGGCGGGGGGCGGCGCGGCCAGGGTGGAGTCGCTGGAGTCGGTCACGGATCGGTCCTCGGGGAAAGGGAAAGGGGGAAGCGCAGAGATGGTGCGGCGCCGGGGTCGTCCGGCAAAAGGCGTCCGGCCCGGCGCCGGGCCACGAACTCGTCGCGGCTCAGGCCGGAAAAGAGCGGGTTGCGCCCCCGTTCCTCGCCGATGCAGCCGACCCGGCGCGGGCCGCGCAGGTGGCCGGGGTAGAGCAGGGTTTCGTCGGGAAGGGGCACGAAGACGCGGCGCACCGTGTCGTAAAGGGTGGCCGGGTCGCTGTCCGGCTCGTCGGTTGGCCCGCCGTCGCCCAGGGTCAGGCAGTCGCCGGTGAACCAGCGTTCGCCCAGGGCCAGGCTGAGGCAGCCGCGGGTATGGCCGGGAGTGTGCGCCACCCGGGGCCTCAGGAAACCCAGGGTCAGCGCCTCGCCATCGTCGAGCAAGCGGTCGGCGGCGAGGCCGGAATCCCGGCCCGCCAGAATCAGGGCTCCGGTGGCCTCGCGCAGCAGGGCGGCGGCGCTGGCGTGGTCGGAATGGCGGTGGGTTTCCAGCACGGCTTCGATACGCCAGCCCGCTTCTTCGGCCACCCCCAGGTAGAGGGGCGCGTCGGCGGCCACCGGGTCCAGCAGCAGGGCCACCCGCCGCACCGGGCAGGCGACGAGGTAGGACAGGGTTCCGCTTCGCCGATCCGCGAACTGGCGCAGCAGGGGCGGCACCGCCGCCTGCGCCGCGGCGCCGGGGGGGCTGGAAGGGGAAGGGGCGGGCATGGTGGGCATGGTCTTGGCAAGGTGGAAGCGGGCCGCCCCGGGGGCGCCGCGCAGTACCGCGATTCGCACGAGGCGAGGGGGCGCGGGCGGGAGGCTCTGTCGGGGCATCTCCCGGCGCGGCGGAGCACCGGTCGGTGGGGGCCCGAAAGGCGGGATGATTCGGAGGCCCCACGCAAGCAGCACGCTTCCGCAGGGCTATATACAAATCCCGTGCCAGCGGGCTTGGCGCCGAGTTTCCCTTCTGGTTCAGGGGGGTAGAGCGCATCGTGCGGCCCCGGGGTGGCCGCTGCGCCGAACGGCGTGCCATTATTGACGTGTTGACCTGCCAGGAATGACAATGCACCCATGGCCGCCCCCACGCTCACCGACCTCCTCGCCCGCCTCGAAGACCTGCCCGAGCCGCGCATCGTCATGGATGCCGACTACCGCATCGTCGGCGCCAACCGGGCCTACGCGCGGGAATTCGGCGGGGGGCAGCCGATCCGCGGCCGTACCTGCTACGAAGTCTCCCACCATTTTTCCGTCCCCTGCGACCAGGCCGGGGAGTCCTGCCCCCTGAAGCTCAGTCTGGAAACCGGCACCCCCCAGCGGGTGCTGCACCTGCACCACACGCCCCGGGGCGAGGAACACGTCGATGTGGAGACCGACCCCGTGCGCAACGCCGAGGGCAAGGTGGTCTATTTCGTCGAAACCCTGCGCCTCGTGCGCCAGGCCAGCACCCGGCCGGCCGCCCAGGGTCTGGTGGGCCGGGCGCCGGCCTTCCAGCGCATGCTGGAGCGGGTGCTGCGGGTGGCCGGCGCCAACGCTGCCGTGCTCCTCCTGGGCGAAACAGGGACGGGCAAGGAACTGGTGGCGCGGGCCATCCACGAAGCCAGTCCCCGCGCCAAGGGGCCCTTCGTCCCCGTCGACTGCGCCGGCCTCACCGAAACCCTGTTCGAAAGCGAGCTCTTCGGCTACGAGAAAGGCGCTTTCACCGGTGCCGCCCACCGCAAGCAGGGCCTGGTCGAAGCGGCCAGCGGCGGCAGCCTGTTCCTGGACGAAGTGGGCGAGTTGCCCCTCGCGCTCCAGGTCAGGCTCCTGCGCCTGCTGGAAACCGGCACCTACCGGCGCGTGGGCGGGCTGGACGCCCTGCGCGCCGATTTCCGGCTGGTGGCCGCCACCCACCGGGATCTGGCCGCCATGGTGCGGCAGGGCGCGTTCCGCCAGGACCTCTACTACCGGGTGAATGTCTTTCCCATCCGCACCCCCGCCCTACACGAGCGGGCCGAAGATATCCCCCTCCTCGCCCACTCGCTGCTGGAGCGCGTCGACCGTCGCCCGGGCCGCCGTTTCTCACCCCAGGCCCTGGAGTGGCTGGCACGCCGCTCCTACGTGGGCAACATCCGCGAGCTGCGCAACCTGATCGAGCGGGCAACCCTGTTGGTGGATGGCGAAGTCATCGAAGCCGCTGTACTGGCCGACGCCGCGGACGAAAGCGTGGCCCCCGCTACCGCGGCGCCCCCGGCCAGCGAATTCCGCGTAGACGGCCTGCGCCCCCTGGCCGAAGTGGAAGCCGCCTACCTGCGCTGGGCGGTCGGGCACCATTCCGTGGACATGGCCGCCCTGGCGGCCGGCCTGGGGGTCAGCCTGCGCACGCTGTATCGCAAGTTGCAGGCAGCGCGGCAGGATGAAGCCGGGGAGCGGCCGTGAGAGTCGTGCTCCAGCGGGTGCGCGAAGCACGGGTCGAGGTGGCGGGGGAAGTGACCGGCGCCATCGGGCCGGGGCTCCTGGTTCTGGCAGGCTTCGAGGCGGCGGATACGGATGCCGACCTGGACTGGATGGCGGGCAAGATCGTGCGCACGCGCATCTTCGCCGATGCCGAGGGGGTCATGAACCGCAGCGTGCAGGAGGTCGGCGGCGAGATTCTGGCCGTCTCCCAATTCACGCTCTACGCCTCGGTCCACAAGGGCAATCGCCCCTCCTGGAGCCGGGCGGCGCCGGGGGCCGTGTCGCAGCCGCTGTTCGAGCGCTTCGTGGAAAAACTCGCCGCGGCCCTGGGGAGGCCGGTGCCCACCGGGGTATTCGGGGCCGACATGGCGGTGAGTCTGGTGAATGATGGGCCGGTGACCCTCGTCATCGATTCGCCGCAGCGGGCTGAGGTGTGATTGCCGGCGCATCAGGCGCGGAAACCATGGGTTCAGAAAAATGGTCAGGCCGGGGAGGCACCGAATGGCCGTGCTTCTCCGGAAGCATTTGGGATTGCTGAACCCTGGGGTTCCGCCCTGAGGGCGTGTGACTTTCTCTTGTCTCGCCAAGAGAAAGTCACCAAAGAGAAGGCGACCCCAGGGTCGACGCCGGGCGTTGCCCGGTCCCTTGCGCTACTCGGGCATCCGGGCGGGTCGCTAAACTCGCCCCCTGCGGGGGCTCAGACAACGCGACCCGAAGGCCCCCGGAAGCCCTGCGTTGCTCAGCGTCTTCCATGGGGGGAGAGGCGTCCGGACTTTGGGCCGTGGTCGGCTGCTTTGGCTGATCCCGTGCGGACGATGGGCTTGAAGGGGTACGGCCTTTCAGCCCGGCCGCTTCTGGGCCCCTTGAGAGGAGCCGAGCAACGCAGGGGGCTTGGGGGAAGTCGGCTCGCGTTGTCTGAGCCCCCATCGGGGGCGAGTTTAGCGAGCCGCCCAAGCCCCCGAGTAGCGCAGGGGACCCCGCAACGCGGGGCTCCGACCCAGGGGTGGCTTTTTCTTTGGCTACTTTCTTTTTGCCACCAAAAAGAAAGTACGCCCGCGCATCAGGCGCGGAAACCATGGGTTCAGAAAAGCGGTCAGGCCGGGGAGGCACCGAATGGCCTTGCTTCTCCGGAAGCATTTGGGATTGCTGAACCTCAGAGTTCCGCCTTGAGGGCGTGTGACTTTCTCTTGCTTCGCCAAGAGAAAGTCACCAAAGAGAAGGCGACCCCAGGGTCGACGCCGGGCGTTGCCCGGTCCCTTGCGCTACTCGGGCATCCGGGCGGGTCGCTAAACTCGCCCCCTGCGGGGGCTCATACAACGCGACCCGAAGGCCCCCGGAAGCCCTGCGTTGCTCAGCGTCTTCCATGGGGGGAAGGGCGTCCGGACTTTGGGCCGTGGTCGGCTGCTTTGGCTGATCCCGTGCGGACGATGGGCTTGAAGGGGTACGGCCTTTCAGCCCGGCCGCTTCTGGGCCCCTTGAGAGGAGCCGAGCAACGCAGGGGGCTTGGGGGAAGTCGGCTCGCGTTGTCTGAGCCCCCATCGGGGGCGAGTTTAGCGAGCCGCCCAAGCCCCCGAGTAGCGCAGGGGACCCCGCAACGCGGGGCTCCGACCCAGGGGTGGCTTTTTCTTTGGCTACTTTCTTTTTGCCACCAAAAAGAAAGTACGCCCGCGCCTCCAGCGCGGAAACCATGGGTTCAGAAAAGTGGCCAGACCGAGCAGTTGTGATGGACCCCATGGGTTCAGAAAAGTGGCCAGACCGAGCAGTTGCGATGGACCCCATGGGTTCAGAAAAGTGGCCAGACCGAGCAGTTGCGATGGACCCCATGGGTTCAGAAAGCGGCCCGACCGGGAAGGCCGGGATTCAGAGTAGCCCTGAGAGACCAAGCCCCGCGACCCGCCCCGCTTCCTCCTACTTGCGGAGCAGACTCCAGACCAGTTCCGCTCCGGACATGAGGAGGTCGGCGACGTCCAGATCGAGGGGCGTCTCGCTGCGCTTTTCCCGCTGGCGCCGCGAGCGCTCTTTTTCCTGCGCCAGCAGGGCGTCGGCCATGCGCTCCACGTCCGGGGGCGCGCTGCGCCGGACCTCGGCATTCTGGTAGCGGGCCAGGGCGTCCTCCACCGCCTGGGGGTCGAGGATGGCGATGGGGGCGCGGCAGTGGCCGCAGGCCGCGTCGAGGCGAATGTCCACCGGTGCGCCGCAGCCCGTGCAGCGCACCGTGCCGATGCGGGCGGCGAGTTCCTTGACCTCGACGGGATTCAACTGGCGCACGAAGCCCTTCTCGGTCATGAATTGGGCGAAGGTGACGAAGCGGCCGTGCTTTTGCAGGCAGCGGTGGTAATTGAAGCGCCCCCCGCGGCGGGCGACGTCGAGGCCCTGCAGGAGGCGGTCGCGGCAACGCGGGCAGGTCAGGGGATCGGCCAGGGGCTGACAGGGGGCGTCCCGCTGCTCGTGAATGAGCCTGAAAAGGTCGATGACGCCGCCGGGAGCGATTTGCACGCTCTCCATCTCGTCGAACCAGATGCCCTGGCAGGGGAAGCAGAAGTCGAGTTCCACCTCGCCATGGTTGTGGCGGGGAAAGCGCCTGGCCAGCATGGGCTGGCGGCACGAGGGGCAGCGAGCTGCTTCGCTCATGGCGTCGCCGCCGAGGGTTTGCGGCCGCCCCGGGCGGCACGGTTCCAGCCCGCAGCACGCTCCCGGGCGGCTTCCCGCACCAGCCAGGCCTTGAGGGCCTGCACCGTGGGCCGCTCCGTGGTGGCCGCCGGGGTGGCGACGTAATAGGCGTAGCGGGACGGGATGGAGAGGTCGAAGGGGATCACCAGGCGACCCCCGGCCACGTCGGCGCTCACCATGGGGCGGGCGGCCAGAGCCACGCCGTGGCCGGCCACGGCGGAAGCCAGGGCCAGGGCGCCATCCTCGAAATGGACGCCGCGCACCTGCAACTCCAGACCGCCCACCTCGGCGAGTTCGAGCCATTGAGCCCAACCGGGGCGTTCCTCCAGTTCGGGTACCGTCGAATCGTGGATCAGGACGTGCCAGGCCAGGTCCGCCGGCTCCCGCAGAGGGCGCTCGCCCTCCAGCAGGGCAGGGCTGCAGACGGGGACGTAGGCCGGCGTGAAGAGCAGGTCGGTCGTCTGGCCCGTGTAGCGGCCCCGGCCGAAGCGGATGGTCAGGTCGTAGGGGGCCTCGCTGGCGGCCGGGCGCAGATCGCCGGGGGCATCGCGGTCGCGGCTGTCGATGGTGGCGGTATTGCTCGACAGGCGCAGATCGATATCCGGGTGGGCGCGATTGAAGCCCGCCAGGCGCGGCACCAGCCAGCGGGCGGCGAAGGACGGAGGGGCGCAGACGGTGACCACACCGCCGCTCTCGGTGCGCCGGCCGGCCTCCACGGCGGCGGCGAGGCTGGCGAAGCCCTCTTGAATCTTGGGAAGCATGGCCACCCCTTCGGGGGTCAGTTCCAGGGAGCGGGTGCGGCGGTGAAAGAGGCGCAGGTCGAGAAATTCCTCCAGGAGCTTGATCTGGTGGCTGACCGCCGTGGGGGTCACCGAAAGCTCCGTCGCTGCGTCCTTGAAGCTCAACAGCCGTGCGGCCGCCTCGAAGGCGCGCAGGGCATTGAGGGGGGGCAGGCGGGGCGGCATGGATGAGTTTTTCTCAGGTGTCGGCTTAGAAATGATCGTTTGTTGCGATGCAGCAGAGTCGATATTCTGGCCCCACTGACCGCCGGGAAAGCCCTCCAGCCTCCAGGTCGGTCCAAGGAAAGCAGTTCATCTTCGTTGATACGAAAGGAGTTCGCAATCATGAACAAGTCACTCATCTCCCTCGCAGCCCTTCTCGTTGCCGCCCCCGCCTTTGCCGGCGAGCCCCGCATCCACTCCACCCGCGACAGCGGCAGCTACGAAGCCACCCTGCGCAACGCCGGCGTCCCCCTGGCCGGCGGACTGGCCTGGACTGGTCACGGCGCTTCCCCGGTCCTGCGCAAGGCCTCCGGCCCGGTCCACGCCGCCAGCGTGCGCAACGGCAAGGCGGGCTGACCCCCAGGTTCGCTCCCCGTCGCCCGGCCGGCCGACCCGCCTCCAGCCTCTGCGTTCGCGCAGGCTAGAGGCCCCCGGCAGCCGGCCCGGCGACGGCGGTGCGAGCCCCTACCCCGATGTCTCCTCCCCCCGGCGCCCGCCGGGGTTCACCGGCCGGATCCCATCCCGGCCGGTCTTTTTTTGTGCAGCCACGATAGCAGGAGTGCAGCACACCCTGGCGGAGCACGCAGCGCCGCGGCCTGTGGCAGAATCCGGGCGTTCCGCCCTGCCGCTCCCATGCCCCAGAAAACCCTCCGCTACGGCCAGTTTCTTGGCGCCATCCGTCGCCATCACCGCCAGATCAGCTACAACGACGTCGTTGCCTTCGAGCGCGAGGCGGCGCCGCCCCAGAGCCGCCTGCGCGCCATCGACCTCCACCGCCTGCTGACGCCCTACGTCTCGGTCCGATTCTTCGAGCAGATCCGGGCCGTGGTGCCCCTTGCCCTGCTGCTGGTGGCCTTCCAGGCCCTGGCCTTGCGCTCCTTTCCCGGAGACGCCGAGCTGATCGCCCTGGGGATCGCGGCGGTCATCCTGGGGCTGATGCTCTTCATGGAAGGGGTCAAGCACGGTCTCATGCCCTTTGCCGAAAACATCGGTTACCTGCTGCCCGGGCGGGTGGGGGTGCTGACCATCCTGGCCTTTGGCGGCATCCTCGGGGTCGCCGCCACCTTCGCCGAGCCGGCCATCGGCGCCCTGCAAGCGGCGGGTGAGGGGGTTTCGGCCCAGCGGGCGGCGCTGCTCAAGGCCCTGCTGGGGCCGCGGGTGGATGAACTGGTCCTGGCGGTGGCCGCCGGGGTGGGGGTCGCCGTGGTCGTCGGCCTTTTGCGCTTTCTCTTCGGCTGGCGGCTCAAGGCCCTCATCCTGGCCATCGTCCCGCTCTGCCTCGGGCTCACCGCTTACGCGGCCAGCCAGCCAGGGCTGGACCGGGTGATCGGCCTGGCCTGGGACTGCGGCGGCATCACCACCGGGCCGGTCACCGTGCCCCTGGTGCTGGCGGTGGGCATCGGCGTTTCCGCCTCCGCCGGCCGGGGCGACAACCCCCTGGCCGGCTTCGGCATCGTCACCCTGGCCTCGCTCTTCCCGGTGGCGGCGGTCCTGGCCGTGGCGATCTTCGGAGGCGATCTGCCGCCGCAGGCGCCGGTGGCGGCGGCCGACCTGCCCTGGTACCGGGAAACGCCCCTGGCCGAACTGAGCGGCGCCCTGCGTGCCATCCTGCCCCTGGTCGTGCTGCTGGTGCTGACCCAGCGTTTTGTCCTCAAGCGGCGGCTGGAAAGGGCCGACGTCTTTCTCTACGGCGTGGCGACCGCCCTGCTGGGCATGGCGGCCTTCAACCTGGGGCTCACCGCCGGCCTGGTGGAACTGGGCAACCAGGCCGGGCTCAACGTGCCCTGGGCCTTCTCGCCTCACCGCGAAAGCGGCGCGCCGCCCCTCTATCCCCGTGCCCTGGGTCTCGGGCTGACCCTGATTTTTGCCTTCTGCGTCGGCTACGGCGCCACGGTGGCCGAACCGGCCCTCAACGCCATGGGCATCACGGTGGAAAACATTTCCGATGGCGCCTTCAAGAAGCGCCTGCTCATCCGGGCCGTGGCCCTCGGCGTAGGCCTGGGCGCGGCGGCCGGCGTGGCGCGCATTCTGTTCGACCTGTCCCTGGCCACGCTTCTCGGCGTCGCCTATGGCCTTGCCCTGGTGCTGACCCTCGTCGCCCGGGAAGAGTACGTGAACCTGGCCTGGGACAGCGCCGGGGTGACCACCGGCCCGGTGACGGTGCCGCTGCTGCTCGCCCTCGGGGTCGGCCTCGGGGCGGCGGTGGGTGCGGCGGAGGGCTTTGGCATCCTGGCCCTGTGCTCGGTGGGGCCGATTCTGAGCGTGCTGGCGGTGGGCCTGTGGGCCCAGTACGCGCCGGGCCGCCGCAAGCAGACGACAAGGAGGAAGGCATGAGCGACATCATCGTCCTGGTGGACGTCGTGCTCATCACGGCCGTGGTGCAGCGCGGCGCGGCGGATGCCGTGGTGCAGGCGGCCCAGGAAGCGGGCGCCCAGGGGGCCACCATCTTCCACGCCCACGGCACCGGGGTGCGGCAGAAGCGCCTGGGGCTCCTGGGGCTGACGGTCAATGCGGACAAGGAAGTCATCTACATCGTGGTGCCTGCGGATCAGGCCGACGCGGTGTTCGAACGCATCTTCGTCAGCGCCAAGATGGACACGCCGGGCATGGGCATCCTGTGGATGACGCCCCTGGAGAAGATGGCGACCCACGTCCCGCGGGAAATCGCCGCCCGCTTCGGCCTGCATGTGGAGCCCCGCGAGCGATGAGCGTTCTGGCCCACATCGGCCGCGGCATCGAGAAGAAGCTGATCACCGCCATTCTGCGTTCCGGCGGCGGCAAGCCCCTGGTGGCGGCCCTGGCGGAACTTCCCGGGGTGCTCTCCGTGTCCCACCACCATGCCCGGGGCGTGGGCAGCCGCCGGGTCCGCAGCCACCAGATGCTGTTCGACGAAAAGGACGTGCTCATCGTCCTGGTCGAGGCCGAGCGGGCGGACGACATTTTCCGCCGCATCTACGACGAGGCGGGCATCGGCGAGCCCTCGATCGGGATGATGTTCATGGAGCCCGTCCTGCGCGGGCACCCCATGATGCCCTGCGAAGACGCGGACTGGTAGCGGGAAACGCGCTGGTCGGTAACGCGTCGGCAGGGGACTGGCCGGCCGGCACGCATTCCGCCCGGTGCCGGGGCGCCGCCTCTCCCGCGCGGCTGCGGGTTCCTTGATCCAGGCCAACCCGGGCGGCCTCCAGCCCGTTATCATCTGCTCCCTGCGCCGCAGAGCGCGCGAAGGGAGACACCATGAGATCCATACTGTTCGTCCTGGCCCTGTGGCTGGGCGCGGCGGGCGCCTGGGCCCAGGAGACCCGCCCGGCGTCGCGGGGCCAATCGCTCTATCTGCCCATCTATTCCCACCTGCTCTACGGCAACGTCGGGCGCAGCGGCACCCCGTCGCGCGTCTTGCTTTCCGCCCTGGTCAGCATCCGCAATACCGATCCCCGCCAGCCCATGAAGGTGCTGGCGGCCCGCTATTACGACACCCACGGCCGTTTTCTGCGCGATTACCTCGGCGCTCCCACCGTGGTGCCGCCCTTCGGCACCCTGGAACTCTTTGTCGAACTGCACGATGAATCGGGCGGCTCCGGCGCCAATTTCCTCATCCGCTGGGAATCCGAGGGCGCCATCAACCCGCCCCTGGTGGAGGGACTGCACGCCAATATGGATTCCGGCAAGGCGGTCATCCTCACCACCCGCGCGCTTCCCGTGCAGGAGTAGCCGGTGGCCGGCTTGCAGACCGCTTCGGCCCGTACCCACGCGAGCTACATCGTCCGCCTGATGCATTACGCCCTGGTGGGGCTGGTGGCCGTTCACGTCCTGGGGACGGCGGGCTACCACTGGCTGACCGAGGGACGCTATTCCTGGTTCGACTGCTTCTACATGACCTTCATCACCGTGGCCACCATCGGCTTCGGGGAAATCATCGACATGTCGAACAATCCCACCGCGCGGGGGCTGACCGTGGCCCTGGGCATTCTCGGGGCGGGCAATCTGTCGATGCTGTTTTCCATCGTCACGGTGGCCCTGCTCGAAACCGACCTCAACGGCAATCTGCAAAGGAAACGCATGGAAAAAGTCATCCGCAGCCTCAAGGGCCACTATCTCCTGTGCGGCTTCGGGCGGGTCGGCCGCAACGTGGCGGGGGAACTGGAGGCGACCAACCGCCATTTCGTCGCCATCGACGAGGACATCAACCGCCTGCTGGAATATAAGGAGCGCTTTCCCGGCCTGCTCTACCTGCATGGCGACGCCAGCGACGATGAAATCCTGCTGCGCGCCAACCTGGAACACGCCAAAGGCGTCTTCGCCGTCACCGGTGACGATTCGCGCAACCTGATGATCGTCATCACCGCCAAGCAATTGAAGCCCGAGGTGCGCGTCGTTGCCCGCTGCCAGGAAGTGCGCAATATCGAAAAGATGAGGAAGGCCGGCGCCGACGAAATCGTCTCCCCCAACTTCACCGGCGGCATGCGCATCGCCTCGGCCATGATCCGGCCCCATGTGGTGTCCTTCCTCGACGAGATGCTGAAGTCGGAAAAGAATCTGCGGGTGGAGGAAATCCCCGTGCCCGCCGCGTTCATCCCCAAGCCCCTGGGGGATATCCGCCTGCGCAGCGCCGACTACGTCCTGATCGCCATCCGGGAACGCAACGGCCAATGGCACTTCAATCCGGACAAGGATTACCTGATCAAGCCGGGCTACGTGCTCATCGCCATGGCCAGTCCTGCCGGGCGCATGGAACTGGAGGGCGCATTGGCCGATCGGCTGGTGTGAAGCTCCCGGGCCTATGCCACCGAATCAGTCGCGCTCGTCGCCTGCGGCAGGGGCGATATCGGGAACCTTGTCGAGAACGGCCAGATAATCCTCACGGCGTCCCAGTTCGGCTTCGGCGCGCAGGTAGGCCAGGGTCAGCATGCTGGCCATCTTTTCGGCGGCGGCGCTGGCGATGAACTGGTTGACGGACACGCCGTCCTGGGCGGCGAGTTCCTTGATCTTGCGATGGACGGAATCGGGCAGGCGGATGGTCAGTGCGGTCATCGTGGGTTCTCCAGTTGGTGCAGGAAATCTCCGGGGGTCACCGGGCGGACGCCAAGTTCCAGCGCTCGCTGAAAATCCTTGACGTTGTGGGTGACGATATGGCGACTGCCCGAGGCGACCGCGCATTCGAGGACCATGTCGTCGTTGGGATCGCGCAGAAAGGGGCGCCAGAGGTAGTAAATATCCTGAAGCCGACAGAGCGAAGCCAGGTAGCGCAAAAATGCCAGCATCTGGTTCGCATCCACGCCCGGGGGGCGATTCTCCGGGCGGCTCAGAACGGCCTGCCACTCCATGTACAGCGCGACCGAAAGGGCTGGTGTGTACTGCGGTGAGGGCAGGCTGCGCAGCAGATGATGACTGGCGCCCTGCTGGGAGCGCATGGCCGCTACCAGGACGGAAGTGTCGAGCACGATAATCATGGTTGTACCAATGTAACCATTTCAAGGCCCTGTCGCAAGGTAATCTGCTTCTGCGGCGGTGAGCGCTAAGGGTTTTCCACAGCAGGGCACCCGGGGCGCCGATGCTAGAATCGGCCGGTCTTTTCCCCCGGGATGCACCCATGCCCACCCTTCGTCTTGCTTTCTTCGTCGTTGCCAGCGGCCTTGCCCTGCCGGCTTTCGCGGCGGGCGGACCTGCCGTGGCGGGTATCCCCGTCGAATTCATCCTTTTCGCCCTCACCCTTCTGGGGGTGGCGCTCTTCCACGGCCACACGCTGGCGGTGGCGCTTTCCGGCCTCGCCGCCATTTCCCTCTACAAGATCGCGTTGACCGGCTTCAAGACCGGCGTTGGCATTTCCGGCTGGCTGGCCCATCTGGGGCATGAGTGGGTGATTCTCACCAATCTGTTCTGCCTCCTCATGGGCTTCGCCCTTCTGGCGCGGCACTTCGAAAAGAGCCACATCCCCGTCGTCCTGCCCCGTTTCCTGCCCGATGACTGGAAGGGCGGCTTCCTTCTCCTGGTCATGGTCTGGATCATGTCGGCCTTCCTCGACAACATCGCCGCGGCGCTCATCGGCGGCGCCATGGCGCACCAGTTGTTCCGGGCCAAGGTGCATATCGGCTATCTGGCGGCCATCGTCGCCGCCTCCAACGCCGGCGGCGCCTGGTCGGTGGTGGGGGACACCACGACGACCATGATGTGGATCGCCGGGGTGAGTCCGGTGCAGGTCTTCGAAGCCATCGTCGCGTCGGCCGTGGCGCTGATCATCGTCGGCGTGGTGGGGGCCAAGCAGCAGCATGCCCATTCGCCCATCCTCAAGGGCGGCCACGCCCACACCCGCATTGATTGGCTGCGGGTGGGTATCGTCGGCCTGATCCTGGTCTTCGCCATCGCCACCAATGTGGTGGTCAATCTGCGCTTCAACCATCTGGCCGACCACTTCCCTTTCATCGGCGTCGCCGTCTGGGCGGCCATCCTGCTCACCGTAGCGGTGCGCCGGCCGGACTGGGAAGTGCTGCCGGAAACCGCCCTGGGAACGATTTTCCTTCTCTCCCTGGTGCTGTGCGCCTCGATGATGCCGGTGGAGGAACTGCCTGCCGCCTCCTTGCTCTCCGCCTTCAGCCTGGGCTTCGTCTCCGCCGTGTTCGACAACATTCCCCTCACCGCGCTGGCTTTGAAGCAGGGCGGCTACGACTGGGGCTTCCTTGCCTACGCGGTGGGTTTCGGCGGATCGATGATCTGGTTCGGCTCTTCCGCTGGCGTCGCCCTGTCCAATATGTATCCGGAGGCCAAGTCGGTGGGGCTCTGGCTGCGCCATGGCTGGCATGTGGCCGTGGCCTACTTGGTCGGCTTCGCCGTCATGGCGGCGATCCTGGGCTGGCACCCCGAGCTTCCCCATCGCCAGCCGGGCACCGCCCAGCCCCCGGCGGCGGCCGCTCCCGCGACGCCCTGAGCATGACTCGCCTGGGGTACGCCAGCCCTCGCGCCGCAAGCCTTCGTCGCGCCCTCATCGCCGGGGGCATCCTGGCCGCCGCCGCGCCGGCCTTCGCCGCCGGCTCCGGCGTGGTGGGCGAAAACCTGCTCTGGCTGGCCCTCATCCTCATGGCGGCCCGCCTTTTCGCGCCCCTGGCCCAGCGCCTGGGCTTTCCCGCCGTCCTCGGAGAACTGCTGCTGGGGGTGGTGCTGGGCAACCTTTCACTGATCGGCATCCAGTATTTCGGTGCGCTGGCCAAGGATCCCATCATCGCCTTCATGGCCGAACTGGGGGTCATCGTCCTGCTCCTGCAGATCGGCCTGGAGACCCGCCTGGGCGATCTGGTCAAGGTCGGCGGCCAGGCGGCCCTGGTGGGCAGCGTCGGCATCGCCTTGCCCTTCGTCCTGGGCGCCTGGGGGGTGGGGCCGTTTCTGTTGCCGGGTCTGACGGACAATGCCTATCTCTTCCTCGGTGCCACCCTGGCGGCGACTTCGGTGGGCATTACCGGCCGCGTCTTCCGCGACCTGGGGCGCCTGGGCATGGCCGAGGCGCGCATCGTCCTGGGGGCGGCAGTGATCGACGACGTGCTGGGCCTGGTCATCCTGGCGGTGGTGTCCGGTCTGGTGCAGGCGGGGACGGTGAGTGTCGGCGAGGTGGCCTGGATCATCGCCGAGGCGGTGCTCTTCCTGGGCGGATCCATTGTCGTGGGCCGCGCCATCGCGCCCCATTCGTCCCGCTGGCTGGCCCGGCTGGACAGCGGCCATTCCATGCTCTTCGCCCAGGTTCTGGCCACCGGGCTCTTGCTGGCCTGGCTGGCCCACGCCATCGGCCTTGCCCCCATCATCGGTGCCTTCGCCGCCGGCCTGCTCTTCGAGCCGATCTTCCTCAAGGAATTCGAGACCCCCAAGGTGGTGCAGGAGATCGAACCCCTGCTGCCGCCCGAAATCCGGGACGGCCTGATCGAAAAAATCAGGGCGGTGCTGGGCAAGCACACCCGCCACCAGCACGAGCACATGATCGAACCGATCGGCTATTTCTTCGTGCCGGTTTTCTTCGTCCTCACCGGCATGCAGGTGGATCTGAAAACCATGGCCGACCCGCAACTGGTGCTCGTCGCCCTGGGCGTCACGGTGGCGGCGGTGGTGGGCAAGATCGCCGCCGGCTTCGCGGCCGGGAAGGGGCATAACCCCTGGGTCGTCGGCTGGGGCATGGTGCCCCGGGGCGAGGTGGGCCTCATCTTCGCCATGGTGGGCAAGCAACTCGGGGTGATGAGCGAGGCCATGTTCTCGGTCATCGTCATCATGGTCATCCTCACCACCCTGGTGACGCCGCCGGTGCTGACTGCCCTCTTGCGCGGCAAGCCATGAGCGACCTGCACGCCCGCCGCTGGGCCGTGCTGGCGGTGGTCTGCGCCGCCTACGTGCTGTCCTTCTTCCAGCGCTTCGCCCCGGCCGGCGTGGCGCCCGATCTGGCGTCCGCCTTCCACACCACGGCCGCCTCCCTGGGGGTGCTGGCGGCGACCTATTTCTACGTCTATACGCTGATGCAGATTCCCACCGGCATCCTGGTCGATACCCTGGGGCCGCGCCGCATCCTGCTGCTGGGCGGCATCGTGGGCGGGGTGGGCAGCGGGGTCTTCGCCCTGGCGCCGACGCTGGAAGTGGCCCTGGCGGGACGCACCCTGGTGGGCCTGGGGGTGTCGGTGACCTTCATCGCCCTGCTGAAGATCATCGCCCTGACCTTCGAGGAAAACCGCTTCGCCACCGTGGTGGGGGCGGCGCTCCTGGTAGGCAATCTGGGGTCGGTGCTGGCCGGGGCGCCCCTTTCCGCCCTGGCCCAGGCCACCGGCTGGCGCAGCGTTTTCGTGGGCGTGGGGGGGCTTTCCCTCGTCCTGGGGGCGGCGTGCTGGCTTCTGGTGCGCGACCCTGCCCCCGCGGGCGGGGCGGGGCGGCCCCGCTTCGACCGCACGGCGGTCCTGGCTTCCCTCATGGCGGTGCTGAGGAATCGGGACACCTGGCCGGCGGCCCTCGTGCTGACTGGCGTCTGCGGCAGTTTCTTCACCTTCGGCGGCCTGTGGGCCATGCCCTACCTCACCCAGGTGCACGGCCTCTCCCGGGCCGCGGCCTCGACCCATCTGTCGCTCTATTTCGCCAGCTTCGCCGTGGGGGCCTTTTTCATCGGCAGCCTCTCGGACCGCCTGGGCAAGCGCAAGCCGGTGACCCTGGTCACCACCCATCTGCACGGCCTCACGTGGCTGGTCTGGCTGTCCAACATTCCCCTGCCCCTGTGGGCCAGCTACGGCCTCTTTGTGCTCATGGGGCTGACCACGGCGAGCTTCACCCTGATCTGGGCCTGCGCCAAGGAAGTCAATCCGCCGCTGCTCTCCGGCATGTCCACCGCGGTGGCCAACATGGGCGGCTTTCTCGCCGCCGCCCTCCTGCAACCCGCGGTGGGCGTGGTGATGGACTTGCAATGGCAGGGCAGCCTGGTGGACGGCGTGCGTCACTACAGCCCGGACAACTACCGCTGGGGACTGCTGCTGGTGGCGGCCAGCGCCTGGATGGGCGCCGCTTGCGCCTGGCGCATCCGGGAGACCCATTGTCGCAACATCTGGGCCGGCGACAGGCCGGGTTAAACTGCGCCTTTTCATGGAGCGGCTCATGCGTATCGGATTCATCGGTCTGGGCATCATGGGGCGGCCCATGGCCCTCAATCTTGTCAAGGCCGGCCATGCCGTCACCGTCTGGGCGCGGCGCCCGGAATCGCGCCAGCCCCTGCTGGCCGCGGGTGCCGCCGAAGCCGGCAGTCCGGCGGAGGTCGCTCGAGACAGCGAAGTGCTCATTTCCATGGTGGCCGACGCCCCCGACGTGGCCGAGGTCATGCTGGGCGAAGCCGGCGTCGCCCAAGGCGCTGGCGCCGGGCTGGTGGCCGTCGACATGAGCACCATCGCCCCGGCGGCGGCGCGGGACATCGGCCAGCAGCTGGCGGCGGCGGGGGTCGATTTCCTCGACGCACCGGTATCCGGGGGCGAGGTGGGGGCCATCGCCGGTACGCTGTCCATCATGGTCGGCGGTTCCGCCCAGGGGTTCGCCACCGCCCAGCCGGCCTTCGCCGCCCTGGGCAAGAACATCGTCCATGTGGGCGCCTCTGGCGCCGGACAGGTGGCCAAGGCCGCCAATCAGATCGTTACCGGCATGGGCGTCCTGGCGGTGGCGGAAGCCCTCGCCTTCGCCACCAAGAACGGCGTCGATGGCGCCCGGGTGCGGGAGGCGCTCCTGGGGGGCTTCGCCTATTCGAAGATTCTCGAAAACCACGGCCAGCGCATGCTCGATCGCAATTTCAAACCGGGCTTCAAGAGCTGGATGCACGAGAAGGATCTCAACATCGTCATGCAGACCGCCCACCAACTGGGTCTCTGCCTGCCCGGCGCGGCGGCCACGGCCCAGATGTTCAACGCCATGGTCGGCTCCGGCCTGGGGGAGGAAGACTCCATCGCCGTGCTGAAGCTCCTCGAACGCCTGTCGGGCCAGGAGGCATGAAGGTCGGCTTCATCGGCCTGGGGGTGATGGGCGCCCCCATGGCCGGGCATCTGCTGCGGGCCGGGCACGATCTGGCCCTGTGGGCTCGCCGGCCGGAATCCGCGGCGGACCTGGTGGCGGCGGGTGCCTCCCTCTGCGCCACCCCGGCGGAGCTGGGCCGGCGCAGCGAAGTGGTCTTTACCATGGTCACCGCCGGGCCCGACGTGGAGGGCCTGGTCCTCGGCCCACAGGGGCTGGAGGCCGGGCTGGCGCCGGGAGCGGTGCTGGTGGATTGTTCGACCATCGCCCCCGACACGGCGCGCCGCCTGGCCGAAAGGCTGGCGGGGCGGGGAGTGGCCTTTCTCGACGCGCCGGTGTCCGGCGGTGTGCAGGGGGCCATCGACGCCAGTCTGGCCATCATGGCGGGCGGCGAGGCCGAGGCCCTGGAGCGGGTGCGGCCCCTGCTCGCCTGCCTGGGCCGGCGCATCGTGCACGTGGGTCCCAGCGGCGCCGGCCAGGTGGCCAAGGTGTGCAACCAGATCATCATGGTCGCCGCCATCGAGGCCGCCGCCGAAGCCCTGCATCTCGCCGCGGCGGCGGGGACCGACCCGGCCCGGGTGCGTCAGGCCCTGGCGGGGGGATCGGCGGGCAGCCGAGTGCTCGACGTGATGGGCGAACGCATGGTGCGGCGGGATTTCGCCGCCGGCATCGAAGCCCGCCTGCACCACAAGGATTTTGGCATCGCCCTGGAAGCCGCCCGGCGGGCCGGCGTGCCCATGCCGCTGGCCGCCGCCGTGGGACAGCAGTTGAACGCCCTCATGGCGCAGGGCTGGGGGCGCGACGATACCGCCTCGCTCCTGAGGGTGCTCGAATGCGGCCGGGCGTGAAGGCTCTCGTCCTTGCCGCGGCGCTCCTGCTGGCGGCCTGCGTCTCCCTGCCCAAGGCGCCCGCGGTGGCGTGGGCCGGCATCAGCCTCGACGCCATCGGCCTGCGGGAGCAGCGCTTCACCCTGAAACTCAAGGTGAGCAACCCCAACGACACGGACCTTCCCCTGGAGCGCCTGGAGTTCGACGTGGAGGTCGCCGGCCAGCCCCTGGCCCATGCGGTCAGCGACAAGCCGGTCACCCTGGTGGCCCGGGGCGAGACCACCGTGGAAGTCAAGGCCAGCGGCAACGTGGCCGACTTTCTCCGCCGCCTGGGTTCGCTGCGCGGCGACGCCGGCAGTTTTGACTACCGCATGAAAGGCGACGCCGTGATCACCGGGCACGGCCGCCTTCCCTTCGACCGGAAGGGCAAGGTCTTCCTGCACCAGATGCTGCGCGGAAAATCCGGCGACGGAAAGCCGGAAAGCGGCGAGGGCCGGCCCCTGCCGGGGGCCATATGAGCCCAGGGGGGCACTTCGCGCGGCTTTGCCTTGCGGCGCGGTAACGCGACTCCCTACACCCAGTTCTAAAGGAGGTTCCAAGGCATGGCGAGAACGTCCTCGCTGATGCGGCGCGGGTGCTCGACCGCGCAGACGAGCAGGCCGGGGGCGACGGCCCGGTGCGGATGGGCGGCGCGGAAGGCTTGAATCCCGGAAGCCTGGCGGCGGCCGGGATTGGCCGTGAGCTTGAATTCCACCGGATGGAGCACGCCGTTCCACTCGATGAGCAAATCCACTTCGGCACCTCCGGCAGACCGCCAGTGATGGAGCGCCGGGCTGGGCGTCAGCGCCCCCGACTGCTTGACGATTTCCCCCACCAGGGCGGTTTCGAACAGGGGGCCGAAGGCCGGGTGGGCGCCGAGGGCGCCGGGCGACGCGATTCCTGCGTAGAAGCAGGCCAGGCCTGAATCGGCGATGTGGCCCTTGGAGCGACCTGCAACCCGCTTGACCGGATTGCCTGAAAAGGCCGGCAACTCGCGCCACTGATAGGTCGCTTCGAGGATTTTCAGCCAGCGGCGGGCGGTTTGCGGGGTGAGCCCGATTTCCCGGCCAAGCTGGCTGGCGTTGATCTCCTGGGCGGTGAGCGCGCTCATCAGGCGCACGAAGCGGCCGAAGTCCTGCCAGTCGTCCACGTTGCCGGCGAGGCGGGCGTCCCGCTCGACGTAGGTGCGCTGATAGGAGGACCAGAAATCGGGGACCAGGGCGGCGTCGAGGGCGGCTGCCGCAGGCAGGCTTCCGCGCCACAACCACTCCAGGAGCGGGAGGGCAAGGC
Organism: Betaproteobacteria bacterium; assembly: GCA_016720065.1. Lineage (NCBI taxonomy): Bacteria > Pseudomonadati > Pseudomonadota > Betaproteobacteria > Betaproteobacteria bacterium. The sequence goes on along the minus strand of JADJXY010000002.1, from coordinate 2,044,165 downwards.
GGTCCGCTTCCCGAGCACCGGTGAGGAATCCCGCCGGATCGCCCAGCCAGCGGGCCAGCCAGCCCGGCGTCGCTGTGGCACCACCCAGTTCCTGCAAGGAGAAGCCGTGCAAGTCGAGAAAAACGGCCCTTCCGGCGAGGCTCTCCGAAACCGAACGCAGGACTTGCCACTGTTGGGAACCGGTCAGCAGATATTGTCCGGGGCGGGCGCCGCTGCGATCGATGCGGCGCTTGAGGGCCGAAACGAGTTCCGGCGCGTACTGGATCTCGTCCAGAATCAGCGGCGGCGGGTGGTTGTCGAGGAAGAGATCGGGTTCGCGGCGGGCGTTTTCCAGGTCGATGCTGGGATCGAAGACCACATAGTCGTGGCCCGGAAACAGGTGGCGCAGGAGCGTGGTCTTGCCCACCTGGCGCGCGCCGCCGACCACCACCGCGGGAAAGGCTGCGGCGAGGGCGACGAGACGGTTGGAGAGCAGGCGGGGGCGGTACATGCCTTGCATTTTGTAACCACCATCATCAATTCGCAAGGAATTTGCGGCTCAGCCCTGCTGCCCGTATCCGCTGAATTTCTCCAGCACCGTCGCCATCTCCTGCGCCGAAAGCAGCACCGGTTCGCCCAGCAGGCAGGCGCGCCAGTACTGGCCGCACAGTTCTTCCAGTTCCACCGCCAGGGCGAGGGCGTGGTCCAGGTCCCGGCCGAAGGCGAGCAGCCCGTGGTTGGCGAGCAGGCAGGCGTTGCGCCCTTCCAGCGCGGCGAGGGCGGCGTCCGACAGGGCCTGGGTGCCGAAGGTGGCGTAGGCGGCGCAGCGCACGGTGGCACCGCCGAAGCGGGCGATCATGTAATGGAAGGGCGGAATGTCCCGCCGCAGGCAGGCCAGGCTGGTGGCGTGGGGCGAATGGGCATGGAGCACGGCGCCGGCCTCCGGCCGGGCGGCGTAGAGGTCGCGGTGGAAGCGCCATTCGGAAGAGGGTTGGCGCCGGCCCCGGGCGCCGCCGTCGAGGCCCATGCAGGGGATGTCGTCCGGTTCCAGGCGGTCGTAGGCCATGCCGGTGGGGGTGATGTAGAAGCCCTCCGGGCAACGCAGGCTGAGGTTGCCCGCCGTGCCGCTGTTGAGGCCCGCGGCGGCCATGGCCCGGGCGGCGGCGACGAGGGCGGCGCGGGGGTCGCTCATGCCGGCGTCTCGGAATAAAGGGCGGCAAGGCCTTCCCGGCTGGCGGCGGCGACACCCCGTTCGGTGACGATGGCGGTGATCCGCCGGGCGGGGGTGACGTCGAAGGCGGGGTTGCCCACCGCCGCCCCCTCCGCCAACTGGCGCACGGTCGCGGGGGCGCCCCGCTCGTCGAGGCCCGCCACGCGGCGCAGTTCGTCGCCTTCCCGTTCCTCGATGGGGATGGCGGCGCCGTCCGGGCAGGCGAAATCGAGGGTCGAGCGGGGGGCAGCGACATAGAAGGGGATGCCGTTGTCCGCCGCAGCGAGGGCCTTGAGGTAGGTGCCGACCTTGTTGGCGACGTCGCCGTTGGCGGCGACGCGGTCGGCGCCAACGATGACTGCATCCACCCGTCCCTCCCGCATCAGGAGGCCGGCGGCGTTGTCGGCCACCACGGTGTGGGGCACGCCGTGCTGGGCCAGTTCCCAGGCGGTGAGGAGGCCCTGATTGCGGGGGCGGGTCTCGGAAACCCAGACGTGCAGATCGATCCCGGCGTCGAAAGCGGCATAGACCGGCGCCAGGGCGGTACCCCAATCGACCGTGGCCAGCCAGCCGGCGTTGCAGTGGGTCATGATCTCCAGGCGGCCGTCCCGGCGCGGCGCCAGGCGGCGCAGCAGCCCCAGGCCGTGTTCGCCGATGGCCCGGTTCTGGGCCACGTCTTCCTCTTCGATGGCGGCCGCCTCGGCCCAGGCGGCGGCGGCCCGCTCGCTCGGGGGCAGGGGCCGCAGGCGCTCGGCCATGCGGGCCAGCGCCCAGGCGAGGTTCACCGCCGTGGGCCGCGTCCGGCCCAGAATGGCGAGGGCCTGCTCCAGGGATTCGTTGGAGGCATCGACCCCCAGCGCCACGGCCAGCCCATAGGCGGCAGTGACGCCGATGAGGGGCGCTCCCCGCACCTGCATGTCCTTGATGGCATGGGCGGCCCCCGCCCGGTTGGCCACCCGCACCCAATGCAGCCCATGGGGCAGGCGGGTCTGGTCGATGATGTCAAAAACGCCCAGGGCGGGGTGGGCGCGCAGGCTGCGGGTGGGAACGCCGTCGATCTTCATGGCCGGATTCTGGCATATCCGGGATGAACTTGCCGCGGCGGCGGCAGTCTGTGAAACTGCTGCCATGCCCCCGTCACGGGGGCCGACCAAACCCGCCCAGAAACCACCGCTTGGTTCTCAACCGTTCGGGCTGAGCCTGTCGAAGCCCGCGTTCCCGGAGGGAATGCCCTTCGCTGCGCTGAAGAGGAACGGAATCGATCGGTGCATCCCGCAAGGAGACCTCCATGAATCAAACCGACATTGCCCGCTGGCAGGAAATCGCCCTGCAATACGCCACCGACCTCGGGGTCAAGATCCTCGCTGCCATCGCCTTCTGGGTCATCGGCCGCTGGCTGATCGGCCTGGTGGGCCAGGCGGTGCAATCGACCCTGGAGCGCCAGAAGGTGGACGCCACCGTGATGCGCTACCTGGGCACGGTGATCAACGTCACCCTCAACATCCTCCTGGTGGTGGGTATCCTGGGCTACTTCGGCATCCAGACCACCACCTTCGCGGCCCTCTTCGCCGCCGCCGGCGTGGCCATCGGATTGGCCTGGTCCGGGCTCCTGTCCAACTTCGCCGGCGGTGTCTTTCTCATCATCCTGCGGCCCATCAAGGTGGGGGATTTCGTCACCGTCGGCGGGGTGACGGGGACGGTGAAGGAGGTGGGGCTCTTCGCCTCGGCCATCAACACCCCGGACAATGTGATGACCCTGGTGGGCAACAGCAAGATCTTCGGCGACACCATCCAGAATTACAGCGTCAATCCCCATCGCCGGGTCGATCTCAAGGCCCAGCTGGCCGGCGCCGCCGACTGCGCCCGGGCCGTGGCGGTGCTGAAGGAACGCATCGCCGCCATCCCCAACGTCCTCGCCGCCCCGGCGGTGGATGTGGAAATCCTGGAATTCAACCTCGTCGGCCCGGTCCTCGCCGTGCGGCCCTACTGCCATAACGACCACTACTGGCAGGTCTATTTCGACACCAACAAGGTCATCCGCGAGGCCCTGGGGGGGCCGGAATTCCCTGCCCCCACGCCCTCCCAGGTGGTCTTCGTCAAGCAATAGCGCGCCGCGCCCGGGGCCGGCCGCCTGCCCCGGGCGCCTTCCCCGCTCCCAGCCGTCGCCATGTTCGACGTTCCCTTTGCCGTTCCCTCCCGCTTCCCCGCCCTGGGGACCACCATTTTCACCGTCATGTCCCGCCTGGCGGCGGAATGCGGGGCGGTGAATCTCTCCCAGGGCTTTCCCGACTTCCAGGCCGAGCCGGAATTGTTCGACGCCGTGCATCGCCACATGCGGGCCGGCCGCAACCAGTACGCCCCCATGGCCGGCACGCCGGAACTGCGCGCCGCCATCGCCGCCAAGGTCGCTGCCCTCTACGGCGCCGCCTACGATGCCGAAAGCGAGATCACCGTCACCGCTGGCGCCACCCAGGCCCTGTTCACCGCCATCGCCGCCTGCGTGGGGCCGGGGGACGAAGTCATCGTCTTCGAACCGGTCTACGATTCCTACGGTCCGGCGGTGGAAGCCGTGGGCGGCCGGGTGCGCCACAGCCGTCTTTCCTTCCCCGACTACCGGCCGGACTGGAACCACGTCGCTTCCCTGATCAATTCGCGAACCCGCATGGTCGTGGTGAACAGCCCCCACAACCCCACCGGCCGTCTCCTTTCTGCCGCCGACCTCGATACCCTGGCCACCCTGCTCAGAAACACGGCGATCGTCATCCTCAGCGACGAAGTCTACGAACACATCGCCTTCGACGGTCCCCACACAAGCCTCGCCGCCCACCCGGAGCTCGCCGCCCGCAGCCTCGTCGTCTCGTCCTTCGGCAAGACCTACCACATCACCGGCTGGAAGATCGGCTATGTCGTCGCCCCCGCCGCCCTCAGTGCCGAATTCAGAAAGCTGCACCAGTTCAACGTTTTCACCGTCAACACCCCGGCCCAACTGGGTATCGCCGACTACATGGCCGACCCCGCCCGCCACCAGGGCCTGGCCGCGTTCTACCGGCAGAAGCGCGACCACTTCCGCAGCCTGCTCGCCGCCACCCCCTTCGACCCGCTGCCCTGCGCCGGCACCTATTTCCAGCTTGCCCGCTACGACCGCATCAGCCCGCGGCCCGACCGCGAATTCGCCGTGTGGCTCACCCGCGAGATCGGCGTCGCCACCATTCCCCTCTCCGCCTTCCACCACGACGGCCACGACCAGCGCGTGGTGCGCTTCTGCTTCGCCAAGCGGGAGGAGACCCTGGAGGCGGCGGCGGAAAGGCTGGGGCGGCTGTAGGCGGCCCCCGCCCCAGCAGGGGATGTCCCGCAAAGACTTCCCACGTGTTGTGGAAATAATGACCGAAGGGTAAGCTCGTGGCATTGCAACTATCCACTCAGCCGCCCATGCTCCCGACGTGCCGCGAATGCCTGCTCCACGAAGGCGCCGAAACCCAGGGCGCGTGGGGTGGGGGCGACTGGAGAGGCGTTCCCGGCGCGGCCGGAACTGAGCGGCGTCCGGAGCGCTGCAGGGAATATCGGGCATTCGCCCGCTTCCGGCCCAGTGACGTGCGGCGCCGACCTTCCACAACCCTTGGGCTGCTTGACGACCACCCGGCGATGCGCTCCACCGCCACCGTTCGGAACGTACATGGGGGAGCAAAGCTGTGCCGGAAGGCCGAAGATGCCACACCAATCCCGGCACCGCCCAAAAGTGCCATTGTCAGGTTGGCGAGCACAATCCGGCATGCGCACTGAGACGCCGTACGACGACGAATACCCTACCTGCGCCTATACGCATGTATGGCTTCGCGTCATGAGTGAGGATCTTCGGCCTGAATCCATCACGTCATTGCTCGGCATTCAGCCCACTCACACACAGGTTCGGGGGGAGTTGCCGCGCCCTACCGCGAAACATCCATTCAAGTCTGGTGGGTGGTTCCTTGAATCGGCCGGTCACGTTGAGAGTCGTGACTCGCGTCATCACCTTGACTGGCTACTCGCTCATCTTCAAGGCAAAGCGACAGTGATCGCGAAACTCAAAGAGCAAGGTTACCTTGTTGATCTGTGCATCCGCTGGGACTCTGTCGGCCAGGGCGGCCCAACATTCAATCCCCGACAGATGGCGCAGCTTGGTGAACTCGGTATCGAGTTGTGGCTTGATATCTACTTTGCGGGCAACGACAGTGCTGGCTAACCCTGCGCTTGACCTCGCTCCCTGCGGTCGCTGGACGCTGCGCGAAAAAACCGCGCGGCGTCGGTTCGCTCCATGTTCTGCATCATGAATCCACTGGCGCCAAGTTCTCACCGTTGCTAACATTCGCCCATGGCGTTCTCGATCGAATATTTTCACGAACGGGTCCTCCATGAGGTTGAGTCGTGGCCTGTCGATGTTCTGGCCGACTATGCGCGGCTCGCAGAGTTGCTTGCGGAGCATGGCCCCAGTCTTCGGCTGCCACATTCACGAGCTTTTGGCGACGGCTTGTTCGAGCTGCGGCCGAAGGGGCGCAGCGGTATCGGTCGCGCGTTTTACTGTTGTTTGATCGGCAAGCGCGTCATTGTGCTGCACGCGTTTATCAAGAAAACGCAGCAGACACCGGATCGCGAGCTGAAATTGGCGCGTCAGCGCCTGAAGGAGGTTCGAGATGCCTAAATTGAAATTCAATCCTGTCATTCACGACCACAAAAAATTCCTTGCAAAAGCTCAGGCTCGCGAAGGTTTTGCCGCAGCCTATGACGCTCTTGAGCTGGAGTATCAACTGGCCAGCCAAATGCTGCGGGCGAGAGCACGAGCCGGTCTCACGCAAGACGCTGTTGCCGAGCGCATGGGCACGACAAAAAGCGCAATTTCTCGGCTCGAGTCTGCCGGCAAGCACGCGCCGTCGCTCGCTACGCTAAAGCGCTACGCAGCAGCGGTTGGCTGCGACCTTCAAGTCAAGCTCATTCCCCACAAGGCCGCATGACGCCGAACGCCTGAGTCTTGATCGTGATCGCGAAGCGACGATGGGAAATATGGTGCAAATGCGCGGGTTTGTCCCCGGGTAGCGCTGCGGGTGTTATCGCACTGATGTCGCATCACGGGCAGACGTCCAGCCGCAAGGCCTGGAGCGGCTCCAGGCGCCTCGTCGTCTCGACGACGGCCACCAGCGCTGCGTGGCGCGGATTGACGTCGTTGCGGCGGAATTGATGCTTCACGCTGACGCGAGCCTGGCGGTCCAGGGCCAGGGGCCCGATCCATTCCCGCACCACGGCGTCGTGCTCCAGACGCCGGCCGGCGTTCTCCCCGCGCAGCACATCGGTGGCGAGGCGATTTTCCACCAGGGCCAGGTGCAGGACCGCCTCTTCGGCGGTGCCGGCGCCGTATCCGGGGGCGCTGGCCTCGACCCGGGCTTCGAGCATGCCTCCCGGGCCGCTCGCCGCCTGCAGGGTGATGTCGGCCCGGGCGGCGGCTGGGGTGCCGGTGCCGCGCCGGGGAAGCGCCAGACTGCGCCAGTGGCGGAAGTCGCTGCCGTCCAGGGTGACTTGCGGCGTGTAGAGGAAGGCCGAACGGCCCGCCTTCTGCCGCGCTTCCTGGCGCGCGGTGAAATCGGCGGAGGAATAGGGGTCGCGCCAGCCCAGCCGGTTCCAGTAGTCGACGTGGAAGGCCAGGGCGACGACTCCGGTGGCGCCGGGGCCGCGCAGCAGCCCGCTGAGCCAGCGGTCGGCGGGCGGGCAACTGTCGCAGCCTTCCGAGGTGAACAGTTCGATCAGGGTGGCGCGCTCGGGCCCGCTGCGGGCCTGGCATTCGGCTCCCCAGGCCGATCCGGAGAGGGCGAGGAGGGTGGCGATGAGGAGGGGGGCTGTGGGCATGGCGAGCCTCGGCGGCAGGGGAGGGTGAAGAAGAGTCGCCGCCGCCGCGGCTTCCTTACAGGCCATCCTGCAGGCATACTCCATGGGCACGCCCCCTGGGGGCGCTTTTTGCGAGTGGGGCAAGCACGATGAACTTCGAGGGAGACGAACAATGAGTGGAGCAGCCAAGAAAATCCTGATCGCAGTGGCCTTTGTCGTCGGCTTCGTTGCCGTGCGCCACTTCATGCAGCGCCAGGACGAGCGGACGGCCGCCGGGGCGGCCCAGCGCACGGTCGAGGAGTTGCAGCAGAAGGGGGCGGAAAAACATCCCGGGCAGCCGCTCTCCGCGGCGATGCAGCAGGAAGCGGTCGCCATGGCCGAAAGCAAGCTGAGTGAGGAAAGCGATCAGGGCAAGCGGCTGATGTCGGCGGCCAGCATGTTTTATGGCTTCTATCTGGTCAATACGCGGGAGCGCGTGCAGTTCTGCCAGGAGCAGGGGGTCGATATCGCTGCCTTCGTGGAGCCCTTTGCCGCGGCCCATGCAGCGGAATTGCAGAAGGCCCGGGCCGCCCTGGCTGGCCAGGTTACCGAAGAGAAGCTCTACGGCATGGTCCAGTCCCAACTGCGTACGGTTGTCGTGCAGGACATGAAGGACATCGCCGCCCAATCCCAGACCGACGCCAAGGGGGCCTGCGAAATCATTGCGGCCAATGGGCCGGCGGTGGCCGCCGAGATGCACATCGCCAAGACCCAGCCGGCGGTGCACCGCGCCTTGCTCGGCACCGATTAGGGCGAGGGCCGGGGCTGATCGCTGGGCCTCGGGGCTGGGGGCGGTTGCGGCCCAAGCGGCTCCAGGGGTGTCTCGCCGCCCCGGGCTCCAGCCTTGACGCCCGCAAGACTCCCCCCAATAATGCGGCGTCATCACATTTATCAAAGAAAGGGAGGCTTTCATGGGCATGTTGGACGAATTCAAGGAATTTGCCGTCAAGGGCAACGCGGTCGACCTGGCGGTTGGCGTCATCATTGGCGGGGCCTTCGGGAAGATCGTCGATTCCATCGTCGGCGATCTCATCATGCCGCTGGTGGGGGCGATGATCGGGAGCCTGGATTTTTCCAATCTCTTCTTCGTGCTGGGCAAGAACCCCCAGAACCTCACCGCCCTGGCGGACATCAAGAAGGCGGGGATTCCGGTCTTTGCCTACGGCAGCTTCCTGACCATCCTGGTGAATTTCATCCTGCTCGCCTTCATCATTTTCATGATGGTCAAGCAGATCAACCGCCTGCGGCCCAAGGTCGAGGAGGCGCCTGCCTCGACGGAGCCGCCCCCGACGCCGGAGGATGTCGTGCTGCTGCGGGAAATCCGGGATTCCCTGCGCAAGTGAGGCTGTGCGCCGGCGGTCCGGGAGACGGATTGCCGTGGCGCAGAGAACCAGCGGGGCACCGACCCAAGAAAAAAGCCGCTCGCAGCGGCTTTTTTCTTGGCCCCACCGGTGGGGTGGGGCACAGCGGGGAGCCAGGGATCAACCCTTCTCGCAGCCCAGGGTCTTGCCCTTGGTGAAGTAGCTGGTGCCGGCCGGGCACTCCAGGGCCTTCTCGGGCTTCTTCACGTCCTTGACGCCCTTTTTGGGCACGCAGGTGAAGCCACCATCCTTGGCAACCTTGCCTTTGAGGGACCAATTGTCGGGGCAGGGGCCGGCGGCCTTGTCCTTTTCCACGGCCTTCACGGCTTCCACGGCGTAGTTGTCGAGCTCGACGCGGCCGATGCAGGGAAGGGCCGTGTGGATACGGTCGCCATCGGCGCGAATCTTGTACTTGCCACCGGCCTTGTAGGTGTGCTCGATGACGATGGGGTTGGGGGTGCTGTCCTGCACGGTGATCATTTCCTTGCGCCCGTCGCCCAGCTTGACGTACATGCCGCAGGTGCCGGAGACGTTACCCAGGTCGATGCTGACCTTGATCTTTTCGCCGGCCTTGGCGCCGGTGGCCGGGGTGACGGTGAGCTTGTCCAGGGAGGTGGCCTGGGCGGCGGCGGCGAAGAGGCCGGCCAGGGCGAGGGTGGCGAGTTTGATGCGGGTGTTCATGGACGTCCCCTGTGGTTTTGGTGGAAGTGCCAGTCTAGCCGAAAACCTGGCGCCACAATACGCTCACGGCATCGATCTGGCGGGCCGCCAGGGTGCGTTCGACGCGGGCCTTGGGGGCGGCGTTGAGGCGCAGCAGGTGTTGCAGGCGGCGGTATTCGCGGTAGGCGTCCCGGGCGCCGTCGGCCAGGGTGGCGGGAATGAGGCCCAGGTCGGCGGCCACGGCCAGCAGGGCGATATTGCCCAGATTGCCGCACAGCTCCGGGTAGCGCCGGGCGTGGGCCAGGACCAGATACTGGACGATGAACTCCACGTCGATGATGCCGCCCCGGTCGTGTTTGAGGTCGAATTCATCGGGGGTCTTGGAGCCGTGGGCGTCCAGCATCTTCTGGCGCATGGCGGCCACTTCGTCGCGCAGGGGCGCCGGGTCGCGCTCCAGGCAGAGGATTTCGCGCCGCACCGCCTCGAAGCCCTCGCCGACTTTTGCGTCCCCCGCCACGAAGCGCGCCCGGCTGAGGGCCTGGTGCTCCCACACCCAGGCATGATGGAGCTGGTAGTCGCGGAAGGCGTCCAGGGAAACGGCCAGCAGGCCGGAATCGCCGTTGGGGCGCAGGCGCAGGTCGGTCTCGAAGAGGATGCCGGCCGGGGTGCGGCTGGAGAGCCAGGTGTTGAGCCGCTGGCCGAGCTTGCCGTAGTTTTCGCCCGCTTCGCCGGCCGGATCGTCGTAGAGATAGACCAGATCGAGGTCGGAGCCGTAGCCCAGCTCCTTGCCCCCCAGCTTGCCGTAGCCGATGACCGCAAAGCGCGGCTGCTCGCAATGGCGCTGGCGCAGTTTGCCCCAGGAGAGCTCCAGGGCGCGCCGCACGAGAATGTCGGCCAGGTCGGAAAGGTGGTCCGAAATGCGCTCGATGCTGTGCAGCCCGGCCAGGTCCTGGGCCAGGAGGCGAAAGACCTGGGCGTGGTGCATCTCGCGCAGGATGTCCATTTCCCGTTCCGCGTCGCCGGCGTGGTCGGCGAGGTTCTGGTCCAGTTCGGCGGCAAAGCCCGTCCAGTCGGTGGCCACGTCCAGGAGGCGGGGGTCCAGGAGTTCGTCCAGCAGGATGGGGTGGCGGTTGAGGTACTCGGAGGCCCAGGAGGAGGCGCCAACGATGTCGGCCACCCGCTTGAGGGCCTGGGGATACTGTTGCAGCAGGGCGAGGTAGGCGCCGCGGCGGCTGACGGTCTCCAGAAAGGCGAGGCCCCGGGCCAGGGCCTCGTCGGGGTCGGCGCAGCGGGCGGCGGCCTCCAGGAGGCGCGGCCCCACGGCGTCCAGGCGCTCCCGGTTCTGGGCCGGGAGCTGGCGGTAGCGGCTGGACTGGCGCAACTCCTCCAGGCGCTCGACGACGCTCCTGGCGTGGCGGTAGCCGAGATTGCCCAGGGCTTCGGCGGCAGCCTCGGCTTCGCTCTGCCCCAGCCACACGCCGGCCAGGGCGTGCTCGCCTTCCTCGGGGTCGGAAAAGACCTGTTCGAAATGGCGGCTGACGGCTTCCCGGTGGCGGTCCAGGAGGGCAGCGAGGGCGGGCCAGTCGGCGGCGCCCAGGGAACGTGCGATGCGCTCGCGATCGCCGCAATCCTCGGGCAGGCGGTGGGTCTGCTTGTCCTCCACGTATTGCAGGCGGTGCTCCAGGCGGCGCAGGAAGACGTAGGCTTCCCGCAGTTCGGCTTCGGTGGCGGGGGGAATCAGGCGCCGTTCGACCAGGAGCTTGAGGACCGAAAGGGTCGGCCGCACCTGGAGCGCGGGGTCGCGGCCGCCCCGGATCAACTGGAAGACCTGGGCGATGAATTCGATTTCGCGGATGCCGCCGGGACCCAGCTTGACGTGGTCCGCCATGTCCTTGCGCGAGACTTCGCGGCGAATCTGGACGTGCAGGTCGCGCATGGCGTTGATGGCGCCGAAATCGAGGTACTTGCGGAAGACGAAGGGGCGGGAGATGCGCTTCAGGGCCGCCATGGCCTCGGGCTGCTCATTCACGCCGGTGTTCATGACCCGGGCCTTGATCCAGGCGTAGCGCTCCCATTCGCGGCCCTGGGCGATGAAGTAGTTTTCCAGGGCGTCCAGGGAGCAGACCAGAGGGCCGGAATCGCCGTTGGGGCGCAGGCGCATGTCCACGCGGAAGACCTGGCCGTCGGCGGTGATGTCCCCCAGGGCGGCGATGAGGCGCTTGCCCAGGCGGGTGAAAAATTCCTGGTTCTCGATGCGGCGCGGCCCGGCGGTTTCGCCATTTTCGGGATAGGCGAAGATGTAATCCACGTCCGAGGAGACGTTGAGCTCGCGCCCCCCCAACTTGCCCATGCCGACCACCAGCAGCCGCTGGGGCTGGCCCTGGCTGTCGAGGGGTTCGCCGTGCTGGGCCGCCAGCCGTCGGTGATGGAAGGCGAGGGCGTGGTTGGTGGTCACATCGGCCAGCATGGTCATGCTTTCCACCACCTCGGCCAGGGGGGCGAGGCCGCAGAGGTCGCGCAGGGCGATGTGGGCCATGGCCCGCTGGCGCAGGCGGCGCAGGCGGGCGGCGAATTCGCCTTCGTCCTCGGTGGCGGGTTTCAGGGCGCCGAGCAGCAGGTCTTCCGACAGGGGGACGTGCCAGGTGGCGGCCAGTTCGCCGACCAGCTCGGGCCGGGCGGCGAAGAGGGTCGTCAGGTAGCGGGAGAGCGCCAGGGCGTCCTGCCAGCGGGGGTCGAGGGGAGGGTTCATGGCTCCTTGGGCGGCGGGTGCGCCGAAACGGATAGAATTGCGTTTTCTTTCGCATGTGGATTGTAGTGAGCGCACCGCTTCCCTGGCAAAACTGCCGGCACCATGGATAGGCCGCAGGCTTCGCCGCCGGCTGCCGCCGGCTCCGAGGACGCCCCGCCGTCCCCTTCGTGGATGGTCCGCCTGGTGCGCATCGCCGGCTGGGCCGCAGTGACCCTCTGGTTCCTGTTTGCCGCCACGGTCCTCACCCTGCGCTACGCGGTGCTGCCGCGCATCGCCGATTTCCGTGCCGACATCGAGGCGGCGGCGACCCGCGCCGTGGGACTGCCGGTCCTTATCGGCCGCATCGAGGCGGGATGGGATGGCCTCAATCCCGAACTGATCCTCAGCGATGTCGTCCTCAGCGACCGCCAGGGACGACCTGCCCTGGCCCTGTCCAAGGTCGAGGCGGTGCTGTCCTGGCAGAGCTTCGTCCGCCTGTCGCCGACCCTCGCCCTCTTCGCGATCGAAGGGCCGGTGCTCAACGTGCGGCGCGACGCCGGGGGGCGCATCACCGTTGCCGGCATTGCCATGGAAGGCGAGAGTGACCCGGCCCTGCTCGAATGGGTACTCGACCAGCCCCACATCCGCATCCGTGACGCCCTGGTGGTCTGGGAAGATGGACTGCGCAAGGCGCCGCCCCTGGTGCTGGAAGATCTCCAGTTCGGCCTCGACAACAGCCGCGGTCGCCACCGTTTCGGCCTCACCGCGGTCCCCCCGGCCCGGCTCGCCGCCCGCATCGATCTGCGGGGCGAATTCCGCGGCGCGATCGGTGAGGCCCTGGAGCAGGTCTCCGGCAAGGTCTATGCGGAACTGCAATACGCCGACCTCGCGGGCTGGCGCACCTGGGTCGATTACCCGGTGCACCTCCCGCGGGGCCGCGGCGCGGTGCGCCTGTGGGGGGACTGGGACGAAGGCCGCGCCCAGGTCACCGCCGACATGGCCCTGGAAGACCTGCGCATCCGCCTGGGAGACCGCGTTCCGGAACTCGACCTGGTGACCATGCGGGGCCGGGTGCATGGCAAGTACGGTCGGGGCGCCTGGGAGGCCGAAGGCCACGCGGTGGAACTCGCCACCCTGGACGGGGTGCGCCTGGAACCGACCGACTTCAAGGTCGAATGGCGCCAGGAGGCGGGCAGCGACCGCATCGCCGGAAGCGCTGCGGCCAATCAGCTCGATCTGGGCGCCCTGCAACGGCTGGCCGGTCATCTGCCCCTGGACGAGCGCAGTCGGGAACTGCTCGCCACCCATCGCCCCGAGGGGCGGGTGATCGACCTGCGGGCCAATTGGCTGGCCGAGGGCGGTGCCCTGGGGCGCTACGGTCTCAAGGCCCGCTTCGAACGCCTGGGGCTGACGGCAGCCGGGGTGCTGCCCGGGGCCACCGGCCTGAGTGGCACCGTGGAGGCCGACGAAAAGGGGGGAAGCCTCGAACTTGCCAGCCGCGAGGCGAGCCTCGACCTGCCGACGGTCTTTGCGGAACCGCGTCTGCCCTTCGACGATTTGCGCGGTCGGGCCACCTGGAAGCTGGCCGACGGCAAGCTGGACAGCCGGCTGGAGCGGCTCGATTTCTCCAGCCCGGACGCCACCGGGACGGCGCGGGGGTCATACCTGCGAGCGGACGACGGTCCTGGCGTGATCGACCTCACCGCCACGATCAGCCGCGCCCAGGGCACCGCGGTCTGGCGCTACATACCCCTGGCGGTGAATGCCGATACGCGCAACTGGCTGCGCCGCGGCATCGTGCGCGGCACGGCGAGCGACGCCCGCCTGACCCTGAAGGGCGACCTGCGCGATTTTCCCTTTCGTGACCCGGCCAAGGGCAAATTCCTCATTACCGCCAAGGCGCATCAGGTGACCCTGGACGTAGCCGCCGGCTGGCCCGTCATCGAGAAGATCGACGCCGACATGAGCTTCGGCGTCGGCATGCGTATCGAAGCCGGCACGGGGGCCATCTTCGGCGCCCAGTTGGGGCCTACCACGGCGGAGATTCCCGACTTCGAGTCCACGGAGGAAATGCTGTTCATCCGCGGTTCGGCCCAGGGGCCCACCGCGGAATTCCTGCGCTTCATCGACAAGAGCCCCGTGGGTGAGCGCATCGACCGCTTTACCGAAGACATGGTCGCGGCAGGCAATGGCAGCCTGAGCCTGGAATTCGACATGCCCCTGCGGCGGGTGGACCAGACGGCGGTGCGGGGCGAATTCCAGTTCCGCAACAACACCCTCACGGTGGTGCCCGGTCTGCCCCCGGTATCCCAGGTCAATGGCAGCCTCAAGGTGACCGAAAAGGCGGTGGTGGCGCCGGAAATCACCGGGCGCGTCCTGGGTGGCCCCATGCGGCTGTCGGTCAGGAACGAGGAAGACCGCGTCAACGTGGTCATGGGGGGCACCGCCAACGTCAAGGAAGCGCGCAAGATTTTCGAGACCCCCCTGTTCGACCATGTGGCGGGAACGACCGCCTGGAAGGGCGAAGTGCGGGTGCGCAAGAAGACGGCGGATTTCATCATCGAAACTGCCCTGGCCGGGGTCTCGTCCAGCCTGCCGGACCCCTTCAACAAAAACGCCGGCTCCACCGCGCCCTTGCGCATCGAAAAGAGCAATCAGCCCGACGGGGGCGACCAGATACGCCTCAGCCTGGGCAAGGTGCTCGAAGCCACCCTCCTGCGGCGGGTCCAGGGCGACGAACTGGTGCTGGACAAGGGCGTCATCGCGGTGGGCGAGCCCCTGCCCAAGATGCCTGCCCAGGGGCTCCTGGTGGCGGTGAGCCAGCCCCGCATCGACGCCGACGCCTGGCGCGAGGCGCTCGCCGGGGGCAACGGTACGGGCGCAGCCCAGGGCGGTACTCCGGCGCTGCCCCCGCTCCAGGTGGTGCTCAGGACACCGCTCCTGCATCTCTTCGACCGCGACATCCACGACGTGCAGGCCACCCTGCGTTCCCGGGAAGACGGCTGGCAGGCCAGCCTCAATACCCGCGAGGCGGAAGGCGAAGCCACCTGGCGCAGCGCCGGGGAGGGCTGGTTGCAGGCGGACCTCAAGCGCCTGGCCATTCCCGCCGCCAGTCAGGACGGCGGCGCGGGCGAAGACGGGCCTCCCGAATCGCTTCCCGGCCTCGATGTGCGGGTGGCGGATTTCTCCTTGGGGGACAAGCGTCTCGGGCGCCTGGAGGTCAAGGCGAAGAACGAGCGGGCAGGATGGAATCTGGAATCCCTCACCGTGCACAATCCCGATGGCGTCCTCAAGGGCCGCGGGCTGTGGTCCCGCATCGGCAGCCAGCGCACGCGGCTGGGCTTCGAACTGGTGGCCACCGATGCCGGCAAGCTCCTGGGTCGCCTGGGCCACCCCGGCACCCTGAAGCGCGGGACGGCCAACCTCAAGGGCGACCTGGAATGGGCGGGGCCCCTGACGGCGATCGATTTTCCCACCCTGAGCGGCCGACTCGACGTCAACGCGGCCAAGGGTCAGTTCGCCAAGCTCGACCCCGGCCTGGGCAAGCTCCTGGGGCTCCTCTCCTTGCAATCCCTGCCGCGCCGGCTGTCCCTGGATTTCCGCGACATCTTCAGCGAGGGCTTCGCCTTCGACGCCATCGAGGGCAAGCTCGACATCCGGCAGGGGATGATGCGCACCAGCGAGGATCTGCGCATCGACGGTCCCGCGGCCCGGGTGCTCATGAAGGGGGAGGCCGACCTGCGCCAGGAAACCCAGGACGTGGTGGTGACCGTGCAGCCGGAGCTGGGTTCTGTGGTTTCGGTGGGGGCCCTGCTGCTGGCCAACCCGGCCATCGGTGCCGCCGCCGTGGTGGCCAACAAGATTCTCCAGAATCCCCTGAGCCGGATTTTCAACTTCCAGTACCACGTCACCGGCGCCTGGGCCGACCCCAAGGTGGAAAAGCTGGGCCATACGGTGGATGAGGCCGCCATCGCCGCCGGCCGGCGCGAGGCCGAAGCCGAAGCGGCCGCCGCAGCTGCCAGGGAAGCCGCCGCCCGGGAGCGCGCCGCCAAGGAAGGCGCAGCCAAGGAAGGCACGGCCCGCGAGCCCGCCGCGCGGGAGGGTGCGCCCAAAGGAGGAACCCCATGACCCCGCCCAGAAACTGCCGCCTGGCCGGCATCCAGATGGTTTCCGGCCCCCGGGTGGCCGACAATCTGGAAACGGCAGGCGAACTGGTGGCCCAGGCCGCCGACCTGGGGGCGGAGTTGGTCGTCCTGCCCGAATACTTCCCCATCATCGGCGCCGCCGACGCCGACCGGGTGCGGGCCCGGGAAACTCCTGACAACGGCCCGGTGCAGGACTGGCTGGCTGCGACCGCCGCCCGCCATGGCATCTGGCTGGTGGCCGGCTCGATCCCCCTGGCGGCCAGCGTGCCGCACAAGATGCGCAACAGCTGCCTGGTCTATGACCCGGACGGCCTCGCCGTGGCCCGCTACGACAAGATGCATCTCTTCGGCTTCAGGAAGGACGAAGAAGCCTACGACGAAGCGGCCTTCATCGAAGCGGGCGAGGCGCCGGTGGCCCTGCAAACACCCTTCGGGCGCGTCGTGCTGTCCATCTGCTATGACCTGCGCTTTCCCGAGCTTTACCGGGCGCTTGCCCCGGCGGACCTGATCCTGGTGCCGGCGGCCTTCACCGAAACCACCGGCCGGGCCCACTGGGAAATCCTGCTGCGCGCCCGGGCCATCGAGAACCAATGCTACGTGCTGGCGGTCGGACAGGGAGGACGCCACGAAAGCGGGCGCCTCACCCACGGCAACAGCATGATCGTCGACCCCTGGGGAGAAATCCTCGACCAGAAGGGCAAGGGGCCGGGCCTCGTGATGGCCGACCTGGACCACGCCCGCATCGCCGAAATCCGGGCCAGCCTGCCGGCCCTCGCCCATCGCAAACTGCTTACGGAAAGACCATGACCCAAACCGCCGCCCTGACCGAGGCCAAATCCCTGCTCCTCGCGCCCTTCGACCTGGGGGAGTCCGACCTCGAGCGGGTATTCGGCGACATCCTCGGCCACCGTGTCGATTATGCCGACCTCTACTTCCAGTACAGCCGCTCAGAGGCCTGGAGTCTGGACGAGGGCATCGTCAAATCGGGCAGCTTCAATATCGACCAGGGGGTCGGCGTGCGCGCCGTGGCCGGCGAAAAGACCGCCTTCGCCTATTCCGACGAAATCAGCCTCAAGGCCCTGGGCCATGCGGCCGGAGCCGTGCGCGCCATCGCCGCCGCCGGCCAGGATGGCAGCCTGCCCATCCTGGCCGGCGGCGGCGGGCGGCCGCTGCTCTACGCGCCGCAGGATCCCATCGCCTCGCTCTCCGCCCAGGACAAGGTGAGCCTCCTGGAGCGGCTGGAGGCCCAAGCGCGGCGGCTCGACCCCAGGGTCTGCCAGGTCATGGCCTCCCTCACCGGCGAGTACGAGGTGATCCTGGTGGCCGGTTCGGACGGGCGTCTGGCGGCCGACATCCGGCCCCTGGTGCGCTGTTCGATCTCGGTCATCGTCGAGGACGGCGGCCGGCGGGAGCAGGGCAGTTCCGGCGGGGGCGGACGCTTCGGCTATGCCTATTTCGACGACGCCCTCCTGGAGCGCTATGCCCAGGAGGCGGTGCATCAGGCGGTGACCAACCTGGACGCCATTCCCGCCCCGGCGGGCGCCATGACCGTCGTCCTCGGTTCCGGTTGGCCCGGCATCCTGCTCCACGAAGCCATCGGCCACGGCCTGGAGGGCGACTTCAACCGCAAGGGCAGTTCCGCCTTCACCGGCCGCATCGGCCAGCGCGTCGCCGCCCCCGGCGTGACGGTGGTGGACGACGGCACTCTGCCCGACCGTCGCGGCTCCCTCAACATCGACGACGAAGGCAATCCCACCCAGCGCACCGTGCTCATCGAGGACGGCATCCTCAAGGGCTACATGCAGGACAGCCTCAATGCCCGCCTCATGGGCGTGGCCCCCACCGGCAACGGCCGGCGGGAATCCTTCGCCCATCTTCCTCTGCCGCGCATGACCAATACCCTCATGCTGGCCGGAGACAAGGAGCCGGAGGAAATCCTGCGTTCGGTCAAGAAGGGCATCTACGCGGCCAACTTCGGCGGCGGCCAGGTGGATATCACCAATGGCAAATTCGTCTTTTCCATGGCCGAGGCCTACCTGATCGAGGATGGCCGGGTCACCCGCCCGATCAAGGGCGCCACCCTCATCGGCAACGGCCCCGACGCCCTCACCCGGGTGTCCATGATCGGCAAGGACATGAAGCTCGATTCCGGCGTCGGGACCTGCGGCAAGGACGGCCAGAGCGTTCCTGTGGGGGTCGGCCAGCCCACCCTGCGCATCGATGGGCTCACGGTGGGCGGTACGGGCTGACCGTTGGCGGGACGAGGGGAGCCGCCGGTCGGTCGTCGGTCGGAACCCAATGGTCGTGCATTAATCTTGGCGAAGGTCGGGGGGCGCCATTCGACGGTTAACCCCCGTCAATTTCTTTGCGGCGGATCCCGCGTATTTTCGCCTGTTAGTGCGCCCGGAAGGGATAGAGGAGAGACCCCCATGACTTCCATTTTTCGCCCTGTCCTTCTGCTTCTGGCTTTCCTCCTGGCGGCTCCTCCGGCCCTCGCCCAGATCACCGACGTCAATGCAGCCATCAACAAGGCCGGCCGTGAGCGCATGCTTTCCCAGCGCATGGCCAAGGCCTATTTCCAGTTGGGCATGCAGGTCGACGTGGACCGCTCGCGCAAGGTTCTCGATGCCTCGGTGGCCCTTTTCGACCGCCAACTGGTGGAACTCAAGAATTTTGCCCCCGCGCCGGAAATCAAGGACACCTACCTCAAGCTGGAAAAGTCCTGGCTGGCCTACAAGGACGTCCTCCTGGGCGCCGTGCCCAGCCAGGCCAATGGCGCGAAAGTGCTGCAACTCTCCGAGGAGGTGCTGGCCCTGGCCCATCAGGGAACGGTCCAACTGGAGAAGCACTCGGGCACTACCGCGGGCCGCCTGGTCAATATCGCCGGTCGCCAGCGCATGCTGTCCCAACGTCTGGCCAAGTTCTATCAGGCTGCGGCCTGGGGTGTCGGTGGCACCACGGCTGCGGCGGAAATCGACAAGGCGCGCAAGGAATTCCTCGCCGCCCACCAGGAACTCTCCGCCGCGCCCGCCAATACGTCCCCCATCAAGGACGGCCTGGCCCTGGTCAATCAGCAGTGGATCTTCTTCGACACCGCCCTGGGACAAAAGCCGGACAAGGACAAATCCCAGGTCACCAACGTGGCCACCACCAGCGAACGTATCCTGGAAGAAATGGAGGGCGTCGTCGGCCTGTACGAAAAGGTATCCGCCAAGTAGACTAAGCCCTTCGTACTAGCCGCCCTCGGGGCGGCGTGGGGAGGAGGGGATATGGGGGGTTTCGCAGGCTTGCGGCGCGCGTGCGCCGCGTTTTCCATTGCCGTCGTGGCGGCGCTGCCTGGGCTGGCCCAGGCTCAAGGGGCGGATGCCCTCAAGGCCGTGCTGGCCGACCCGGCCAAACGGGCCGCTGCAGCGGAAGCCGGGCGCAAGATCGCCGCCTTCTGCGCCAACTGCCATGGTGACAGCGGCGTGAGCAAGCAGGGCGAGGTTCCCAACCTCGCCGGCCAGAATCCCGCCTACCTCTTCGAGCAGATCCGCAAGTTCGGCTCCGGCGAACGCAAGGACGCCTTCATGCAGGGCCTCATCAAGGTGCTCAAGGAAGACGAGCGCATCGCCGTCACCGCGTACTACGCCGGCAACGAGGTACCCGCCGGCAAGGGGAACGCCCCCCAGGTCGCCGCCGGCCGCGAAACCTTCCGCCGCCTATGCCAGCGTTGCCACGGCGAACAGGGCCACGGCGCCGACACCATCCCCCGCCTGGCCGGCCAGCAGGTGGAGTACCTCAAGCGCAGCATCACCCGCTACCGCGACAAATCCGGCGAGCGCATCTTCCCCCTCATGCAGATCGCCACGGCGGCGCTGAAGGACGAGGACATCGCTGCCCTGGCACAGTACCTCAATGCGCTCCCTTAGGGCCTGCGAACATTCCCTTTGTCCCCGCTCGCCATAGCCCGAGCTGTGGCTGTGCTTTGCGCCTTGATCGTGCCCCCCCGTGCACGCCGCTCGGGCGCACTCGAAAAATTCACGCGCTCTGAGAGGAAGCGAAGGAACGAGTTACCGGCCATTGCTGGTCGCGTAGCCATTGCCGTTGCCTTCCGATGTTGATTCCGGCGCCCCGGACGGCTCGGGAAGTCGGGTGGCCAGCACCTTATCCACCCGTTTGCCGTCGAGGTCGACGATCTCCAGTTCCCAACCTTCCCACGCGGTTTTGTCTCCCGTTTGCGGCAGGCGGCCAAGCAGCCACATCAGCAGGCCGCTCAAGGTGTGATAACGACCCTTGTCTTCCTCCGGGACCGATTTCCAGTCGAGCTTGTCCTTGAGTTCCGGAATGGGAATCAGCCCATCCAGAAGCCAGGAGCCATCGTCTCGCTGTACGGCCCAGGCATCCTCCTGGTTGCGTGGCTTGAACTCTCCGGTCACCGCCTCCAGGACGTCCTGTAAGGTCACCAGTCCCTGAACCTCGCCGTATTCGTCGACGACGAGCACCATCTGCATGCCCGAGGACCGGAAGTGGCCGAGAAGATCCATGCCGTTCAGGGTTTCGGGGACGAAGACGGCCGGCTGGTACTGGGCCGTCAGGTTGGCTTCTCCGCCCTTGATCTTCTGGGTCAGGAGTTGCTTGGCAGTGACGATACCCAGGATATCGTGCAGCCCACCCCGGCAGATGGGAAAACGGGAATGGTCGGATGAGGCGATCCATTCCATGTTCTCGTCCATGGATCGGCTGACATCGAGGTAAACGATGTCCGCCCGCGGAATCATCAATGAGCCAATCTGCCGGTCATCGAGCCGGAACACATTGCGAACCATGTCGCGCTCCCGGTTTTCGATGACGCCGGCTTCCGATCCCTCGTCGATCATGGCGTGGATTTCCTCTTCGGTGACGCTTTGCCCCGGATGTTCCCGCTGCCCCAGAAGGCGAAGGATCGTATCGGTGGAGAAGGACAGCAATTTGACAAAGGGGCGAGCCATCAGGGCGAGCAGTTGCATGGGCCTCGCCACCAGCCTGGCGATGCCTTCCGGATTGAATTGTCCGATGCGCTTTGGCACCAGTTCGCCAACCACAATCGAAATGTAGGTGATGACGACGACGACCAGCGCGGTTGCGGCAATGCTGCTGGCTTCCTTTTCCAGCCCGAGGTCGTGCATCCAGAGTGCAAAGGGCTCGGCGAGCACGGCTTCGCCGACGATACCGTTGAGGATGCCGATCGAGGTGATGCCGATCTGGATGGTCGAGAGGAAGCGAGTCGGTTCGTCATGCAGTTTCATCGCCACAACCGCGGCGCCGTCACCGTCTTCCGCCAGCCGCGCGAGTCGTGCGCGACGCGCCGTGACGAGGGCGATTTCCGACATGGCGAACAAACCGTTCACGACGATCAGGACAATCAGAAAAAGAATTTCCATGGTCTGGTGAGGCCGAAAAATTGATATCGATGGACGGCAGGGCTACGCCAGAACCCACTGGAGGGGCGGGGAAATGGCGGAGGAGCCAATCGGCGAGCGTGCGCAAGGCGCTTGCGTCAGCATGTCGTGAAAGAAGGCAAGCGGAGCGCCCCGCGGACCCCGAAGTCTCGGGGCGCACCGGGAGCGGCGATCAATTGCGGAGCAAGGGGCCATGGAGCGGAGAGAAACTCTTCGTCTGACCTTTCCGGTTGTGGCGATGCCGCGATTTTCCCCGCGTTCTGAAATCCTGTCATGATGCCGCAGCGTTTCTTCGCCCTCGGTGCTGCCCTCCACAGCCAGGAAGGCCTTGCTCATGGCGAGGGGAGTCTTGTCGGCGGCGAAAGCGACCACGGCGCCGTTGCGGCGGATCACACCTTTTGCCAGGGACACCCCGCCCCATCGTCGTATGGAAGGACATCGCGGCAGGTCTCCTGGCTCTCGGCCCGACGCGACGGGCCGCCTTCCCCGTCACTGACCGGTGGCGCAATTGGCCCTGTGCTTGCCGACGACAGTTGCGGGGGCAGCTTCGGAATGAAGGCCCGGGGCTCGCACCGGATTCCCTTTTCATCCCGGTCCGCTTCTAGAACAAGGACATCTGACCACCCGGATCCCCCTCCGCTCGTGGCGGGCGGAAGCGGGTGCAGTCGAGTTCGGGCCAGGTGGTGGCCAGGCCGAGGCGGCGGCAGGCGAGTTCGAAGCGCTGTCGGATGAGGTCGGCGTAGTGGCCCAGGCCGGTCATGCGGCGGCCGAAGGTGGTGTCGTTGGCGCGGCCGCCGCGCAGGTCGTAGAGCACGGCCATCAGGCGGGCGGCCTTTTCCGGCGCGTGGTGGTCGAGCCATTGGCCAAACAGCCCGGCCACCTCGTGGGGCAGGCGCAAAAGGGTATAGCCGGCGTAGCGGGCGCCGTGGTCCCGGGCGGCTTCCAGAACCTGTTCCAGTTGATGGTCGTTCAGGGCTGGAATGATGGGGGCCACCAGGACGCCCGCGGGCACCCCGGTGTCGGCCAGGGTGCGCAGCGCCCGCAGCCGGGCGGCAGGCGCTGCGGCCCGGGGCTCCAGGCGGCGGGAGAGTTCATTATCCAGACTGGTGACCGACAGGGCCACGGCGGCCAGGCGGCGGGCAGCCAGGGTGGCCCACAGGCCGACATCCCGGGCGACGAGGGCCGACTTGGTGACCAGGGTGACGGGGTGCTCCAGGGCCAGCAGGGCTTCCAGCACGTCCCGGGTGAGGCGCTGCTGGCGTTCCACCGGCTGGTAGGCGTCCGTGGCGGTGCCCAGGGCGATGGGGCGGCAGGCATAGCCGGGCGCGGCGAGTTCGGCCTTGAGGCGGGCGACGGCGTCGGGCTTCCAGAACAGGCGGGTCTCGAAATCAAGGCCGGGCGAAAGTCCCAGCCAGGCGTGGGTGGGGCGGGCGTAGCAGTAGATGCAGCCGTGCTCGCAGCCGCGGTAGGGATTGAGGGAACGGTCGAAGCCCAGGTCCGGCGATTCGTTCCAGGCCAGGATGCTGCGGGCCGTATCGACCGATAGCCGCGTGGCAGCGGGTGGGGTTTCGTCCTGCCACCAGCCGTCGTCTTCCGCCTGGCGGCTCCAGGTGGTGAAACGGTGCTCGACGTTGCCCGCCGCGCCGCGACCCTTCCTGGGGCGGGGCGGAGGCCGGGAGTCGGGGGCGGGTTCGAAGAGATCGTCCATGGCCATCCGGTAGAATGCCGCGTTTTGCGCCAAAACAGAATGGGTTTTCTTATGCAGCCGGAAAAGCAGCCGATCACCGACGATGTCCGCATCGCCGCCATCTTCGAACTCAGTCCGCCCGAGCAGGTCTTCGCCGAACTGCCGGCCAGCGAACGGGCCGCGCGAACCACCTTCGAGGCGCGCCAGGCCATCCATCGCATCCTGCACGGCGCCGACGACCGCCTGCTGGTGGTCGTCGGCCCCTGCTCGATCCACGATCTGGCCAGCGCCCGGGAATACGCCGGCCGTCTGAAGGCAGAAGCCGCCCGCCATGCCGCCGACCTGGTGGTGCTGATGCGGGTCTATTTCGAAAAGCCGCGCACCACGGTGGGCTGGAAGGGCCTCATCAACGATCCCCAGCTCGACGGCAGCTTCCGCATCAACGAGGGCCTGCGCCTCGCCCGCCGCATCCTGCTGGAAACCACGGAACTGGGCCTGCCCTGCGCCACGGAATTCCTGGATACCATCACCCCCCAATACACCGCGGACCTCATCGCCTGGGGGGCCATCGGCGCCCGCACCACCGAATCCCAGGTGCATCGGGAACTGGCTTCCGGGCTTTCCTGCCCGGTGGGTTTCAAGAACGGCACCGACGGCAATGTGCGCATCGCCGTCGACGCCATCCGCGCCGCCCAGTCGCCGCACCACTTCCTGTCGGTGACCAAGTCGGGCCATACCGCCATCGTCGCCACGGTGGGCAACGAGGACTGTCACGTCATCCTGCGCGGCGGCAAGGAGCCCAATTTCGACGCCGGCCATGTCGAGGCGGCGTGCCAGGACATCGCCCGGGCCGGCCTTGCCGCCCGCCTGATGATCGATTTTTCCCACGGCAACAGCAGCAAGCAATACGCCCGGCAGAAGGACGTGAGCACCGATGTCGCCGGTCAGCTCGCTGCAGGCGACGAGCGCATCGTCGGGGTGATGGTCGAATCCCACCTGGTGGAAGGTCGCCAGGACCTTTCCCCCGACCGGCCCCTGAGCTACGGCCAGAGCATCACCGACGCCTGCATCGGCTGGGACGACACGGTGGCCGTCCTCGACCAGCTCGCCGCCGCCGTGCGCGCCCGTCGCCTGGTGGAGGCGGAGGGATAGGCGTTACCGATGGGTAGGGCCATTCCTTACCCGCCGAAGTGCAACTGGTACTTGGCGCCGTTGGAAAACAGGCAGGCGCCCACGCCTCGGGCGGCGGCGGTGAGCACGTATTCGCAATTGACGTAGCTGCCCTTGCCGCTGGCGGCGTTGGCGATTCCGCGCCGGCCGGCGGCCGGCAGGCGTGTTTCTCCATAGACGTGGCGATAGACGTTGCCGAAGCCGGCCTGGTCCGTGCCGATGCGGCTGGCTTCCCCCGCCAGGGTTTCGCTGCCGGCGTTGAGGGTGAAGCGGCCGTGGCCGTTCAGCGTGTCGCTCACCAGGGCGGTGAGGACGCCCATTTTGCCGGCCACATCATTCACCGGGTAGAGCCTCGCTTCGAGTTGCACCGTCTGGGGCTGGGCGGCGGGCAAGGCGATGGATTCCGCCGCGCCGCGGCTGGAATAGGTGACCTGGGGCGGATGGCGGGCGTCGATGGGAACGACATAGCAGCCGGAGAGGGAAAGGGCGGCCGCGACCGCGGCGAAAAGGGACGAGAGACGGGTGTTCATGGCGGACTCCGAGGGTGAGAAACGGCCTCACTCTGGTCTGCCCGCGGGGATGGTTCAATATTTCAATACGACGTGGCGCATAATGCTCCATGTCGTATAAAAATTTGATACCCGTGCGCCCATGGCTTTTCCTACCCTCTTCGATGCCCTCAAGCTGCACTTCAAGGCCCGCGGTCTCACCTATGCCGATGCCGCCCGCGCCCTGGGGCTTTCCGAGGCCACCGTGAAGCGCGTCTTCTCCCGCCGCGACTGCTCCCTGGAGCGCTTCGCCCAGCTCTGCGACCTGGTGCAGGTGGATCTGGGCGAACTGGCCCGGGTGCAGCCGCGGCCCCGGCGCCTGCTCAACCAGTTGTCCCGGGCCCAGGAAGAAGCGCTGGTGGCCGATCCGCATCTGCTCCTGGTGGCTGTCTGCGCCCTCAACCAGATGGGGGCGGAGGAAATGCTCGCCGCCTACCGCCTGGAGCGGGCCCAATGCACGGCGCTTCTCCTGCGCCTGGAAGGTCTGGGGGTGCTGGAACTCTTCCCCAACGACCGAATCCGCCTCAACGTCGCCCGCACCTTCGCCTGGATTCCCAACGGGCCCATCATGCGTTACGTCACCGCCCGGGCCGCGGACTTCTTCGACCATCCCTTTGCCGCCCCGGGGGAGTCGATGCGCATCGTCAGCGTGCGGGTTTCGGCCGCTGCCGCGGTGGGGCTGGTGGCGCGGCTGGAGCAGATCGCGCGGGAATACTCCGAGCAGCACGCGGCGGATGCCGTCCTGCCCCTGGCCGACCGGCCGGCATTGAGCGTCTGCCTCGCCGTGCGCCACTGGGAGCCGCCGGAATTCCGCGCCCTGGCGCGGGTGTGAGGGTTTTTCCCCCGGGCTCGACCGCTCGCCCTGCGCAGCGGGCGTGCCGCCGGGGGTTCAGTCTTGCGGTGCGGAACGCCGCCACAGCACATCGCCCTGGCCGGCGGCGTGGTTCAGGTGGCGGCCGAGGATGAAGAGCAGGTCGGACAGGCGGTTCAGGTAGCGGCGGGTGGCGTCGGCCACCGGCTCGACGGCGTGCAGCCGGACCACGGCCCGCTCGGCTCGCCGGCAGACGGTGCGGGTCAGGTGGGCGAGGGCGGCGGGGCGGGTTCCCCCGGGCAGGATGAATTCCTTGAGGCGCCCCAGGGGGGCGTTGAAGGCTTCGGCCTGCTCTTCCAGTCGCGTCACCTGGGCCTCGCGGACCAGAGTAGTGCCCGGCAGGCAGAGTTCGCCGCCCAGGTCGAAGAGATCGTGCTGCACGGCGGTCAGGGCCTCCCGCACCGGGGCGGGCAGAACTTCGCAGAGCAGCAGGCCGAGGCTGGAATTGAGTTCATCTACCTCGCCGATGGCGTCGATGCGCAGGCTGTCCTTGCCGGTGCGGCTGCCGTCGCCCAGACCGGTGGTGCCTGCGTCTCCGGTGCGCGTGACGATTCTGGACAGGCGGTTGCCGCTGCGTTCGTTCATGGGGATTCCTCGAAAAGTGGGGGGGATTATACTTTTCCGTCCCACCCGTGCTCCTCCGCCCATGCCCCGCTTTGCCGCCAACCTGAGTTTCCTGTTTACCGAAGTGCCCTTCGCCGAACGCTTCGCCCGCGCCGCCCGGGCCGGATTCGGCGGGGTCGAGTTCCTCTTTCCCTACCCCTGGCCGGCCCGGGACATCGCGGGCTGGCTGGCCGCCAGCGGGTTGGACATGGTGCTGTTCAACTTTCCGGCCGGCGACTGGGAGGCGGGGGAGCGGGGCCTGGCCTGCCATCCGGCGCGGCGGGAGGAGTTCGCCGCCGGGGTCGAGACCGCCCTCGACTACGCCCGGGTGCTGGGCTGCCCGCGCCTGCACTGCCTCGCCGGCCTGACGCCGGCGGGCTGGGAGGCGGATGCCCTGCGGGAAACCTACGTCGCCAACCTGCGCCACGCCGCCGACCGCGCCGCGGCCCAGGGGGTGACCGTGCTCATCGAAGCCATCAACAGCCGTCTCGACATGCCCGGTTACTGGCTCGACTCGCCGGCCAAGGCTTTCGCCCTGGCCGAGGCCATCGGGCGGCCCAATCTCAAGGTCCAGTACGACATCTACCACGCTCTGGTCATGGGGGACGACCCCCGGCGCAGCCTGCCGCAGTACCTGCCCGCCATCGGCCACATCCAGGCGGCCGACGTGCCGGGGCGCCACGAACCGGGCAGCGGCGAAGGGGGATACGAGCAGATATTCCCGCTGCTGGACCGCCTCGGCTATAGAGGCTGGGTGGGCTGCGAATACCGGCCCCGGGCGGGAACCGAGGCCGGGCTGGCTTACCTCGGGGGTTGAGGCTCGGGAGTCAGTGGAATCAACCGAGCCGCCGCACCATGGCCTGCCACTCGCGCTCGAAGGATGGCGGCTCGACTTCTCCAAGCACTTCCTCCGGCGAGCAGCCGACATTGAGAAAGATCTGAATGTCTGGGCAATAGGGAGAGATGTACAGCGCCCTCCCCTGTCGGTCGAAGCCGATCTCCCTTTGCGGCTGGTGCAGTTCATTCAGTTCGAGCCACCAGTCGGTAATGCGGGTGGCCACCGAATAGAACCTTTGATCCGATTTCGGGAAATGGAGCGCTCCCAGAAATCGATCAAATCTGCCGGGGGGCGACCATGGACCCATTTTCGCGGTGACGTCGCGAAACCGGCGCAAGCTCGCCTCCCCGAACGCCCCCTACCAGAACTTCCACCACCATTTTTTCTTCTGCATGGTGGTTTCCACTTCCTTGGACCAGGTGGCGTACTGGGTCAGGCCGGCGCTTTCGAAAAAGGCGCCGAAGCGCTTGTCGCTTTCGTTGATGTGCTGGGTCAGCCAGACCTTGAGGAAGTGCAGCAGTTCGAAAGTGATGGCGGCGTTTTCGTGGTCGAGCTTGTGCTGGAGATCCTTCACCTGGCGGATCAGTTCCTCGTGCTGCTGCTTGTGGAAGTCGAGCCCCGGGTAGTGGGTCAGCCGCATGAGGCTTTCTTCGAGCAGGAAATGGGTGCGGGTATACTCGGCCAGCCGGTCCAGGATTTCCCGCGAGGTGGTCTTGCCATGGTGTTCGCGGATCGCTTCGTGGAGTTGGTTGAGGAGCGAGACCAGAACCTGGTGCTGCTCGTCCACCTCCTGGATGCCGACGTTGTAGCTGTCGGACCAGGCAAACAGTTCTCTGTCGCTCATGGGGGTGCCCTCAGGGATGGGTCGGCATGATGTTCCGCCACGGCGGCGGTGCCCTTGACTGAAATCAATCATAGACCAAGACAGGCTGGAACGATGGGGCCGAGGGAAATTCTGCGGGAATTGTTCGACGCCGGACTGGGCGCGGTGGCCCCGGCGCGCTGCGTGCCTCCCGCCCTGCCGCAAGCGGGCGAGGGTCGCCTGGTCGTCGTCGGCGCCGGCAAGGCGGCGGCAGCCATGGCGCGGGCAGTGGAGGCCACCTGGCCGGGGGAACTCGAGGGCCTGGTGGTGACCCGCTACGGCCACGGTGTTCCTTGCCGGCACATCGAAGTGGTCGAGGCGGCCCACCCGGTTCCCGACGCTGCCGGGGCCGAGGCGGCCCGCCGCATCCTGGAACGGGTGAGCCGCTGCGGGGCTGGCGAGCGGGTGCTCTTCCTCGCCTCCGGTGGCGGATCGGCGCTGCTGGCCGCGCCGATGGCGGGGCTCGCCAGGAGAAGCGGGCACTCACGGCCCAGCTCTTGCGGAGCGGCGCCGACATCGACGAGATCAATTGTGTGCGCAAGCATCTCTCGGCCATCAAGGGCGGGCGCCTGGCCCTGGCCGCCTGGCCGGCGCCGGTGCTCACCCTGGCCATTTCCGACGTGCCGGGGGACGCTGCGGCGGTGATCGCCTCGGGGCCGACGGTGGCCGATCCGAGCACCTGC
Source organism: Betaproteobacteria bacterium (assembly GCA_016720065.1). NCBI lineage: Bacteria > Pseudomonadati > Pseudomonadota > Betaproteobacteria > Betaproteobacteria bacterium. The sequence continues at coordinate 2,015,511 of JADJXY010000002.1, read as the reverse complement.
GCCGATGCCCTGGCCGTCCTCGACCGCTACGGCCTCACCCTGGCGCCCGCCCTGCGCGAGGGGCTGCACTCCGGTGCCCTGGAGACTCCCAAGCCCGGCGATCCGCGCCTTGCCCACAGCGCCTTCCGCCTGGTGGCCAGTCCGCGGCAGATGCTGGAAGCCGCTGCCGCCCGCGCCCGGGCGCTGGGCTTGCGCCCCCTCATCCTGGGCGACGCCCTGGAGGGTGAGGCGCGGGAAGTGGGCCGCGCCCTGGCGGGGGTGGCGCTGTCCTGCGCCCGCCACGGCGACCCGGCCGCGGCGCCCTGCGTCCTGCTTTCCGGCGGCGAGACCACGGTCACCGTGCGCGGGCAGGGGCGCGGCGGACGCAATACGGAATTCCTCCTGGGCCTCGCCCTGGCCCTGGCCGGGGCGCCGGGAATCCACGCCCTGGCGGCGGATACGGATGGCATCGATGGTAGCGAGGACAACGCCGGTGCCTTCGTCGCGCCGCAAACCCTCGCCCGCGCGCGGGCCGCCGGGGTCGATGCCCGGGCAGCCCTGGCCGAAAACGACGCCTGGGCATTCTTCGCCGCCCTGGGCGACCTGCTGCTGACCGGCTCGACGCGCAACAATGTGAACGACTTCCGGGCCATCCTGGTCGGGGTAGAATAGCCGCGGGAGGGGCCATGGGCGCGGAAGACAAGCTGTTCGACACGGACCGGGAGGCGGTGCACAGGAGCCTGGCGGCCGTCCTGCCGGCCCGCTGCCTGCTCACCGACCCGGAAGACCTCCGCCCCTACGAATGCGACGGCCTCACCGCCTTCCGCGCCCTGCCCCTGGCGGTGTGCCTGCCGGAAAGCGAGCAGCAGGTGCGGGACGTTCTCGGCATCTGCCATCGTCTCGGGGTGCCTGTGGTGGCCCGGGGCGCCGGCACCGGGCTTTCCGGCGGCGCCATGCCGCACCCCCAGGGCGTGGTACTGTCCCTGGCCCGCTTCAACCGCATCCTCAAGGTCGACGCCGCGGCGCGCCTGGCGGTCGTACAGCCGGGGGTGCGCAACCTGGCCGTGTCGGAAGCGGCGGCACCTTTCGGGCTTTACTACGCCCCGGATCCCTCTTCCCAGATCGCCTGCACCCTGGGGGGCAATGTGGCCGAGAATTCCGGCGGCGTGCATTGCCTCAAGTACGGGCTCACCGTCCATAACGTGCTCGCCCTGCGGGTGGTGACCATCGAGGGCGAGGTGCTGGAAATCGGCAGCGCGGCGCCCGACGCGCCGGGCTACGACCTGCTCGCCCTGCTGGTCGGGTCGGAGGGCATGTTGGCCGTGGTAACCGAGGTGACGGTAAAACTCGTCCCCAAGCCCGCCCTCGCCCAGGTGGCCATGGCGTCCTTCGACGATGTGGCGCGGGCCGGCGAGGCGGTGGCCGCCATCATCGCCGCCGGCATCATCCCGGCGGGACTGGAGATGATGGACAAGGCCGCCACCGCCGCCGTCGAACCCTTCGTGCGCGCCGGCTACGATCTGGAGGCGGCGGCCATCCTGCTGTGCGAATCCGACGGTACCCCCGAGGAAGTGGCGGCGGAAATGGCGCGCATCCGCGAGGTCCTTGCGGCGAGCGGCGCCCGCGACATCCGCGTGTCGGCGTCGGAAGCCGAACGGCTTTCCTTCTGGGCCGGGCGCAAGGCCGCCTTTCCGGCGGTGGGGCGCGTCACCCCGGACTACTATTGCATGGACGGTACCATTCCGCGCCGCCATCTGGCCGCCATGCTGACCGCCATCGCCGCCATGGAAACCAAGTACGGCCTGCGTTGCGCCAATGTCTTCCATGCCGGCGACGGCAATCTGCACCCCCTCATCATGTACGACGCCGCGCGTTCCGGAGACTGGGAGGCGGCCGAAGCCTTCGGTGCGGAAATCCTGGAGCTGTCGGTGTCCCTGGGGGGGTCCATTACCGGCGAGCACGGGGTGGGGGTGGAGAAGATCAACCAGATGTGCGTCCAGTACGCCACGCCGGAACTGGAGTGTTTCCACCGCCTCAAGGCGGCCTTCGACGAAACCGGGCTCCTCAACCCCGGCAAGGCGGTGCCCAGCCTGCATCGCTGCGCCGAGTACGGGCGCATGCACGTGCACCGGGGGGAAACGAAATTTCCCGAACTGGAGCGCTTCTGATGCCTGCCCAGACGCTGGAAGCCCTGCGCGAGGCGGTGACCGCCGCCGCTGCGGATCGGCGTCCCCTGCGCCTGCGGGGAGGCGGCAGCAAGGATTTCTACGGTGGCATGTTGTCCGGCGAGGTGCTCGATACCTCGGGCTATCGCGGCATCGTCGCCCACGAGCCCACCGAGTTGTACCTCACGGCCCGCTGCGGCACGCCCTTGGCGGACGTCGAGGCGCAACTGGCCGCGGAGGGGCAGATGCTGCCCTTCGAGCCCCCCGGCGCTTTCGGCCGCGGGGAAGGCGGCGGGAGGCAGGGCGGCACGGCCACGGTGGGCGGTGCCCTGGCGGCCGGATTGTCCGGGCCGCGGCGACAGCAGGCGGGGGGTGTGCGGGATTTCGTCCTGGGGGTGAAACTGATCGACGGCCAGGGTCAGGTCCTCGATTTCGGCGGCCAGGTGATGAAGAACGTGGCCGGCTACGACGTGTCGCGTCTGCTGGCCGGCAGCCTCGGCACCCTGGGGCTGGTGGCCGAAGTGAGCTTCAAGGTGCTGCCCCGTCCTCCGCGGGAAATGAGCCTCGCCTTCGAAATGAGCGAGGAGAAAGCCCTCACCGCCCTCAACCGCTGGGGGGGGCAGCCTCTGCCCATTTCCGCCTCCTTCTGGCACGACGGGCGCCTCTTCCTGCGGCTTTCCGGCGCCGCAGCGGCGGTGGACGCCGCCCGCGCCGCCCTGGGGGGCGAGCCCCTGGCCGAGGCGGGCCTGTGGAGCGCGGTGCGCGAACAGCGCCATCCGGCCTTCGCCGGCGAAGTACTCTGGCGCCTCGTCCTGCCCACCACGGCGCCACCCCTGGCCCTGCCCGGAGCGACGGCGCTGGAGTGGGGCGGCGGCCAGCGCTGGCTGGCCGGCGACCTGGATCCGGAGGCCGTGCGCAGTGCAGCGGCCCGGGCCGGCGGCCACGCGGTCCTCTTCCGGGCGCCGGAATCCCTGCGCTGCCGCGTCGGTGCCTTCGCTCCCCCGGCCCCCGCCCTGCTCGCTCTGCACCGCCGCGTGAAGCGGGTTTTCGACCCCCATGGCATCTTCAACCCCGGCCGGCTTTACGCCGAAATCTGATGCAAACCGAACTCGCCCCGGAATTCCTGGCAACCGCAGAGGGCCGCCGCGCCGACGCCATCCTGCGCAAGTGCGTCCATTGCGGCTTCTGCACCGCCACCTGCCCCACCTATCAACTTCTGGGCGACGAGCTCGACGGTCCCCGCGGCCGCATCTATCTCATCAAGCAGGTTCTGGAAGGACGGCCGGTCAGCGAAAAGACCCGCCTGCACCTGGACCGTTGTCTCACCTGCCGCTCCTGCCAGACCACCTGCCCCTCGGGGGTCGAGTACGTCCAGTTGCTCGACATCGGCCGCCGCGTGGTCGAGGAGCGTCTGCCGCGCAAGGGGGCGGAAAAGCTGGCCCGGGCGGTGCTGCGGGAGGTCCTGCCGCGGCCCTGGCTCTTCGGGCCGGCGGTACGCCTGGGGCAGATGCTGCGTCCGCTGCTGCCCAGCGCCCTGGCCGACAAACTGCCGCCCGAGGCCGCCGGCGTCGCCCGCCCCTGGCCGGAACGCAAGGCGGACGAAGGCGCGCCGTCCCGCCGCATGCTGGCCCTGGCCGGTTGCGTGCAGCCGGGGCTGGCGCCCAATATCAACGCCGCCACGGCGCGCCTGCTCGACCGGCTGGGCATAGAACTCAGCGAGGCGGATGGAGCGGGCTGCTGCGGCGCCCTGCGCTTCCACCTCAATGACCAGATTGCGGGGCGGGACGACATGCGGCGCAACATCGACGCCTGGTGGCCCGCGGTGGAGGCCGGGGCCGAGGCCATCGTGGTGACCGCTTCGGGCTGCGCCGTGCAGGTGCGCGATTATGGTCACGTCCTGGCCGATGATCCCGATTATGCGGCCAAGGCCGCCCGCATCGCCGCCCTGTGCCGCGATCCGGGAGAACTCCTGCTGATGGAACAGGACAGGCTGCTGCCGCTGCTGGCTGCTACACGGCGTGATCGCGGCCCCCTGGCCTTTCACTCGCCCTGTTCCCTGCAGCACGGCCTGGGGGTGCGGGGTGCGGCGGAAACCCTGCTCGCGGCCTGTGGCTACACCCTGACGCCGGTGCCCGATCCCCACCTGTGCTGCGGCTCCGCCGGCACCTACTCGATTCTTCAGCCTGATATTTCCAAACGTCTGCGGGACAACAAATTGAACGCCCTCAATACCGGATCGCCCCGGGCCATCGCCACGGCCAACATCGGCTGCCTCACCCACCTGCAGGCGGGCAGCGACTTGCCGGTGCGCCACTGGATCGAACTGCTCGACGAGGCCCTGTCATGAGCACCGAAGTCGCCAAGCCCATCCCCGTTGCGGAAGCCGTGCGCAGCCTGCCCCAGGACGAGGCCGCCCGCATGAAACGCCTTCTGGAGCGCGGCGTGAATATTCCCCCCCAGCCCCGCGTGCTGGAGGAACTGCGCCAACACCTGATGCGCAAGGAATTCGACGTGCGTGTCCTGGCCCGGGTCATCAACCAGGATCCCGGCCTTTCCGCCATGCTCTTCAAGGTGGTGGGCAACGCCGCCTACAAGCAGCACCAGCCCTTCGCGTCGGTGGAGGAAATCCTGCACGCCGTGGGGGTGCGGCAGACCTTCAATCTGGTCCAGGCCATCGCCCTGGCCAGCATTTCGGTGGTGAAGAAAAATCCCCGTGCCTACGAGGCCTTCTGGACCCGCTCCCAGGCGGTGGCGCAACTGGCCATGCTGATCGCCGACGAGCGCATCGCAGTCTGCAATGTCTTTCCGGACCAGGCCTTTCTCGCCGGCATCTTCCACGACTGCGGTGTGCCGCTCCTCATGCAGCGCTTCACCACCTACTGCGCGGAAATGCACCTGGGCGAACCCGGCCGCTGGATCGAGCTGGCCGACGAGGACAAGAAGTTCAGCGCCGACCACTGCGTCGTCGGCTATATCGTGGCGCGCCACTGGAATCTGCCGGAATTCATCTGCGACGCCATCCGCTACCACCACGACATGAGTTCCATCGGCCTGCACGCCTCGCGCACCATGGTGGCCATCCTGCAACTGGCCATCGAAATCTTCTACCGCGACCAGCACGTGAAGAACACCGAGTGGGACCGGGTCAAGGAGGATGTCCTGATCGAGCTAGGCCTGCGGGACGATGCACTGCCCGAATTCATCGACGACATCCTGGAAGCCTTTCACGCCCAGGAATGCGGCGCATGAGGGTGAGCACAAGCCGCATCCTCGTCCCCCGGCCCGGGCGCGAGGGGAGGCGCGTGTTGCGCGCATGAGCACGGAAAGCTACGTCGACCCCAGCGGGAAGGAGCGGCCGGATCGCCGCCGACGCCCGGAACTGCGCGAGCTGTTCGAGAGTGCCTACCGGCTCGTGGAACCTTTTTTCGATCCGGCGACGGGTTGGGGCGGGCGCTCCCTGGACCATCTGGCCTTCCGGCTCCTGCGCGAAAATTTCCCCGCCCTGTCGGCGGAGGACGTGCGCGTGGTGGTCGCCGCCGCCCACCGGGTTTATATCAGCGCCCATCCGGACAGCAGCGGCCACTTGCGCCGCCCGGAGGAATTCGCCCGCTGACGCGGCACGGGGACGCCCCGATGTCGAACCCTGACGTTCGTGCTATTCTCCGCCGCCGGAGGGGGAGCGTCATGCCGATCAGCGTCGATGCCTGCGTCGCGCAGCATCAAGGGGACCGCAAAGAACAACAGGACCGGGTGGCCATTCTGCCCCACGGACGGGTCCGTGGCGTCGTCCTCGCCGTGGTGGCCGACGGCATGGGCGGGCACACCGGGGGCGTCCTGGCCGCGGAGCAGGTGGTCCACACCGCCCGCACCAACCTGGAGCAATACTCCCCCAGCGAAGATACCGATCGCCAGTTGCTGGAAAACAGCCTGCTCGAAGCCCACACCATGATCAAGGCTTCGCGCTTCATGAACGAGAAGGATCCCCACAGCACCGGCGTCCTGCTCCTGCTGCGTCCGGGGCGGGTCAGTTGGGCCCACTGCGGCGACAGCCGCCTCTACCGCTTCCACAAGGGCAAGATGACCTTTCGCACCACCGACCACTCCTACGTGGAGCATCTGGTGGCCAGCGGCAAGATCACCCCGGAGCAGGCCCTGGTGCATCCCAATCGCAACATCCTGCTCACCTCCCTGGGGGGGCGTGAAGAACCGCGCCACGACTTCGGGACGGCCTCCGACCTGGCTGGGGGAGATGCCTTCCTGCTCTGTTCGGACGGCCTCTGGGCCTATTTCGAACCGGGTGAGATGGGGGCCATCGTGGCCGAAAAAAGCGCCCGGGATGCCTCGGAAACCCTCATTGCCCTCGCCCGCGAGCGCGCCAAGGGGGAGGGGGACAACCTATCCCTGGCCATCATCAAGCTCAACGAAGTGGAAGCGAAAAAACCGGCCGTGCAGGCGGGGTTCCGCCGCCCGGTATCGTAGAGCTGGCCTCGCTTCGCCTGGGGCGCGGGGCAGTACTCACCCGCCCGCGGCGCGAGCGCGACTCCGCCTGGAAGCCCTACTTGCGGCCCAGGCCGCCCAGCAGGGCTGCAACGACTTTCTGAGGTTTGTGGGGGTCGGCCTTGGGCGGCGCCGTTGGGGAATCGGGCACTTCACCGCGGGACTCGTAGGGCTGGCTGAAATCGAAGCCGTCGGCCGCGATCATGCGGTCGCGTCCGCCGCGGGGGCGCTTTTCCGGTCGCTGGGCCAGAGGCGCCCGCGGGGGCGGCGGTGGCGCAGCCGATGCACGGCGCTTGCGGTTGCCTGGGGGGTATTCGTAAGCCGGCTCCGGCTCGAAACCCGCGACCTCGATCTGCTCGATGGGGCGCTTGATGAGCTTTTCGATATCCACCAGGTAGACCACTTCGTGGGCGCTCACCAGGGAGATGGCATTGCCCTGCTTGCCCGCGCGCCCGGTGCGGCCGATGCGGTGCACGTAGTCTTCCGGGGTGTGGGGCAGTTCGTAATTGATGACGTAGGGCAGGTCGTCGATGTCCAGGCCCCGGGCGGCCACGTCGGTGGCCACCAGCACATGGGTGGTGCCGGCCTTGAAGGCGTCCAGGGCTTTCAGGCGGTCGAGCTGGCTCTTGTCACCGTGGATGGCGTCAGCGTGGATGCCGGCCCGCTGCAGTTCCCGCGCCAGGCGCCCGCAGCCCTGCTTGGTGCGCACGAAGACGATGGCCTGGGTGATGTCGCCGGATTTGAGCAGCTTGGTGAGCAGGCCGCGCTTGCCGTAGTCGGAGACCGGATGGACGCGGTGGGCGATGGTTTCCGAAACCTGGTTGCGGCGGGCCACCTCGACCAGCACCGGCGCCTTCAGCATGGTGTCGGCCAGCCGTTTGATTTCTTCCGAGAAGGTGGCGGAAAAAAGCAGGCTCTGCCGGGTTTGGGGCAGCATCTTGAGGATGCGGGTGACGTCGGGGATGAAGCCCATATCCAGCATGCGGTCGGCTTCATCCAGCACCAGGGCCTGCACCGCAGCGAAGCTCACCGACTTGTGTTCGACGTGATCCAGGAGCCGTCCCGGGGTGGCGACCATGATTTCGACCCCGCGCCGCAGTTCCTCGATCTGGGGTTTGATGTCCACGCCGCCGAAAGCGCACATGGCGCGCAGGGGGGTGTGCTTGCTGTAGGTCTTCACCGATTCGAAGACCTGCAACGCGAGTTCGCGGGTGGGGGCGAGGATCAGGGCGCGCACCGGGTGGCGGGCCGGGGAAGGGCTGCTGCTGGCGTGGGGCAGCAGGCGTTGCAGGATGGGCAGGGTGAAGGCGGCGGTCTTGCCCGTGCCGGTCTGGGCGCCCCCCATGATGTCCTGGCCGGCCAGGACGAGGGGAATGGCCTTGGCCTGGATGGGCGTCGGGCGGGTGTAGCCCTCGTCGGTGACGGCGCGCAGGATTTCCGGCGCCAGGCCAAGATCGGCGAAGGTGATTTCGGCGGGAGGGGCGGCGCCGTCCGCGGGAAGATTAGGGTCGGACATGGGCGCGCATTATACGCCCTCTCGCGGTAGGGTCAGGGGCGCCCGACAACGGCTTCCATGGCCGCCATGGTGACGGGTTTGATCAGGATGTCGTCGAAACCCGCCGCCATGATGCGGGCGCGCTCGTCGTCGTAGGCGTGGGCGGTGTACGCGACGATGCGCAGGCCTGCGCCATCGGGGCGGTCCCGCATGGCGCGGCAGGTTTCTTCGCCGGACAGCCCCGGCATGCTGACGTCGAGGAGGATGAGGGTGTAGCGGCCGTGCTCCAGGCGGGCGAGGGCGGCGGCGCCGCCATCCACGTCGTCCACCGGCCAGCCCAGCTTGCTCAGCAAGGCCCGGGCGAGGATGCGGTTGGTGGGATTGTCGTCGACGACGAGAGCGCGGGGTTCAGGCATCGGGGGCTCGCAGGGGGAGGCGGACGGTGAAGGTGGCGCCTTCACCCGGTACGGATTCCAGTTCGACCTTTCCTCCCATGTGCTCGACCAGTTGCTTGACCAGGGCCAGACCCAGGCCGGTGCCCCCCTGGCTGCGGGTGAGGAAGTGCTCGACCTGCTTGAATTTCTCGAAGACCAGGTCGTGATACTCGGGGGCGATGCCGGGGCCCGTGTCGGTGACGGCAAAGAGGATTTCGTCGCCGCTGCGGGACAACGCCAGGCGCACGCTTCCGGCGGCGGTGAATTTGACCGCATTGCTGAGCAGGTTATTGAGTATCTGGCGCAGGCGGGTGGGGTCGCTGACCAGATGGTCCGGAAGTTCGGCGGCGCATTCCAGGGTGAGGGCCAAGCCCTTGGCCTCCGCCGGGCCGCGGTGCAGGGTGGCGACCTCGTCGGCCAGATCCCTCAGGGGGATTTCGCTCCACTGGAATTCCATCTTGCCCGCCTCGACCTTGGAGAGATCGAGGATCTCATTGACCAGACTGAGGAGGTGCTGGCCGCTGTCCTGGATCACCCGGGCGTATTCCTGCTGGGCCGGGTCGCTCAGTTCCGCCTGAAGGATTTCGGCAAAGCCGAGGATGCCGTTCAGGGGCGTGCGCAATTCGTGGGACATGCTGGCCAGGAACTCGGACTTCATGCGATTGGCCTCTTCCGCCCGCTGGCGCGCGTCTTCCAGGCGGCGGAAGGATTCGGATACCGAATCGGCCATGCCGTTGAAGGAGCGGGCCAGTTCGCCCATTTCGTCGGTGGAGCCGGCGTCGAGACGATGATCGAGCTGCCCGCCCTGGAAGCGGTGGATACCGTCGATCATGCCCGTGATGCGCCGGGTGAGGAAATTGGCCATCCACACCGCGATGAAGATGACGATGACGATCATCACCGCGGTAGACCCCCACAGGCCCCAGGACGTGCGCGTGAGGCTGGCGTCGATGGATTCCAGCAGGCTGGCGCGCTGGGCCTTGAAAGTCTTGTCTTTTTCCGCCACCACCTGGCCGATGCGGCTGGCGGTCTCGGTGGCGGCCTTGTGGAATTCGTCCACGTTGGCGCCGATGGTGACGAAGCCGAAACCCTGGGCGGACTTGCCGTACCGGCCGGTGTAGTAAGGGATCGCCGCGGCAGTGGTGAGCTTCCACAGGCCCGAGAAGAAGATGACGAAGGAACCTGAGCCGCCGTGCTCGGTGACCGCGTTCCAGCCATCGCACTGGGGCGAGAAATTCAGGTAGCGGCAGTCGAGGGCCACCGTGCCGGCCTTGACCAGGGCCTTGGCGGGCTTCTTCTTCAGGTTCTGGTCCCGGAAGGGCGGAATTGCGGCCAGGAATTCGTGGGAGGGCTTGCCACTGGCCTGCCACTCGGCGAACAGTTCCTCGTCCATCCAGGGTGTTTCGGGAAGGCCTGTGTCCGGGTTGTAGCCGACGATGAAGTAATCCCGTGGGTGCGAGATCGAACGGCTCTTGTGGTCCCACAGGAAGGCGTAGTTGCCTTTGATGGCGTCGGCGATGGGCGTGTAGCGTTCGTCCGTGGGCATGAGCCGGTCGGAAAACTGGCGGATGTGGTCATGGTCCAGGGCCAGGGTCACGTAGCCGGTGATACGGCCCCCGCGCACCACCGGGGTGGTCCAGCGCACAATGCCCCGGAAGCGCTTGCCCAAGGGGTTCTCCGTCCCCGCATAGGCGGATTTTTCCGGCTCGAAGGGCTTGCCCGCCTTTTCCAGGGCGGCGGGGACGTAAGGGCCGATGATCTGGGTCGGCACGTAGGCGCCGATGACCTCGGAAACGTGAATCTCGCCGGGTTTCAGTGCGGCGAGTTCGGCGAAATAGGTTTCGGCGCGGACGAAGGTCTGGCTGCGGTCGGAGACCCTGCGCGGGCGAGGATCGGTCAGGTCGCCCCGAGTGACTTTGACGCGCTCCTGGCCGTCCAGGCCGACGAAGGTGGCCTCGACGAACAGGGGGCGGTCTTCCTTCTCTCCCAGGTATTCCGCCGGGCGGGCGTGGAAATCCTTGGCGTTGTCCGGCAGCACCGGTCGCGTCACCTTGGCTTCCCGCCGTGCAGGCTCCGAGGCGACCCAGGTCTTGCCGTCCTCGGACAATTTCCAGGTGCCGTGACGGTAGAGGGGGCGGGTGCGCCGGTCCAGGAAGCGGGCAAAGGCGGCCTCCGAGGGCTCCTGGTCCGAGAGGGCCAGAATGTCGCGGTCCCGGTCGTAGAGGAAACTGGCGATTTCCTTGGCGGTGTCGGTGGTCATCTCTTCGATGGCCTCCCGGGAGCGCAGGTCCAGGGCGCGGATCGAATCGTCGGTGACGGTCTTGCCCACGCTGCCCAGGGTTTCCAGGGTGGCGTCGGCCATGGCTCCGGCCTGGTTCGAAACATCCTCACCCAGGCTGCGGGCGGCGTGCCAGGCAAACCACGCCAGCAGCACCAGGGGCAGCACCTTGATGAGGACGAAGATGGCAATCAGCTTGCCACGGATGCCGGCGAGAATGCCTGGCGGCTTCACGAAGGTCTCCTTCCCGCGGGTTCCATTGTGGCAGGACCGGTCGTCAGAGCCTGCGAAATTCTCGGGCGCGTCCGAGCGGCGTGCACAGGTGTGTACGATCAAGGCGCAAAGCACGGCCATAGCTGGGGCTATGGCGAGCTCTTGCAACGCCGAGCGGGCGCACTTGGGCATGACGAGCGGGGGCGAACGGAATTTTCACAGTTTCTCAGTGCTTGGCGGACTTTTCGGTCGCGGCCTCAGCCTTGTCCGCCGGGGCGGAGTCAGCCTTCGCGGAGGCCTTCTCGTCCCCCTTCTCGGCGCCGGATTCCTTGCTCTTGTGCTCTTCTGCAGGGGCCTCGGCGGCCTTTTTCTTTTTCTTGCCCGGGGGTTCCGGCGGAGGCAACTGAGGCTCGACCGTTTCGATCTTGTTGTCGCGCATGTAACTGTCCATCTCCCGCCAGCCGGCGAAGACGGCGGCCTTGGGCAGCCAGGAGTAGATGGAATAACAATCCTCGATGGCCCGCCCCGACTGGCGGCAGGCGCTGCCCACCGCCTTGCCTTCGGCTTCCTGCTGGGCTTCCTTCTTGGTCGGGTCCTCGAGGCCCAGCTTCTGGCCGATCTGGTCGCAGGCCGAGAGCAGGGTCAAAAAAGGCAGCAGAAAGAGGGTTTTGCGCATGGCGGGCATTCTTCCCACAACCGGCCCGCCCGTCAATCAGTACAAGCCGCCGTGGCTCCCGGCTACGGCCCCCGCGGCGGCGGCCAGGCTGGCACTGAGCAGCAGCCAGTGCAGGCGCTGGATGCGCCGGAAGGTCCCCTCGGGGTCGCGACGGGCGCGCTCCAGGAACCAGCGGTGCAGGACGAGGGGCTCCAGGACGAAGAGCATGAGGGTAAATAGCGCCCAGATCGCCACCATGGCGTGCATCCACCAGAAGGCCGGCGAGGCGAAGCGCTCCCAGGCGCTCAAGAGATGAACCAGCCAAAGCCCGGAAAGGCCGGTGAACAGGGTGGTGACGCGGGCCTGGCGGGCGAAGCCCTGCTCGATGTTCTCGAAGAAGGCGACGCGCTCGGCGGCGGTCTTCAGGCGCCCGACGGCGGGCAGCAGGACCGTGGTGACGAAGGCGACGCCCCCGATCCACAGGATGACGCCGAGGACATGGACCAGGCGGGCGAGGGCAAATTCGTTCATGGCGTCAGTATATCCCGGGCTCCAGGTCCCCTGCCGCGACCGGCTATAATCGCGCCCTTGTCCCATTCGCATCGGAGTCCCCATGCCCATGAAGAACCTGCCGCTCACGGTTCTGGCCTGTGTCCTGTTGGCCACCGCGGCCGTTCCCGTCACGGCCGCCCCGGCCAAGGCCGCAAAGCCCGCCAAGGCGAAGACCGAAGCCCCCGCCGCCCGGGTGGAAATTGCCCTGGCCCACCAATTGGGCAGCGTAGGCGCGGAAAACCTGCAACGCCTGGTGGAGCGCTACAACGGGAGCCAGTCCGGCGCCGAGATCAAGCTCGTCCACGCGGCGGAGGGCGAAAAGCCCACGGTCCTCAACCTGGTGCGTCGCCAGGACGTTCTGGAGGCCATCGCCGGGAAGGCTGCCTTCAAGCCCCTGCACGAAGTGATGAAGGAAGCCAAGGAAGCCTTCAAGCCGGAAATCATCTCCCCCGACCTGCGCGCGGGTACCACCGACGAGAAGGGCCGCTTCTTCGCCCTGCCGGTGGCCTATTCGACGCCCGTACTGTTCTACAACCGCAACGCCCTGCGCAAGGCCGGTCTGGACCCGGACCAGCCGCCACGCACCTGGATGGAGGTGCAGCAGACGGCCGACAAACTCCAGGATGCCGGCGAGAAGTGCCCCTACACCACTTCCTGGCCGGTGTGGATCCACATCGACAACGTCAGCGCCCTGTCCGGGGTTCCGGTGGCGACGGCGAAGGGCGAACTCGCCTTCAACGCTCTGCCCCAGGTCAAGCACATCGCCATGCTGGCCACCTGGCACAAGGCCAAGTTCTTCCGGGATTTCGGGCGGCGCAACGAAGCCGACAAGCACTTCCTCAACGGCGAGTGCGCCATGATCACCACCGACTCCTGGGCCCATACGGGCTTCCGCGAAGCCCGGGGCGTCGAGCTCGGCGTCGCCCCCCTGCCGCATCACGACGATGTTTTCGGCGGCCGGCAGCACACCCTGGCCGACGGCGCGTCCCTGTGGATTGGGGCCGGCTACAAGGCGCCCGAATACAAGGCCGCCGCCCGCTTCGTGGCCTGGCTGCTGACGCCGGACGTACAGGTCGAACTGGCCCGCACCTACGGCCAGCTTCCCCTGACCGATGGCGCCCGCTCGGCGCTCAAGGCCCAGGTGCAGCGGGATCGGGACCACACCCTCGACGTGGCCTATGCCTCGATGAAGGGCTGGGGTTCGACCCACCCCCTGCGCATTTTCGGGATCGACCCGGTGCGCCTCATCCTCGACGAGGAACTGGAGGCCGTCTGGGCGGACAGCAAACCCGCCAAGGCGGCCCTGGATACCGCCGTGAGCCGTGGCAACGCGGTGCTTTCCGCCAAGCCGGCCCTCAAGAAGGCCATTCCTTTCTGATGGCCGCTTATCCGCTCGCCCGCTGGATCGCCCATCGGGGCGGCGGCTGCCTGGCGCCGGAAAACACCCTGGAGGGCTTCCGGCTGGCGGCCCGCCTGGGGTTCCGGGCGGTGGAATTCGATGTGATGCTTACCCGGGACGGCGTGCCGGTACTCATCCACGACGAAACCCTGGAACGCACCACCGACGGCCAGGGCCGGGTCTGCGAGCGGAACTGGGCTGAGCTTGCCGGCCTGGACGCCGGTCGCTGGCTGCATCGGGCCTGGGCTGGGGTGGGCATTCCCCGCCTGGACGAGGTGCTGGCGCTGTGCGCCCGCCTCGGCCTGGGTGTGAACGTGGAAATCAAGCCCGCGGCGGGCCACGACGAAGCCACCGGTCGCATTGTCGCCGAGCAGGTGGCCGCCTGCTGGCCGGCTGCACTGCCAGCGGTGCTTTCCTCATTTTCCGAGCCTGCCCTGGCCGCCGCCCGCGCGGCGGCGCCAGGGCAGACCCGGGCGCTCCTGGTGGAGGCGCTTCCCGAGGACTGGCGGGAACGCCTCGCCCGCCTGGGCTGCTCCCTGCTCCACGGCCGGGCCGCCGACCTGGACGCCGCGGCCCTGGCCGATCTGCGGGCGGCGGGGGTTCCGGTGGCCGCCTATACGGTGAATCGGGCCGAAGACGCGGCGCGCTGTTTCGACATGGGCATCGCCGCGCTGTTCACCGATCGCCTCGATGGCCTCGGACCGTGAAACAATTGCTGACAGTCGCTTGCAGCCGAAGCGGCCCCGCGGTGGGTTAATCCGGCCATGGGATCGTCCCATGCCACACACAAGGAGAAACGCATGAACGCCAGGAACATCCTTTTCGCCGCCTGCCTCGCCCTTCCCGTCGCCGCCTTTGCCCAGAGCACGGGGCGCATCGACCAGCGCCAGGCCAACCAGGCATCGCGCATCGACCAGGGGCAGGCTTCCGGTGCCCTGAGCAACCGCGAAGCCGCCCGCCTGGAGCGCGGCCAGCAGCACGTCCAGAACCTGGAAAACAAGGCTGTGGCGGACGGCACGGTGACCGGTCGCGAGGCTGCCCGCATCGAGCATGCCCAGGACGTGCAGAGCCGCCGCATCGCCCGCCAGAAGCACGACCGGCAGCATGACTACAATCACAACGGCGTGACCGATCACCGGCGCAGAAACTGATTGCCCCGGCCGCCCCCCCAGAAACCCGCCCTCCGGCGGGTTTCTGCTTTTGCCGTCGTGCTTTCATTTAAAATCGGGCGCTTCGCATTTCCGCCCCCCGAGGCCCCAGCTTATGAAAAGCTCCGCAATCCGCCAGCAGTTCCTCGACTTCTTTGCCTCCAAGGGCCACCAGATCGTCGCTTCCTCGTCGCTGGTGCCCCACGAAGACCCGACCCTGCTGTTCACCAACGCCGGGATGAACCAGTTCAAGGACGTTTTCCTCGGTTTCGACAAGCGGCCCTACACCCGTGCCACCACCTCGCAGAAATGCGTGCGTGCCGGCGGCAAGCACAACGACCTGGAAAACGTCGGCTACACCGCCCGCCACCACACGTTCTTCGAGATGCTGGGCAATTTCAGTTTCGGCGACTACTTCAAGCGCGATGCCATCAAGTACGCCTGGGAACTGCTCACCGAAGTCTACAAGCTGCCCAAGGACAAGCTGACGGTCACTGTGTATGCCGAGGACGACGAAGCCTACGACATCTGGACCAGGGAAATCGGCGTGCCGGTGGAGCGGGTCATCCGCATCGGCGACAACAAGGGCGCCCGCTACGCTTCTGACAACTTCTGGATGATGGGCGACACTGGCCCCTGCGGCCCGTGCACCGAAATCTTCTACGACCACGGCGAACAGCACTGGGGCGGCCCCCCGGGAAGCCCCGAAGAAGACGGCGACCGCTTCATCGAAATCTGGAACAACGTCTTCATGCAGTTCAACCGGGACGAGGCCGGCGTCATGCACCCGCTGCCCAAGCCCAGCGTGGACACCGGCATGGGCCTGGAACGCATCTCGGCCGTGCTGCAAGGCGTGCACGCCAATTACGAGATCGACCTCTTCCAGGCCCTGCTCAAGGCCGCCGCCCGCGAAACCAGCGGGGCCGACATGGACAGCCCGTCCTTGAAGGTATTGGCCGACCACATCCGCGCCTGTTCCTTCCTCATCGCCGACGGCGTCATCCCGGGCAACGAGGGCCGTGGCTACGTGCTGCGCCGCATCATTCGCCGCGCCATCCGCCACGGCTACAAGCTGGGCGCCCGCGCTGCCTTCTTCCACAAGATGGTGCCGGACCTGGTGGCCGAAATGGGTATTGCCTATCCGGAACTGGCCCAGCACCAGGCGAAGGTCATGGCGACGCTGAAGCAGGAGGAAGATCGTTTCTTCGAGACCATCGAGCACGGCATGGCCATCCTCGAGGGCGAACTCAAGGCCCTGCCCGAGGGTGGCGTCTTCAATGGCGAGACGGCTTTCAAGCTGCACGACACCTACGGCTTCCCCCTGGACCTCACCGCCGACATCTGCCGCGAGCGCCAGGTGACGGTGGACGGCGCCGCCTTCGACGCCGCCATGGCCCGCCAGAAGGAACAGGCCCGCGCCGCCGGCAAGTTCAAGATGGCCGCCAATCTGGACTACGACGGCCCGGCCACCGCCTTCCACGGTTACGACACCCTGGAATACAAGGCCAACGTCCTCGCGCTGTACAAGGACGGCACCCCTGTGAATCAACTGCATGAGGGCGAGATGGGCGTGGTCGTCCTCGACAACACCCCCTTCTACGCCGAATCCGGCGGCCAGGTGGGCGACCGCGGCGCCTTGCAGTCGGTGCACGGCATCTTCGCCGTCGAGGAGACGCAAAAGATCCAGGCTGCCGTCTTCGGCCACCACGGCGTAGTCAAGACCGGCACCCTCACGGTCGGCAACGGCGTCACCGCCAAGGTGGACGTTCTCGCCCGCCAGCGCACCATGCGCAACCACTCCGCCACCCATCTGCTGCACAAGGCCCTGCGTGAAGTGCTGGGCGACCACGTGCAGCAGAAGGGCTCCCAGGTGGACCCGGACAAGACCCGCTTCGACTTCGTCCATAACCAGCCGATGAGCGACGAAGAAATCCGCGAGGTCGAGGTCATCGTCAACGCCGAGGTGCTGGCCAACGGGGCCACCGAATGCCGCGTCCTGCCCATCGCCGAAGCCCAGAAGCTGGGCGCCATGATGCTCTTCGGCGAAAAGTACGGCGACGAGGTGCGGGTGCTCGACATCGGTTCCTCCCGGGAACTGTGCGGCGGCACCCATGTGGCCCGCACCGGAGACATCGGTCTCTTCAAGATCGTGGCGGAGGCCGGCGTCGCCGCCGGCGTGCGCCGCGTCGAGGCGATCACCGGCGATAACGCGCTGGCCCTGGTGCAGCAGCAGCAGGCGGTTCTCGATTCCGCCGCCGCCGCCTTCAAGGCCCCGGTGGCCGAGGTGCCGGGCAAGATCGCCCAGGCGCTGGACAATGTCCGCGCCTTGGAGAAGGAAGTGGCCCGCCTCAAATCCAAGCTCGCCTCCAGCCAGGGCGACGACCTGGTCAATCAGGCCGTGGACGTCAAGGGCGCCAAGGTGCTCGCCGCCCTCATGGAAGGGGCCGACGTCACGGCCTTGCGCGAGACGATGGACAAGCTGAAGGACAAGCTCAAGTCCGCCGCCGTGGTGCTGTCTTCCGTCGCTGGTGGCAAGGTGACGCTCATTGCCGGCGTCACCGCCGACCTCACCGGCAAGGTCAAGGCCGGCGAACTGGTCAATATGGTGGCCCAGCAAGTGGGCGGCAAGGGCGGCGGCCGGCCGGACATGGCCCAGGCCGGCGGCACCCAGCCGGAGAACCTGGCCGGCGCTCTCGCCTCGGTCCAGGCTTGGGTGGAGGGCAAGCTGTGAGGGCTGCCGTCGCGCTGGCCCTCCTCCTGGCCGGTGGCGCCGCCCTGGCGGCCGACCTCGACCGCACGCCCGTGGAAGCCACCACGGCCGGCGGCGAAAAGGTCCGCCTCTTCCCCAACGGCCGCTGGGAATACGTCGATGCCAAAAAGGCCGCGGACGCCCAGCAGGTGGCCGCCCAATACCCGGAGAACAAGACCCGCCCCATCGACGCCCAGGGCGGCTGGCTCCCGGGAACCCGCATGGTCGTGCCCGGCGACAAGGAATACAACCGGGGTAGCCTCAATCCCAAGACGCGCTGAGCGGGACTGTGGTTCCGGGGCGGAATTCCGGGCGTCCAATTGAGCGTTATCTTGACGAACTTATCGCCGCCAACCCCGGCGCAAAATGCTCCTCCTTAACAGCCCGCGGCCGGGTGCGGATAACCGACGCGGCCGAATGGTTGATCGGGCTTGCGGCCTGAGCCTGGGTGTTCGGCGACTGCTGGATTGCAAAACCTGATCCAGCGGGCATGACGCTTGGGGCGAGGGCCGACTCGCCCCCTCAGGCTACGGTCACTCCCGCCATCTGGGCTGCCTCTCGCAATTTGCCGTCCTGGCACGCAATGGGGAGGCCGTGACGCATGGCGAGTTCTAGATAGGCTGCATCGTAGCTGCTCAGGTTGTAGCGCATCGCCAGTTCGAACAATTGGCGCGGTGCCGGCGCGTCCGCATCGATCTCGATGGGCAGGGCGCAGACGGTATCCACGATCTGGCGGGCCGTTTCGATGTCCAGCTTGCCCCGGGCACAGGCGGTTTTCAGGACGTTGGCGAATTCGAGCTGCCAGAGTGCCGGAACCATCGCGCAGTCAGCTTCCAGCCTGACGGCAATGGCTTCCGTGTAGTCGGTCGCCTGGTCCTCGATGACCCAGCCGGTGACGACTGAGTTGCCGAGGACAAAAGGCATCAGTCGCGGCCGTCTTCTATGGCTTCGGGCAGCGAAGCGCCAAGGCTGCTACCCCGGCGAAGGCTGCGCAGCCGCGCCAGGGCACCGGAGACCCGCTCCCGTTGATCCTGATCGGCACGGGTGGGGGCATTGGCGGATACGATGCGAGCCACCGGGCAGCCATGCCGGGTGATGGTGATTTCCTCGCCCTGTTCGACAGCGGTCAGCAGTTCGGAAAGCCGGTTCTTGGCTTCAAAGACGGCAACGGTTCTCACGGGGCATTCTCAAAATTATGGATAGCCCGACTACCATAAGCGTCTCGGGCCGCTGCGTCTTTTCTCGCTTTTCGTGGTACGTCCCCGTTTACGCGTTTACGACCGAGGCGGCAGAGTGGCTGAGAGGACTCGCGGCCTGAGGCTGTTTCCGGCAGATGCTGGATTGCAAAACCTGACACTGAGCGCGCGTGCAATGAGCGTGCTATCTTGCCGAGGCACTATCTACCTCGGAAGATGCTCTTACGGTGAAACTTCATGTATTCGGCTTGTGCATTCGTAATCGGCCGACTTGTCCGAACGGTACGGATATTCTGGGACGGACCCCGCATTTGCCTCTGCCAACCCCTCACCCCACCGTCACCGCCGTCCCGCTCACCGCCACCATGAGCATCCCGTTGGTTTCCCCCAGCACTTCGTAGTCGATGTCGATACCCACCACCGCGTTGGCGCCCAGGGCCTGGGCGGCTTCGCTGAGTTCGGCGAAGGCGGTTTCCCGGGCGGAGCGTAGCGTCTTCTCGTAGGCGCCGGCGCGGCCGCCGACGATGTCGCGGATGGCGGCGAACATGTCTTTGAGAAAGTTGGCGCCGATGATGGCTTCGCCGGTGACGACGCCGTGGTAGGCGGTGATGCTACGGCCTTCGATGCTGGGGGTGGTGGTGAGCAGCATGGGGATTCCTCGGGGGGTCAGAAGGGAAGTTGGACGCCCGGCCAGACGGCGCTGATGGCCAGGCGGAAGCCGGCCTGGATGCGCTCCAGTGCCGCCGGGGTGTCGGCCTCGAAGCGCAGCACCACCACCGGCGTGGTGTTGGAGGGGCGGGCCAGGCCGAAGCCGTCGGGGTATTCGACCCGTACGCCGTCGATGGTGATGATTTCGGTGGCGCCGTCGAATCGGCCGGCAGCCTTGAGCTTGTCGATGAGGGCGAAGGGTTCGCCTTCGGCCATCTTGATATTGAGCTCCGGCGTGCTGGGCGAGTTGGGCAGGCCCTTGAGCACCGGGTTGCCGTCGGCGGCGCGGGCGAGGATCTCCAGCAGGCGTGCTCCCGTGTAGAGGCCGTCGTCGAAGCCGTACCAGCGTTCCTTGAAGAAGGTGTGGCCGCTCATTTCGCCGGCCAGCGGTGCGCCGGTTTCCTTGAGCTTCTTCTTGACCAGGGCGTGGCCGGTGTTCCACATGAGGGGCGTGCCGCCGTGCTGGCGAATCCAGGGGGCCAGCAGCCGGGTGCATTTCACGTCGTAGATGATCTGCCCGCCGGGAACGCGGGAGAGCACGTCGGCGGCGAAGAGCATGAGCTGGCGGTCGGGGTAGATGATTTCGCCGTCCTTGGTCACCACGCCCAGGCGGTCGCCGTCGCCGTCGAAGGCGATGCCGATTTCGGCGTCGGTGGTTTTCAGGGCGTGGATGACGTCCTCCAGGTTTTCCGGTTTGGAGGGGTCGGGGTGATGGTTGGGGAAGTTGCCGTCCACCTCGCAGAAAAGCGGCACGATGTCGCAGCCCAGGCGCTGGAAGAGTTCCGGGGCGATGGCACCGGCGACGCCATTGCCGCAATCCATGACGATCTTCAGGGGCCGGGCGAGTTTCACGTCGCCGACGATGCGTTCGATGTAGGCGGCCTTCACGTCGGCGCTGCGCTTCTGGCCCTGGCCGGTGCGCAGGCGGCCTTCCTCGCTGCGCCGTTTCAAGTCCTGGATGGCGTCCAGGGCCAGCGTTTCGCCGCCGACGACCATCTTCAGGCCGTTGTAGTCCGGCGGGTTGTGGCTGCCGGTGACCGAGACGCAGGAGTTGCACCCCAGTTCATAGGCGGCGAAGTAGGTCACCGGGGTCGGCACGCAGCCGACGTCGATGGCATCGATGCCGGCGGCGCAGATGCCGTCCATCAGGGCGCCGGCCAGCTCGGGGCCGGAGAGGCGGCCGTCGCGGCCGACGGCGATGGCGGTCTGGCCCTTTTCGGCGGCGAGGGAGCCGAGGGCGTGGCCGATGCGGCGCACCACGTCGGCGGTCAGCGATTTGCCGACGATGCCGCGGATGTCGTAGGCCTTGAAGATTTCGGCGGGCAGGGAAGCGGGTGCGTTGCTCATGGCGTTCTCGTTATGACGTTGCGGAATGGAAGAAGTGTAAGAGCCTTTGGGGCAACCAGTCCAGATGGCCGGGGAAGGCGCCGCTGACGAAGCCCACGTGGCCGCCCGCGGCGGGCTGTTCGAGGACGACACCGGGGCCGACTTCACCCGGGCCGGGCAGGTAGCGGGCGGGCAGGAAGGGGTCGTTGCGCGCATTCAGCACCCAGGCCGGCACTTGAATATGGGCCAGCCAGGGTTTGCTGGAGCAGCGCGCCCAATAGTCGTCCGCGCCGGCGAACCCGTGCAGCGGGCCGGTGACGGCGTCATCGAACTGATGGAGATTGCGAGCGGCTTCCATGCTCAGGGCGTCGAAGAGGCCGGGAAACTGCTGCAGCCGCTGGCGGGAGACGGCTTTCAGGGTGTTGAGGAAGTGCCGGGTGTAGACGCGGTTGAAGCCCCGGGCCAGATGGTGGCCGCAGGCCGCGAGGTCGAGGGGGGCGCAGACGGCGGCGATGGCTTGCGCGTAGCGGGCGGCATCGGCGCCCCGCTCCCCGGCCCACTTGAGCAGGGCATTGCCGCCCAGGGAGACGCCGGCAGCGAAGACCGGACAGCCGCCGTTTTCCGCTTCAAGACGGGCGAGAATCCAGTCGATTTCGTCGGAGTCACCGGAGTGATAGGCCCTCGGCCGGCGGTTCAGTTCGCCCGAGCAGCCGCGGAAGTGGGGGAGGGCCAGACGCCACCGGGCGGCCTTGCAGGCCTGGGCCAGCGATGCCGCGTAGGGGCTGCGGGAACTGCCTTCCAGGCCGTGGAAAAGCACCAACAGGGGCCGATCCGGCGGGCCGTCGAGACGGTCCACGTCGATGAAGTCACCGTCCGGGGTGGTCCAGCGCTCCCGCCGGGTGGGGGGCAAGGGCGGGCGGATGGCTCGCGGCCAGAGGGTCTGGGCGTGGCCGCCCGGCAGCCAGGCGGGAGCGGCGTAGGGGGTCAATGCAGGGTGTGGGAACCCGCCTCCTGGACCTGCGCCTGGGCCAGGGCCTGGTCGTCCCCGGCGGCGGAGGCGTGGCGGGCGACCAGGCGCCAACCATGGGCGCCGCGGGTATAGACGTGGGTGACGTGCAGGGTGCCCTGAGCCTCCGGATTGTCGCCCAGGTACAGGGTTTCGGTCAGGTGATGCACGGCGAGGACCATCCCCTGCCAGTGGTAGCGCGACTCGGTGCGCACGCGCAGGCGGCTGCTGGCCAGGATTTGCCGCCAGCTTTCGCGGATGAGCGGCAATTCCGCGATGCGGGCACCGGTGGGGTGGACGCAGACCACATCCTCGTCCTCGGCCCAGGTGAGGATGAAGGTGTCCAGATCACTCCTGGCGAGGGATTCGTAAAAGGCGGTTTCCACGTCTTCCGGACTGGGGAAATGGTTGGGCTTGGTCATGGGGACAGGTGAGCGAGGCAGGCGGCGAGGATGCGGTCCGGTTCGAGGCGCTGGAGGCAGTCCAGGTGGCCCAGGGGGCACTGGCGCTTGAAGCAGGGGCTGCACGACAGCGCGAGGCTGGCTATGGTAGCGCGTTCGCTCAGGGGCGGGGTGAAGCCGGGGGAAGACGATCCGTAGAGGGCCACCAGCGGGCGATCCAGGGCGGCGGCGACGTGCATGAGGCCGGAATCGTTGCACACCACGAGTTCCGAAAGGGCCAGGAGGTCGATGGCCTGGTCCAGTCCCGTGGCACCGCAGAGATTGCGGCAGGCCCCCGCCGCCTGGGCGACGATGGCGTCGCCCACCGCCTTGTCCTTGCCCGAGCCGAAGAGCCAGACGCTATGGCCGCGGGCCGCGAGTTCCCGGGCCAGGCGGGCAAAGTGGGCCTCGGGCCAGCGCTTGGCGGGGCCATATTCGGCGCCGGGGCAGAAGGCCACCAGACGGGTCGGCGGTGCGAGACCGAGGGACGCCAGAGCCTCTGCCTGCTGGGCCGGGGAAGAGAGCAGCCGGGGTGGCGCGATGGGGCGGGCCGGGGGGACGCCAGGGGCCTCGGCGAGCTGTGCGAAGCGCTCGACCATGAGGGGCAGGGCGGCCTTGTCCAGGCGGTGGCGGCGGTTGATGAGGCCGTAGCGCGACTCGCCGATGAAGCCCACGCGCTCCGGAATGCCGGCCAGGAATGGCACCAGGGCGGACTTGAGCGAATTGGGCAGGATGTAGGCCCGATCGTAGTGGCGCTCCGTCAGGCTGCGGGCCAGGCGCCAGCGCGCCTTGAGGGAGGTTTCGCCGTGCCCGAAGGGGCTATCGACGATGTCGGCGATTTCCGGCATGCGGCGCAGCACCGGGGCCACCCAGCGTGGCGCCAGGGCATCCAGGTGCAGGCCGGGGGTCGCTTGCAGCAGCCGCCGGAAGAGCGGCTGGGCCATCACCGCATCGCCGATCCAGGAAGGCGCGACCACCAGCGCGCGGGGCACGGGGGCGGGGTCAGCGATGAGCGGTGAGGCGGGCGGGGGAGAGGCGGCCAAGATGGCTAACCGGATGAAAGGCTTTTACACCTCGCCCTTCACTCCCCGCTCAATGATGTCCCTTGGGAAGTTCGCCCTTGAAGACGTACTTGGTGCTGCAATAGGGGCAGACCACTTCGCCGGTCTTGGTGGCATCCAGGAAAACGCGGGGATGCTGGCACCACAGGGGCGAACTGGGTTGCGGGCAGTGCAGGGGCAGGTCGTGGGCGTCGATTTCGACGGTGCGGGCGTTATCGGCCATGGTGAATTCTCCCGGGAGGGTGTCAGACGTGGGCCAGCCAGCCCGCGTGTTCGGCGGAGCGGCCATAGACCACGTCGAAATATTTGGCTTGCAGGCGGGCGGTGACCGGGCCGCGGCGGCCGATGCCGATCTGGCGGCCGTCCAGCTCGCGGATGGGGGTCACTTCGGCGGCGGTGCCGGTGAAGAAGGCTTCATCGGCGGCATAGACTTCGTCGCGGGTGATGCGCTTTTCCAGCACCGGGATGCCCATTTCCTCGGCCAGTTGCAGCACCGTGGCGCGAGTGATGCCTTCCAGGCAGGAGGTCAGATCCGGTGTGTAGATCCTGCCCTTCTTGACGATGAAGAGGTTCTCGCCGGCGCCCTCGGCCACGTAGCCTTCAGGGTCCAGCAGCATGGCCTCGTCGTAGCCGTCGTTGGTGGCTTCGTTATTGGCCAGGATGGAATTGATGTAGTGGCCACAGGCCTTGGCGCGCACCATGCTGATATTGACATGGTGACGGGTGAAGCTGGAGGTCTTGACGCGAATGCCGCGCTCCAGGCCTTCCTCGCCCAGGTAGGCACCCCACGGCCAGGCGGCGATGGCGATATGCACCTTGGCGCCCTTGGGCGAGACGCCCAGCTTTTCCGAGCCGTAGAAGGCCAGGGGGCGCAGGTAGCCGGATTCCAGCTTGTTGGCGCGGATGACTTCCTTCTGGGCCTCGTTGAGGGTGGCCTTGTCGAAGGGCATGGCCATCTGGAAGATGTGGGCCGAGTTGAAGAGGCGGTCGGTGTGGTCTTCCAGGCGGAAGATGGCAGTGCCGGATTCGGTCTTGTAAGCCCGCACGCCTTCGAAGACGCCCATGCCGTAATGCAGGGAATGGGTGAGGACGTGGGTGGTGGCGTCCCGCCAGGGCACCAGCTTGCCGTCGTACCAGATGAATCCGTCGCGATCCGCCATGGACATTTTGGGTGTCTCCGTCTTGCTGCCGAAAGCCCGACATTCTAGCCGATTTCCTCGGGTAAAATCGCCGCTTTGGCCCCCGGTGGCGAGCGGCAAACGAGCAGGATCTTGAGCGAAAAGAACGTCTGGAAACCCAATGTGACCGTGGCTGCCGTGGTGCAGCGCGACGGCCGCTTCCTCCTGGTGGAGGAAGAAACCGAGGCAGGACTGGCCTTCAACCAGCCGGCGGGCCACCTGGAGCGTGGGGAGGCCCTCGTCAATGCCGTCGCCCGGGAAGCTCTGGAAGAAACGGCCTATCACTTCCGCCCCACCCATCTGGTGGGAATCTACACCTGGCGCCACCCCACCCGGGATATCACCTACCTGCGCTTCGCCTTTGGCGGCGACCTGGTGGGCTGGGAGGCGGATCGTCCCCTCGACGCAGGCATCGTCGCCGCCCATTGGCTGACGCCCCAGGATATCCGGCGCGAGGCGGGCCGCCACCGCAGTCCCCTGGTGCTGCGCTGTATCGAGGATTGTCTGGCCGGATGTGCTTATCCGCTGGAACTCCTGACGCATTACGGATGATCCTGCGCCTCTTGCTGCTTCTTGCCCTGGCGGGCCCGGCCCTTGCCGAGCAGCGGGTTGCTGTCTGCTACAACTGGGATTGCGCGGCCCAGGCCGAGGTGGTTTACGACGATTATCAGTGGCTCGAAGCCACGCGGCTCCTGGCCTTGGCCAACAACGCGGCGGGGGAGCGCGCCCTGCTCGCCCAGTCCCTGGGCAGGCTGTATCGATGGGCCGGCGAGCAGACGCCCATCCACCACGATCTGGCCGGCAATGGCGCCGACGGGGACGTCGATGGGCGCATGGACTGCATCGACCACTCGACCACCACGACCCGCCTGCTGCGCCTCCTGGAAGTCTACGGTGCCCTGCACTGGCACCGGGTGAGGGAGCCCGCAAGGCGGACCCACTACCTGGTGGCACAGCACTTTGCCGCGGTCATCGAGGAGCAGGCGAGCGGCGAAGCCTACGCCGTGGATAGCTGGTTTGTGGATAACGGGCAGCCGGTGGTCATCCTGCCGCTGGCCGCCTGGATGGAAGGAGAAGGTTCCAGTGTCGAGTAAAACCGTGGTCGTCGGGCTCTCCGGCGGGGTCGATTCCTCCGTGGCGGCGCTGCTCCTGAAGCGCCAGGGCTGGAAGGTCATCGGCCTGTTCATGAAAAACTGGGAGGACGACGACAGCGAGGAGTACTGCTCCTCCCGCCAGGACCTCATCGACGTCATGAGCGTCGCCGACCGCATCGGCATCGACGTGGAGGTGGTCAATTTCGCCGCCGAATACCGGGAGCGGGTTTTCGCTGAATTCCTCACGGAATACCAGGCCGGCCGCACGCCCAATCCGGACGTCCTGTGCAATTCGGAAATCAAGTTCCGCGCCTTCCTCGACCATGCGCTGACGCTGGGTGCCGACAGGATCGCTACCGGTCACTATGCCGGGGTGCGGGAATTCGACGGCAAGTTCCAGCTCCTGAAGGCCGAGGACGGCAGCAAGGATCAGAGCTACTTCCTTTACCGGTTGAATCAGGCGCAGCTTGCCAAGACCCTCTTTCCGCTCGCTGATATCTACAAACGCGAGGTGCGCAAGATTGCCGAAGCCGAGGGCCTGCACGTCGCCGCCAAGAAGGACTCCACCGGCATCTGCTTCATCGGCGAACGGCCCTTCAAGGAATTCCTCATGCGTTACCTGCCGCCGAAAAAGGGCGAAATCCGCCGCCTCGACGACGGCAAGGTCCTGGGGGAGCACGATGGCCTCATGTACCACACCCTGGGGCAAAGGAAGGGCCTGCTCATCGGCGGCGTCAAGGAAAAGGGACAGCCCGGCGGCGGCGACCACGACGCCTGGTTCGTCGCCGGCAAGGACATGGAGAAGAACGTCCTCCACGTCGTCCAGGGCCACGATCACCCCGCCCTCTACCGGGATTCCCTGGTGGCGGAGCATCTTTCCTGGGTTTCCGGCCAGGCGCCCCATACCCACTGGGTCTACACCGCCAAGCCCCGTTATCGCACGGCGGACCAGCCCTGCGAAGTGGAGCGGGTCGATGGCGGGTGTGCCGAAATCCACTTTGCCGAGTCCCAGTGGGCGCTGACTCCGGGGCAGTCGGTGGTGCTCTACGAATCCCGTGTCTGCCTGGGGGGGGGCGTCATCCGCTGAGCGGGGGGCAAATTTCCGTTCGCCTCCGCACGCCATGCCCGGCGGTCCAGGGCACAAGGCAGTTCGGGCGTAGGCCAGCGCTTGACTGAGGTTTCCAGGATGATTCGCATTCGCTGACTGCGGCGCAGGGTTATGGCAAGATCATCGTTCGCCCCGTCGGTGCCCCCCATGTCCGCAAACGGTTCAGAAATCCTGCAAGCCCTGCTCGCCCGCGTCGCCCTCGGCGATCAGGCGGCCCTGCGTGCGCTTTACCAGCGCACCTCGGCGCATCTGTTCGGGGTCATCCTCCGTATCTCCCGGCGGCAGGATCTTGCCGAAGAGCTGTTGCAGGAGACTTACGTGAGCGCATGGCACAACGCCGCCGGGTACAGCGCCAGCCAGGGGCAGCCGATGACCTGGCTGATCAGCATCGCCCGCAACAAGGCCCTGGACCAGGTGCGCAGCGCCCCCGCCCGGCGCGAGACCGAACTGCCGCGGGACGAGGAGGGGCTGGAGCGCGACATCGCCGATGACGGCCCCGATCCCCTCGCCCTGCTGGAGAGCGCCGGCGACACCCTGGCCATTCGCCAATGCCTGGACGCCGCCGATGCCCGCCAGCGCCAGAGCCTGGCGCTGGCCTACTACCACGGCCTTTCCCACAGCGAAGTGGCGGAGCGGATGGCGGCGCCGCTGGGCACGGTCAAGGCCTGGGTGCGGCGCGGTCTGGAATCTTTAAAACGCTGCCTGGAGGCCGGCGGCCGCAAGGGTGCCGAGTCGGCATGAATTACGACCGCCCCCCGCTCCTCGACCATCTGGCGGCCCAGTACGCCCTGGGGACACTGGCTCCCCGGGCCCGCCGCCGCTTCCGGCGCCATCTGCTGCGCAGCCTGCCGGCCCGGGACGCCCTGGGGGCCTGGGAGCGGCGTCTCGGCGGGTTGGCCGCTGCGGTGCCGCCGGTCGCCCCGCCGGAGCGGGTATGGCAGGGCATCGCCCGCCGCCTGCCGGGCGCGCGTCAGCCCGAACCGGCCCGTCGGGCCGCTCCGCGCAGCCGTTGGCTGGCCTGGGCCAGTCCGCTGCTGGGGGTGGCGTTCGGCGTCGTCGCCAGCATCGCCCTGGTGATGCAGATGCCGGAACGCTTCGTCGGCCTCGATCAACTCGCCCAGCGGGAGCAGTCCCTGCCGCAGAGCTACATCGGCCTTCTCCTTGACGCCGAGGGCCGGCCGACGGTGCTGGCCAGCGCCACCCGCCATGGCCGGCGCCTGACCTTCAAGGTACTGCGGCCGCTGGAACTGCCCGCTGGCAAAGTGCTGCAACTGTGGGGCCTGCCCAAGGACAAGGCAGGCAAGGCCCTGCCGCCCATTCCCCTGGGCCTGGTTCCCGCCCAGGGGACCGGCGCGGTGATGCTCGACGACACGGCCGAACGTCTGCTCGCCAATGTTGCCCAACTCGCGGTGACGCTGCAGGACGCCCCGGCCCGGCCCGGCGACGCGCCCGGCGAGTTCCTGCTGAAGGGCCATTGCGTCAAACTCTGGTGACCCTGCATCCGATCCGAGGGCACCCCCGTAAGTGGGGCCACGGGATAGATAAACCCCGTTCATCCTCAACCGAACAGGAGATCACCATGAAGCGCATCGTCATCGCCACCGCCCTTTTCGCCCTCACCGGCCTGGTCCAGGCCAACCCCACCGTCGAGAAGGACGGCGTTCTGACCAACAAGGAAGGCCGCACCCTCTACACCTTCGACAAGGACTCCAGCGGCAAGAGCAATTGCAGCGGGGGGTGCGCGGGGGCCTGGCCCCCCTTTGCGGTGGCCAATCCGGCCCTGGCCGGCGGCGACTTCAGCATCGTCGCCCGGGAAGACGGCGGCACCCAGTGGGCCTTCAAGGGCAAACCCCTCTATTTCTTCGCCGGAGACACCAAGCCTGGCGAGCGCAACGGCGACGGCCAGGGCGGCACCTGGCATGTGGCCTCGCCAAACAAGAAGGCCGCCGTATCGGGGCCGGCCGTTCCCTCGGCCTACTGAGGGCGGAATCCTCGCGTGCCCGCTGAAAACCCGCTCATCCCGGGAGGGGGCGAGCGGTTTTCGTCGCGTGGCTACCGGGCAATCGATCCTCCCGGGACTGAGCACCGCAAAATTTCCCTGGGTCCCCCCTCGCCATGCCCAGCGGCGCCCGAAAAATTCACGGGTTCCGAGGCCGTCAATGGGCGGCACAGGGCCCGGCTTGGTCCTGAGGCGGGGGCTGCGGTGGTCGTGAGAACCGCAGCCCCCGTCGGCTGCTTGTGCAGGTGACCGACGACGGTCGCGCCACAGCCGCGTGGCGCTACTCGCGCGGAACGGTGTCGGCGAAGGAGGCCCGGTGCATCAGCTTGTCGTAGAGCTTGGCCAGATTGGGGTGGGCGCTCTTCCAGTCGATGTCGGGAAAGCGGAAGGCCAGGTAACCCAGGGAAACCCCCACGGCCAGGTCGGCCAGGGAAATGTGGGTGCCTGTGCAGTAGGTCTTTTCGCCCAGCTCCTCGGACATGAATTCCAGGCCCCGGACGATCTTGCTCCGCTGGCGTTCGATCCAGCTCGGGCTCTGTTCCTTCTTGGGCCGCTTGGCTTCCACGAAGGCCGTGGCCGCCGCTTCGCACACGCCGTCGGCCAGGGCCTCCCAGCGCTTCACCTCGATGCGTTCCCGATTGGGGCTGGGGAAGAGCTTGTTGTTCGGGGTGACGCTGTCGACGTATTCGACGATGACCCGGGAGTCGAAGAGTGGGGTGTCGTCGTCCAGCAGCAGGACGGGGATCTTGCCCAGGGGGTTGTAGTCAGGAACCTTGCTGTCCTCTGTCCAGGGGGACTCGACCTCGAAGTCGTAATCGATCTTCTTTTCTGCCAGGACGATGCGAACCTTGCGGACAAACGGGCTGGTCAGGGAGCCGATCAGCTTCATGGTTTTTCTCGTAGGTGATCCGTTTTTGGGGTTGGCGGATTATAGCCTACCGCCCCCCACTTTACGGTGCTCGAGCATTTCACGGTCATCGGGAATTTCCCTGCCGTTTGCTGCGATGCAGCGCGGACGGATAAAATAGCGCCCTTTTCCGCCCCCCGGACGCCGCCATGACTGCCCCCCTTCTTACGGCCCTTTCCCCTCTCGATGGCCGCTACGCCGGCAAGGTCGACGCCCTGCGCGAGCATTTCTCGGAATTCGGCCTCATCCGCGCCCGCCTGAAGGTGGAGATCGAATGGCTCAAGGCCCTCGCCGCCGAGCCCCATTTCAGCGAAATCGCCGCCTTCTCTCCGGCGACGGTGGCGGAACTGGACGCCCTGGTGAGCCATTTCGGCCCCGAACAGGCCGCCGAGGTGAAGGCCATCGAGGCCACCACCAACCACGACGTCAAGGCCCTCGAATACTGGATCAAGGGCAACACCAAGGGCAACGCAGAAGTGGTGAAGGTGAGCGAATTCATCCACTTCGCCTGCACCTCGGAAGACATCAACAACCTGTCCCACGCCCTGATGTGCCAGGGCGCCCGGCAAGCGGCCCTGTTGCCGGCCCTGGATCAGGTCATCGCCAAGCTGCGGGAACTGGCCCATGCCCACGCCGCGGTGCCGATGATGAGCCGTACCCACGGCCAGCCGGCGACGCCGACGACCCTGGGCAAGGAGATGGCCAACGTGGCCTACCGCCTGCAACGGGCCCACGCCCGCATCGCCGGGGTCGAGTTGCTGGGCAAGATCAACGGTGCCGTCGGCAATTACAACGCCCACCTGGCGGCCTATCCTGGCTACGACTGGGAGGGGTTCGCCCAGCGCTTCGTCGAATCCCTGGGGCTGAGCTTCAACCCCTACACCATCCAGATCGAACCCCACGATGCCCTGGCCGAACTGTTCGACGCCTTCGCCCGCGCCAACAGCATCCTCATCGACCTGGATCGGGACATCTGGGGTTACATCTCCCTCGGGTTCTTCAAGCAGAAGGTGAAGGCCGGCGAAATCGGCTCGTCCACCATGCCCCACAAGGTCAATCCCATCGACTTCGAGAATTCCGAGGGCAACCTGGGCCTGGCCAACGCCGTGTTGAAGCATCTGGCCGAGAAGTTGCCCATTTCCCGCTGGCAACGCGATCTCACCGACTCCACCGTGCTGCGCAACATGGGCGTCGGTCTCGGCTACACCCTGCTGGCCTACGATTCGCTGCTCAAGGGCCTGGGCAAGCTGGAAATCAACGCCGATCTCATGCACGCCGACCTGGACGCCAACTGGGAACTGCTTGCAGAGCCCATCCAGACCGTCATGCGCCGCTATGCGGTGCCCGAGGCCTACGAAAAGCTGAAGGAGCTGACCCGGGGCACCCGGGTGTCCCGCGACGGCATGCAGGCCTTCGTCGCCACCCTGGCGATTCCCGAGGCCGCCAAGGCGGAACTGCTCAAGCTGACGCCCTGGGATTACACGGGCAAGGCGGCCGACCTGGCCAAGCGCATCTGATGGGACTGCCCCCACGCTCGCCCGGCCCGCTGCCCTCGGAGGGAGCGCAGGCCGGCCTTGGGCCGGCCCGGCGAAAGACCTAGCCCATGCAGTGCGGAAAATGCGGGAGAGACGTGCCGGAGGACGCCATCTACTGCCCCTTCTGTGTCGGCGAGCGCAAGACGACCGACCGTGACGTCATCGCGGGGGGCTTGAAGGGAGGGCTTCTCGGCCTGATCGTCGGTCTGCTGCCGGCGCTCGTCCTTCTCTACCTCTTCGGCGCCGAGCGGGGCATCAAGGCCATCGCCTTCGCCGTGCCTGTCGCCACCTTCACCACTGGCCTCATCCTCGGGATGGTCAAGGCCAAACAGGACTGGAAATGAGTCAATTCGCAGAAAACTTGAAGAAGCTGCCCGGGATCTCCCATCTGGCAGCCCTCAACCTCCTCGACGCCGAGGGCAATGTCGTCGCCACCATCGAAAACAAGGCTGGCAGCCAGGGCTCCCTGGCGGTCTATAACCATCTGGCCCAGACCTACGGCGCCATCACCGCCGAGGCGGCGAAGATGGGCCTGGAAATTTTCGCCGAGCACAGCGAGGATGAGCGGGCTAATCCCGGCAAGCATCCCAATATTGCGCGGCTGCTCGGGATCGAGGCCGGAGAACCGGCCTTGCGCGTCAAGCACGTCTTCGCCGTCTGAGCGCTGGTGAATGAAAACGGGCGCCCAGGGCGCCCGTTGATTTGCCCTTGTCCGGAGTCCGTCAGACCACGGCACCTTCCTCGTTGGCGCCTTCGATGACCTTCTTCTGGGTGATGAACTGCTCCCGCGAGACCCCCAGCCACATGACCAGGGGGCTGGCCACCAGGACCGAGGAATAGATGCCGAAGCAGATGCCGATGGTCAGGGCGAGGGAGAAGTAGTACAGGGTCTCGCCGCCGAAAATGAGCATGGACAGCACCATCAATTGGGTGGAGCCGTGGGTGATGATGGTGCGGCTGATGGTACTGGTGATGGCGTGGTCGAGAACCTGTGGTGTGGTCAGTCCGCGCTTCTTCTTGAAGGTTTCCCGCACCCGGTCGAAGACCACCACGGATTCATTGACCGAATAGCCCAGCACGGCGAGGACCGCGGCCAGCACGGAAAGCGAAAATTCCCATTGGAAGGCGGCGAAGAAGCCCAGGATGATGACCACGTCGTGCAGGTTGGCGATGATGGCCGAAACCGAGAAGCGCCATTCGAAGCGGAAGGCCAGATAGACGACGATGCCGATGACCACGAGCAGCAGGGCCATGGCGCCGTTTTCCGCCAGTTCCTTACCTACCTGGGGACCGACGAATTCGACCCGGCTCAAGCGGGCGCCCGGGGCGTCGGCCTCCAGGGACTTCATGACCGCTTCGCCAAGCTGGGCCGTGTTCTGGTCGGCCTTGAGGGGGAGCCGGATCATCACGTCCTGGGAGGAGCCGAAATTCTGCACCGCGTAATCGGTGAACCCGGACTTGCCCAGGGCGCCACGAATCTTCTCCAGATCGGCAGCCTGCTGGTAATGCACCTCGATCAGGGTGCCGCCGGTGAATTCGACGGAGAGGTGGAGGCCCTTGGCGAAGAGGAAAACCACGGCCACGATGAAGGTCACCAGGGAAATGATGTTGAACTTCAGCGCATGGCGCATGAAGGGGATGTCGTTCCTGATGCGGAAAAATTCCATGTTCGTTTCCCCTTACTGGGTGCCGTTGCCGGCGAGGCCCGGCTTCCACACGGCGCCGATGGCGACCTTGACCAGCTTTTTCTGGCGGCCGTAGACGAGATTGACCAGGGCGCGGGAGACGACCACCGACGAAAAGATGGAGGTCAGGATACCCAGGCAATGGACCACGGCGAAGCCGCGTACCGGGCCGGAGCCGAAAATGAGGAGGGCCAGGCCGGCGATGAGGGTCGTGATATTGGAATCGAGGATGGTGCCGAAGGCCCGTTCGTAGCCTTCGGAGATGGCGCCCTGGGGAGGCACGCCGTTCCTCAGCTCTTCCCGGACGCGCTCGTTGATGAGCACGTTGGCGTCGATAGCCATGCCCAGGGTGAGTGCGATGGCGGCGATGCCGGGCAGCGTGAGGGTAGCCTGAAGAAGGGATAGGAGGGCCACCAGGAAGAGCAGGTTGGAAGCCAGGGCGATCACCGAAATGACGCCGAACATCTGGTAGTAGGCGATCATGAAGATGGCGATGGCGGCGAAGCCCCACAGGGTCGAATGGAAGCCCTTCTTGATGTTCTCCGCACCCAGGCTGGGGCCGATGGTGCGTTCCTCGATGATGTCCATGGGCGCCGCCAGGGAGCCGGCACGCAGCAGCAGGGCCGTGTCGTTGGCCTCGACGGTGTTCATGCGGCCGGAAATCTGCACCCGGCCGCCACCGATTTCGGTGCGGATGACCGGGGCGGTGATGACTTCGCCCTTGCCCTTTTCGATGAGCAGGATGGCCATGCGCTTGCCCACGTTTTCCCGGGTGATGTCCTTGAAGATGCGCGCCCCGGCGGAGTCGAGATTGAGATGGACGGCGGGCTCGTTGGTCTGGTTGTCGAAGCCGGGCTGGGCATCGGTCAGGCGGTCGCCGGTGAGGACGACCTGCTTTTTCACCACCAGGGGCGATCCGCCCCGTTCGGTATAGAGTTCGGTGCCGAAAGGCGGGTTGCCGGCCAGGGCGGCTTCCAGGACGCCAGGGGCGTCGTCCACCATGCGGATTTCCAGGGTCGCGGTGCGCCCCAGGATGTCCTTGGCCTTGGCCGTGTCCTGCACGCCGGGCAACTGGACGACGATACGGTCGCCGCCCTGCTGCTGGATCACCGGCTCGGCGACGCCCAGTTCATTGATACGGTTGTGCAGGGTGGTGATGTTCTGCTTGAGGGCGAATTCGCCCAGGCGCTTGAGCGCTTCGGGCTTCAGGGTGGCGACCAGACGGAGGTCGCTGCCTTCACCCTGTTCGACCAGGGCCAGATCGGGCTGGGCGTCCGTGAGGGTGGTCCGGGCCTTGTCGCGGGTTTCCGCGTCGCGGAAGCGGATCACCAGGCGCTCGCCCTCACGGCTCACGCCGGCGTGGCGTACATTCTTGTCGCGCATCAGGGTGCGCACGTCGGCGCCGACGGAATCGAGGCGCTTGGTCAGGGCCCCCTTCATGTCCACCTGGAGCAGGAAATGCACGCCGCCGCGCAGGTCCAGGCCCAGGTACATGGGCAGGGCGTGCAGGCCGGTCAGCCAGGACGGTGAGGCCGTGAGCAGGTTCAGGGCGATGACGTAATGGGGGTCGGCGGCGTCCGGATTGAAGGCCTTTTCCAGGGCGTCCTTGGCCTTCAACTGGGTATCGGTGTCCTTGAAGCGGGCCTTGACCCCGTTGAAATCGAGCTGGATGCCGTCGTGGGCGATCCCCGCCGCCTTGAGTGCTTCCTCGGCCCGGGCCAGCGTCTTGTCGTCGGTCTTCAGGGTGGCCTTGGCGCTGGAAACCTGGACGGCGGGCGACTCGCCAAAGAAGTTGGGCAGGGTATAGACGAAGCCCAGCACAAGCGCCACGGCGACGACGATGTATTTCCAGAGGGGGTAGCGATTCATGGCTCAGTGAGGAGTGAGGGGTGGAAGGTGGGCGGGTTGAGGACGGAAGCAGGGCCAAGCCCGGAGTCGGGTATGGCGCCTCACTCCTCTCTCTTCACGCCTCACAGTCCTTTCAGCGTGCCCTTGGGGAGCAGGTTGGCCACCGCCGTCTTTTGCACGATGACTTCGACGGCGCCGTCCTTGCTCTCGGCAACATCCACGTGCAGGTAGTTTTCGCCGATCTTGGTGACCCGGCCGGCGAGCCCTCCCTGGGTCACGATCTCGTCGCCCTTTTGCAGCGCCTCGACCATGGTCTTGTGTTCCTTGGCGCGCTTCATCTGGGGGCGGATCATCATCAGCCAGACGATGGCGAACATGGCCACCATCATGATGAGGCCGGTGTAATCGGCGCCGCCGGCGGGGGCTGCGGCCTGGGCGTGGGCAAGGCTAATCATGGGGGGTTTTCCTCAAAGCGGTCGAAACGAAAGGCGGCATTCTAGCACCGGTCATGCAATGCCACCTTGACGGTCCCGCCGGAACGCTTCCCGCCACGGGCCGAAACGGCCGGTCTCGATGGCCCCGCGCATTTCCGCCATGAGGGTCTGGTAGTAGTGCAGGTTGTGGAGGGTATTGAGCATGGAACCCAGGATTTCCCCGGCCCGGAAGAGGTGGTGCAGATAGGCCCGGGTGAACTGGGTGCAGGTGGTGCAGGTGCAGGAAGGGTCGAGGGGGCCGGTATCGTTCCTGAAACGGGCGTTCTTGATCTTGACGTCGCCGAAGCGGGTGAACAGGTGGCCGTTCCTGGCATTGCGGGTGGGCATCACGCAGTCGAACATGTCGATGCCGGCGGTCACGGCTTCCACCAGGTCTTCCGGCGTGCCGACGCCCATCAGGTAGCGGGGTTTCCCGGTGGGCAGGCGCGGTGCCGTGTGGGCCAGGATGCGCGACATGTCTTCCTTCGGCTCGCCCACCGAAAGGCCGCCGATGGCCATGCCATCGAATCCACGCCCATTCGCGATGCCATCCAGCCCGGCCAGGGATTCGTCCCGCAGATCCTCGTACATGCCGCCCTGGACGATGCCGAAGAGGGCGTTTCCATTGCCCAGCCGGTCATGCTCGTCCTTGGAGCGCCGGGCCCAGCGCAGCGACAGGCGCATCGAAGCGGCTGCCTCCTCATGGCTGGCCGGGTAGGGCGTGCACTCGTCGAAGATCATGACGATGTCGGAATTGAGCCCGTGCTGGATGCGCATCGATTCTTCCGGGGTCAGGAAGAGTTTGGCGCCGTCGATGGGGGAGGAGAATTTCACGCCCTCTTCGCCGATCTTGCGCAGGGCGCCCAGGGAAAAGACCTGAAAGCCTCCCGAATCGGTGAGGATGGGGCGGTCCCAGTTCATGAAGCGATGCAGGCCGCCGTGGGCGCGCACCACGTCGAGCCCCGGCCGCAGCCAGAGGTGGAAAGTGTTGCCCAGGCAAATCTGCGCCCCGACTTCGGCGAGGGACTGCGGCGTCATGGCCTTGACCGTGCCGTAGGTGCCCACGGGCATGAAGACCGGAGTCTCGACGGTGCCGTGGGCCAGGCCAAGGCGGCCGCGGCGGGCGGCGCCATCGGTCGCGAGGAGTTCGAAGTGCATGGGTAGCTTGATTCTTATGAATTTTTGGCGCAAATCAGAGCTTCTTGCGCCGGGTGCGTGATTGTATAGATTGTCTACGCTATCGTTGAGCCCTGATGCTGACACGCCTCGTTTCCCGCCTGTTGATTCTGGTCATGCTGCTGACCGTCTTCTCGCCGAGTTTCGGCTGGGAGGCGACCGGCGGCATGGCGGCCCACGAGCATCCGGTGGCGGTGGCCGACGCGCACGATCATGACCATGATCACACGGCAGCGGGCGACGCTTGTGCCGGTTGCGATGACCACGCCCAGGCAGCCTGCGACGAGGCGCAGCATCATTGCTGCCCCGGACACATCCTGGGTCACCTGCCGGGTGGCGTGGCGGCGGGCCCGCAACTGCCGGTGCTCGACGGCAGCGACGCCACGGTCGAGGCTCCGCAGGCGCCGTTTTCCTCGCGTATTCCCGAAGGGCTCGAACGCCCTCCCAGAGCCGCCGCCTGATCCGCGGCGGCTTGCCTCGTCCCAGAATCCCTGAAGGTCCGCGTTGCCACGAGGGCCGGTGCGGCATACCGCCGGTTGATGCCATCCAGCAACCGGAGGAACCCCCATGCGAACCGTTTTCGGCCTCGCGCCCATTTTGCTTGTCAGCCTCTTCGCCAGCGCTTCGGCACAGGGCGAGACGGCCCTTGCCCGTACCTTTGCCGCAGCCTGGCAGCGCCAGCCGGCGGCCGCCGCGCTGCACGAGCGCCAGCGGGGAGCCACCGCCCTGCGCGCCGCCGCCGATGCCTGGACGGCGGCGCCGCCCAGCGTCGAAATCGGCACCCGCAGCGACCGTTTCAACCGTCGCAACGGCGCCCGCGAAAATGAAATCGGCCTCGTCCTGCCGCTTTGGCTGCCCGGCGAACGCAGCGGCAGCCAGGCGCTGGCCGCCGCCGAGGCCGACGTGGCGGCCGGGCGCGGCGAGACGCTGCGCCTGCGCCTCGCCCAGGTGTTGCGTGAGAGCTGGTGGAACTGGCAGGGCGCCCGCAACGAGTTGGCGCTGGCCGGCGAGCGGCTTGCCGCGGCGGCACGCCTGCGCGAAGACGTGGCCCGCCGCTTCGCCGCCGGGGACCTGTCCCGGGCCGACCTCAACCAGGCCGCCGGGGTGCTGGCCCAAAGCCAGGCCCTGCAGGCCGAGGCACAGGCTGCTGAACTGGGCCTGCGGCATCGGCTGGAGAGCCTGAGCGGCCGGCCGGTCGGCGACGTCGAGGTGCAATACGAGCCGGAGCCGGCCACCGCGGCGGCCGAGCATCCGGCCCTGCGCGAACTGGCTGCGCAGAGCGACGTGGCGCGGCGTCAGGTCGATCTGGCCCGGGCGCAGAGCCGGGCCAATCCGGAGCTGATGTTGTCGACGCGCAGCGATCGCGCTGCCTCCGGCGAACCGAGTGCACAGACCTGGGCCCTGGCGTTGCGCATTCCCTTCGGTGCCGGGCCACGCCAGGACGCCCGGGTGGCGACGGCCAATGCGGAGGCCATCGAGGCCGGCGTCGAACTCGAACGTGAACGCGAACGCCTCAGCCTGGAAGTCGCCGCCGTGCGGGCCCAGGTCGCGGCGGCCCGCCAGCAACTCGCGGCGGCGGAACAGCGGGCCGGTTTGGCGCGGGAAAACCGCGGCTTCTACGACAAATCCTTCCGTCTTGGCGAAAGCGATCTGCCGACGCGCCTGCGCATCGACAGCGAAGCCTTCGAGGCGGAACGGGCGCTGGGCCGGGCGCGCATCGCGCTGGCTCAGGGCATATCGCAATGGCGCCAGAGTCTTGGCTTGTTGCCGGAGTAAACAGCATGAGTTTGAAACTTGGACATGTTCTTGGGCTGAGCCTGGCATTTGCGCTGGCCGGCCCGGTGGCGGGGGCGGCAGACCCGGCGGCGCCGATTCCGGTCGCCGTGGCGGAAAGCGAAGCCTTCGAAGTGGTCGGCCGGCTGGAGGACGAGGGCTTTGTCTTCTACATCGACCGGGCCGACAGCAATGCGCCGGTGCTCGGCGCGACGCTGGAGGTCGATACCGGCGGCAAGGCGGCCAAGGCGAGCTTCCGCGCCGAGCGCGGCGACTACCTGATCGCCGACGCCGACTGGCTGAAACCCCTGCGCCAGCCGGGCGAATATGCGCTGGCGATGACGCTGGTCGCGGGCGCCGAGAGCGATCTGCTGACCGCTGACTTCGACGTCCATGCACCAAGCGCCGCGGCGGCGGGCACGGCGGGGAGCGGCCGCATCCTTGGCGGGCTGGCCCTGCTCGCCGGGCTGATCGCCCTGCTGCTCTGGCGCCGTGGGCGCAAGGGAGGTCGGGCATGAAACACGTTCATCTGTTGAGCCTGTTGCTGGCCGGCCTGAGCCTGCCGCTGACGGCCCATGAGGGGCACGACCACGGTGACGAGAAGAAGACCATGGTGGTGCCCGGCAACACCCCGCAGCGCCTGCCCGACGGGGCCGTCTTCCTGCCCAAGTCGGCCCAGCGCGGCATGGGCGTCCTGACCGAACGGACGGTCGAGGCCGACCTGCCGAAAAGTCTGGAACTGACCGGCCGGGTCATCATGGACCCGCATCTCGGCGGGCGCGTCCAGGCGATGATTCCCGGGCGCATCGAGGCGGCCGGGCCGCATGGCCTGCCGGCGGCCGGCAGCAAGGTCAAAAAGGGCGAGGTGCTGGCCTGGGTCGCGCCCTCGTCCGGGGCCATCGAGCGTTCCAACCAGTCGGCGCTGCTGGCCGAACTGAAAGCCAGCCGGGGGTTGGCCGAGAAGCGCCTGCATCGCCTGCAGGAACTGGCCGATACGGTGCCCAAGAAGGACATCGAGGCGGCCGAGAGCGAACTGGCCAGCCTGCACGGGCGGATCGCCGCGGTCGGCGCCGGACTGTCGGGGCGAGAGGCGCTGGTCGCGCCGGTCTCCGGCGTGCTGGCGGCGAGCAATGCGGTGGTCGGTCAGGTGGTGGAGGTCAAGGAATTGATTTTCGAGGTCATCGACCCGGACAGCCTGCACATCGAGGCCAGCGCCTACGAGCCGCTGCCCCTCGACCAGGTGGTGTCGGCGAGCGTGGCGGTCGGCGAGCGTTCGGTGCCGCTCAGCTACATCGGCGCCAGCCGTCGGCTGCGCGAGCAGGCGCTGCCGCTGATGTTCGAAAACCATGCGACCGGCGCCGGCCTGACGCTGCCGCTCGGCCAGCCGGTCAAGGTGCAGGTCGGCCTGAAGGCGACGCTACGCGGCCTGCCGCTGCCGATGGCGGCGCTGACCCGCAACACGGCCAACCAGGTGATCGTCTGGGTCAAGACGGCGCCCGAGCGCTTCGAGGCGCGGGCGGTGCAGACCCAGCCGCTGGACGGCCTGCGGGTCGTCGTCACCGGCGGCCTGAAGGCCGGCGAGCGGGCGGTGGTGCAGGGCGCCAGCCTGATTTCGCAGATACGCTGAGGAGCAGAGCATGTTCCAGTGGCTCGTCGAAAAAAGCCTGGCCAGCCGGCTCTTCGTGCTGGCGGCAGCGGTGGCGCTGATGCTCTGGGGCGGCGTGCAGGCGACCCGCCTGCCGGTCGACGTCTTTCCCGACCTCAACAAGCCGACCGTCACGCTGATGACCGAAGCCGGCGGCATGGCGCCGGAGGAGGTCGAACAGCTGATCAGCTTCCCGCTCGAAACGGCGATGAGCGGCCTGCCCGGTGTCGCCGGCATCCGCTCGGTGTCGAGCGCCGGCTTGTCGTTCCTTTATATTTCCTTCGACTGGGGCGTCGATATCTACCGCGCCCGGCAGATGGTCGGCGAGCGGCTGACCGCGATGGAGTCGGCCCTGCCGCCGGGCAGCGTGCCGCGCATGGGCCCGGTGTCGTCGATCATGGGCGAGATCATGCTGGTCGCTATCCCGATTGCCGGGCCGGCCGCCGACGCCAAGGCGGCGCGCGAGTACGCCGACTGGGTGCTGCGGCCCCGGCTGATGGCGATCGCCGGCGTCTCGCAGGTCATCCCGATTGGCGGCGAGGTGCGCCAGTTCCAGGTGCAGCCGGATACCCGGCGGATGGCCGAACTGGGTATTTCCCTCGACCAGATCGAGGCGGCGGTCAGGGGCTTTGCCGCCAATACCTCGGGGGGCTTCCTGGAGTTGAATGGCCGCGAGTACCTGATCCGCCACCTTGGCCGTAGCGCCCGCCTCGACGACCTGAAGAACCTGGCGATCACGGCGCGGGCCGGCCAGACGATTTTGCTCCGCCAGGTCGCCGAAGTCGGCTTCGCGGCGGCGATCAAGCGCGGCGACGGCGGCTTCAGCGACGGCAAGGGCAGCGTGCCGGCGGTGATCCTGAGCATCCAGAAGCAGCCGACGGCCGATACGGTGGAGCTGACCCAACGCCTGGAATCCGCGCTCGAAGGCCTGAAGGGCAGCCTGCCGCAGGGTATCAGCGCGCCGCAGGTGATTTTCCGCCAGGCCGATTTCATCGAGGCCTCGATCGGCAATCTCCAGGTCAAGCTGCTCTTCGCCGCCTGTCTGGTCGCCGGCGTGCTGTTCTTCTTCCTGGGCAATTTCCGGACGATGCTGATTTCCCTGACCGCCATCCCGCTGTCCATACTGATCGCCGTGCTGGTCTTCCACTGGCTCGGCCTGTCGATCAATACGATGACCCTGGGCGGCCTGGCCATCGCCATCGGCGAGCTGGTCGACGACGCGGTTGTCGATGTGGAGAACATCCTGCGCCGCCTGCGCGAAAAGGCGGCGCATGGCGGGGTGTATTCGGTGCTGCGCACCATCGTCTCGGCCTCGCTGGAGGTGCGCACCGCCATCGTCTACGCGACGCTGATCATCGCCCTGGTCTTCGTGCCGTTGTTCGCCCTGCCCGGCATCGAGGGGCGGTTGTTCGTGCCGCTCGGCGTCGCCTACATCGTCTCCATCCTCGCCTCGCTGGCCGTCTCCGTCATCGTCACGCCGGTGCTCTGCTTCTGGCTGCTGCCGGCGCTGGTTGCCCACGACCACGGCGAGACGCGGCTGGTGCGCTGGCTGAAGGCGCATTACCGGGCGGCGCTGGAAAAAGTGCTCGCCGCGCCGCGCCTGCCCATTGCGGCGACCGGTGTCGCCGTCGTGCTGGCGGTGGCGGCCGTGCCCTTCTTTCCGACCACTTTCCTGCCGCCCTTCAACGAGGGCTCGATCACCCTTGGCCTGCGCCTCAACCCGGGGGCGACGCTGGGCGAGTCGGTGCGCATCGCCGAGGCGGCGGAAGCCGCCCTGCGCGGCCTGCCGGAAGTCGCCCACATGGGGCGGCGCACTGGGCGGGCCGAACTCGACGAACACGCCGAGGGCGTGCATGTGACCGAGTTCGAGATCCAGCTCAAGCCGGGCGGCCGGCCCAAGGAAGAGGTCTATGCCGACATCCGCCAGCGCCTGGGCAACTTGCCGGCCAGCCTCAGCCTCGGCCAGCCCATCGCCCACCGCCTCGACCACATGCTGTCC
Source organism: Betaproteobacteria bacterium (assembly GCA_016720065.1). Classification (NCBI taxonomy): domain Bacteria; kingdom Pseudomonadati; phylum Pseudomonadota; class Betaproteobacteria; species Betaproteobacteria bacterium. The sequence continues at coordinate 1,973,790 of JADJXY010000002.1, read as the reverse complement.
GGCGTGCGGGCGCAGATCGCCATCAAGATATTCGGCGAGGATCTCGACACCCTGCGCGCCCAGGCCGGCCTGTTGCGCGAGCGGCTGGCCAAAATCCCCGGGCTGGCCGACCTGGAGATCGAAAAGCAGGTGCTGGCGCCGCAGATCAAGGTGCGCGTCGATTTCGACGCCGCCGCCCGCTACGGCATCTCGACGGCGCAGCTGACGCGCACGCTGCAGACGCTGGTCGATGGCGAGAAGGTGACGCAGATCGTCGAGGGCAACCGCCGCTTCGATCTCGTCGTCCGCCTGCCGGAAAGCGCCCGCTCGCTGGAAGGACTGAAGAACCTGTTGCTCGAGACGCCGGGGGGCCGCGTGCCGCTGGCGCTGCTGGCCAGCATCGAGGACGCCGACGGGCCGAACCAGATCACCCGCGACGACGGCCGCCGGCGCATCGTCATCTCGGCCAACGCGCAGGAGCGGGCACTGTCCGAGGTGGTCGCCGACCTGCGCGCGGCGGTCGCCGCCTTTCCGCTGCCCGAGGGCTACTTCATCACCCTGGGCGGCCAGTTCCAGGCCCAGGAGGAGGCGGCGCGGCTGATTTCATGGCTGGCGCTGGGCTCGGTCGCGCTGATCTTCATGGTCCTCTACAGCCGCTACCGTTCGGCGTTGCTGGCTGGGCTGATCATGGCCAACGTGCCGCTGGCCCTGGTCGGCAGCGTGCTCGGCCTGTGGCTTTCCGGCCAGCCGCTGTCGGTCGCCGCGCTGATCGGCTTCATCACGCTGGCCGGCATCGCGACGCGCAACGGCATCCTGAAGATCAGCCACTACCTGAACCTGATGTGCCTCGAAGGCGAGACCTTCGGCGTGCCGATGATCGTCCGCGGCTCGCTGGAGCGTCTGACGCCGGTGCTGATGACCGCGCTGGTGGCCGCCTTCGCGCTGGCGCCCTTGCTCTTCGAGGCCGAACAGCCGGGCACCGAGATCCTGCATCCGGTCGCCGTGGTGATCTTCTCCGGCCTGATCAGCTCGACCTTGCTCGATACCTTTGTCACCCCGACGCTGTTCTGGCTGTTCGGCCGCCCGGCCGCGGAACGTCTGCTGGCCGAGGCCGGCGACGAAGCCCTTTGATTATTCTCGTGAAAGGAAATGAAATGCGCCTGAAAAACACTCTGACCGTAGCATTGGCGCTGTGCGCGCTGAATCTGCCGATGGCCCCTGCCCACGCCCATGCCGAACACGGCAAGCCGCAGTTTGGCGGCGTCGTGGCCGAGGCCGGCGAGGTGCAGTTCGAAATCGTCGGCAAGGATGGCAGGGTTACGGTCCATGTCAGCAATCACGGCAACCCGGTCGACGTCAGCGGTGCCAGCGCCAAGCTGACCGTGCTGTCCGGCGCCGACCGCAGCGAGGTCGAACTGAAGCCTGTCGGCGGCGACCGGCTCGAAGGACAGGGCAGCATCGCCAGTGGCGCCAAGCTGCTGGTCACGCTGCAGTGGCCGGGCAAAAAGCCGCTGCAGGGGCGGGCGGTGATGCGCTGAAGGCGGATCGCCGGCCGCCTCAGCGACCGGCCGGCTCCAGCAGCATGGCGTCGCCGTAGCTGAAGAAGCGATAGCCCTGGGCGACGGCGTGGGCGTAGGCGGCGCGGATGGTGTCGTAGCCTGCGAAGGCGGAAACGAGCATGAGCAGCGTCGACCGGGGCAGGTGGAAATTGGTGATGAGCCTATCCACCCCCCGGAAACGGTAGCCCGGGGTGATGAAGATGTCGGTCTCGGCGGCGCCGGCCCGCACCGTGCCGTCTTCGGCGGCGGCGGATTCCAGGGCGCGCAGGCTGGTGGTGCCGACGGCGACGATCCGTCCGCCGGCGGCGCGGGTGGCGGCGATGGCCGCGGCGGTGGCGTCGGGAATGTCGAAACGCTCACTGTGCATGCGGTGCTCGGCGATTTTCTCGACCCGCACCGGCTTGAAGGTGCCGGCGCCCACGTGCAGGGTCAGAAAGGCTGTGCCGACGCCGCGCCGGCGCAACTCGGCGAGCAGTGATTCGTCGAAGTGCAGGCCGGCGGTGGGGGCAGCGACAGCCCCGGGTTCCCGGGCATAGACCGTCTGGTAACGGGTTTCGTCGTCACCCTCGGCCGCGTGGGTGATGTAGGGCGGCAGGGGCAGGTGGCCATGGCGTTCCGCCAATTGCCAGAGGTCTCCGGTGTCCACCAGTTCCAGTGCGAAGAACTCTTCCTTGGCCCCGGCGCGGCCGGTGACTTCGACCTCGAAGGCGTCGGCGAGGCGCAAGCGGCTGCCCGGTCTGGGCGCCTTGCTGGCACGGACCTGGGCCACGGCATGGCGGGCGTCGACGATGCGTTCCAGCATGACCTCCACCTTGCCGCCGCTGGGCTTTTCGCCGTAGAGCCGGGCCTTGATGACCTTGGTGTCGTTGAAGACCAGGAGGTCGCCAGGCGCGATCAGGTCGAGGATAGCGGTGAAGCGCAGATCGTCCAGCGCCTTGTCGCGCACGTGCAGGAGCCGGCTGCCGCGGCGCTCTGCCGCCGGATGCTGGGCAATCAGCTCGGGGGGCAGGGGGAAATCGAAGTCCTCGACGCTCAAGGACATGGGCGACACCCGGAAGAAAAGGGAAAAACCAAGGGAAAAGCCAAGGGAAAAGCCGGAGCGGGCGGGCCGGAGAAGGCCGCGCATTGTAGCAGAGGGGGGCTCAGGCTCCGGGACGGGCGGGCTGCCCGAGGCGTGCGGCGACAAAGGGCCGGTAGCGCATGTCGAGGCGGAGGATGTGGTCGGTCCACCAGTGGGTCAGGTAGGCGAGCAGCGCCGGCAGGTCGGCGGTATTGCAACTCGCGTCGTAGCAGGCGTTGGCCACGGTCTCACAAAATTCGGTGTGGTCCTTCCATTGCTCTTCGAGTTCCGGGTACGCCAGGTGTTGCAGCAGAGTCTCCTCGGCCTCGAAATGGGTGCTGGCGTACTCCGACAGCGCGTGCAGCACGTCTGCCACGGCTTCGCTATGGGCCGGCTGGCCGAGACAATCGACCAGCTCATTGATGAGGTCGGCCAACTTGCGATGTTGCTCGTCGAATTCGGGAACACCGACGCTGAAGCGGTTCTCCCAGACCAGTTTTTCCATGATGGTGCCTTTGGGGAGGCTATGACCAAGGTGGTGGATAGGGGCCGATTCTAAAACAGTTCCCCAGACTTGTCCTTGATGCCCGCACAAGAATGGTGCGTTTTCGTCCGTCGCGGGGGAGAAATCCTGCGTTCTTTCCCGCGTTCGCAGGGGGGCACGGCGAGCGGGGGTGAATGGAATTTTCACGGGGTCTCAGCCCCGGGCCGGCGCGAAAGTCACGGGCACGCGGGTGCGTTCCGCGACGTCGTGGGCGATGGAGCCGAGAAGCATGTGGCGCAGGGACTCGCCTCGCTTCGAACCGAGGACGATCTGGTCAGCCGGAAGTTTCTCCGCGTAATGGGCGATGGTATCGGCCACATGCCCCACGGCCAGATGGCGGTGATAGGCGAGGCCAGCCGTAGCGAGCACCTGGCATGCCGGCGCCAGGGCCGCCAGCCCCTCTTCCCGATGGTAAGCCTCGATGCGCTCGGTTTCGACGAAGAGACGCACGTGGCCGGAATCGACCGGGATCTGCACGTTGAGCACATGGATCTCGGCCTTCAGGCCCGTCTGCAGCAGGCGTACGACATGGTCGGCGGCGCCGAGGCTGCCGGGGCTCCCGTCCACGGCGAGCAGGATGGTGTGCATGGCGATTCTCTTCTCAGGAACGGCTGTCGGTGGAGGGCCCGGTGTCGAGTTCGATTTCCAGGGGTGCTGCGCTGCGCGCCTGGCGGGCGGCGAGCCATTTGCCGACCAGGATCACCAAGGCCGCACCGGTCGCGGCGGCAGCGTACTTGTAGGCCGCCGCCATCCCCTCGGCGAAGAAATGTCCGACGATGGCCCGGTCGGTGATTGCCATTTCGCCGGCGATCCAGCCCAGGAGGGCGCCCCCCAGGGTGATGACCACCGGGAAACGATCCATGAGGCGCAGCACGAAGCGGCTTCCCCAGACGACGATGGGGATGCTGATGAGAATGCCGAAGACCACCAGCCCGATGTCGCCCTTGGCGGCTCCCGCCACGGCGATGACGTTGTCCAGACTCATGACCACGTCGGCCAGCATGACTGTCCTGACCGCTGCGAAGAGGCTTTCACCGGCCGCGACCGAGCCGTGCTCATCGTCATCCTCAGGCAACAGGAGCTTGATGCCTATCCAGAGGAGGAGCACCGCGCCGACCACTTTCAGGTAGGGCAGGGCCAGGAGTTGCAGGGCAAAGAAGATGAGCACGATGCGGATGCCGATGGCTCCGGCGACGCCCCAGAATATGGCTTTGCTGCGCTGGGCTTCGGGCAGGCGGCGGCAGGCCAGGGCGATGACCACCGCGTTGTCCCCTCCCAGGAGGATGTCGATCATGACGATCTGCGCGACGGCAAGGAGGAAGGCGGTATCGAGGCCGAGGAAATCCATGATCGCAGTGCGAGAAGTCGTTGGAAGGCGGGAAAGCTCTGCGGGGGTAAGGTGAATTCGCCCGGAGTCTCAGGCCCGGCGTGGAGGAGCGGGGTGGGCGGGCATGGAGTCGGGCCCGGGAGGACCTCCGCGTCATGCGGCGGCGTGGCTGCCTTTCGATCCCCGGTGCACCGCCCGCAGGGCAGGGACCAGCGTGGTGCCGAGGAAGGGACTCGAACCCTTACACCTTGCGGCGGCGGATTTTGAATCCGCTGCGTCTACCGATTCCGCCACCTCGGCCGAGGAGGGCGGATTATCACCCAATCGGCGGTCTGCCCACAACTGGGAAGCGGCGCGGCGCGGTCACGGGGCGCAGGCGAAGGCCTTGGACAGGGCGCCCGCGACCAGGGTGCGTGGGTCGGCGTCGGTGCCGGGCGGCTGCTTCTCCAGGTGGGCGACGACCGCCCGCAGCAGGCGGTACTGACGGTCGTCTTCACCGGGCAGGCAGAGGGCGTTGAGCTGAACGCCGACCTTGCCGGCCAGGAAGTCGGCAACGCCATACCCGTCGGCAAAGCCGGAAATATAAGCGAGGCAGCGGGCGCCACGAATGGACTGGTAGGGATCGCTGCTTTTCTTCTCGGCGAAAAAACTCTCGGCGGCCTGGCAGTCGGCCAGCATCTCCGTGCCGGAGTAGGCCAGCGCTGGCCCGGCGACCAGGCCCAGCGCCAGGAAGAGCGCAGATTTCACTGCGGCCCGGGCTCGAACCAGCTCAGGCGTTGGTGAAGTTCCACCACGCTGCCGACCACGATCAGCGCCGGTGGGCGGATGCCCGAGGCGACGATGCGGTCGGCCAGGGTGCCCAGGGTGGCGAGCAGGGTCTGCTGGCCGGGCAGGGTGCCGCAGCGTACCACCGCCGCCGGCGTGGTATCCGGGAGCCCGTGGGCCATCATGTGGCGGCAGATTTCCCCCGCGGCGCCGATGCCCATGTAGAACACGACGGTCTGCTTCGGGCGGGCCAGGGCGGGCCAGTCCAGATTCACCGTCCCGTCCTTGAGGTGGCCGGTGACGAAGACGACGGCCTGGGCATGCTCCCGGTGGGTGAGCGGAAAACCCGAGTAGGCCGCGCAGCCCGCGGCCGCCGTGACGCCGGGCACCACCTCGAAGGGGATACCCGACGCAGCCAGGGTTTCCAGTTCCTCGCCGCCGCGGCCGAAGATGAAGGGGTCGCCCCCCTTCAACCGTACGACGGCCAGACCTTCCCGGGCGAGGCAGACCAGGAGTTCATTGATGGCATCCTGGGGCAGGGTGTGGTTGGACGCTTCCTTGCCGGCGTAGATGCGGCGCGCTTCGGGCCGGGCCAGATCGATGATGCCCTCGCCCACCAGATGGTCGTACACCAGGGCGTCGGCGGCAGCGATCAGGCGGGCGGCCTTGACCGTCAGCAGTTCCGGATCCCCGGGGCCCGACCCCACCAGCCAGACCTTTCCCCCCGCCATCGTGCTTCTGCTCATCGTTTTTTCCGCACCGTTTTCCAGGCCGGCCATCCTAATGCCCCTGCCCAATCCTGCCAATAGCCGGGGCAAGCGCTGGAGCTTTCCTAGTACCAAAGGGCTAGTTACTGTAGTTCGAAAGGTGGGGTAAGGCCCTGATTTGGCGATGGAAAGGCTTTTGGGTTGGATTGATGAAAATCAAGGAAGCCCTGTGCGGGGAGGTTCAACCTACCGGCCATCGCGTAAGGGGATTTCACGCGGTTCTATTCATTCAAAGGAGAGGAAGATGAGAAAGAGCTTCATGGGGGTATTGGCGCTGTCTGCGATGACCGTAGCGATGGGCTCCGCCTTCGCGCAGACGGCCAGCAACGACGCCCTGTCGATGACTCCCGACGAGAAGGAAAAGGCCAAGAAGATTTACTTCGAGCGTTGTGCCGGTTGCCACGGCGTGCTGCGCAAGGGCGCCACCGGCAAGAACCTGGAACCGCATTGGACCAAGAAGGACAAGGACGGCAACGTTACCGAAGGCGGCACCCTGAAGCTCGGCCAGCAGCGTCTGGAAAAGATCATCGGCTACGGTACCGACGGCGGCATGGTGAACTTCGACGACATCCTGACCAAGGACGAGCTGGCCCTGATGGCCAAGTACATCCAGAACACCCCGGATGTGCCGCCCGAGTACAGCTTCAAGGACACCATGGATTCCTGGAAGGTCATCGTTCCGGTGGATCAGCGTCCCAAGAAGCAGATGAACAACTTCAACCTGAAGAACATGTTCTCCGTCACCCTGCGTGATACCGGCGAAGTGGCCCTCATCGATGGCGACACCAAGGAGATCCGCTCCATCGTCAAGACCGGCTACGCGGTGCACATCTCCCGCCTCTCCAAGTCTGGCCGCTATGTTTACGTGATCGGTCGCGACGGTCGCCTGAGCCTCATCGACCTGTGGATGGAAAAGCCCGCCGTGGTCGCCGAACTGAAGGTCGGTTTCGACGCCCGCTCGGTCGATACTTCCAAGTTCAAGGGTTACGACGACAAGTACGCCATCGCCGGCTCCTACTGGCCGCCCCAGTACGTGATCATGGATGGCGACACCCTGAAGCCCCTCAAGGTCGTTTCCACCCGCGGCATGACCGTCGATGGCGAATACCATCCGGAACCCCGCGTCGCCTCCATCGTCTCTTCCGAAATCAAGCCGGAATGGGTGGTCAACATCAAGGAAACCGGTCAGATCCTGCTGGTCGATTACTCCGACATCAAGAACCTCAAGACGACGACCATCGAATCCGCCAAGTTCCTGCACGACGGCGGCTGGGATGCCTCCAAGCGCTACTTCCTGGTGGCGGCCAACGCTTCCAACAAGATCGCAGCGGTGGATACCAAGACCGGCAAGCTGGCCGCCCTGATCAGCACCGCCAAGATCCCGCACCCGGGCCGGGGCGCCAACTTCGTCCATCCCCAGTTCGGTCCCGTCTGGGCGACCGGTCACCTGGGTGCCGACGTGGTGACCCTCATCTCCACGCCGTCCGACAATCCCAAGTACGCCAAGTACAAGCAGTACAACTGGAAGGTCGTGCAGGAAATGAAGCACGTGCCGGGCAACCTGTTCGTCAAGACCCATCCCAAGTCCAAGCACTTCTGGGCTGACGCGCCGCAGAACCCGGACAAGGATCTGGCTGAATCCGTCGCCGTTTGGGACATGGCCGATCTGTCCAAGCCCAAGGCCATCCTGAACGTGGCAAAGGACTCCGGCCTGCCCGCCACCAAGGCGACCAAGCGTGCCGTGCATCCGGAATACTCCGCTGACGGCAAGGAAGTGTGGATCTCCCTGTGGGGTGGCAAGACCGACCAGTCCGCCATCGTGGTGTATGACGACGCGACCCTGAAGCTCAAGAAGGTGATCACCGATCCCAAGATGATCACCCCGACGGGCAAGTTCAACGTCTACAACACGCAACACGACATCTACTGATCGATCGGCAATTTGATCGAACACAAGGAGAGGGGGGCGCAAGCCCCCTTATCCTGTCGGGCATCTAAAACGCACAACAACGCGGGAGGAATCCCATCATGGGAGACGGTAACAAAGCGGGTCTGTGGGCGGCGCTCAAGCGTCCCAGCGCCAAGTATTCCCTGCTGACCCTTCTGGTCGTCGGCTTCTTTTCCGGCATCGTCTTCTGGGGGGGGTTCAACACCGCCATGGAAGCGACCAACACCCTGGAGTTCTGCATTTCCTGCCACGAGATGCGGGATACGGTCTACCAGGAATACAAGCAGACCATCCACTATTCCAACCGCACCGGCGTGCGCGCGGTCTGTTCCGACTGCCACGTGCCCAAGGACTGGGTGCACAAGATGGCCCGCAAGATCCAGGCGAGCCAGGAAATCTATGGCAAGATCATGGGCACCATCGATACGCCGGAGAAGTTCGAGGCCAAACGCCTGGAGCTGGCAGAGCACGAATGGGCGCGCATGAAGAAGGCTGAGTCCCGCGAATGCCGTAATTGCCACAGCTTCGAGGGGATGAACATCGAGAAGCAGAAAACCCGGGCCTCCAAGATGCACAAGATTGCCCAGGACGAGAAAAAGACCTGTATCGACTGCCACAAGGGCATCGCCCACAAGAAGCCGAAAGGCATGAAGGAAGATGACGAAGACGAGTGATCGTCGCCGTCACGGATCGAACGACTCTTAGAACGGAGATAACACCATGCACAAGAATCTTGTTTCCCTGGCCGTGGCCGGCGCCTTCCTCGCCATGGGCTCCCAGGCCTTTGCCGCGCCCGACTGGGGCAAGGTGCCCACCAAGAACATCGAAGTCTTCCACCCGGGCGTGACGCCCATCGAGTGGGCGACCAAGAAATCCGACCACAGCGGCTCGTCCGGCCTCAAGAAGGGCGAGACCTGTGCCGGCTGCCACGATGAAAAGGGCAAGCTGTCCATCGACCTCAAGCGTCTGGCCAGCAAGGAACTGGAACCCAAGGGCGCGCCCAAGACCATGACTTTCCCGGTGGGTGTGCAGGCCGCCTATGACGCAACCAACCTCTATGTCCGCCTGACGTTCAAGGCTCCGGCTGGCGCCGCGGATCCGCAGGACAAGGAGAACGAGGTCAAGGCCACGGTCATGTTCGCCAACGACAAGGTGCCCCAGGGCGCCCAGGTCGGCTGCTGGGCTACTTGCCACACCGACGCCCGTACCATGCCCGGCGCCGACGACAAGAAGACCAAGTACGTCAAGGAAGGCGCCATGGACCTGATGCAGTGGAAGAGCGGCAAGGGCGCCAAGGCCGTCGATGGCACCGTGGCCGACAAGCGCAACATGGAAGGCGGTACCGCTGGCGTCAAGGCCGATGGGGCCAAGGCCGGCGATACCTACACCGTCACCTTCACCCGCAAGCTTGCCGGTGGCGTTGCCATGGCCGAGGGCAAGGCCGTTCCCTTCGGCGTGGCCATCCACGCTGACGGCGCTGCTGGGCGCTTCCACCACATTTCCTTCGGCTACTCCCTGGGTATCGGTGCCGACGGCGATGTGAAGGCGGTCAAGCAGTAAGCCTCTGCGCCTCCGGCCATGAACACCGGAAGGCAACTCCTGCGGCGGGCGCCAGTGATCCTGGCGCTCGTTGCGCTTTCGGCGGCGGCCGAGACGGTGACCGTCGAAATCCAGAACTACAGTTACATCCCGGCCGAAGTAAGGATCCGCATCGGCGATACGGTGCGCTGGATCAACAAGGAAAAGCGCACCAGCCACTCCATCCTCTTTCCGGCCGAGGGCGGGCTGGAGTCGGAGCGCATCTTTCCGGAAGAAACCTGGCAGCGCAGCTTTCCCAAGGCGGGCAGCTACCCCTACACTTGTGGCCCCCACCCGGAGATGAAGGGCCTCGTCGTTGTATCCGAATAAATTGATGGCCTGCCTGCTCGTGGCCGGTACGGCTGGCACGGGCTATGCCGCCGAGCCGCCGGCCGAACGCCAGAAGGAACTGGTGCGCCTGGTGCGCCAGGACTGCGGCTCCTGCCACGGCATGACCCTGGCGGGCGGCCTCGGCACCCCCCTGTTGCCGGCCGCCCTCAAGGACAAACCGGCGGAAGGCCTGGTGGCCACCATCCTGCTCGGCCGCCCGGGGACCGCCATGCCGCCCTGGGAACGCTTCGTCAATGAGGCCGAGGCCCGCTGGATCGTCGATAAACTGATGACTGAATTCCCCCGTTGAGGCCCGCCGTGCGACTCTTTTTCGCCTTCCTGACCGCCACCTTTCTCGCCGCCTGCGCCGGCCCGCAACTGCGCGGCACCGGCGATCTTGGCCTCGTCATCGAGCGGGCCAGCGGCCACGTCACCCTGGTCAACACCACGAGCAAGAGCGCCTACGCCCGCATCGGCGGCCTGGGCGACCTCTCCCACGCTTCCGCCGTCTATTCCCGGGATGGCCGCTACGCTTTCGTCTTCGGCCGCGACGGCGCCCTGACCAAGATCGACCTCCTGGAGGCCCGCATCGTCAGGCGGGTCATGCAGTCCGGCAACGCCATCGGCGGTTCCATCTCCCAGGATGGCCGCATCGTCGTCGCCCAGAACTACACCCCGGGCGGCATCAAGGCCTTCGACGCGGAGACCCTGGAACTGCTCTCCGAAGTGCCGGCCGAATACGCTCCCGGCAAGTTCTCGAAAGTGGTGGGCCTGGCCGACGCTCCGGGCAACAAGTTCGCCTATGCCCTGTTCGAGGGCGGCGAAATCTGGGTCAGCGACTTCAGCGATCCCCGCCGCCCCGTCACCCAGCGCTTTCCCGCCGGCAACCAGCCCTACGATGGCCTGGTGACGCCCGACGGCCGCCACTTCCTGGCCGGCCTCTTCGGCGAGGACGGCGTTGCCCTGGTGGACCTCTGGCAGCCGGAAAAGGGCGCCCGCAAGATTCTGGAAAACTACGGCCGCGGCCAGGAAAAGCTGCCAGTATTCAAGATGCCTCACCTGCGGGGCTGGTCGGTGGCCCAGGGCAAGGCCCACCTGCCCGCCATCGGCCGCCACGAGGTGCTGGTGGTCGACGCCACGACCTGGAAGGAAGTCGCCCGCATCCCCGTGCGCGGCCAGCCGGTCTTCGTCATGGCCCGACCCGACGGCCGCCAGGTGTGGGTCAATTTCGCCTTCCCCGACAACGGCAAGGTGGACGTCATCGACACCCTGGCCGGCAAGGTGGTCCACACCTTCGAGCCAGGCAAGGGCATCCTGCACATGGAATTCGCGCCCCGCGGCGAAGCCGTCTGGCTCTCGGCCCGGGACGACAACAAGGTGGTCATCGTCGACACCACCAGCTTCAAGACCCTGGGCGAAATTGCTGCCGACAACCCCTCAGGCATATTCTTCACTTCGCGAGCCCACCGCACCGGTTTATGACCATGGACGACACCCTCGAATTCCACCTCCTCAACGACTTCCAGCGGGAATTCCCCCTCTGCCCGGCGCCCTTTGCCGAGCTGGCGGCGCGCCTGGGAGTGGCGGAAAAGGCGGTGCTGAGTGGGCTCGAAACCCTGCGCCGGGAAGGCAAGATTTCCCGGGTCGGCGCCGTCTTTGCCCCCAAGCGTATCGGTGCCTCCACCCTGGCCGCCATGGCCGTGCCGCCGGAAAAGCTGGACGCCGTGGCCCAGGCGGTGAATCGTTTCCCCGAGGTGAACCACAACTACGAGCGGGAAAATCGCTACAACCTGTGGTTCGTCGTCACCGCCGGCAGTGAAGGGCGGCTCCAGGCCACCCTGGGGGCCATCGAGAAAGCAGCCGGTTACCCGGTGCTGGCCCTGCCGCTCCTGGAAGAATTCCATATCGACCTGGGCTTCCCCCTCAAGGCGGTGCCCCCTGCCCGGCGTCAGGCCGAGGCGCGCCCGGTCCAGCCCCAGGCCCCCATCGACGAAGCCGAGCGCCGCCTGGTGTCCGTGCTGCAGGAAGGCCTGCCCCTCTTCATCCGCCCCTTTGCCCTCATCGCCGAGCGCGTCGGCGCCTCCGAGAGCGAAGTGCTCTCGCGCATCGGACAATGGCTGGAAAACGGCGCCATCAAGCGTTTCGGCGTCGTCGTCCGCCACCGGGAACTGGGCTACACGGCCAATGGCATGCTGGTCCACGACATCCCCGACGAACGGGTGAGCGAACTGGGCCGCGCCCTCGCCGAAGAGCCCGCGGTGACCCTCTGCTACCGCCGCCCCCGGGTGCTGCCCGACTGGCCCTACAACCTCTTCTGCATGATCCACGGCCGGGAGCGCGGCGAAGTCGAAGCCACCATCGCCGACCTGCGCCGCCGTCACGGCCTGGACGCCTGCGCCCACGACGTGCTTTTTTCCCTGACCCGTTACAAGCAGAACGGCGCCCGTTATGCGTGAGCGTCCGGCGGTGGATCTCGATGCCATCGACCGGCGCATCATCGACACCCTCCAGGGGGGCTTCCCCGTCAGCGAGGCCCCCTACGCCGAAGCCGCCGCAGCCCTGGGTATCCGCGAAGAAGAACTGCTCGCCCGCCTGCAAGGCCTGCTGGACACCAAGGTGCTGACCCGCTTCGGCCCCATGGTGCAGATCGAGCGCCTCGGCGGCGCCTTCGTCCTGGCGGCCCTGGCGGTGCCGGAGGCGCGCTACGAGGCGGTTACGGCAGCAGTCAATGCCTTCCCCGAGGTGGCCCACAACTACCGCCGGGAACACGCCCTGAACATGTGGTTCGTGCTGGCCACCGAAACGCCGGACGGTATTCCCGCAGCCATCGCCAAGATTGAGGCGGCCACTGGATTGCCGGTCCACGCCTTCCCCAAGGAAGCCGAATACTTCGTGGAAATGAAGCTGGAGTCACGGGTTTGACTGAATACGTATTCGACCCCGCCGACCGCGCCATCATCATCGCCACCCAGGGTGGCCTGCCCCTGGTGCCCCGGCCCTACCACGCCGTGGCCGATCAGGTCGGCTTGCCGGCGGAGGAGGTCATGGCCCGTCTCCAGGCCATGATGACGGCGGGCATCATCCGCCGTATCGGCGCCGTGCCTAACCACTACGCCATCGGCTGGACTGCCAACGGCATGACCGTATGGGACGTGGCCGACGAACGCATCGACCCACTCGGCCGCCAGGTGGGGGCGTTGGACTGCGTCACCCACTGCTACCGCCGTCCCCGCGCCCTGCCGGCCTGGCCCTACAACCTCTTCGCCATGGTCCACGGCAGCAGCCGGGAAGAGGTGCTGGCCAAGGCCGAAACCATCCGCTCCCTCCTGGGCGATGCCTGCCGGGCCAGCGACGTGCTCTTCTCGACCCGCATCCTCAAGAAGAGCGGATTGCGCATCGGGTAGTGGTCCTGTGTTTGTACGGAATTTGTACGGGTAATTGCAAAAGTCCGGGGTGGGCGATGGACTGTTCCGTAAATATTCCGTACAAAGGACTCGATCATGCTGGCTTCAACTCAAGCGAACGAGCGCATCGGTTTGCGCACCTCGCCAGAAATCAAGGCACTCATCGTGTGTGCCGCAACGACCGCCGGTTTGTCGGTCAGTGCATTTTTGCTGGGTACGGCCCAGGAGCGCGCCAGGCAAATCCTTGCCGATGCCGAGATGATGACCCTGTCGGCTCATGACTGGGATGTCTTTGCCCAGGCCCTGGATGAAGCGGACAAGCCCAGGCCGAAACTTTCCGCAGCGATCGAACGTCATCGCGATTGGCAGGGAAAGCGCTGACGGTGAAGTTCGCGGGCAGCATCGAACGCCTCTCCGCGGACCACGACCGGCGCGCCTTCACCTGCGGCGTCCTCGCGCTCGACGAGTATTTGCGCCGCTTCGTCCGTCGGCATGGTCGGCGTCATTGTCGATGCGAAGGATGGGCAGGCGTGGGGGGGTATGAGCGCTACGAGTTCGAGCGACGACCGGACTCGCCGATGACCTTGTGGATACCGACGGAGGCGATCAGGAAGCTTTTATCGAGCCAGATGTTGGCACGATCGTGCTAATATTTGGCTATGTCACTCGCCGCCGCCCTCTTCACCGACAGCCAGGCCAAGCTATTTCCTTGGCTCTTCGGCCAGTCCGAACGTAGCTACCACCTGAGCGAGTTGCGCCGCCTGACCCGGCTTGGCAGCGCTTCGCTGCAGCGGGAGCTGAATCGTCTGGCCGCTGCCGGGTTGGTTCTTGCCGAAATGGTCGGCAATCAACGTCGCTTCCAGGCCAATCCGGACAGTCCGGTTTACGCCGAGTTGGTCGCACTGACTACCAAGACACTCGGCGTGGTTCCGGTGCTGCAACGGGCTCTGGAGCCCCTGCTATCCCGCTTGAGCACGGCGTTTGTCTATGGTTCTGTCGCCAAGGGGAGCGACACGGTGCGCAGCGATATAGACCTCTTGCTGGTTGGCGACGATTTGACCCTGAGCGAGGTCTTGCCCCTCCTCCTGCCGGCGGAAACGCAATTGGTGCGCAAGATCAACCCTAATTGCTATACTCCGAAAGAATATGCCAATCGGCTTGCCGAGGCGGACTCCTTCATCAATCGCGTCCTCGCCCAGCCCATTCTGCCTTTGATCGGAGAGAACCTTGTCCCAGCCAGCGCTGGACAATCTGGTGCGCATCGGCCAGCTTAAGGCCGAGCCGCGCAACGATGCCGAAGTCCGGCGCCTACTGGACCTGGCGCGTACTCGTCTGGCCGATGCCCGGGTTGAGGCGCTCTCCGCGGAAGGCCGATTCACCAGCGCCTACAACGCTGCCCATGGCGCGGCGCTGGCTGCACTCCGTTGGCACGGCTATCGCAGCGAGAACCGCTATACCGTATTCCAATGCCTTCCCCACACCCTCGGCTGGACCGCCGTTCAATGGCGCATTCTCGACAGCGCCCACCAGAAGCGAAACCTGGCTGAATACGAGGGGTTTCTCGAGATCGAAGAATCGGCGATCCGCGAGCTATGTGCGTTGGTGAGCGACTTGATCGTCGATGTTGGAAAACTGATGGATGCCTGAGGGAGCTTACTGAATTGAAAAACGAACCAGGCACCTTTGCGCTCGCAGTCGATGCGTTGGATGAGCCGGCACGGGGCTGGTAGTCAGTCAGATAGGTTCAGCTATGTTCGGCCCGCCCCGCATCCCCGCTCGCTTTGTCGCTCATCCTCGCCATAGCTTCGGCTATGGCTGCGGTTCGCTTCGCGCGATCGGGGCGCGGTTGCGCGCCTCGGCATCGACGCAAACCTTTCTGACTGACTACTAGCACGGGCCTTAAGGAAACTCTGCATAAGTAACCATCATGCAGCGCAATTTGAGAAAATGACGGCATTGTCATTGAGTTGATGAGACAGATGAAACCGATGAAGCAACTGAGCCTGGCCGAGACGGGTTTTTTGCCGAAAGCCGGCAAGCAAACCCGCAAGGCAGTGTTCCTGGCGGAGATGGAAACGGTGGTGCCGTGGTCGCGTCTTGAGTCGCTGATCGAGCCGTTCTACCCGAAAAAGGGAAACGGCCGCCCGCCGATGCCGCTGGGCACGATGCTGCGGATTCACTTCATGCAACAGTGGTTTGGTTACTCGGACCCGGCGATGGAAGAAGCCTTGCACGACGTGCCGCTGCTGCGCCAGTTTGCCGGACTGGATGCCTTCGAGGATGTGATGCCAGACGAAAGCACCATCTTGCGCTTCCGCCATCTGCTGGAGAAGCATGACCTGGCGGTGGCGATCTTTGCCGAGGTCAACGCGGTGTTGTCGGAGAAAGGGCTGTCGATGAAGCGCGGCACGGTAGTCGATGCAACGCTGATTGCAGCACCGAGTTCGACGAAGAACGAAGACAAGAAGCGTGATCCAGAAATGACGCAGACCAAGAAGGGCAATCAGTGGCACTTCGGGATGAAAGCCCATATTGGCGTCGATGCCGACAGCGGCTTGATTCATACCGTGGAATGCACGACGGCCAAGGTTGCGGACATTGCGATGATGGAGAAGTGCCTGCACGGGGAAGAAGCCATTGCGCTCGGTGATCGCGGCTATCACAAGAAGAACCGGACGATTGACGAGTTCCAGAAGGAAGGCAATCTGTCTGTTCTGACACCGACCAAGAAGCCGGCTGGCGGAGCGCTGACTGAGGAGCAGAAGGCGTTCAACCGGATGCTCTCGGCGGTGCGGGCAATTGTTGAACATCCGTTCCGGGTAGTGAAGCGCCAGTTTGGCTTTGTGAAAGTTCGCTACCGTGGTCTGGCGAAGAATACGGGGCAGATCGTGACGCTGTTTGCGCTGGCAAATTTGTGGATGGCTCGCAAGCGATTGTTGCCCTTGGTGGGCGAGGTGCGCCCGTGAAACGGGAAATGCAGGGAAAACTCCCTGGATTTCACGGTCAACGGTCGAAAATCGCCTGTTTTTCATCTTTTTTATGACAGCCTGCGCGGAAATAGCCGGTTATTCAGAGAATCCTTAAGAATTCAAACGGTTCCCTGACTCTCCGTTGAGCTCGTGGATTCCAATGTAAGCGATCAGGGCCTTGGCCGGCTGATTCGCCTCGGCCCCCGAACTTACCAAAACCGCCACCAAACTTTTTCCCCGCGCATGGACTGAAGGACGATGAAGCCCTCGTCCTCCATTTCCGGGCGGACTTCGTCGTGTTTGAAGCCGACGAGGTTCTTCGCGCAATCGAGGGGAATCTCGAAGAACCAGCCGACTTCCGAATCCTCGCTCTGGCACGCGCGAGCGTCGGCGATTCGCTGTGCCAGGATGTCCGGCGGGGTGCCTTCGACCGCCAGATGGTCGTCGCCTTCCTCCGCAGCGTGTTCGATGCGCCAGAGACGCTTCCCGTGCTGCCAGGCCTCGGCCGAGGAAAACATGACGTGCTCCTCGATACTGCAGGCGACGACCGTGCAATCCGTTGAGAGGCTGGCGAGGGCGCCGGCCTTGACCAGAAGGGCGTCACAGCGCTTGGCGACTAGCAGGTGCCATCCGCCGGGAGAGTGTCCGACCCGCAAGCGGGGCCCGGAGAAAGGCGGCCTGTTTCCCGCTGGGGGTGAAGCCCAGGCGAGTGGCGACGACTTCGAAGGAGGGGCCGCGACACGCCAGCCAGGATATGGAAAAGCCCACAGGTGTCTCCGAAAACTGACCACCAAGCCCTTTAGGAATGCGTCGCGAGCCAAAGAATGCCCGCAAGCAGCGCAAGCGGGGGCAGGAGCCACCGAGCGAGGTCAGAGGCGAGGTGTAGGGGAGTCAAAGACTCTGCTGCGCTGTGGAGCGCCGCGACCCGGGCGACTTCGCCCGCATCCCAGGCCCAGGGACGGCCTTCCCGCAGAGTCCGTGCGGCATCTGCCAGCGCTTCGTCTGACAGTCCCATTGTGCTTTCTCCGACATCGAAAAGAGGGGAGAGCATGAGCGAACGTGCACGGTCCTCCGCCGTCAGCGGCGCGAAACCGCAGGCGGAACAAAACTGCAGGGCGCCGCCCTTGCGGCATCCGCAACGGATACAGACGGCGGAGGCCCTTGACGTGGTGCGGTTGCGGGAGCGCGGGCGATTGCGCATCGATTCCTCGTCAGGCCAACAATAGCCTACTCCGCGCACCGCTTCGCAATATGCGCCAGCGCCTCTTCCACCTGGGTCGATCAGGATCAGGCACAGGTCGCCTGACTCCAGGCGGGCCAGGGCGGTGTCGATGGCCAGGAATTCGCCCCGCACTTCCTCCACGGAGTGGGTGCGCTGGGCGTCTTCCAGGCCCTTGCGCAGCAAGGCGATGACTTCACCGTCTTCCCGGCCGCGCTGGCAGGCATCTTCGTAAAGGATCACCTCGTCGAAGGCGTCGCCCAGGATTTCGGTCTGCTGGCGGATGTCTTCGTCGCGGCGGTCGCCGGCGCCGCTGATGACCACCGAGCGTTTGCCCGCAGGCATGGTGTCGATGGCATTCACCAGGGCCTGGATGGCATCCGGGTTGTGCCCGTAATCGGCAATCAAGGTGGCGCCGCGGTAGTTGAAGACGTTGAAGCGGCCGGGGGCGGTCTGAGCGTCGTTCACGAAGCTCGCCAGGCCCGCGGCGATGATCTCCCAGGGCAGGCCCAGGGCCCAGCCGGCGCCGGTGGCGGCCATGGCGTTCTCGATCTGGAAGCCGATGGTGCCGCCCCGGGTGATGGGGATGGAAGCGAGGGGGATGCGGTGTTCGCTGCTGCCTTCGGCGCAGACGATGGAGTCGCCCTCGGCGACGACGCGCTTGCCCTGGGCGCGGTGGGTGGCCATGACCGGCAGGAAGCGGTCCCGGGCGAAGTAGATGACGCTGCCCGGGCAGGTGGCGGCCATGGCCGCCACGTGAGGGTCGGCGGCGTTGAGTACGGCATGGCCGCTCTTGGATACGTTCTCGACGATGACCCGTTTGACCACGGCGAGATCCTCGACAGTGGTGATGTAGTTGAGCCCCAGGTGGTCGCCCATGCCGATATTGGTCACCACCGACACGTTGCAGCGGTCGAAGCCCAGGCCCTCGCGCAGCACGCCGCCCCGGGCGGTTTCGAAGACGGCCGCGTCGACGCCCGGGTGAAGCAACACGTTGCGGGCGCTCCTGGGGCCGCTGCAGTCGCCGCTGTCGATGCGCCGGCCTTCGATGTAGACGCCGTCGGTGCTGGTCATGCCGACCCGCTTGCCGTCCCGGGTAAAGATATTGCCGATGAGGCGGGCGGTGGTGGTCTTGCCGTTGGTGCCGGCCACGGCCACCACCGGGATGCGGGCGTCCTCCCCGGGTCTGAACATCATGGAAACGATGGCCTCGCCCACGTTGCGGCCCTTGCCGTAGGAAGGCGACAGATGCATGCGCAGGCCGGGGGCGGCGTTCACCTCGACGATGCCGCCCCCTGGTCTTCCAGGGGCTTCAGGACCGAATCGCAGACCACGTCGATGCCGCAGATGTCGAGGCCGACGGTCTGGGCGGCGGCGACGGCGCAGGCGGCGAGTTCGGGATGCACGTCGTCGGTGACGTCGGTGGCGGTGCCGCCGGTGGAGAGGTTGGCGTTGTTGCGCAGGATGACCCGGCTGCCCCGGGGCGGGATGGAATCGGCCTGGAGGCCTTGCAGGGCCAGGCGGGCCAGGGCGATGTCGTCGAAGCGGATCTTGGTCAGCGAAGTGGCGTGGCCCTCGCCGCGGCGGGGATCGGCGTTGACGATATCCACCAGTTGGCGGACGGTATGGACACCGTCGCCGATCACCTGAGGTGGCTCCCGCCGCGCGGCGGCGATGAGCTTGTCGCCGATGACCAGAAAGCGGTAGTCATGGCCGGGCAGGAAGCGTTCCACCAGGATGTCGTCGCGGAATTCGATGGCTGTCTCGTAGGCCGCCATGACTTCTTCCCGGGTGCGGATATTGACCGAAATGCCCTTGCCCTGGTTGCCGTCCCGGGGCTTGACCACCACCGGGCCGCCGATTTCCTGGGCGGCGGCCCAGGCGTCCTCGGCGCTGGTCACCGGGCGCCCCAGGGGCACGGCGACGCCGGCCGCGTGGAGAAGGTGCTTGGTCAGTTCCTTGTCCTGGGCAATGGATTCGGCGATGGCGCTGCTCATGTCGGTTTCCGCGGCCTGGATGCGGCGCTGCTTGCTGCCCCAGCCGAACTGCACCAGGCTGCCCTGGGTGAGGCGCCGGTAGGGAATGCCCCGGGCGACGGCCGCCGCGACGATGGAGCCGGTGGAGGGACCGAGGCGGATGTCCTCGTCCAGGTCCTTCAGGCGGTAGAGGGCATCGGCCAGATCGAAGGGCTTGTCCTCCAGGGCCGCGTTGACCAGTTGCTCGGCGAGGTCGAAGGCCAGGCGGCCGACATCCTCCTCGCTGTACTCGACCACCACCTGGAAGGTGCCGGGCTCTATGGTTTCCGAAGTGCGGCTGAAGGTCACCGGGCAGCCCGCCTGGGCCTGCAGGCCCAGGGCGGCGAATTCCAGGGTGTGGGCCAGGGAAATGACCTCGTTGTGGCCGGTGACGTTGAGGAAATCGATTTCGGGAAAGCGCTCCCGCAGGCGGGCTTCGAAGCCGGGCAGGGCGTTGATGGAGCGCTCCGCTTCGCGACACTCGACGATGGCCTGGATGGCGGTGTGCCGGCTCCACAGGTTGGGGCCGCGCAGGGCCCGGATGCGTGAAACTTCCATGGGGGTTTTCCTCTCTGCTGCGATCGCTTAGTTTTTTTTCTGGCGCCGGGAAGGGGCGGGGGCTTCCTGCTCGAAGGTCTTGACGCCGGCGGCCAGCAGTTCTGCCGGAATGTTCAAGGCCCAGCCCGCGGCAACCGCCGCCAGGGTGTTTTCCAGGCGGAAGGTTTCCTCGCCCTGGCGCAGGGCCGGAATGTCGGCCAGCTTGGCCAGGCGGGTTTCGGTATTGCCGGCGGCCAGGACCAGCTCGCCCCGCCGCGCGACCACGGCGCGGCCTCCCTTGGCGCAATGGGCCAGGACCACCGCATTGTCCTCGCCGGCGGCAAAGAAATAGGCCTCGCCGTCGGAGAGTTCGGCCATTTCGACCACCTGGGGGTCGGCGGCGTTGAGCACCGCGGCGCCGCCTTTGAGAATGATGTCCACCTGGGTGCGCAGGACCTTGTAGAGCATCTCGTGGTCGTCGATGGCGTAGTCCAGGTGCGTCTCTTCCGGATCCAGATTGGTGACCACCCCCACCTGGCAGCGGTCGTAGGCCAGACCCTCGCCCAGGATGGCCCGGGCGCCGTTTTCGAAAATGGCCACTTCGGCCGCCCGGTTGAGCAGCACCCGGCGGGCCGCGGCCCAGTGGGCGGCGTCGGTCTTCTGGACGTGGCGCTGGTCCAGGAAGAGGCCGTCGCTGGACGCCAGGGCGACGTACTTGCCGGAAAGCCGGGTGAGATGGCCGAGAAAACGGGCCACCGAAGTCTTGCCCCGGGAACCGGTGATGCCGACGATGGGGATGCGCCCCGTCTGGCCGTCCGGGAACAGATGATCGACGATGGCCCTGCCCACCGGGCGGGCTCGCCGACGGCGGGCTTCAAATGCATGAGCAGGCTGGGGCCGGCATTGACCTCGACGATGGCGCCGCCCTGCTCCAGCAGGGGTTTGGAAATGTCGGGCGTCACCAGGTCGATGCCGGCGATGTCGAGGCCCACGATGCGGGCGGCGAGGGCGGCCAGGGCCGCGTTGTCGGGATGCACCTGGTCCGTTACGTCGAAGGCGTGGTTGGCATTGCGCTGGATCAGCACTTCCTTGCCCGGGGGCGGCACCGAATCGGCGTCCAGGCCCTGGCGGGAAAGCTCCATGGTGGCGGCGGAATCGAGGCGGATGAGGGAGAGGGGGTGCAGTTCGGTGGGGCCGCGGCGGGGGTCCGAGTTGATCTGGGTCTCGACCAATTGCCTTACCGTCGATTGGCCGTCCCCGACCACGCACACCATGTCGCCGCGGCAGGCGGCGGCCAGCTTGCCGCCGACCACCAGCAGGCGGTGCTCGGTGCCCGGCAGGGAACGCTCGACCAGGACGCCGCTGCCCTCTTCGAAGGCGACGGCGTAGGCCTTCTCGATTTCTTCCCGGGTCTTCACGTCGATGAAGACGCCGCGGCCGTGGTTACCATCGGTGGGCTTGACGCACACCGGCAGGCCGATGTCCTGGGCGGCTTCCCAGGCGTCTTCGGCACTGTCGACCTCGCGGCCCTCGGGGACCGGAACGCCGCAGGAGGAGAGCAGGCTCTTGGTCAGATCCTTGTCCCGGGAAATGGTCTCGGCGATGGCGCTGGTGCGGTCCGTTTCGGCCGTCCAGATGCGGCGCATGGCGGCGCCGTAGCCGATCTGCACCAGGTTGGCGTCGGGGATCAGGCGGATGGTAGGGATGTCGCGGTCGTCGGCCGCATCGACGATGCTCGCCGTGCTGGGGCCGAGACAGAGGGAATCGGCCATGTCCGACAGGCGCTCGATGGTACCGGCCACGTCGAAGGGCTTGTCTTCGATGGCCGCCATCACCAGGTCGCGGGCCGCGTGCAGGGCGGCGCGGGTGACGTCCTCCTGCCAGGCGCGCACGACCACCTTATAGACGCCGCGGCGACCACCGTCCCGGGCCTTGCCGAAGCCGCCGGGCAGGCCGGCCAGGTTCTGCAATTCCAGGGTGACGTGCTCCAGGATGTGGCCGGGCCAGGTGCCCTCCTGCAAACGGCGCAGGAAGCCGCCGCGTTCCTCGTAGCTGCAGCGGTGCTCGACCAGGGACGGCAGCCAGGCGGACAGGCGTTCGACGAAACCGGGAATGGTATTGGAGGGGCGTCCTCCAGGTCATGGATGTCGATCAGCGCTTCCAGGACGGGGCGGTAGGTCCACAGGCTGGGACCGTTCAGATGCGTGATCTTGAGGAACTCGATTTCTCTCTTGCTCATGGAGTGTTTTTATCCGCAGGGGCGTCGGCTGGGGCTGGCGCCGGTTCCCGCATAACGTGCCGCGCTGGAAACCGGATTACCGAAAGGCGTAATGATCCTGCAAACCGGCGATGAACGCCACGGGCTGGGAGCTATCCAGAGCCGTTCGCTAGGTGTGCGGGAATTTGCCGATCATCTTCGATTGACGAATGGGAACTTGTTATGCATATTTCCCCTCTGCATACGGATGTCTCCCAGATTGCATCATTGCAAAGGGAGATGCATGCCAATTTGGGCTTTGCAATCAAGAGGGGGGATCTTGATGTTGGACGTGGCGATTGGTATGGCGCTTATCTATCTGCTGTTCTCTGGCCTAGTCAGCGGAATTCAGGAGGTTGTGGCGCAACTGCTTGCTTTGCGAGGGAAGCTCCTGAGCAAAGGGGTCGAACTGTTGTTGGGAGGGAGAAGAGTTTTGGTGGCAAAGATCAATCTCCGTTGACCATTCTGTACGGCCATCCGCTGATCGCGTCTTTATCGAAACAAGGAAAGAAACCCTCCTACATGCCGGCAGGCTATTTCGCCACTGCATTGGCCGATACGCTCGTCCGGGAATACAGGGCTCAGCGCCCGCTGTTCGACGGGCTTCCGGATGCTGTGCAGCGCATGCCGAGTAGTGCCCTGAAACAGGCCCTGGAGATTTTCGTCCTCCAGGCTCAAGGAAATTCCGAACGCCTAAGGGAGTCGATCGAGTCGTATTTCAATGCGTCCATGGATCGGGTGTCCGGATGGTACAAGCGGAATACCCAGGTATGGCTATTCGCCATCGCGTTCGCCGCCGCGTTTGTCTTCAACGTTGATTCCCTTGTACTGGTGCAGCGGTTGGCGAAGGACGGGGCGTTGACTGCCTCACTGGTGAGGGTTGCCGAGCAACAAGTAAACGGAATTGTCGCGAGGCAAGACGAGAAATCGTCGCCAGAACTCCAGGCGAAAATTGACGAGGTGAATCGCCACATCAAGGACTTGAAGGATCTTCGGATTCCGGTTGGTTGGAAACTGGACGCAAAAGGGTGTCCGGAATGGCCCGGAGGGATGCTGCCAATCTTTGGTTGGCTGATTACGGCCATGGCAGCCACTCTGGGCGCGCCGTTCTGGTTCGATGCCCTTTCCAAGCTGGTTTCGTTGCGGGGTGCCGGAATCAAACCGTCGCCCCCGTCGTCGAATATTGGCGGCGCTACACCGCCGACACCGAATCCTCTGGTCTCTGCGAGTGGCGCGGATGTGCCCCGATCACCCGCCATTGTCGGGCCGGTCAGTGATTTCGAGGCGACTCGCCTTGAGCCCCAAGACATCGAGGCGATCCAACTCGCGCTTGGAATTCCTATCGAGCGAGCGACTGCGGAGTTGGACGAGCCTACGCGAGCAGCCATTCGCCGGTGGCAGTCGGCCAAGGGGAAGCCGGCAACCGGTACGCTCGATGAGGTAGCCGTTTTCGACCTTTTGTACCCCGAGCATTAGAGGAGGCCGCAATGCCCAGCAAGCCTACCAACCTCCTCCCGGCGAGTGGCCGTCCGAAAATCACCGAAGCTGAACTCTTGGCGCTCCTCGCCAAACAACCCAAATTGGAACTGAGCGACTTTCCGCTCGCCGTGATCGGCCTGCGTGGGTACTACGCCAATACCATGGGTGCGACGCCGAATAATGAGCGAAGTATCTACGACGATGCCATCGTGCTCTACGTGCCAAACCTGAATCTGTTTCAGGCGTTCAATGGCAATACCGATCCGTCAAGTTACCGGGAAGGGAGCGGCTTTGTGGAGGGCACGCGCGGAATGGCGGTCCTGCAACCCGGAGTCTGGCCGTGCTATCGCTTCGATATACACGGTGGAAAGCGGCCCCATCCGGCAATCTGCCAGCGGGCCGGTCCCGTCAGGGTGCTGCGTGATGGCAGTCCACCTTACGACCACGTTGGGAATTTCGGCATCAATATTCATAAAGGCGGAAATTTCTCGACATCGAGCCACGGTTGCCAGACCCTGCCGCCGGGCCAGTGGGACGAATTCATCGCTGCGGCACACGATGCGGGTGATCGACTTTTCGGACGTGATCGAGATCGCCAGAACCTTCTGTACGTACTGATCGACTGTTCGTAGCCAAGTTTTACGGCTGGCGATCAGAAGTTGCTCGCGGTCGCTCATTTCATCAATAAACCAACGGAGAAGAAGACCATGAAAAGAAGCAGGCACGCCTGGAACGCCAGCCTAACGGGCGGAACGGGGGGCAAGCGCGCGGGGATTGCGATGCTCTGCGTCGCGCTTTGCGCGTGCGGAACCACAAGCCGTCCCGTGAGTATCGAAGCCCTGGACGATTTGTCCAACGAGGTGCGGAGCAGTGCCAGCGACCCCTTGTTCTCTTTCAGTACCTATGTGTCGATTGCCGGAGTAACCCCGGCGAATGCCGTACAGATGCTTTCGTATCAGCCCGAGGGGACATCGCCGAGTCACTCGATATTCCTGAGCCCGAAGTTTAGTTTCAGCGTCATTCGGGACTTTGAGGTCAAGAATATTGGTAATTCTAACGACGACCCGGCGTCTCACGTGGCTAAGCTGCTGGAAGGTGTTCAATCTCAGGCGCTCACCGTCTCTAAATTTGATCTGCAAGCTGCGGCTCTCAGCCACTTGCTGGAGAACAATTTGTTCGCCGATCCGCAGCGCAATGCGGGAACGCTGGCCCAAATCAAGCGCATGTTTGCGGGGGAAGAACTGAATAGTGTGGACCAGGGCAAGGCGCTACTGGCCAAGGTCACGGGCGACCTAGCGAAAGTTCGGGGGAGAACTCGACAAGGCTCGCGAAAAATATGACTCGGCTGTTGGGAGCGGCAATATCCTCGTAACCCGCTGGGAGGTCTCCGGGGCGACGGGAGGCGGTGCGACCGTTGGGCCGATAGTTTCTGCTGGCGGGAGTGGGTCCAATACTCGTACGGGGTTTCTGGTTCTGGCTGGCATGCGGTCCGTTTCATTGCACGTGGGCGAGGATTTCTTCGACATGGTCAGAGAGTTGGACAAAGACCTCATCGATTTCCTGGCGCGTGTCGGGGTGACAACCTATACGCTTCAAGCCCGCCATACCGCGCATGCCCAGGAACTCGACGCAGTGCAGGAACTCTCTTTACGGCTCAATCTAACGCCGGATCAGTTGCGGAAATTGAGTCAAGCCTTCAAGGATGCAGCGTTTTCACTGGACTATTACCGTAGGTTCAGTCGTTCCCTGGGGAATCGCGGCGTTCTTTCCGCGCCGAGGGAAACAATAAGGTCGAGTTGCTTCTTCCCGCCTCGCGCCCATTTTGAGTCGATAGTTGGTGGTGGCTCGGATAAGCCGTCTTTGAAAGGACCATCAGACGGCTATCGTACCGTTCTGGCAGTGCGTGCTGCAGTTGGGAAGCGGGTTCTCGAACTTGCAGACAAGAAGATCAAGACTGAGCTGTATTACATCGGGAGTAGAGACGGAAAGCGCGGGTTCGACGACGACAAATCCAGAGCCTTGGACGACTGGCTCAACCAATGCCGCGGTAAGACGGGACCGTTGGGCGGGAAAGAATATGAGCCGGTGGACTACTGGCGAGGCACGATACATGGCGAGGACGCCCGAGGTGGCAACAGTGCGGGCGGGGAAGCGGTAAGGTGACGCCGTTGGATTCTGATTGCAATCCTCGGCTGAGCGCGGCAAAGAAATGGTTTGCGGACTCCGCCTCAAACTCGGGTGACCTAGCACGGGGTGTGTTCGAAATCGGCTTGTCTTTGGGGGGTACTGTTTCGGCGGGGGCCTATACCGCCGGAGTGCTGGATTTTCTGATCGAAGCTCTGGAGAGATGGGAGACGCAAAAAGCCGCGGAGAGTGACCATCCATTCGAAAAGCGCACCGTTCCTTGGCATCAGGTTCGGATCAAGGTGATTTCCGGCGCGTCCGGTGGAAGTGTCTGCGCGGCGGTGCTGGCCAAGGCCCTGGGTTACGGCTTCCCCCACATCGACTCCAGCATGGATCCAGGTACGCGACAAACCCTGGGGCCGAAGAATCCGCTCTACGCCCTATGGGTACAGACCCTGGACATCGCGGGCTTTTGCGATCCAAACGAGGGCTATAGTGGCAAAACGGATTCGCTGGCTTCGCTTCTCAACCCCGAGCCTCTGCTCAGAGGGTGCGACCTTGCGGCCAATTTTCCGCAGGGTGTGCCGAATGAGGTGGACCCGGTTGCATCTCCCCGGCCCTATGTGTCGGAGCCGCTGACGCTACTGATGACCCTGTCCAACCTCACCGGTGTGCCTTACGCCGTGGGCTACGGCGGGGCAACGGGGCGCCAGCAGTGCTATCGGCGCCACGCCGACTACGTCCGCGTCGAGAGCTATTACCATGGGGATGGCACTCCGTCGGTGCAGTGGCCGGATGCTTATCGAGTGGCGGGGAGTCCGACGGCTTCAGTGCCTGGGGGTACAGTCACTTCCTGGCATGAAGTTGCGCGCTTCGCCCGGGCGTCGGGGGCCTTTCCGGTCGGTTTCCCGCCGGTCAAGCTGCAGCGGCCAGCGTGGCATTACTATTACCAACCCATCAGTGTCGGGCATGGCCAAGGGCTGGTATTCCCAGACCTCAGTTCGTGGGGGATCAGCCCGGGGGCGAACTACACCTTCCTTTGTGTGGATGGGGGCGCCTTCAACAATGAACCCGTCGAGTTGGCCCGTCGGCATCTGGCGGGTTGGACCTCTAGGAATGACTATGAGCCGCAGCAGGCTCGACGGGCCGTCATTCTGGTCGACCCCTTTGCGGACGCCTCTACACCCGGGCCAAGCGACGAGCAAAATGTCGCCGCCGCTGGCGGCGCGCTGATTGGCGCCTGGCTTGCCAACGCTCGCTTCAGTACGCAGGATTTTCTGCTTGCAGCCGAGGCGGGAATCCGTAGCCGGTTCCTGATCACCGCGAAACGAACTGGTGAAGGGGGGCAGTCCCTGACCGGCGGTCAGGCGCTATGCAGCGATCCGCTGGGGGCCTTTGCCGGATTCCTCCATCCCGAGTATCGCAACCACGACTTCTTTCTCGGCCGCCGCAATTGCCAGTACTTTTTGAAAGAGTGGTTTTCTCTGCCTGCGGAGAACGAAGCTGTGTTCGGACCAGCGGCCCAGACAGCGGGCCTGCCGCACAACACACGGGGAGAGATTCCGCTGATCCCACTCTGCGGGACCGCCGCTACGCAGCAATTGCCTTATCCGTGGCCTTCTAAAGCGCTTGATCTAGATTTCGCCCGTAATGGCCAAACGGATTCCGTTGCCGGGATGATTCGTGCTCGCGTCGACGAAGTGCTGAGGCGCGTGCATAAGGAGTTCAGTTGGCCAGAGCGTTTTGTTCTTGCGGTGGGCATGATGCTGCGTGGTCGCACGGCTGAATTCATAACCCAAAAGGTGCTCGCGGTCGTCAAGAAGAGCCTCAATACCCAGGGGCTCTACCGGAACTGGTGGGAACGGTAGAGGGCAAAACCAAGGTCTCACAGAAAGCGGTCGAGAAGCTTGCGGCTGTGGCGGTCGAGTCGGGAAAGGTCGCGGATGAGGAACTGGATGCCGTTGCTGTCGGCGATCATGAGCATGGTCTGGGACAGGCGGCGGATGTCTTCCTCCCCCTTCAGGACCAGGGCGAAGGGGCCTCGGTCGGTGTCCACCTGCCAGGTGCTGGGCGTGGCGAAGCTGGAGACTTCACGGATGCCGCGGATTTCCGGCACGAACTCGCGGCTGGCCAGTTCTTCTTCCACCAGTTGTCGTTGGGGGGCGGCGAGATCGGCGAGGCGGTCGATCCAGGCCCGTTCGTGGCCGTCGCCATCCACCAGGGAGATGCCCTTGTCCGGCTCGGCGATGGGGAAGGCGCGTACCGGCACCACGGCCTGGGGGCCGTCGGCGGTGGCCAGCATCAGCCGGCCGAAGGGGCTGCGGGAAAGTTGCAGAGGGGCGCTCATGCGGCGTGCTCCTTGGCCGGGGTCGGGACGCTGGAGAGTTCCAGTTCGGTATCGACGTTCCTGGCCTGGGCCTGGTAAAGGCGGTAGTAGTGTCCCTCTTTGGCCATCAGTTCGTCGTGGCTGCCCACCTCGACCACCTGGCCGCGGTCCATGGCCACCAGGCGGTCAGCCTTCCTGAGGGTGGACAGGCGGTGGGCGATGGCGATGGTGGTGCGGCCGCGCACGAGGTTGTCCAGGGCCTTCTGGATTTCCTTCTCGGTCTCGGTATCCACCGAGGAAGTGGCTTCGTCGAGGATGAGGATGCGGGGGTCGATCAAGAGCGCCCGGGCGATGGAGATGCGCTGGCGCTCGCCGCCGGAGAGGCCCTGGCCGCGCTCGCCGACCAGGGAATCGTAGCCGTGGGGCAGGCGCAGGATGAATTCGTGGGCGTGGGCGGCTCGGGCGGCGGCGATGATTTCCTCGCGGCTGGCGTCCGGCTTGCCGTAGGCGATGTTCTCGGCGATGGTGCCGAAGAAGAGGAAGGGCTCCTGCAGCACCAGGCCGATGTTGCGGCGGAACTCGGCCACCGGGACGGAGCGCACATCGACGCCGTCGATCAGCACGGCGCCCTCGGTGACGTCGTAGAAGCGGCAGATGAGGTTGACCAGGGTGCTTTTTCCCGAGCCGGAATGGCCGACCAGGCCGATCATTTCGCCCGGCTTGATGGTCAGGCTCACATCCCGGGTGACGGCGCGGGTGCCGTAGCGGAAGCCGCAGCTCCTGAGTTCGATCTCGCCCCGCACTTCCTTCAGATGCACCGGGTTGGTGGGCTCCGGCACGCTGGAAACATGGTCGAGGATGTCGAAAATGCGCTTGGCCCCGGCCGCCGCCTTTTGCGTCACGGAGACGATGCGGCTCATGGAATCGAGCCGGGTGTAGAAGCGGCTGATGTAGGCGAGGAAGGCGGTGAGCACGCCGACGGTGATCTCGCCCTTGCTGATCTGCCAGATGCCGAAGCCCCACACCACCAGGAGGCCGATTTCCGTGAGCAGCGTCACGGCGGGGCCGAAGAGCGACCAGGTCTTGTTGATGCGGTCGTTCAGGGCCAGGTTGTGGAAATTGGCCTCGCGGAAGCGCGCCGCCTCGCGTTTTTCCTGGGCGAAGGCCTTGACCACACGGATGCCGGGAATGACGTCGGCCAGCACGTTGGTCACCTCGGCCCAGATGCGATCCACCTTTTCGAAGCCGGTGCGCAGGCGGTCCCGCACGGCGTGGATCATCCAGGCGATGAGGGGCAGCGGCAGCAGGGTGACGACGGCCAGGGCCGGGTGGATGGAGAAGAGGATGATGGCGGTGAGGACGATCATCAGCACGTCGGTGGCGAAATCGAGCAGGTGCAGGGAGAGGAAGACGTTGATGCGGTCCGTCTCCGAGCCGATGCGGGCCATCAGGTCGCCGGTGCGTTTGCCGCCGAAGTATTCCAGCGACAGTTGCAGCAGGTGCTCGAAGGTGGTGGTTCTGAGGTCGCGGCCGATGCGTTCCGACACCAGGGCCAGGATGTAGGTCCGCGCCCAGCCCAGGGCCCAGGCCAGCAGGGCGGCGCCCAGCAGGCCGCTGAGGTAGAGCGTGACCAGGCCGACGTCGATGGGCTTGCCGTTCTGGAAGGGAATCAGCACGTTGTCCATGAGCGGCATGGTCAGGTAGGGCGGCACCAGGGTGGCGGCGGTGGAGGCCATGGTCAGCAGGAAGCCGGCCAGGAGCTGGCCCTTGTAGGGTTTGGCGAAGCGCCACAGGCGGAACAGGGTCCAGGTGGAAGGTGGGGTGGCGGTTTCCCGGGTGCAGATGGGGCATTCCTCGACGCCGGGCTCCAGGGGGGCTCTGCACTTGGGGCACACCAGTTCGTCGGGCACCACGACAGGCCGGCCGCTCCGCCGGCTTTCCCGGCGCTGGTCGAACTCCCGCTGCAACTTGAGGGCGGCGACGTCGTGGGCCAGGGTATAGCGCCAGCAGCCCAGGCGGCCCGTGCCGTCGGCCAGTTCCAGGGTGCCGACGCCGGCGTGGTCGTGGTGATCCAGGCTCAGGTCGTCGCGCAGTTCCCAGGTGCTCCAGGTGCCGGCTTCCGGGTCACAGGCGAGGAGGGCGCGGTCGGTGACGGCCAGCAGACCGCGGCAGAAGCGCAGGCGGGGGTCGAGGTCGATTTCCAGCCAGGCGCGCAGGGTGTCGCCGGCTGCCAGGCGGGGGAGCAGGGCTTCGCGCCAGGCCTGGGGCAGGGAGGTCTCGGGGGCGTCGGGGGGGCGACAGTCGGTCATGGAATGGTTTTCTGGCGGGGGGCGCCGACGGGTGCAAGGCGGGAAGTATACCGGAGGCGGCTTCCCGGCCCGGTGGGGCGGCTCCCTGCTGACGCCGCATAATTTTTCCGGTTGACCCGGGTCAAGGCTATTCTCCCGCCGGTGCCGTTGAATAGCGGCGTTCCGAGCCCGAGACTCCCATGTTCCGCATATCCCAATACCTGGCCGAAGTGGCCGCCCCGACGCCCCTCGGTCCCAAGCGCAATCCGCCGGGGCCGGTGGTGATCTGGAATCTGATCCGTCGCTGCAATCTCACCTGCAAGCATTGCTATTCCATTTCCGCCGACACCAATTTCCCCGGGGAGCTTTCCACCGACCAGGTGTATGCGGTGATGGACGATCTCAAGGCCTTCCGCGTGCCGGTGCTCATCCTTTCCGGCGGCGAGCCCCTGCTGCGGCCGGACATCTTCGACATCGCCAAGCGGGCCAAGGCCAAGGGCTTCTATGTGGGCCTCTCCTCCAACGGCACCCTCATCACCGAGGAAAACATCGGCCGGATCGCCGAGTGCGACTTCAACTATGTGGGCGTCTCCCTCGACGGGCTGGGCGCCACCCACGACAAGTTCCGCCGGCTCGACGGGGCTTTCGAGGCCTCGCTCAAGGGCATCCGCCTCTGCCGCGATTATGGCAACGACGGGGGCCTCAAGATCGGCGTGCGCTTCACCATGACCCAGGACAACGCCCAGGATCTGCCGGGCCTGCTCAAGCTGGTGGAAGACGAACGCATCGACCGTTTCTACTTCTCCCACCTCAACTACGCTGGCCGCGGCAACAAGAACCGCAAGGACGATGCCCAGCACAAGCTCACCCGCTGGGCCATGGACCTCCTTTTCGACACCTGCTGGGACTATCACCAACGCGGCCTGGACAAGGAATTCACCACCGGCAACAACGACGCCGACGGCGTCTATTTCCTGCACTGGGTGCGCCGCCGCTTCCCGGACAAGGCGGCCCACGTCGAGGCCAAGCTCAGGCAGTGGGGCGGCAATTCCTCGGGCATCAACGTCGCCAACATCGACAACCTGGGCAACGTGCATCCGGACACCATGTGGTGGCACCACACCCTGGGCAATGTGAAGGAGCGGCCCTTTTCGCAAATCTGGCCGGATACCTCCGACCCCCTCATGGCCGGCCTCAAGCAGTTCCCGCGGGCGGTCAAGGGCCGCTGCGGCAGTTGCGCCTACCTGCCCATCTGCAACGGCAACACCCGGGTGCGGGCACAGCAGATGACCGGCGACCCCTGGGCGGAAGATCCGGGGTGTTATCTGGACGACGAGGAAATCTCGGCGTGAATCGCCGTCCCCCCTCCGTTCGGGCTGAGCCCTTCGACGGTGCTCAGGACAGGCTTGTCGAAGCCCGGGATGCCCCTAGGTTTAGCGCCCTTCGACAGGCTCAGGGCGAACGGTTTTTGGGGGCGGTCGCGCTGCCGTTCCAACAACGCATTGGTGATCGTTTAATGAACTGGAAAACCCTTGCCGCGGCCGCCTTCGCCGTCTATTTCCTCTCCGCCCTGGCCAACCTGGCCGAGGCCGCCGATGCGCCGGCCAATTTCAAACAGCACTGCGCGGCCTGCCACGGTGCCGATCGTCTTGGGGGTATCGGTCCCGCCCTGCTGCCTGACAACTTGGCGCGCCTCAGGAAGGCCGAAGCCGAGAAGGTCATCCGCGAAGGCCGGCCGGCGACCCAGATGCCGGCCTTCGGCCAGCAACTGGCGGCCGAGGAGATCAAGGCCCTGGTGGACTACGCCTACACCCCGATCAAGCCCATGCCCGCCTGGCGCGAGGCCGAGATCAAGGCTTCCCGGGTGGTCTATCACCCCGCCGGCAGCCTGCCGGACAAGCCGGCCTTCACCGCCGACCCCATGAACCTCTTCCTGGTAGTGGAATCCGGCGACCACCACGTCTCCGTGCTCGACGGTGACAAGCTCGAACCCATGCACCGCTTCCAGAGCCGTTTCGCCCTGCACGGTGGGCCGAAATTCACACCGGACGGGCGTTTCGTCTTCTTCGCGTCCCGCGATGGCTGGATCACCAAGTTCGACCTGTGGAACCTCAAGGTGGTGGCCGAGGTGCGGGCCGGCATCAACACCCGCAACGCGGCCGTCTCCGGCGACGGCAAGTGGGTGGCGGTGGCCAACTACCTGCCCCACAGCCTGGTCATCCTCGACGCCGACCTCAATCTGAAGAAAATCCTTCCGGTCACCGACAAGGACGGCAAGCTGAGCTCCCGGGTCTCCGCCGTCTACGACGCCTCGCCGCGGCAGAGCTTCGTGGCGGCCCTGAAGGACGTCAAGGAAGTGTGGGAGGTTTCCTACAACCCCAGGGCGCCGGATATTCCGGCCGGCATGATCCACGACTTCAAGTACAAGGAGGGCGCTTTCATCGAGGGCTTCCTCAACCCCCAGCGCAGCGTTCTCGACGACTACCTGGACGACTTCTACTTCACCCAGGGTTACGACGAGGTGATGGGTGCCTCGCGCAACGACGCCAAGGCCGCCGTCACCGGCCAGGTGGTCAATCTGGATGCGCGCAAGAAGATCGCCGATCTGGAGCTGCCCGGCATGCCCCACCTGGGTTCCGGCATCAGCTGGACCTGGCAGGGCAGGACGGTGATGGCCACCCCCAACCTCAACGAAGGGGTGATCAGCATCATCGACATGGCCACCTGGAAGACGATCAAGCAGATCAAGACCCGGGGCCCTGGTTTCTTCATGCGCAGCCACGAGAAGAGCCGCTACGCCTGGACCGATTCGATGATGAGCAAGGAGTTCAAGGACACCATGCAGATCATCGACAAGGAAACCCTGGAGGTCGTCGCCGAATTGAAGCCGGAACCCGGCAAGACCTTTGCCCACGTCGAATTCACCAAGGACGGCAAGTACGTCCTTGCCAGCCTGTGGGAAGACCAGGGCGCCCTCATCATCTACGACGCGGCGACCCTGAAGGAAGTGAAGCGCCTGCCCATGCGGAAACCCGTGGGCAAGTACAACGTCTGGAACAAGATCACCAAATCCGAAGGCACCAGCCACTGACCCCGGCGACCGTCGGCTTGGCGGTGACCGGCGTCACGGGGAGGGGTGCCGAATGTGGCGCATTGCGCCAAGGTCTGCGCCGAAGATGGCGCAGCGGGACTGGCGATTCTGTGCGCCGCGGCAGTCCTTTGCACTCCCTTGTCGCGTAAAAGGCCGGCAGGCCAGGGGTTTTGCGCAGGGCCCGCCACAGTCGCCACCGGCGTTTCCCCCAGGCACGCCTCTTGCAAAATCTTCCCTGCCTGCCCCCATCGCTGTCGGGGCGGCGATGTCCGTCACGTTTGGGAGATCCGTCATGGCCTGGCAACTGCTTTTCACTTCCGACATTGGCTTGCTCAGCCTGTTCACCATCCTCTTCATTCTGGTCATGGCGGTGTATATCGGCCGCTACGCCATCAAGCACATGAAAGAGGACGCCCGCCACGCCGCTGGCGGGCGCGGCGCCCCCGGCGCCCCTTAGCGCCTGGCTCTGGCGTGGCGTCTGGTCGCTGGGGCGCGGCGTGCCTGTGCGGCCGGGATGGGCGTTCAGCGGGTGGAGTAGGCGCGTTCCGTATAGCGCAGGGCGCCGGACTTGAAGGCCTTGGACGCCGTCTGGTAATAGGCGATCGCTTCCTCGGTGAGGGCATCGTCGTTTTCCGTCGGCGATGCGGCGAGGGTAGCGGGATCGATGGCGAAGGTTTCGACGCGCTGGCGCGGAGAAAGGACGACCAGCCGATCTTCCCGGTAATAGCCCAGTTCCTGGTAGTTGCTGATGAAGGCGCGGGCGGGCAGGTGCTTTTCCTCGAACAGCGACTGGCCGAAGAAGTGTTCGTCGCCCTTGGCCCCCAGGACGTCGGTCAGGGTCGGTACGAGGTCGATCTGGCTGGCGCGCCGCTCATAGACGCCGGGCTCCAGCATGTCAGGGGCGTAGAAGAGAGCGGCGATGCGGTATTTTTCGACCGGAAGCTTGCTCTTTCCGGCGGAAGAGGCGCAGTGGTCGGCGACGATCACGAACAGGGTGTCCTTGAACCAATCCTTTCCCCTGGCGTCGTCGATGAACTTCCCGATGGCGTAGTCGGTGTATTTCACCGCGCCCTCCCGCCCTCCCGGCGAGGGGATGTCGATCCGCCCGCCCGGGTAGGTGAAGGGACGATGGTTCGATGTCGTCATCACGTGGGCGAAAACCCGATTCCCGGCGCGGACCGCAGCGTCTACGGTGGCCAGAGTGTTTGCGTACAGGGATTCGTCCGCAACACCCCAAACATTCTCGAAGACGATCGAGTCCTTTTTGAAGTCGGTGCGATCGATAACCGTATAGTCGTTGGCGCCGAAAAAGGCGTTCATGTTGTCGAAATACCCGTAGCCGCCGTAGAGGAAGAAATTCTTGAACCCGTTGTCCTCCAGCACTTCCCCCAGGCTGGCCAGTTGCTCGTTGTTCGGACGGCGGACGATGGATTGTCCAGGCACCGGGGGAACCCCCAGGGAAAGCGCTTCCAGGCCCCTGACGGTGCGCGTCCCCGTGGCGAACATCCAGTCGAATCGCAGGCCTGCGGAGGCCAGTTCGTCCAGCTTGGGCGTCAGGCCCTGAGAATTGCCATAAACACCCAGGAATTCCGCGGAGAGGCTTTCGACGGATATCAGGATCAGATGCCGGGGCGAGCGCGTGAAAGGACCTAGCTCGACCTTGCGGGGCCCCGTCTCAGGTGCCGCAAAAGCGTCGGACAACTGAAGGCGATTGGCACCCAGACTGCTCAGAAGCTGATCCGCCCGGGGTTGCGGAATCGTCCGGTAGTAGCGTTCATAGTCCAGTTCATTGCGACGCATGGCCGCGGCCAGGGAAAACAGCCCGTTGCCCGCCAGTTCGTTGGCGTACTGATTGGCGGAAAACTCCATCATGTCGACACTGAACAGTGCGAAGGCGGCCGGAGGAAGCACGACCCCCGCAAGGGCCAGGAGAGCCCTGTGCCGCCAGGTGATTGGCCGGGCACTCAAGTCCAGGCGCTGTGCCAGCAGGAACACCAGGCTCGCAACGGCGACGGCCAGCATGCCGAGGATTGCTCCCACCGGGTAGGACTGC
Source organism: Betaproteobacteria bacterium (assembly GCA_016720065.1). Classification (NCBI taxonomy): domain Bacteria; kingdom Pseudomonadati; phylum Pseudomonadota; class Betaproteobacteria; species Betaproteobacteria bacterium. The sequence goes on along the minus strand of JADJXY010000002.1, from coordinate 1,938,171 downwards.
CGGATGTTGTTGACCACTTCCTGCGTGTAAATCAGGTAGTCGACGGCAATGAAATTGAAGCGTGTGGTGAACTCCTGCCAGAACACCCCCTCGGCAATGGCGCCAAATCCCAGGGCGAACAGCGCGGTACCGAGAATGCACCAGCGAAGGAGCAGAGCGAGGCGCCCGGAGGCCCAGCGATTGGGCCACAGCGCCGCGATCAATAGTGCCGGGGCGGCCATGAAGGCCAGGGTCGCGAGGTCAAAGGCGAGGCCCAGCAGAAGTGCCGATCCGGTCAGGGGCGCGCCCGGGCGGGCATCGCCGAGCGAGAGCCAGAGGCCGAAGCGCAGGAGGGACCAGACGAGCAGTGCGGCCAGGGTGGCGATGAGGAGCAGGGGAGGGCGGCGGCGCGTGGAGGGCACGGTATCGGGGCGAAAAGTGGGGGGCGTCCGGGGGCCCGGGGAGAGGGACTGGCGGCAGACCCCGGCGAGTCTGGCATTCCCGGCTTTACAGAACCTTAACGCGATGAAGGGGTCCGCTCAGCGCTGCGCTGCGGCGGGGGCGTTCAGCGGGGCCCTTCGCTCGGCGGCAAGGGGGAATCACTATAGCCGACGCGGCCGCCGTCGCCCTTCACCGGATACAGCACGAAGGGTACCGTGCTGACGGGATCCTGCCCCGGGCGGGTGACATGCACCACCAGCCGTTCCGCCGTGCCGGGCGTGACTTCGGCGATGCGCCCCAGGTCGAAGACCGCCCCCGCCGACCGGGGGCCGCCGAAGGCACGATCTGCCCCCATGGAGCCCCAGGCCGTGCGGGGAATCTGGTCGGGGGCGAGGAGGCCGCTTTCCAGCAGGCGGGAGCCGCTGCCCCAATCGACCCAGCCGGTGTCGTGGGTCTGACGCCAGGGGCCGCCATTGACGCTCTCGTAGCGGCGGATGCGAATCTTGGCCCACCAGTCTTCCCAGATTTCGTAGTGCTGCCACTCCACCGGTTCGGCGACCAGCAGGCGGCAACTGCCGTCGGCCTGGGGTTCGAGGCGCTCCAGGGTGGCGTAATGGACGACGCCCTTATCCTCGGCCTTGTTCACGTCGATGCTGACCAGCAGCTTGCCGTCGGGCCGGGTGAGCCCCCCGACCTTGATCGCCGTGCCGGTGTCCGCGTCGGTGAACAGGCGCTTGTCGCGCACAGGGTCGTCGGCCAGGGGCGGTTTGCCGTCGTCCGACCCGCCACCCAGGGGGCCACCGCCCCGGCCGCCACCGCCGCGGCCGCCCAAAAGTCCACCCAGCAGGCCGAGGGCGGCCTTGCCCACTTCGGCCGCCTTCTGCTCGCCGCCGTAGCCGAACTGGTCCCGGGGGCCGAGGATGGCGGGCTTGGCGGGCGGGAAACTGCAGCCGCCGCCGGGCAGGGCGCCGGTCCCGCCGCCGTCTTCTCCCCCGCCGCGGCAGCGCTTCAGGCAGGCTTCAAGTTCCGCCCGCAAGCGGCGCAGCTCCGCGGAAAGCCGGCGTTGCTCCTTCAGGGCATTGCCGAGTTGCTCGTCCAGACGGGCCCCTTCCGCCCGCAAGTCGGCCAGGGTCTTCTGTGTGGCCTCGATGCGGCTGCGGATTTCGCTGGCGTTGCGGCTGCGTGGATAGCTGTAGCTGTCGATCACCTCGCCCTTGGCGTTGCGCACCGTGACATGGACCTGCCCGTCGCCCCGGGTGGCGTCGTAATCCTTGCTGATGCCGGTTTCCGGGTCGCTGCCCGAGGCGGTCCATTCGCCCTTGTCCTGCTCGCGCTGGAGATCCTTGAGACGGGCCTCCTCGGCGGCCCGCTTGCGGCGGTTGTCTTCCGCCGCCTGGCGCAAGGCGGCGACGCGGGCTTCCGCGTCGGCCAGGGCCTGCTCGGCGGCGGCGATCTGGGCGGCGATGGGGTCGCACTCGGGGCAGGGCGCCTCGCCGGTCGGGGCGGGACCGTCGCCGGGCGGCGGCTGCACGGGGGGAGGATCGGGGGGCTGAGGCGGCGGCGGAGGAGGCGGGGGCGGATCGGCCGCCGTGCGGCGGCAACAGGCCGCAGCCGCTGGGCTCATGGCATGGGTGAGGCGACCCTCCACGCCCTGCCGCCAGCGCCCGTACTGGTGGAAGCTGGTGCCGAACCAGCCCAGGGGATTGATCGCCTTGAGCAGACCCGTTCCCCCGGTGCCGGAGCGGATGCTGAAGTTGTAGTTGTCGTAGAGGGTGAAGTCGATGTCGCAGTGGAATTCGGCCTCGTCCCGGAAACCCGATTCGCTGCCGGCGTCGGGGATGCAGCAGCGCTTGGGGCCGACCCGGCAGGTCGCCTCCCAGAAGACGCTGAAGGAACCGATGGCCAGATGCACGCTGAAACTGTAGTCGTCGCCCATGACGATCTCGCGGCCGCGGTAGGAATAGTCTCCCGACTGCCCGCAGGCCAGACGATTCTTGAGGGTCATGGCGTGATTGCGCGCCTCGTTCTTGGCGATCTGGATGGCCGCTTCCACCTGCTTCTGCTGGCGCAGGACATCCACGAAATACTTGCTCAGGATCAGGGTGTCGGTTTGCTGCGGGCGGGAAAAGTCGAAAAACTCGGCCATGTCGGCCAGACCCTGCAAGGTGCCCGTAATGTCGCCCCCCCGCAGAACCTCGGGGCCGCCCCAATTGAGGCCGCGGTCGTAGCCCGGTGCGGCGTTGTAGAAGCCCTGCAGCCAGGAAGCGACCAGAAATTCGTCGCGCAGCACATGGGGCATGGGGATCACACGGCCGGGAATGGCCGGCGGGACAGGACCTCCGGGGGTGAAGTCCTGGGAAAGCGGCGGGAGGCTGCGGGCGCAGGTGTCTTCCGCCAGGGCCGGCAGAGGGGCCATGCCCGGCCAGAGCATCGCCAGAGCGGCCGCTGCCTGAGAGACACCCCGCGTCAGCTGCCGAAAATCAGGAAACATGCCCGCCTCCTTCCCCTCACCCGTCGCGCCTTTCCTTCATACTACTCTGCGCCGCGCTCCCCGCCAGCCTCTCGCACCTTGCCGGGGTCAGGCGAAACCCCAACGCTCTGCGAGACCTCCCATGGAACCCTGCCCCTGGTGCACCGGATTCGAACTCTACCGCCGCTACCACGACGAGGAATGGGGCGTCCCCCTGCGCGACGACCGCGCCCTCTTCGAGCTCCTCATCCTGGAAGGCGCCCAGGCCGGACTTTCCTGGTCCACCCTCCTCAAGAAGCGGGAGCACTACCGCCGCGTGTTCGACGGCTTCGACCCCGCCGCCATCGCCCGCTACGACGACGCCAAGGTTGCGGCCCTGCTGGCCGATCCGGGCATCGTGCGCAACCGGGCCAAGGTGGCCGCCGCCCTCGGCAACGCGAGGGCTTTTCTCGCCCTCACCGCCAGCGGGCAGTCCTTCAGCGATTTCCTGTGGTCCTTCGTCGGCGGTCCCCCCATCCAGAACGCCTGGGCGTCCCTGGCCGAAGTCCCCGCCAAGACGCCGGAATCCGACGCCATGAGCAAGGCCCTGGCCCGCGCCGGCTTCAAGTTCGTCGGCTCCACCATCTGCTACGCCTTCATGCAGGCGGCGGGGATGGTGAATGATCATCTGCTGAGTTGCCCGCGGCATGAGGAGGTGAAGCGGATGGGGGGGTGAGGGGCGTTCCGGTTCGGGGCGGGAGCGGCCCGCACTTGCGCCGTCCGCAGTCCGCGCCCCGTGATCGGGCTAAAGTCAATGTGGGTATGAGGCATAATGTCCTGATTCCCGAGGCTTGCCGCCTTTGGTGCTATCCCGTGAGTCCGAGGACGTCCCGCAAGCCCATGGACTCCCCCCTCGGCAAGCACGAAGTCTTCATGCCGATAAAGTCCTGGCCGCCGATGACGGCAAGTGAGTCGGCAGCCACTTTCGGCGGATTGGCCGCTGTTGCGAATCAGGCGGAGGAAACGAAACCATGAACGACAAGCCGGCCCGCCTGACCGCGCCGCCCGCTGGCTACGCCGACTGGCTGAACGAGCTGAAAGCCCGCATTCACGGCGCCCAGCAGCGCACCGCGCTGGCGGTCAATCGCGAACTGGTGCGGCTCTACTGGCAGATCGGGCGCGACATCCTGGCGCGGCAGGCCGAACAAGGCTGGGGGGCGAAGGTCATCGAGCGGCTGGCGCAGGACCTGCGCACCGCTTTCCCGGACATGAAAGGGTTTTCGCCGCGCAACCTCAAGTACATGCGCGCCTTTGCCGAGGCCTGGCCGGATGAGGAATTTGTGCAACAGGCTGCTGCACAATTGCCCTGGGGCCACAATCTGGTGCTGCTGGATCGATTGAATACGCCGGAAGAACGCCGCTGGTACATCGCCAAGACCATCGAACACAATTGGTCTCGCAATGTGCTGAACATCCAGATAGAAACCCGCCTGATCGCGCGCAGCGGCACCGCCGTCACCAACTTCGAGGCGCGCTTGCCCAGGCCGCAGTCCGACCTTGCCCTCGAGTCTCTGAAAGACCCCTACCGTTTTGACTTCCTTGGCCTGACGCATGAAGCGCAAGAACGCGACATCGAGGGCGCCCTCGTTCGGCACGTCACCGAATTCCTGCTGGAACTGGGCGCCGGCTTTGCCTTCGTCGGGCGGCAAGTGCTGCTGGACGTGGGCGGCGACGAGTTCTTCATCGACCTGCTGTTCTATCATCTGAAACTGCGCTGCTATGTGGTCATCGAGCTCAAGGGCGGCAAATTCAAGCCCGAGCACCTGGGGCAACTGGGGTTTTACCTGACCGCCGTCGATCGGCAGGTGAAAAGCGAGCACGACAATCCGACCCTCGGTCTCCTGCTCTGCAAGACCAAGAACAAAATCGTGGCGGAGTACGCCCTGGGCGACAAGACGCAACCGATGGGCGTTGCCGAATACAAGTTGCTCGAATCGCTACCCGCCGAACTGCAAACCAGCCTGCCCAGCATCGAACAGATCGAGCGCGAGCTGGCGGGCGATGAAATCCAGGGCGACGAGGACGAATCATGACCCAGCCCAGATCTAACCTGCGCCGGCGCAGTCCGCAGGCTTTGACCGGCATCGCCAACCTTTCCAACGACGCAGTCTTCACCCGAGCCTTGCGGCAATGAAGGCGTTCCTGGCGGGCACCGGGAGACAAGACGCCTGGACGCGGAAGTCGTGGCCGCATTCTTCCCCCGCCCTCCCCGTGAAGCGGTATGTCGCTTAAAGCCCAAGCGTCACTTGCATGCCGGTTACCCACGCAACTCGTCCTGGTCCTCGGCGAAGCTTGGGACAGCCCTGCGGCAACTCTCCAGTGCTTTGCCTCCGCTTCCCCCGGACTGCCGTGGCAAGCCGGCCCGGGGCCGTTCCGGGCCGTGCTCGGCCGGGCGGGGATGGCGGTGGGGAGTGGTTTTCCGGATGCCCGCTTGAGCGCGGCGCCGCTCAAGCGGGAAGGTGACGGTCGTTCTCCCGCCGGGATTTTCCCCGTCACCGGGCTGTTCGGTTACGGCAGCGCCGGTGAGGCGGTGGCGCGCGTTGCCCGGCTACCCTTTCTTGCGGCGACGCCGGACCTGAAGTGCATCGATGACCCGGCTTCCCGCCACTACAACCGCATCGTCGATCAACGCCGGGTCGACAAGGACTGGCGTTCCTGCGAAGACATGCTGCGCCGGGACGGGCGCTACGAGGTCGGGGCCGTGGTCGGCTACAACGGCGATCCCGTGGTGCCTGGGGCGGGTTCCTGCATTTTTCTGCACATCTGGGAGGCGCCGGGGGTGCCGACGGCCGGGTGCACGGCCCTGGCGCGGGAGGACATGCTGGCCCTGGCGACCTGGCTCGACGGGACGCTGGCGCCGGTGCTGGTGCAGTTGCCCCACGCGGTCTACCAGACGGTCCGGGAGCCCTGGCGGCTGCCCGGCGGGGTGGAATAGCCGGTGCAGGTCCGGGGTGGCTTTGGTGCGGTGCACCATTTCTGTTATCCTGCCGGATAGGAAACGTGACGCCCTGCGCTGGCAGCGGCGGGCGTCACGGCCAATTCACGGAGATTCGCCATGTTGACCTTCGACGAAATCGAGCACTTTGACGAACGCAAATCGAGCTATCTGCGTGACGAACCCGCTGCGCCCGCGGCCAAGCGCCACCCCAGGCCCGCGGCAGCACCGCGGGCTCGCGCGGCGCGCGGAAAGGCCTTGGCGAAGGCTTCGCCGGCGGTCGAGACGCCGATCCTGGCCGTGCCTGCGCCCGTTGCTGCGGTGACAGTCTCTTCCCCGCCCATCGCCGTCGCCGCCGTCCTCCCCCCGGCCGGCGAGGCCCTCTCTCCCCAGACTGCGACGACTTCCGCAGAGCCCGCGGCCTTGTCGCCGGCACCGGCGCCGGTCGAGCCTGGCGCAGTGGATGCGCTGGTTTCCGTTCCGGCCAGTGCGGCGCAGCCCGTGTCCGCATCCGTCGCCCCTGAGGCGCTGCCTGCTGCGTTGGCGGCTTGCCTTCCGCAGCCTGCCCCCGGGGCGGCGTGTGCGGCGCTGCCCTCGGCCGGCCGCACCTGGTGGCAGCGCCTGCGCCAGGGTGTGGGCCGGCTTCTGCGCCGCGCTGTGGCCTGAAACCCCCCTCTACCCGCGCGGCATTCCCGCTCCCGTGCTCAATCGCATCTGGATCGCCTTCGTCCTCCTTGGCTTCGTGGCTGCCGTGGTGCAGACCCTGCAAGGCGATGTCGAGGTGTTTTCCCGGGTGCTGACGGGGCTGTTCGACACAGCCAAGACCGGTTTCGACATTGCCCTCGGCCTGGTGGGCCTCATGAGCCTGTGGCTGGGGATCATGAAGATCGGCGAGCGGGGCGGGCTGATCGAACTTTTTGGACGGGCCGTGGCGCCCTTCTTCCGCCGCGTGTTTCCCGAGATTCCGCCGGGGCACCCGGCGGGCGGCAGCATCGTCATGAATGTTTCCGCCAACATGCTGGGCCTGGACAACGCCGCCACGCCCCTGGGCCTCAAGGCCATGCGGGAATTGCAGGAGATCAACCCGCACAAGGACACGGCCAGCAACCCGATGATCATGTTCCTGGTGCTCAATACGGCGGGCATCACGCTGATTCCTACCACCGTCATCGCCATCCGCCAGAGCATCGCCCTGCAGCAGGGGCTGGTGGGCTTCAACGCCGCCGACATCTTTCTGCCCACCCTGCTCGGCACCTTCGTCTCCTTCTGCGCCGGGCTGGTCGCCGTGGCCCTGTGGCAGCGCATCAACCTCTTCTGCCGGCCGGTGCTGGCCTTCTTCGCCGGTTTCGCCACCCTCATGGGCGGGCTCTACTGGGGGCTTTCCGGTCTGGCGCCGGAGCGCATGGCGCAGATGATCGGGTTGCTGGGCAGCGGCGTCATCGTCTCGCTCATCGTGCTCTTCGTCGCCGTGGCGGCCTGGCGGGGCATCGACGTGTACGAGAGCTTCGTGGACGGCGCCAAGGAGGGCTTCGGGGTGGCGGTGCAGATCATCCCCTACCTGGTGGCCATGCTCGCGGCTATCTCCATCTTTCGCACCACCGGGGGCATGGATTTCCTCATCGGCGCCATCCGCAGCGTGGTCCTGGCCCTCGGCCTGGACGACGCTTTCGTCCCGGCCCTGCCGGTGGGGCTGATGAAAACCCTCAGCGGCAGCGGCGCCCGCGGGTTGATGGTGGATGTGATGACCACCTACGGCGTCGATTCCTTCCCCGCCAAGCTGGCCGCCATCATCCAGGGCTCCACGGAAACCACCTTCTACGTCCTGGCCGTCTACTTCGGCAGTGTCAATATCACCAAGACCCGCTACGCCGTAGCCTGCGGCCTGATCGCCGACGTCGTGGGGCTGGTGGGGGCGATCTTGATCGGCTACGCCTTCTATCGCTGATTCGCGTGGTCACCCTCGTCCTCTTCAACAAACCCTACGGCGTCCTGAGCCAGTTCACCCCGGAAGGCAAGTGGCGGGCGCTGGACGAGTTCATCCCGGTCAAGGGCGTATATGTGGCCGGGCGCCTGGATGCGGACAGCGAGGGGCTCCTGCTCCTCACCGACGACGGGGCCTTGCAGGCCCGCATCGCCCATCCCCGCCACAAGCTGGAAAAGACCTACTGGGCGCAGGTGGAGGGCATTCCGGCGGAGGCCGATCTGGAGCCCCTGCGCCGGGGGGTGAAACTCGCCGACTTCACGGCCAAGCCGGCCAGGGTGCGGATCATCGACGAGCCAGCGGGCCTCTGGCCCCGGGACCCGCCCATTCGTTACCGGGCGGCGATCCCCACCAGTTGGCTGGAGATCCGCATCAGCGAGGGAAAAAACCGCCAGGTACGGCGCATGACTGCCGCCATCGGGTATCCTACCCTGCGCCTGATCCGCGCTGCCGTGGGCGCCTACACCCTGGAGGGCCTGGCTCCCGGGGCCTGGCGCACGGACCCGCCGGCGCCGGGAACGCCCGGTTCGTCGGGGGCGCCCAAGGAGTGAGAGTCGGATAGGTTCAGCTATGTTCGGCACGCCCCCCATCCCCGCAAAGGAACGCAGCTCCCGATGAAGTCCCTGTTTGCCCTGGCCACTGCGGCCATTCTCGCTTTCGCCTCCCTCGCCGCGCAGGCCGCCACGCCCCGGGCGGCCGAGAGCCCTGACGATGCCGTCACGACCGCGCCCGGTCCGGCGCCCCACGTCAAGTCTTCGGCCCAGGCCAAGAAGAATTCGCCTGTGCGCAAGGCATCCGCTGCCAAGCGCAAGGCGGGTCGGCGATAATTGCGGGCCGCCACCCCGTCCGACCGAGGAAACTCCCCATGAATGTCCGTTTAATTCCCGCCCTGGCCCTGGCACTGTTCTGCACCGTGGCCAGCGCCGAGATGCCGCATCTGGAACTGAGCGTCGGCATGTACCGTATCGACGCCGAGGTCGCGGCCGACGATACCAACCGCCAGGTGGGGCTCATGAACCGGCGTGCCATGGCGGCCCATCAGGGCATGCTGTTCGTCTTTCCGGCCCAGCGTACCCACTGCATGTGGATGAAGAACACCTTCCTTCCCCTTTCCGTCGCCTTCCTCGACGAGCAGGGTCGCATCATCAACATCGCCGACATGACGCCCCACAGTGAAACGAGCCATTGCGCCGCCCGGCCGGCCCGTTACGCCCTGGAGATGAACCAGGGCTGGTTCGCGGCCAAAGGCGTCCAGGCCGGCAGCCGCATCGGCGGGATCGAGAAGGCTCCGGCGCCCCGGTGATTTCCTGGCGACGTTTTCCCCCCTCCCGGACCGGGGCGGGGCCGTTCCGTTCCTGGCTGGTGGAGGCGGGCTCGCTCACCGCCCGTTGCCAGGCCGCCTGCGGCCGGTTCCGGGTGCGTCTTGTCGCCTGCGGCCGCGGCGCGGCCTTGCGCGACGAAGTCCTTGCAGCGGAGGGGCGTTCGGGGCGCTCCTGGGTGCGGGAGGTGGTGCTGGAGTGTGACGGCGTTCCCGTCATCTTCGCCCATACGGTGTTGCCCGAGCGCCCGCGCGGGCGCCTGACCCGCTGGCTCGTCCGTCTGGGCAGCCGCTCCCTGGGTTCCCTGCTCTTCGCCTACCCGGGGTTCACGCGCGGGCGGCTGGAATTCTTGCGCATAGACCGCCGCCATCCGCTGCATGGGCGGGCGGCGCCTTACGCGCCCGGGGAAGGCCCGTTCTGGGCGCGGCGTTCCCTGCATCGTCTGGGCGGACAGCAGGTTCTGGTGACCGAGGTGTTTCTGCCGGCGGTCGCGGCGCTGGAGGGCGCCGGCTGCCCTGCGGCTTGATTTTCTGCGCCGCCGCGGCCATGCTGGCGTCCTTGCCAAGCCTGCGTCCGTGGGGCGCACATCCCAGGAGGCCACCATGAAATCCACTCTCGTCCTTGTTTCTGCCTTGCTTCTCGTCGGCGGTGCCGCAGCCCAGGAAGCGGTGCGCCTCAGCCGGGAACAACTCGGCGAGCTTCTACCCGGGGCCAAGGTCGCCCACGTGTCCAAGTCGTCCGGAAGTCATCGTTATTGGAGCAACGATGCCGACGGCAAGCTCTACGCCACCAGCGACAACCGGCTCTACGGGTCCATCGCCGGCAACAAGTCCGCGTCGTCCCCCGGCACCTGGAGCGTGAGCGAGGAGGGCAAGTACTGCGTCAGCATCGAGTGGAAGCGCGCTTCGGAAAGCTGGTGCGCGGCCATCCTCAAGGGGGACGACGGCGCCTACTACCTCAATAAGGTGGAGCCGGCCAGCAAGATCGAATTCACGCGCTAAGCGGCACGGCGGAAGCGGTGATCACCCTCTATCAATTCCCGACCGCCTTCGGCCTGCCCAATCTCAGTCCCTTCTGCATGAAGGTCGAGACCTATCTGCGCATGGCCGGGCTGGCCTACCGCTGCGACAATCGCGGCCTCCTGCAGAAGGCGCCCAAGGGCAAGCTTCCCTTCATCGACGACGACGGATCGCGGATCGCCGACTCGACTTTCATCATCGAGTACCTCCAGCGCAAGTACGGTGACCCGTTCGACGCCCCCCTCGCGCCGCGGCAGCGGGCCCTGGGGGTGGCGATCCGGCGTCTGCTGGAAGAGAACCTCTACTGGGCGCTCATCTACCTGCGCTGGATAGACGACGCAGGCTTCGCCGCGGCACGCCAGGCCTTCTTTGCCGCGCTCCCCGCCCCCCTGCGGCTGATCGTGCCGCCCCTGGCGCGGCGCAGCGTGCGACAGGAAATCCACGGCCACGGCCTGGGGCGCCATAGGCCCGAAGAGATCATGGCCATTGGCTGCACCGACCTCACGGCCCTGGCAGAGCTGCTGGGAGAGCAGGCCTACTTTCTGGGCGACGCTCCCACAACCCTGGACGCCAGCGCCTACGCTTTCCTGGCCAACATCCTGGTGTTTCCCGAGGATTCGCCCCTCGCCCGCCACGCCCGCAGCCTGCCGGCCCTGCCCGCCTATTGCCGGCGGATGCGCGAACGCTATTTTTCCGCTTCTCCACGGTGAGCACCGATTTCCCCGACCGCCCCCGGGACGCTTACGAGACCTGGCACGGGCGCTGGCTCACCGCTTCCCGTGTCTGGGTGGCCCTGGGCCTTATCGGGGCGCTCGCGTTGCTAGGGTCTCTCATGGGGTTCATCGGCATCCTGTTCGGCGTTCCTCTCGTGGCGGCGTTCATCGCCCGGGGCCTGGTCGCCGGGGGCAGTGCGGTCCACGGCTGGGGCCGGCGCAGGATCTGGGCCGAGGCCCAGGGGCGGCACCACGCCTTCGACGATATCTGGGTGCGCATCGAGGCCGAGGGCGGCGGGCGCTTCCGCATCCGCGCCGACGACGCCTGGCGCGTCCTCGGCATCAGCCTCGACGAATTGGGCCGGCGCAAGCTCGCCGCCCGGCTTCCCCCCGCCGCCCTGCGGCAGGATGTCCAGGGCTTCTGGTGGTTCGCCGAAGCGGCCCTGCTGGCCGACCTGCACCAGCGGGCCGAGGGGGGCGATCAGCGCGCCTGGCGCTTCTGCCTCTGGCTGGAACGCGAAGTCCTGCCTCCCCTGCGCCGCCAAAGCGGGGTTTGAAATGCGCTCTCCCGCTTCCGCCGCAGGCCGGGCAGGGGGCAGGGGGCAGGGGTCGGGCCGCCGGCCCGATACCGGCCCGCGGGCACTCGATCCCCTCGTGCAAGCCCAGGATTTATTTGGCCAATCCGCCAAGCCGGCGGGGGCGGATTCCGGGATAATGGCAGGGGTGTAGGGGAGCAGATCGATGGGGTCGATGGGGCGATTACTGGTATTGCTATGGCTGCTGGCAGCGCTGCTGCCAGGGCCGCTCCGCGCCCAGCCGCCGGCCGACTGGGAGAGTCTGCTGGCTGAAGGGGTTGCCCAGCGCAATCGCGGGCAATTGCAGCGCTCCCTGGAAATTCTCGCCGCCGCCGTAGAGCGGGCGCCCGACGGCGCCTCCCGCAGCAGGGCCGAAGGGGAACTGGGTATCGGTCTCCTCCAGGTCCGCGATCTGGCCGGGGCAGAAACGCTTCTGCAACGGGCCTACGCGGCGCACGACGGCAGCGGGCGGGCCCGCTACGCGCTCTATCTCGGCAATCTGGCCCAGTCGCGCCAGCAGAAGGTTCAGGCCGAGGAGCGCTACCGCGAGGCGCAGCGTCTGGCCCCGCAGGATGCAGACATCCAGCTCTCGGCGGGACTCAACCTGGCCCGTCTGGCCCCGGACGGCCAGCGCCTCGCCGCCCTCAAGGCCGTTTCCGGCCGGCTTGCCGGCCTGGGTGACGATCCCCGCTGGGCCCGCCAGCACCTCAATCTGGGCCACCAGGCGCGCCAGCTTGCCCTGCTCGGCCAGACGCCGGCCCTGGAGCTGGCCTTCGCCCACGCCGACAAGGCGCGCCGTCTGGCGGCCGCCGGCGGGGATGGCCGCGGCGAGGTCGAGGCCCACGATGTGCTGGCCCAGATGTACGAGGATCAGGGTCGCGGCGCCGACGCCCTCAACCTGGGCCGCCACGCCCTGGCGCTGGCCGGCCGGCTCGAAGCCGCCGCGGTGGCCGATCTGCTCATTGCCCTGGAATGGCGCCAAGCCCGCCTGCTGCGGGCGGCGGGGGACGACGAGGCGGCCCTGGCGGCCTACATGCGGGCGGTGACGCGCATCGAGGCCGTGCGCCAGGACATCCCCATCGAGTACGAGGACGGCCGTTCCTCCTTCCGCGCCACCCTGGAGCCCATCTACCTGGGATACGCCGACCTGCTGCTGCGTCGCCTTGACGCCCAGCCCGCCGGGGTGCAGGCGGCCCGGCTCCAGGCGGCGGTGGAGGCCATCGAACTCATCCGCCAGACCGAACTGCAGGATTTTCTCGGTGACCGCTGCTCGGTGGAAGCCGTGCAGGGGGGCATCAGCCGGGGCCTGCCGGCGGGGACCGCGGTGCTTTATCCCCTGGTTTTTGCCGACCGCCTCGAACTCCTCCTGAAAACCGGCGCCGGTATCGAGCGCCGCAGCGTCCCGGTGGGCGCCGCCGCCCTGCGCAAGGCGGCTCTCGAATTTGCCGATACCCTGCGCAACGGGCTGCCCGACCATCGTCCCCAGGCGCGCCAGCTCGACCAATGGCTCCTGGCGCCTTTTTCCCCCACGCTGCGCCAGCGCGGCGTCGATGCCCTGGTGGTGGTGCCGGACGGTGCGCTGCGCCTCATTCCCCTGGCCGCGCTGCACGACGGCGAGACCTACGCCATCGAGCGCTACGCGGTCTCCCTGGTGACCGGCCTCAGCCTGACCAACGCGGCCAGTGCCGAAAAATCCGACAGCCGGGCGTTGGTCATGGGCATGGCCGAACCGGGCCCGGTGGTGGGCAAACTCGATCGAGCCATGACCGATCAGGTGCTCAACCCCGGGTCGCGGGGTGCGACCTCCACCCGCGGTCTGGCGGCGACGCGCACCCTGCGCAGTGTGCGTGGTTTGCCCGACGAGGCGCCACCATCCGCCGATCGCCTGCGCCAACTGGACGACTGGCGCACGCGCCTGGCCCTGCCCGGCGTGCGGGACGAAATCCAGGCCCTGGCCGGCATTCTTCCCGGCGCCAACCTGCTCGACGCCGACTTCACCCTGGGCCGCCTGCGCCAGGAAGCGGAGACCGGCGATTACCGCATCGTCCATATTGCCTCCCACGGCATTTTCGGCGGCAGCGCGGACAGCAGCTTCATCATGGCCTACGACGATCTGCTCAAGGTCAATGACTTGCAGGCCCTCTTGCGCAGCCGGAAACTGCAGGAGACGCCCCTCGAATTGCTCACCCTCTCCGCCTGCGAAACCGCCGAGGGCAACGACCGCGCTCCCCTGGGCATTTCCGGTGCGGCAATCAAGGCCCGGGCCAAGAGCGTGCTGGGCACCCTGTGGCCGGTGGAAGACAACGCCGCCAAGACCCTCATGCAGCAGTTCTATCGCGGCATCTCCGGGGGCGGCCTGAGCAAGGCCCAGGCCCTGCGTCAGGCCCAGTTGGGGCTGCTCAAGAACGACGAATTCCGGGACCCCTTCTACTGGGCGCCCTTTGTCCTGATCGGCAACTGGCAGTGAGATCGACCATGACCCGCCTTCCCTGCACTCTCCCCGCCCTCTGCCTCGCCCTGCCGCTCTCCCTGCTGGGGGGCGGTGCCGGGGCTGCGACCAACATCGTGCGCGACGGCAGCATCGGCAGCGGTTCGACGACGGCCCTCGGCACCTCGGGCACGGTGACCCACAATGCGGTGACCTACAACGTGGTCCCGCTGCCGGAAAGCTACGGCCAACGCGCCGGTGCCAACGTCTTCCACAGTTTTTCCTCCTTCAGTGTGGGAAGCGGCGACGGAGCCGTGTTCACCATCACGGCGCCCGCCACCAATATCATCTCCCGGGTCACGGGCGGGTCGGCTTCCCTCATCAATGGTCTCCTCGGCGTCGACCCCGGCGGCACCGGCAGCACGCCCAACCTCTTTCTCATCAATCCGGCCGGGGTCACCTTCGGCGCCGGGGCGGTCGTCGATGTGCCCGGCGCCTTCCATGTCAGCACCGCCAACTATCTCAAGTTTCCCGATGGCCGCTTCTACGCCGATACCACCCACGCCAGCACCTTTTCCAGCGCGGCGCCGGAAGCCTTCGGCTTTCTGGGCACCACCCGGGCCTGGGTCGATGTGGTCGATGGCGCCACCCTGAGCACCGCCGCCCAGCCCCTCAGCGTCGTGGCCGGCGATGTCTATATGGAGGGCGGTACCGTCGCCAGCGGCGGTGGTGACGTGCGGGTCATCGCCCTCGGGGCTCCGGGGGCGCGGGAGGTCGGCATCAGCGGCGCCCTGCCCGACGCGCGGGGCAGTCTGATCATGTTGAGCAACAGCCTCATCGACGGCTCCGCCCCCGGTGCCCTGCACGGCGGGGATGTCCAGGTGGCTTCCGGGACGGGCTGGGTCGAACACTCGGTCATCCGCAGCAGCGCCGATGCGGGCACTACCGGCGACGCCGGTTCGGTCACCGTGCAGGTGCGCGGCAACCTGTACGTCTACGACGGTGCCTCGATTTCGTCCAGCACCCTATCCACCGGCAACGCCGGCAGCGTGATGGTCAGCGCTGGCAGCCTGACCATCGAGGGAGGGGGCGCGGGCTTCGCGGAAATCTCCAGTGACTCCCTCGGGGATGGCAACGCTGGGCCGCTCAGCGTCAATGTCAGCGGCGCCATGAACGTGCTGGCCGGCGGCCGTGTGTCGTCTGATACCTACCTTACCGGCCGTGCCGGCGATATTTCAGTCACCGCCGGTAGCCTGAATGTGGACGGCCAGGGCTTCTTCGCCAAGATTTCCAGCGATTCCTACGGCGATGGCGATGCGGGCGACATCGACCTCAACGTCGCCGGGCGCCTGAACGTCCTCGACCGGGGGCACGTGTCCTCGGATTCATACAGCGTCGGCGTTTTCGGACGATCCGGCGATATCACGATCACCGCCGGGTCGATGCTCATCAATGGCTACACGAGCAACAATGCCTACGTTTCCAGCGACGCCGTGGGCATCGGCGACGCGGGATCGGTGGATATCCGCGTCAGCGGGGCCATGGCGATCTTCAACGACGGTTTCGTCTCCTCCGATACCTATTCCACCGGCCAGGCGGGCGACGTCAGCATCCAGGCGGCTTCCCTGGTGCTCGACGTCGGGGGCAATATCCGCAGCAACGCCCTGGGCGACGGGACTGCGGGGGCGGTGGACGTGCGGGTGACGAACGACCTGTCCCTCTACACCCTGAGCAAGATCACCTCCAACGCCCAGGGCTTCGGCAACGCGGGCAACGTGACGGTGCGGGCCAGCAGCCTGGTGATGGGCGGCGAATCCCGCATTTCCAGCGACTCCAATGGCGTGGGAGATGCAGGTCTCGTGGATGTACGAGTCACAGGGGCGCTCTGGGCCTACGATAATTCCTCCATTTCCTCCAACACCGTCTCCCAGGGGCGTGCCGGTGACGTGGTGGTACGGGCGGGCTCCCTGGCCCTCGACGACAGCGACATCCTTTCCGAATCCCGCGGCGACGGCGACGCGGGTTCCCTCGATGTTTCGGTCACCGGGGGAGCGCGCCTGTCCTGGAATTCCGCGGTGTCGTCCAACAGCTACGCCTTTGGTTCCGGTGGCAATGTCTCGGTGCGTGCGGGCAGCCTGACCGTCGAGGACGGCAGTGTGATCTCCAGCGACGCCCGGGCCGACGGCAACGCCGGGTCGGTGGCGGTGCGGGTGGGCGGGGCCATGCATGTGCTACGGGGCGCCCAGGTGTCCTCGGACAGCTATTCCTTCGGCAACGCCGGCGACGTGACGGTAACGGCCGGTTCCCTCAATGTGGATGGCGAAGGCACCGCCACCTACGTTTCCAGCGATGCCCTGGGCGGCGGCGATGCCGGCTCGGTGACGGTGAATGTGGACGGCGCCATGCGGGTGGCCAGCCGGGGTTCGGTGTCCTCGGATACCTATTCCATCGGCCGGGCGGGCAATGTGACGGTGAATGCCGGCTCCCTCACCGTCGATGGTCAGGGACTGCTGACCTTCATTTCCAGCGACGCTCTGGGGGACGGCGATGCCGGCTCGGTGAATGTGCGGGTCGGCGGTGCCATGCGGGTGCTGAACGGCGGCTCGGTTTCCTCCGATACCTATTCCCTGGGGCGGGCCGGCGACGTGACGGTCAATGCCGGCAGCCTGGAGGTCTCCGGGGCTTTTTCCCGGATTTCCAGCAAGGCCTTCGCCTTCAGCGCGGGGCAGACGGGGACGGTCGATGTCACCGCCGCCTCACGCATCCTGCTGGCCGACGGCGGTTCCCTGTCCATCGAAAACGAGGCCGTCGTCCTCGATCCCCTGCTGCTCACCCCGACGCAACTCACGGTCACGGCGCCGGTCATCGTCCTGCAGGACGCCGCCATCACCGCGGCTTCCAGCGGCAACGTGGCGGCCAGCGACATCGTCGTCAATGTAGGCAAGCTGCTCTTCCTCGACCCCAGCGCCATTTCCACCAGTTCGGTGGACGGCAACGGCGGCAGCATCTCCATCCTGGGGCCCAATGCCTTCGTGGTGCTGGAAAACTCCCAGATCACCACCTCGGTGGCGGGCCTGACCGGCAACGGGGGCGACATCACCATCGACGCCCTGGGGCTCGTCCTCAACACCGGCTTCATCCAGGCCAACACCGCGGCGCTGGCGGCCAGCGGCGGCGACGTCAATATCAATGTGCAATGGCTGGTGCCCAGCGGCAACAGCCTCTTCGTCGGCGGCAGCACGCCGTACACCTTCGTCCCTGGCGTCTTCGGTTTCAACGTCATCCAGGCCGCAGCGCCCGACGGTGTGAGCGGCGTCATCGCCGTAACGGCGCCGGTTCTCGATCTGTCCGGCAGCCTCACGGGGCTTGCCGGTCAGGCCATCGGAACCGGCGATCTGGGCCGCAGCCCGTGCCGCCTGGGGGCGGGCAGCTCCCTGGTGCAGACCGGCCGGGGGGGCTTCGCGCCCTCGGCACGGGATTTCCTCGGTGCCGATGGCTTGTCGTCGCCGGCACCCTCTCCGGGTGCCGCCGCCGCCGTGCCGCCCCTGGCTTCCCTCGGCGCAAGGTGTACCGGTTGATGCGTGCTTTCGTTCTCGCCCTCGCGGCCCTGGGGGGTGTTTCGTTCATCGGGTCCGCCCTCGCCGTGGATACCGCCGACCATTTCAACGTGCAGGAACCGCGGGCGCCCCTCTACCGCGAGACAGTGCCTTCCGACAGTTTCAAGCTGCCGCCGGTGGCACCGCCGCCCCAGGCTGCGCCCGAAGGCGCCGGCGCGAAGCAAGGCCTGCGGCAGGTGATCTTCGAAGGCAATACTGCGATTCCCACCGCCGAACTCGCCGCGCTGGCTGCCCCCTATCTGGAGCGCGAACTCGGCGAGGGCGACCTGGAGGCGCTGCGCCAGGCCCTGACCCGGCACTACATCGAACGAGGCTACGTCAATTCCGGTGCCCTCCTGGGCGGGGTGAAGGATGCGGTGCTCACGGTGCGGATCGTCGAGGGGCGCCTGAGCGAGATGCGCATCGCCGGGCTGGGCCGTCTGGATGAGGAATACGTCGTCCGCCGCCTGGTGCGCGACGAGGGTGCGGTGCTCAACGCGGACCAGTTGCGCGAGCGCTTCCTGCTGCTCCTGGAAGATCCGCTCTTCGAGCGTATCAACGCCCGTCTGCTGCCCGGCCGCCAGCCGGGGGAAGCGATTCTGGACCTCAATGTGCAACGGGCGCGGCCCTATCAGTTGAGCCTTTTCGCCAACAACTACCGTCCCCCTTCCATCGGCTCCGAGTCCGTGGGCATCAGCGGCTGGCTGCGCGACGCCACCGGGCGCGGCGATCTCATCGAGGCCACCTGGCAGGAGTCCACCGAATCGGTCCCCAGCCGGCGCTACAGCCTGGGCTGGCGTTTCCCCCTGACCTACGCTGGCACCCAGCTTTCCGTCCAGATCGACCACGGCCGCTCCTCGGTCGTCGAGGAGCCCCTCGGCATCCTGGACATCAAGAGCACCCTGGATAGCCGCGACGTGGGCCTGAGCCAGTTGCTTTATGAATCCCTGGCCCACAAATTCGCCCTCGGCGCCCATTACGTCCTGCGGGAAAACCGCACCACCCTGCTGGGACGCCCCTTCGCCTTCGCCGCCGGCGAGCCCGATGGCGTCATCAAGGTCCGTGCCTGGCGCCTGTGGCAGGAGTACAGCTTCAGGACCGAGACCCAGGCCATCGCCCTGCGCGCCACACTGACCACGGCCCACAACAATCTCGAAGATCCCGTCGGCCTGCCCGGCATCACCACCCTGATTCCGGATCGCGACTACCGCATCTGGCTGGGCCAGTTCCAGTACGCCCGACGCGTCATGGACAACGGCGCCCAGATCGTCCTGCGCGGCTCCAGCCAGGGGACCAGCGCCAATCTGCCGGCCATCGACCGCATGGCCATCGGCGGCGTCTATACCGTGCGTGGCTTCCGCGAGAACCAGCTCATCCGCGACAGGGGCGCGGTGGCCAGCCTCGAATTCGATTTCCCCGTCCTGCGGGGCGACGGGGCGAGCCTCAATCTCATCCCCTTCTATGATTGGGGCCGCGGCCGCAATCAAGGAGAGAATGCGGCCATCCTGTCTTCGGCGGGCCTGGCGGCAAGGGCGCGCTGGCAGGGCTTTTCGCTCGATCTCGCCCTGGCCAGGCGCCTGCAGCGGCCGGATTCAGTCCCGGGCGGTGGCAGCACTCTTCAGGACGACGGTGTTCATGTGCAGCTCAGCTACAATTTCTTCTAAATTTCGGGAGCGCGGCATGACCAAGGTTTCGCTTTACGCAGGGCAAATCGCGCGGGGGGTCTTCCTCGCCCTGCTGCTGTGCGTCGGTCTTGCGCAGGTCCCCGTTGCCCAGGCCGCCGACGGACCCGGCGCCGCTGAACCCAAGGGATTGCGTTTTGCCCTCGTCTGGCGCCTCAAGGGCGACGTGCACGCCAGCAACGGGGGGCGCAGCCGCGCTTTGCGCGAGGGTGATCTGGTCTATGTGGGCGAGCGGGTGCGGGCCGAAAGCAATTCCGAAGCGGTCTTGAAGACCGACGACGGCGGGATGATCGCCGTGCGCCCCGGCGCGGAATTTGCGGCGGAAGGATTTTCCGCCCGGGGAGAAAAAAGCGACAACTTCGTCATGCGCGTCTTTACCGGCTCCCTGCGCATCATCACCGGCTGGATCGGCCGCGCCAACCGCGAGAACTACCGCGTCAACACCCCCACCGCGACCATAGGCGTGCGGGGAACCGACCACGAGCCCTACGTGCTGGACAAGGACATCGAGTCGCCGGACGGCACCTATCGTACCGGCACCTACGACAAGGTGAATCGCGGGGGAACGACCCTGGAATCCGCCGGCAAGAGCGTCGATATCGACCCCGGCAAGGTCGGCTTCGTCCGGGCCCCTGGCAAGCAGCGCACCCGGGCCCTGATGACCCTGCTCCTGCCCGTGGTGCTGGAGCGGGTACCCGGCTTCTATGTCCCCGGCTCCTTCGATGCCGAACTCGACGCCTTTGCCGCCACCGCCGACGACACCGGTTCGCGTCAACTGGCCCGTCGGCAGCAGGACAGCGACCGGGGACCGGTGGCGCGGGCGCCGGAGGCTGCGCTCTGCGAACCCCAGGCCGTGGCCCGCAAGTGGCTCGCCGCCCTGGATGGCGCCATCCAGCGCCGCGACGGCGCGGCGGTCATCGTCCTCTTTGCCCCGGACGCCGCCATCCGGGCCACCGTCCTCGATCCCCAGGGCGGTACGGCCACCCTGGACCTCAACCGGCAGGAATTCTCCGACAGTGCACTGGCCGCCCTGGCGAGCCTCAGCGACTACCGCCAGCGCCGCCTGAGCGTCAAGGGTGAGTCCGTGGGCAGCGCAAGCTGTGGCGAGGTCAAGGTCAGTTCCACCGTGAGCGAACAGGGCAAACAGGGCGGCAAGCCCTACCGTTTCGATTCCCGCGAGACTTACCTGCTGCAGGTTCGCGACGGCGTCTGGGTGGCCGTGCGGGCGGAGACCAGCCAGCGCTGAAAGGCGCTTCCCGGGCTGCGGGAGCCCAGCCCCCGGCATTCCGGGGGCAAGACCCGGACCTTGCCTTCGTGCGCGCCTTCGATCAGCAGCAGGCCGTCGGAGGCGACGCACAGAGTTTCTCCCGGGCCAAGGAAGACATCCTCCCACTGCCCCGCCTGGGTAATCCAGACCCGGCCCTCCACGCAGCGGATCACCCGGCCCCTTGCCTTGGAGAGGCGGAGCGGGCCGTTGCGGTACACGGTCAGTTCGCTGCGGGACAGGTCGATTTCCATCCTAGAAACCATTTTGGACGAGCCCGTTGGTGCGTTCGGGCGGGTGTCTGGCGCGAAGTGACGACGCGGCAGGCAGATAGTCCAGTGTAGGATTGGGCCGGAGTACGGTACAGTTGCAAATAAAGTGAATTGTAATGAGCACAGAAAGTGATTCGCTCGTCTGTACCGCTCCTTTTCCCTCTGAACTGTATTGCCCCCGCAAGGCCGCTGCATGAATCCTGAATTGCGCTACGAGCGCCTGGCCGGCGATCTCGCCGGCATGATCGAGAACGGCGTCCTCGGGCCGGGAGAGCGCCTGCCCTCCGTCAGGCGGCTGGCGCAGGAGCGCAGGCTGTCCGTTTCCACCGTGGTGCAGGCCCTGCGTCGGCTCGAAGAGTGGGGCCTGGTGGAAGCCCGGCCCCAGTCAGGCCATTACGTCCGGCGCGGTCCGCGGGCCTTGGAGGCGCCCCGCGCCCATGCGACGCCCCAGGCGGCCAGCAGCGTCACCATCTCCCAGCGTCTGGTCTCCGTCCTGCAAGCCGGGGCGCGGCCAGACGTGGTGCCCCTGGCGGCGGCACTCCCCGCCAACGAATTGCTTCCTCTTGCCGCCCTCAACCGGCTCTACGCCGGCGTGGCGCGGCGCCATCCGCAATTGCTGCAGGGCGGCAGCCACATGAACATGGACGACCCGGCCCTGGTGCGCCAACTGGTGCGGCGCTCCCTGGCCTGGGGAGGGCCGCTGGACGCGGAGGAAATCGTCATCGCCCACTCCTGTACCGAGGCCATCGGTCTCTGCCTGCGTGCCGTGACCCGGCCGGGGGATACCGTGGCGGTGGAGTCTCCGGCCTATTACCTCATGCTGCAACTGCTGGAGACCCTGGGGCTGAAGGCCCTCGAAATTCCCACCGACCCCCGCAACGGCGTGTCGGTGGAAGCCCTGGAACTGGCCAGCCGCCAGGGCGGCATCGCCGCCTGCCTGATCGTCGCCAACGGCAGCAATCCCCTGGGCCAGGTGATGCCGGACGAACACAAGCGGCGTCTGGCCGCCCTGACCGCCAGCCGCAACATCCCGGTCATCGAGGACGACATCTACGGCGAACTCTACGCCGGCCCCACCCGTCCCTGGCCGATCAAGGCGTTCGACCAGACGGGCAACGTCCTGCTGTGCAGTTCTTTTTCCAAGAGCCTGACACCCTCGCTGCGCATCGGCTACGTCGCGGCCGGCCGCTACCGGCAGGCCATCGCCCTGCACAAGACCGTGTCGAGCGGCGCCACCAACCCCATCACCCAGCGTGTCCTGGCTGAGTACCTGGCCTCGTCCGCCTACGACCGCCACCTGCACCGCCTGCGCCGCGCCTACCGCGACCAGGTGGCCGCCATGCAGGCGGCGGTGGCACGGCACTTCCCCGCCGGCACGCGCGTGTCCCAACCCCAGGCTGGCTTCGTCCTGTGGGTCGAACTGCCCGAAGGGGCCGACACCCTGCGCGCCCACCCCGCCGCCCTGGCCGAAGGCGTCGCCTACGTGCCGGGCGAACTCTTCTCCGCCAGCGGCATGTACCGCAACTGCCTGCGCCTCAACTGCGGCCACCCCATGCGCCCGGAAATCGAGGAGGGGGTGCGGCGGCTGGGGCGGCTGTTGGGGTGAGGGGGGGCAAACCTGCCTCTTGGCCTTCAGGCGGAATGAGCCATCGGCCACTGGTTGGTCGGCGGAGACGAAAGAGGGCATTCGCTGCGCTCAAGGTCGCTGCGACGTAGAAGTTGGTGGTCCCGGGGCGTGTCGGGCCGTTCTGCCGTATTTCCCGGTCGCACCAAATGGCGAAGGCAAGCGCGAGAACACCGTTTAATGCTGTCGGTATTTCTTACAGATACCGCTACTCAAAGCCCGTGGGAAACGCGGGACTTGAAACATGCCTATGAATATTGGATTGTTTGTGTCAAATGGCATGTATGTTGCTGGGGCTTCTTCGCGGTTCCTATCCGCCCAAAAAAACTCCCCTGGCGGATTCCCTCGCCACTCCTTCTCAAACCTATCGATCTCCTATGAAATCCTCAATTCGAAAGTCCATCCGTGCCGCCCTCTCCGGCGTCGTGGTCCTGCTGCTGAGTGTGGCCACCAGTGGCGCAAACGCGGTCGTCGTCAATATTGATCCGAGTCAGAGCTCGGTAACGTATACGCCATCCGGCTTTACGATTTGCGACCCATTTGGCAACTGCAGCGTGTCTGCGCAGCCTCAAACGTTCGCGCTCTCTGGTAGCTTCAATGTACGGCAGGACAGGGTTTTCGTCGTCACCTCCTTCTTCCCGCTTGATGGCTACGAGCGTGACCAGATTCAGTTTGACAGCCTTGCAGTGGATAGTGGCGGCGCGGCAGCGCTTGGTTTTGAGTTTCCCACCTATCTCTCCGTTTTGCTCGGCGCCACCTTCCAGGGCAGCGAAGACTACTGTACCTGGTTTCCATCGACCGGCGCGTGCACCTCGATGGGATGGTTCGGCGAGTACTCAGGGACTTTCGACGGCAGCACGCTGTCGATGACGGGGCTGGACTACGCTGGAGATTTTCTCCCCAGCACATTCAGCTTCACCCTTGTTGCACGGGTGGCCGATTCTGCGACCGTTGCGGAGCCCGGCATCCTTGCGTGTCTTGCCGTAGCCGGTCTCGGGATGGGTGCTATCGGGCGACGCCGAACGCATTTCCGCGGATAAGCAACTGGATGGGACCAACGAAGAAGGGCACCCTGATGACAGGGTGCCCTTTTTGTCAGTCGCGAGCCCGGAACCGCTCAAGCCTGCGATCCAGGTAAGAACCCGGCGATCAGCCGCCGAAGTTTTGCTCGGCGAAGCTCCAGTTCACCAGATTGTTGAGGAAGGTCTCGACGAACTTGGGCCGCAGGTTGCGGTAGTCGATGTAGTAGGCGTGCTCCCAGACGTCGACACAGAGCAGAGCCTTGTCGCCGGTGGTCAGGGGGGTGCCGGCGGCGCCCATATTGACGATATCGACGCTGCCGTCGGCCTTCTTCACCAGCCAGGTCCAGCCGGAGCCGAAGTTGCCCACGGCGGAGGCCTGGAAGGCCTTCTTGAACTCATCCAGGGAGCCCCACTTCTTGTCGATGGCGGCCGCCAGGGCGCCGCTGGGGGCACCGCCGCCGGCGGGCTTCATGCAGTTCCAGAAGAAGCTGTGGTTCCACACCTGGGCGGCGTTGTTGTAGATACCGCCGGCGGGGGCCTTCTTGACGATGGCTTCGAGGTCGAGATTTTCGTACTCGCCGCCCTTGATGAGGTTGTTCAGATTGGTGACATAGGCCTGGTGGTGCTTGGCGTAGTGATAGTCAAAGGTTTCGGCCGACATGTGGGGGGCGAGGGCGTCCTTGGCGTAGGGCAGGGGCGGCAGTTGGTGTTCCATGGTTTTCTCCGGATCTGGATTGGGGTTGAGGGAAAGCGGTGGTAATGCCAGGAGTCTAGCGGGTGGCCGGGCCGGGGGGCAATTCCTCGACGACGACCCGGGCCTCTCCCTGGGCGAAAGCGAGGCGCAGGTGCTCGCCAAGCTGGAGCGATGCCGCATCCCGGATGGCACGCCCCTGGCGGTCCAGGGCCAGGGCGTAACCCCGGGAGAGCACCGCATGGGGGTTGAGTGGGCTCAGACCCGCAGAAGCGGCTTTAAGTTTCCCGCTGGCGAGGGCGAGGCGGTGACGGCCTGCCCCGGCCAGGCGCAGGGCCATGCCCCGCAGGCGTTCGGCTTCCACCGCAGTGGCCGGCCGGCTGGCCGTCAGGCGGGCCTTGAGGGCGGCCAATGTCATCCGTTCCGCGCTCACCCGGCGCAGGGTGCTGCGTTGGAGCCGATCGGCCGCTGTGGCGAGGGCTTCGCGCTGGAGCGCGATGCGGCGGGCAGGGTGGAGCAAGCGGGCGGTGAGGCGATCCAGGGATTGATTGGCCTGGGCCAGATGGCGCTCGGCCCGTCGCTGGAGCAGATCGGCGAGGCTCTCGACGCGGGCGAGGAGGGCGGCACGGTCCGGGGCCGCCAGTTCGGCGGCAGCGGTGGGGGTGGGGGCGCGCAGGTCGGCGGCGAAGTCGGCGATGGTGAAGTCGGTTTCGTGGCCGATGCCCGCCACCACGGGTACCGGGCAGTTGCGGATGGCCCGGGCGACAGCTTCTTCGTTGAAGGCCCACAGGTCTTCGATACTGCCGCCGCCGCGGCAGAGCAGGACGAGGTCGTGGTCGCCGGCCCCGGCTTGGAGAAGGGCGGCGGCGATGGACTGGGCTGCGCCTTCGCCCTGGACCGGCGTGGGGTAGAGGGTCAAGGCCAGGTGGGGCGCCCGGCGGGCGAGGGTGCTCAGCACGTCGCGCAGGGCTGCGGCCTGGGGGCTGGTGACGATGGCCAGGCGGCGGGGGAAGCCTGGCAGGGGACGCTTGGCGGCGGGGTCGAAGAGGCCTTCCGTCTCCAGGGATGCCTTGAGGCGCAGGAAGCGTTCGTAGAGTTCGCCCTGGCCGGCGCTGCGCACGGCTTCGACGCTGAGCTGGAATTCGCCGCGCGGTTCGTAAAAAGACACCAGGGCGCGAACCTCAAGCCGTTCTCCGATTTCCAGGCGCCGCCCCAGGGTCTGGGCCCGATTGCGCCACAGGACGCAGCGCACCTGGGCCGTGGCGTCCTTGAGGGTGAAGTAGACGTGGCCCGAGGCGGCGTAGGTCAGGTTGGAGACCTCGCCGGCCACCCAGCACAGGGGAAATCCGGCTTCGAGGCACTCGCGCACCTGCCGGTTGAGCAGGGAAACGGTCAGGACCGGCGGGGAGGGCGTTCCGAGCATGGCGGGCGGGAGGCAAACCGGGATTCTAGCGCGTCTCGGGGCCGGGCAGGGGCTCGGTCAAGGCGGCAGTCGGAGTGGGGGCGAAAACCGTATGCCTGATTTTCGGGCACGGCAGGGAAAGTTCAACGGGGCTGGCGACTTAGGATACCTGGTGGCTGTCGCTCCACAACCTTATCCACAGAAAATGGGGGTAAGTCCCGCCTTCGGGTGAGGGCGACCTGGAGCGCGAATGAAATCAAGGCTTTCCAAACATCAGCCCTGGAGTAGTATTCCAAGCGAGGAAAATAAAAAGGCTGTCCAGGGTATGTCGTCAATCGGAAAACTATGGCATCGGGCCATGCGCAGGCTGTTTGCGGCTTTGCCGCGGGAGCGGCGTTTCGCCATCTATCGTTCCTTCGTCGATTGCGATCCCGCCCCCAGCGAGCGCCTGCAGTTGAAGATCGCCGAGACGCGGGAGGAACTCGAGGCCTGCTTCCGTCTCCTGCACGACGCCTACGTGGACGCCGGCTTCATGCAGCCCGACCCTTCCGGGATGCGGGTCACCCTCTACCACGCCCTGCCGACGACGACGACCCTGTGTGCCAAGTGGGACGGCGAGGTGGTGGGGACCATCTCTCTCATCCGGGAGAGCGCCCTGGGCTTTCCGCTCCAGGCCATCTTCGACCTTTCCAATGTGCGCGCCCGGGAGGGGCAGGTGGCCGAAGTCTCGGCCCTGGCGGTGCATCCCCGCTTCCGTAAGACCGGGGGGTCCATCCTCTTCCCCCTCATGAAGTTCATGTACGAGTACTGCACGACCTTCTTCGACGTGCGGCACCTGGTCATCGCGGTCAACCCGAATCGCATCGAGATGTACGAGTCGCTGCTTTTTTTCCAGCGGCTTACGGCCAATGTGGTCGAGGAATACGATTTCGCCAACGGAGCGCCCGCAG
This sequence comes from Betaproteobacteria bacterium, assembly GCA_016720065.1. Lineage (NCBI taxonomy): Bacteria > Pseudomonadati > Pseudomonadota > Betaproteobacteria > Betaproteobacteria bacterium. The sequence goes on along the minus strand of JADJXY010000002.1, from coordinate 1,911,769 downwards.
TCGGGGCGAGCCTCGACCTGCTCTACGCCCCGGCCACCTTCAAGGCGGTCTATGGCAAGAAGCCGGCGCGCAAGAACCTGCATGCCTACTTTGCCGAGGTTCGGCTGGCCAATATCCATCTGCCCAAGCGTCGCTACTTCACCACCAACGATCCCGTGATGACCCCGGATCTGCTCGATTACTTCTTCAACCAGCGTACCCAGGGCTTCGCCAACCTCGATGAACGCAAGCGGCTGTTGCTGCACTCCATCTACGATCTGGGCGAATACCGCAGCGTCCTGCCGCCGATTCCCGAGCGGGAGGGCGAGGGATCCAAGCTGCGCCAGCACCAGCGTTATTCGGTGAAGTGTCCGGGGGAGCTCGCCGTGATCATTTCCGACGGGCGCATGCGTTACCAGATGCAGGTGGTCGAGGTTTCCGCCTTCGGCTTTCAGGCCCACTCCACCGACCCGCTGCCGCTCAATGTGTGGAGCGACGCCACGGTGCAGTTGGGGCGCCTCGAACAATCGACCGTCAAGGCCCTCGCGGTGCGCGACAGGGCCAACGGCTTCAACGGATTCTATGGCTTCAGGCTGGGCGAGCCCGACATCATCTGGCGCAAGTTCGTCAATGTCCTGCAACAGGGCAAGACCCACGAAGATCTGGAAAACGCCACCATGTTCCTGGTTTGAGCGCCTGCGGCGCCGGCGCGGGATGCACGGCGGCGCGCAGGGCTTGCCGGGAAGGACGCCGGCAGGCAAAATCAGCGGCTGTCATTTTGCGGGGAATCCTACGTGTTCGCCATCGTTCAGGCTGCCGGCTGGCCCATCTGGCCCCTTTTGCTGGCATCGATCATCGCCGTTGCCCTCATCATCGAGCGTCTCGTTGCCTTGCGCCGCAGCAAGGTCGTTCCCGCAGGACTCCTCCAGCGCGCCGTAGGCGAGTACAAGCGCGGGGGAGGGAATGAGCAACTGGTCGGGGATCTGGAGAAGCACTCCCCCCTTGGCCGCGTCCTGGCGGCGGGGTTGCGCAATGTCAGCTCCTCGCGCGAAGTCATGAAGGAGTCCATCGAGGAAGCCGGCGGCGCCGTCGCCCACGATCTTGGGCGCTATCTCACCACCCTGGGCACCATCGCCTCCATCAGCCCCCTGATGGGCCTCTTTGGCACCGTGGTCGGCATGATCGAGATCTTCGCTTCCCAGGCACCTACCGGGGCCAATCCCATGCAGCTGGCACACGGCATTTCGATTGCGCTCTACAACACCGGCTTCGGTCTCGTCATTGCCATTCCCAGCATGATCTTCTGGCGCCACTTCCGCGCCCAGGTCGATGGATTCGTGGTGGAAATGGAGCAGCAGGCCGTCAAACTGGTCGAGTACATGCACGGCGAGCGCAAATGAACTTCCAGCGCGGCCGCAGCCGGGAAGAGCCCGAGATCAACCTGATTCCCCTGATCGACGTGCTCCTGGTCATCATCATCTTTCTCATGCTGACCACCACTTACGCCAAGTTCTCGGGGCTGGAAATCAACCTGCCTACGGCGGAAGCCAACAAACAGCCGGAAAAACCCAATGAAATCGACGTGGCCGTCACGGCCAGCGGGCAGGTTCTGGTGAACAAGTCGCCCCTCGCCGCCACCGACGTCAAAACCATAGCCGAAGCCCTGCGCCGGGCCGCCGGCGAACGCAGCGATCCGGTGGTGGTCATCAATGCCGACGCCAAGGCGACCCACCAGAGCGTGGTGGATATCATGCAGGCTGCCCAGACGGCGGGCTATCCCCACATTTCCTTCGCCACCCAGACGCCGCGCTGATGGCCTTGCAGGAGCGCTGGTTCGAGCCTCGCATCGCCGCCGGACTCCTGCCCCTCGTTCCTCTTTCCGCCCTTTTCGCGGTCCTGGCCGCCGCCCGCCGCCTTGCCTACCGGCGGGGCTGGCTGGCGACCCGGCGCTTGCCGGTGTCCGTCGTCGTGGTCGGCAACCTGATCGTCGGGGGCGCCGGCAAGACGCCCCTGACCCTCGCCCTGGTGCGGGAACTTGCCCAGCGCGGCCTGCACCCTGGCATCGTGAGCCGCGGCTACCGCGGTGGCGCGACGGCCCCCCTGCAAGTGAGACCCGATGGCGACGCCGCCCTGGTGGGCGACGAACCCCTGTTGCTTGCCCGTCGGGCGCCTTGCCCGGTCTGGGTCGGCCGCGACCGGGCCGCGGCCGGAGCGGCGCTGCTGGCTGAGCATCCCGAGGTGGACGTCGTGGTCTGCGACGATGGTCTGCAACACTATCGCCTGGCTCGCGATGTGGAGCTGGCGGTCTTCGACGGGCGTGGTGCGGGCAATGGCTGGCTGCTCCCGGCGGGCCCGCTGCGGGAGCCCCTGGTGCGCCTGAAGGGTGTGGACGCCGTGGTGTTCAATGGCGCCTGCGATCCCGGGGTGGATCGCAGGGCGCCGCGCAGTTTCTCCATGAGCTTGCAGCCCGGGCCCTTCCATCGCCTGCACGACATGGCACAGACCTGTAGTGCCGAAGCCCTGCGCGGGCGCCGTCTGCACGCGGTGGCGGGGATCGGCCATCCCCAGCGTTTTTTCCGCACCCTCGCCGACCTGGGGCTGGACGTGGCGCCGCGACCCTTTCCCGATCACCATCGCTTTTGCCGCGAGGATCTCGCCATTCCCCCTGGTGACGTGCTCCTGCTCACCGAGAAGGATGCAGTAAAATGCCCGCCGGACCTGGCTGGCGAAGCCTGGGTATTACCGGTGGAGGCGGGGATTCCCCCTGGCCTCGTCGATCTCATCGTGGAGAAAATCCGTGGACGCAAGGCTTCTTGACATCCTTGTCTGCCCCCTGTGCAAGGGCAATCTCGATTATCGCAAGGCGGAGCAGGAACTGGTCTGCAAGCCCTGTCGTCTGGCCTTTCCCATCCGGGACGACATCCCCGTCATGCTGGAAGACGAGGCGCGGCAACTGAAACCCGAGGAAGCATGAGCTTCAAGGTCGTCATACCGGCCCGCTACGCGTCGACGCGGCTGCCGGGCAAGCCCCTCCTCGATCTGGGCGGGCGGCCCATGGTGGTGCGAGTGGCGGAGCGTGCGCAGCAGTCCGGGGCTGATGAAGTTCTGGTGGCCACCGATCATCCCGAGGTGGAACGGGCGGCCCGCATGTATGGGCTTCCGGTGGTCATGACCCGGGCCGAGCACCCCAGCGGCACCGATCGCCTCGCCGAAGTGGCAGCGCTGCGAGGCTGGGACGGCGAAACCCTGGTGGTCAATGTGCAGGGGGATGAACCCCTGATCGAACCGGCGATCATCGCCCGCACGGCAGGGCAACTGGCCGCCACCGGTGCCGCCATTGCCACGGTGGCCCACCCGATCCTGGACGCTGCCGACTTCTTCAATCCCAACGTGGTCAAGGTGGTTTGCCGCCAGGATGGTGATGCAGCCTACTTCTCCCGGGCGCCCATTCCCTATGCCCGGGACCATTTTGCCCGGGAAGGGGGGGGCGAGACTCTGCCCCAGGAACTGCCCGCCCTACGCCATGTGGGGCTCTACGCCTATCGTGCGAGCTTTCTGCATGCTTACGCGGGACTCGCCCCGGCGCCTACCGAGCGCTTCGAGTCCCTTGAACAATTGCGGGCGCTTTGGCACGGCTACCGCATTTCCGTCCTGATTGTCGATGTGGCTCCGGCCCCCGGGGTCGACACCCCGGAAGACGCTGATCGCATGAGCAAAGTCTTTGCGCAAAGGGTTTGACCCGGCCTGAAATACCGAGTAATTTTTCACACCTTGAAGTCGGCGCCGACCGGCACAAGAAGTACAAAACTCCATCAACGACAAACAATGCAGAGGGATTTCCCATGAAACTCATCCTCTTGGGCGCTCCGGGCGCCGGCAAGGGCACGCAGGCCAAGTTTATTTGCGAAAAGTACGGCATTCCCCAGATTTCCACCGGCGATATGCTGCGGGCTCAGGTCAAGGCCGGCACTCCGCTGGGCCTGGAAGCCAAAAAGCACATGGATTCCGGCGGCCTCGTGCCCGATGCCGTCATCATCGGAATGGTCAAGGATCGCCTGCAGGAGCCCGATTGCAAGAACGGCTACCTGTTCGATGGTTTTCCGCGCACCATTCCCCAGGCCGAGGCCATGAAGGACGCCGGTGTGCCGATCGATTTCGTGCTGGAAGTTGATGTGCCCGATTCCGACATCATCACCCGTATGGCGGGGCGTCGTGTGCACCTGGCCTCCGGCCGAACCTATCACGTCACCTTCAACCCGCCCAAGGTGGCCGGCAAGGATGACGCCACCGGCGAAGACCTCATCCAGCGCGACGACGACAAGGAAGAGACCGTCAAGAAGCGTCTGGAGATTTACCACGCCCAGACCAAGCCCTTGGTGGATTTCTACAGCAAGTGGTCGGCCGGCGGCGACGCCAAGGCCCCCAAGGTGCGCAAGGTCGCCGGAGTCGGCAGCGTGGATGGTATTACCGCCCGCGTTTTCGAAGCACTGAAGTAAGAAGGTTTTGGTGATGACGGCGAAGAACGCCTTCTACGCACAATCGGGAGGTGTCACCGCCGTCATCAATGCCACCGCCTGCGGCCTCATCCAGGAGGCCCGGTGCTATCCGGACCGGATAGGCAAGGTCTTTGCCGGGCGCGACGGCATCATCGGCGCCCTCACCGAAGACCTGATCGACACCAGTCAGGAATCCGATGCCGATATCGCCCGCCTCAAGCACACGCCGGCGGGCGCCTTCGGATCCTGCCGCTACAAGCTGAAGAGCCTGGACGAGCACCGGGCGCAATACGAGCGCCTGATCGAGGTGTTCCGCGCCCACGACATCGGTTATTTCTTCTACAACGGCGGCAACGATTCCATGGACACCGCCTGGAAGGTGTCGCAGATTTCCGAGAAGCTCGGCTACCCGGTGGTCTGCGTCGGCATCCCCAAGACGGTGGACAACGACCTGCCACTTACCGACTGCTGCCCGGGTTTCGGCTCGGTGGCCAAGTATGTCGCCACCTCCATGCGCGAGGCGGGCTATGACGTGGCTTCCATGGCGCGCACATCCACCAAGATTTTCGTCCTCGAAGTCATGGGCCGTCACGCCGGCTGGATCACCGCGGCCTGCGGTCTGGCCAGCGAGGCGGAGGGCGAGCCGCCCCACCTCCTGCTCTTCCCCGAAGTGCCCTTCGACCCGGAGCGCTTCGTCGCTCGGGTGGACGAGTGCGTGAAGCGTTTCGGCTACTGTACGGTCGGCGTTTCGGAAGGTCTTTCCGATGCCTCTGGCAAGCTGATCGCCGAATCCGGCGCCAAGGATGCCTTCGGCCACTCCCAATTGGGGGGGGTGGGGCAGGTGGTGGCGCAATTGATCAAGGATCGCCTGGGCCACAAGTACCACTGGGCCCTGGCCGATTATCTCCAGCGTTCGGCCCGCCACATCGCGTCCAAGACCGATGTGGATCAGGCCTACGCCCTGGGCAAGGCGGCGGTGGATCTGGCCCTGGCCGGGAAGAACGCCGTCATGCCAACCATCGACCGCAAGGCCGATGCGCCATACCGTTGGGAAATCGGCGTGGCGGCGTTGAAGGACGTCGCCAATGTCGAACGCAAGATGCCGCCGGAGTTCATTTCGGCGGATGGGTTTCACATCACAGACGCGTGCCGCGCGTACCTGCGCCCATTAATAGAGGGGGAGGACCCCCCACCCTTCAAGGGCGGGCTGCCAGATTACGTGCATCTAAAAAACTGCGCCGTGCCGAAGAAGCTGGGGGAGTACAAGGTTTAGCCCTGGCGGTTCAGGTCGGCTCAAGGTTTCAGTAGTGGTTTTAGCTCATTAACCAAAGGAGGGGTTTGATGTCTACAGCGTTGATATTGGCACTTGGGTGTGCCGTCCTGGCCGTGCTTTACGGCTGGGTTGCGAGCAGCCAGATTCTTGGCTTGTCGGCGGGGAATGCCCGCATGCAGGAAATCGCCAAGGCTATCCAGCAGGGGGCGTCGGCCTATCTCGCCCGGCAGTACAAGACCATCGCCATGGTCGGCGGGATTCTGTTTCTGGTCATTGGTTTCGTGCCCAAGCTGGGCTGGCCAACCGCCATCGGCTTTCTGATCGGTGCGGTGCTTTCGGGCGCCGCCGGCTTCATCGGCATGAACGTTTCTGTCCGCGCCAACGTGCGCACGGCTGAAGCCGCCCGCGGCGGTATCGCTCCGGCGCTGGCGGTTGCCTTCAAGGGCGGCGCCATCACCGGCATGCTGGTTGTGGGCCTCGGCCTCCTGGGTGTGGCCGGCTACTACGCCGTGCTGCGCATGGGCGCCGCCGCCGACGCCAATTTGCACCACGTCATCGAGCCCCTGATCGGCCTGGCCTTCGGCTCTTCCCTGATTTCCATCTTTGCCCGTCTGGGCGGTGGCATCTTCACCAAGGGGGCCGACGTCGGCGCCGATCTGGTGGGTAAGGTGGAAGCCGGCATCCCCGAGGACGATCCGCGCAACCCGGCGGTGATCGCCGACAACGTGGGTGACAACGTGGGCGACTGCGCCGGCATGGCGGCCGACCTGTTCGAAACCTACGCCGTGACCGTGGTGGCGACCATGGTGCTGGCAGCGCTGGTCATCAAGACCTCGCCCGGTCTGGGCGAGAACCTGGTTCTCTACCCCCTGGCCCTGGGCGGTGTGTCGATCATCGCCTCCATCGTCGGTTGCATGTTCGTCAAGGCCACCGAAGGGGGCAAGATCATGGCCGCTCTGTATCGCGGACTGGCCGTGGCCGGTGTGTTGGCGCTCATCGCCTACTACCCGATCACCTCCTGGATGATCGGGGACGGCGATACCGCTGCCAAGATCACCACCATGAGCATGTTCGGCTGCTCCGTCGTGGGTCTGGTGCTGACCGCTGCCCTGGTCTGGATCACCGAGTACTACACGGGTACCGACTACGCGCCGGTGAAGCACGTCGCTTCCGCCTGTCAGACCGGACACGCGACCAACATCATCGCCGGTATCGGCATTTCGATGAAGGCCTGTGCCCTGCCGGTGATTTCGGTGTGTATCGCCATCTACGCGGCCTTTGCGCTGGGCGGCCTGTTCGGTATCGCCATCGCCGCCACCTCCATGCTTTCCATGGCAGGGATCGTCGTGGCGCTGGACGCCTACGGCCCCATCACCGACAACGCCGGCGGCATCGCCGAAATGGCGGAACTGCCCAAGGAAGTGCGTAACGTCACCGACCCCCTGGACGCGGTGGGCAATACCACCAAGGCCGTGACCAAGGGCTATGCCATCGGTTCTGCCGGCCTCGCTGCCCTGGTGCTCTTCGCCGACTACACCCACGGCCTGGAAGCCGCTGGCCTCACCGGCATCACCTTCGACCTGTCCAATCACATGGTCATCATCGGTCTCTTCCTCGGCGGTCTGATTCCCTTCCTCTTCGCCGCCATGGCGATGGAGGCGGTGGGTCGCTCGGCGGGTGCCGTGGTGGTCGAAGTGCGCCGCCAGTTCAAGGAGATCCCCGGCATCATGGAAGGAACCGCCAAGCCGGATTACTCCCGCGCGGTGGACATGCTGACTGTGGCTGCCATCAAAGAAATGATGATTCCGTCCATCCTGCCGGTCGCGGTGCCCATCGTCGTCGGTCTTGCCCTCGGGCCCCAGGCCCTGGGCGGCCTGCTGGTCGGGACCATCGTCACCGGCCTGTTCGTGGCCATCTCCATGACCACCGGCGGCGGTGCCTGGGATAACGCCAAGAAGTACATCGAGGACGGCCACTTCGGCGGCAAGGGTTCCGAAGCCCACAAGGCGGCGGTGACTGGCGATACCGTCGGCGACCCGTACAAGGATACGGCCGGCCCGGCGGTTAACCCGCTCATCAAGATCATCAACCTGGTGGCCCTGCTCATCGTGCCGCTCATGGCCTGATCGAAATCCGGCGAAGAAAAAGGCGGCTTCGGCCGCCTTTTTCTTGTGCCGCATTGCGCTGGCAGCGGGAAGAGCCCTGGCCTGTGCCGGCTTGCGGCCTACCCGAGAGCTGGATTGAGGGTATAGATGCCGGTCAGGGACGCTTCGTCGAGGATGTGGCCGGCGAGGGCGGCGCGCAGTCCGGCGCCGTCGAAGCGTGTATCGAGTTCCAGACGATCTACATCCAGGGCATAGACGGTAAAGACGTAGCGATGCATCCGCTCGTCGTTCCACGGGGGGCAGGGGCCGTCATAGCCATGGTAGTCGCCGCGCATGTCATGGTCTGCGGCGAACCAGCCGGTGTAGTCGTTTATCCCCTGCCGTGTCCCCTGGGGCCCCTGGGGGCCGCTCTTGCCCCGCGGTGTGACTTCCCGCGAGAATTCACCCGCCTGAATCTCGCGGCGGTCCACCGACAGGTCCACCAGCAGCCAGTGAAAGAAATCGACGCGCGGAAGCTCGGCGGGGACGCTGCGTCCTTCCTGATTGACGTCGTCGCCTCGGCTGGGGACGTCCGGATCGCAACAAATGACTGCGAAGGAACGCGTCCCGGGCGGCACCTCGCTCCAGGCGAGGTGGGGGTTCAAGTTACGACCCAGGCAAACGTGATGAGCGGGATCGGGGGTACAGAAAGCGTACTCCCCCGGGATGAGCTGCCCTTCGGAAAAGCTGGTGCTGACGAGTTTCATGGGTGTCCTCCTTCTATTCTGCCGCCCGGCGCCGGAAGTCGGCGGGACGAAATCCCAGAACGCCCAGTGTAGCGAAATAGGCGCCCGCGCCGAGAACGACCAGGACGCCGAGGCGGCCGATGCGCGTCGCACTGCCTGCCTCGAGCCAGAGGGAATTTGGGCCTGCGGCTGCCATCAGGGCACCGGCCATGACCACGAGGGCGATGAGCAGCTTGACGAGAAACAGCATCCAACCTGGCTGGGGCTTGTAGACGCCGTGGCGGCGCAGGCCGAAGTAGAGCAGGGCGGCGTTGAGACAGGCGGCAAGCCCGATGGAGAGCGCCAGTCCCGCGTGGCCCAGGTCGAGGCCCAATACGAAGAGTGCGTTCATGACCTGGGTGGCGACGAGAGCGCCGATGGCAATGCGGACCGGGGTGCGAATGTTCTGCCGTGCGTAGAAGCCAGGGGCGAGGACCTTGACCACAATGAGCCCGGTAAGTCCCACGCTGTAGGCCACCAGGGCCTCCCGGGTACGGAAGACATCCTCGCTGCCAAAGGCGCCGTGATGAAAGAGCGTGGCGACAAGGGGAACGGCCAATAGCGCCAAGGCCAAGGCGGCCGGAACGGCGAGCAGCAAGGTGAGGCGCAGACCCCAGTCCAGCAGGCGCGAATAGTCCTCGGTGCGATCGTCGGCGTGGTACTTGGCGAGAGAAGGCAGCAGAATGGTCCCCAGCGCCGCGCCCAGCATGCCCGCGGGAAACTCCATGAGGCGATCGGCGTAGTACAGCCAGGAGACACTGCCTTCGCCAAGAAACGACGCGAATATGGTGTTGATGAGCAGGCTGATCTGGGACACCGAGACGCCGACCATGGCCGGGCCCATGAGGGTGATGATGCGTCGTACGCCGGGATCCTGCCAGGCTCGACGCCAATCCATCGTCAGGCGTGGCAGCATGCCAATGCGGCGCAGGGCGGGAATTTGCAGCGCCAGCTGCAGGATGCCCCCGAGGAAAACGGCCCAGCCCAGGGCCAGGATGGGGGGCTCGAAATAGGGCGCCGCGAAGAGCGCCATGCCGATGAACGAGAGGTTGAGCAGGACGGGAGTGAAGGCCGGCAGGGCAAAGCGGCTCCAGGTGTTGAGAACGCCCCCCGCCAGGGCCACCAGGGACATGAACAGAATGTAAGGAAAGGTGATGCGGGTGAGTTGTACGGTGAGCTCGAACTTTTCCACGTCGGCCGCGAAGCCCGGTGCGGAGATCCACACCAGCACCGGCGCCGCCGCGACACCCAGGGCCGTGACGATCAACAGAACCAGGCTCAGCACCCCGGCCACGTGATCCACCAATAGCCGCGTCTCGGCTTCGCCGCGCCGATTCTTGTACTCCCCCAGGATGGGCACGAAAGCCTGGGAGAAAGCCCCTTCGGCGAACATGCGGCGCAGCAGGTTGGGGAGCTTGAAGGCGACGAAGAAGGCGTCCGTTGCCAAGCCGGCGCCAAAAACCCGAGCCACGATGAAATCGCGTACGAAGCCAAGGATCCGGGAAAGCAGGGTCATGGCGCTGACCGTGGCCAGGGCACGCAACAGGTTCATGGCGTCTCGTTGCCCGGTATTGGGCACAAAAGCTATAATTCTACGCTTTGCTGCAGTAGCTCAGTTGGTAGAGCAACTGATTCGTAATCAGTAGGTCGGAGGTTCGATTCCTCTCTGCAGCACCACGGAATTCTTTACCCGGGCGTTGCTTCCGTCCGTCGAATGATGGGTTCCGCCGATTCGGCGGCCAGAGCGCCCCGGATTTAGCGCCGGGCCCTCGCAGGGAAGCGGTGCGCCGGACTGGTGGTGCCAGCGTTCCCCCTTGATCGCCAGCGCGACGCACTCCGCCCGGTTCTTCCCGGAACGCCGTCCCACCGCCCATCGGACATGACTTCTCAATCCTGTTATCACTGTGGCCAGTCCGTTCCAGCCGATGTCAGCCTGGACGTGAGTGTTGGCGGCACGCTTCGGCCCATGTGTTGCCTGGGTTGCCAGGCGGTTGCAAGAGCCATCGTCGAAAACGGTCTGGAGGATTACTACCGCACCCGGGGCGCGCTTCCCGAGTCGCCCGCTCAGGCTGTCCCCGAGGTGCTCGACCGGCTGGCGCTCTTCGACCACGCGGACTTTCAGAAAAGCTTCGTGCGGGAAATGGGCGAGAACGAGCGGGAGGCTTCGCTGATGCTCGAAGGCATCACCTGTGCCGCCTGCATCTGGCTCAACGAGCGGCACGCGGGAGGCTTGCCCGGTGTCGTGGCCGTGGACATCAATTACACCACCCGTCGGGCCCGCGTGCGCTGGGATGAAACCCGCATCCGGCTCTCGGAAATTCTCGCCGCCATCGCGGCCATCGGGTACCGCGCCCATCCCTACGACGCGGGCCGGCACGAGGAACTGGCCCGTCGCGAACGGCGCGACGCCCTCTGGCGTCTCTGGGTGGCGGGTTTGGGCATGATGCAGGTGATGATGTACGCGGTTCCCGTCTACGTGGCGGGAGAAGGCGAAATCACGGCAGACGTGGAATCCCTCCTGCGCTGGGCCAGCCTCCTGCTCACCCTGCCGGTGGTCGTGTACTCGTCGGCGCCCTTCTTCCGCAACGCCTGGCGGGACCTCCGTCTGCGCCGCGTTGGCATGGATGTTCCCGTGGCGCTTGGCGTGGGGGCTGCGTTCCTGGCCAGCGTGTGGGCGACCTGGGTTCAGTCGGGCGAGGTCTATTTCGATTCGGTGACCATGTTCGTCTTTTTCCTCCTCGGTGGCCGCTTCCTGGAAATGAACGCCCGCCAGAAGGCGGTCAGTGTCACCGAGGCCCTGGCACGGCTCATGCCGGCTTTTGCCCATCGCTTGGCCAATTACCCTGACGACCGGGAGTTCACGCAGGTCATGGTGGGCGACTTGCCCGTCGGCGCCCATGTACTGGTCCGCCCCGGAGAAACCATCCCCGCCGATGGGAGGGTGGTCGAGGGCAATAGCGCTGCCGACGAGGCGCTCCTGACCGGGGAGAGCCGCCCGGTACGCAAGACTCCCGGCGACCGGGTGACCGGGGGCAGCGTCAACACGGAAAGCCCATTGGTGATACGGGTCGACCGCGTGGGTGAGGGAACGCGCCTGTCCGCCATCGTGCGGCTCATGGAGCGGGCTGCACTGGAAAAGCCGCGGGTGGTCGAGCTGGCCGACCGCATCGCCAGCCGCTTCGTCGCCGCGCTCCTTCTGGTGGCGCTTGCCGCGGCGGTTGCCTGGATGGTCCATGACCCCCAGCGTGCCCTGTGGATTACCGTTTCCGTGCTCGTCGTCACCTGCCCCTGCGCCCTTTCCCTGGCTACTCCCATCGCCCTGACCGTTGCTGCCGGGGCGCTGGCCCGGGACGGGCTCCTGGTCACTCGCGGGCACGCGGTCGAGACCCTCGCCCGCGCCACCCACTTCGTCTTCGACAAGACCGGAACGTTGACCACCGGGCGCATGACCCTCAGCGACATCCTGCCACTCTCCGACCTTCCCGCCGACCAGTGTCTGGCGCTTGCCGCCGCGCTGGAGGCGGGGTCGGAGCATCCGCTGGCAAAGGCAATCCGGGCGGCGGCTCCATCCCGGGAACTTCCTCTGGCACTCGATCTCATCAATGAACCGGGTCAGGGCGTCGAGGGGCTTGTCGTAGAGCGACGACTCCGGATCGGCCGGCCGGCCTTCGTTGCTGCCCGGGTCGGCGCGCCTCCTGCCGCGGCTGAGTCGTGGCTCGATGCGAGCGATACGGTCATCGCGCTGGCCGACGAAAGCCGTTGGCTGGCCCTGTTCCGGATCGCCGATCAGGTACGCCCGGAGGCGGAAACACTGATCGCAGAATTGCGCCGGGACGGAAAGACCGTCGTCCTCCTGACCGGCGACGCGCCTGCCGTGGCTGAAACCGTGGCGCGCCGCCTGGGAATCGACCAGGTCAGGGCGAGCGCCACGCCCCAGGACAAGCACGAATGCGTGACCGAACTTCAGTCCCGCGGGGCCGTGGTGGCCATGGTGGGTGACGGAGTGAATGACGCTCCCGTCCTGGCCCTGGCCCAGATATCCGTGGCCATGGGGGGAGGCGCCGAACTGGCACGCACCCAGGCGGACATGGTGCTTCTGTCGGAAAATCTCGATCACCTGAGGCGTGGTGTGCGTCGGGCCGGGTTCAGCCTACGGGTGATCCGGCAGAACCTGTGGTGGTCCTTCGCCTACAATTTCGTCGCCTTGCCCCTGGCCATTGCCGGGTATGTAACCCCCTGGATGGCGGGGATAGGCATGTCGGCAAGTTCGCTCCTGGTTGTCTTGAATTCCCTGCGCATTCAGCGCTCAGAGGAAAATTGATGGAAAGCCTGTATCTCCTCATCCCCCTCTCCGTCGTCCTGGTTTTCCTGATTGCCTGGCTATTTTGGTGGTCGGTGAAGAGTGGGCAGTTCGACGATCTCGAAGGGCCGGGTTTCCGCGTGCTCATGGACGACGACAGGGAGGAAAACGTGCCGGAATCCGGGGAAAGAAAAATATCCCGAGGAAAAGGCGCCAAAACCGAGACTCGTTGACCTGGGTCAACGCCGACGGCCAGTGGGAAAGGCACTATTCTCCCCAGGTGAAGCGAGTGCTTCACAGCGATTCTCTGTTGGGGTTGGGGTGCGTTACGACGCACCCTTTTTTTGTCCCCACTTTTCGGAGGCCCCCGCTAGCCGCCGATTGCCCTTCCGTATCCCGCCGACCCGCGTAATTCCTAGGGATTAGGCCGGTCTAGATAATTAGTATGTTGATCTATATCAATCCTGGGCTTTCGTTCTAGAATAGCATCTCGGTCCAATTGCCGCCTTGGGTTGCAGGGGGGCGGTTCACGGGGTTTTTTCATTAACGAGAGGTGGGTCCATGTCGGAAACGCAAACCACATACAACTATAAGGTCGTACGGCAATTTGCCGTCATGACCGTCATCTGGGGCATCGTCGGGATGCTGGTCGGCGTCATCGTTGCCGCTCAGCTGGTCTGGCCGGAGCTCAATATCGGGCCATGGCTGCACTTCGGCCGGCTGCGTCCTTTGCACACCAATGCGGTGATTTTTGCCTTCGGCGGCTGTGCATTGTTTGCAACATCCTACTGGTGCGTCCAGCGCACCTGCCACACCCGGCTTTTTGCCGGTCCCCTGGCTGCCTTCACTTTCTGGGGTTGGCAAATCGTCATCGTTCTCGCTGCGCTTTCGTTGCCCCTGGGCTTCACCACGGGCAAGGAGTACGCCGAACTCGAATGGCCCATCGACATCCTCATCACCCTGGTCTGGGTGTCCTACGCCATCGTGTTCTTCGGTACCATCGCCAAGCGGACCGTTTCCCACATCTACGTGGCGAACTGGTTCTTCGGCTCCATGATCCTGGCGGTTGCGCTCCTTCACCTGGTCAATAGCTGCGAAGTGCCGGTGTCCTTCCTCAAGTCCTACTCCTGCTACGCCGGGGTTCAGGACGCCATGATCCAGTGGTGGTACGGTCACAACGCGGTGGGCTTCTTCCTGACCGCGGGCTTCCTCGGCATGATGTACTACTTCGTGCCGAAGCAGGCCGGTCGTCCGGTGTATTCCTACCGCCTGTCGGTGGTGCACTTCTGGGCGCTGATCTTTACCTACATGTGGGCGGGTCCGCACCATCTGCACTTCACCGCGCTGCCCGACTGGACCCAGTCCGTGGGGATGGTCTTCTCCCTGATCCTTCTCGCTCCGTCCTGGGGCGGCATGATCAACGGCATCATGACCCTGTCCGGTGCCTGGCACAAACTGCGTGACGATCCCATCCTCAAGTTCCTGGTCACCTCCCTGTCCTTCTACGGCATGTCCACCTTTGAAGGCCCGATGATGTCCATCAAGACGGTGAATGCCTTGTCGCACTACACCGACTGGACCGTCGGTCACGTGCACTCCGGTGCCTTGGGCTGGGTCGCCATGGTGTCCATCGGCTCCCTCTACTACCTGTTGCCCCGCCTGTTCGGCAAGGAAGAGATGTACAGCACCAAGCTGATCACGGTTCATTTCTGGATCGCGACCATCGGCACCGTGCTCTATATCACCTCCATGTGGATCGCCGGTGTGATGCAGGGCCTCATGTGGCGTGCCGTGAATCCGGATGGCACCCTGACCTACAGCTTCGTCGAAGCAGTGAAGGGTTCGTACCCCTTCTGGGCGATCCGGGTTCTGGGTGGTGTTCTGTTCCTGGGTGGCATGTTGATCATGGCTTACAACATGTTCAAGACCATCGCTGGTGGCAACACGCGGGATGTCCCCGTCGTCGCCGCGGCCGGCCACCACGCTTAACAGGGGGAAATAATGATCAAGCACGAGCAAATCGAGAAGAACGTCGGACTCCTCATCGTTCTGACGCTTCTGGTGATTCTCTGGGGGGGGCTGCTGGAAATCGTTCCGCTCTTTTTCCAGAAATCCACCACCACTCCGGTTGAGGGTCTCAAGCCCTACGATGCGGTCCGTTTGGCCGGCCGTGACGTGTATATCCGTGAAGGCTGCTACAACTGCCATTCGCAGATGATCCGTCCCTTCCGCGCCGAGACCGAGCGCTATGGCCACTACTCTGTGGCGGGTGAGTTCGTTTATGACCATCCGTTCCAGTGGGGCTCCAAGCGTACCGGTCCGGACCTGCACCGCGTCGGTGGTCGTTATTCCGACGAGTGGCAGCGGGCTCACCTCATCAATCCGCGCGACGTGGTACCGGAATCCAACATGCCGGCGTTCCCGTGGCTAGCCACGGCCAAGGCAAAGGATACGGTCGGTGCTGACATCGAAGCCAAGATGGCTGCCCTGTCCAAGGTTGGTGTGCCTTACACCGCCGAAGACATGAAGGGTGCCAAGGCGGCGATCGGTGACAAGACCGAGCTCGACGTTCTGGTCGCCTACCTGCAAGGGTTGGGCACGGCGCTGAAGAGCACCAAGTAAAGCCATGGACATCAACGATCTGCGATCCATCGGCACGGTGGTTTCCCTGCTGACCTTCCTGGGTATCGTCTGGTGGGCCTACAGTCGGAACAACAAGCAGCGCTTCGACGAGGCTGCCAACCTGCCGTTCGCAGAACACGATGAAGACGGTGCGGCGTCTCGCGCGTCGCACCCGCGCTGAAAAAAGGAAAGCAAATGAGCGATTTCGTTAGCGATTTTTGGAACCTCTATGTAATCGTGATCGTGGTGGCCAGTATTCTGTACTGCGTCGTCCTCCTGGTCGTCCAGGGCAAGGCCACCTTCACGCCCGGCAAGACCATGGGTCACGTCTGGGACGAAAACCTGGAGGAGTACAACAACCCGATGCCCAAGTGGTGGACCTGGATGTTCGTCATCACGGTGGCGTTCGCGTTCGTCTACCTCGCCCTCTACCCGGGCCTTGGCAAGTTCCAGGGCGTTCTGGGGTGGTCCTCTGCCGGTCAGCACAAGGCAGAAGTGGCCAAGGCCGATGAGACCATCAAGCCGATGTTCGAGAAATACCTCAAGATGGATCTCAAGGCCGTCGCTGCGGACAAGCAGGCCATGGAAATGGGCAAGCGCCTCTACATGACCTACTGCATGCAATGTCATGGGGCGGACGCCCGCGGTGCCAAGGGCTTCCCCAACTTGACCGATGGTGACTGGCTGTACGGCGGAGAAGCCGAGAAGGTCGTCGAGACCATTGCAGCCGGCCGCATGGGCATGATGCCTCCCCATGCCCAGCTGGGTGCAGATACCATCAAGGATCTTGCCAACTACGTGCGGAGCCTGTCCGGCTTGCCCAACGACGCCGCGCGCACTGCCAAGGGCAAGGATGCCTTCAACTCTGCAGGTTGTTCCGGCTGTCACGGGCCTGATGGTACCGGCATGCAGGCCATTGGGGCTCCCAACCTGACCGACAAGGTCTGGCTCTACGGATCTTCCGAAGCCACCATTGTCGAGACGATCACCAATGGCCGTCAAAACCAGATGCCGGCCTGGAAGGAGTTCCTGGGTGACGGCAAGGTTCATGTCCTGGCCGCCTACGTGCTGAGCCTGGGCGGAAAGTAAGTCAAGCCTGTCCGAGCGCGGGGTGGCAAGCCACCCCGCGTTTTTGTTTGCGGTGCGGGAAGTTCTGCTTCGCATCACGATGGTTTAGGGCGCCCTTGGGGCACAATGGCGCCTTGAGCCATCCTGATACGAACCTGGATCGAGCATGAATAAAAAGACAGAGAGCGGCGCGTCGACCGATGCGCCGGCCCCGGCGGTACAGCAGGTTTCCTTTTACGCCAAACACAAGGTTGTCTACGCCAAGGAAGTGAAAGGCTGGTGGGCCAATTGGCGTTGGGCCCTGGTCTGGTTCACCCAGCTCATTTTCTACGGTGGTCCCTGGCTGCAGTGGAACGACCGGCAGGCGGTGCTCTTTCATCTGGTCGAGCGCAAGTTCTACCTCTTCGGCCTGGTGCTCTGGCCCCAGGACGTTTTCTATCTGGCGCTGCTGCTCATCATCTCCGCCTGCGCGCTCTTTCTCTTCACCGCCGTCGCGGGGCGACTGTTCTGTGGTTATGCCTGTCCTCAGACGGTCTATACAGAGATTTTCATGTGGATCGAGGCGCGTATCGAAGGGGATCGTTCGGCGCGCATTAAGCTTGACAAGGCCCCTGTGGACGCCCGCAAACTGCGTCTCAAGGCACTCAAGCACACCGCCTGGATCGTGGTCTCGCTGTGGACGGGCTTCACCCTGGTCGCCTATTTCACACCCACTTCCGAGCTTCTGGCGTCTCTGCCCTTCGATTTCGGTCCCTGGGAGATCTTCTGGATCCTGTTCTACGCGGGTTTCTGCTACATGCAGGCGGGCTTTCTGCGGGAGCAGGTGTGCAAGTACATGTGCCCTTACGCCCGGTTTCAGGGGGTCATGTTCGACGCCGATACGCTGATCGTCACCTACGATCCGGAACGGGGTGAGCCTCGAGGTGCGCGGAAGAAGGGCGTTGATCCCAAGGCGGCAGGTCTGGGGGACTGTGTCGACTGCGGACTCTGCGTCCAGGTCTGTCCGGTCGGTATCGATATCCGCAAAGGGCTGCAGTACGAGTGTATCGGCTGCTCCGCCTGTATCGACGCCTGCGATCAGGTCATGAGCAAGACCGGGCAGCCCAAGGGGCTGATCCGCTATTCCACTGAAAATGCTTTGGCCCAGCACTACACGCCCAGAGAAATTCTTGCCCACATCATGCGGCCGCGGATCATGCTGTATACCGGTATCCTGTTGGCCGTCACGGCTGCTTCGGCGTGGTCCCTGGCGATGCGGGTTCCACTCAAGGTTGATGTGTTGCGGGATCGTTCGGTGCTGGCTCGGGAAGCCGACGATGGGCGCATCGAGAACCTCTATCACGTCAAAATCATGAATGTCACCGAAGGTGTCGGTCGCTTTACCTTGGCGGTTTCTGGCCTGGAAGGCGCCGAAATCGTCGGTGAGCGCGAGGTCGAGGTGGCGAGCGCCGAGAACAAGGAAGTGGTCGTCAGCGTCCGGGTGCCCCCGGAGAATGGCCGCAAGGGCGCGAACGTTCTCTTCTTCGACGTCAAGGCTGTTGACCGGGAAGGGGTTGCCGTTCACGAAAAGGCTTCCTTCCTGATGCCCTGAAAGGCTCGAAATGACACTGCAACAGAGGGGCGAGCGTCCCTGGTACCGTGAGCGCTGGCCCTGGATCCTGATGGCCGGCCCGTTGGCGGTGGTGATCGCTGGGGCGGTGACGCTCTGGCTTGCCGTTCGTAGTTTCGACGGCCTCGTGGAAGACGACTATTACAAGCAGGGGCTGGAGGTGAACCGGCGCCTGCAGCGGGATCACAAGGCTTCAGACCTTGGGCTCGCCGCTGATCTGATGGTGTCGGGCAGTCAGGTTCGGGTCATCGTGCTGGCCCGGGAGCCGGCGCAGTTGCCGACCAACCTGAGTGCCAAATTCATCCATCCGACCCAGTCTGGCCAGGACCGTCAGGCGGTTCTCGCTGCGGAAGGGCAGGGTCTCTATGGCGGGAAATTGTCCGCCGAGATTTCGGGGCGCTGGATTGTCACCCTGGAAGAGCCGGGAGGTAGCTGGCGTCTCCAGGGAGAGTGGCAATCCGGCACCCAGGAAGCGCTCCGGCTGGGGTCCGGAGCGAAGGTCGCATCGCATGTTCAATCTGAAACCGGGAGGTGATTTATGGCATGGCAACTCTTGTTTGGCAGTGATTTCGGCTTGATGAGCCTCGGGGTCATCGTCGGCGTCGTGGTGATTGGCGTTTGCATGGTGAAGATGTACAACGCCAAGGCCGAGGAAGACGCGAAGAACGCCGGGCGCTGAGCCGTCCCAGCGGCTTTGCCCGCTTGCGAGGCAGTGAACCCCCGACCGGATTCCGGCGGGGGTTTTTCGTCCCGGCCCGCCAATCCCATGACCCCGATGCTCCGCCGGGAGAACGACCTGAACCTGCGGCGTGCGCTGGTGGCGTCAGCAATTGCCCACGCCCTACTGCTTTGGGGGGCCCCTCCGCCCCCGGGGCCGCCCGAGGGAGCGCGGCCTCTTGCCGTGCGCCTCGCTCAGGAAGTTTTGCCACCCAGGGTACAGGCAGAAACGAGCACGCTTCCGGTGACCCGGAAAACGGTGCCAACTCATGAAATGAGGAAGACCGTGCCCTCCAAGACAGACCCCCGGGAAATGAGGCCGGCGCCGACCTTGCAGGCTACGGAGGCGGCAGCAGCGGTGTCCACCGCTGCCGTTCCCCCCGCCGAGACAGCCAATGCCGCGCCCAAGAGCGAAGCGGTGGCCCAGTCGCCCGCTCGGCCTCCCGAGCCTGATCAGGACACGGTGAAGGAACTGCGGCTCGCACTGGCGCGGGAATTGCGGGGACAGCATCCCTATCCGGCTCTGGCCCGTGAGCGGGGCTGGACGGGGACCGTAGAAGTGGTTCTCGTCTACGCCCCGGGTACGACGTTCCCGGCGGTATCCCTGGGCCGTTCATCGGGACACGCGATTCTGGACCGCCAGGCCATGGACACCGTGGCCAAGGCCGCCGCCCGGGTCTCCCTGCCGCAACGTCTGCGCGGCGAGGCACTGACCGTTGCGGTGCCCGTCAATTACTCCCTGGAGCAATGATCCTGGAAACCTCAGTTGGACGAACCCGTGGCTGGGTTCAGGCAGGCTCGATGTCAGCGGTGTGAAAGCCGAAGGCGCCGCGTTGGCGGTCGGCAAAGAATTGCCGCAGGCACAGGCTCACGCTTTGAAACGCCAGGTCCGACCAAGGGATCTCGTGTTCCCGGGCGAGGGTTACCTCCAGGCTCTCGCTCCCGGCCGCGCAGCCGGGATGAGGTAGATGTCCAAGATAGAAAAGATGGACCTGATGGATGCGGGCCACATTGACGAGGGCGAAGGGTCTCTCGACGACGACTTCCGCGCAGGCCTCCTCGAGCGTCTCGCGTGCCGCTGCCTGTGCCGTCGTTTCGCCGTTCTCCATGAAACCTGCCGGCAGGGTCCAGAAGCCGTGGCGGGGCTCGATGGCTCTCCGGCACAGCAGGATCGAGTCTTCCCAGGTACAGATACACCCCACCACCAGGCGTGGATTCTCGTAGTGGATGTGCCCGCAATCGTCGCATACGTGGCGGGGCAGCGTGTCTCCGGGAGGGACACGGTGGCTGACCGGGGCGGCGCAAAGGGGGCAGTATCGGATCACGGGGAAAGTCGCGCGAAGGCGCACATGGCAAGGCTCGAGTCGCAGTGTAGCATTGCGCCGTCCGGGCCGACCGTCCTACAATGGCCGCTCGCAGGCTGGCCTTAGCCAAGGCTTTCGGCGGCTGGCCAAGATACCAATAACAGAGTTGGGCAGGTCGCCGGCATTACGGCGCGGAAGGGTTCTGGGATGTTCCTGATCATCGGCTATGTCGTCATACTCGGCGCCTCGGTCGGCACCTATGCCGTCCACGGAAGCCTGGCGGCGCTCTGGGTCCCCCTCGAATATATCGCCATCGTCGGCCTCATGATCGGCGGCTTCGTGGCGAGCAACGATATCAAGAGCATCAAGGCCACGGTGGCTGCGGTCCCGGGGGCGCTCAAGGGATCCAAATTCACCAAGGCGCTGTACATGGATACCCTGGCCATGCTGTTCGAAATCCTTGGCAAGGTGCGCAAGGAGGGCTTGATGTCCATCGAAGGCGATATCGAGAACCCCGAAGCCAGCCCCATTTTCAGCAAGTATCCCAATGTGATTTCAGATCACCACGTTCTTGATTTTGTCTGTGACTACCTGCGTATGATGGTTGGCGGCAACCTCAATGCTCTGGAAATCGAGGCGCTCATGGACATGGAACTCGAAACCCATCACCACGAAGTTGCCGGTCCCGCCCACATCGTCTCCAAGGTGGCCGACAGCGTGCCGGCTTTCGGTATCGTGGTGGCCGTCATGGGGGTGGTCAACGTCATGGGCTCGGTGGGGCAGCCGCCCGCCGTGCTGGGCAAAATGATCGGCGGCGCCCTGGTCGGGACTTTCCTCGGCATCCTGATTTCCTACGGATTTGTCGCGCCCATCGCCAGTATCCTGGAGCAGAAGGCGGAAGAAGAGGGCAAAATCTACCAGTGCATCAAGGTCGTTCTCCTGGCCTCGATGTCGGGGTACGCGCCCCAAGTGGCGGTGGAATTCGGCCGCAAGGTTCTCGGCTCCAGCGTGCGGCCCAGTTTCCGCGAGCTCGAAGAGGATCTCAAGGCCCGCAAGGGCAAGTGAAGCCTGCGCGAGGAGCGGGATAAGGCCAAGGCATGAGCGACGATTCCACACGTCCCATAGTCATCAAGCGCATCAAGAAAGGCGGCGGCGGTCACCACGGCGGCGCCTGGAAGATCGCCTACGCGGACTTCGTGACCGCCATGATGGCCTTCTTCCTGCTCATGTGGCTGCTCGGCTCCACCGCCCAGGGCGACTTGCAGGGGATTGCCGAATTCTTCCAGAACCCGCTCAAAGTCGGGCTGCAAGGGGGCAGCGGCTCGGGGGATTCCTCCTCCATTCTCAAAGGCGGGGGGAAGGATCTGACCCGGCAGGCGGGGCAGGTCAAGAAGGGCGAGGCCGAGACCAAGGAAAAGCGTTTCGTCCAGAAGGAAGCTTCGCTGGAGTTCCAGCGCAAGGAGCGGGAATCCCTGGAAGAATTGAAGGGGCGCATCGAAAAAGCCATCGGTGACAACCCCCAGCTTGCTCCCTTCAAGAACCAGATGCTGCTCGACATCACCGCCGAGGGCCTGCGTATCCAGATCGTCGACGAACAGAACCGGCCCATGTTCGATTCCAGCAGCGCTGAATTGAAGCCCTATACCAGGGAAATCCTGCGGCAGATCGGCAAGGCACTGAACGCGGTACCGAACCGGGTGAGCCTTACCGGCCATACCGATGCCGCCCAGTTTGGCGGCGGCGAGAAGGGTTTTTCCAACTGGGAACTGTCGGCCAATCGTGCCAATGCTTCGCGCCGGGAACTCGTCGTCGGGGGAATGGACGAATCCAAGGTATTGCGGGTTGTCGGCGGGGCTTCGACCATTCTTTTCGACAAGAACGATCCGCTCAATCCGGTCAATCGCCGCATCAGCATTGTCGTGATGAACAAGAAAACCGAGTTGGCCATTCTTCAGGAAGAGGGGCCCGAGGCAGAAATCAGCGAGCTGGACCCGTCGCCCGGACAATCTGGCGGCAGTGCGCACTGATGCGGTGCGAAAGGCTCCTTGGCGACGATAATTTTTTAACAAAAATGCCAATTTCGGTTAGTATGACGAATTGGGGATGAGGAGAGGCATGGGAACCACGGGTCGTCGTCGCTGGCTGGGGGGAGTCATTGCTCTCCTTCTTGGGGCTCTGCTCTGGGGGTTCGAACCGGCTGCCCGCATTCCGGCGGTGGCCATCGCCTGGGGCCTGTTGAGCGCGATTCTCCTGCTCCTCTTTCCCGCTGGGGCGGCGCCCTCGCCGTCCGAACGCCCCGACGCCCCGGGGAACGGCGACCGCCTCCTGGCCGACCGCAGCGCCCAGGCCCTGGAAGCCTCGTCGCGGCACGGTGTCCAGCAGATCGAGCAGATGCGCAGCGAGGTGACGCAGGCACAAGCCATCTTCAGCGACGCCATCGGCAAGCTCATCGGCAGTTTCAGCGGCATGAACGAGCAAGTGCAGCGGCAGCAGCGCCTGGGCATGGAAATCGTTTCCGGGGCCGGTGACAGCGGGGGGCAGAGTTCGGTGGCGGCCTTCGAGTCCTTTGCCTCGCATACCTCGGAAACGCTGCGGCGTTTCGTCGATAGCGTCATCGAGAATTCGCGCGTCGCCATGACCCTGGTGGAACTCACCGACCGTATCATGGCCCAGATGCGCGACGTCAAGGGCATGCTCGGAGAAATCGAAGGCATCGCCAAGCAGACCAATCTGCTGGCGCTCAATGCGGCCATCGAGGCGGCGCGGGCCGGGGAGGCGGGGCGGGGATTCGCCGTCGTGGCAGACGAAGTACGCGATCTTTCCGGGCGAACCAACCACTTCAGTCAGCAGATTCGCGGCCAACTTGCCAATATGCAGGTTTCCATCGAGGCGGCGGAAGGGGCCATCAACCAGATGGCTGCCCAGGACATGACCTTCGCGCTGACTTCCAAGGATGGTGTCGAGCAGGCCATGTCCGGAATCGAGGAAATGAACCGGCGTACCGGTCACACCGTCGGCCAGTTGAACGAAATTGCGGGATCCATGGAGGTGGCGGTCAATCAGGCCATCGTATCGCTCCAGTTTCAGGATCTGGTCACCCAGTTGCTCGGACACGTGTCGAGGCGGCTGGATGCCCTGGCCGAAATGGCGGGCAGCCAGGCCGGCGCTGCCGGAGCGCTGCGCGGCAGTGGCGACGCCGTGGCTGCCGCCGCCGCCATCGAGGAACTCTGCCGGCGCATCGAGGACATTGCGCGGCAGGTGGGCGATCTCAAACAAAGTGCCGGCAACACGACCAGTCAGCAGACCGGTCTTTCCAGCGGCGACGTAGAACTGTTTTGAAACCATGAGGGGACAACATGGCCAAGACCATACTTGCAGTAGATGACTCCGCATCCATCCGTCAGATGGTGTCTTTCACCCTGAAAAGTGCCGGCTACGACGTGGTCGAGGCCGTCGATGGCATGGACGGCCTGGACAAGGCCAAGGCGCGCAGCGTCAATCTGGTCCTGACCGACCAGAACATGCCGCGCATGGATGGGCTTACGCTCATCAAGAGCTTGCGTGGCATGCCCCAGTACGCCTCGGTGCCCATTCTCATGCTGACCACCGAGTCGTCCGATGCCATGAAGGCCCAGGGCCGTGCGGCGGGAGCCACCGGCTGGCTGGTCAAGCCTTTCGATCCCCAGAAGCTCATCGAAGTCGTCCGCAAGGTCATCGGCTGACGCCGGTTCGACCGCACGCCAACCCGCAAGGGAAGGGGGAATCATGGCCATCGACATGAGCCAGTTCTACCAGGTGTTCTTCGAGGAATCGGCGGAACACCTGGCCACCATGGAATCGCTGCTCCTGGGACTCGACGTCGGCAATCCGGATGCGGAGGAGCTGAATGCCATCTTCCGGGCTGCCCACTCGATCAAGGGCAGCGCGGGAACCTTCGGCTTTACCGATCTTTCCCAGACCACCCACATCCTGGAAAACCTGCTTGACCGCATTCGCAAGCAGGAACTCGCCCTGCGCGCGGACATGGTCGACGCCTTTCTGGAAGCCGGCGACCTGCTCAAGGCCATGCTTGCGGCCCACCAAGGACAGGGGGAAGTGGACCCTGATGCGGCGGAGGCCCTGCGGGAACGCTTACGCCGGCTCTCCTCCGGGGATTCCGGCGAGGTGCCGGCGGCGTCGCCTCCGGACGCACCTCCTGCCCCCGTTGCCCCGGTGCCGTCCGGCCCTCGGGTCTACGACATCCAGTTCGTCCCCACGGCGGCCTCGGCGGCGGGGGACGGAGTGCGCAATTTCATCGAGGATCTGCGGCGCCTGGGGGGACTGGAGACCCTTGGACAACCGGAGCCCGGAAGCGACGGGGTCGGCTTCTGGCAACTGCGGCTGACCACCGAGGCCGCCCGGGACGCCTTCGAAGAGCAACTCGATTTCATCGCCGATGCAGGCGCCTGGCGTGTCGATGAAGATACCTCGCGCAACGGGTCGGGGGATCAAGTCTTTGGCCTCTTCGAAGGATCGCCCGGAACCCCGGTGGAGGCTGAAGGCTATGGCTTTTTCGATCCCTTTCCCGGTGCGGCGGCCGATGACGCCTCCTATGGGTTCTTCGCGCCCCTGCCTGGAGATGCGCCGGCAGGGGGGGCGGAGATCAAGCCCGAGGCGGATGGGGCCTACGGCTTCTTCGAGCCGGTGCCGGCGGCGGCAGTGCCGCCGGCTGCCGAGGAAGGAGATGGCTTCGGCTTTTTCGCGCCCTTGCCGAACCCTGCGGCGACGGGGGACAGCGCCGCGAGCGCAGCCAAGACCCTGCCCGCAGAGGAAGGCGAGGGATATGGCTTTTTTGCGCCACTTCCGGCAGGGGGGGCGGCTCCTGTAGCTGCGCCCTCTCAGGCCCCTTCAGCGGCGACGCCTGCGGTCCCCGTGCCCGCCGCCAGCGCAAGCCGGGAGCCTGCGTCCCGCCCCAAGCCGGTCTCCGCCGCGCCAGTCGCAGCCGCGGGGGATTCGTCCATCCGGGTCAGCGTCGAAAAAGTCGACCAGCTCATCAATCTGGTGGGAGAACTGGTCATTACCCAGGCCATGCTGCAGCAGTGCGCCGTGCAATTGCAGGATGCGGCTCCGGAACGCCTGACTTCCGGGCTCGCCCAACTGGAGCGCAATACGCGGGATTTGCAGGAATCGGTGATGTCCATCCGCATGCTGCCGATCTCCTTCGTCTTTTCGCGCTTTCCCCGCGTCGTGCGGGATTTGTCGGGCAAGCTGGGCAAGCAGGTCGAGTTGCGCACCTCGGGAGAAACGACGGAACTCGACAAAAGCCTCATCGAACGCATTACCGATCCCCTTACCCACCTCATTCGCAACAGCCTGGACCACGGCATCGAGTCGCCGGAGAAGCGCGTCGCCGCGGGCAAGAATCCGGCCGGGACGATCACGCTCAAGGCCTACCACCAGGGTGGCAATATCGTCATCGAAGTGGGCGACGACGGTGCCGGGCTCAACCGCCAGAGGATTCTCTCCAAGGCGCGGGAGAAGGGATTGCAGGTCTCCGACCAGATGAGCGACGGCGAGGTCTTCAACCTCATCTTTGAAGCCGGGTTCTCCACTGCCGAGCAAGTTACCGACGTTTCCGGCCGCGGCGTGGGCATGGACGTCGTGCGGCGCAATATCCAGGCCATGGGCGGGCGGGTCGATATCGAATCCATGGCCGGCATCGGCACCCGCATGACCGTCCGCCTGCCCCTCACCCTGGCCATTCTCGACGGCATGTCGGTGGCGGTGGGAGGGCACACCTACATCCTTCCCCTGGCCTCCGTGGTGGAATCCCTGCAGCCCAAGGAGGGGGACATCAAGACCCTTTCCAACCTTGCCCGGGTGATCCAGGTGCGGGGAGAGTACCTGCCCGTGGTGGTGCTGCGCGAACTCTTCAACCTCGACAACGCCATCACGGAGTTTACGCAGGGAATCATGGTCATCCTGGAGGCGGACGGCGCCAAGGCGGCGCTCTTCGTCGATGCCCTGGTGGGACAGCACCAGGTGGTCATCAAGAGCCTGGAAGCCAACTACCGCCGGGTCCCCTGCGTTTCGGGAGCGACCATCATGGGCGATGGTCATGTGGCTTTGATCCTCGACGTCTCGGCCCTTGCCGGCCGGGCCAAATCGAATTTGCAGAAGGCGGCCTGAAGGCCCCAAGGAGCGAGACATGGACAATAGCCAAGCCGGCACCGTGGCCGACGAGGATCTCGTCGCCAGCGAATTCCTCACCTTCACCCTGGGGGCCGAGGAGTACGCCATCGACATCCTGAAGGTGCAGGAAATCCGTGGTTACGAAGCACCGACCCTGATCGCCAATGCGCCGCCCTTCATCAAGGGCGTCATCAACCTGCGGGGCATCATCGTGCCCATCGTCGACCTGCGTATCAAGTTCAACCTGGCCCAGGTCGAGTACACCCCCTTCACGGTGGTCATCATCCTCAACGTGGCCAGCCGCGTCATCGGCGCCGTGGTCGATAGTGTCTCCGACGTCATTTCCATGACGCCGCAGCAGATCCGTCCGGCCCCCGATTTTTCGGCCAGCTTCGACACCAAGTACATCCTGGGTCTGGCCACCGTCGACAACCGCATGCTGATCGTGACCGACATCGCCCAGCTCATGTCCAGCCGGGACATGGAATTGATGGACGCGGCCGAGTAAGAGTTCGCGCCTTTGGCCGGCCCCGGGGCCGGCAACCAGCCGAGGAGAGAGACCATGCGCAACAACCAGCCCGTGACCGACAAGGAAGTACTCCTGCGGGACGATACCCTCATCGTCTCCAAGACCGACCTCAAGGGGCGCATCACCTACGTCAACCGGGATTTCCTGGAAATCAGCGGCTTCACCGAGCGGGAACTGATCGGCGAGCCCCACAACCTCGTACGCCACCCGGACATGCCGGCGGAGGCCTTCCAGGATCTGTGGGACACCCTGAAGCAGAACCGTCCCTGGACAGGCTACGTCAAGAATCGCTGCAAGAACGGCGACTACTACTGGGTCGAGGCCAACGCCACACCGATCTGGGAGAACGGCCAGGTGACGGGCTACATGTCCGTGCGCCGCAAGGCCGACCCGGCGACCATCCAGCAGGTCGCCGCCATCTACCGGCAGTTTGTGGGCAAGCGCCAGGGCAATCTGCGCGTCGTGCGGGGGGCGGTTGTCCCCGGTGGCGAGGGCCTGGGCGCGAAGCTGCGCGACCTGTCGCTCTCGGCGAAGCTCAACCTCATCTTTGGCCTTCTTGTGGCCGCCATGCTGGGGGTCGGGCTCCTGGGCAGTTTCATGCCGGGCGCCGCGTTACCCGTTGCCGTCGTTGCGGCGGTGGCCGGCTTTGTCCTTGTGCGTCTCTTGGCCGGCAATATCCGCAAGCCCCTCGCTCTCATCACCGACACCTTCCGCGCCATCGCCGCGGGCACCTACGACAACCGCTTTGCCTTCGACCGCAACGACGAAATCGGCCAGGTGCTCCAGGCCATGCAGTCCATGCAGATCAAACTGGGCTGCGACGTGGCCGAGGCGCGTCGGGAGAGCGAAGAGAACCTGCGCATCCGCATCGGCCTGGACAACGTGGCGACCAACGTCATGATCGCCGACGACGGCAACAACATCATTTACATGAACAAGGCCATCCACGAGATGTTCGCCGTCGCCGAGACCGACATCCGCAAGGATTTGCCGCAGTTTTCCCGTGCCGCTCTCATGGGCGCCAACATCGACATCTTCCACAAGAACCCGGCCCACCAGCGCGGCATGCTGGCCAAGCTGTCCGGTACCCATCGGGCCAGCATCAAGGTTGGCGGCCGCACCTTTGCCCTGGCGGTAACGCCTGTGGTGAATGACCGCGGGCAGCGCCTGGGTTCCGCCGTGGAATGGCAGGACCGCACGGCGGAAGTCGCGGTGGAGGACGAAGTGGCCGGCATCGTGTCCGGCGCTGCCAATGGGGACTTTACCCGGCGCGTGGCCACCACGGGCAAGCAAGGTTTCTTCCTCACCCTGGCCAACGATCTCAACCGTCTGCTGGAAACCAGCCAGCGGGGTCTCGACGACGTGGCCCACGTCCTGGCCGCCATGGCCGATGGCGACCTCACCAAGACCATCCAGGCGGACTATTCCGGCACCTTCGGCCAGCTGAAGGACGACGCCAACCTCACCGTCGGCCGCCTGCAGGAGATCGTGGGTCAGATCAAGGGAGCGACGGAGGCGATCAACACGGCGGCGAAGGAGATCGCTTCGGGGAACCAGGATCTGTCGGGCCGCACGGAAGAACAGGCGTCCAGCCTGGAAGAGACGGCCTCGAGCATGGAACAGCTGACCAGCACGGTGAAGCAGAACGCGGACAACGCGCGGCAAGCCAACGAACTGGCCGGATCGGCGCAGGAAGTGGCGACCCGGGGCGGTGCGGTGGTGGGGCAGGTGGTGCAGACCATGAGCGCCATCCACCAGTCGAGCGCCAAGATCGCGGACATCATCGGCGTGATCGACGGCATAGCCTTCCAGACCAACATTCTGGCCCTGAACGCGGCGGTGGAAGCCGCGCGGGCAGGGGAGCAGGGACGGGGCTTTGCCGTGGTGGCGACGGAAGTGCGAAACCTGGCCCAGAGGAGTGCCAATGCGGCGAAGGAGATCAAGGGTCTGATCTCGGATTCGGTGGAACGGGTGGAAGCCGGCAACAAGCAAGTGGAGCAGGCGGGCCGGACCATGGAAGAAGTGGTGAGCGCCATCGAACGGGTGGCGAAGATCATGGCGGACATTTCCTCGGCCAGTCGGGAGCAGAGTTCGGGCATCGAGCAGGTCAGTCTGGCGGTGAGCCAGATGGACGAAGTGACGCAGCAGAACGCGGCCCTGGTGGAAGAAGCGGCGGCGGCGGCCGAAAGCCTGGAGGAGCAGGCCCACGCGCTCGCCTCCGCCGTGGCCGTCTTCCGCACCGGCAGGGATGGGGCCGCGCCGCGCCTTGCGGCAAGCGCCAGACCCCAGGCCGCAACGGTGGACAAGCAGGGGGGGCGCAAGGCCGGGAAGGCCTTGCCCGCGTCCCTGGACGACGAGTGGGAAGAATTCTGACCGGGGTACCCCGGCTGCTGCATCAATGGAGATCGACCGATGAAAGCCCTGACCGGCAAGCTTGCCCATAAATTCCTGGCCCTGGGACTGCTCGCGGCGCTCGCCGCAGCGGTGCCCACCGTGCCCCTCCTGCAGGGCTTCGCGGAGCGCATCACGGTGGCCGATCTGGAGCGCTCAGGCGTGGCCGTGCATAAGGAGATGCGCCTCGTTCTCCAGGACATTCAGCGCCATCGGGGGGCCAGCACCTCGCTCCTGTCGGGCAAGGAGCAGTTTCGGGACAAGGTCGCTCAGGCGCGATCGGGCGTCGATGCTGCCGTGCAGCGCGTCGATGCGGCCCTCTCCGCCCACGGAGGCGATCTGGGCAAGGTGGAGGCCTGGGAGAAGTTTCGGGCCGGCTGGCAGACCCTGCGCGGCAGCTACGCCGGCTTGAATCCCCAGACCAACGCCAGCCAGCACACAGAACTGATCCGTACCCTGCTGGAAGCCATGACCGCGGTGGCCGACCAGTCCGGCCTGGTCCTCGACCCCGACCTGGACAGTTTCTACACCATGCTTCTCGCCGTGATCGAATTGCCGCCGACTACCGAGCGCATGGGCCAGAGCCGTGCCATGGGCTCGCTTGTGCTGGCTGAGAAAAGCCTCACCCAGGATCGGCGCGACACCCTCATCGGCGCCTTTGCCGAAATCAGGGTGCGGGAGAAGGCCATCCTCGATGCCGGCACCAAGGTCTTCGGCGCCAACCCGGAGGCTGCTACCCATCTCAAGCCGCTCTTCGACGAAGCCAAGAGCGGCATTGCCCTCTTCGTCAGCAACGTGGAACAGAACATTCTGCGGGCCGAGACCCTGGCCTACGATCCGGTCCGCTACTTTGACGAGACCACCCGTGCCATTGACGCCGCCTTCAAGCTCTACGACGACGGAGTCAGTTCCCTGGATACCATGCTGACGACCCGCATCAGCGCCATTCGCAACCAGCGTCTCCTGGTGCTGGGCGGCGTGCTGGCCATCATCGCCTTGGCGGGAGGGGTCGGTTTCGTCATCCTGCGCAAGGTCAACGGGGGTATCGTCCAGGCCTCTTCGGCCCTCGACCAGATTGCCGGCGGACGCTTCGATGTTCCTCTCACCGCCGGGACTTCCGACGAAATCGGCCATCTCATTGGCCGGCTGGACGAGATGCAGAAACAGCTACGGGAGCGCCTGGAGGCCGACGCCCGGGTCAATAACGAAAACCTGCGGGTCAAGGTGGCCCTGGACGTGACCTCGACCAATGTCATGATCGCCGACCCGGACGGCAAGATCATCTACTGCAATAAAGCGGTGATCGAGATGATGCGTCAGGCCGAGGCCGATCTGCGCCGCGACCTGCCCAATTTCCGTGCCGACGGCATCCTGGGTTCCAATTTCGACGTCTACCACAAGAACCCGGCCCACCAGCGCAACATGCTGGCCGGCCTGCGCGAGGGATACCGCACGGAAATCGTCGTTGGCGGTCGTCACTTTGCCCTGGTGGCCGCCCCCATCGTCAACGCCCGTGGCGAGCGTCTGGGGACGGTGGTCGAATGGCGCGACCGCACGGCGGAAGTCAATATCGAAAGCGAAGTTTCCGCCATCATCGAAGCCGCCGTGGCCGGGGATTTCAGCCAGCGCCTCGACGCGGCCGGCATGAGCGGCTTCTTCCGCAAGCTCTCCACGGGCATCAACGATTTGCTGGATGCCAACAACCGTGCCCTGGGCGACGTGGCTACCATGCTGCAGCGGCTCTCCGCCGGTGACCTCACCCACAAGATCGACACCGACTACCGCGGCATGCTGGGCCAGCTGAAGAACGATGCCAACGCCACCGTCGACAACCTGCAGGAGATCGTCGGTCAGATCAAGGGGGCGACGGAGGCGATCAACACGGCGGCGAAGGAGATCGCTTCGGGGAACCAGGATCTGTCGGGCCGCACGGAAGAACAGGCGTCCAGCCTGGAAGAGACGGCCTCGAGCATGGAACAGCTGACCAGCACGGTGAAGCAGAACGCGGACAACGCGCGGCAAGCCAACGAACTGGCGGGGACGGCGCAGGAAGTGGCGACCCGGGGCGGTGCGGTGGTGGGGCAGGTGGTGCAGACCATGAGCGCCATCCACCAGTCGAGCGCCAAGATCGCGGACATCATCGGCGTGATCGACGGCATAGCCTTCCAGACCAACATTCTGGCCCTGAACGCGGCGGTGGAAGCCGCGCGGGCAGGGGAGCAGGGACGGGGCTTTGCCGTGGTGGCGACGGAAGTGCGAAACCTGGCCCAGAGGAGTGCCAATGCGGCGAAGGAGATCAAGGGTCTGATCTCGGATTCGGTGGAACGGGTGGAAGCCGGCAACAAGCAAGTGGAGCAGGCGGGCCGGACCATGGAAGAAGTGGTGAGCGCCATCGAACGGGTGGCGAAGATCATGGCGGACATTTCCTCGGCCAGTCGGGAGCAGAGTTCGGGCATCGAGCAGGTCAGTCTGGCGGTGAGCCAGATGGACGAAGTGACGCAGCAGAACGCGGCCCTGGTGGAAGAAGCGGCGGCGGCGGCCGAAAGCCTGGAGGAGCAGGCCCACGCGCTCGCTTCCGCCGTGGCCGTCTTCCGCACCGGCAGCGAGTCCGCGCCGCAGCAGAGCAGGCGTCTGACGCCCGAGCGCGCTCCCCAGGCCCGTCCCAGGCCGGCCCTGCAACACAGCGAACCGGTCCGGGTTGCGAAACCCGCGGCGAAGCTGCCGGTTTCCGGACCGGACGATGAATGGGAAGAGTTCTGACCATGGCCCTCGGCGATAGTCGTCCCGGAAATCCCGCCCCCCTGCGGCCGCCTCCGCCGCGGGAGGGAGGGGCGCGGGAATTCAGTTTTTCCTCGACCGATTTCGAGCGGGTCAGGAAGTTGATCTACGCCCACGCCGGCATTTCGCTCTCCCCCGTCAAGCAGGACATGGTGTATTCCCGGCTGGCGCGGCGGCTGCGCGCCACGGGCAAGAACAGCTTTGCCGAATATCTCGATGCCCTGGAAAAGGACGGCGGCGACGAGTGGGAGCGTTTCGTCAATTCGCTCACGACCAACCTGACCTCATTTTTCCGCGAGCCGCACCATTTCCCCATCTTCGCCGATCATCTCAAGCGGCTGGGGACGCGGCGGCCCATCCGGGTCTGGTGTTCTGCCTCGTCCACCGGGGAAGAGCCCTACTCCATCGCCATCACCGTTCTGGAAACCTTTGGCAGCGACGTCTCCCACGTCTCGATTTTCGCCTCCGACCTGGATACCAACGTTCTCGCCACGGCGCAGAAAGGGGTCTACCCCATCGAGCGGGTCGAGAAACTGGAGCAGGAGCGCCTGCGCCGCTTCTTCCTCAAGGGCACGGGCGCCCAGGAGGGCATGGTCGCCGTGCGACCCGAATTGAAGCGCCTGATCCAGTTCCAGCGCATCAACCTGCTGGAGCCCAACTGGCCGGTGCGGGGGCCTCTGGACGTGATCTTCTGCCGCAACGTGATGATTTATTTCGATAAGCCGACCCAGTACAAGATTCTCTCCCGCTTCGAACCCATGATGGAAAACGACGGCCTCATGTTTGCAGGCCATTCCGAGAGCTTTCTCCACGCCGCCGACCTGTTCCGCTCCCTGGGCAAGACCGTATACGCGCCGACCCGCAGCAATCGCGGACGCTGAGGATTGCCGTGAGCACCCACGCCTTCGACGAACATCTGGCGACCAATCGCTACTTCGACCGGCATTTCGAGGCCCAGGCGGCCAAGATTCTGCCGGGGGAGTATTTCGTCACCACCCAGGACATGTTGCTGGTGACCGTCCTGGGCTCCTGCGTCGCGGCCTGCATCCGCGATGTGGATTCGGGGGTGGGCGGCATGAATCACTTCATGCTTCCCGACGAAGGGGGACGCGAAGTGCTGAGTACCTCCGCCCGCTACGGCACCTATGCCATGGAAGTGCTCATCAATCACCTCCTGAAACTGGGGGCGCGCCGCAATCGTCTGGAGGCCAAGGTCTTCGGGGGGGGCGCGGTCATGGAGAGCCTTTCGAGCAGCAACGTCGGGGTGAGGAACGCCGAGTTCGTGCTCAAGTTCTTGAATACGGAAAAGGTGCCCGTCGTCGCCAAGGACCTGCTCGATTCCTATCCCCGCAAGGTGTACTACTTTCCCAAGAGCGGTCGCGTGCTGGTCAAGAAGCTGCACCGGGTGCACAACGACACCCTCTTCAGCCGCGAGCGCGAATACAAGACGCGGCTCAGCACGGCCAAGGTGGAAGGCGATGTCGAACTCTTCGTCTAAGGCGGCGATGATCGTCGCAAGGCTCAAAACCTCATGAACTCCAGGATACGCGTCCTCGTCGTCGACGATTCCGCCCTGATGCGCGGGCTCCTGACCGAAATGATCGGCGCCTTCCCCGACCTCGAAGTCGTCGGGGCCGCCCCCGACGCCCAGGCGGCGCGGGAGATGATCAAGGCGCTCAACCCGGACGTGCTGACCCTGGACGTGCAAATGCCGGGCATGGACGGCCTGGTCTTCCTCGAACGTCTGATGCGTTTGCGCCCCATGCCGGTGGTCATGGTTTCCGCCTATACCGAGGCCGGTTCCGACACCACCCTGCGCGCCCTGGAACTCGGGGCCGTCGATTTCATCGGCAAGCCCCGTTCCGACGCCGGGCAGACCATGGAGGAGTACGCCGAGGATCTGGCCGAGAAGCTGCGCGCCGCGCGGGGCGCGCGCTTGCGCACCTTGCCGCTTCCGGTTGCGGCCGCGCCCGCACGGGCCAACGTTCCCGTCAATCGAGGAGGCATCATCAACAAGATCATCTTCGTCGGGGCCTCGACGGGGGGTACCGAAGCCATCAAGCACTTCCTGTCCGGCGTGCCGGCAGACTGCCCGCCCATTCTGATCGTGCAGCACATGCCCGAATCATTTACGGCGTCTTTCGCCAAGCGGCTCGACAGTCTCTCCGCCCCGCGGGTCATCGAAGCGGCGGGCAACGAGCGGGTCGAGCCCGGCACGGTCTATATCGCTCCCGGTCACTCGCATCTGCGTATCCGGCGCGGGGCGTCGGGCTTCACCACCGAGTTGCAGTCCACGCCGCCGGTCAATCGTCACCGCCCGTCCGTGGACGTGCTCTTCGATTCGGCGGCAGAAGTCGTCGGGCGGCAGGCGGTCGCGACCATCCTTACCGGCATGGGCAAGGATGGCGCCCAGGGGCTTCTGCGCCTGCGCCAGGCGGGAGCACGGACCTTCGGTCAGGACGAAGGCAGTTGTGTGGTGTACGGCATGCCGCGGGAGGCCTTCCTGGTCGGCGCGGTCGAGGAGCAGTGCAGCCTGGCCGATATGGCGCGCAAAGTCCTTGCTGCGGCGGGGCGTTGAAGGGCAGGGGCTCCCGCAAGCCCCGCGAGGCGTATTACACTAGGGCACCGTTGGCGCTTGCGGGTGCCAGACATAAAGAAGAGGAGAGGAGACACCATGCAGGCTAGCGTGACCAAGGAGGGGAGCAAAGCTGTCATCAAGCTTTCCGGCCGTTTCGATTTCAATACCCACCGCGATTTTCGCGCCGCCTACGAGGGCTTGGTGGGCGATGCCGCCGTCCGCGAGGTGGGGGTGGATTTTTCCGGCGTCGATTACCTGGACAGCTCGGCTCTGGGCATGCTGCTCATGCTGCGCGACAAGGTGACCGGTGCGGGCAAGGACGTCCTGCTGGTCAACGTCGGCGGCAATGTGAAGCAGGTGCTCGACATCGCCAATTTCGGCAAGCTGTTCCGCATTTCCTAAAGGAAAGCGGCGCCGTGGCCGATAAGCCCTTCGGGGGCAAAGTCCGCGACTGATGGGGCTTTGCGGCGATTGGCCTGGATAGAATCAGGTTTTACCTTGTGATGAAACTGTGTATGCTTGAATTACCGTTGCCGGAAGAGGCTTGCCGCGGGTTCGGCGTGTCGGGAAGAGGGGTGTGGAATGTCTGATCTGCTCAAGAACATCGACGCGAGAACCAAGCTTGCGGGGACCAACAAGCTCGAGATCCTGCTCTTCTTCCTGGGCGAGGACCAGCGCACCGGCCGTCGCGAAACCTACGGCATCAACGTCTTCAAAGTGCGCGAAGTGATGCGTACGCCGCCCATTACGGCGGCCCCCGACATGCCCGCGTCGGTGGAGGGTATGGTCAGCCTGCGCGGCGTTCTGGTTCCGGTCATCGATCTGGCCAAATACTCGGGAATCACGGCGACGACGCCCCGGGACATCATGATCGTCACCGAATACGCCGGGCACACCCAGGGTTTTCTGGTCGAGGGCGTCGATACCATCCTGCGCCTGGACTGGAGCAAGATGCGGGTGCCGCCTGAAATGCTGACCGCCCAGACCGGCGGTCTGGTCACCGCGGTGACCGAACTCGACGACGGCCGCCTGGTCATGATGATGGATGTCGAACGCATCCTGTCCGAAACCACCTCCTACGACGACGATCTCATGTACCGCAGCGTGGTCCAGGTGAATCGGCCCGAAGCCACCGTCTTCTATTGCGACGATTCCAGCGTGGCGCGCAAGCAGATCGAGCGTACGCTGGCCGTCATGGGGGTCAAGTCGGTTTCGGCCATCAACGGGCGGCAGATGTGGGACGAACTGGAGAAGATGGCTGCTTACGCCCAGTCCATCGGCAAGCCCGCCGCAGAACTCATCAGCCTCGTCCTCACCGATATCGAAATGCCGGAAATGGACGGCTACATTCTCACCAAGCGCATGAAGTCCGATCCGCGCTTTGCCGGCGTTCCGGTCATCATGCATTCCTCTCTTTCCGGCATGTCGAACCAGAAGCTTGGCCAGTCGGTGGGGGTGGATGAATACGTGCCCAAGTTCGAGCCCCAGCGTCTATCCGAGACGCTCTCCCGCCGCCTGATGGGCTCGGTTCCGGCCAAGGCCGCTTGACGCCGAAGGGAAGCCACCATGGAAATGGTCGAAAACAAGAATCTGCTGGATAGCGTCGATGCGCGCACGCGGCTCGCCGGTTCCAACAAAATGGAAATCCTGCTCTTCTCTCTGGGCACGCGGGAGACTTTCGGGATCAACGTCTTCAAGGTGCGCGAGGTGGGGCGTACACCCCACATCACCAAGACGCCCAATATGCCTCGGGGTGTCGAGGGGCTCATTTCGCTGCGCGGCAACGTCA
This sequence comes from Betaproteobacteria bacterium, assembly GCA_016720065.1. Taxonomy (NCBI): domain Bacteria; kingdom Pseudomonadati; phylum Pseudomonadota; class Betaproteobacteria; species Betaproteobacteria bacterium. The sequence continues at coordinate 1,875,296 of JADJXY010000002.1, read as the reverse complement.
TTCCGGTGCTCTCGCTGGCCCCCTTCCTTCAACTCGAGGGGCGGCCTCCGGGTCTGGGCAAGACCATGATGGTGGCCGAGTACTCCAAGCGGACCCTGGGTTTCCTCGTACAGGACGTTGATCGCATCATTCGGGTGGATTGGGAACGGGTCAAGGCCCCAGAGAGCGTGCTGACTGCCAATCAGGGCCTCATCACGGCGGTCATCGAGCTGGAGAGCGGTCACCTGGTTTCCATCCTCGACGTCGAGCAGATCCTCGCCAATGCATTCGGTGAAGCGGTCATCATCGACATTCCTCCGGCCCGGGTCGACGAGGACACCAGCGTTTTCTTCGTGGACGACTCCATCGTGGCCCGGCGCAAGATTACCGAGGTGCTCGAGAAGCTGGGCGTGCGTCACAAACACGCCACCAACGGGGCCGAAGCCTGGACCCGCCTGCAGGCCATCGCCGCCCACGCTCATCAGACGGGCCGTCGCATGCGTGACGAAGTCAGGCTGGTGCTGGTCGATGCCGAAATGCCCGAAATGGACGGCTATGTGCTGACCAAGAACATCAAGAGCGACCCGCGTTTCGAGGGGGTGCCCATCGTCATGCATTCGTCGCTTTCTTCCGAGGCCAACCGGGCCATGGGCAAGTCTGTCGGCGTGGACGCCTACGTGGCCAAATTCGACGCCGAGGCCCTGGCCGATACCTTGCGACCCTTGCTCGAACGCTGAACCCTGGAGTATTGAATGTCCGCTGATCCCAAAATGAGATTTCTCGTGGTGGATGACTTTTCCACCATGCGCCGTATCGTGCGCAACCTTCTGAAGGAACTGGGCTACACCAACGTCGATGAGGCCGAAGACGGGGCGATCGCCCTGCAAAAGCTCCAGGCCGGCGGCTTCGAGTTCGTGGTCACCGACTGGAACATGCCCAACATGGACGGCCTGACCCTGCTGCAAACCATCCGTTCTACCCCCAATCTGAAACACCTCCCCGTGCTGATGATCACGGCCGAGGCCAAGAAGGAGAACATCATCGCCGCCGCGCAGGCGGGCGCCAGTGGCTACATCGTCAAGCCCTTCACTGCTGGCACGCTGTCGGAAAAGCTGAACAAGATTTTTGAGAAGATGGGCCAGGGCTGAAAGGGTCCGATATGACCGCCAATAACGATTCCAACGAACTGGAAGCCTTGTTCGACAGCATCGCTTCCGACGTCCAGCACGCCGCTCCGGTGGCCGCGCCTGCGCCCGTTGCGGCACCTGCCGCCCCCCCTGCGCCTGCCGCAGCGGCTTCAGCCGTTGGCGACAACGACGATTTGCAGTCGCTCTTCGATAGCGTGTCCAACGAATATCACGCTGCTGCGACCCCCGAGCCGGAAGCGGCGCCCGCAGCCCCTGCCGAGGTCGGCGGCTGGCCCCAGCAGGAGTCGGTATTCAACCGCGTCGGCCATATGGCGCGGCAGTTGCACGACACCCTGCGGGAACTGGGTTACGAGAAGCTCCTGGAGCAGACCGTATCAGCCAATGTGGACGCCCAGGACCGGCTGGCCTACGTGGCCAATCTGACCGAGCAGGCCGCCTGTCGCGTGCTCAACGCCACCGATGTCGCCGGCCCTCTGGTCGACGAGATCGAAAATGGGGCTCGGGATCTGGGCGCCCGTTGGGACAAGGTCTTTGCCAACCAGTTGGGGGTCGAGGAATTCAAGGTGCTGGCTGCCGAGACGCGGGCCTTCCTGAACCAGAAGGTGCCGGAGAAGACCCGGGCGACCCACGCCCAACTGACCGAAATCATGATGGCCCAGGACTTCCAGGATCTCACCGGGCAGGTCATCAAGAAAATCGTCAACCTGTCCCAGGTTCTCGAACAGAGCATGATGGGCCTGCTGATCGAAGTGGTGCCCGAGCAGAAGCGTACGGAAGAAGTGAACAGCCTGATGAACGGCCCGGTGATTTCCGCCGAAGGGCGCACCGACGTCGTCGTCGACCAGGGGCAGGTGGACGACCTGCTCGACAGTCTCGGATTCTGAGGAGAGGGCCATGAGCGACTTTGGCGGCATGGAGGATCTGCTGCAGGATTTCCTGCAGGAAGCCCACGACCTGTTGTCCGACGTGGATAACAAGCTCGTCGATCTGGAACGCATGCCCGATGATCGCGGGCTGTTGAACGACATCTTCCGCGGCTTCCACACCATCAAGGGGGGCGCCGGGTTCCTCAACGCCACGGAGCTGGTCACCCTCTGCCATCTCACCGAGAACCTTTTCGACCGCCTGCGCAACGCCGAGCTTCACCTCAGCCCGGAGTTGATGGACACCATCATGGCGGCGACCAAGGGAGTGCGGGAGATGTTCGGCGAGCTTTCCCAGGCGGTCCAGCCCCAGCCGGCCGACCCGGAAGTTCTCGCAGCGCTCCATGCCGCCCTGGGTGAAGGGGCGGCGGGGCATGCCCCAGTTGCGGCGCCTCCGCCTCCGGCGGCTGCGCCGGCGGCGCCCGCTGCGGCGGCGCCGGCTGCCGAGGGGGGGCCGGACTGGAACGCCCTGCATGCCGCTGCGGCTGGCCAACCCAGTCCAGCACCGGCGGCCCCGGTACCGGCCCCGACGCCGGCTGCATCGGCCGAAATGATCGTCCAGCCAGCCGGAACGCCGGCACCCGCGGCAGCGTCCGCTGCGGCGCCTGCGCCCTATGGCCGGCGTTCGACGGACAAGCCAGGTGCCAGTTCCGTCGGCCGTCGCACCGACGAGCGTGCACGGGAAAACACGATTCGGGTCGATACGGCCCGCCTGGACCAGGTGCTCAACCTCTCTGGCGAAATCGGCCTGACCAAGAACCGTCTCACCAGCCTGCGGGCCGACATCCTGGCTGGAAAGAGTGATTCGGAAACCCTGCATGCCCTCGATCAGGCGGTGAGCCAGCTTGATTTGCTGGTCTCGGACCTGCAGAACTCGGTCATGAAGACCCGCATGCAGCCCATCGGCCGCTTGTTCCAGAAATATCCCCGCATCGCCCGGGATCTGGCACGGCAACTGGGCAAGGACGTCGAACTCGTCCTGGCGGGTGAGGAAACCGAAGTCGACAAGACCATGATCGAGGATCTGGCCGATCCCCTCATCCACCTGATCCGCAATGCCGTCGATCATGGCGTCGAGATTCCTCCGGAGCGCAAGGCGGCCGGCAAGCCGGAAAAGAGCCTTGTCCGGCTGGAGGCGCGCCAGGAAGGCGATCACATCGTCCTCATCATCGCCGACGACGGCAAGGGCATGAGCGCCGAGCGCATCCGTGCCAAGGCCGTGGAGAAAGGCCTGATTTCGGAAGAGGAAGCCAATACCCTGGACGAACGCCAGAGTCTCAATCTCATCTTCCTGCCCGGTTTCTCGACCAAGACACAGATTTCCGACGTCTCGGGGCGCGGGGTCGGCATGGACGTGGTCAAGACCAACATCCAGAAGCTCAACGGCTCCATCGACATTCGCTCCGAGCCAGGCAAGGGATCGGTCTTCGTCATCTCCCTGCCGCTGACCCTCGCCATCCTGCCGGTGCTTCTGGTGCTGCTGGGCGACCAGCCGTTCGCGCTGCCGCTGTCCCTGGTGCGCGAAATCCTGCCGATCGAGCACGACAAGATTCAGGAAGTGGGCGGCAAGGAAACCCTGGTGGTGCGTGGCGAAGTCCTGCCCGTCATCTCCCTGGCACGCCTCCTGGGCTGGCCCCTCGACCGTCATCCCGAATACGGGGTCTTCATGCAGACGGCGGAGCGCAGCTTCATCCTGGGGGTAGACAGCTTTGCCGGCCGGGACGACGCGGTCATCAAGTCCCTGGAAGACTTCCGTCCGCGGGGGGTGGCCGGCGTCACCACCCTGTCCAATGGCCAGATCGTCCTCATCCTGGACATGAAGGAATTGCTCAGCGACCTCGGGCAGCACCCGGACGTCGATCGCGGCATGCGGGCTCTGCAACTCGCCTGATTCGCCTTTGGGGTCAACGGCTTAACGGGGGCTTCGGCCCCCGTTTCCTTTTGAAGTTTACCTTTCTGTCATCGACTTACCGGCGGCATCCTCGAAACCAATTAAAAAGTAACGGCTACCTATTTAATTTTCTTGAATTTTTCCTATAATAGCCGCACGTAACCTGCGAAGCGGCCATGGCGGAAGAGAGCGACCTCGACAGAACAGAAGCGCCCACGGGCAGGCGACTCGAGCAAGCCCGCGAGCAGGGTCAGGTCCCCCATTCCCGCGAACTCGGCACCTTTCTTACCCTGATCGTCTCCGCCTCGGCCCTTTGGCTGGCCGGCGGCTGGTTCGCCCAGGGGGCCCTGGCGCTCACCCGCAAGGGGCTTGCTCTCGACTCCGGCAGCCTGAAGGAACCCGGTCAGATGCTGGTGCGCTTTGCCGATATCGGCGGTGACGCCGTGCTGCTCATGGCGCCGCTCCTCGCCCTGCTGGTTCTGGCTGCGCTTCTTCCTCCCTTCTTTCTCAACGCCTGGGTTTTCGCGCCCAAGGCACTGGCTCCCGACCTGAAGCGGCTCAATCCCCTGACCGGCTTCGGCCGCATGTTCTCGTGGCACAGCCTGGCCGAACTGACCAAGGCCATCCTGAAGGCGCTCCTGGTGGGCGGGGTCGCCGCACTGCTGCTGTGGCATACCCAGGATGAAATCTTCGGTCTGGTGGGGGAGCCCATCGAGCGGGGCGTGGGACACGCCGGCCACCTCGTTGTTTTTTCCTTCATGGTTCTGGTCGGCATCCTGGCCCTGGTGGTCGTGGCTGACGTGCCCTTCCAGCTCTGGCAATACTTTGATCGCCTGAAGATGACGCGCGACGAAGTGCGGCAGGAAATGAAGGAAATGCTCGGCGACCCCCAGGTCAAGGGCCGCATCCGCAGCCTTCAGATGCAGGCCGCCCGCAAGCGCATGATGGCGGCGGTTCCCAAGGCCGACGTGGTGGTGACCAACCCGACCCACTACGCTGTCGCCCTGGCTTACCAGGAGGGTATGGCGGCCCCCCGGGTGGTCGCCAAGGGCACGGGCGAAATCGCCCGGCGCATGCGTGAGATTGCCGCGGCCCACGCCGTGCCCCTGCTCGAGGCACCGCCCCTGGCCCGGGCCCTGTACAAGCACGTGAACCTGGATGCCGAAATTCCCGGCAAGCTCTACGCGGCGGTGGCCGAAGTGCTCGCCTACGTCTACCAGCTCTCCCAGTGGAAGGTGCGCGGCGGGCAGATTCCCGTGCCCCCCCGCGATCTGCCCGTTCCCGCCGAACTCGTGCCGGAGGCCAACTAAATGGCCAGCGCCACCCTGAGCGTGCAGAACCTGCTGGGCCGGTTCAACCTGACCCAGCTTGCCGCGCCGGTGCTCGTGCTACTCATCCTGGCGATGATGGTCCTGCCCCTGCCGGCCTTTCTGCTGGATGTGCTGTTCACCTTCAACATCGCCCTGTCGGTCCTGGTTCTCCTGGTGGCCGTCAATACGCGCAAGACCCTCGACTTCTCGGTCTTTCCCACTGTGCTGCTGGTGACGACCCTGCTGCGCCTGTCGCTCAACGTTGCCTCCACGCGCATCGTCATGCTCGAGGGCCACACCGGCCCCGATGCGGCCGGCAAGGTCATCGAGGCCTTCGGTCACTTCCTGGTGGGCGGCAATTTCGCGGTCGGGATCATCGTTTTCTTCATCCTGGTGGTCATCAACTTCGTCGTGATCACCAAGGGCGCCGGGCGCGTGGCGGAGGTCTCGGCGCGTTTCACCCTGGACGCCATGCCGGGCAAGCAGATGGCCATCGATGCCGACCTCAATGCCGGACTCATCGGTGAAGAGGATGCCCGCCGGCGGCGCACCGATATTGCGCGGGAAGCCGAGTTTTTCGGCTCCATGGACGGTGCTTCAAAGTTCGTGCGGGGCGATGCCATCGCCGGCATCGTCATCATGCTCATCAACGTCGTCGGCGGTCTGATCGTCGGCGTCTTCCAGCACAACATGGAAGTGGCCCTCGCCGCGCGCAACTACACCCTGCTGACCATCGGCGACGGTCTCGTGGCTCAGGTTCCCGGCCTCATCATCTCCATCGCCGCTGGCATGGTGGTGACGCGGGTGTCCGACGACAGGGACGTGGGGCAGCAGTTTCTCGGGCAAATGTTCCGCAACTGGCGGGTCATGGCCCTTACCGCCGGTATTGTCGGCCTGCTGGGGCTCATCCCGGGCATGCCCAACCTGGTCTTCCTCCTCATGGCTGCCGTCCTGGGCTGGGCCACGTGGAGGATGATGGACGCCGAGGCCAAGGCCATCCCCGCGCCCGTCGCCGTCGCCCCGGCGCCGTCCCCCGAGGTGCAGGAAGCCAGTTGGGCCGACGTCGCCCCCCTCGACGTTCTCGGGCTGGAAGTGGGCTATCGTCTCATTCCCCTGGTTGATAAGGCCCAGGATGGCGAACTGCTGCGGCGCATCCGGGGCATCCGCAAGAAATTCGCCCAGGAAGTCGGCTTCCTGGTGTCGCCGGTCCATATCCGCGACAACCTGGAACTCAAGCCCAACGCCTACCGCATCCTCCTCAAGGGCGTCGAGGTGGGCCGGGGCGAAGCCTTTCCCGGGCAGTATCTGGCCATCAACCCGGGGCGGGTTGCCGGGACCGTCGCCGGTACCGCCACCACCGACCCCGCCTTCGGGCTTCCCGCCGTGTGGATCAACGCTGGCGAACGCGAGCAAGCCCAGGCCCTGGGCTACACCGTGGTCGATTCCTCCACCGTGGTCGCCACTCATCTCAATCACCTGATCCTCACCCACGCCGCCGAGCTTCTGGGGCGCCAGGAGGTGCAGCAGTTGCTCGATCACCTGGGCAAGGAAATGCCCAAGCTGGTCGAGGATCTCGTCCCCAAGATCCTTCCCCTGGGCGTCCTGCAGAAGGTTCTGCAAAACCTGCTGGAAGAGGGGGTGCATATCCGCGACGTGCGCTCCATCATCGAAACCCTGGCCGATGCCGCGCCGCGGACCCAGAACGCCGACGATTTGACCGTCCAGGTACGCACGGCCCTCGGACGCGCCATTGTCCAGCAACTCTTCCCGGGGGCGGGCGAAGTTCAGGTCATGACCCTGGATCCCTCCCTGGAGCGCCTGCTCGCCCAGGCCGTCGCGGGCGGGGGCGAGAACGCCAGCTTCGAGCCCGGCCTGGCCGACACCCTGGTGCGGGAGACGATGCAGTCCGCCCGCCGCCAGGAGGAACTGGGGCTGGCCGCCGTCCTCATCGTCCCGGCCAGCCTGCGTCTGCTGCTGTCGCGCTTCCTGCGCCGCTCGGTGCCGCAGCTCAAGGTTCTGGCCCATAACGAAATTCCCGAAACCCGCATCATCAAGGTGACCTCGATCATCGGAGGCAGAGCATGAACGTCAGAAAATTCATCGCCGCCAACGCCCGCGAAGCGTTGAAAAAAGTGAAGGAGACCCTGGGCAACGACGCCATCATCCTTTCCAACCGGAGCATTCCGGGAGGCGTGGAGATCATGGCCGTGGCGTCCCGGGACATGGCGATGATCGTGCCCGCCGGCAGCGACCGTCCTGCCGCCGAACGGCCTGCGGCTCCGGAGGGCGAGGATTATCGGGTCAGCCTGAGCAGCGCCCCCCGGCAGACTCCGGTCCGCGCACCGGCCCCCGCTGCCGAGGCTGTGCCGGTGCGTGAAGCTGCGCTCGCCATGCCCTTGGTCAATGCCGGCATACCCAGGACTGGCGCCCTGCGCCAGTTCGAAACCCCGCGCCCGGCCATGGCGCCGGTGCCGGAAGCACCCCGGGCACCCGAACCCCGGCGGGAGGCGGAAGTCGTCCCGGCCGAAGTCATGGACGAAATCCGCTCCCTGCGGCGCATCGTCGAGCAGCATCTGGCCGGCTTCACCTGGAACGAAGCGTCCCGCTCGGCGCCCGCCAAGACCGAGGCCCTGCGCCAGTTGCTCGACGCGGGCTTCTCACCCCAGTTCGCCCGCGACGTGCTCACCGGCCTGCCCGCCGACTTCGATGCCGCCCAGGCCATGGCCTGGGTCAAGGGCGCCGCCGACCGCAGCCTCATCACCGTGGGGAGCGAGGACGACATCGTGGACCGCGGCGGCGTCTATGCCCTGGTCGGCCCCACCGGAGTCGGCAAGACCACCACCACCGCCAAGCTCGCCGCCCGTTGCGTCATGCGGCACGGCCCCAACAAGGTCGCCCTGGTCACCACCGACGGCTACCGCATCGGCGCCCACGAGCAGTTGCGCATCTACGGCCGCATCCTGGGCGTTTCGGTCCATCTGGTGAAGGACGCCAACGAACTGGCCCAGACCCTGGCCGAACTCGCCCACAAGCACATGGTGCTCATCGACACCATGGGCATGAGCCAGAAGGACCGGCTCGTCCCCGAATTGACCGGCATGCTGGCCGGCTGCCGCGTGCAGCGCCTCCTGCTGCTCTCCTCCACTTCCCGTGGCGACACCCTGGACGACGTGGTGCGCGCCTACCAGGGCGACGGACTGGCGGGCTGCATCCTGACCAAGGTCGACGAGGCGGCCAGCCTGGCCACCGCCCTCGACGTCATCATGCGTCACCGCCTGCGCCTCCTGTACGTTTCCAACGGCCAACGCGTGCCGGAAGACATCCACCTGCCCAATCGCACCTATCTCCTGCACCGTGCCTTCAAGGATCTCCCCGCCGAATCCCCCCATCGTCTGGCGGGCAGCGAACCGGCCATGCTCATGGCCAGCGCCGGCCTCTCGGCGGCGGGGGGTGCCCGTGGCTGATTTCCGCAGCGATCAGGCTGCCGGACTGCGGCGGCTCTTCGGCGGCGGCCATCTGCAGGTGGTGAGCTTTGCCGCCGGCTGTGCCGGGGTGGGCAAGACCGCTTCCGTCGCCAATCTGGGCGTTGCGCTGGCCCGGCAGGGGCGTGAGGTGCTGCTCATCGACGAAACCTCGGGGGGCGACGACCTCGCTGCCGCCTTCGGACTCCTCGCCCCCTGGGACCTTCTGCACGTGGTGCAGAAGGAACGCAGTCTGGAGCAGGTCCTCGTGCGTCCGCAGCCCGGCCTGCACATTCTTCCCGCCTCCCGGGCGGCCCAGAAGCTGGGCGCCCTCGATGGCGCCCAGCAGAACATCCTCCTGGAAGCAGTGGCGGGGCTGGCCCGCCCGATCGACGTCATCCTCATCGACGCCGGCGTCGGCCACCGCCAGGGGTTCTCGCCCCTGGGGCTCATCGCCCAGGAAACCGTGTTCGTCCTCTCCGGGAACAGCGCGTCGATCACCGAAGCCTATACCGCCATCAAGAAGCTCAGTCAGGTCCATGGGCGGCGGAACTTCCGCATCCTGATCAACAAGGTGCGTTGCGAAGCCGATGCCCGGGCCATTTTCGACAACATGGCCCACGTCGCGATGCAGCGTGGCATCGCCCGCCTGGAGTACGTCGCTTCGGTGCCCCTGGACGAGGCCATGCGCCAGACTGGCCAGCTCTGTCGCCCGGTGGTTTCCGCGGCTCCCGAGTCGGCTGCCGCCGAAGCCTTCCGGGACATCGCGGCTGCCATGGCCGGCTGGGCTCGGCAGGAGGCCGAGGCGGGCGGTGTCGAACACTTCATGCAGCAACTGCTACACTTGAGCCAACGCATCCCGACCACCCATCCCCGAATCTGATGTACACCGCCGCTGGTCAGCCGGAGAGGGAACAGCTGGTTCAGCGCTTCGTTCCGCTGGTGAAGCGCATCGCCTATCACCTGATGGCGCGGCTCCCCTCCAACGTCCTCTTTGACGATCTCGTCCAGAACGGCATGATCGGGCTTCTGGACGCCATCGGCCGCTTCGAGGAGGGCTTCGGCGCCCAGTTCGAGACCTACGCCACCCAGCGCATCCGGGGCGCCATGCTGGACGGCCTGCGCGAAAACGACTGGCTGCCCCGCCACATCCGGCGCGAACTGCGGCGCATCGAGAGCACCATTCACACCCTGGAGCAGGCTCAGGGCCGCGCGCCCTCGGAGCGGGAGCTGGCCGATTCCCTCGGCATGAGCCTGGCCGATTACCAGAAGACCCTGCTCGACGCCCGGGGCCATCAGCTCGTCTATTTCGAAGACTTCGCCGGTGAAGGCGACGAGGATTTCCTCGAGCGCCATTTCACCGACGACAAGGCCGATCCCGCCCGCCTGATCGAGGAATACAACCTGCGCGAAGTTCTGGTGGCGGCCATCGACCGCCTGCCGGAGCGGGAGCGCATGGTCATGGCGCTCTACTACGAGCAGGAACTCAATCTCAGGGAAATCGGCGAGGTCATGGACGTCACCGAGTCCCGCGTCTGCCAGCTCCACAGCCAGGCCATCGCGCGCCTGCGCAGCCAGGTGCTGGGCGAACTCAAGCCTCCGGCCAAGCCGCGACGGGAGAAGGCCCGTGGATAAGATCAGTATCGCCGGCCTGGCCATAGGCATCGTCGCCATCGTCGGGGGGCAGATTCTCGAAGGCGGGCACCTCACCTCCCTGGTGCAGCCCACCGCCCTGCTCATCGTGCTCGGAGGCACTTTGGGGGCGGTCCTGCTGCAAAGTCCCTTCCACGTCTTTCGGCGCGGCATCCAGATGGCCCGCTGGATCTGGGTGCCTCCCCTCATCGAGCAGAAGCGGCTCATTGACCAGATCGGGAGCTGGAGCCAGGTCTCCCGTCGCGAAGGGCTCCTGGCCCTGGAAAATTTCATCCCCCAGCTCAAGGATCCCTTTGCCAAGAAGGGCCTCCAGATGCTGGTGGATGGCGCTGATCCGGAGCGCCTGCGGGAATTGCTCGAAGTCGAGATCGATGCCTTCGAAGAAGAGATGAAGCAATCCGCCCGCATCTGGGAAGCCGCCGGGGGCTATTCGCCCACCATCGGCATCCTCGGCGCGGTCATGGGCCTCATCCACGTCATGGAAAATCTCACCGACCCTTCCAAACTCGGCGCCGGTATCGCGGTGGCCTTCGTCGCCACCATCTACGGCGTCGGCCTCGCCAACCTCATCTACCTGCCCATCGCCGGCAAGCTCAAGTACTACATCGGCCGCATGGTCACCGCCCGGGAAATGCTGGTGGATGGGCTGATCGGCATCGCCGTCGGCGACAACCCCCGCATCATCGAGGCCCGCCTCAAGGGCTACCTTGTTTGATGGCGCGCCGCAGGCACCGGGAAGAGGAACACCCCAACCACGAACGCTGGCTGGTGTCCTACGCTGATTTCATCACCCTGCTGTTTGCCTTCTTCGTCGTCATGTATGCCCTCTCGTCGATCAACGAGGGCAAGTACAAGGTGCTGTCCAATTCGCTCACCAACGCCTTTCGCAACGTCACCGGTCAGGCTGGCGGGCAACCCCTTGCGCTGACGCCGGGGGCGCCTGTCCTGCCGCCCAAACCGGTGGTCAAGGTGGACCGGCAGGCCGAGGTGAAAAAGGTCGAGCGGGAAAAGATGAAGAACGTGGCCAGGGACATCATGGAAGCCCTGCAACCCCTGGTCGCCGCCGGCAAGGTGCGTCTTCTGGAAACGAGCCGCGGCGTGACCATCGAAATCAACGACAGCGTGCTCTTTGCCGCGGGCCAGGCGCGACTCCAGGCCCCTTCGGTGAGTGCTCTGGGCGCCATCGCCCAGGTTCTTGCGGCCACGGACTTTCCCATCACCATCGAAGGCCACACCGACAACGTTCCCATCGCCACGCCGCAGTTTCCTTCCAACTGGGAGCTTTCCGCCCTGCGCGCCACCACGGTGCTGCGCCTGTTCAACGACTCCGGCGTCGGGGCGGAGCGCCTCACGGCCATCGGTTACGGGGAAACCCGGCCCCTGGAAACCAATACCACGCCGGAAGGCCGGGGTCGCAACCGGCGGGTGAGCATCCTGATCGACTCCAACCGCCCGGAAGAGCCCACCGAGGTGCCCCAGGCTGCTGCGGGGGCGCCTACGCCGAGTCGATGATGCGGCTGCCCGTGCCGAGGGCAGCCTGGCCGTCGCGGCCGTAAAGGCCCGCAGCCGGGGACTCGGCGGAGAGAATGGCCAGGGCCTGATGGGTGGTGTGCAGCCGCTGGGCGATCAACTGGCCGTTCAGCGTGTTGGCCGCTTGCGCTTCCTCGGCCCGGGCGATCAGCGTCATCCAGGCCTGCCGCGAAATTTCATCCCCCGGATTGCGGGCGAGCCAGCCTTCCATTCCCCGCCGTCCGGCGTCGCTGCCCTGGGCCGCGAGCCAGCTTTCCCGCTCCGCCGAGACGGCGTTCAGATCCCGGGCCAATTCCGCCTTTGCCTGGACAAAGCCTTCCAGACCTTGCGTCGCCCCCCGGCGCAGGAGGGCCTGTTCTTCGAGAAGTGCGGCGAGGAAGCGCTCGACGAGCGCCAGTTCCCGCCCGATGATGGCGGCGGGGGAGGACATCAAGCCTTGCGCTGGCCTTGCAGCAACTCGCGCGCCGTCGCGATGAGGCGATCGGCGATCACCCCGGAGTCGATGGTGAATCGCCCTTCGCTGATGGCCTGGCGGATTTCGGCCACCCGGGCGGCGTTGATGGGCGGCGTATCGTCGCCGCCGGCCAGGTCGGCCGCCAGACTGCTCAGGTGTACGTCGGCGGCAGCGGTGCCGGACGTGGCCGCTGGCTTTGGGGCACTGGTCCGGGCGGTGGCCTGGGGGGTCGTGGGCTTGAGGGTATTGTCGATTTTCACGGAGTCACCTGCGGGAAACTTTTTCGATTCACCCGGATTATCGGCCCAAATCGGCAAGACTTGAGTCAGAAATTTAATTCGACGCTGCCGTCGGCCGTCGCGGTACCGGACACCACCTGCTTCTCCGACAGGCGCACCCGCACCAACTGGCCCGCTGCGGCGTCGTTCACCGCGCGCCCCTCGGCACTGACGGCGAAGCCGGAACCTCTTGAAATCACCCGGACCGTCTGGCCCTGGCGGATGACCAGGGGCGCCTGCACCTGCTGGGACCGCAGGGGCTGACCGGCGGCCAGGGCGTTGCGCAGGGTCTTGCCTACCACGGCGGCCGGGTCGGTGACGGTGCCCGCGGGCAGGCTGTCGAGTTCCCCTTCGCTGGAGATCAGATCTTCGGCCTGGATCAGGTGACCGGCGGGCAGGGCGCGCCCGGTGCTCACATAGCTTCCCGTGACCCGCACGTGGACGGGAATGAGGACGTTCCAGGCCCGCGGCGCGGTGCAGCGCACGCCGACCTGGGTCTTGCCCATGGGGCGGGCGCCCGGCGGGGTATAGGCCTGCGGCGCGGGGCAGGGCGGCAGTCTGGTGCGTGGGTCGAGGCGCCCCATCTCGATGCTGACCCGGCCTGGCAGGGCACGGATTTGCTCCCGCGCATGGCGCTCGGCCAGCGCGAGGATGGGGTCTGCCTCGGTCGCCGGGGAGACCCCGGGGAGGGTGCAGCACGAAGCGAAGAGCAGAAGCAGTGCGCGGGGACGTGGGAGGGGCATGGCCTCGCCATTGTGCCCAAGGGGGCGGCAAGGCGGAATAGCGGCGGCGGCAAGTTTTGCCGATCCTTGCCGAAACGGACCCCTCGTGCCCCTGGCGGGAGGGCCCCGGGGCGCAGGTTCCGCGTATTTCAGCCCCTGGCATGCTTCCTGCAAAAGGGCTGGCGCAACGTCTATTTGGAAAAGCCCATGCAAAGCATCGCCGCCAGTCTGGACTCCCTGCGCACCGCCATCGGCCTGCGCGCCGAGCGCCATCAGGTGCTCGCCGCCAATATCGCCAACGCCGATACCCCCAACTACAAGGCGCGGGATTTCGACTTCCGTTCTGCCATGGCCCAGGCCATGAGCGGGCGCGGGCTGGGCGACCTGACCCTCAGCCGCAGCTCCGATCGCCACCTGGAGGGCGGGTCCGCCGCGGCTTCGGCCCCCCTGGCCTACCGCAAGGAAACCCAGTCGGCGGTCGACGGCAACACGGTGGATATGGACGTGGAGCGCGCTCAGATGGCCGAGAACGCCCTGCAATACGACATCCTGGCCCGTCTGGTGGGCGACCGCCTGCAGGGCCTCAAGGCTGCCCTCAGCACTCAATCCTGACGCCTGGAGCCCATCGCATGAGCCTGTTCAACGTCTTTCACATCTCCTCGAGCGCCATGACCGCTCAGTCCATGCGTCTCAACGCCGTGGCGTCCAATCTGGCCAACGCCGACAGCATCGTCTCTTCCGATGGGCGGCCCTACCGGGCGAAGCAGGTCGTCTTCGAGGCCGTTCCGGTGGCCGGTGGCAGCGACGGGGCCCGGGGGGTGCGGGTGCGCCAGGTGGTCGAGGACGCGTCGCCGCCCCGCATGGTGTACGACCCCAAGAACCCCGCCGCCGACGAGAAGGGCTACGTCGCCTTCCCCAACGTGAACGTGGTCGAGGAAATGACCAACATGATTTCCGCCTCGCGCTCCTACCAGAGCAATGTGGAGGTCATGAACACCGCCAAGAACATGATGATGCGCACTCTTCAGATCGGCCAGTAGGAGGACTGAACCATGGCAACGACCTCATCCACCAGCGCTGCCGCATCGGCGGCAGACCTCTTCGCCTCCCTCAACGGCACCTCGAGCACCACCAAGAGCAAATCGACCACCGAGGCCATGGAGGATCGCTTCCTCACCCTGCTGATGACGCAGATCAAGAACCAGGATCCGCTCAATCCGCTGGACAACGCCCAGGTCACCACCCAGCTTGCCCAGATCAACACGGTCAATGGCATCGAAAGGCTCAACGCCACCCTGACCAAGCTGCTCGACGGCTACAACAACGCCCAGGCCATGCAGGCGGCGGGCATCATTGGCAAAACCGTGCTGGTGCCGGGCAAGAATATCAACCTGTCCGAAGGCGTCGCCGCGGCGGGCTTCAAGCTCGACCAGGCGGTGGATAACGTGCAGGTCCAGGTCTTCGACAAGTCCGGCAACCTGGTACGCACGGCCAATCTGGGCGAATACGAAGCCGGCACCGCCACCTTCCTCTGGGACGGCAAGAACAACGCCGGCGGCGCGGTCCCCGACGGCAGTTACAGCTTCAAGGTGACGGCCACCCAGGACAGCAAGACGCTCACGCCCACCGCGCTTCAATTGGGGCTGGTGGGTGCCGTGACCCGCAGCGGCAACGGCTTCGTGCTCGATCTCGGCAGTCTCGGCGATTTTGCCTTCAACGACGTGCAAGAAATTTACTGAGGGGATAGATCATGGCATTCCAACAAGGTCTGAGCGGGCTCAATACGGCGTCCAAGGCCATCGACGTCACCAGCAACAATATCGCCAATGCCAGTACGGTCGGCTACAAGGGCGCGGTTTCCCATTTTTCCGACGTCTATGCCAATTCCCTGGCCGGCAGCGGCTCCAGCCAAGTGGGCATCGGGGTCAGTCTGTCGGCCGTGCAGCAGCAATTCACCCAGGGCAACATCACCACCACCAACAATCCCCTGGATATTTCGATCAACGGTGCCGGCTTCTTCCGCATGGACAACAACGGTGCGGTGACCTATACCCGCAACGGCCAGTTCCACCTGGACAAGAACGGCTACGTCATCAACGACCAGGGCATGCGCCTCACCGGCTACCCGGCCCAGTCCGGCATCATCACGGCCTCCACGCCCGTCGCCCTGCAGATTTCGGCCTCGGATCTGGCGCCGGTGGCGACCGGGTCCAACACCAGTTCGACCTTCAATGGCGTCAAGGCCAACATCAACCTGGATTCCCGGGAAACGGTGCCCACCAGCGCCTGGGCCGACGGTCCCGGGGCCGGTACCGTCGCCGGCTGGACGCCGGACCCCCTGACCTACAATTTTTCCACCGCGCTTTCGGTGTACGACACCCTGGGCAACGCCCACACCCTGACCATGTATTTCCGCAAGGCGGCCACCGCCGGGGACTGGGAGGTCTATGGCAACGTCGATGGCACCACCAACCAGAACAGCGGATCCACCGGCCCCTTGGGAACCCTGAACTTCAACACCTCGGGGCAATTGAACAGCGGCAACCCGGTGGCCATCTCCATCGATCTGAACAACGTAGGGACCAGTCTGGGCAATACCAACGGCGCGGCGACCCCCCTGGCCTTCAATATCGATTTCACCGGCAGCACGCAGTTCGGCAGCCCCTTCGGCACCAACCGGATCGAGCAGGACGGTTACACCGCGGGCCATCTGGTGGGTCTCTCGGTGGGCAACGATGGCGTCATCCAGGGCCGCTACAGCAACGGACAGACCTTCAACCAGGGGCAGGTGGTGCTGGCCAATTTCACCAATCCCAATGGTTTGCAGTCCCTGGGCAACAATCAATGGACGGAAACCTCGGATTCCGGTCCGGCCCTGGTGGGAGCCCCCAACACCTCCAGCCTGGGGGTGCTCAGCTCGGCGACGGTGGAAGAATCCAACGTGGATCTCACGGCGGAACTGGTCAACCTCATTACGCAGCAGCGCAATTACCAGGCCAACGCCCAGTCGATCAAGACCCAGGACCAGATTCTCCAGACCCTGGTCAACCTGCGCTGATCGATTCTGAAACGACGGGAGCGCCAGCATGGATCGCCTGATCTACACCGCGATGACCGGGGCCAAGCATACCTTCCTGCAACAGGCGGGCAATGCGCACAACCTGGCCAACGCCAGCACTATCGGCTTCAAGGCGCAGGAGCATCGTTTCCGCGCCGTGCCAGTCCTCGGCGAGGGCGTGCCGACGCGGGCCTTCGTGGTAGACGCGACGGTGGCCGATGTCTTCGACGAGGGCCCCCTCATGTACACCGGCCGCAATCTCGACGTGGCGGTACGCGGCCGCGGCTGGATCGCTCTCCAGATGCCGGACGGCAGCGAGGCCTACACCCGGGCCGGCAGCCTGGATGTCAATGTGAATGGCCTGCTGCAAACCAAGGCCGGCCAGACCGTCGCGGGCGATGGCGGGCCCATCAACGTGCCACCGGACAACGTGGTGGAAATTGCTCCCGACGGCACGGTCTCCGTGGTGCCTTCCTTCGGTACGCCCAACAGTTCCAACGCCGTGGGGCGCATCAAGCTGGTCAATCCCCCCGAGGCCGATCTGGTGCGCGGGGACGATGGCTTCTTCCGCCTGCGGGGCGGCGAAGCCGCGCCGGTGGACGATCAGGTGCGTCTCAATTCCGGTGCCCTGGAAGGCAGCAACGTCAATGTGGTCGATGCCATGGTCAATCTCATCAGCCTGTCCCGCCAGTTCGAGATGCAGATCAAGATGATGCAGAACGCCGAAGGCAACGCCCAGCGCGCCGACCAGCTCCTTGCGCTGGCCGCATGATTCACTCTTAGGAATATGCCATGATCCGCTCCCTCTGGATTGCCCGCACCGGTCTCGATGCCCAGCAGACCCAGCTCGACGTCATCGCCAACAACCTGGCCAACGTCAGCACCAACGGCTACAAGCGGGGCCGGGCCGTGTTCGAGGATCTGCTCTACCAGACCCTGCGTCAGCCCGGCGCCCAGTCCTCGCAGCAGACCCAGATCCCCACCGGCCTCCAGATCGGGACGGGGGCGCGGCCGGTGGCCGTGGCCCGGGTGTTTACCCAGGGCAATGTGCAGAAGACAGACAATTCCCTCGATATTGCCGTCCAGGGCAACGGCTTTTTCCAGATCCTCCTGCCGGACGGCACCACGGGCTACACCCGGGACGGCTCCTTCCAGAAGGACAATCAAGGCCAGATCGTCACCGCCGACGGCTTTCCCCTTTCTCCGGCGATCACCATTCCCGCCGATGCGCTGTCCATGTCCATCGGTCAGGACGGCACCGTGACCGTCACCCAGACCGGCAGCGCCACCGCCACCCAGATCGGCTCGATCCAGCTGGCCACCTTCATCAACCCGGGCGGCCTGCAAAGCCTGGGGCAGAACCTGTTCCAGGAAACCGCCGCCAGCGGCGCCCCCACCCCCAATACCCCGGGGACCAACGGCGCCGGCATCGTCAGCCAGGGCTATGTGGAAACCTCCAATGTCAATGTGGCCGAGGAGCTGGTGACCATGATCCAGACCCAACGGGCCTACGAACTCAATTCCAAGGTGGTGTCCACGTCCGACCAGATGCTGGGTCGCCTGACCCAGTTGTGAGTCGCGCCATGAAAAGCCTCGCTTCCCTCGCGCTGGTGGCCCTTCTCCTCGCCGCCTGCCAGACCGTTCCGCCGACCAACGTCCATCAGCCCATGACCACGCGGCCCGCCGATCGCCCGGCCATGGCCGTCGGCCGGGGTGCCATCTATCAGGCAGGCTACAGCCGGCCGCTCTTCGAGGACCACCGGGCGCGCTTCGTCGGCGACACCCTCACCGTCACCATCACCGAGAGCACCTCGGCTTCGACGACGTCGAACGCCAAGATCGACCGGACCAGCACCATGTCGGCGGAGGTCAACACCGTCTCCCGCCTGCCGGGCAAGGGCCTGCGGGGTCTCGGGCTGGATGCCTCCAGCACGACCGCCTTCGAGGGCAAGGGCAACGCCGGCAACCGCAACCTGTTCAACGGCACCATGACCGCCACGGTCATCGAGGTCCTGCCCAACGGCAATCTCCTGGTTTCCGGCGAAAAGCAGGTCGCCATCGGCAAGGAGCAGGAATACGTGCGCGTCTCGGGCGTGGTCAATCCGGTGTTCATCGATTCCACCAACACCGTGCCCTCGTCCAAGATCGCCGACGCCCGCATCGAATACAAATCCGCCGGCCAGATTGCCGACTCGGAAACCATCGGCTGGCTGGCACGCTTCTTCCTTAGTGTTCTGCCGTTCTAGGAAAAATACGGCCGGAGGCGGCAAATGAAGACATCGAGCGGCAATTGGTTCCGGCAGGCGGCAATCCTCGCCGCCGGCTGCTGCGCACTCCTGGCGGGTACGGCCCAGGCCGAGCGCATCAAGGACCTGGCCAGTATCCAGGGGGTGCGCAGCAACCAGCTCATCGGTTACGGCATCGTCGTCGGCCTGGACGGCACCGGTGACCAGACCACCCAGACGCCCTTCACCACCCAGGCCATCGCCAACATGCTGGCCCAGATGGGCATCACCCTGTCCGCCGACCAAGCCGCCAAGCTCCAGCTGAAAAACGCCGCGGCGGTCATGGTCACCACCAGCCTGCCGCCCTTCTCCAAGGCCGGGCAGGCCATGGACGTGACCGTTTCCTCCCTGGGCAACGCCAAGAGCCTGCGGGGCGGCACCCTGCTCATGACCCCCATGAAGGGTGCCGACGGCCAGGTTTACGCCATCGCCCAGGGCAACGTGCTGGTGGGCGGCGCCGGTGCCTCGGCGGGGGGCGCCAAGGTCACGGTCAACCACCTGTCGGCGGGCCGCATCCCGGCCGGCGCGACGGTCGAGCGCGAAGTGCCAACGCCGGTGGGCAACGGCCCCTACATCCACTACGAACTGGCCAGCGCCGACTTCGGCACGGCCCAGAAAGTGGTCGAGGCCATCAACGCCGCCCTGGGGCGCAACGTGGCCCAGGCGGTGGACGGCCGGCAGATCCGGGTGCGGGCACCGGACGAAGCCGACGCCCGGGTCGCCTTCCTGGGGCGACTGGACAATCTGGAAGTCACGCCGGCGATTTCTGCCGCCAAGGTCATCGTCAATCCCCGCACCGGCTCGGTGGTCATGAACCGGACGGTCACTCTGGAAAGCTGCGCCGTGGCCCACGGCAATCTCTCCGTCGTCGTTGGCGAACAGCCCGGTGGGCTGGCCCAGGCCCCGACCACCGATATCCAGGTCAAGCAGGACAACGGCAGCCTGATGAGCGTCAAGGCCGGGGCCAACCTCGCCGACGTGGTCAAGGCGCTCAATGCCCTGGGGGCCAATCCCCTCGATCTGCTGGCCATCCTCCAGGCCATGAAGGCCGCCGGCGCCCTGCGCGCCGAACTGGAGGTGATCTGATGCGGTGGCCCTTCCACGGGTTTCGCCCGGTCTGAGCCGCGCCGGAGACCCCCTGTCACCATGGCGATCAAGATTCAGGACACCCCCAACCGGCTGGCGGTGGATGCCCGCGTCAGTCAGGACATCCGCGAGGCTCTGGCCCGGGATCCGCAGCAGGGATTGAAGGAAGCGGCGCGCCAGTTCGAGACCCTGTTCCTGCAGATGGTCATGAAGAGCATGCGCGATGCGACGCCCCAGGACGGCCTGCTGGACAGCGACCAGACCCGCTTCTACACCGGGCTCCTCGATCAGCAGCTGGCGCAGAACCTCGCTTCCGGCAAGGGACTCGGCTTTGCCCGATTGATCGAGGAACAACTGGGGCAGTATCTGAAGAACTCCGGCGACGGGGTCGGCGCCCTGGGCCTCCCGGGGGCGGCTGCCGTGCCCACCGGTCTGCCGGACTTGCGCCCGGGGGCCCTTGCGGGCCGCGGGGTGGCCTCCCTCTCCGCCGCCCAGGCTGCGGGCGTCCCGCCCGTGCCGGGCGAAGCCGCCGCCCCGGCCTCGGCGCGGGACTTCGTCAATCGCGTCTGGCCCCACGCCGTCGAAGCCAGCCGTTCCACCGGCATTCCCCCCCAGTTCCTGGTGGCCCACGCCGCCCTGGAAAGCGGCTGGGGTCGCAGCGAACCGCGGCGCTCCGACGGCAGCGGCAGCTACAACCTGTTCGGCATCAAGGCCGGACGAGGCTGGACCGGCGCCACCGTCGAGGCCCAGACTACGGAATACGTGGACGGCGTGCCGCAGCAGGTGAGCGAGCGCTTCCGGGCCTACGGATCCTACGCCGAGGCGTTCCAGGATTACGCGGCGCTCCTGCGCAACAATCCCCGCTACGGCGGCGTCATCGGTTCCCAGGACGGGGCGGAATTCGCCCGGCGCCTGCAACAGGCCGGCTACGCCACCGATCCGGCCTATGCCGAAAAGCTTTCCCGCATCATCAGCGGCCCCACCCTGCGGCAGGCATTGATCGGCTAAACATTGGCCGGCACGCGCCGTTAACCTCCTCAGCAGAGGACGAATATGAGCACAGGCATCTACAGCATCGGTGTATCGGGATTGGCGGCGGCGCAGATGGCGCTGCTGGTCACCGAACACAACATCACCAACGCCAATACCGACGGCTACAACCGCCAGCGCACCATTCAGGCCACCAATACCGCGGTGATGACCGGCGCCGGATCGCTGGGGCAGGGGGTGAGGGTGGTGACCGTGCAGCGCCTCTACAGCGGCTTTCTCGCCAATCAGGTCAATTACGCCCAGACCAATGTGAGCCAACTGGGCGTCTATCTGGACGAGATCGGCCAGATCGACGACATGCTGGCCGATGCCAACGCGGGTCTCTCGCCGGCCCTGCAGGATTTCTTCGCCGGCGTGCAGCAGATGGCAGCCAACCCTTCCCAACTGCCCGCCCGCCAGACCATGGTGTCCACCGCCCAGACCCTGGTGGATCGCTTCCATACCCTGGAAAACCGTCTCGACCAGTTGAACGACGAGGTCAATGGCCGCATCCAGGCCGTGGTGACCGAGGTGAATGCCTACGCCAGCCAGATCGCCGACCTCAACCAGCGCATCATCATCGCCGAGGCCTCCTTCGGACAGCCGGCCAACGACCTCCTCGACCAGCGGGACCAGTTGGTGGCCGAGCTCAACGAGCGGGTCAAGGTCACCACCACCACCAACAGCGACGGCAGCTTCAACGTCTTCGTCGGGACCGGCCAGCAACTGGTCATCGGCACCCAGGCCATGAGCATGACTTCCCTGGCCTCCTCCGCCGATCCGAGCAAAATCGCCGTGGGGCTCCAGACCGCCGGGGGAACCCAGGAACTGGCGGAATTCCTGATTACCGGCGGCGAACTGTCCGGCCTGCTGAGCTTCCGCAGCGAGGCCCTCGACACCGCCTACAACCAGTTGGGGCGCATCGCCGCCTCCATGGCGCTCACCTTCAATGCCCAGCACGCCCTGGGGCGCGATCTCCTGGGCAATGTGAGCGGTTCCGGGCTGGTGGAGGACTTTTTCCTCATCGGCACCCCGGACGTGACGCCCAATACCAATAACACCGGCAGCGGCGCCATCAGCGCGAGCTTCGTCGACCCGGCCGCCGACAGCCGTTTTTCCCTCTCCTTCGCCGCCGGCACCTATACGCTGACCCGGGCGAGCGACGGCCAGTCCTGGTCCGATACCAGCCTCGCCACCTTGCAGACCACGGTCAACAGCGCCACCGGCAACGCCCTCGTGTTGCCCAACATCTCTTCCGGCAGCGTCGATGTGACCGACGGCAGCCTGTTTACCCGCCTGACCGGCAGCGATTACAAGATCGCCTTCGGCGCCGGGGGGGCCTACACCATCACCCGTCTGTCGGATGGCACCGCGGTGGCCGCCGGCACCGGAATCGGAACGGTGGTGGTGGATGGCCTGTCCATCGACATCACCGCGGTGGGCGATGCCGGCGACAACTTCACCCTCCAGCCCACGCGCAGCATCGCCCGCAATATCGACGTGGACGCGCGCTTCGCCACCGATCCCCGCCTCGTCGCCGCTGCCGCGCCGGTGCGCAGCCAGGCGGCCCTCACCAATACGGGCACCCTCACTCTCAGCCAGGGCGGCGTCAGCACCGGCTACAGCCTCGCCAATCTGCCCCTGAGCCTCAGCGTCGATACGGGGGCCGGGACGCTGTCGGGCTTTCCGGTGGGAACGTCGGTGACGGTGTTTTACGCCGACGGGACTTCGGACGTGACGACTGCGGGCAGCGTCAATCTGAGCAACGGCGGCAGCGCCATCGCCCGGGTGGGCTTCGACGGCCTCACCTTCACCCTTACCGGCACTCCGGGCAACGGCGACAGCTTCACCCTGGCCACCAACGCCGGCGGCGTGGACGACAACCGCAACGGCCTGCTCCTGGCCGGGCTGCAGACCCGCAACACCATGGCCGGCGGCTCGGCCACCTACCAGTCGGCCTATTCGCAGATGGTGGCCGACAACGGCATCCGCACCCGCCAGGCCCAGGTCAAGAACAACGCGCAGCAGGCGCTCCTGGAGCAGTCCGAAGCGGCGCGCCAGGCCCTTTCCGGCGTCAATCTGGACGAAGAGGCGGCCAATCTCATCAAGTTCCAGCAGGCCTACCAGGCTTCGGCCAAAATGCTCGAAGTCGGCAGCCGTTTGTTCGACACCATCCTCGAATTGGGTTGAGGTAAGCACCATGCGTATCAGCACCTCCCAGATTTTCGATTCCGGCCTCCAGGGCATCCAGCGCAACCAGACCGAACTGGCGCGCTTCATGGAGCAGTTGTCCACCGGGCGCAAGATTCTCACCCCCAAGGACGACCCCATCGGGGCCTCCGAGGCCCTGGAGGTCACCCAGACCAAGCAGGTCAACGACCAGTTCCTCACCAACCAGGCCGCCGCGAGCACGGCCCTGAAGGCAGTGGACAGCCAACTGGGCAACCTGGTGGGGGAATTGCAAAGCATCCTGGAAAAGGCCATCCAGGCCGGCAACAGCTCCTACAGCCCGGCCCAGAAGGGCATGATCGCCGAAGAGCTCAAGCAGCGCTTCCAGAACATCCTGACCGTCGCCAACGGCCGCGACGCCAGCGGGCTCTACATGTTCTCGGGCACCCGCACCCAGGTGCAGCCCTTCCAGGTGGTCGGCAGCGGTGGTACCTACAACCTGGGCAATCTCTACGTCAGCTACCAGGGCGACACCGGCCCCCGGGCGGTCCAGGCCAATGCCACCCAGACCATGAACACCGCCGTCGACGGCCAGTCGCTCTTCATGCAGGTGCGGGACGGCAGCGGCACGGTCACCGGCCGCAGCCTCTTCGACTCGGTGCAGAACGTCATCGACATCCTGGATCCCAACAGCGGCGTCGCCTACACGGCTGCGGCGTACACTCAGGGGATAGATGATCTGCATGCCGCCATAGACCACGTCTCCCGTATCCGGGCCGACGTCGGCGCCCGCATGCAAGGCCTGCAATCGCTGACCTCCCTGGGCGAAGACCAGAAATTCCAGTACCAGCAGCGCCTCTCGGACCTGCAGGACATCGACTACGCCGAGGCCATCTCCAATCTTACCCAGGAGCAATTGCAGCTTCAGGCAGCCCAGCTTTCCTTCAAGCAGGTCAACCAGCTTTCCCTGTTCAACATCCTATGAGGCGTGCGCTAGCCCTCGCCTCGGCGGCTCTGATCCTGGCTGGCTGCTCCAGCCCCGGTTCCAATTCCAGCCCGCTCATTCCGGACAAGAAGCTCCTGCTTACCGCCAAGACGAGCCTTTCCCTCTCCCGGCTGGCGACCGGCGCCCTGGTCGTGGGCGCCATCTACTTGATCTACGACCCCCTGGCGCCCAACTGGGATATCGAGGAAACCCGCGTGGACGAAGACACCTTCCGCCTCGCGCTGCGCATGAAGCGCTACCACACCGGAGGCGCCGGCGAATCCATCCAGGCCCTGCGCCGCCGCGCCGCCCAGCTCCAGGGCGACCTGGGCTACGGCGGCTACCAGATCGTCGAGTACACCGAAGGCATCGACTCCCAGACCGTGGGTGCCCGCCGCGTCGCCGACGGCGTCATCCGTCTGGTGCAGCGGCGCGAAGCCGACTCCTTCCTGCAGAACGCAGCCCGCTGAGGGACGCGGAGGGCTTGCAATCTCTGGAGGCCTGGCCAGCGCGTGTGGAAGATGGGCGGGGTTGTGGCAGATTGCCGCCGCTCCCCTTGCTCACTTTGGGGCCGCCGGGCCCGCGGCTTCGATCTGCCGTGCCAGGGCCACGACGTCACGCAGATTGAGTCGCAGCAGCGCCTCTCCACCGACGAAGTCTGCCAGGGCGGAAGTTGCACGCCGCTCGATGGCGTCCGCCGTCGTCAGGCCGCGGCGGACCAGAGCGGCAATATCCTCCCGGTCGTTGGCGGCAAGGCGGGCAATCTTGCTGACCGCGAGATCGACGGGGGAGAGTACGCGCAGCTGTAATTGCTCGGTGCCCAGGTCGATGGGGATGGCGTCCTGCAAAGCGTCCTCGCGCATGAGCGCAAAGGTCGAGTTGTAGTGGGTGTCGAGGTAAAGGATTTGCTTGCTTCCGTCCTCCAGGCCAACTTCGACCACCAGATCATTGGGAATATGGACCCGCCCCCCGAATGCGGCATCCACGTCCGTGGTGACACGATTCGCGGTGTAGAGATGGACGGCCATGCCGCCGGCGAGGTACACGTTCATGGGGCGGTCCAGGGCGAGTCGCTCTTCGAGCTGCAAGAAAAGGGTCTTCAGCCCGCCGGCCAGTGCCGTGTCAGTGTGAAGGAATGGGGTTTTCGCCATGGATTTTGCCGTTCTGCGAGAGAGACAAACAGGGTCGGCGCGTTCCCCGGCCTCCGCGGGGTGAGCATTGCGGAGTCGCGTGAAGGTCAAGGGCACCAGGCATTCCGGGGATTGGCAAGCGGTCTGGGTTCATGCACAGGCTGTCAGGCCAATCCCACCAGGTGGTGGGCCAACATGTCCCTCATGCGGGGCAGACTTGGGATCCAGCCCTTCCTCACGATGTCGCCAGGAGCCAGCCGCTCTTCCGGATGGACGGCGAAATACCGATCGCTTGCTTGCAGCAAGCTGCTCGACGCGCACGGGAAACGAGACCGGACAAGCATGGCTGCCAGGTAAAAGACATTGGCCTCCCGCTGATCCCGGGCAGCCTGTGCATCGTCCCGCGCGGCGACGGAGCAGCGCTCGAGCAGCGCCGCTTCGAGGTCTCTGGCATTCATCGATCCTCCCGATATCCACGAGGGCTTTCCACGGCGTAACTTTACGGCGAAACGGCACTTGTGGCAGCCCTGCGCCGTGTTTGCGGAGGGACGCATCGCCTGCATCGTCCACCGGAGGCTGACTCAGAGCCTGTGATTTTTTCGGGCGCGCCCGATCAGCGCAGTCGTGCGAAGCCCAGCATGGAGGCGAGTCCCTGCTCGAAGAGGGTCTGCAGGGGCGCTGCCAGGTAGCCCAGGCTGGCCCCCAGGGCAATGAGGCCCACCGCCAGGGTAATGGGGAAGCCGACGGCGAAGATGTTCAGTTGCGGAGAGGCCCGGGTGAGCACGGCGAGGGCCAGGTTGGTGATGATGAGGGAGACCAGCACCGGCAGCGCGAGCAGCAGTCCGGCCGAGAACATGACGCTGCCCAGTTCGGCGAGATTGCGCCAGCTCGTGGCGCCCAGGCCGGCGCCCACCGGCAGGGCGGTGAAGCTCTGGGCCAGGGTGGCGACGTAGAGCAGAGGGCCGTTCAGGGCAAGAAACACCAGGAGCGCCAGGAGATTCATGAACTCGGTGACCACCGGGGTCTGGCCGCTGGAGAGCGGGTCGTAGAAAGTGGCGAAGCCCAGGCCCATCTGCAGGCCGATGAATTCCCCCGCGATTTCCACCGCGCTGAACACCACCCGCATGGCGAAGCCCATGCCCACGCCGATGAGGGCCTGCTCGATCAGGATGCCGAATCCGGTGCCGGAGGCCGGCGCCACGTCCGGCATGGGCGGCAGCATGGGGGCCAGGGCAACGGCGATGGCCAGGCCCAGGACCAGACGGATGCGGCGCGGCACGCCGGCACTGCCCAGCAGGGGGGCGAAGGCGAAGACGCCCAGGATGCGCGTCAGGGGATAGAGAAAGGCCGCCATCCAGGCGTCGAGCTGCGCGGAGGTGAGGGCGATCATCTTCAGGCTCGCTGGCGGCGCGCGCGGGATTGCAGAGGACGGCGCGCCATGGCCGTCAGCCGATAAGCTGGGGAATGCTGCTGAAGAGACGCTGGATGTAATCGATCAGGTATTGCAGCATCCAGGGGCCGAGGAGCAGCAGGGTCAGCAGCATGACCACCAGCTTGGGGACGAATTGCAGGGTGGCTTCGTTCAACTGGGTCGCCGCCTGGAAGATGCTGATGATGAGGCCCACCACCAGGCCCGCGAGGAGCAGGGGCGCGGCGACCACCAGGGTCACTTCGATGGCCTGGCGGCCGATTTCCATGACCATGCCCGGCGTCATGGCGCGAAGCTCTGGACCAGGGAACCGATGACCAGGTGCCAGCCATCCACCAGCACGAAGAGCATCAGCTTGAAAGGCAGGGCCACCAGGACCGGCGACATCATCATCATGCCCATGGACATGAGGACGCTGGCCACCACCAGGTCGATGACCAGGAAGGGAATGAAGATGACGAAGCCGATCTGGAAGGCGGTCTTCAACTCACTGATGACGAAGGCCGGCACCAGGACGCGCAGGGGAGTGTCGGCGGGCTTCTCGATGCGCTCGATCTTGGCCAGGCCGGCAAAGAGGGCCAGGTCGGACTCCCGCGTCTGCTTCAGCATGAAGGCCTTGAGGGGGACCGAAGCCCGGTCGGCGGCTTCGACGAAGGAGATGCGATTTTCGCTCAGGGGCTGGTAGGCCTCGGTGTAGATGCGATCGGCCACCGGTGCCATGACGAAGAAGGTGAGGAAGAGCGACAGCCCGACGATCACCTGGTTGGGGGGCGAAGTCTGGGTGCCCAGGGCGTGGCGCAGCAGGGAAAGGACGATGACGATGCGCGTGAAGCCCGTCATCATGAGCACGATGGCCGGGATGAAGGTCAGCGCCGTGAGGGTGAGCAGGGTCTGGATCGACAGGGTATAGGTCGTTCCGCCGCCCGGGGAGGGCGTGCTGGTCACCGCCGGCAGGCCCCCCGCGGCCTGGGCCAGGGCGACCCCCGCCGGCAGCAGGCCGGCGAGCAGGACAAGGGCGCCGAGGAAGGGCTTGGGCGGCCTAGCCACGGGGGCGCTCCACCATTTCCTTCAGCCAGCGGGCGAAGGGGCGCTCCGGCCCGGCGCCGGAGGATTCAGGGGTCTCGCCCTTGGGCAGGGTGTGCAGGGTGCGGATCTGGCCGGGGACGACGCCGATCACCAGCCAGGTGTCGCCCACCTCCACCAGGACCACCTTTTCCCGCGGGCCGAGGGAAAGCCCGCCGACCACCTTCATGCCCGCCGTGCCGAAGGCCCGTCCGCCGCCGATGCGCTGGGCGACCCAGGCCAGGGCGAGGAGCAGGAGGACGATGAGGCCCAGGGCCGCGAGGGCCTGGACGAAGGTTCCGGCGCCGACGCCGGGGGCCGGGGCCTGCGCCTGGGCTGCCGCCGGCAGCGTCAGGGAGGCGAGAAAAAGGGAAACGAATAGGCGCCGCACCATCGACCTCGAAGCGAATGACGCAATAGTGTAAAGCAAGCCTCGCCGCGGGCGGAGAGCGGCGTCATTTTCCGTCGTCGGCCCGGCCCCGGTGTTTCCTGCGCCCCACGCTGCCTGCGCTTCCCCGGTGCGGAATTGCCTGCGCCCGGCCGCCCCGCCGCCGGGAGCCGGTGCGCCCGGGCGCTGCCCGCCCGTACCGGCCCGGTCCGTCATGCGGTTAAACTGTCGCCCACCGGCGAGGGTGTTCCCGCCATTCCGCAGCCCTGACCCCATGCACGAGCTTAGCTACGACATTCCCGGCGCCCTCATCGCCCTGACGCTCTTCGTCAGCATGGCGGCGGCGGTGGAAGTCGGCACCCGCCTGGGACGCCGCGCCGCGCCCGGGGCGCAGGATGCCTTCCGCGAGCACGTCCGCTTCATCCAGGGCGCCACTCTCGGCATCCTGGCCATCGTACTGGGCTTTACCCTGTCACTGGCGCTGCAACGCTACGACAGCCGCAGCGAGGCCCTGGTCGCCGAGGCCAACGCCCTGGGGACCGCCTGGCTGCGTATCGGCCTGCTGCCGCCCGAACAGGCTCCGCACATGCAGCGGCTCCTGCGTGCCTATGCCCAGACCCGCGTCGAGGCAGGACGGATCAGCCTGGACGACCACGGGGGGCGCCAGGCCCTGGCCGCCCGCACATCGGCGGCGCGGGACGCCCTCTGGGAGGGGGTGCGCCAGGTGATCGCCGTCGATTCCCGGCCGGCCACCGGCGGACTTTTCGTCCAGGCCATCAACGAAGCCTTCGATAATGCCGACACCCGCGAAGCCGCCCTCGACCGCCATGTGCCGGAACCCATCCTGGATTTCCTCTACGCCTGTCTCCTGTTCGCCGGGGGCGTCGTCGGTTACGGCGCGGGTCTGGCCGGCCACCGGCTCTCCCTGGCGGGGTATCTGCTGGCCGGGATGATGGTGTTCCTGGTTTTCCTCGTCCTCGACCTCGACCGGCCCCGCCGCGGCCTGGTCCAGGTCAGCCAGCGCTCCCTGGTGGAACTCGTCGCTGCCTGGCCCGCCGCGCCGCGGTGAGCCCTGGTCTGCGCCCCTCGCCCGCTGCCCCCATGAGCCCGAACGCTCCCGTCGCCGTGTTCGATTCCGGCCTGGGCGGCCTCACCGTCCTGCGGGCCCTGCGCGACCGGTTGCCCCAGGAGGACTTCTTCTATTTCGCCGACACCCGCTTCCTGCCCTACGGCGACCGGCCCGAGGTCTTCCTGCGCGAGCGCGGCGTGGTTATCGCCCAGGGCTTGGTGCGGCGGGGCGCCAAGGCCCTGGTCATCGCCTGCAACACCGCGACCGCGGCGGCGGCGGAAGCCATCCGGGCTGCCACCCGACTCCCCGTGGTGGCCCTGGAACCGGGCGTCAAGCCTGCCGCCGCCCTGAGCCGCAGCGGCACCATCGGCGTCCTGGCTACCACCCGCACCCTGGAGAGCGAGCGTTTCCGCAGCCTGGTGGATAGGCACGCCGAGGGCTTCCGGGTCATCGCCCAGGCCTGTCCCGGGCTGGCCGAGGCCATCGAAGCCGAGGGACCGGATGGGGAAGGCGTTGCGCAACT
Organism: Betaproteobacteria bacterium; assembly: GCA_016720065.1. Classification (NCBI taxonomy): domain Bacteria; kingdom Pseudomonadati; phylum Pseudomonadota; class Betaproteobacteria; species Betaproteobacteria bacterium. Next base: position 1,845,734 of record JADJXY010000002.1, on the reverse strand, counting down.
GCTCGACACCTTCGTTCCTCCCCTGGCGGCGGCGGATGTGGTGGTTCTTGGCTGCACGCACTATCCCTGGGTGTCGGCGGCGATTGCCCGCCGCTTGCCGCAGGCCGTGACCCTGCTCGACACCGGCGAAGCCGTGGCGCGGCAACTCGAGCGCATCCTTACGACGGCGGGGCTGCTCGGGGGAGGCCATGGGGGTCTCCGGGTGGCCACGAGCGGCGCTCCCCAGGTCGTGAGAGAGAAGGTCGCGCGCTTGTGGGGAACGCATCTTGCGGTTGAGCATTGGGAGCCCTGGACATGATGGATACGCAAAAACCCCTCGCCGGCCTGAAGGTCGTCGAACTCGGCACCCTTATCGCCGGGCCGTTCTGTACCCGCATCCTGGCGGAATTCGGCGCCGAGGTGGTGAAGGTGGAATCCCCCCAGGGCGGCGACCCCCTGCGCCTGTGGCGCAAGCTGCACGAGGGCACTTCGCTCTGGTGGGCGGTCCAGGCCCGCAACAAGCGTTCGGTCACGGCCAACCTGAAACATCCTGACGGTCTCGCCTTCGTGCGGCGTCTCATTGCCGGGGCCGACATCCTGGTGGAGAACTTCCGCCCCGGGGTGCTGGAAAAGCTGGGGCTGTCGTGGGAATCCCTGCAGGCCGCAAACCCCGGCCTGGTCATGGTGCGCCTTTCCGGCTTCGGCCAGACCGGGCCCTACAAGGATCAGCCGGGCTTTGGCGCGGTGGGCGAATCCATGGGCGGCCTGCGCTACATCACCGGCTTCCCCGACCGGCCGCCGGTGCGTACCGGCATATCCATCGGCGACTCCATCGCCGCCCTGTGGGGCGCCATCGGGGCCCTGATGGCCCTGCGCCACCGGGAGGTGCAGGGCGGTCCCGGACAGGTGGTAGACGTGGCGCTCTACGAAGCCGTGTTCGCCATGATGGAGTCGATGGTGCCGGAGTTCGACGTGTTCGGCTTCGTGCGGGAGCGCACCGGCAACATCATGCCCGGCATCACGCCGTCCAACACCCATACGACGCGGGACGGCAAGCACGTCACCATCGGCGCCAACGGCGACGCCATCTTCAAGCGCTTCATGCGGGCCATCGGTCGTGACGATCTGGCCGACGATCCCGGCCTGGCCGACAACGCCGGCCGCGATGCCCGGCGCGAGGCCATCTACGCCCTCATCGACGCCTGGTGCTCGGCCCACGATGAAGCCGAGGTGCTGGCCCTGCTGGAAAAAGCCGAGGTGCCCGCCTCGCGGGTCTATTCCGTGGCCGACATGTTCTCCGACCCCCAATTCCTGGCGCGGGAGATGATCCAGACCGCCCGCCTGGCGGGGGGGCGGGAAATCAAGGTGCCGGGCATCGTCCCCAAGCTGTCCCGGACCCCGGGGGGCGCCGAATGGCCCGGGCCGGCCCTGGGAGAGCACACCGACGCGGTGCTGGCCAGCCTGGGCTACGGTACGGAGGAGGTTGCCGCCCTGCGGGCGGCAGGGGCGGTCTGACACGAAGGCCCCGCAATGCTGGGGAAGTGTTCCCCTGCCACCGGGGAGAATCCCCGCTGCGGCCCGGACCCTGTCCGAGCGTCGAAAATCTGGCGATTCAGACCTCAGCGAAGCCGAAAACGCACCGGAATCAGGGTTTCCCTGGAGGCGTCGCCGGGGAGGCTCCTGAGGGAGCGGGCGGCCCGCAAGGCGGCCTGGTCGAGGATGCCGTGGCCGCTGCTCGTTTCCAGGCGTACGGCGACGGCATTCCCGTCGGCGTCGAGGATGAGGAGCACCAGGGCTTCGCCTTCCAGGCCGCGGGCGATGGCTTCCTCCGGGTAGAAGAGACCCGCCTCGTGCAGCTTTCTGAATTGGCGCTTGACCTCCTCCTGCCAGGTGCGGGAGGGGGCGGGGACAAGTTTGGGGCGCCGCGGCTCCGGAGGACGGGCCGTCGGGGGCGGCGGAGGGGGCTCCGGCTTGGCGGCGGGCTGCTCGGGCAGGAAGAGGGGCGGCGTCTCGGGCAGGGGGGCGGCCGGGGGGCGCAACTCGGCCACCAGCGGGCGCGGAGGGGCCGCCCGGGGGCGGGGCAGGAAGTCGCTGACGAAGGGCAGGCCGTGCGCGAGGAGGGACAGGGCGAGCGCCGCCAGCAGCCGGCGAGGGGGGGAAGTCATGCGAGAATGGCGGCTGGCGAAAATGACGGATGGCGGCATGGGGCGGACACTGGCGGCAATGATAATCGCACTGGGCCTGGGCGGGTTTCCGCCCATGCCGGCGTGGGCGGAAACCCGCCTGCCGAGTCCGGTGGAGTTTTCGGTGCAGATGGAACTCGGCGACCGCGCCAAGGCCGAGGCCTGGCTTGCCGCGGGCCTGCCGCCGGATTTCGAGGGTAGCCGCATCGGCAGCGGGCTCCAGATCGGGGCCTGGGAGGGCAATCTGGAGTTGATGCGCCTCTTCCTCGCCCACGGGGCCGATATCGATTACCGCAATGGCAACGGCGAGACCGCGCTGCTGCTGGCGGCCTGGCAGGGACGGCAGGCGGCGGTCGATTGGCTCCTGGAGCGGGGCGCCAAGATCAACGCCGGCGAGAAGCAGTGGTCGGCCCTGCATTACGCGGTGTTTGCCGGCCACGGCGACCTGGCCCGCCAGCTCATCGAGCGGGGCGCCGACATCGATGCCCGCAGCAGCAACGGGTCCAGCGTGCTGATGATGGCCATTTACGAAGGGCGCGAGGAACTCGCCCGCCTGCTCATCGAAAAGGGGGCCGACCGGTCGGTCAAGAACGACTGGGGCGACGGCGCGCTGGAATGGGCCATGCGTAACAACAATCTCAAGCTCGCCCGGCTGGTGACCAGCCCGGAGGAATTCAACATCGCCGTGGCCCAGCCCAAGGCCAAATGGGGCGAGCCTCGCCGTTCCCACCGCAGTTCCAGGGAATTGGACGAGCTCTTGCGCATGCGGGAAATCCTGGCCGAGCGCAAGTTATCCACCCAGACCGTCGACAACCGCATCGCGGCCGAGCGGGCGCGCATCGTGCGGGCGGAACTCAACCGGGATGGTCCGGCCCGGGCGGCGACCCTGGAGATCACCGCCAGCCGCAAGGATCCCAAGCAGCAGTCGGCCAACATCGTCGTCGACCAAAACGGCAAACCCGCAGGCTACAAGGTGCCGCCGGCCACCTTCACGGGCAAGCCGAAAATGCCGCCCCGGGGTAACGCCAAGAACTACTGATTGCCGCGCTTGCGGGCGGCTTCGTAGAGGGGCATCACTTCGGGCAGGTGGCGCTCGATTTCCTCGATGCGGTTCTTGCCCGCCGGGTGAGTGGAGAGCCACTGGGGCGGAGCGCCCTTGCTCTCGGCGCCCATTTTCTTCCACAGGCTGACCCCGGCCCGCGGGTCGTAACCGGCCCGGGCGGAGAGGTCCAGACCCACCACGTCGGCTTCGGTCTCGTCGTCGCGGCCGAACTTGAGGGTCATGAGATTGCCCCCCAACTGGAAGGCGCCGGCGTATTTGCCGCCGCCGATCAGCTCTCCCAGGATGGCGGTGCCGATCTGGGTGAGCTGGGTCTTGGCCACCCGCTCCCGGGCGTGTTCGCGCAGGGCGTGGGCTACTTCGTGGCCCATCACGATCGCGACCTCGTCATCGGAAAGGTGCAGGGTATCGATGAGTCCGGTGTAGAAGGCGATCTTGCCGCCGGGCATGCAGAAGGCGTTGAGCTCCTTGGATTTGATCAGGACGACTTCCCACTTCCAGCGATCGGCCCGGGAATTGAAGCGCTCGGTGTGGGGCAGGATGCGCTGGGCGATGGCACGCAGGCGCTGCACCTGGGGATGATTGTCCGGCACCAGGGCGCCCTGGGACGCGGCTTGCTGCTTCAACTGGGCGTACTGCTGGGCGGCGGCCTTTTCCAGCTGATCGGCCGGTACCAGCTTGCGTACTGGCGAAGCCTTGCCGACTTCGACCCCGTCACGAGGGGCTTCGGCCAGGCCGGGAAGAGGGAGGAGAAGGGCGAGCAGGAGGGCAGCGGGACGGAACATGACGATGGGGCGACCAGGGGTCGGCAGGGTTTCGACAAGGCGCCCATGATAGCCGGGAAGGCCGACGGATGGCGCGGTTGGCGCGCGGCATGGGTCTGGCGGCCGGGGTCACGGTTGAGGCGTATGGGGTTTGTTGGTTCAAAGCGACACAAAGCGGCAATTGTGCAGTCGGGTAAGCGGACGCCCGGGAATGGTTGAGCTTGGCTGCCGGGAGTGACGGATCAAGTATCAGCGACAGCGACTTGTTTTGCGCCGGCATGAATCCAAAGAAGAAACTGGTCTGCGCGACGGCTGTGAACCGAGCCTAGATTGACCAATGGGGGTTCTGATGCCTCGGCTAAAGCGACATTAGAAATACGGCGTGGGAAGTAGAGACGGCTTCGACGAATGACCCACGGGCGTGCGGCAGCAAGGACTTGGGCATGGGACATACAAACTGCTCCCGTTTCTCTCGAATAAAGTGCCGGTGTATCAACGACCCGTGTATTGCAGAAAGGCGATGTCCCCGGAGGCGATGGGTGCGGCGATTGGCCGGCCAACACCCTCCAGAAGTTCCGGCGCAGTGGCCACCCGGTGCAGCCCGGCAACCCGCGCCTCGAGCAGTCGCGCCACGCCCCTCGCTACGGCAACGGAAAGCAATAGCGGGGTCTGGGCGTTGGCGAGGATGCCGGCATGGCGGCGCACGTGCTCCTCGATCTGGTACAGGCGCGCCGGCGGATAGATCGGCACCGCCCCCGCCCCCGCCCGGAGAATGCCCAGGTAGGCGTAGAAGTACTCGGGGCCGGTGGGCAGCATGATGGCCACCGGCGACGGCCCCCCGGAGACGATGTGCAGCGCGGCAAGCAGGTCCCGAACCGTCGTCGCCTCGCCCCGGGGCCAACTCGGGCAGGGCCAGGCCGAACTCGCCCTCCATGCGTACCGCCAGTTCCACGCGGCTCAGACTGTCGAGGGCGAAATCCCGCTCCAGATTGCTGTCGAGGGTGACGGCCCGGACGCCGGCAGTACCGGGATGCAGGTCGGCGAGAAATTGTCGGGTCACGGCCAGCGCCCGGGATGCGTTCGGAACCAGCCGGCTGTGCCGGCTATCTGCCGCGCCATGGCCTGGTTCCCGGGCGGCCCGGCCTGGGTGCTCAGCGCAGCACATCGCTCGGTTCGCAGGACGACGCCACGCCCACCCGCTGCAGGTTGGCGGCCAGCCACAAGTCCGTCCGCCGCCGGCCCTCCTCGTACAGCGCGGCGATGAAGGATGCGTGGGTGTTGGCCTTGCTCAGGACGCCCAGGGTGCTCATGTACTTGGGGGCATCGATCAGATGCAGGTGCAGACGGCGCAGCTTGCGCTGCAGGCGGCCGATGGCACCCCAGCCCCGCTCCGCCTCCTGCTTCGCCAGGAACAGACCCTGGATTTCGGCGAAAAACCCGGCAGTGAAGCCGATCTCGGTCAAGCGTCGGGCGATCTCGTCGGCCGTGGCCGGAATCGTTGCCAGTGGCTCGCCGTGGAGCAGCACCATCAGCAGATCGTCGGCGGAACATCCGGCAAGCAACGGATAGAGCGGCGGGTTGGCGGTCAGGCCGCCATCCCAGTAGGCTTCGCCGTCGATCTTGATGCTGTGGTGCAGCGCCGGCAGGCAGGCCGACGCCAGCAAGGCCTCGAGGGTGATCTGCCGGGTGCCGAAGATGCGCAACGTGCCCGTGCTGACGCGGGTTGCGGCGATGAACAGGGCGATCGGGCAGTCGGTGCGCAGACCTTCGAAATCGACCTGATCCTCCAGGATATCCCGCAATGGGTTTACGTCCAGGGGATTGAGCTGATAAGGAGAGAAATACCGCGTCATGAAGAGAAAGGCCCGCAGCGGGTTGTCGCTGCCCAGGGCTCCGCCGCCATCCGGCGCGAACGGATTGTCGGGTATGGCCGTCAGGGGTTCGCGAGTGGCGACCGCGTCCCAGAAGCGCTTCAGGGCAAGGCGTGCGCCGTCCCGCCCGCCACGGGTATAGCCGTGGGCCAGCACCACCGCATTCATTGCCCCGGCGCTGGCACCGCTGATTCCCTCGATGCCGAGCCGCGGCTCTTCCAGCAGGCGGTCGAGTACCCCCCAGGTGAAGGCGCCGTGGGAACCGCCGCCTTGCAGGGCGAGGGTGATGGTCTTATTGCGCATGGATGTTGACCTCCACCAGGTGCTCCCGTCGGTCATCGACCAGGCGGAGCGCCATATCGGGCTGCGCGGCGCCATCGACGAGCACGCCGATGCCGGGTGCCCCGCTGGGCAAGGGCGTGACGGCGATGTGATAGACCGTCTCGCCAAACCGGTAATGAATCTTGAACGGCTGCCCGTCGGGCGGAAGGCAGGGGGCCAGATGCAGGGTTTCGCCCGCCCGGTGCAGGCCGAGGAGCGATTCGACGACGAGCCGATACATCCACCCCGCCGAGCCGGTATACCAGGACCAGCCGCCGCGGCCGACATGGGGCGCGACCGCATAGACATCGGCCGCCGCGACATAGGGTTCTGCCTTGTAGACGGCGGCGCCCTGGGGCGAGCGCGCATGATTGACCGGGTTGATGAGGTCCAGCAGTTCCCAGGCGCGCGCGCCGTCCCCGAGGGCGGCGAAAGCCATGGCGGCCCAGATGGCGCCGTGGGTGTATTGGCCACCGTTTTCGCGCACCCCGGGAACGTAACCGCGGATGTAGCCCGGGTCCATGCCGGATTTGTCGAAGGGCGGGTCCAGGAGCTGCACGAGGGACTCGCCGCGCCGAACCAGGAATCGATCCACCGCGTCCATGGCCAGGCGGGCGCGGCCGGCATCCCCCGCTCCGGAAAGCACCGACCAGCTCTGGGCGATGGAATCGATGCGGCATTCGGCATTGGCGGCAGCACCGAGGGGGGTGCCGTCATCGAAATAGGCCCGCCGATACCAGGCCCCGTCCCAGGCGTGCAACTCGATGTTCTCGTGCAGCCGCCCCGCCTCTTCAACGCACAGCCGGGCGAAGTCGGGGTCGCCATGGGCTTCTGCCAGTCTGGCGAAGCGCCGCAACACGTCGCAGAGGAAGAAGCCCAGCCAGACGCTTTCCCCGCGACCCTGGAAGCCCACCAGGTTCATGCCGTCGTTCCAGTCGCCCGAGCCGATCAGGGGTAACCCGTGGGCACCGAAGCGCAGGCCGTGCCGGATCGCCCGCAGGCAATGCTCGTAGAGGCTTGCCGTTTCGCTGGAACGGCCCGGCAGGTCGTAATAGGAGTCATCCTCGGCATTGACCGGCCGGCCCTCGAGGAAGGCGATCGTCTCGTCCAGCACGCCGGAGTCTCCGGTCGTCGCCACGTACCGGGCGACGGCCAGGGGCAGCCACAGGTAATCATCGGAGCAATGGGTGCGGACACCCCGCCCCGCAGGCGGATGCCACCAGTGCTGCACGTCGCCCTCCACGAACTGGCGGCTGGCACAGAGGAGCACGTGGTCGCGGACCAATCCGGGTGCGCAATGAACCAGGGCCATCACATCCTGCAACTGGTCGCGGAAGCCGAAGGCGCCCCCCGATTGGTAGTGGCCGCTGCGGGCCCAGAGGCGGCAGGACAGGGTTTGATAAACCAGCCAGCCGTTGGCCAGTACATTGACTGCCGGATCGGCGGTTTCCACCTGGACAGCGCCCAGGGTGTGATTCCACTGGTGCCAGACAGCTTCCAGCGCCACCCGCGCTGCGGCGACCCCCCGGAAACGCTGCGCGAGCTGGCTGGCGTCTTCGGCATCGCGCCCCAGACCGAGCCGGAAGACGACATCGCGGCCCTGGCCGTCGGGAAGATCGACGCTGACCTGGATGGCGGCGCAGGGGTCGAGCCCTGCCCCCAGCCGGCCGGAGAGACGTGTGCGACCCAGGGCCGCCGGGCGATGCAGGGAACCGTTGCGCCCGATGAACTCCGTCCGGTCGCCGGTGACGGTACGGGCCGCGGCATCGGTGTCAAAAAACGCCACCCGTTCCGCGAATTCCCCGTTGTAGGGGTTGCGTGCCCACAGCGCCTTGCTCGCCACGTCGACCCCGGTACTCACGTGCATGGCCGATTTTGCCGGCAGATCGCCCAGCACCCACTCGACATAGCCCGTGGCGGTCAGGCGCCGCGGGCGGCCGGAGGCGTTGCGCAGCTTGAGTTGGGAAAATTTGACCGGGGCGTCGGTGGCCACGTAGACCCACAACTCCGAATAGATCCCGTCACTGCAGGTTTCGAAGACGCTGTAGCCGAAGCCGTGCCGGATCACGTGGGTCGTCGCGGATGCGGCGGGTGAAGGCGTCGGGGACCAGAGGTGGCCGGTCTCTTCGTCCCGCAGGTAAAAAGCCTCGCCGCCGGCATCGCTCACCGGGTCGTTGGCCCAGGGGGTGAGGCGGAACTCATGGGCGTTCTCGCTCCAGGTGTAGGCCGTGCCGTTTTCGGAAACCACGGTTCCGAAATGGGGATTGGCCAGCACGTTGACCCAGGGTGCCGGCGTGGTCTCGCCGGGTTTGAGCACGACGACGTATTCACGCCCGTCCGGGGTGAATCCGCCCAGGCCGTTGCAGAGGATCAGATCGTCCCGGGCCATGGATGGCGGTGAAACCGGTTCCGACGGCAGCCGCCGGCTGGGCGGCAGATGGGGAATCTTCGCTTCCGCCATGGCGCTTCGGTCGAGCTGTTCTGCCAGGCCGCCGTTGCAGTCGGTGATGATGGCGCGGGCCACGGCCTGGAGCAGGACACGGTCCTCGCTCGAAATCTGCTCGGCCTGCCGCACGAAGATTCCGCCGGGGCGATCGATGACGCTGGCCTCGATACCCGACGAGATCATGCCCATGATCTGGTCCTGAAGCCGCTGCCGATAGCCGGCGTGATCCTCGTTCCAGATCACCAGATCCACCGCCAGGCCCTTCCGCCGCCAATAGGCGTGGGCCTGGACCAGCTGGCGTACGAGATCGATATGGGCGACGTCGCCGATCTGCAGGAGGACGATGGGCAGGTCGCCGGAAATGGCGTACCCCCACAGTCCCGACTGCCCACGGCGATTCTTCAGCAGTACGCTGCTGTCGGCGCGCAGGGAGGCATGGGCGTAGATGACCCGGCTGGCGAGCCGGGCGTAAAGCTCCGAGTCGCTTTCGCTGGCGTTGAGTTGCCAGAGAACGACCTGGCTGTGGGTCCACGTCAGGTCGAAGACCCGGTCGGCGAGGTGCCTGTCCTGGTATTTGTCCGCCAGCCCGAGGACGGCGTCTCGGCTGTCGGCGATACCGCTCACCAGGTCGACGGTGGCCGACTGCCCGGCGTCGAGCGTCAGCGAATAGCGGATGGCGACGATGGGGTCGAGCACCGAACCCGCGCTGCCGGAGAGCGGCCCCGCCTGCACCAGGGCCTGCGGCGACGCCGCATCCCGCGTACGGCCGATGAAGCGCGCCCGGTCGGTCTCGTAGGATACATCGGCAATGGCCGTGCCATGGACCGCCATCAGGTGGAACATCCAGGGCACCGGCTCCCCGTTGGAACGGGGTCTCCGGGTGCACAGGATGGCCCGCCGTTCCGGCAGGATCTCGGTCTGCACGAACAGGTTGCTGAAAGCCGGGTGCAGCGCTTCGGCGGCGGGTGGCGCGATCACCACCTCGGCGAAGCTGGTGATGTCGATGGCCCGCCGCTGCCGCGAACGGTTGGCGACACGGATGCGCCGCAGCTCGATGTCGTCTTCGGGCGAGACGACGATTTCGGTATGGGTCTCGAAGCTTCCGTCCCCGCCATCCACGATGTCGTGCCGACGAAACTCGGCCCGCCCTTCCGAGAAGACGGCCTCGTAGCTGGCCGCCGGGCGGCAGGTCGGCTGGTGGGCAGTGGACCAGAAGTCCCCGCTCGCCAGGTCCCGCAGGTAACAGAAACTGCCCCAGTGGTCGCGGGTGACGTCCTCGCGCCAGCGCGTCACCGCCAGATCTTTCCAGCGGCTGTAGCCGCCGCCGGCATGGGTGACCATGACGTGGTAGCGGCCATTGGACAGCAACTGAACTTCGGGAAGCGGTGTATCCGGGCTCTTGAACACCCGGATCGGCGTTTCGGCGCTGGCCGCTGGTGAGCGCGCATCGGCCAGTTCGGCGGTATGGGAAAAGAGCGCGGTCGCCTTGGGAATGCGTTCCTGGAGCAGCAGCATCACCGCCTGGAACAGCCGGTCCGAAGCGAAGCGCCGCTGCATGGGCTGATCCAGGAGCAGGTAAGCCAGCGCAAGGAGGCTCATGCCCTGATGGTGCGCCATGAAGGAGCGCACCACCGCCTGGGCCTGGCCCCGCCGCTGCCGGGCCGGCGTGTAGTCGATGGCCTCGAAGAAGCCGTATTTGCCGAGAAAACCCTCGGCCGCGAGCCGTTGCAGGTTGCGGCAGGCTTCTTCCGGCGCCACCATCAGCGCCAGGGCCGAGGCATAGGGGGCGATGACCAGATCTTCCGCCAGGCCGCGCTTGAGCCCGAGGCCCGGGACGCCGAAAGCCCGGTACTGGTAGTTGAGATGGACATCCACCGTGTTGTACCCCGATTCCGACATCCCCCAAGGCACGCCGCGCTGGATGCCGTATTCGATCTGCCGGGCCACCGCCGCCTTGCAGGTCTGGTCGAGCAGGGTGTTCTCGTAGCTGGGCATCACCAGGAGCGGCATCAGGTATTCGAACATGGAGCCGCTCCACGACAGGAGGACCGGGTCGCCCCCGGTGCCGGTCAGCAAGCGGCCCAGGGCGAACCAGCTTTCCTGGGGCAACTGGCCCTGGGCAATGGCAACGAAGGCGCACAGGCGCGCCTCCGAGGCAAGCAGGTCGTAATAGCTGGCATCCACCCGATGCTCATGGACGTTGTAGCCGATGGAAAGCAGATGGCGGGTCCGGTCATACAGGAATTCGTAGTCCATGCACGCCATGTCGCCCGCCCGGGACGCAAGACCGATCAGCGCCGCCATGCGGTCGCGGGCACGGCTGCTGCCTTGGGCAATGTGACGCCGCAATTCTTCCAGCCAGTCGCGCTGCGCTGGCGTCGTTCCTGCCTCGAGCCGGTGGGCGAGGCGGGGATTCAGTGCCGAATCCAGATGCGCCAGACCGCGCAGGGTGGGTATGGCCATGGCATCCGAAAATTCTTCCAGCCCCCCCGGCGCTGCCGGCAGCGCCGACCAGGGCGCGAGAAAGCCCAATTCCTCCACGGCATCGCTGCTTTGCCGCGCCAACTCGTGCATCCACCGCGCAATCTCGCCTTCGTCGTCACGGCCGTCGGCCATGCTGGCACAGCTCGCGACCCGGGCCGACAGTTTCCCCAGGGCCCGCCGCATCGCTGGCAGCGTTCCGGGCGCAGCGCCAACCGCCGCTTCAAGCTCCCGGGCACAGTCCTGCAAATGGTGGGTCACCGTCTTGTTCTCGATGCCCACTTCATCGACCAGCACGCCGAAGGTGTCCCGCACGCCTTCGAAGAGCCGGCCCGAGAGAATCGGCGCGTCGACCACGCCGAGCAGGCCGGCCCGCAGGGTCAGCAGGTGCCCGGCGAGGTTGCCGCTATCCACCGTCGACACGTACAGCGGCGGCAGGGGCTGTAGCGTCTGGGTGTCGTACCAGTTGTAAAAATGCCCGCGGTAGCGCTCCAGGCCCTTCATCGTCCCCAGGGCGCGGGCTGTGCGGTCGATCAGCCCGGCCGTCGTGACATAGGCAAAATCGTGGGCTGACAGCGTCGCCAGGAGTGCCAGACCCATGTTGGTGGGCGACGTGCGATGGGCCACCGAGGCCGCCCGGTATTCCTGGAAGTTATCCGGCGGGAGCCAATGGTCCTCGGCAGCAACGAAGCGGTCGAAGAATCCCCAGGTCCGGCGCGCCACGGTGCGCAGGAAGAAGCTCTGTTCTGCGGACAGCGCCGCCTGGCGCGGTGCAAGAGGGCGACTGACCCACCAGGCGAGCAACGGTGCGGTGACCCACAGCAGCAGGATAGGCCCCGCCGCGGGCAGGGCGGCAGCGTTCCAGGCAGCCAGTTCCACAGCCACCACTGCGGCGAGGGTTGGGGCAGCCCACAGGGTACGGTAGTTGGCGGCGAGATCGGTTCTCCTGGCCAGGCGATCGACCTCGCTCGACGGATTCCATTCCAGAAGCTGGCGGCCGCTGACGACAGTACGCCACAGGGTGCGCAGAATGGCGTCGAGGGTGTAGCACGCTTCATAGGGCAGGCAGGCGATCTCGAAGGCGACCTGCCGCATCTGGCGGGACACGGTCCGCCATGCGGCGCTCAGGTGTTGGGTGACGAGTACCTCGCCCGGCTTGCGGAAGAGGCCCACCGCGGCGCTTGCCAAGGGCGGCAGCAGCACGAGGGCAAGCACCGCCAGGGTCCATGGCGTGGGCGCGGGCAGTGAAGCCCATCCGAAGAGCAGGAGGCCGGTCATCGTTGCCGGGATGAGGCTGCGCCGCAGATTGTCGAAGAGCTTCCACTGGGACAGGGGCGACAGGGGATTGCGCTCCCGCCGTTTTCCGGCCTCCGGTCGTCCCGCCGGCACCCGGCGCCATAGCCAGCCCGCCAGTTGCCAGTCGCCGCGAATCCAGCGGTAGCGGCGGCTGACGTCGGCGCCGTAACGGGCCGGGTAATCGTCGTACAACTGCACGTCGCTCAACAAGCCCGAGCGGGCATAACAGCCTTCCAGGAGGTCGTGGCTGAGGATGCGGTTCTCCGGAAAGCGTCCCGCCAGGGCCAGTTCGAAGGCGTCGATGTCGTAAATGCCCTTGCCGATGAAAGAGCCTTCGCCGAACACGTCCTGATACACATCGGAGACCGCGTGGGTATAGGGGTCGATGCCGGGCTCGCCGCCGTAGAGGCGTGCGTAGTGAGAGCGATGGGTGCCCGGCAGGCTGACCGTCACCCGCGGCTGCAGAATGCCGTAACCGGCCACCACCCGCCGCTGCCCCGCGTCGTAGCGCGGCCGGTTGAGGGGATGGGCCATGGCGCCGACGAATTGCCGGGCGGCATCCCGCGGCAGCTGGGTATCGGTATCCAGGGTGATGACGTACTTCACCCCGGACAGCGCCGCGATCTCGCCCTCCACCACCGCAAAGGCCTCCGTGGTGCCCTTCCGCAGCAGGGCGTTGAGGTCGGACAACTTGCCGCGCTTGCGCTCGTAGCCCATCCAGCGCCGCTCCCTGGGGTTCCACCGGCGTGGCCGATGGAACAGGAAGAAGACCTTGCCGCCGCCAGCCCCGTCGTACTTGGCGTTGAGTTCCCCGATCCGCTGGTGGGCCAGGGCCACCAGAGCTCCGTCGCCGGGCAGGGTTTCCGCGGCGGCATCAAGAAAATCGGTCAACAGGGCAAAATGCAGTCCCTCGTCGCGGTTGGCCAGGAAGCGCACCTCCAGGGCCTCGACCAGATCCTCGACGCCAGCGGCGCTGCTCAGCATGGTGGGGACCACGACCAGCGTACGGAACCGGGGCGGTATCGCCTGTGAAAAATCCATGCGCGGCAAGGGGTGGGCCGTCACCAGCAGGGTGGCCCCCCAATTGACCAGGGATACCGCCAGCTGGCTGGCGCCCAGGAGCACGAGGGCGGCGACCGGCAGCAGCCCCGCGAGTGGCCAGTTTGCCGGAACCAATGCCAGGAATCCGCCGGCCGCGAGCGCCGTGACCAGGGCGACAGCCCCGAGATAGAGGAACAGGGGGCAACGCGCGGCCCTGCGGCGCCAGGTCTCGCCCCAGGCAATGCGAGCCCGGGCGTGTCGCTCCAGTGCCGGCCGCCCCCGGTCGATCAGGTAGTAACCCACGTGGGCCGCCGGGTCGTCGTCGCCGCCACCCTCGGCCTGGGCGGCCGTGGCCAGATCGACGGCCAGGCGGGCAAGCTCGCCCTCGGTCAGGCGGCTGCCCTTGGCGATCTCTTCGGTGGCGTGGCGGTAGCGGTCTCGGCTGACGAAGTCCATGCCGCCATAGACGCCGCTGGGATCTTCGCGCAAGGTTCGCTCGACGACGCTCATGCTCTCCACGAAGGCGCGCCAGTCGGTGGCGCCGAGCACGCGCAGGCTGCCGATGCTATTGCTGATGGAAACCTGGTCGGCAGCCTGCTGCTGATTCTCGGCCTGGACCAGGTGGTCGATGGTCTGCCCGGATTCCGCAAGCCGTTGTTCGATCCAGGTAAGCGGCAGGGCCAGGGCCGGGCCCTGGCCCTTCAGGCGACGGGCCAGTTCGGCGACGAAGGTGCTGACCATGGGAGGGTCCGAGTGGGCCATGTCGGCGATCACCAGGATCAGGCTTTTTGGATCCTCATCGACGATCTCCAGCATGCGGTCCGCCCAGGAATCGGCCAGATTTCTCTCGCCCCAGCCCGCAGCGATGCGCACGCTGACGCGACGAAGGTTCTCGATGACGGCGAGACGCAACATGATGGGGATGGCCCACAATTCCCCCAGCTTGAGCGCGGTCACCGTCTGGTACGCGGCGACGAAGCGGCCCAGCGTTTCCGTGTCGATGCGTCCATCCCCGTGGGCGACGGTTTCCAGGGCCATGTCGTAGACCCGGGGCCGACCGCCCCAGGGCGTCTGCTCCAGGCGCGGCAGTTCGCGGCTGTAGCCCCTGGGCAGGTGCCGCTTGGCGGTGCCGATCTGCTCTTCTACGAGGTAGAAGTTGTCGAGCAGCCACTCTCCTGCCGGGGTGACCTGGCGGTTTTCCAGGACCACTGCCGTTAGCAAGCTGCAGACGTCGATCAGGGCATCTTCGTTGGCCGCGAGGCGGCCGAGCAGACGATCCGGCGCGTGCCCCCGCGCTACCCGGTGCGAGGCGGCGAGGGCCTTGCCGTGCTGCTCCATCTGATCGGCGCTGAACAGTTCCGACCGCAGCGGCGGCTCATCTTCGGCTGAAATCCTTGGCCACAGGCTCTGCGGCAGCCCGGTCTTCAGCTGCTGCAAATAGCGGAGCGGATTTATGCCGACTCGATTCAGAGGGGTCTTTCCGGGAATGCGGCGCGTGCCCCGGCGCAATTCCTTTACGATGCTGGCGGAACTGCTGTCCGCCACCCCGGAGCCGCCGCCGGACCCAGGGCCCGGCCGCAGTCCGGAAGGACAGGCTTACTTGATGCGCATGTCGTTCTTGACGGATTTCACGCCGCCCACGGCCCGGGCCACCTCGACCGCCTTGTTCGCCGCAGCCTGGGAACTGACGAAGCCACTGAGCTGAACGACGCCCTTGAAGGTCTCGACATTTATTTCCGCCACCTTCAGGCTCGGGTCGTTGAGGATGGCCGCCTTCACCTTGGCGGTGATCGCGCTGTCGTCGACATACTCGCCGGTGCCCTCCTGCTTTGCCGTGGAAGCGCAGCCGGCTGCTGTGACCAGCGTGGCGGCAAGACAGATGGCGGAACAGCATTTGCTGAATCGGTTCATGGTATGGCTCCAGATTGTGGTGCATGGGGACCGTCCCCGTCGGGCGTTCGGTCTGAGGTGTCCTGGGCCCTGCTCAGGCCCCGTCGGTACCGTGGTGCCAGACTAGCCGCCGACGCCAGCCCGGTCGGTGCGCTATCGCACACAGCTTCGCCAGCGGGCGCCAACCGGCGCATGCGGCGATTCAGGCAATTCCGGCGCTTCAGTGCCCGTTTCGGTCGGGAAGTCGGGGGCTGTCGCCGAGCATTCGCCCGAAATCCCCGGCCGACAAGGGACGGCTGAACTGATAGCCCTGCCCTTCGTCACAGCACCGGGCCCGCAGGAAGCGCAACTGGTCCAGGGTTTCCACCCCTTCGGCGACCACCTTCTGGTTGAGGTTGCGTCCCATGGCGATGATGGCGGTGACGATGGTGGTGTCGCCCCCCTGAAGGGAGATGTCGCTGACGAAGGAGCGGTCGATCTTCAGGGTGTCGATGGGGAAGCTTCTCAGATAGCTCAGGCTGGAATACCCGGTGCCAAAGTCGTCGATGGCCAGCCGGATCCCCATGTCCTTGAGGGCTGCCAGGAGCGATGCCGAGGCCGCGGCATCGTGCATGAGGATACCCTCGGTCACCTCCATTTCCAGGTAGCGCGGGGCCAGGCCGGTTTCCGCCAGGATACGGGTGACCCCGGCGAGAAAGTCGAGGTGCCGGAATTCAACCGCGGATATATTCACCGCCACGGGTACCGCGTCCAGACCCGAATCCAGCCAGGCCTTCACCTGGCGGCAAGCCTCCCGCAGCACCCATCGGCCGATGGGGACGATGAGCCCGGATTCTTCGGCCACGGTGACGAACTCGGCCGGGTAGATCACGCCGCGAACCGGATCGAGCCAGCGGATGAGGGCCTCGCTGCCGGTCATGGTGCCGGATGCCAGATCCACCTTGGGCTGATAGTAAAGGGCAAACTCGTCGTCCTTCAGTGCCCGGCGCAGATTGCTTTCGATGGACAGGCGCTGCACGGCCCGGGCGTTCATGTCGGCGGTGAAGAACTGGTAGTTGTTCCGTCCGCAGCCTTTGGCGTGGTACATGGCCGTGTCGGCGTTCCTGAGGGCGGTATCGACATCGATGCCATCGTCCGGATAGATGCTGATGCCGATGCTCAGGTTGACGTGGAGTTCATGACCATCCACGAGATGGGGGGCGGCGAATGCGGCAAGCAGCTTGTCCGAAACATGGGCCGCCCGCTGGGGCTGCTCGATTTCGGCCAGCAGGATCACGAACTCGTCGCCCCCCTGGCGGCACACCGTATCCGTGGTGCGAACGCATTCGAGCAGCCGTGCCGCCACGGACTGCAGCAATTGGTCGCCGACCGTGTGCCCCAGGGAATCATTGATGGTCTTGAAATAATCGAGGTCGATGAACAGCAAGGCCAGTTGCTTGCGATGCCGTTGCGCCAAGCCAATGGCCCGGTCCAGGCGCTCGATGAGCAAGGCACGGTTGGGCAGGCCGGTCAGGAAGTCGTGCTGGGCGAGATGCGCCATCTTTTGCGTCATGGCCCGGGACTCGGTGACGTCATGAAAGACGATCACGGCGCCCGCCACCGAGCCGTCACGGTTGTGGATGGGCGCCGACGAATCCTCGATCGCCACCTCGACGCCATCCCGGCGCACCAGAACGCTGTCGGAGGCAAGCCCGATGGTGAGGTTTTCGCGGATGGCGCGTTCGGCCGGATTGGCGATGAGCATCCGCGTCATGCCGTCGATGATGCGAAAGACCTCCGCCAGCGGACGCCCGATGGCTTCCTCCCGGGGCCAGCCGGTCATCGCTTCGGCCACCGTGTTCAGGTAGGTCACCCGGCCCGGGAGATCGGTACACAACACCGCGTCGCCAATGGAATTCAGCGTCACTTCGGCGCGTTCCTTTTCCGTGAACAGGATTTCTTCCGCGCTCTGCAAAATGCGTTCGGTGGCCTTGCGCTCGGTGACGTCCTCGACGGTGTGAACATGGCCCCGATGGGCCGTGCCGTCGCCCATCGGCGCGGCGTTCAGGCGCACCCAGGCAAGGTCGCCATCACGCCGCAAAATGCGCGTTTCGACGGAAAACAGTGTCTGCTCTTGGTCGGCCTGCTGCCATTTGCGCAGGACCGACTGCCGGTCGGCCGGATGGATCGCCCGGCTCCACTTCGATCCCAGTGTCTCCGCAAGCGTGAGGCCGGTGATCGATTGATAGGCGACGTTGGTGTAGACGCAATCCCCCCGGGCATCGCACACCATGATCCCCAGGGGCGAGGCATCGCTGATGGCCCGGAAACGGGCCTCGCTGGCCCGCAAGGCGTCCTGGACAGCCTTGCGTTCGACGGCGTAGTGCAGCGTACGCGGCAACCAGTGGGCATCGACATGGCCCTCAACCAGATAGTCCATGGCACCCTGCCGCACCGCCTGACGGGCGGTCGCTTCGTCGCTTGCCGCAGACAGAACCAGGATCATGGCGTCGCCCGCTGCAGCGCGGATTTGCTCGAAGGCCTCGAGGCCCCGTCCGTCGGGCAGGGCCAGGTCAAGCAGGACGATATCGACGCCACCCTGCGCCAGGCGATCGATGGCGCCGGCGAGGCCCCGCACCCATTCGACTTGAAACTGACCGGTCTCGCACGCCGCCAGTGCCCTGCGCACCCCCTTGGCAGCGCCCCGCCTGCTTGTGACGAGAAGCACGCGGGTCAGCGTATCGCGCATGGCCAGGCTGATGGCATCAGTGACCGGGTTCGAGGGGCAATCCCGCCATGCAGGCAGGATCGGTCATGCTTTCGATACCGGACCGGACCGGACCGGGCGAGAAGAGAGTTTCTCTCAGCGCTCCGGAAAACCTTTCGTCATGGCGCCGTATCCACTCGAGCAGCATGGAGGCGTGCTCCTTCTCTTCATCCCGGTGATGTTCCAGGATGGCCATGAGTTCGCGATCCTCGCATGTCTCGGCCCGTTGGTTGTACCACTCGACAGCCTCCAGTTCTTCCATCAGGGAAACGATCGCCCGGCGCATGTCTTGCGTTTCGGTGCTCTGTTCGTCCAGGGGCTCGTGGTATCCGACGCTGGCCATTTCAATCGTCCTGTCAGTGGCGTTCGGTGGGGAAGACCGGATGAAGTTCAGGTGCCCTGCCGTGGTCGTCCCCTCCGCTCAGCCGAGCCCTGTGCCGCTTGGCATGTTTGTCGTACAGATACGCGGACATGCGCCCGAAAAACGTCGAGGGAATCCCCTGCGTCGGGTTGATCGTCTGGACAAATGGCTTGCGCAGGGACATGGCCCTACCGCCGGATCAGGACGATGCCGACCAGGACGCCGGCCACCGCGGCCAGGCCAACGGTCTTCCACGGATTGTCACGCACATAGCCGTCGGTCGAGCAGGCGATGGACTTCGCCTTGGCGCCGACCGCGGTGCCGGCACTCCCCAGCCCGGCTTTGGCCGCCGCGAGCTGCCTCTCCAGCTTCCGGCGTGCAGCGGCAAGTCTATCCGCCGTCGCGTGGGCCGCGTCTTTGAGCAATGCTTCGCCGTTCGCGGCGATCGTCTTGAATTCTTTGCCCGGATCGTCCTGCGTGAGGCCGGCAGCGCCCGGGGTTGTCGTCAGTTCGGTGCTCATGCTTACTCCCGTTGTTGAACAAGAAATCGGAGCCGTGGGCAGCGAGTGCCCGGAGTCGAAGACAGCGCACGGCAGGCGTTCCTGAGTCCCGGCTTCCTGCAGCGATGGTGAATGGCCGACGGGGCGGGGTCTGTGCGCCACCGCACTGATGGCGCCCGACAGGCTGGCCGTGTGCCCGCTCCGGCACCCGCGCCAGACGCTGTGTGCGCTGGCGTACGGACGACACCTCCTCGAAGCGTAGCCTCCTGGAACGGCAATCGTCCTGCGACAGACCGGTCGGGAAGACCGGAAAGCGCTCATTCACGACGAGTAGTCAGTCAGATAGGTTCAGCTATGTTCGGCCCGCCCCGCATCCCCGCTCGCTTTGTCGCTCATCCTCGCCATAGCTTCGGCTATGGCTGCGGTTCGCTTCGTGCGATCGGGGCGCGGATGCGCGCCTCGGCATCGACGCAATCCGATCTGACTGACTGCTAGGGAAGGTGTGTCATGTCATTGGGAACCATCCTGCTGATCATCCTGATTCTGCTGCTGGTCGGCGCAATTCCCGCCTGGCCCCACAGCCGGAGCTGGGGATACGGCCCCAGCGGCGGTCTCGGACTGGTGGTCGCGATCCTGCTCGTCCTGTTCCTGCTGGGCAAGATTTAGCGCGCCCGGCCGGAATCCCTTTTTCGGCGGCGGGCGGCCGCCGCAACGACCCCATTCCGGTCGGGGGCCGGGGCCATGGATCCGGTTTCGGCCGCTGTCGGGGCGCAAGCCCCCCTTTTTTTCGCCAATGCGAACTGTTTCGAAAGGAAGTCGAAATGAAAACTCTGGAAGATTTCAAGCTATCTGTCGTTTCTGTGGCCGTGGTCCTGGCGTTGCTCGCCTGCGAGAAGCCGGGGCCGGCCGAAAATGCCGGCAAGAAACTGGATCAGGCGGCCGAGAGCGTCGGCAGGACCGCCAGCGATACCGCTGCCAAGGCCGAAAAGACCATGCAAGAACAGGGCGCCAGAACCGCCGCGGCCATCAGCGATACCGAAATCACCGGCAGGGTGAAGGCGGCGATCCTCGCCGAACCCGGCCTCAAGACACTGGAAATCAGTGTCGATACGGTGAAGGGCATGGTTACCCTGACCGGCACCGCCGACTCCCAGGCCAGCAGCGATCGCGCCAGAACCCTGGCCGCCGCCGTTCCCGGCGTCAGCGATGTCGCCAATCGCCTGAAGCTGGCGGCAGCCAAGTGAGCAGCACCCACCCCCCCACCTACCAGGAGTCCATCCTGGAAATTCAATAAGCCTATCGCGAACAAATGGGCGCGAAACTGAAGGAGTGGAGCGCCCAGATCAACCTCCTCGAGGCAAAGCTCGAGACCTCATGCGCCGAACTTTCTCCGGCCTGGGCGCAGGGGCCTCAGGCAGTCCTTGGGCCAAGGCTCTCCAGAAGCATTGCATAGGCATCCGAGAAGAGACACAGCCCGTCGAACTGCAAGGTTTCCCCGGCTTCGTCCAGCTTGATGCCGAGGGCTGCCAGGGCTTCGATATGGATACGCGCGTCGTCCATACCCAACATCAGGGTCGGGCCGACTCGGCCGTGGTCGCGAAAGGCCGCCAGCGTCGCGTCGGGAAGCGTGGTGATGGTTTCCGGACCGATCAGCGCTTCCACGTAGAGTACATCGCTGTAGGCTGGATTCTTGCCGCCGGTGCTGGCCCAGAGCAGCTTCTGCGGACGTACGCCGGCCGCGGCAAGCGTGCTGAAGGCCGGGCCGTGGAAGAGCTCCCGATAACGCGAATAGCAGCGTTTGGCCAGCGCCACCCCCGCCCGGCCCCGCAGGGCCAGGGCTTCGCCGGTGGCGATGGCGTCGAGCCGCCAGTCCACGAGCGTGTCGATACGACTGAGGAACAGGCTGGCCACGGAACGCAACCGCCCGGGGTGTCCGCCGCTCTCCAGCCAACGCTGGGCGCCGCGCAGATAGGCCTGCGCCACCGCCTCATACTGGGGCTGAGAAAAGAGCAGGGTCACGTTGACCCGTATGCCGGCAGCGGTCAAAGCCTCGAAGGCCCGGATCCCGGCCGGTGTTCCTGGAACCTTGACCAGCAGGTTGTCGCGGCTCACCAGCAGGCGCAGGTGCCGGGCTGCCGCCTCCGTACCCGCCCCGTCGTGCGACAAGGCTGGCGAGACTTCCAGGCTGACAAAGCCTGCTTCACCGCCACTGGCCAGATAGGTCGGCCATAGGAGGTTGCACGCCGTCCGGATGTCGTCGATGACGATGGCTTCGTAGCGCCCTTCCGCAGTGAGGTCTGAGCGGCGCAGGCGTTGGCGGTCGTCCGCATAGTCCGCGGTGTCGGCGATGGCCTTGCGGAAAATGCTCGGATTGGAGGTGACGCCGTCGACGCCATCATCGCGGACGAACCCCTCCAGGGCACCATCGCGGAACAGCGCCCGCGACAGATTGTCGAGCCACACCTGCTGGCCCAGAGCTTTCAGCGCCAGGAGCGGATTTTCCTTCATCGTCCGACCTTCTGACCCGGCCAGGTCCAGTTGCGAATCTCCGGCAGGTCTTCGCCATGCTCGTGGATGTATCGGGTGTGCTCATTGAGCTTGTCGCGCATGCGCTGCTTGATATGGGCGGCCTGGGGTTGGAGGAGCGGCACCTGGCTGGCGACGTCCATGACCAGATGGAAGCGATCGAGCGAGTTGAGCACCACCATGTCGAAGGGGGTGGTGGTCGTGCCCTCCTCCTTGTAGCCACGGACATGCAGCTTGGCGTGGCCGGTACGGCGATAGCAGAGGCGGTGGATCAGCCAGGGATAGCCGTGATAGGCAAAGAGGATGGGTTTGTCGGTACGGAACAGGGCGTCGAAGGCGTCGCTCGACAGGCCGTGGGGATGCTCCTCCTGGGGCTGCAGGGTCATCAGGTCGACGACGTTGATGAAGCGCATCTTGAGCTCTGGCGCCAGCTCCCGCAGGAGGGCGATGGCCGCCAGCATTTCCAGGGTCGGCACATCCCCCGCCGCCGCCAGGACGATGTCCGGTTCGCCGGTGTGGTCGTTGCAGGCCCATTCCCAGAGGCCGATGCCGGCGCTGGCGTGGTCCACGGCGGCTTCCATGTCCAGCCACTGCAGTTCCGGCTGTTTGCCGGCGACGATGACGTTCACCAGATTGCGGCTCTTCAGACATTGGGCGGTCACGTAGAGAAGGGTATTGGCATCCGGCGGCAGGTAGACGCGGATGACGTCGGCCTTCTTGTTGACCACGTGATCGATGAAACCCGGATCCTGGTGCGAAAAGCCGTTGTTGTCCTGGCGCCAGACGTGGGAGGTGAGCAGGATGTTCAGCGAGGCGATGGGCCGGCGCCAGGGAATGTCGCGACAGACCTTGAGCCACTTGGCATGCTGGTTGAACATCGAGTCCACAATGTGGATGAAAGCCTCGTAACAGGAGAATAGCCCGTGGCGGCCGGTGAGCAGATAGCCTTCCAGCCAGCCCTGGCAAGCGTGTTCCGACAGGAGTTCCATCACCCGGCCGTCGGGGGCCAGGTGGTCGTCGTAAGGGAAGCGCTTCGCCATCCAGCTGCGGTCCGTGATTTCGAAGACGGCGCCGAGGCGGTTCGATGCCGTCTCGTCGGGACCGAAGAGGCGGAAATTGTCGACATTGGCCCGCATCACATCGCGCAGGTAGACCCCCATGGCCCGGGTGGATTCGGCCAGGGCGGCGCCCGGTGCGGGTACGGCCACACCGTAGTCGCGGAAATTCGGCAGGTTCAGGGCATGCAGCAGGATGCCCCCGTTGGCGTGGGGATTGGCCCCCATGCGCCGCTCGCCCGCCGGGGCCAGGGCTGCCAGTTCGGGCATCAGGCATCCCTCGGCGTCGAACAGTTCCCGGGGCCGGTAGGAGAGCATCCAGCGTTCCAGCAAGCGGACATGTTCGGGCTTTTCCATCGTGCTGAAGGGCACCTGGTGGGAGCGCCAGGATCCTTCCGTCTTCTGGCCGTCCACTTCCTTGGGCCCGGTCCAGCCCTTGGGGGAACGCAGCACGATCAGCGGCCACCGGGGCCGTTTCCCATCGCCACCCCGCCGTGCCTGACGCTGGATCTCGCGAATTCTGCCGATGACCGTGGCGACGGTATCGGCCATCAGCCGATGCATGGTATCCGGGTCGTCCCCCTCGACGAAGTAGGTTGCGTACCCGTAACCCACCAGCAGGCTTTCCAGCTCGCCGCGGTCGATGCGGGCCAAGATCGCCGGGCTGGCGATCTTGTAGCCGTTGAGATGGAGAATCGGCAGCACCGCGCCGTCCCGGCGCGGGTCGAGGAATTTATTGGAATGCCAGGAGGTGGCCAGGGGACCGGTTTCGGCCTCGCCGTCGCCGATCACGCAGCAGGCGATGAGGTCGGGATTGTCGAATACCGCCCCGTAGGCATGGAACAAGGCATACCCCAGCTCGCCGCCCTCGTGGAGGGAGCCGGGGGTCTCCGGCGCGGCGTGACTGGGAATGCCGCCGGGGAAGGAGAACTGCCGGAACAGGCGCCGCAGGCCATCCTCGTTCCGGGAAATGTCCGAGTACAGTTCGCTATAGGTGCCTTCGAGATAGGTGTTGGCCACCACCGCCGGCCCGCCGTGGCCCGGGCCGGCGATGAAGACCATGTTCACGTCCTGGCATCGGATGGCCCGGTTCATGTGGGCGTAGATGAAGTTCAACCCCGGTGTCGTGCCCCAGTGCCCGAGGAGGCGGGGCTTGATGTGGGCCAGTTGCAGCGGCTCCTTCAGGAGGGGGTTGTCGAGCAGGTAGATCTGCCCTACCGAAAGATAGTTGGCGGCACGCCAATAGGCGTCGATCCGCTTCAGTTCCTGTTCGTCCAGGGCGGTACTCGGGGGCGGCACGGCGATCTCCTCAGGGTAGGCTGGAAACGATCCGTCGCGGGCTCGCGTCATTTGCGCTCCGGCAGCATGCGCAGCAGCGTGTTGTCCCTGACGAAGTAGTGGTGATAGAGGGCGGCAGCGGCGTGCAAGGCGACGAGGAAGTAGCCTGCGGTGCCCCCCGCTTCATGAACTTCCTCGACCCAGGCCGCGACACTCTTGCTTTCGGCGACCAATGCCGGGAGTTGCATGCCCCAGAACGGTACCGGCTTTCCCGAGGCGCTCAGGAGCAGCCATCCCAAAAGGGGCATGGCGATCATCAGGACATAGAGCAGAACGTGGGCGGTGGTCGCCAAGGCCTTCTGCCACGACGGCGGCGCCGGCACGATCAGGGGCTCCGGGCCAGCCGGATGGACCGCCAGCCGGATGAACGCGAGCACGAAGACCGTCAGGCCCAGCATGAAATGCCAGGTCTTCAGCGCCTCGCGGGTATCGCTCCCCTTCGGAAGCGCCTCATGGAGTTCGATGCAGGCGTAGACCGCGACCAGCAGGAGCAGCATGATCCAGTGCAGCAGGATCGCGGGAGGTCCGTAGTGTTCCTTCGTATTGCGCCATGTCATGCTCTTCCTCCGGGTCGGACAGCATTTTGTTCGGGCGTGCTCGCCGTACCAGTACTCGGTCCGGGATCGGCGCCAAGCGCCCGGAGCCGCGCCTGCAGCGCCTCGATTTCGTCCAGCAGTTGCAGGGCCAGGGCGGCACCGGGGAGATTGACGCCGAGATCCCGCTGCAGCCGGAAGGCGACGGTGGCCCGCACCAGATGGGCGCCATTGAAGCGCCAGCGATGGGGCGCCTCCCCTGCCGGCGCCAGCACGCCTTCCTGGACCAGATCGACGATGAACTCCGCCTGCACCGCACAGGCATGGCCAAGATCGGCCAGGGTCAGGTTGCCCTGCTCCTCCAGGATGACGGCGCTGACCTGCGGTAGGCGATTCGGCGTTTCCATGATCAGACTCCCAGTCCGGCGCGAGGCTTGAAGGCGTCGAAGCGATCGGCCATCTGGCGATAGAAGGCGATGGCGGTTTCGTCTTCACCGGGCGGCAAGGCGACGCGCAGGACGGCATAGAGGTCACCGGGGGTGGCGCCCGGAATGCCGCGGCCCTTCAGGCGCAAGCTGCTTCCTGGCGCAGAGCCGGCCGGAATCGTCAGTTCGATCAGGCCGCTCGGGGTCGGCGCCTGCACGGTGGCACCCAGAACGGCTTCCCAGGGGGCCACGGGCAAGTCGAGGAAGACATCCCGCTGTTCGACCCGAAACAGCGGATGCGGGTTGAACACGATTTCCAGGTACAGGTCGCCGGGCTTGCCCTGGCCGAAGCCCGGCGCTCCCTGCCCGGCCAGACGGATGTGCTGCCCGGCGCGGACGCCCCGGGGAATGGTCACGTTGAGCTGGTGGGCGCGAGCCGAGCCGCGTTCCTGGTCTGCTTCCGGCCTGTGCAGCGTGATGGTGCGGGTGGCACCGGTGTAAGCGTCTTCCAGGTCGATGTGTACCCGGGCATGGCGGTCTTCGCCCCGGGCGTGGAAAGCCTGGCGCTCCCTGCGGCCGCCGGCTTGCCCGTACAGGGTTTCGAAAAAGTCGCTGAAGTCGGCGCCGTTGCCGCCGTCCGCGCCATTGCCGGAAAACTCGAATCCGGTTTTCCAGTCCGGC
The DNA here is from genome assembly GCA_016720065.1 of Betaproteobacteria bacterium. NCBI lineage: Bacteria > Pseudomonadati > Pseudomonadota > Betaproteobacteria > Betaproteobacteria bacterium. Next base: position 1,820,237 of record JADJXY010000002.1, on the reverse strand, counting down.
GGGGGACGAAAATCCTGCCCCGCTTTCCAGTCGCTGCCCAGCTGGTCGTAGGCGGCGCGCTTTTCGATATCCTTGAGCACGGCATAGGCCTCGCCGAGTTCCTTGAAACGGATTTCGGCATCGGCCTGCTTGCTCACGTCAGGGTGGTACTTGCGGGCCAGTTGGCGGTAGGCGCGCTTGATTTCGTCCTGGGTCGCATCCCGCGCCACACCCATGATCTGGTAGTAATCCTTGAATTCCATCTAGAGCGGACCCTGATCCGATCCCCGTTGCGACGGGCGCAGCAAGGGATGTCGATCATTCATTCCGGGTATCGGTCGGGGGTGCGGACGACGTCAGGGGTGGCTTCCGGACGAATTCGGGGCACCGCCGGCGCCGGCACTCGCGGCGGGGAATCGTCGGCCACGGCCAGGATGGGTGTCCACCGGTCGCAAGCTGGCGTCATCGCGTTACGCATAGCTATCACCCGAAGCGGAATTTTCTTGTCCATCTTGCCTTCTCCATGCGGCGACCGGCTTTCCGCGTTCCTAGCCATGGTTCGTCATACTCAACCTGGCCAGCTGCACCAGCGCAGCCAGGAGTTTCTGGATGAACTGGCGGGTGGGCTCGTCGGTCAGGGTTCCGAGTTCGTCGAAGCGCTGGGCGGCGTTGCCGATCATTACCTCTGGCTGAATGACTGCCGGCATGTTCAGGGCAACGAGAATCTGCCGCAGGTGGTATTGGGCCCTGGCGGTACCCAGCGCTCCCACCGAGGCGCCCAGCATCGCGGCCGGCTTGCCCGCCCAGACGCTCTCGCCGTAGGGCCGGGAGCCCCAATCAATGGCGTTCTTGAGGGCGCCGGGCAGCGAGTAGTTGTATTCCGGCGTGGCAAAAAGTATGGCGTCCGCCGCCAGTATGCGGCGCTTGAATTCGAACACTGCCGGCGGTGGCGCCGCTTCGTCGTCCTGGTTGAAGATCGGGATGCCTTCGAGGCCAATGATCGTCAGTTCGGCGTCGTCGGGCAGCAGTCGCTGCGCGGCCAAGAGTGCGGAACGGTTGAACGACGTCTTGCGCAGGCTGCCTGCAATCCCCAGGATTTTCACTTTGTGCACGGGTGGGCTCCTTGTTGCGGTCAGCCCACGATGCCAGCGTCAGGAAGCTCTCACTGTGCGCCAGCGAACATAGGCGTTGCGCGAAGGTATCCCCCGGCCGTCCCCGCCGTGGCGCTGCCCTCTATGTGTGCTGGCGAACATAAATGTTCATCCCGCTGGGGTACCTTCGCCACCGCCATCCGCGATCTGCGCCGTCGTCATGCGTTGGTCGGGGGCAGTTCCTGAAAAATACGGAGACGACGCGATGAATACCCAGGACATGGAAGCCGTGGCACGTGCTCAGGAATCGATCATCGAGAATTTTCTCGCGCTTTCGCGGGACTACCTGGAAACCGGCGGCGTGACGCGGGAGGGAGTTGCGGCGTCGAGGCAGCCGGTGTTTCCCATTCCGGAAGACGAGTTGCCCCCACGGAACACCTGGCCCGAGATCATTGCCCTGTTCGTCCGTTCGGCACCCCCCGCCAAGGGTGCCGAGCGCAGAGCGGGAAGCGGTGCTTAGCGGATTGCCCCGTCGTCCATCGGGATCACACCAACGAGGAGTCGCCATGGAGATTTCTGCCCACGTCGGAGCAGTGGAGGACCGCTTTCTCGCCGCCTTGAGCGACGGCCGGAGCATCGAAGCCACGGATTTGCCCTCAGTGGCCCAGGCCCTTTGTTGCGCTGGGGTGCCGATCAACGGCATCACCCATGATTGGCGCGAGGGCAGGCGCATGCTCACTGCAGGCCAGCAAGTGGCCCTCAGCGCGGCAATGCGAAGCCTTGCGCGGAAGGCCACGAACCTGCCTATCGCCGCCTGACCCGGCACCCGGGTCGCGCTTGGCCGGCGTGAGGGCGAGTCCTGTGGCCGGAGGCCCTTGGCGATGGCGTCAGAGCGCCCGTCGCCCGGTGAGGAGGTTGACCACGACCATCACGAGGGCGACCACCAGCAGGACGTGGATGAACCCCCCCAGGGTGTAGGAGGTGACGAGCCCGAAAAGCCACAGGACGAGCATGACGACAGCGATCGTATAAAGCATGGAGCACACCTTTTTTCAGCGTTGAACGGCGGCTGGCGGCTGGTGGGGGCATAGGAACAAGCCAGAGAAATGCCAGCCGCTGCCAATCCGGTCTCCCAGCGCATGCGATTTGCAGTCCGATGCCCGGTAGACCTGATGGTAGCCTGGGCGCCACGCCATCCGGCGTCGGTGCGGCAGCGAACACGCGCGGCAAACGGGCTCGCACTACCGCGGCCCGCCCATGGGCGGGGATTTCCGGTGCCACCGATAGAACGCCTGCTTGGCCATCTCGACGGCCCCGAGATAGACCACCACCATGGCCGCGAGTATCAGATAGAAACCCGCCGGCGGAGGAACGAAGCCGAAGTAGGAACCGACCGGCGTATACGGCAGCACCGCACCGGTCAGTGCGATGGTGAGGGAAGTCGCCATCAGGGCGGGATGCGGACGGCTCTTGAGGGGATTGCCCCGGGTGCGGATGATGAAGATCACCAGAACCTGAGTACACAGCGATTCGACGAACCAGCCGGTCTGGAACAGTTGTTCGCCTGCCTGCAGGACGGCGATCAGGACGTAGAAGGTAAGGAAATCGAAGACCGAGCTGATCGGGCCGATGACCAGCATGAAATCGCGGATGAAGGCCATGTCGAGGGTTCGCGGCTGACGCAGTTCCTCCGGGTCCACCGCATCGAGGGGGATCGGCACCTCGGAAACGTCGTAGAGGATGTTGTTGAGCAGAATCTGGGTCGGCAGCATGGGCAGGAAGGGCAGAAACAATGCCGCCCCGGCCATGCTGAACATGTTGCCGAAGTTGGAACTGGTCCCCATCATGATGTACTTCATGATGTTGCCGAACGTACGACGCCCTTCGAGGACGCCGTCGTGCAGGACATGGAGATCCTGGTCCAGCAGGATCATGTCGGCGGCCTCCTTCGCCACGTCGACGGCGGAATCCACCGATAAGCCGACGTCGGCGGAATGCAGGGAAGGCGCATCGTTGATCCCGTCGCCGAGGTAGCCGACCACATGGCCACGCGCCTTGAGGGCGAGGATGACCCGGTTCTTCTGGGCCGGATTGACGCGGCAGAACAGGTTGACCGCCTCCACCCGGGCCTGCAGGGCGGAATCGTCCATGACTTCGATGTCCTTTCCGGTCAGCAATCCGGTCACAGGAATGGCCAACTGGGCGCAGACGTGCTGCGTGACCAGTTCGCTATCGCCGGTGACGATCTTGACGGCGACACCACTGTCCCTGAGGGCGGCAAGGGCGGTACCGGCACTTTCCTTGGGCGGATCGAGAAAGGCCGCAAACCCGGCGAACACCAGTTCGGCCTCGTCGCCGATCACGGCATGGGGATGGTCCGGCGGCACCTCTCGCCAGGCAATACCCAGGACGCGAAACCCCTCTTTTTCGAGCGCCACATGAACGCCGTGGATGTGCGCCCGGGAATCCTTGTCGAGGACCGTCTGGGCGTCGCTGCCCAGCACCTCGTAGTGGGTGCACAGGCCGACGATTTCCTCGGAAGCGCCCTTGACCACCAAAAGACGGCCGTTCCCTTTGTCCAGCAGCACCGATACCCGGCGCCGCTCGAAATCGAAAGGCACCTCGTCGATTTTCTTCCAGGCCCCCACGTCGATGTGTTCGTGACCGAGGATCGCCTCGTCGAGAGGACTTTTCAGGCCGGTTTCGAAAAAGCTGTTGAGATAGGCCAGTTCCAGTACCCGCGGGCTCGCCTGCCCCAGGGAGTCCACATGTTGTTCCAGCCGGATCTTGGCCTCGGTGAGGGTGCCCGTCTTGTCGGTGCACAGCACATCCATCGAGCCCAGATTCTGGATCGACGCGAGCCGTTTCACGATGACCCGCTTGCGGGCCATGACCAAGGCGCCCCGGGCGAGGGTGACGGACACCACCATGGGCAGGAGCTCCGGCGTCAGTCCCACGGCGAGAGCCACGGCGAACAGGAAGGACTCCAGCCAGGGCTTGTGCATCAGCGCGTTGACGAGCAGCACGAAGAGCACCAGAACGATGGTGAGGCGCATGATCAGCATGCCGAAACGATGGGTGCCCAACTCGAAGGCAGTCGGTGGCGCCTGCCGGATCAGGGTATCGGCGATGGCCCCGAGGGCTGTTTCAGCGCCGGTCCTGACCACCTGAACCGTAGCGCTGCCACTGATCACCGTGGTACCCATGAATACCGCATTGGCGGCTTCCTGCATGTCGGTGGCGGTCGCCGCAAGTTGGCCCGGCCGCTTCTCCACTGGATAGGCCTCGCCCGTCAGCAGTGCCTGCTGGACGAAGAAATCGTTGGCCTCCAGCACCCGGCCATCGGCGGGAATCATGTCCCCCGCGGAGAGCATCACCCAATCGCCTGGCACCACCTCGGCCACCGGTACTTCCACAGATTTGCCGTCGCGGAGCGCCCGCGTCCGCACCGCGACGGATTGGCGGAGACTGGCTGCCGCCTTGCCGGCGCGGCGCTCCTGGACGAAGTCCAGGGTGACGCTGAAGAGCACCATCACCGAAATGATGAGGAAATTGGTGAATTCGCCGGCGATGGCCGAGAGGGCGCTGGCGAACAGAAGGAGGATCACCAGGGGATTTTTGAAGCGGGCCAGGAACTGGAGCCACAGCGGTTGGTCCCGATGATCGCGAAATTGGTTGGGGCCGAATTGCGCGAGCCGTGCACCGGCCTCGGCGGCCGACAGGCTCCCTGCCTCCGGAGGCAAGGTCTCGACCCACCAGGGCGGGGCTGGCGCTTCAGAGGGCCTCATCGCTGCCCCCTTCGGGCTGTCGCGAAAACCCGGGAAGGAATCGGCGCGTGACTTTCCCCCGCGGCCAAGAAAAATCCCCGTCCGCGCCGGGCAGGCGCGTGGACGGGGATTGTCGACAATCGTATGTCCGGGGGGTCAGGGACGCATGTCCCACTGGGTGCCGTAGTAGGAATGGATACCCTTCGCCCAGGACGCATCGGCCATGTTCGGCCAATGGTCGTTGTCGAATCCCGGGGCGTCCTTGAGCCGTGCCTCGTCGGCATCGAACACGAAGCGCTTCTTTTCCGTATCCACCTGGAGGGCACGCCACGGGATGGCGAACAATTTTTCGCCCAAGCTGAGAAAACCGCCACAGGACAAGACCGCATAACTCACCGTGCCGTTGGGGACATCCAGCATGATTTCCTTGATGCTGCCGAGCTTTATGCCCTGCCGATTATAGACGTCGTCGCCGGCGAGCGTGCTGGCGCTCAATACCAGGTGGCCAGCGGACGTGTTCGTATCGGCGGAAGAACTGCTGATTTCGCTACTCATGTCGTGCTCCTCAATAATGTCATGTGAAAGCCGCCAGGCGACCATCGGGCAGGCTCACTCCCCGGGTGCCTTGCGGTTCATTCCTGCTCAGCAAGGTTTCTTGAGGTCTGCCTTCAAGTCACCGCAGGCCGATTGAATCTTTCCCTGGGCGTTCTCGATCTTTCCCTTTTGTTCGAGCGCCTTGTTGCCGACGACTTTGCCGGCGACCTCCTTCACTTTGCCCTCTGCTTCCTTGAGGTGTCCTTTGACTTGGTCCTTGTTCATGCTTTTCTCCTGTGGTGAGTGTTGACCTTGAGCGGGAGCGCCGGGGATGTCACGAGCGCCCACCGCTGGAGATTAGGCATGGCACGGCGTTTCCTCTGTGCGGTGTCGCGCATAGGTCGCCTGTCCGGTTCGCATGGCGAGCGGCGTCGAAATGCCCCTTGGCGGGAACGGGGAATGGGGCTGGCGATCAAGGTCGCGCCCCCCTCGCCCCGGCGTTGCCGATGACAAGAAGGCCGGGCAAGAAAAAGCCCGGAGCGGCATTGCCGGTCCGGGCTGAAGTTGTCAGATGGTCGCTCAAGGGATGGGGGCGAAAGCGAACATCTGCGGGCAGCATGCACCAGAGGGCGCTTTCGCTATGTTCGGTGGCACACATAAAGGCCGGATTGTGGTGGCCTTCCCGTCGCGCCGTCGCCTTCGGCAATGCGTAGCACCCGTTTCGGGCCGTCCGTCGCCCCATCGTTCGTCGCGGCAGGGGGCACCTTGCGGTTTCGTGTCTGTCGGAGCCATCGGCCGATTCCGTGCGCCGGCGCACAGACCCTGACCATCGCCCACTGCCCAATGAGGGTGCCGCATCGAGAAGCCGCTCCGCCACTGGCGGCCGCCCATTCAGACTTGCGCCATTTGCCGTCACGAACGTGGCGCCCCGTCAATTTCCTTCGCAACAGGAGAAATCATGAATTCCCGACTTGCAGCCCGTTTTGGTTTCATCTTGGCTGCGGCACTGTCGCTGCCGCTTGCCACCCACGCCGCGGATGCCACCGGCTCGACCGCAACCGAGTACGTCAAGGACTCGGTCATCACCACCAAGATCAAGGCCGAGCTGGCTGAGGAAAAGCTGTCGAGCCTGGTCAAGATCAACGTCGATACCGACAAGAAGGGGGCCGTTACCCTGAGCGGCAGCGCCGCCAGTCAGGCCGCCATCGACAGGGCCGTCGCCATCGCCCACGGAGTTAAGGGCGTGACCTCGGTGCGTAACCATATCAAGGTCGTCGTCGACAAGTAGGGCGATCGGGCTGCCGGGGGGATACCACGTTTCGCGCCTGGCGGCATTTCACTCCAAGGACACAGCCATGCTGATCATCTTCAAGTCTCCCGCCTGCGGCGATGTCACCCTGTTCGAGAGCAACGCCAGCCAGGCCCTGGGGGTTCTTGGCAAGGACGCCGGCGCCCGCCGGGGCGTCGTTACCGTCGAGCAATTGCCCGCGGCGACCAGTGCCCTCAGGGCCGCCATTGCGGCCGACAGGCTCAAGCACCGGTGCCCCCCCGCCGACGACGCCGACGATACGGAAGCGCCGGGCGGCAGCGTCGCCTTTTACCAGCGAGCGGTGCCGCTTCTCGCACTGCTGGAACACGCCCTCAAGGAAGGCACGCCGGTCACCTGGGGGGTTTGATCGCTCCCGGGCGGGAACCCCGGTCGTCCGACGGCGTGGCGAAAGCCGGCATCCTGTACCGGGGCGGCGGAAGCTTCCCGTGTTCAACCGCCCGCGCTTTCTGTTCGGTGGCGCTCAGACGTGCTCACGGGGCTCCGCTAGCGTGGGGACTACCCCTTACTCAAGGGCCGCCGAAGGAGAAATACCATGACCACCTATAGCCACCATGTGTCGGGCTTTTTTGCCAACTGGGTCGAAGCCGAAGGCGCCCTTTCCCGCCTCATGGAACGGGGACTCCCCCGAGGGCGCCTGCATCTGTTCGACGCCAATTCGGGCCCCCCCGCAACCAAGCCACAAGGGGAAAGCAACGAAGTGCTGACCAATGTCCTCGTCGACGGCGCCATCGGCACCGCCGTGGGCACCGGCATCGGCGCCCTGGCACAACTGGCGCTGGTGGCGGGAAACGTCAGCCTGTTCATCGCCAGTCCCCTGGTCGCGCCCCTGGTCATGCTGGGCTGGGGGGCCAGTCTCGGTGCCTTCATCGGCGCCGCAACCGGCGCTCAAAGCGATATCGAGCAAAAGGAAGGCTGGCTGTCGGACCTGGTCAGCGATGCCATTGCCAGCGGTCAGGTCGTCCTTGTTGCGCAGACGATCACCGAGCCGGAAACGGCCATCGCCCGGGAGGTGATCGCGGCGTCGGTCGGCGAGATCAGCGACGTCGCCACCGTGTGAGCGAGGCGCTGGCCGATCACCGGCGCCCAACGCATCCTCGACGTCCCCGCGAAATCGGTCAGCTCCGTAGTCATGCGGGGCCTATGGGTCACGCCCTGGCACTGAGGCACATCGTTAACTCCTAGCGGTTGAACCGGTAGTCGTCGGCCGAATAGAGCCGCCACGATCCGTTGCCTTCCAGTTCCAGCACTTGGGGGTGGTATTTCAGGATGGAGGGACGGTGGCCGACGCTGACCAGGATCGTCCCGGTGGCCGCCAGTTCCCGATAGAGGCTGTCTTCGTTGGCGATGTCGAGGGCGCTGGTCGCTTCGTCGAGCATGGCATACCGGGGTGCGGCGAGCAGCACGCGAGCGAAGGCCACCCGCTGTTGCTCGCCCACGGACAAAACCTTGGCCCAGTCCAGTTCGGCATCCAGGCCGCCAAAATTGGCGGCGATATCCGGCAGATTGACCCTGGCCAGGGCGTGCAGAAGGGCCTCGTCCGGGACACCCCGAGGCTGCTGCGGATACAGCAACTGGCTGCGCAAACTGCCCTGGAGCATGTAGGGGCGCTGCGGTAGAAACAGCATTTCGCCGCCGTCAGGCCCGACGATCCTTCCGCTTCCGCAACGCCACAGGCCTGCGATGGCGCGCAGCAGCGAACTCTTCCCGCAGCCGCTGGCCCCCACGATCATCAGCCCCTGGTCCGGATTGACGGTCAGCGACAAGTCTTTGACCAGAGTTCTGCCGCGGTTCGGCGTCTGCAGGGTGAGATTTTCGATGGCCAGATGCTTGCCGAACACAAAGCTGATGCCATCGCCGGACCCCGGCCGGTCGCCCCGCGTCCCCTGGAGGAAGCGGGCAAAGCTGTCGAGCCGATCGATTCCGGCGGCAAATTTGCTGAAGCTCTCGAAGTTGTCGATAAGTACGGTCAGGGCGCTCAGGATGGCCGCAAATGCCCCCGCGGCCTGGATCGCCCGCCCGACCTCCAGTTCCCCGGAGATCACCCGCCCGGCAATGATGGCGCTGGGCAGGATGATGGTCAGGAAGCTGTAGCCATATTGAAAGAGGTTCAAATTGAGCTGCACCCGGATCAGCTTGTTGAAATTGCTGAACGCCTCGTTGAAACGGCGGCCAACCAGAGCCGACTCCTGCGCCTCGCCGCGATAGAAGGCGATGGCCTCGGCGTTTTCTCGAATACGCACCAGGCTGAAGCGGAAATCGGCCTCCCGTTTGAGCTGGTGGAAATTGAGGCCGATCAGCACCTTTCCGAACACCAGCACCGTCACCCCCGTGCCGGCAATCGCATAGACGATGAGAAAGGCCACCAGGGCGTGGGAAATGGACCATAGGACGCCACAGAATGCGATCAGCTGCAGCACCGCCCCGACAAGTACCAGGAGAAACTGCAGGGATTTCTGGGTAAAGGTGTTGATGTCTTCGGCGACCCGCTGATCCGGGTTGTCGATCTGGTTACAGGCATTCAGGTCGTAGTAGGCGCGGTTGGCGAAATAGCTGCCCAGCAGATCCCGTGTTAGCCAGCGCCGCCAATACACGCCGAGCTTGTCGCGCACGAAGTAGTAAAAGGCATACGTCGGCACGCCCACGACGAGGATGGCGAGGCATTTCTGCATGGACAGCCAGAACCGTTCCGGGTCTTTTGCCGCCAGTGCCGACGTGAATTCCCCGGTCTGCTCGTTGAACAGCACGGCGAAGCCGGTCTGCCCCAAGAGCAGGAGGACCAGAAGAGCGAGCAGCCCCCGGGCTCGCCATTTCTCCCTGCCCTTCCAGTAAGGCGCCGCAATCGTCCGGAACCGCAACCACAACTGGCGACCGATGGGGGTCACCGCCTGCCCGCATACAGGCGGCAGGCGCCGACGAGGGCGACGCCGAACACGAGGTGGGCTGCCAGGGTCACCCAGTCCCGGGCCACGGCGAACCAGGGAAAGAAATAGGTCAGCCCGTATAGGTTCACGGCGTAGATGAGCGCACCGTAAGCGGCGCCGGCAACGAGGGCCTCCCCTTGGCGCAGACGCCCGCCCACGGCGGCTGGAAGCAGGGCGTAGAGAACCGACAGGGCAAAATGGATCAGCGTCGCCACCAGCAGGATGTCCCACCTCAGGGTCGAGGGTGGCGTAAGGACCGAGGGCCCCAGGAGCAGGGCTGCAGTCAGGCGGGCGTCGCGCAAGAGCGTGGCGGCCAGCGGCATTCCGGCGAGCCACCAGAGGACGACCTGGGCGCCGGTGGCCAGTACCCCGGCGGCGATGCCGGCAATCAGCGCCATCGCCGGATCGATCCGGCCGCCCTCCCAACGGCTGCCGCGCTTGGCGTTCGGTGGGGCAGCCGCCGTCAGATCGATGTTTTCCTGGCTGGTCAGACGCACGCCGAGTCGTCGCGCCAGGCCTTCCCCGCCCCGCGACATGACCCAGGCGTGGTTACGGACGAACAGCGGGCGGGCCAACGGGGAGATCAGGTTCATCCACCAGCGGGTGCTGCGGACGTGCCACTCGTAACGAACGATACTGATCGGGCCCTGGCAGGAAAAATTCCAGCGGCCCGTTCCTTCCAGGTCGCCGCAGGCGTTCCCCTCGATGGCAGTGAGCGCTTCGATGCGCGTGGTACACACGGCAAAAGTGACCCGGTAAGGCAATCGCCCCTGCCAGGCGTAGTGGCGGATGTTGCCGACCCCCTCGGCATCGCCATCGGCAATGGTCGCCACCTCGATGACCCCCGGCCACCAGTCCGGCCAGTGCAGGGAATCGTGAATCGCGGCGTAGATATCGTCCAGCGGTGCTTCGAGGCGCCAGACGGTCAGCAGGCGGTACTCCGCCGCCGGGTCTTCGGTCGGGCGAACGCGCGTCATCCCCGGCGGCCGACGAACATCAACCGGGTGGGTCGTCCGGAGACGCCGGCCTGGACGGATCTGCGTTGCCAGGCCCCGTCGATTTCGACTCCGACGCGGTAGGACCCGGGGGGGAGTTTCAGATAGAGCAGCGGCCCCTCGGCGATGCCTGAAAGCACTTGTCTGCCGTCGTGCCGGGTCACGGTATAGGGGACGTCGGCGAGATAGCGGCCCCGGCGATCACTGAACAGCACATGCACGTTATAGGCAACACTGGCCTTGCGCATCTCGTCGCGGGCTTCGCCGCCGACGCCGCCGCTCATCCAGGCAATCTCGGCCGTGGCTGGGCTCGTGGAGTTGTAGCGCGCCATGTCGTTCTCCGCCTGGGTCGACAGCGGTACCCAAAACAGGGCAATGGGAACCAGGAGGGCGGCCAGGGCCTTCGCTGGCCGCGCCCGCAAGGCCTGGCGCGTCGGGGGGCGGCGGAAAGGCCGCAAAAAGCCTGACAGGTGTTGGTTCATGGTCTGCCCCGGAAAACAACCCCGGGCCTGAGCGGATGACACACCCGCCCATCCCGGCCAGGCGCGTTGCCGCAACCTCGGGTCGTCGGGGGATTGTCACGCCGTGCCGCCGGCATGGTCTGTACGACGGCGCACACTGGCGCCGGCCGGGTAGTCAGGATGTCCCGGCGAAGGCCATCGGCTCGGCGCCCGCGGCGCTGCATGACATGCCGAAACTCAGGCACCCGCGGCCAGCCAGGATCAACTCCTGATGGTGAAGGAAGAACTCGGCCTGGCCCTCGAAGGTCACGAAAGTGCCGTTTCGACTGTGATCGACCAGCACGACCTGGTCGGGCCGTCGCTCGATTTTCCCGTGGAAGCGGGAAACGCGCAGGTCGCCCAGGTTCAGCTCGCAGTCCTGATGGCGCCCGATGCGCATGACGGCCCCCTTGCCCTCGAGGGGTTGGTCCCCGTGCCGATGGTGGACGGAGAACGGTTCGCTGCCTTCCCGCCGCTGTCGCAGCAAGGCCCCCAAGGTGGCAGGATCGTGTGACTGCCAGGGCACCTGAAAGACGCCCAGGCGCCGTTTGCCGCAATTAAGCGTCAACTCCGGAATGCTGTTCGATAGCAAGTGGGACCAGGAAAAGCTGCGTACCCGTCGGGGCATGCTGATGAGGATTTCCCCCTGGTCCGCCACCGCCGAGAGCCAGGCGGCCGGATTCAAGCCTGCACCCGGGAAGTACGGCTCTTCCCGCTTGCGATGGCCGGCGCATACACCCACACGTGCCGCGAGGGGAAATCCCCCGGTGGGTGGCAGGTCGGCGATGCGGTGCTGGATCTCGACTGCCGATTGCAGGGCTCGCAGATCGTCGGTAAAGAAGGCCATCAAGCAGCGGCCCTGATGGCCCACCATTTGTCCGCCGCAGCGTTCTACGGCGTGCCGCATACGTTTTTCGCAACGCCCCATGACATAGCGCAATTCCGATCCCGCCGGCAAGGGTGGCGCGTCCGCAACCTCGGCGCAAAGCACGGACAGGGGGCCGTCAGCCGGGTTCATGGAGGACCCCGGCGGCCGGCGCGACACACGGCCACGCATGGCCGCGTGTTCCCCCGGGGGCAGATGGCTCTGCTTTCCAGACGAGAGCGGCGCACCCGCCACGCGAATTTACTTGCCAACTTCATGGCCGATGATGGCGCCGACTGCCGCGCCGCCTACGGTTCCGACGGCGCTGCCGCCGGTCAGGATGGCGCCGCCGACTGCGCCGGCGCCGGCACCGATAGCGGTGCTCTTGTCCTGGGAAGACATGTTGGAACAGGCCCCAAGACTCAGCAGCAAGGCTGCTGTCAGGGAGGTGAGGGTGAATCTCGGCGTGTTGCTCATCGAATGACCTCTACGTGTTTGGGGGGCTTGGTCCGGCGTACCCCGTCAACCGGCGACAGGGGCACGCCCTTCCGGTTGCCTGGCTTACTGCTTGCTGAAACGGGCCTTGGCCTGGGCCAGGCAGGTGTCCTTGGTGACGCCGGCGTAGGTATCGCACTTTTCCTTGGCCACCGCGTACCGGGCCTCACCCTTGTCTTCGCTGGCCTCCTTGCGGGCATCGGTGGACGCTTCGCCTGCCTTGTCGTTCGCATCATTCGTCTTCATCTGGGCCTTGGCATCCGCCTTGGCGGCCGTTTCAGCGGACTGCGCCTCCCGGATACAGATGTCCTTGGCGTTGCCCGACTTGTCGTCGCAACGTTCCCGGGCGACGGTGTAGCTGGCATCTGCCTTGGCGACGAGAACGTCGTAATGGGTCTTGGAATTCGGCTTGTAGGCAGCATGGAGTTCTGCCAGGGCGACCTTCTCCTTGCCGCTGGCCTCGGCCCCGCAGATGTCGTTGGCGTTGCCTGACAGGGCCTTGCACCCGGCCGTGTCGGTCTTGTATGTGGCACTGATCCTGTCCTTGCCGGCCTTGTAATCGACCTTGGACATGCCCTCGGCAAAGGCGCCGACGCCGACGGAGAGACTGACCGCCAGGGCGATCACTTTGTAGTTGAGGTTTTTCATTTGGCTTCCTTGCGTGAGTGGTTTAAAGACTGGCGTAACGCTTGGGTTCAACGGGCGACCCGTGTCCCCACCATCTGGATCTCGACCCGGCGGTCGGGTTGCAGACAAGCGATGACCTTGGCGCTCTTGGCGCCTACGCAATCGCCGGCCTTGGTGATGGGCTGCGACTCCCCCTTGCCTTCGGTGTGCACGCGGCTCCCGTCCACACCCCTCCCGACCAGATAGGTCTTGACGGAACCGACGCGCTCCTCGGAGAGGCGTTGGTTGTAGTCGGCGGTCCCGAAGCGGTCGGCATGGCCGACGGCCATGATCATTTCCGGACTGATGTCCTTGAGCCGGTCGACGAAGCCGTCCAGGGCGGTTTGCCCGGCCGGGCGAAGGGTCGCCCTGTCGAAATCGAAAAGCATGTCCGCGTCCAGGGTCAGCCGTTCGGCGGCGGGTTTCACGCCGGCGATCAGCGGCGCAACGGCAGCGGCCGGCGGGTCTTGCTTCACGAGCTTCGGGGCGACGAAGTTCGGGTCGCACTCGGCGGTGGATACGGGCGTTGGCCCGTATCCGCTGTGCCAGCAAAGTCCGAAGCCGCTCTTGGCGACGGCGCCCCGCTGGTCCGTGACGAAATTGGCCTCCGCCGGATTGATTGTTTCGGCCCGGGACAAAGCCGGCACCAGGCCCAAAGCCAGGGCACACGACACTGCCAGGCAGGCCTGCGTCTTGCTCAATGAATTAGTCATAGCTGTTCTCGCTTAACAAGTAGCGCCATCTCGGCCTTGTGCAGGCTTGGCTAGTGCAACTGCCGGCACAACGGCGGGTACCGGCAGCCATGGTCCGGAAATGCCGGTCGGTGGTCCGCTCCGGGTGGGGCCGGAGAAGGAGTGGCCGGAGAGGCTGCCCCTTCGCAGGGCGCCGACGCGGTTCCCGAGGGCAATCGGTCATTGCTCCCATGATTGGTGGAAATCGCAGTCCGCTCTGTACGCTGGCGCGCTAAAGCCGAAAACCGTCAGGCGGTTACACCAAAAAGCGCTCCGGCCAGGGTGGTGAAGGCCATGGCCAGTGCGCCCCAGAAGCCTACGCGGCAGGTGGCCCTGGTAAGGGGCGCACCACCGGCCCAGCCGGCCAGGGCGCCCAGCAGGGCCAGGAAGAGAAGGGCGCTGCCGGCGACGGACCAGAGGACGGTGGCGGGGGGCACCAGCAGAGCTACCACCAGAGGCAGGGCGGCGCCTGCCGCGAAGGTGGCCGCAGAAGCGGCGGCGGCCTGGAGCGGCCGGGCGGTCAGGGTTTCGGATATTCCCAGTTCGTCACGGGCGTGGGTTCCCAGGGCATCACGGGCCATCAACTGGCGGGCAACCTGCGCGGCCAGGCCGGGTTCCAGGCCGCGCCGGGCGTATATGGCGGCCATTTCGGCCAGTTCGTGGACGGGGTCGGCGGCCAGTTCGCGCCTTTCCCGTTCCAGATCGGCCCCCTCGGTATCGGACTGGGAACTGACGGAAACGTATTCGCCGGCGGCCATCGAGGTGGCACCGGCCACCAGGCCGGCCACGCCGGCGACGAGGATCGCCCTGGCGTCCGCGCCGGCCGCGGCGACCCCGAGGATCAGGCTGGCCGTGGAGACGATGCCGTCGTTGGCGCCGAGCACCGCGGCCCGCAGCCAGCCGGTGCGGTGGCTACGGTGCCTTTCGCGATGGGGCATGGCTTTTCCCCGTTCCTTGAGGCGGCCCGATCCGGGCCGCGGGAAATCCCGTCACTTGCCCTTCAGGGTGCAGCCCGCGGATTTCCGCGCCCCTCCCGCTTGCCGTCCATGCCTGCCCGCGGGCCGGCGTGGAAATCGTCGAAAGTCTTTTTCTGGGTGGCGGTGAGAACCCCGTAGAACGCCTTCATGGCCGCCAGATGGTCGGCCATTCGTGCCTGATGCGCCTTCATGCGCTCCATCATGCGGTCGGCCCTTTCCGGCGTCGTGAGCTTCGACCAGTCGTCGGCCTTGCCGACGTCCGGCGCGGTCGGGGGCGGCACCGCATCCACCAGTCTCGTCCAGGCACTTTCCTGCTCTGGGGTCAGTTTCAAGGCGGTGTGGAGCCTCTTGTGGTGCTGTTCCATGGTTTCGCTGCGGTGTTCCCAGTACCCGCCCCGGGAAGCACAATCGTTGGGCGCCGCCAGGGTGGGGGTGGCAAGGGCGCCCAGCGCGGAGGCGAAGGCGGTGGCGGCAAACAGTCGGTGAAGGGTGGACATTTGATGCTCCTCGGGGTGATTAGGCCGCTAGCGGCTGCGGATCGGAGGGGGTTTCGTGGATATGCGCTTCTTCCGCCTTGTTCCGTAACAGGATTTCCTTCGCCGCGGCAATTTCGGCGGCCGATCCGTGCACCACGAGGAGGAACTTGTTGGCCTTGAGGGCGGTTTCGTAGTGGATCACGCTATCCCGGGGGATTCCGATACCGGAAAGCGCGCCGCCCAGCGCGGTGAGGCCGCCCGTGAACAGGGCGGTTTCCAGAGCGCCAAGAATCCAGCTGACCAGGGGACCGCCGATCATGACCGGACCGAGGCCGGGGATGATGAGAAAGGCTGAGCCGAACAGAAGGCCCCAGATGGAACCCCAGAACAATCCGAACTTTCCCCAGGTCGCCATGCGCTCGCCAGTGTTGTAGTAGCCGATGACCGATTCCTCGGTTTGATAGTCTTTGCCGACGACGGAGAGCTTCTTCATGTCGAAGCCGGCCTTCTGCAATTCCATGACGGCTTCTTCCGCATCCCGGTGGTCGCAAAACAGTCCGACTGCCGAACAGTTTTTCTCATGCATGCCGGATCTCCTTCAAGGGGCGATACAGGGCTCCGGATACCCGATGGCGGTCGGGCTCCGGAAGCAGGAACGCCCATTGACGCAGTTCGTGGCGATGTCCTCCGTTCGCCATCGCACATAGGCGGCGTCCCGTGCTCCGCCGCGGGGGCGCCTTCTGTGCGCCAGCCGCCGGACGGCGCCCGAAATTCGTCGCAGGGTGCGGCCAAGTACCCATGCGTCCTCGGCCCGTGCCGCGAGCCGGCGCGACGTTCCGCACCCTCGCCCTTCTTCTCCAGTGAGACCCCCGTGCCGCACGTTACGCCGGCTTTGGCTGCAAACCAGTTGCTTGCCGCCCTCCCACGGCGGGAGCGGGATCGATTCGTGTCGATGGGCGAATCCGTCGACCTGCCGGCCGGGGACATTCTCGCCGAGGCGGGGAAGTCGATTCGATACGTTCACTTCCCGACCGGAGGTGTCGTCGCCCTCATGTCGCCGGCGAATCGGGGGTCCAGCCTGGCTGTCGGCCTGGTGGGCAACGAGGGCATGGTCGGATTTTCACTGGTCCTGGGCATTGACCGTTCTCCCCTGCATGCCGTGGTTCAGGAGCCGGGGCCGGCCCTGCGGCTGGAGGTCGCCTCGTTTTGCCAGGAACTCGCGCGCAGTCCCGTGCTGCGGGCGCTTCTCGATCGCTATCTGCTGATGCTGGTCGAGCAACTGGCCCAGGCCGTCACCTGCACTCGCTTTCATGTGGTAATGGAACGCCTCGCCCGCTGGCTGCTGATGACGGGGGACCGTGCCCGTTCCGACGCCTTCCACCTCACCCACGAACATCTGGCCGCCCTGCTGGGAGTGCGCCGGGTCGGGGTTACCCGGGCCGCTACGGTTCTGCAGCAACTGAAGCTGATCAGCTATCGCCGGGGCGACGTCGTCATTCTCGACCGCACCGGCCTGGAGGGGGCTGCCTGCCGATGTTACGCAGCCGACAAGGCAGGTTACCAGCGGATGATCCCTACGCGAGCGCGCTCCCGCTGAGCACGGCGAGGCAAATGCCAATGGCCGGGCCATCGGTGCCTTGTGTGTGCTATCGAACACAGTCGGAGACCGGTTGAGGCTAGGCTGTGACGGTTAGATCTTGCCATTGCGCTGCAAGGTCGTAGAACGAACTGGTAGTCAATCAAATCGGCATGCGTGAATGCCGAGGCGCGCCGAACAGTGCTGATCCTATCTGACTACGAGCGGTACGACAGGAAGGGATTGCCATGGCGAAGACAATGATCGACAACCCGAGGGAGAACCGCATCCTGGCGGCCCTGTCCGCGGAAGAAATTGGGCGCCTTGCCGACGATCTCGAACTCGTGGCCCTGCCCCTCGGCCAGGTTCTCTACGAGTGCGGCGATACTCTGGGCTACGTCTATTTCCCCACCACCTGCATCGTTTCCCTGGTGTTCATCACGGAAAACGGTTCCTCCGCCGAACTGGCGATGACCGGCAACGACGGCCTGGTCGGCATCCCCCTCATCCTGGGGGGAGGGACGACGACCCATCGCTGCGTCGTGCAGAGTGCCGGCAATGCCTACCGCCTGCGCGTCGAAATCCTGCGCTGGGAACTCGCCCCGGCGAGCGGGCTGCAGTACCTCGCCCTGCGCTACATCCAGGCGTTGATGACCCAGATGGCCCAGACGGTCGTCTGCAACCGCCACCACACGGTGGACCAGCAGCTCTGCCGCTGGCTGCTGCTCAGTTTCGACCGCCTGCCGGGCAACCACCTCAATATGACCCAGGAACTGATCGCCAACATGCTGGGAGTACGTCGCGAAGCAGTCACCGAGGCGGCCGGCAAGCTGCAGGCCGCCGGGCTGATCCAGTACAGCCGGGGCCACATCGCCATCCTCGATCGTGGCGGGCTCGAAGCCCGGGTGTGCGAATGCTATGGCACGGTAAAAAAGGAATTCGACCGCCTGTTCCTGCCGATGCAGGCGCCGCCAGCGGTCTGCCGCAAGCGCCCGGAGCCGGGAAACCTGCGCCAGCGGGCCGAGACCTTGCTGGAACGTACCTTGGCGAAGACGCCGACCAACCCCGGCGAGACGACGCGATTGTTGCACGAGCTTCAGGTGCATCAGATCGAACTGGAATTGCACAACGAGGAGTTGCGCCGCGCCTACGATGAAGCCGACGCGCTGCGTAGCCGCTATGCCGACATCTATGACTTTGCGCCAGTGGGGTATTTCACCCTGGACGGCCAGGGTTCCATCGTCGATCTCAATCTTGCCGGGGCCATCCTGCTGGGCATCAAGCGATCGGAAAAGGCCAGGCATCGCTTCGCCGCCGCCGTCGCCCCGGAGTATTTGGCGGAATTCAATCGTTTCCTCGGGACGATGCGTGACGCCAAGACCAAGAAGATTTGCGAAGTCTCCCTGGTGCCCAACGGGCAGAGGGGCGAGGCCGTGGTTCATATCGAGGCCGTCAGCGACGAGAGCGGCCGGGAATGCCGCATGGTGGTCACCGACATCACCGCCGAAAAGCAGGTCGAAAAAACCTTGGGCGAGCGCGAGGCTTACCTGCGCGCGGTGCTCGACAACTTTCCGTTCATGGTCTGGCTCAAGGACACGGAAAGTCGTTTTCTCGCCGTAAATCTGCCCCTGGCCCGGAATTTCGGGCTGCCTTCGGTGGAGGCCCTGGTGGGCAAGACCGATTTCGACCTGACGCCCCGGGATCTGGCCGAGGCGTGTCGCGCTGCCGACCGTTCCGTGCTCGAGAGCGGCGAGCAAGCTCTCGTCGAAGCGCGCCTCGGTGAAGCCGGAGACGCGCGCTGGTTCGAGACCTACCGTTCGCCGGTGACCATCGACGGCAAACGGGTCGGCACGGTCGGCTTTGCCCGGGACATCACCCACCGCCATCGCCTGTTGAAGGAGCTCGAGGAATCCGAGCGCATCCATCGCGAACTCATCACCAAGCTGCCAGTAGGCGTGGCCATCGTGCAGGATGGCATAGTCCGCTACCTCAATGACCGGGCAGCCGTCCTTCTGGGATGGTCCCCGGAGGACGGTGTCGGCCAATCAATCCTATCTTTTCTGCACGAGGCGGACCGTCCGCGCATCATGGCCATCTGCGAGCGACGTCTGCGAGGCGATGCGGCGCCAGACGCCTACGAGGCGCGCATCATCCATCGCAGCGGCCAGATGCTGCTATGCCGGCTCCACGTCAGCGCCGCGCGCTGGGAAGGGCAAGTCGCTGCCCTGACGGTGCTCGAGGATGTCGGCGAAAGCAAGCAGGTCGGGCCGGATTCTCGGAGCGTGAGGAGGACGCACTTGCCTGACACGGAGTGCGCAGTGGTGGCGACCCTGACTGGCATGCGCCTTGGCGTCAGAACCTGCCCCGACCAGGCGTGGTTTTCGGCCTGATGGGGCTTGTCCCTTGCGCGGGCGGTGTTCCTTTCGCCGTCCTCATTGGAGAGTCGCTTCAGGAAATGCAAGTGCGCGGATGCGGGCCTCGCGACGATCGACCGCAGGAGCCGCCGCACTGGCGGTTGAACGGCCCGTCTCGCCTGCAGCAGCGTGAAATCCCCCCGCTGGGTCAGCCCCGGGGGTGATGCACCACATGCAACGCTTTTCAGCCTTTGCCGCGCCACGTGGGTGTAGATCCGGGTGGTGGAGAGGTCGGCGTGGCCGAGAAGCAACCGGACTACCCGCAGATCGGCGCCGTGGTTGAGCAGGTGGGTGGCGAAGGTGTGGCGCAGCACGTGGGGCGAGAGCCAGTCCTCAGTCAGATAGGTTTGCGTCGATGCCGAGGCGCGCCTCCGCGCCCCGATCGCACGAAGCGAACCGCAGCCATAAGCGGAGATGCAACACGCCTCTGATGTCAGGCTGCGCTTGATCGAGCTTGGCCAACGTCGGATTGGCCAAGCGGCGGAATCCCCGCACGCTCTTCGTGATTGATCGCCGCTGCTCGCGTCAGCCCGTCAGCCCGTGCCGCGCCGCGTAGGCGAAGAGGTCGGCCGGGTTGTGCAGGTCGAGTTTGTCGAAGATGCGGGCGCGGTAGGTGGAGATGGTGTTGGCCGAGAGGGCGAGCTGCTGGGCGATCTGGGTGACGCCGCGGCCCTGGGCGAGGAGTTGCAGCACCTGGAATTCGCGGTTGGAGAGGGTTTCGTGGGGGGGCTTTGCGGCGGCGGGGTCGCCGCGCACGTCGTGGGCGAGGAGTTCGGCCACCGCGGGGGTGATGTAGAGGCCGCCGCTGGCGACCTTGGCGATGGCGGCGTAGAGGATGTCCGGGCTGCAGCCCTTGTTGAGGTAGGCGTGGGCGCCGCTGCGGATCGCCCGCAGGGCGAACTGGTTCTCCGGGTATACGGATAGCATGATGACCGCTACGCGGGGGAATTCGGCGTGCAGGGTCTTGAGGAGGTCGAGGCCGTCGCGTTCGCCCAGGGCGATGTCGAGGAGCACCACGTCCACCGGCGCGGTGCGCAGGTGGCGCAGGGTGGTGGGGCCGTCTTCCGCTTCTGCGATGGCGCCGATGCCAGGGTTTTCGGAGAGGATCTGCCGCAGGCCGCGGCGGATGATCATGTGGTCGTCGACGATGAGGATGCGGATCATCCCACCTCCCCCTCCAGGACTCCGGGCAGGCGCAGGACGACGGTGGTGCCTTCGCCGGGGTTGCTGACGATGTCGAGTTTGCCGCCCAGGGCCAGGGTGCGTTCGCGCATGCCGAGTAGGCCGAAGGAGCTGGGCTGGGGCGGGACGCGCATGCCCTGGCCGTTGTCGGCGATGGTGAGGACCAGGTCGCGGTCCTCGGCCGTGGCCTCAAGGCGCACCCGGGTTGCCCGGGCATGGCGCGAGACGTTGGTGAGCACCTCCTGGACGATGCGGTAGAGGGCGATTTCGGCGTCGCGGCCGAGACGGCAGCGCTCGACCAGGGGCGGGCAGCGAAAGAGGCATTGCAGGCGGTTGCGGCGCTGGAAGTCCTGCAGCAGGCTTTCCAGGGCCGGCCAGAGGCCCAGGTGGTCGAGGACGCCGGGGCGCAGGTCGTTCAGGATGCGGCGCATCGATTCCATGGCCTGGCTGCCGATGTCGAGCATGCCCTCCAGCTTGGCGACCAGGGGGTCTTCGGCGGCCAGGCGCTGGCGCATCCAGCTCATGTCGAGTTGCAGGGCGGTGAGGGCGGCGCCCAGGTCGTCGTGGATGTCGCGGGCGACGTGGCGGCGCTCTTCCTCGCGCAGGGTGTTCATGTGGGCCGAGAGCCGGCGCAGGGATTCGTGGGACTGGCGCAGGCGGTCGTGGGCGGCGGTGAGTTCGGCGGTGCGCTCGCGCACGCGGCATTCCAGGGTGTCGTGGGCTTCCCGCAGGAGCGATTCGGTGCGTTTGCGCTCGGTGATGTCGTTGAAGGTGACCACGGCGCCGACTACCGCCGTGCCGTCCCGGATGGGGTAGGAGGCGTATTCGGCCGGGAAGCTGGAGCCGTCGCGGCGCCACAGCACTTCGTCATCCACCCGCACCCCCCGGCCCAGGTGGAAGGCCTTGTAAATGCGGCATTCGTGCACCGGCATGAGCGTCGCGTCGGCGTGGGAGTGGTGGATGAGGTAGTGCATGGAGCGGCCGAGCACTTCGTCCGGCGTATAGCCCAGCAGCCGGGCGCCGGCTTCGTTGATGAAGATGCAGCGGCCCTTGAGGTCGATCCCGTAGATGCCTTCGCCGGTGGATTCGAGGATCATCTCCAGCTGCCGGCGCCAGGCAGCGTGGTGGGAGAGGTTGTGGAGGTTGGCGAACATGGCGGGTCAGGATGAAAAACGGGGGCCGAGGCCCCCGTTGCGTTGCTTGTGGATCACTTGCCTTCCGGCTCGTCCTTCTTCTTGTCGTTGCCCTGGATGTAGGGGCTCCAGGGGGCGGCCTTGACCGGGCCGGGGGTCTTCCACACGACATTGAACTGACCGTCGGCCTTCACTTCGCCGATGAACACGGGCTTGTGCAGGTGGTGGTTCTTTTCGTCCATCTTCACTTCGAAGCCGGAGGGGGCCTTGAAGGTCTGGCCGGCCATGGCGGCGATGACCTTGTCGGTGTCGGTGCTCTTGGCCTTTTCCACCGCCTGCTTCCACATGTGGATGCCGATGTAGGTGGCTTCCATGGGGTCGTTGGTCACCACGGTCTTGGCATTGGGCAGCTTCTTGCTGATGGCCCAGTCCTTGTACATCTTGATGAACTTGGTGTTTTCGGCGTTCTTCAGGGACTGGAAGTAGTTCCACGCGGCCAGGTGGCCCACCAGGGGCTTGGTATCGACGCCGCGCAGTTCCTCCTCACCCACCGAGAAGGCGACCACCGGCACGTCGGTGGCCTTCAGGCCGGCGTTGCCCAGTTCCTTGTAGAAGGGCACGTTGGAGTCACCGTTGATGGTGGAGACGACGGCGGTCTTCTTGCCTTCGGCGGCGAACTTCTTGATCTTGGCGATGATGGTCTGGTAGTCGCTGTGGCCGAAGGGGGTGTACTCCTCCATGATGTCGGCCTCGGCGACGCCCTTGGACTTCAGGAAGGCACGCAGGATCTTGTTGGTGGTGCGGGGATAGACGTAGTCGGTGCCCAGCAGCACCCAGCGCTTGGCTTCGCCGCCGTCCTTGGACATCAGGTATTCGACGGCAGGGATGGCTTGCTGGTTGGGGGCGGCGCCGGTGTAGAAAACGTTCTTTTCCAGCTCTTCGCCTTCGTACTGCACGGGGTAGAAGAGCAGGCCGTTCAATTCCTTATAGACCGGCAGGACGGACTTGCGGGAGACGGAAGTCCAGCAGCCGAAGGTGACGGCAACCTTGTCCTTGGTCAGCAACTGGCGGGCCTTTTCGGCGAAGAGCGGCCAGTTGGAGGCGGGGTCCACCACCACGGGTTCGAGCTTCTTGCCCATGACGCCGCCGGCCTTGTTGATTTCCTCGATGGTCATCAGGGCGGTTTCCTTGAGGGCGGTTTCGGAAATGGCCATGGTGCCGGAGAGGGAATGCAGGATGCCGACCTTGATGGTGTCGGCGGCGCGGGCGGCCATGCCGATGGAAGACAGGGCGGCGGCCAGGACGGTGGCCTGGATGAAGCTGCGGCGAGTGCTCATGAAAGCTCCTTGGACATTGGGTAAGCGGTTGAACTGCGCTGTTGCAGTGCAACGCCAATGTAAGGAGCCGGGTGGGGGCGGAGGAATACGTTAGATTGCGTAGCTCCGGGCCGGTGCGCGCGAGCCCCGATTTGGTGCGGGGGGGATGCTCCCCCGCCGCATGAACGGATCAGTCCGGTGTTCCGCCGCCGGATTTTTCCAGGATTTCCAGCAGGCGCAGGGCGTTGGCCCGATTGCGTTCCCGGGCCGCGGCGCGGGCTTCCGCGTCGGCGTCCTGGGCGCGGGAGGCTTCGAGCAGGGCTTCGCGCGGGGAAAGCCCGCCAAGAGCGGCGATCAGGGCTTGTTCGGTGGCGAGGTCGAGTTCTTCGGGCGAGGGGGCGTCTTTGGAATCAGCCATGGCTTGAAGTGTAGGGGCCGAAAAAAGGCCCCACGAAATTCCGTGGGGCCCCGGGTTGCCTGAGAGGCCGAAGGGATTAGCGGCCCTTCTTGGTCGCGGCGGTCACGTTGGCCTGGGCGGCGTCGGAGAATTGCTTGGCCAGGGCGTTCATGTTGCCGAACGCGGAGTTGGCGGCAGCGATGGCGCTCTGGATCGCGGCGACGGCACCTTCGGAACCGGCGGGAGCGGACTTGGCGGCGAGGTCCACCAGGCCGGCCACGGACTTCTGGAAGTCACCGAACTGGGCTTCGACCAGCTTGGCCAGTTCCTGTTGGGTCTGGCTGGTGATTTCGTAGACCGAACGGGAGTAGGCGACGGCCTTATCCACGGCGGGCTGGGCCAGGGCAGCCTGGGCAGCCAGAGCGGCCTGGGGATCCTTGGCGGTCAGGACGGAACGGGCACCGGCGGCGGCGTCGTCGAGGGCGGCGCGGGAGGTGCTCAGGTTGAGGGCGGCAACGCGCTCGGCGGAAGCGAGGGCGGTGTTGGCAACGGCCAGGAGGGAATCAACGGTGGCCTTGTTGGCGGCGACGAGCTGCTCGGGGGTAACGGTCATGATGGGTTCCAGTGCGAGAGAGATGAGGAGGGGTTGGAGTACGTAAATTGCTCAGTGCGGAACGGAGTATAGACGACTTCCGAAGAAATTGGTGCACTGCAACAAAAATATTTTTTGCGGGCTTGTTTGGGCGCCACCACGAATCCGCGAAGACCGCTCCTATGCGCCCCGCAGCTTGCCCAGGGCGAGATTGGCGGCCGCCGTGCGGGTTTCCACCCCCAGCTTCTCGAAGACGTGCTCCAGGTGCTTGTTCACGGTGCGGGGGCTGCTGCCGAGGATGTCGCCGATGTCCTTGCTGGTCTTGCCCTGCACGACCCAGTAGAGCACTTCGGCCTCCCGCTGGGTGAGGCGGAAGGCGGCGATGAGGGTCTCCACGGCGGCGCCGTCGTTTTCTTCCCGCAGCACCACCAGCCATTCCTCCTCGCCGCTCTGGTCGTGGAAGCTGGCCAGCAGGCGGCGGCTGTCCTGGGCCAGGAGGAGCTGGGCCGGTTCGCGGCCTTCGCCGCGGGCCTTGAGCGCGGCGGCGATCCAGGCCAGCAGTTCGTCGGGGGCGACGGTTTCCGGGTTGCCGAAGTAGGCGGTGAGCAGGCGTCGGGCCAGCGGCGTCTGCCAGACGATGCGGCGGTCGCCGGCGCGCACGGCGACGGTGGCCTGGCCGAAGGCGTCCAGGGCGCTGCGGGCCTGGCGCATCTGGCGGGCGCTGGCCATGTGGGCGGCGATGCGGGCCAGCACCTCGGCCGGGCGGATGGGCTTGGTGACGTAGTCGGAGCCGCCGGCGGCGAAGGCGGCGATGACGTGCTCAGTTTCGGAGAGCCCGGTCATGAAGACGATGGGGATGTGTTGCGTCGCGAAGTCGGCCTTGAGGCGCCGGGCCACTTCGAAGCCGTCCAGGCCGGGCATGACGGCATCGAGCAGGATGACGTCGGGCAGGCTCTGGCGCGCCCGTTGCAGGGCGGCCTCGCCGTGGGTGGCGACGAGCACGGTGTAGCCGGCGTCGTCCAGGGCGTCGTGGAGCAGGGAGAGGTTCTCGGGCACGTCGTCCACGATGAGGACGATGTCGGAAAGGGGCCGATCGGTCGGGGTCATGGCGTGGGGGCGGCGCGGGTCTGGCGCAGGAGTTCCTTCATGGCGTCGAAGTCGAATTGTCGCGCAAGTTCGGCCAGCACCCGGGCGAACTCGGCGTGGCGGGCGTCGGCGGCGGCGATGGCGGTCAGCTTGTCGAGAATGCCGCGCAGGTAGCCCAGGTCGATCAGTTCATCCAGGGCGGCGAGTTCCGCTTCCCCCGGCGGCACCAGGGGCGGCGCTTCGGCGGCCGGGGCCGGGGCGACGGGGGCGTCGGCGGTGAGCCACGCCAGTTCGAGGCGCCGCCCCAGGCAATCGAGCAGTTCGGCGAGTTTGAAGGGTTTGACGATGAAATCCTCCGGCCGCACGCCCACATCGTTGTCCAGGTGCTTGTCGAAGGCGTTGGCCGAAAGGACGATCACGGCGGCGTCGGAGAGGCGCTGCTGGCGCAGGCGGCGGATGGTCTCCCAGCCGTCGATGCCGGGCATGCCGAGGTCCATGAAGATGAGGTGGGGGTCGCAGCGGGGGGCGACGGCCAGGCATTCGTATCCGCTGGCCGCCTCCTCGACCAGGAAGCCGAGCGGCTCCAGGACGTGGCGCAGCAACTGGCGGTCGTCGCTTTCGTTATCCACCACCAGGATGCGGCGGCGGGGGCCGCCGTAACCGACCCGGTCCAGGCGGGGCAGTTCCTTGGCCGCCTGGGCGGAATGGACCCGGGGCAGAAAGAGGCGGATGCGGAATTCCGTGCCTTCGCCGGGGGTGCTGGCGACCTGCATCTCGCCCCCCATGAGGGAAACCAGCATGCGGGCGATGGTCAGCCCGACGCCGCTGCCCCCGGCCTGGGCCGTGCTGCCGCGGGTGAAGGGCTCGAAGATGCGCTCCAGGTCCTGGGCCGGGATGCCGGGGCCGCTGTCGCGGATGGTGAAGGTGGCCATCTCCCGCCCCGTCTCGACGGCGAAGCGGATGCCGCCCCGCTGGGTGAATTTCACCGCATTGCCCAGGACGTTGATGAGAATCTGGCGCAGGCGTCGCTCGTCGGCGCGCAGCACCGCCGGCAGTTCGCCGGCCGGCTCGTAGGCGAAGGAAAGCCCCTTGTTGCGGGCCTGCAGCTCGAACATGGCGACGATCTGGTGCAGG
This sequence comes from Betaproteobacteria bacterium, assembly GCA_016720065.1. Lineage (NCBI taxonomy): Bacteria > Pseudomonadati > Pseudomonadota > Betaproteobacteria > Betaproteobacteria bacterium. The sequence goes on along the minus strand of JADJXY010000002.1, from coordinate 1,794,080 downwards.
AATTCGGGGAAATCCATGGCCTTCACGTCCAGGGCCAGCTTGCCCCCCTCGATGCGGGCGATGTCCAGGGTGCCTTCGATGACCGACAGCAGGTGGTCGCCGGATTTGCGGATGACATTGACCGCCTGGCGCCGCTTGGGCGGGACGTCGACGTCCGCCGCCAGGATTTGCGCGTAGCCCAGGATGCTGTTCAAGGGCGTGCGTAGTTCGTGGCTGATGGCGGTGATGTAGCGGCTCTTGGCCTGGTTGGCCTGGTCGGCCAGGCGCTTGGCTTCCTGCAGGGCGGCGTCGGTGCGCTGGTGGGATTCGATTTCCTGCATCAGCAACTGGGTCTGGCGGTTCGATTCCTCCTGGGCGACGCGGCGGCTTTCCTGGGTCAGCACCATCCACCAGGCGATGATGCCGGTGAGCAGCAGGAGGGCGGCGAAGACCTTGACGAAGCCGTCCCGCAGCCGTTCCGCCACGGCGGCGTCCCCCGCCGGCAGGGCGAGGAGTTCGTGGGTGTAGAGCACCCCCAGGACCAGGGCGAGGACCGGCACGATGCCGGCCATGAGCAACAGGTAGTGGCCCAGGCCGCGCTCCAGGGAGGGCCGGGCGGCGGGGGGCAGCAGGCGACGCAGCAGGGCGTTCCACTGGGCGCCCAGGTGGGCTTCGGGCTTGCACAGGTCGTGGCAGCGGGCGTCCAGGGAGCAGCACAGGGAACAGATGGGACCCGCGTAGGCGGGGCAGTGGGCCATGTCCTCGGCTTCGTATTCCCGCTCGCAGATGACGCAGCGCCGGCCGCTGGCGGCGGCGGGGGCGGGCGCCACCCGGTAGTAGCGGCCGCCGGTGGCCCAGGCGATGAGGGGCGAGAGGACGAAGGCGGCCACCAGGGCGACGAAGGGGGCGTAGGGCTGGAGCCGCGGCCCCAGAACCCCGACGAAGGCGGCGATGGCGAGCAGCGACGCCACCCCCATGGCGCCGACCCCCACCGGGTTGATGTCGTAAAGCCGGCTGCGCTTGAATTCCAGGCCGGGGGGCGCCAGACCCAGGGGCTTGTTGATGACCAGGTCGGCCACCACCGCCGCCATCCAGGAAATGGCGATATTGGAATAGAGCCCCAGCACCTGGCCGAGGGCCTGGAACACCCCCAACTCCATCAGAAGCAGGGCGATGAGGGTGTTGAACACCACCCACACCACGCGCCCCGGGTGGCTGTGGGTGAGGCGGGAGAAGAAGTTGGACCAGGCCAGCGAGCCGGCGTAGGCGTTGGTGACGTTGATCTTCAATTGCGACACGACGACGAACAGCGCGGTGGCGGCGATGGCCAGGGTGGTGTTGGCGAAGACGTGGGAGAAGCCGATCAGGTACATCTGGTTGGGGTCCACCGCCTTGTCCGCCGGGCCGCCGTTGCGCAGCACCAGCCAGGCCAGCAGCGCCCCGCCCAGCATCTTGAGGATGCCCGGCACCACCCAGCCGGGGCCGCCCACCACTACGCCGAACCACCAGCGGCGGGCGGAAGCCGGCGTCTTCTCGGGCATGAAGCGCAGGTAATCCACCTGCTCGCCCATCTGGGTGACGAGGGCGATGCCCACCGTCAGCGCCGCGCCGAACAGTCCCGGGTCGAAGACGGCGCCTCGGCCGTGCTCGCCGCCGTAGTGCCAGAGCCCGGCCAGGGCCGTCGGCTCTTCCAGAAAGACGAAGACGTAGGGCAGCACCAGCAGGAAGAGCCACAGGGGCTGGGTCCAGGCCTGCAGGCGGCTGATGGCCGTGACCCCGTGGGTGACCAGGGGAATCACCACCAGGGCGCACAGTAGGTAGCCCCAGGCCGGCGGAATGCCGAAGGCCAGCTCCAGGGCGTAGGCCATGATGGCCGCTTCCAGGGCGAAGAAGATGAAGGTGAAGCTGGCGTAGATGAGGGAGGTGACGGTGGAGCCGATGTAGCCGAAGCCGGCGCCGCGGGTGAGCAGGTCCATGTCCAGCCCGTGGCGCGCGGCGGCGATGCTGACCGGCAGGCCGAGCAGGAAGATGATCAGCCCGGTGGCCAGGATGGCCCAGAAGGCGTTGATGAAGCCCGCCTGGACCAGCAGGGTCGCCCCCACCGCCTCCAGCACCAGGAAAGACGCCGCCCCGAAGGCCGTGTTGGCCACCCGCATTTCCGACCACTTGCGGAAGCTCCGCGGGGTGAAGCGCAGGGCGTAGTCTTCCAGGGTCTCGTCGGCGACCCAGGTATTGTAGTCGCGGCGGATTTTGACCACGCGCTGGGCGGGGGGCGGGCTGGGCACGGGGGTGAAAGGTGAAAGTTGAAAGTTGAGCGTGCCATTTTAGCTGGCGGGCGGAGGAAGCCTGGGCGTGGCGTGACGCCCCGGGTCAGCGAGCGGCCTGATAACAATTTATTGACAAACATAATATCGATTCGTAGAATGTTGTACATCAGCAATCGATAATATACAGACATGCCCGAAACCACTGCCTTCGCCGTAGATGCCATGCGCCGTGCCGCCGGGGAGGCCACTGCCCTCCTGGGGGTGCTGGCCAACGAGAACCGGCTGCTCCTCCTGTGCCAGCTCACCCAGGGCGAGCGCTCGGTGAGCGAACTGGAAAACCTCCTGGACCTGCACCAGCCCAGCCTCTCGCAGCAGCTTTCTGTCCTGCGCGCCCAGGGTCTGGTCAGCACCCGCCGGGAGGGGAAGCGCATGTTCTACGCCATCGCCGACCCCCGGGTGCAGGCGCTCCTCGATACCCTTTACAGTCTCTTCTGCCCCCAGACGGGCTGCGCCGACCATGCGTCTTGATCTCCTTGCATCCCTCGGCGGCCAGGCCTTTGCCGGCGGCCTGCTCATCGGCCTGGCGGTCGCGCTCCTGCTGCTGCTCTCGGGCCGCATCGCCGGCGTCAGTGGCATCCTGGGCGGCGTCTTGCTGCCGGCCGGAAGACGGGACTGGTTGTGGCGGGCGGCCTTCGTCGCCGGCCTGCTCCTCTCTCCCGTCCTGGTCGGGGCTCTGGCGACTCCCTCCGCTGCCGTGGTCGAGACGCCCCTGGCCCTCCTGGCGGTGGCCGGCGTCCTGGTGGGCTTCGGTGCCCGCCTGGGGTCCGGGTGCACCAGCGGTCACGGCATCTGCGGCGTGGCGCGCCTGTCGCCGCGCTCCCTGGCGGCGACGGCGACCTTCATGGGGACCGGATTCCTCACCGTCCTGGTCCTGCGCCATGCCCTGGGGGGGCAGGCATGAACGCCCTCGGCGCCTTTGCGGTGGGACTCCTCTTCGGGATCGGTCTCATCGTCTCCGGCATGAGCGACCCCGCTCGGGTGCTCGGTTTCCTCGACCTGGCCGGCGCCTGGGATCCTTCCCTGGCCCTGGTCATGGCCGGCGCCCTGCTGCCGGCGTCCCTTGCCTACCGCTTCGCCCGGCAGCGCAAGGTGGCGCTCCTGGGCGAGTCCATGTGCCTCCCGGCCGTGGGCGGGATAGATCAGCGGCTGCTGGCGGGGAGCGCCCTGTTCGGCATCGGCTGGGGTCTGGCCGGTATCTGCCCGGGACCGGCCCTGGTGCTGGCCGGTACGGGCTCGGTCCAGGGAATGGTTTTTCTGGGCGCCCTGGTGGCCGGGATCCTGCTTTTCGAGGCTCCCGCCCGAAAAGACTGATTTTTTTTCACCGGCATATCAGTAATTCACCAAATATCAATACGAAAGGACACCATGTACTCCGTCGATGTTTCCGAATCCCCCGTCATCACCGTCTCCGGCCAGAGGCATCAGGTCCGCTACGCCGTCGATGGCTCTCTCATGAACCCCCTGGAGGCTTTCTACGCCACCCTGGCGGGCTGCGCCGCGGTCTATGCCAAGAAGGCCTGCAAGGAAATCGGCCAGTCGCCGGAGGGCATCCACATCGAATGCCGCCCCGTCGCCGGACAAGGCGGCGCCGTGAGCCTGGGCCGCTTCAAGACCGAAGTGCATTTCCCCGAGCATTTCTCCCCGGAGCAGCGCGCCCGGGTGCTGGAATCCATCGCCCACTGCGCGGTGAAGGAAATCGTCACCTCGGGCTGCGGGGTGGGGTTCAGCGTGGCCGAAGCGGCGTGAGGCGAGCGGGGGACCACCCCGCAATGTGAGGTTCCCTCGGTTTTTCGTCTGCCAAAGGGTGGGTTTCATGCTGCCTGTTTTTCTTGATGCTGCTCGCTGATCCAGCGTTCGAGGAACTGAGTCGGCGACTTACAACCGAGTGTCGAATGCTGCCGCTTGCGGTTGTAGAAGACCTCGATGTACTCGAAGCTGGCAGCCTTCATGTCGGCATGAGCGGAAATTATGCGGGCCGAGTGCGGAAGCCCTGGCCACAACCCGAGGCCCTGGCGGGGCGTTGCATCCTCTGCGTGGGCGGCCGCTCCGGCTCGGTGGACGCCTACCGGCAACTGGTGGAATCCCGCGGCGGCCGCTTCCTGCACCACGACGGCGGCCTGGAGGAGAGCGTGCACCGCATCGACGGGGTGCTGGCCGCCGCCGATCTGGTCATCTGCCAGGCCGGCTGCATCAGCCATAACGCCTGCTGGCGGGTGAAGGAACAGTGCAAACGCAGCGGCAAGCGCTGCATCTACGTCAAGACGGCGGGGATCACGTCCTTCGCCCGCTCGGTGGCCGAGGCCACCGCCCCTGTAGCAGCCGACGCGGATTGAGCGGGACCCTCCTGGATCAGACCCCGCCGCTGTCGGCCACCAGAAAGTCGCGGCTGATGCCATTGCCGATTTCGTAGATGCAGTCCATGAAATCGGTCAGCCACTCGTGCAGACCCTGGTCCAGGATGTCCCCCACCCGGGCGTAGTGCAGCCTGGCGTGCAGGATGCCCGCCTGGCGCAGGGTCTCGCCGCAGTGAGTGTTGGCCACCAGTTCCAGGTTCTTGACCACGCCGTTGAGGCAGAAGTGCAGGGAGCGGGGCAGGTCGCTGCGCAGGATGAGCAGTTCCGCCACCCGCTCGGGGGTGATGACGTCGCGGTAGACCTTGCGGTAGTTCTCGAACGCGGAGACCGAGCGCAGCAGGGCGCCCCACTGGTAGAAATCCGTGGCTTCCTCGTGGCCCAGGGGCCGCAGGACGTGGTATTTCACGTCCAGGATGCGGGCAGTGTTGTCGGCCCGCTCCAGCAGGGTGCCCAGGCGGATGAAGTGAAAGGCTTCGTCCTGCAGCAGGGTGCCGATGGTGACGCCGCGGGAGAGGGAAGAGCGCATCTTCACCCATTCGAAGAACTCGCCGATGCCGGCTGCGCTGATTCTTTCGAAACTCTGCTCCCGGGCCTCCAGCCAAGTGGCGTTCATGGTCTCCCACATTTCCGAGGTGATGGTCCCGCGCACCGCGTGGGCGTTTTCCCGGGCCAGGCGCAGGCAACTGTGGATGGAGGCCGAATTGGCGGCATCGCTCACCATGAAGCGCAGGACATTGTCTCCCGTCACCGCCGGGTACTGGGCCGCGAAGGCCTCCTCCAGGCTGTTGAGGGCGATGATGGCGTTCCAGCTCTGGTTGGCGGCCTCGACGGACTGAGGCACCAGGGACATCTGCCAGGTGACGTCGAGGAGGCGGGCGAGATTCTCGGCCCGCTCGATGTAGCGGGCCATCCAGAACAGGTGGTCGGCGGTACGGCTCAGCATGGCGTATTCCTTTCTCAGTCCTCGAGAATCCAGGTGTCCTTGGTGCCCCCGCCCTGGGACGAGTTCACGACCAGGGATCCCGCGGTGAGGGCAACCCGGGTGAGCCCGCCCGGCACCATGTCGACGTCCTGGCCGGAGAGCACGAAGGGCCGCAGATCCAGGTGGCGCGGCGCAATGCCTTCCTCGACGAAGGTGGGGCAGTTGGAGAGCGCCAGGGTCGGCTGGGCGATGTAGCCCTCGGGCCTGGCCAGCAGGCGCTGGCGGAACTTTTCGATCTGCTCCCGAGGGGACGCCGGCCCCACCAGCATGCCGTAGCCGCCGGCACCATGGACCTCCTTGACCACCAGTTCAGGCAGATGGGCCAGGACGTAATCCAGGTCGTCCCGCTTGCGGCACATATAGGTGGGCACGTTGTTGAGCAGGGGCTCCTCACCGAGGTAGAAGCGGATCATGTCCGGCACGTAGGGGTAGATGGACTTGTCGTCGGCGACCCCGGTGCCGATGGCGTTGGCCAGGGTGACATTGCCCGCCTGATAGGCCTTGAGGATGCCCGGCACCCCCAGGGCGGAATCGGGCCGAAAGGCGAGGGGGTCGAGAAAATCGTCGTCGATGCGGCGGTAGATGACGTCGACCTTGTGGGCCCCCTGAGTGGTGCGCATGAAGACCTGGTCCTTGGCCACGAAGAGATCGCGCCCCTCCACCAGTTCCACCCCCATCTGCTGCGCCAGGAAAGTGTGCTCGAAATAGGCGCTGTTGAAGGCTCCCGGCGTCAGGACGACCACGGTGGGATTGCTCACCCCCTTGGGGGCCACGGCCCGAAGTTTCTCCAGCAGCATGTCGGGGTAATGCTGCACCGGCGCCACCTTGTGGCGGGCGAAGAGTTCGGGGAAGAGCCGCATCATCATCTTGCGGTCTTCCAGCATGTAGGAGACGCCGGAGGGCACCCTGAGGTTGTCCTCCAGCACGTAGAACTCGCCCGCTCCGGCGCGCACCACGTCCACCCCGGCGATGTGGGCGTAGATACCGCCGGGTACGTCGACGCCCTGCATCTCGGGGCGGAACTGGGCGTTGTCGAGGACCTGGGCGGCGGGGATCTTGCCGGCCTTGAGGATTTCCCGCTCGTGGTAGATGTCGTGCAGGAAGCTGTTCAAGGCCTTCACCCGCTGGCGCAGGCCGGACTCCAGGGCGCGCCACTCGGCGGCGGGGATGATGCGCGGGATGATGTCGAAGGGGATGAGACGCTCCTTGCCGGCTTCCTCGCCATAGACCGCAAAGGTGATCCCCACCCGGTGAAAGGCCAGATCGGCTTCCGCCCGCTTGCGCGTGATGCGTTCCGCCGGCGTCTCCTCAAGCCAGCGGGCGTAATGGACGTAATGGTCCCTGATGGTGCCGCCGACGTCGGTCATCTCGTTATAGAAATTCATGGTCCACCCGCTCGATCAAAAAAAGAGGTCTGCCAGAGAACTACAGCACCTTCCATGCCACCAGGGGGAAAGCCCCCAAAGCGTGAAATTATGCCGCTTCCCGGTGCTCGGGGGGCGTCGCACGCACCGAGATGATGCATCCCTTTCCTTTCCCGCCCTTGGGGAGGGGTGCTGGCAACAGGAACTCAGCCCGCAGAAATCGGGACGCCCCCTCCCCGATGGATGCACAGACCCATTACTAAAGTAATAGATTTTTCCCGACAGTGAATTAGAATCAGATGAAATACCTGCGGATCGCGTCAGAGCGATCCCGATAAAAGAGAGAGACATCACCATGACTTCGATCCGGGTTGCTTTTTCCCGGGCTTCCAGCGCTGCCTCCGCAGTGGCCGAAATTGCCGGCCAGATGGCGGGTTTCAGACCAGCGCTGGTCCTGTGCTTCGCCGCCGACGCCCAGGATCCGGCGCAACTCGCGGCCGCCCTGCGCCAGGCCTTTCCTCCGCCGGTGGCCTTGGCGGGCTGTACCACGGCGGGCGAGATCGGCCCCGATGGTTACACCAACGACAGTGTCGTCGCCATAGGCTTTGCCGCCGCCGATTTCACCGCCGCCACGGTCCTGATTCCCGGGCTCTCTGCTTTCGATCTGGCCGACTGCCAGCGGCGGGTGGAAGATACCCTGCACCGCAGCACCCTGCAGCGCGAAGCCCTCGGTTTTCCAAATTCCCTGGCCTTCCTGCTGGTGGACGGCCTTTCCCTGCGCGAGGAGCCGGTGGGCCGTGCGGTCCAGCTCGTCCTGGGCGACATTCCGGTCGTCGGCGGCTCAGCCGGGGATTCCCTGCACTTTCGCCAGACCCAGGTCTTTCACGACGGCAGCGCCCAAAGCGACGCGGCGGTACTCGCCCTCATCAGCACCGACCTGCCCTTCCGGGTGGTCAAGACGCAGCACTTCCAGCGTACCGACGAACGCATGGTGGTCACCGGCGCCCGCCCGGCGGAGCGGGTGGTGACGGAGATCAACGGGTTTCCCGCCGCCCTCGAGTACGCCCGCATCGTCGGCGTTCCGGTCGCCAACCTGGACCCCATGGCCTTCGCGGCCTACCCGGTGGTGGTGCGTATCGGCGGCAGCGAGTACGTGCGCTCGATCCAGAAGGTCAATCCCGACCACAGCCTGTCGTTCTACTGCGCCATCGACGAAGGCATCGTCCTTTCCCGCGCCCAGGGGCTCGACGCCCTGGCCAACCTGGAAAGCGCCCTCGCCCGGGTGGAGGAGGAGATCGGCGAGCCCGAGGCCGTCCTGGCCTGCGACTGCATCCTGCGTAATCTCGAATTTCGGCAGAAGGGCCTCACCGAAGTGATCTCGGCCGCCTTGCGTCGGCATCGCGTCGTCGGGTTCTCCACCTTCGGCGAATTGCACAAGGGAATTCACGTGAACCAGACCTTCACCGGGGTCGCCTTCGGGCAGCCCACACAGGAGGCCCGCCCATGATCGGCGACGCTCCCGGTTTCGAACGCGCCGCGCTGCCGGCCGAGGTGGCCGATGAACTGGCGCGGCGGGACAAGATCATCCACGTCCTGATGGACCGGGTCGAACTGGGCATGGACGCCCAGGGCTCCGACTACAGCTTTTTCCAGGCCTCGGTGCTCCTGGGGGAGCAGGTCCGCGAGCGGACCCAGTTGCTCGACCGCGCCATGGCCGCCCTGCAAAAGAGCAACGCGGCCCTGGCCGAGGAAAAGCGGGCGGTGGAAGCGGCCCGGGTAAGGCTCTTCGAAGCCATCGGCGCCAGTGCCGATGGCTTTGTGCTCTTCGACGCCGACGACCGGCTGTTGATGGCCAATCCGGAATTTCTCGCCCTTTGGGAGAAAACCGGCCCGGGCGCGGCCCTCGTCCCCGGCATGAGCTTCGCGCAAGTCCTCGCCGCCCTCGGCCACCCGCAGGGCGAGTGCGCCTGGCTCGCCACTTGGGCGGAGGTTCACGCGCTGGCCAAATCCGGCACCCCGGTGCGGCGGGAAATTCAGGTAAGCGAGGGCTTCTGGCTGCACATTTCCGAGCACCCCACCGCGGAAGGCGGTGTCGTCGGCACCTACGCGGACATCAGCGACATCAAGGAGAGCGAGACCCGCCGCCGCGAAGAGGAATTGGCAGCCCAGGCCCTTTTGCTGCAAACCACCCTGGACAATCTGGCCCAGGGGGTCGTGGTCTTCGACGCCCGGGATTGCCTCGTGGCCTGGAATGACCGCTGCGCCGACATGCTGCGCCTCGACGAGTCGGCCCTGGCCCGGGGGGCTGCCCGGGCAGCCCTGCCCGCCACCCTCGCTGCGCCCCGGGAATCGGACCCCGCCGACGGCCCCCGCGAGATTCGCCTGGACGATGGCCGCATCCTGGCACTGCGGCAGGCCCCCCTCCCCGACGGAGGGACGGTCCTCACTCTGAGCGACGTCACGGAAAGACGTCGCCAGGAAAGTCGTATCCGCGAACTCCTCGACGAACTGCGCCTGACCTTCGAGAACGCCCACGTGGGCATCGTCCATCTGCGCGATCGCGTCATCGTCAGCGCCAACGCCCGCATGGCGGAACTGTTCGGCTGGGAGTCACCGGCCCAGTTGATCGGCAAGACGACCGAATTGCTCTACCCCTCTCGCGAGGAGTGGGAAACCGACGGCGCCCTGGCCTACGGCGAACTGGCGGGGGCGGGGTACAGCGACCACGAGTACTGCTTCGTCCGCCGCGACCGCCAGGCCATCTGGTGCCACCGCACCGGCCGGCCCCTGGACAAGACCTCTCCCCAGGCCGGATCGATCTGGGTCTTCGCCGACATCACCCAACGGCGCGCCCAGGAGGCCCAGTTGCGGCTGGCCCGCACCGTTTTCGAGCACAGTTCAGACGCCCTCATGATCACCGACAGCGACGGCCGCATCATCGACGTGAACCGAGCCTTCACCACCATCACCGGCTACGAAGTGGACGACGTTCTCGGCAAGAATCCCAGCCTGTTCAAGTCCGGCGCCCACCCCCCGGAGTTTTACTCGAACATGTGGAAGATCTTGCTGGAGGCCGGCCGCTGGGATGGCGAAATCATCGACCGCAGAAAGAGCGGCGAGATTTATCCCAAGTGGCTGTCGATCACGGCCGTATACGACGAATCTGGCGCGCCGACCCAGTTCATCGGCTCCTTCCAGGACATTTCCGAACGCAAGGCAGCGGAAGAAAAGATCCAGTTTCTTGCCCACCACGATGTCCTCACTGCCCTGCCCAATCGCCTTCTCCTGCGGGACCGCTTCGGTCAGGCCCTGGAAGCCGCCCGACGCAGCGGCCGCAGTCTCGCCTTCATGTTCCTGGACCTGGACGAATTCAAGCGCATCAACGATTCCCTCGGCCATCGGGTGGGCGATTACCTGCTCATCGCCGTGGTGCGGCGCCTCAAGGCCTGCCTGCGGGAATGCGACACCATCAGCCGCCAGGGAGGCGACGAGTTCATCGTCCTGCTGAACGACATGGACACCCCGGTCGCCGCGGCCGCCACGGCCGGCAAGATCATCGACGCCATGAGCCACCCCTTCCAGATAGGCGGCCAGCTCATCAATACCTCGGTCTCCATCGGCATCGCCATGGCCCCCAGCGACGGCAGCGATTTCGACGCCCTGCTGCAGAAGGCGGACATGGCCATGTACCACTCCAAGGAGCGCGGGCGCGGCAGCTTCAGCTTCTTCCGCCAGGAGATGAACGACGACGCCGTGCGCCGCCACACCCTGGTCAATAGCCTGCACCGGGCGCTGTCCTCCGGTGAATTCCGTCTCCACTATCAGCCCCAGATCGGCATCGCCGACAACGCCATGCTGGGCAGCGAGGCCCTGCTGCGCTGGATCCAGCCCGACGGCGCCACCATCAGCCCGGTCGATTTCATTCCCGTCGCCGAGGAGACCGGGCTCATCCTGCCCATCGGCGAATGGGCGCTCCGGGAGGCCTGTCGCCAGGCCCGCCTGTGGTTCGATTCGGGCTTGCCGGCGCGCATTGCGGTGAATGTCTCCGGCCAGCAGATCTACCGCGCCGACGTTCCTGCACTCCTGGCCGCCGCCACCCGGGAAGCCGGCATATCCCCCTCCCTGATCGAGATCGAACTGACCGAATCGACCCTCATGCAGGACAGCCAGGCCGTGCGCGAGGTCATCCGCGAAATCAAATCCCTGGGCAGCAGCATCGCCATCGACGACTTCGGCACCGGCTATTCCAGCCTGGCTTACCTCAGCCGTTTCAACGTGGACAAGCTCAAGATCGACCGCTCCTTCATCGTCGGCGCCAGCGCCAACGAGGAGGACACCGCCATCGTGCGCATGATCACCCAGATGGCCCACGTGCTCGAACTGAAGGCGGTCGCCGAGGGGGTCGAAACGCCCGCCCAGGTCGCCCTGTTGCGCAGCTGCGGCTGCGACGTGGCCCAGGGCTTCCTCTTCAGCCGGCCAGTGGAACCGCTCCAGTTCGAGCGCTTCGTGCGCACGCCCCATAGCCAGTCGCCCTACGACTGGTACCTGTGAGCCCGGGAGCCCCCGCTGCACCGTGGGGGCGTTGCTCGGCTCCTCTCGAGGGGCCCAGAAGCGGTCGGGCTGAACGGTTCAACCGCCTCTCACCCACGCTCCGAACTAAGTTAGCCAAGGCCGCCGACCCGGATTTTGAGTCCGGAAGCCTGTCCCCCCATGGAAGACGTTGAGCAACGCCCGAGGGGTTCCTCGGTGGTTCAGCCCGGCGTGAGGTTCCCCGGGGGTGCCGTCTCCGCGGGCAAGGCGTCCACGGCGGCGCAGGTGGCGCCCAGCGTGGCCTCCAGGGCGTCGGTCATGGGGGCGATCTCTGCGGTCGGGCGTTCTTCGCGGCAGGCGAGTTCGATGGCCGTGGCGTGGGCCTGCACTTCGACCACACCCAGCATGGCGCTGACGCCCTTCAAGGTGTGCGCCACGCGCCGGGCTTCGCCGCCATCGCCAGCGGCCAGGGCCTGCCGCAGCTTGTGGGGGTCGTCGCGATGGTTGGCGGCGAACTTGACCAGCATGCGCCGGTAGCTGGTAACCCTGCCCCGGACGCTCTTCAGGCCAAGATCGACATCCAGGCCGGGGATGGTTTGGAGAACGGCGGCCTCATCCCCTTCGGCCGGCGGCAAGGCCTCCGGTGGCACGGCCGGGGAACTGGGGGCAGGGCTGGGGGTGGCCGCGTTGCGGCGGGGTAGCCAGCGGGCCAGGGTGGCGAAGAGGAGCGCCGCGTCGACCGGTTTGGCGACGTGATCGTTCATGCCGGCTTGCAGGCAGCGCTCCCGGTCTTCTCCGAAGGCGTTGGCGGTCATGGCGATGATGGGCAGACTTGCTCCACCAGGGGCGGAGCGGATGGTCCGCGTCGCTTCGAGGCCGTCCATGACCGGCATCTGGATATCCATGAGCACCAGGGCGTAGTGGCCGGAGAGGGCCTTGTCGACGGCCTCGGCCCCATTGTCTGCGGTGGTGACGCTAAAGCCCGCCTCGGCGAGGAGGGCGCCGGCGACTTCCTGATTGATGGGATTGTCTTCGACCAGAAGGAGGGCGACGCCGCTGGCCTGGCGGCGAAATTCCGCGTCGGCCGGGGAGGGCAAAGGGACTTGAGGGGGCGCCATGGTGCTGGCGATGGGGAGCGAGAGGGAAAACCAGAAGGTGCTGCCCACGCCGGGCCGGCTGTCCAGGCCGATTCGGCCGCCCATGAGTTCGATGAGCTTGCGGCTGATGGCCAGCCCCAGGCCGGTGCCGCCGAAGCGGCGGGTCGTCGAGGAATCGGCCTGCTCGAAGGCCTGGAAGAGGCGGCCGAAATCCGCCGAGGCGATGCCGATGCCGGTGTCGCTGACCTGGATGCGTACCTGGGCGTGGGTTGGGTCCGCACCCAGCAGGCGGGCACCCAGGCAGACCTCGCCCTGGTCGGTGAACTTGACCGCGTTGCTGGCGAAGTTGATGAGGATCTGCCCCAGGCGGAGGGCATCGCCCAGCAGTACCGGCGGCAGGGCCGGGTCCAGATCGAGGCGCAGCCGCAGTCCCTTGGCCGCCGCCCGGTCGGCCACCAGGACGCGGGCGCGGGCGAAGCAGTCGGCCAGGGAGACGGGGGCCGACTCCAGGGTGAGCTTGCCCGATTCGATCTTGGAAATGTCCAGGATGTCGTTGATGATGGACAGGAGGTGCTGGGCCGCTTCGCCCACCTTGCGCAGACGGTCCTGCTGCTCCGGGTTTTCGGCCTGGCGGGCAGCCAGCCGGGTGAGGCCGATGATGGCGTTCATGGGCGTGCGGATTTCGTGGCTCATGTTGGCCAGGAAGGCGCTCTTGGCCTGGCTGGCCTGTTCCGCGACGGCCTTGGCTTCGGCGAGTTGCTCGGTGCAGGCGGTGACCAGTTCTTCCAGGCGGTGGCGATGGGCCTCGAGTTCGGCCAGCAGGCTTTTCTGCTCGGTGATGTCCTCCTCGATGGCCAGGTAGTGGCTGATGCTGCCGTCCGCCTGCCGCACCGGAGAGATGTGGGCCGCCATGGCGATGTGGCGGCCGTCCCTGGTGCGATTGACGAATTCTCCCTTCCAGTCCTGTCCGGCGTCCAGGGCGGTGCGCAGGTCGGCGTGGGTCTGGGGGGAGGTGAGGCCGGAATGGAGCATGCGGGGCGTGCGTCCCAGCAGTTCTTCGCGGCTGTAGCCGGTGGCCCTGAGGAAGGCGTCGTTCACGTACTCGACGCGGCGTTCCAGGTCGGTGATGAGGACGCCGCTGGGGCTCTGCTCCACGGCCAGGCTGACCTTGCGCAGGGCCTCCTCGGCCCGGGTTTCTTCGGTGACGTCGAGCAGATAGGCAAAGACGCGCAAGCTTCCGTCGAAATCGACGGTTTGGGCGGACAGGCGAATCCAGTGGGGACGGCCCGCCCGGTCGCGCATTTCGGTCAGGTAGTCGCCTACCCGGCCTTCGCGGCGCAAGCGCTCCTTCCACACATCGCGGGCGGTGGAGCCGGCCCAGAGACCGATGTCCAGCGAACTGCGTCCCAGAACCTCTTCGCGGGACCAGCCGAAGGTCCTGGCGTAGGCCTCGTTCACATCGATGTAGCGGCCGGTTTCCAGCTCGGAAATGGAAATCGCCACCGGACTGACGCCGAAGGCGACTTCCATGCGCTGGCGAAAGTCGCGGATGAGGGTCTCCTTGCGGCGCTCTTCGGTGCAATCGACGATATTGCTGAGAATCACCCGTTGTTCGCCGGCCTCGATGAGGGTTGCTGCCAGACGGCAGATGCGCAGTTCGCCCCCGCGGGTGCGGCCGACGAGTTCGACGTCACGCACCCGGCCGTGGCGGGTCACCGCGTCCTGCATGGCGCGGCGGGCCAGGGGGTCGACCCACAGCCCCTGCTCCAGGGACGAGCGGCCGATGGCTTCATCCCGGGGCCAGCCGAAGGTGCGGGTGAAGCTCTCGTTGACGTCCAGCAGCACGCCGTCGTCGAGCCGGGACAGGGTCATGATGACCGGGCTTTCGTAGAACGAAGCCGCGAAGAGCCCCAGGGCGGCGGGCGCCTCCGGGTGCGAAGGGGGGGTGGAAGAGGAATCGGATGCCATCGGGAGACTACGGTGGAAGCGGTATGGATGTGACATCTTGATCCCTCCCGCCTATCGCGGGGGCGCCGCCGGGGAAAGGGGAATCGACCCCGAAAGCTCCCCTCACGTGCAAGCGCTGGACCACGCCCATCACCGCCTGTGCAGGGCGATGCGATGATAGGCCGCGAAGCGGCCTGCGTCCACGGCGCCTGCCGCAACGGCGGCGCGCAGGGCGCAGTCCGGTTCCTGGTCGTGGCGGCAATTGCGGAAGCGGCACTGGCCCAGCCAGGGCGCGAATTCGGGGAAGGCGGCCTCGATGGCAGGGATATCCAGGTGGGCGAGGCCGAATTCCTGCAGGCCGGGGGAGTCGATGATCTGGCTCTCGCCATCCAGGCGATAGAGGCAGGCGTGGGTGGTGGTGTGCTTGCCCGAATCCAGGGCGGCGGAGATTTCCCGGGTAGCGGCCGCGGCGCCGGGCACGAGGGCATTGACCAGGGTGGATTTGCCCATGCCCGACTGGCCCACCAGAACCGCCGTGCGTCCGGTCAGGTGGGGGCGCAGGGCTTCGGCGTGGGCCCGGGCGCAGAGTTCGACGATGGGGTATCCCAGGCCGGCCAGGACGGCGAGGCGCTGCCGGGCAGCGGGCAGACGGTCGGCGAGATCGGCCTTGTTGAGGACGATGAGCGGGGCGATATCCTCGCAGGCCGCGGCGACCAGGGCGCGGGTGAGCAATTCGTCGGAAAAGGCGGGTTCGGTGGCGACGACCAGGACCAGCAGGTCCACATTGGCGGCGATGAGCTTCTGGCGCAGGTCGTTGGAGCGGTAGAGGAGGCTGCGGCGGGGCTGGATGGCCTCGATGACCCCCTGGTCGGGGGAGGTGAGCGCGACCTCGACCCGGTCACCGCAGGCGACTTCGCTCTTCTTGCCGCGGGGGACACAGACCAGGCGCCGGCCGTCCGGAAATTCGACCACGTACTGGCGGCCGTGGGCGGCGACGACGCGGCCGATGTCGCTCATTGACCCTCGCTGCCGTGGAGCAACGGGCGACCGCTTCTCAGACCGGCCTCAGGCGGTTGAGGTGCTCGATACGCTGGGCGGCGGGCGGGTGGGAGTCGTAGAACAGGGAGTGCAGCGGGTCCGGCGTCAGGGTGGCGGCATTGTCCTGATAGAGCTTGACCAGGGCGCGAACCAGATCGTCGGCGCTGGCGTGGTCGGCCGCGTAGGCGTCGGCCTCGAATTCGTGGCGCCGGGACAGGGAACTGGTCAGCGGATGGAAGGGGAAGGTGAAAACGGGGATGACCAGGAAGAAGAGCACCAGGGCCAGGGCCGTGTTGTCTCCGGGGGCACCCAGCCCGGCGTAGAACCCCGGGGATTCGAGCAGCATTCCCAGCAGCCAGAGAAAGAAGAGCGACAGGAGGAAGCTGAGGGCGATGTGCTTGACCACGTGGCGGCGGCGGAAATGACCCAGTTCGTGGGCCAGGACGGCCTCCACCTCGGCGGGGGCGAGGCGTTCGAGCAGGGTATCGAAGAAGACGATGCGCTTGCTGTCGCCGAAGCCGGTGAAATAGGCATTGCCGTGGCTGGAACGGCGGGAACCGTCCATGACGAACAGCCCGCTGGAACGGAAGCCGCAGCGCCCGAGGAGGGCCTCGATGCGGGCCTTCATTTCGCCTTCCGCCAGGGGGGAGAACTTGTTGAACAGCGGGGCGATCCAGGTGGGGTAGATGAAGTGCAGGGCGAGGGAGAAGGCGCACCAGAATACCCATACCGTCAGCCACCAGGTGGAACCCAGGTTGCCCATCAGCCACAGCACCGCGAGCAGCAGGGGCGCGCCGATCACGGCGGCGAGGAGCGCCTGCTTGAGCACATCGGAGAAGAACAGGCCGAGCGTCATGCGGTTGAAGCCGAAGCGCGCCTCGATGATGAACTGGCGGTAGAGGGAGAAGGGCAGGTCGATCAGGGCCTGGATGGCAAAGACGCTGAAAATGAGTGCCAGACCGTAGGCGTGGCCGTGGCCGCCGAATACACCGGACCACAGGGCGTCCAGAGCCGCGATGCCTCCGCCCAGGGTGAGGGCGGCAAGGAGGGCCCCATCGGCAAGGGCGGCCGTCATGCCGAAGCGGGTCTTGGTGACGGTGTAGGCGGCGGCCTTCCTGTGGGCATCGAGACCGATGCGCCCGGCGAACTGGGCAGGAACGGTACTGGCGTGGCGGGCGACGTGGGCCGCCTGGCGGGTGGCGAGCCAGAGGCGCAGGACGAGGGTCGTCGCGAGGGCGGCGACGAAGAGGGCCGTGAAGGTGGTGGCGGAAAGGCTGGCGATCATGGAGCTATGCGACAATGCGCGCTTTGGGCAAAGAAGCGAAGAATTATATGGCAGGCAACGCCAACAACCTCGTCTGGCTGGACATGGAAATGACCGGGCTGGACCCCGACCGGGACCGCATCATCGAGCTGGCCATGGTGGTGACCGACGCCGAGTTGCGCATGGTGGCGGAATCCCCCGCCTGGGCCGTGCATCAGAGCGATGAAGTTCTGGCCGCCATGGATGATTGGAACCAGAAAACCCACGGACGTTCCGGCCTCATCGACCGGGTGAAGGCGTCCACCCAGGACGAGGCCCAGGTGGCGGCGGAAGCCCTGGAGTTTCTGAAGAAATACTCCTCCGCCGGCCATTCCCCCATGTGCGGCAATTCCATCTGCCAGGACCGCCGCTTCATGGCCCGCCACATGCCGCAACTGGAAGTCTTCTTCCATTACCGCAATCTCGATGTCAGCACCTTGAAAGAACTGTGCAAGCGCTGGACGCCGGAGATCTACAAGGGGTTCAAGAAAAAGAGCCGCCACACTGCCTTGGCCGACATCTACGAATCCATCGACGAACTGAAGTACTACCGCGAGCACTTCCTGCGGCTCACACCGCCGGACGCCGGGTAGGCATTCATTCCCCGCGCCGGTAAAGGCGGAATTTCTCCCGCCGCTCGCCGGGGCGATTGCCCTCCCAGACCTGGGTCCACGCGCCGGCCGGTGGAGCAAGTTCGGCGCGGGTATCGGCCTGGACCAGGAGCCAGCGGCATTTGCGTCCGGCCTGCGTGGCGAGGGCCAGGGGTTCCAGCCCGGCGAAATAGGCGAAGGAGGCCCGCTGGGTGCCGTTCAAGCCGCGCTCGGCGAGGCAGTCCGCCCGGTCGGGCAGATGCCGCGCGACGGCTTGCGCCACCGGGCGGTAGCTCTTGCCGTAATCGACCCAGGGCAAGAGCAGGGCGATGGCCAGCAGCCACAGGGTGGTGAATCCCATGGTCCAGTGGGTGAGGCTGCGGTAGGGCGAGCGGGGGGCCGTCACAATGAGCCACAGCCACCAGGCCGTCGCCAGCGCGGCGATGGAGAACGCCAGGACGTCGAATTGGCCGACGAAACCGGGGCGCAGCGCGACCACTCTGCCCGCCAGCCGTTCGGGCCATCCCAGAGCCATGGCTGACCAGGCGACCCAGACCAGGGCGGCGAAGAAGGTGAAGGTCATCATGGCGAAGGAATCGAAAGCATTCGCAGCGCCCCTCCGCAGGCTGAGGGCGCCGGGGGTGGCCAGGAGGGCGAGGGGCGGCAGCAGCAGCAGGGCGGGAATTTCCCTGGGGCGATAGGCCACGGCCAGCAGGGCCAGCGTCAGCGCCAGGAAAAGCAGTGGCAGCGACTGGGGGCGGGCAGCCAGCGTGCGGCGCCGGAGCCACAGGGCCCACAGGGCGATAGGGCTTGCCGGGAAGGCGAACCAGGTGAGATGGGAGAGGTACAGCGCGGCGCCCTGCACAGGAAAGATGCCGGCCGACAATTGGGCCGACTCAGCCTCGACCCAGCCGGCGAAGCGTTCAGGTTCGACCGCCTGCAGGACCAGGGGCCAGGGCAGGGCGATGGCCAGGGCCAGGGGCAGGGCGACTCCGAGGGTGATGAGGGCCTGGCGCCGCTCCGGGTAAAGGGCCAGGGCCAGAGGGCCAGCAGCCAGCAAGGGCAGAGTCGGCGCCACGCCAGCCCCCAGCAGGCAGGCACCCAGGGAGAGCCCGTAAAAGACGCCGGCCATGCGGGGTTTGCGCGGGCACGCGGCAAGGGCGCCCAGAACCCCCCCGTAGGCTGCCAGGGCAATGAGCATGGGTTGGGCATCGTGGGCGTGCAGCAGCAAGCCGCAGCAGCCGGCCAGCAACATGGGACTCGCCGCCGCCGCGTGCTGCCCGTAGAGTTCGCGGCCCCCATAGTAAATGCCGGTGAGCGCCAGGGCCACCCAGACGCCACTGGCGAAGCGCATGGCGTCGTGCAGGGGGAGCAGCCATCCCAGCAGCTTCCCCGTGAGGGCGGCGCTCCAGTAGTAGAGGGGGGGCTCGTTGAACGGCCGTCCGGCGAGGTCCGGCGAAAGCCAATCGCCGTAGGAAAGGATGTGCCAGGCCGTGCCGATGTGGATGGCGTCCTCGCCCTTCCAGGGGTCGCGGCCGAAGAGTCCGGCGACGACGTAAAAGGCGAGCATGCCGGCCAGCGCCCAACCCGAGGGCGGGAGCCGTACGCCGCGGCGCAGGGGGGCGATCAGGTCGGGCATGGGGGGAAATGAAAAAGGCAGCCCGGGGGCTGCCTTCTCACCGTCCAGGCGCTCGAACTCAGGCGGCCTTGCCGCGCATGGAGCCGAACTTCTGGTTGAATTTCTCAACCCGGCCGGCGGTGTCGACAATCTTCTGCTTGCCCGTGTAGAAGGGGTGGCAGGCCGAACAGACTTCGACGTGCAGGGCCTTCTTCATGGTGGAACGGGTGGTGAAGGTGTGACCGCAGGAGCAGGTCACCTGAATTTCGTTGTAGTCGGGGTGGATTCCGGCTTTCATGATCAGTCCTTTAAGTCTGGCGACCGGCGGATGTGGCCGATCTGGGAAACCGGGGATTATCTTTGATTAGGGGCTTTGGTGCAATAGGGTTGTGGGGGTTTGGCTTGCGTCGTGGTTCGGATTCGCTTTTCTGAAGCAGCGGGTCTCATTGATCAGGCGCTCCCCGGTCTGTCCGTTTTTCTGAACCCATGGGTGCCGCGCTGGAGGCGCGGGCATACTTTCTTTTTGGTGGCAAAAAGAAAGTAGCCAAAGAAAAAGCCACCCCTGGGTCGGAGCCCCGCGTTGCGGGGTACCCTGCGCCGGCGAGATGCGCACTTCGTCACATGACAGCTGGGTCGGAGCCCCGCGTTGCGGGGTACCCTGCGCAACTCGGGGGCTTGGGCGGCTCGCTAAACTCGCCCCCTCTCGGGGGCTCAGACAACGCGAGCCGACTTCCCCCAAGCCCCCTGCGTTGCTCGGCTCCTCTCAAGGGGCCCAGAAGCGGTCGGCTGAAAGGCCGTACCACTTCAAGCTCATTCCCCACGCTGAGACTGCCAAAGCACGCAAGACAAGGGGCGCGTCACCCGCGGATATCCCGCAACGCGCCCCCGTCACACCCGCGAGCGCGGCAGCCTTGCGGCCCGCAGGCTCGGCGGCGAATTCAGCACCGCCGCATGGCGTCGAAGAATTCGTTGTTGCCCTTGGTGGATTTGACCTTGTCGAGGAGAAACTCCATCGCCTCCAGGTCGTCCATGGGGTACAGGAGTTTGCGCAGGACCCACATCTTTTGCAGTACGTCGGGCTTGAGGAGCAGTTCCTCGCGCCGGGTACCGGAGCGATTGACGTTGATGGCCGGGTAGATGCGCTTCTCGGCCATTTTGCGGTCGAGGTGGATTTCCATGTTGCCGGTGCCCTTGAATTCTTCGTAGATGACGTCGTCCATGCGGGAGCCGGTCTCGATCAGGGCGGTGGCGATGATGGTGAGGGAGCCGCCTTCCTCGATGTTGCGGGCGGCGCCGAAGAAGCGCTTGGGCTTTTGCAGGGCGTTGGCGTCGACGCCGCCGGTGAGGACCTTGCCGGAGGCGGGCTGTACGGTGTTGTAGGCCCGGGCCAGGCGGGTGATGGAGTCGAGCAGGATGACGACATCCTTCTTGTGCTCGACCAGGCGCTTGGCTTTTTCGATGACCATTTCGGCGACGGCGACGTGGCGCGTCGCGGGTTCGTCGAAGGTGGAGGCGACGACTTCGCCTTTGACCGTGCGGGTCATTTCGGTCACTTCCTCGGGGCGCTCGTCGATGAGCAGGACGATGAGGATGACCTCGGGGTGATTGGCCGTGATGGCGTGGGCGATGTGTTGCAGCATCACCGTCTTGCCCGACTTGGGCGGGGCAACCAGGAGACCCCGCTGGCCGGCACCGATGGGGGCGATCATGTCGATGACCCGGCTGGTGATGTTTTCCTCGGCCTTGATCTCCCGCTCCAGGCGCAGCATGCGCGTGGGGTGCAGGGGGGTGAGGTTCTCGAACATGATCTTGTTCTTGGTCGCCTCGGGGGGCTGGCCGTTGATCCGGTCGAGCTTGGTCAGGGCGACGTAGCGTTCGCCGTCCTTGGGGGTGCGGATCTCGCCTTCGATGGAATCGCCGGTGCGCAGGTTGAAGCGCCGCACCTGGGAAGGGGAGACGTAGATGTCGTCAGTGTTGGCGAGGTAGGAGGTTTCGGGGGAGCGGAGGAAACCGTAGCCGTCGGAGAGCACTTCCAGGGTGCCGTCGCCGTAGATGGTCTCGCCGTTCTTGGCCTTGGCCTTGAGGAGCGCGAAGATGAGCTCCTGCTTGCGCATCCGGTTGGCGTTCTCGATACACGCCTCGGTGGCCATTTCCAGCAATTGGCTGACGTGGAACGTCTTGAGTTCGGAAAGTTGCATGGGATTCGTGCGTGGCGCCCAAAAGCGGGGGGGCCCGGGGAGGGCAGGGGGCGCGTCTTGTTGTGGGGGGAAGGGGAGGGCGGTTCGCCCGAGGGCGCAGACCGCGCTCCTCAGGCCCGCAGAGTAAGGCGATTACAGGTTGCTGTCAATGAAGGCGGCGAGCTGGGACTTCGACAGGGCGCCGACCTTGGTGGCTTCCACATTGCCGTTCTTGAACAGCATCAAGGTGGGGATGCCGCGGATGCCGAATTTGGCCGGAGTGGCCTGGTTGTCGTCGATGTTGAGCTTGGCGACCTTGAGCCGTCCCGCGTATTCGGCAGCCACTTCGTCGAGGATGGGGGCGATCATTTTGCAGGGGCCGCACCACTCCGCCCAGTAATCCACCAGCACGGGCTGGGGGGACTGCAACACCTCGGAATCGAAGGTGTCGTCGGTGACGTAATGGATGTGCTCGCTCATGAAGGCCTCGTGAAATCGGGGTGGACTGGGGTGGAACCGGGATTGCCGTCTGCGGGGATTGGGGGAGGGCCTGGAGAGGAACCTCGGGGGCCGGAGACTTTCCGGAAGGTCGGCAAATGCTAGCGAAAATTCGCGACGATGGGAAGGGAGGCGCCGCAGGGTCAGGGTTTGAGCAGGTTGGCGAGTTCCACGGCGGTCTTGACCCCCATTTTGTCGAAGAGATTGGCCCGGTGGACCTCGACGGTACGCATGCTGATGCCCAGTTCGTCGGCGATGACCTTGTTGTACTTGCCGGCCAGGACGAGGTCCATCACCTGGCGTTCCCGCGTGGTGAGGCTCTCCAGGCGGGCATTGACGGACCCGGCGCTGGCGCTGGCGGCACGGGCCCGGGCGTGGTGTGCCATGGCTTCGCCGATGCGGTCGGCGAGTTCGTTGTCGTTGAAGGGTTTTTCGAAAAAATCGAAGGCGCCGCGTTTGAGGGCGCTGACGGCCAGCGGAACGTCGCCATGGCCGGTGAGGAAGATGACGGGCAGGTCGGAACCCCGGCCGATCAAGGCATCGAAGACATCCAGTCCGCTCAGGCCGGGCATGCGCATGTCGAGGACGACACAGCCGGCGGTGGCGGGCGTACAGGCGGCGAGAAAGTCCTCGCCGCAGGGGTAGGCGGTGGCCGGGATGCCGCGGGACTTGAGCAGCCACGCCAGGGCGTCGCGGATGGCCTCGTCGTCGTCCACCAGGTGGGCTTTGAATTCGCTCATGGGGACTCCAGGGGAAGGGTGAAGGTGAACAGGGTGCCGCTGCCGGTGGGGGAGTCGAGGTTGGGGTCGGCCCACAGGCGGCCGCGATGGAATTCGACGATCGAGCGGCAGATCGACAGCCCCACCCCCATGCCCTGGGGCTTGGTGGAAAAGAAGGCGGTATAGAGCTTTTCCCGCACCGCCTCGGAAATGCCGCAGCCGTTGTCGGCGACGCGGACCACCACCTCCTCGCCTTCGATGGTGGCGGAAACACAGAGGTCTCGCTGCTCGGGTGGCGTTTCCGCCATGGCGTCCATGCCGTTGCGCAGGAGGTTGAGCAGCACCTGCTCCAGCATCAGCCGGTCGGCGAGGAGAGGGGGAATGTCGGCGATGCGGCTTTCCAGCGTGACCTCCCGTTTCCTGGCGTCGATTTCGATGAAGCCCACGCATTCGGCGATGACCTCACCCAGGTTGCACGGGGCGCGGCGGGGCTCGCTCTTTTTCACGAAATCGTGCACCCGGCGCACGATGCGGCCCGCCCGCTGGGCCTGGACGCCGACTTTCTCGAGGGCGTAGCGGAATTCACCGGCGTCGAACTTGCCGTCCTCCAGAAGGTTGAGGCAGCCCGCGTTGTAACTGGCGATGGCCGACAGGGGCTGATTGAGTTCGTGGGCCAGGGTTGAGGCCATTTCCCCCATGGTCACCAGGCGGGCGGTAAATTGCAGCGCTTCCTGCTGCTGCCGCGCGAGTTCCTCGGAACGCTTTCTCTCGGTGATGTCGAGGACCGAGCCCATCCAGCCCGTGTGGCGGCCGCGGGCGTCGATCAGCGGGGCCTCGTAGATGAGGGCGTGGAAGATTTCGCCATTCTTGCGCTGGAAACTGAGTTCGAAGCCGTCGGCTGGCGCTTCGCCCGCCAGGACGGCGCGGTGCAGGGCCAGGGTTTCGTCGATCATGTCCGGCAGCCAGTAGGGCATGGGCGGCAGGCGGCCGAGCAGTTCCTCGGGCGCAAAGCCGGTCATGCGACAGAAGGCCGGATTGACGTAGATGACCCGCCCTTCCAGGTCCCGCGCCCGCATGCCGACGGTGAGCGAATCTTCCATGGCCTGGCGGAAGGCGTGCTCGGTGCCCAGGGCTTCCTCGGCGGCCAGACGCTTCTGCATCAGGCCGCGCACCGCCCACAGGCTCCAGAAGACGCCGGCGGCCAGCAGGACGATGGTGGCGGCCAGAAGACGCGGCAGCGCCGCCGCACTGCCCTGGTAGGCAAGAACCCGCAGCTTGACGCCGTACCCCGGGGGGTCCAGAGGCAATTCGTAGGTCTGGCCCGGCTTGCCCTGGACATTGGACTTGGCGCCGTAAAGGACGTCGTTGTCGTCGACCACCTGGACCAGGTATTTCTCGGCAAACCACCAAGGGACGAATTCCTTCAGCAGTGCATCCACCGGATATACCCCGACCAGGAGCCCGGTCGCCTTGCCGTCGACGAAAAGGGGCACGGCAACCTCGAAATAGCCCCGTCGGTCGGGGGCGAGGTACACCGGGCTGTAGGTGCGCTTGCCCAGGAGCAGCGCGTTGCCATAAGCCTCCTGGGTGACGGATGGCGTTCCGGTTCCCGGCACGACTTCGGTGGGTTGGGCCGAGGGGAGGGCGTCCACAGGCGTTCCCGCCGTATCGAGCCAGCGGATCTGCTTCAGTTCCGGGTTGTTGCGCAACAGACTTTCCGCCCGCAGGCGGAAAAGCGGGCGGCCGGCCGGTCGCGAGGCCAGTTCGAGGGCCAGTTGTTGCAGATGCTCCTCGGTGCCCGTGAGATGGAACCGCACGTTCTGTTCCAGCCAGAGCACGTCCTTGATGAGGGCGTTGCGCTCTTCTTCCGCCTCGTTGCGGTGCAGCAGCCAAAGCAGGGCGAGAACCGCCGCGAGCAGCAGCACGATGCCCAGCTTGGGCAACACGAGCAGCCAGCGCATGCGTCGCGCGTACTGGGCGGAGTGCGGGGGCGATTTCATGCCGGGATGGTACACCGGGGCTGCGCGGCACGAGGGGGCGGTGGACTGTGGATATCCACAATTTCCGCTGGGGCTGCCAGTGACCATACTGACTTCATTCGCCGCCAAGGTGGGGGCGAGTTTTCTATAACGGAGGAGTCCATGAAATTTTCCAAGCTGCTGGCAGGCCTCGTGATGGCCGCCTTTTCCGCCGCCGCCCTGGCGGATTCACCCATCGTCATCAAGTTCAGCCATGTGGTGGCCCAGGACACCCCCAAGGGGCTGGCCGCCAATTTCTTTGCCAAGAAGGCGGACGAGTTGACCAAGGGCAAGGTCAAGGTCGAGGTGTACGCCAACTCCACCCTATACAAGGACAAGGAGGAAATGGAAGCCCTGCAACTGGGGGCCGTACAGATGCTGGCGCCGTCCCTGGCCAAGTTCGGCCCCCTGGGCGTGAAGGAGTTCGAGGTTTTCGACCTGCCCTACATTTTTGACGACTACAACGAACTGCACAAAGTCACCCAGGGCGCCGTCGGGCAGCAGCTGCTGGCCAAGCTCGATCCCAAGGGCATCAAGGGGTTGGCCTACTGGGACAACGGCTTCAAGGCTTTTTCCGCCAATACCCCGATCAAGAGCCCGGCCGACCTGAAGGGCAAGAAGATGCGCATCCAGTCGTCCAAGGTGCTCGAGGAGCAGATGCGCACCCTGGGCTCGCTGCCCCAGGTGATGGCCTTCTCCGAGGTCTATCAGGCGCTGCAGACCGGAGTCGTCGATGGGACCGAGAATCCCATCTCCAACCTCTACACCCAGAAGATGCACGAAGTGCAGAAGCACCTGGCCCTCACCGACCACGGCTACCTGGGTTACGCGGTGATCGTGAACAAGAAGTTCTGGGAAGGGTTGCCCGCTGACGTGCGTGGCCAACTGGAAACGGCAATGAAGGAATCCACCGTCTACGCCAACAAGATCGCCAAGGAGCAAAACGACAAGGATCTGGAAGCCGTCAAGGCCAGCGGCAAGACCGCGGTCTATTCGCCCACCAAGGACGAGCGTCTGGCCTTCAAGAAAGCCCTGGTGCCGGTGCATCAGAAGATGGAGTCGCGCATCGGCAAGGAGATCATCCAGTCGGTGTACAAGGAAACCGGTTTCGATCCGGCTGGCCTTTAATCGCACCGGTCCGGCGCACCGCCGCCGGACCTTTTCCCCTTGCCGGCTTTGCCGGCCAAACCCGACCGGGAAAGCGAATCAATCATGATCAACAAGGCACTCAATCATCTCGAAGAGCTGCTGGTCACCTTCCTCATGGGAGCGGCGACCGTCATCATCTTCCTGGCGGTCGCGCACCGCTACCTGGCCGGGGTGAATATCCCGGGCCTGCAGGACTGGCTGCTGGGGCTCAATTTCAGTTGGGCCCAGGAACTATGCATCATCATGTTCGTGTGGATGGCGAAGTTCGGCGCCGCTTACGGCGTGCGTACCGGCATCCATGTGGGCGTCGACGTCCTCATCAATCGGCTCAACGACAGTAATCGGGCCAAGTTCATCGTCTTCGGCCTGCTGGCGGGCGCGCTTTTTACGGGTGTCGTGGCGACGCTGGGCGGGCAGTTCGTCTGGGAAAACGGGGCCCACTACGCCATTTTCAAAGTCCTCGGACTCGATCCCGGCGACGTTCCCGAAGGCCCCACCACGCCGGACCTGGAGTGGCCGACCTGGATTGTCTATAGCGCCATTCCCCTCGGCTCTTCCCTGATGTGTTACCGCTTTCTGCAGGTCGCCGTAGCGTTCATCCGCACCGGCGAACTGCCCCACCACGACCACGGCCACGTCGATGGCCTGGAGGATGAGGTGCCCCCGGTGGATGTGGACGTGTATTCCATGAACGACAACCTGCACATGCACGACCTCAAACACCCCATGGTCGGCGAAAGGCGCAGCGGGGAAGAACGTCGCCAGTGGGAGATGGTGGTCGATGAGGACAGGCGCAAGGCCTCGGAGCGTCGGCATCCCGAAACCAAGCAAGGAGACCAGCAATGAACGCCCTGGTGATTTTCGGCCTGCTGGCCGTCCTCATGCTCACCGGCATGCCCATCTCGATTTCCCTGGGCCTCACGGTGCTGACCTTCCTCTTCACCATGACCCAGGTGCCCCTGGAATCGGTGGCCCTGAAGCTCTTCACCGGCATCGAGAAGTTCGAGATCATGGCCATCCCCTTCTTCATCCTGGCCGGGAACTTCCTCACCCACGGCGGGGTGGCGAAACGGATGATCAACTTTGCCACCTCCATGGTTGGCCACTGGTACGGCGGCCTGGGCCTCGCCGGCGTGCTGGCCTGCGCCCTCTTCGCCGCGGTGTCCGGTTCCAGCCCGGCGACGGTGGTGGCCATCGGCTCCATCCTGCTGCCGGCCATGGTCAAGGCGGGTTTCCCCAACAAGTTCGGCGCGGGGGTCATCTCCACCTCGGGCGCCCTGGGCATCCTCATTCCGCCGTCCATCGTCATGGTCATGTACTCCGTGGCCACCAACACCTCGGTGGGCGCATTGTTCATGGCGGGCGTCATCCCCGGGCTGGCGCTCGCCGGCGTGCTGGGCGGCGTCACCTGGTATCGCGCAAAGAAATTCAACTACCCGCGCCAGCCCAAGGCCAGCATGAAGCAGCGCTGGGACGCCTTCGTCAAGTCGGTCTGGGGCCTGCTCCTCATCGTCGTGGTCATGGGCGGCATCTATACCGGCATCTTCACGCCGACCGAGGCGGCGGCCATGAGCGCGGTGTACGCCTTCATCGTCGCGGTCTTCGTCTATAGGGACATGGGTCTGAAGGACGTGCCCAAGGTGCTGCTCAACTCGGCCAACATGTCGGCGATGCTGCTCTATATCATCACCAACGCCGTGCTGTTCTCCTTCATCATGACCAACGAGAACATCCCCCAGGCGCTGGCCGACTGGATGCTGGGCCACGGGCTGGGGGTCATCACCTTCCTGCTGATGGTGAATATCCTGCTGCTCCTGGCCGGCAATTTCATGGAACCGTCGTCCATCGTGTTGATCTTCGCCCCCATCCTCTTCCCGGTGGCGGTGAAGCTGGGCATCGACCCGGTGCACTTCGGCATCCTCATGGTGGTCAATATGGAAGTCGGCATGTGCCATCCGCCGGTGGGCCTCAATCTCTACGTGGCTTCGGGCATCACCAAGATGGGCATTACCGAGCTGACGGTTGCGGTCTGGCCCTGGCTGCTGTCCATGCTCGGCTTCCTGATGGTGGTCACCTACTGGCCGGCCATGTCCACCTGGCTGCCGAAGACCCTGGGCATGATGTAGCGTCTCCTCGTAGTACCTCTTGGGCGCGCCGACGGGAAACCGCGGCGCGCTTTTTTCTTGGTGCCTCGGGAGAACGCTTTCAAAAGCTGCTAAAATCTCCCGTTTTACTTCACTAACCCCTTGTATTTTGGAGTTTTAGCATGGCTATCGAACGCACCCTTTCCATCATCAAGCCGGACGCCGTCAAGAAGAACGTCATCGGCCAGATTTACTCCCGTTTCGAAGCCGCCGGCCTCAAGGTCATCGCCGCCCGCATGACCTGGCTCTCCGCCCAGGAAGCTGGCCAGTTCTACGCCGTGCACAAGGAGCGCCCCTTCTTCAAGGATCTGGTCGAGTTCATGACCTCCGGCCCAGTGATGATCCAGGCCCTGGAAGGCGAGAACGCCATCGCCAAGAACCGTGAGCTGATGGGCGCCACCGACCCCAAGAAGGCCGACAAGGGCACCATCCGCGCCGACTTCGCCGAATCCATCGACGCCAACGCCGTCCATGGTTCCGACGCCCCCGAAACCGCTGCCGTGGAAGTCGCCTTCTTCTTCCCCGGCATGAATACCTACAGCGGACGCTGATTCGGCGAGGAGCGAGGGGGGCTCAGGTGCCGTTCGGCCCTGCCCCTCGCACCCTGCCTCACCCCTCACAATGAAGAATCTCCTCGATTTCGATGCCGATGGCCTGACCGCCTGGTTCGCCGAGCAGGGCGAAAAGCCCTTCCGGTCGCGCCAGGTGCTGCGCTGGATGCATCGGTCGGGGGTGGCGGATTTCGACGCCATGACCGACATCGCCAAGAGTCTGCGCGAAAAGCTCAAGGCGAAGGCGGTGGTGGCGCCCCCCGCGGTCGTATCCGACAAGCTGTCCGACGACGGCACGCGCAAGTTCCTCATCGACGTCGGCGGTGGCAATGCCGTCGAGACGGTCTTCATCCCCGAGGACGACCGCGGCACCCTGTGCGTCTCCACCCAGGCCGGCTGCGCTCTGGACTGCGCCTTCTGTTCCACCGGCAAGCAGGGCTTCAACCGCAACCTCACCGTGGCCGAGATCATCGGCCAGTTGTGGCGGGCCAACGAGGCCCTGGGCGTGGTGCATGGCGACGAGCGGGTCATCTCCAATGTTGTCCTCATGGGCATGGGTGAGCCCCTGGCCAATTTCGACAATTCGGTCACCGCCCTGCGCCTGATGCTCGACGACAATGCCTATGGCCTGTCGCGGCGCCGGGTGACGGTATCCACCTCCGGCCTGGTGCCGGTCATGGACCGCCTGCGCGACGAATGCCCCGTGGCCCTGGCCGTTTCCCTGCACGCGCCCAACGACGCCCTGCGCGACCAGTTGGTGCCGATCAACCAGAAATATCCCCTGGCCGAGCTGATGGCGGCCTGCCGCCGCTACCTGGAAAAGGCTCCGCGCGACTTCGTCACCTTCGAGTACGTCATGCTCGACGGCATCAACGACAGCGATGCCCACGCCCGCGAACTCCTGGCGCTGGTCAGGATGGTGCCCTGCAAGTTCAATCTGATTCCCTTCAACCCCTTCCCCGGCTCGCCCTTCCGGCGGTCCAGGGCCGAACGGCTGCGCCGTTTTGGCGAGATTCTCATGGCGGCCGGTATCGTCACCACCACGCGCAAGACGCGGGGCGACGACATCGACGCCGCCTGCGGCCAGTTGGCGGGGCAGGTGCGCGACAAGACCCGGCGCACAGCCGGGCGCAGCATTCCACTAAAGGAGGTCAGGCTTTGAGCGACAGAAAAACAGCTGGCGTGGCGGCGGTGCTCCTCATGGTGATTTTGGCGGGCGGTGCCGCGCTTCCCGCTCTCGCCCAGCAGGCCGTCGAAGCGCAGTCGCAGCGCCCGGCCTACGGCACCGATCCGCGGGCCCGGGCAAAGATTCATACCGAACTGGCCTCGCTCTATTTCCAGGATGGCAATCTCGCCGTGGCCCTCGAAGAACTTGGGGTCGCCATCCATGCCGACCCCGGTTATGCCCCGGCGTACAACGTCCGCGGTTTGGTGCGGGCTTATCTGCGCGAACTGACCCTGGCCGAGGAAGATTTCAAGAAGGCCCTCGGCCTTGCGTCCAACGATCCCGAAATCAACAACAACTACGGCTGGTTCCTGTGCGAGAACGGCAAGCCCCGCCAGGCCATTTCGTATTTCCTCAACGCCATCAAGAATCCCCTCTACACCACGCCCGACCTGGCCTATGCCAACGCAGGCTCCTGCGCGGTCAAGGCCGGGGATCTGGAGGGGGCCGAGAATTACCTCACCACCGCCATACGGCTCAACGGCCCCGCGGCCCTGGCTTCCCGTATCCACATGGCCAACCTCCAGTACGCCAAGGGCAACCTGGGGGAGGCGCGCAAGGTGCTTGCCGATGCCCTGCGGGTCATGGAGCCGCCGACGCCGGACGCCCTGTGGCTCGGACTGCGCATCGAGCGAAAACTGGGCAATCGCGAGGCCGAAAGCTCCTTTGCCGCGCAGTTGCGGGGGCGTTACCAGGAATCCAGGGAATATCAGGAGTTTTTGAAGGGTAATTTCGAATGAACGCGGAAGTTCGCGAAGAGACTGTCGCCGTAGCCGAAGATCCACCGTCCCCCAGCGTGGGCGCGCGCCTGAGGGCTGCCCGCGAAGCGAAGGGCATGACCCTGGGCGACGTGGCACAAGCCCTCAAACTGGGCGTGCGGCAGGTCGAAGCCCTGGAGGCAGGGCGCTGGGATGCGCTGCCCGGCGCGACCTTCATACGCGGGTTTGCGCGCAATTACGCGCGTTTGCTGGAAATCGACCCGGCGCCGCTGATGGTCGAACTGGATGGCGTCCTCGACCTTACCGCGCCGCGCCTCGACCGACCCCATGGTCCGCAAACTCCCATGCCGGCGCCCACCGCCGGGCGTCGCCGGGACTTCGCCGTCGTCGGTTTTGGCCTGGGGCTGGTGGTCCTGGCCCTGTTGCTCTACTTTGTCCTGCCGGCCGATTTCGGTCGGGCCTTGGAGGCGCTGCGCGGCCTGGTCCAGCGCGAAGCGCCGCAGGACACGGTGCCGCCATCCCCTGCGGCGGTGCCCGAGCCCGTGCTTCCTCCCGGCGCCACGCCCCAGCAGGTCCTGAACCCCCAGGCGATTCCGGTTGGGGACGCGGGCAATGCCCCCCAAGCTGCGGCGGCTCCCGGGGAAAGTGCTTCTCCTGCGCCCGCCGGGCTGGCGGCGCCGTCTGCCGTTGTTGTCGCGCCTTCCGCGGCAGCTTCCACCGCGGCGACCGGTGCGACGGGAGTGCTGCGCCTGGTGGTCGAGCGCGAGTCCTGGGTCGAGGTCAAGGACGGCGAGGGGAATCTGCTCCTTTCCCAGAAACTTCCGGCAGGCAGCGAGCATAGCGTCGAAGGCCGCGGGCGTCTGGCGCTGGTCATCGGCAATGCCTCTGGCGTGCGGCTGAGTTTCCGCGGCCAGGCGGTGGATCTCGCCCCCCATACCCGGGGTGAAGTCGCTCGCCTGACCCTGGAATAAACCGCCATGACGCTCCTGCGCAAGTCCACGCGGTCCTGCCGCATCGGCCCCGTCGTGGTGGGCGGCGGAGCGCCGGTGGTCGTCCAGGCCATGACCAACACCGATACCGCCGACGTCCTGGCCACCGCGATCCAGACCGCCGAACTGGCCCGGGCAGGGTCGGAACTGGTCCGCATTACCGTCAATACCCCCGAGGCTGCCGCAGCCGTGCCCAGGATACGGGAGCACCTCGACCGCATGGGCTGCGCGGTGCCCCTCATCGGCGATTTCCACTACAACGGCCATCGCCTGCTGAGCGACGAACCGGCCTGTGCCGAGGCCCTGGCCAAGTACCGCATCAACCCGGGCAACGTCGGCTTCGGCAAGAAGAAGGACGAGCAGTTCGCACGCATGGTCGAGCTCGCCTGCCGCTACGACAAGCCGGTGCGTATCGGCGTCAACTGGGGCAGCCTCGATCAGGAACTGCTGGCCCGCCTCATGGACGAGAACAGTCGTCAGGCCGAACCCCGGGACGCCACCGAAATGATGCGCCACGCCATGGTCACCTCGGCCCTGGAGTCCGCGGCGAGGGCCGAGGAATTCGGTCTGCCGGGAGAACGCATCATCCTGTCCTGCAAGGTATCCAGCGTGCAGGACCTGATCGCCATCTATCGCGAGCTGGCGCGTCGCGCCGACTACGCCCTCCATCTGGGACTGACCGAGGCGGGCATGGGGTCCAAGGGCATCGTCGCCTCCACCGCCGCCCTTGCCGTGCTGCTGCAGGAGGGGATCGGCGACACCATACGGGTTTCCCTTACCCCGGAACCCGGGGGCTCCCGCAGCCAGGAAGTCATCGTCGCCCAGGAAATCCTTCAGACCATGGGCCTGCGCGCCTTTACGCCCATGGTCGCGGCGTGTCCGGGCTGCGGCCGCACCACCAGCACTTTCTTCCAGGAATTGGCGGGAGACGTGCAGGATTTCGTCCGCGCCCGCATGCCGGAGTGGCGCCTGCACTATGACGGTGCTGAAAACATGACCCTGGCGGTCATGGGCTGCATCGTGAACGGCCCCGGGGAATCCAAGCACGCCAATATCGGCATTTCCCTGCCGGGGACCGGCGAAGCGCCGTCGGCGCCGGTCTTCGAGGACGGTGTCAAGACCGTTACCCTCAAGGGCGAGGGTATCGCCGCCGAATTCAAGGCCATCATCGAGCGCTACGTCGAGCGCACCTATCAGAAGAAGCTCAAGTCATGAGTCAAACCCTCCAGGCGGTACGCGGCATGCCCGACATCCTGCCCGCCGAAGCCGAATTCTGGGAACTGTTCGAAGACACCGTGCGTTCCTGGCTGAAAGCCTACGGCTACCGCCCCATCCGCATGCCCATCGTCGAGCCGACGCCCCTCTTCAAGCGGGCCATAGGTGAGGTCACCGACATCGTCGAAAAGGAGATGTACTCCTTCGTCGATAGCCTCAACGGCGAACCCCTGACCCTGCGGCCCGAGGGCACCGCCGGCTGCGTGCGGGCCGTCATCCAGCACAACCTCGCTGCCCAGCAGCCCCAGCGGCTCTACTACCTGGGCCCCATGTTCCGCCACGAGCGGCCCCAGAAAGGCCGCTACCGCCAGTTTCACCAGGTGGGGGTCGAGGCCCTGGGTTTCGCCGGGCCGGACATCGACGCCGAAATGATCCTCATGGGCGCCCGTCTGTGGGCCGACCTGGGCCTCGACGGCATCGAGTTGCAGTTGAACAGCCTGGGCCAGCCGGAAGAACGGGCCCAGCACCGGGCGGCCCTCATCGCCCATTTCGAGCAACACGTCGATCTCCTGGACGAAGACGCTCGCCGCCGCCTCTACACCAATCCCCTGCGTATCCTCGACAGCAAGAATCCGGCCCTGCAGGATCTGTGCGCCGCGGCGCCCCGCCTCATCGATTTCCTGGGCGCCGAATCCCTGGCCCACTTCGCTGGCGTACAGCAGATCCTGAAGGATGCGGGCATCCCCTACACCCTCAATCCCCGCCTGGTGCGCGGTCTGGACTACTACAACCTCACCGTGTTCGAGTGGGTGACCGACCGTCTCGGTGCCCAGGGAACCGTGTGTGCCGGGGGCCGTTACGACGGCCTGGTCGCCCAGTTGGGAGGCAAGCCCACGCCGGCCTGCGGTTTCGCCATGGGCGTCGAGCGCCTGGTGGCCCTCATCCGGGACAGCGGCGGAGAACCGGCTGCCCCGGCTCCCGATGTCTATGTCGTGCATCAGGGCGAGGCCGCCTCGCGGCTCGCCTTCCGCGCCGCGGAGGGCCTGCGGGACCAGGGCATCAACGTCCTGCTCCATTGCGGCGGTGGCAGCTTCAAGGCGCAGATGAAGAAGGCCGATACCAGTGGCGCGCCGTTCGCCGTGGTCATCGGCGACGACGAGGCAGCGGGCGGCGAGGCCCAATTGAAGTTCCTGCGGCAGGAAGGCGGCGGGCAGACAAAAATGAAGGTCGATGACCTGGCCGAGGCCATCATCGGGCAGATGTTCGATAGCGAAGACGAGGAATAAGGACCATGGCGCACTACGATCTCGAAGAACAGGAACAGATCGACACCCTCAAGACCTGGTGGAAGATGTACGGTAACCTGGTGACCGGGCTTGCCCTGGCCGTCGCCCTGGGCGTGGTTGGCTGGCAGGGCTGGAACTGGTACCAGCGCGGTCAGGTGGCCCAGGCTTCGGCGGTCTTTGCCGCCCTCGAGCAGGCCGTGACGTCTCGCGACATGCAGCGGGTCAAGACCGTGGCGGGCGAACTGACCGAAAAATACTCCGGTACCCCCTACGCTTCCCTGGCCGCCCTCCTGGCCGCCAAGACCTCTTTCGAAGCGGGTGACGCCAAGACTGCCAAGGCCCAGCTTGCCTGGGTGGCAGAGAACGGCAAGGAGGAACTCAAGGACATCGGTCGCCTGCGCCTGGCCGCTGTCCTGCTCGACGAAGCGGCCTACGACGAAGCCCTCAAGACCCTTGCTGGCGGTCAGGGCGCGGCCTTCGCGGGCCGCTTTGCCGAACTCCGCGGCGACGTTCTGGCCGCCCAGGGCAAGAAGAGCGAGGCCCGCGCCGCCTACAAGACCGCCCTGGAAAGCATGGAAAGCAAGTCCAAGGCCCAGGGGGGCAGTCCCTACCGCGACATCGTGCAGCAGAAAGTCGACGCCCTGGGGGATGCCGCGTGAAGCCGCAGCGCCTGGGCGCGGCCCTGGCCGCCGCCAGCCTCGTCTTCGTGAGTGGATGCGCGACGATTTCCGACGCCATCGACGCGGTAAATCCCTTCTCCTCCTCCGGCCCCAAAATGGCCGAACTCACCCCCTTCACGTCCACCGTGGACCTCAAGACCGCGTGGACCACCAGCATGGGCAAGGCTGCCCATTACGCCCTCGTTCCCGCGGTTGTCGGCAACGCCGTGTTCGTCGCGGGCGGCGACGGGGGTATTGCCAAGTTCGAGGAAGGGGTCCAGGTCTGGCGGGTGAACGCCGGGCAGTCCCTGTCCGGCGGCGTCGGCAGCGACGGGAAGCTGGTCGTGGTCGGCACGGCCAAGGGCGATGTACTGGCTTTTTCTGCCGCGGACGGCAAACCCCTCTGGCAGACCAAAGTGAGCAGCGAAGTCCTTGCACCCCCCGCGGTGGGTGAGCAGGGCGTTGCCGTGCGCAGCGGCGACAACCGCGTCTTCCTGCTCGACGCGGCCGACGGCAAGCGCAAGTGGGTCTATCAGCGCCCCACGCCCTCCCTGTCCTTGCGCTCCATCGCGGCGCCCGTTTTTGCCGATCGCTTCATTTTCGTCGGCTTCCCGGGGGGCAAACTCGTGGCGCTGGCATTGAACAACGGGGGAACGGTCTGGGAAGGCACGGTGGCCATCCCCCGCGGGACCACCGAACTCGACCGGGTGGCCGACGTGGTGGCGCCGCCGGTCGTGGATGGCAGGACGGTGTGCGCCGTCGCCTATCAGGGACGCGTCGCCTGCTTCGACCTGGGGCAGGGGGGCAATCTCGTCTGGGCGCGGGACTTTTCCTCCGCTGCCGGCATTGCCCTGGATGGGCGTTACTTATTTCTGACCGACGACAGCGGGGCTGTCCATGCCCTCGATCGGGCCACCGGCGCTTCCGTCTGGAAGCAGGACAAGCTCCTCAATCGCCGGGTGTCGGCACCGGCGGTCCGCCGGGGCCTGGTCGCCGTGGGCGACGTGAAGGGCGTGGTGCATTTCCTGAGCCGGGAGGATGGATCCTTCGCGGCCCGTCACAACACCGATGGCGGCGCCATCGTGGCGGCGCCCCAGGTGGTGGGGGCGAGCTTCCTCGTCCAGACGGTCGGCGGCGGCGTCACCGCCCTGGCGGTCGAGTGAGGATGGCCATGGCTGAAACCCGGCGGAGCCGGCAATGAAACCGACCGTCGTCCTGGTGGGGCGCCCGAACGTGGGCAAGTCCACCCTCTTCAACCGCCTGACCCGATCGCGGGATGCCCTGGTCGCCGACCTTCCCGGCCTGACCCGCGACCGCCATTACGGCCATGGCCGCCTGGGCAGCAAGCCCTACCTGGTGGTCGATACCGGCGGCTTCGAACCCCTGGTCAAGGACGGCATCCTGCACGAGATGGCCCGCCAGACCGAACAGGCCATCGCCGAGGCCGATGCCGTGATCTTCGTGGTCGACGGGCGCAACGGCGTCACCCCCCACGACAAGGAAATTGCCAATCGCCTGCGCTGTCTCCAGCGGCCGGTACTCGTCGCCGTCAACAAGACCGAAGGCATGAACCGGGGTATGGTCGAGGCCGAATTCCACGAACTGGGCCTGGGCGATCCCCATGCCATCTCGGCCTCCCACGGCGAGGGCGTGCGGGGCCTCGTCGACCTCGCCCTGGACAGTTTCCCCGAGCCGGAAGAAGACGAGGACGCCGACGCCGCCGTCCGGGTGGCCATCGTGGGGCGGCCGAATGCCGGCAAGTCCACGCTCATCAACACCCTTCTGGGCGAGGAGCGGGTCATTGCCTTCGACGCTCCTGGCACTACCCGGGACGCCATCGCCGTCGATTTCGAACGTCGTGGCCGGCGCTACGTGCTGGTGGATACGGCGGGCATGCGCCGCCGCGGCAAGGTTTTCGAGGCGGTGGAAAAGTTCTCCGTGGTCAAGACCTTGCAGGCCATCGAGGAGGCCCAGGTCGTCATCCTGATGGTCGACGCCCGCCAGGATGTGTCCGACCAGGACGCCCACATCGCCGATTTCGTGGTCCAGTCCGGCCGCGCCCTGGTGGTGGGCATCAATAAGTGGGACGGCCTGGATCGCTACGTGCGGGAGCAGACCCGGGCGGTGCTGGAGCGAAAACTGAAGTTTCTCGATTTCGCCCGCTTTCATTTCATTTCCGCCAAGGAAAACGTCGGCCTCGACGCACTCTTCAAGTCGGTGGATAGCGCCTTCGGTGCCGCCATGGCCAAGCTGTCGACGCCGCGTCTCACCCGGGTTCTGGCCGATGCCGTTGCCCGCCAGGCGCCCCCGCGCCACGGGCTCTTCCGCCCCAAGCCACGCTACGCCCACCAGGGGGGATCCAATCCCCCGGTGGTGGTGATTCACGGCAGTGCGGTGGACCATATCGGCGACAGCTATCGCCGCTATCTCGAACAT
The DNA here is from genome assembly GCA_016720065.1 of Betaproteobacteria bacterium. Classification (NCBI taxonomy): domain Bacteria; kingdom Pseudomonadati; phylum Pseudomonadota; class Betaproteobacteria; species Betaproteobacteria bacterium. The sequence continues at coordinate 1,757,166 of JADJXY010000002.1, read as the reverse complement.
ACCTTCCGCGAGGCCTTCAAATTGCAGGGAACTCCGCTGCGTATCCAGTTCGTCGCGGGCCATAACCCCTACGCCGACGACAAAAAGAAATAATGTTTTGGCAGCCGAATCGAAATTCGGTACCCTTGCGTTTCATAACAACATCCGTGGAGTCCATACCATGAGCAACAAAGGGCAAATGCTACAAGACCCGTTCCTCAACGCCCTGCGCCGGGAGCACGTACCGGTCTCGATCTACCTGGTCAACGGCATCAAGCTCCAGGGGCAGGTCGAATCCTTCGATCAGTACGTCGTGCTGCTCAAGAACACCGTGACCCAGATGGTGTACAAGCATGCCATCTCCACCGTCGTTCCGGCTCGGCCGGTCAATATCCAGCAGGAACAGGCGGCCGCCGAATAAGCTCAGTTTTCTGCCTGCCCGTCCGGGCGGGGTGTCACCTGCTTTCTTCCCGCTTCCGTGCTTGAGCGTCCCGCCGCCGGTGAAAGGGCGCTGCTCGTCCAGCTCGATTTCGGTCAGCGGGATTTCGACGACCAACTGGAGGAAGTCCGTCTGCTTGCCGAATCCGCGGGCGGACTGGTGTGCGGTGAAGTGGGTGGGCGGCGGCACAGTCCCGACCCCAAGACCTTTGCCGGCAAGGGCAAGGTGCAGGAAATCGCCGCCCTCCTGGCCGCCGCGGAAGCCGACCTGGTGATTTTCAACCACGAGTTGTCCCCGGCCCAGGAACGTAATCTGGAGCGGGAACTCAAATGCCGGGTGATCGACCGCACCAGTCTCATCCTCGACATTTTCGCCCTGCGCGCCCAGAGCGCCGAAGGCAAGCTCCAGGTAGAACTCGCCCAGCTCGAGCATCTCTCCACCCGCCTGGTGCGGGGCTGGACCCACCTGGAACGGCAGCGCGGCGGCATCGGCCTGCGCGGTCCGGGGGAAACCCAACTGGAAACCGACCGCCGCCTCCTGGGCAACCGGGTCAAGACCCTCAAGGAGCGCCTGGAGCGCCTTTCGCGCCAGCGGGACGTGCAGCGCAAGGCGCGGGGGCGGGGCGAAGTGCTCAACGTCTCCCTGGTGGGCTACACCAACGCGGGCAAGTCGACCCTGTTCAACGCCCTCACCAAGGCCGGCGTCTATGCGGCCAACCAGCTCTTCGCCACCCTGGATACCACGTCGCGCAAACTGTGGGTCGAAGGCGCCGGCAATATCGTCATTTCGGACACGGTGGGGTTCATCCGTGATCTTCCCCACTCCCTGGTGGCGGCCTTCCACGCCACCCTGGAGGCCACCGCCGCGGCCGATATCCTGCTCCACGTGGTCGACAGTGCCAACCATGCCCGGGACGATCAGATCGCCGAGGTCAACAAGGTTCTGGCCGAAATCGGCGCCGATCGGGTGCCCCAGATCCTGGTGTGGAACAAGATCGACCTCACCGAGGCCGGTTCCGGGGTCGAGAGGGACGAATATGATAGAATCCGCCGCGTCCGCGTCAGTGCCCGCAGCGGCGAAGGCCTGGGTCTCCTGCGCGGGGCGCTGGCGGAGGCCGCTGGCCAAAAGTCCGCCGCCCGTCAGGCTGCCCTCGACGGCGCCGCCACTCTGCAAGTTTCCTAAACACACCTCCACTCGCCCATGATTCCAACCCTTGGCATTCTCATGTCGCTCAACGACCCCCAGTGGGGCAACCGCGGCGGTAACGACGGCGGCGATTCAGGCGGGCCGCGCCGGCCCAATCAGGGGCCGCCGGATCTGGAAGAGCTCTGGCGCGACTTCAATCGCAAGCTCTCGGGAATGTTCGGCAAGAAGGGGGGCGGGGGCAGCAATGGTGGCGGGGACGGTCCACGCATGCCGCAGATCGATTTCAATCCGCGCTTCCTGGGCGGTGGTCTGGGGCTCCTGGCCGGGCTGATCGTCGCGGTCTGGCTCGCCTCCGGCTTCTACATCGTCGACCAGTCCCAGCGCGGTGTGGTGCTGCGCTTCGGCAGTTTCAACGAAACCACCGAAGCCGGCCTGCGCTGGCGCATGCCTTACCCCATCGAATCCCACGAACTGGTCAATCTGTCCGGCGTGCGCACCGTGGAGATCGGCTATCGCGGCAGCGAACGCAACAAGGTGCTCAAGGAAGCCCTGATGCTGACCGACGACGAGAACATCGTGAACATCCAGTTCGCCGTCCAGTACATCCTGAAGGATCCCGTCGAATACCTGTTCAACAACCGCCACCCCGACGATGCCGTCATGGGCGCCGCCGAGGCCGCTGTGCGCGAGATCGTCGGCAAGAGCAAGATGGACTATGTGCTCTACGAGGGACGCGAGCAGATCGCCACCCAGGCCTCCAAGCTGATGCAGGACATTCTGGATCGCTACAAGAGCGGCATCCTGGTTTCCAAGGTCACCATGCAGAACGCCCAGCCGCCCGAGCAGGTCCAGTCGGCCTTCGATGACGCCGTGAAGGCCGGTCAGGACCGGGAGCGACAGAAGAACGAAGGCCAGGCCTACGCCAACGACGTCATTCCCCGGGCCAAGGGTACTGCGGCCCGGCTGTTCGAAGAGGCCAGCGGGTACCGCCAGCGCCTCATCGCCACCGCCGAGGGTGATGCGTCGCGCTTCAAGCAATTGCAGACCGAATACGCCAAAGCCCCGGAAGTCACCCGGCAACGTCTCTATCTGGAAACCATGCAGCAGGTCTATTCCAACACCAGCAAAGTGCTCATCGACACCAGGGGGCAGGGCGGCAACCTGCTCTATCTCCCCCTCGACAAACTCATGCAGGCCGCGGGGGCCACTGCGGCGGCCGCCGGCGCACCGGCGGCTGACGCCTCGGGCACCGCCGTGCGGGCGGCGCCGCTTTCCAACGAGTCGCCGCCTCAACTGGAGAAGACGCCGCAGGTCTATTCCTCCTCCGGCGCACGGGACCGCGACACCTTGCGGGGTCGCGAGCGGGAGGGCCGGCCATGAGACCTTCCTTCGGCCTGATCGGCTTCATCTTCGCCACCCTGCTCGCCGTGCTCGCCATGGCGGTGTTCACCGTGGATCAGCGCCAGTTTGCCCTGGTCTTCCAATTGGGTGAGGTACGGCACGTCGTTTCCGAGCCCGGCCTCTACGTCAAGGTGCCTCTCGTACAAAACGTGCGCTATTTCGACAAGCGCATCCTCACCCTGGACAACTCCGACCCCGAGCGTTTCATCACCTCGGAAAAGAAAAATGTCTTGGTCGATTCCTACATCAAGTGGCGCATCGTCGATCCCAAGCTCTACTACATCTCGGTGAGCGGTGACGAGTCCCGGGCTCGCACCCGGCTCAACCAGACGGTCAATGCCGGCCTGCGGGAAGAGTTCGGCAAGCGCACCGTCCACGATGTCGTTTCCGGCGAGCGTGACAGGATCATGGCCGACATGGTCGTCAAGGCTGACGCCGACGCCCGCAAGATCGGCGTGCAGATCGTCGACGTGCGGCTCAAGCGGGTGGAACTGCCCACCGAGGTCAGCGAGGCGGTCTATCGCCGCATGGAGGCCGAGCGCAAGCGGGTGGCCAACGAACTGCGGTCCGAAGGTGCTGCGGAGGCGGAGAAGATTCGCGCAGATGCGGACCGGCAGCGGGAAGTGATCGTCGCCGAGGCCTACCGCGATGCCCAGAAGGTCAAAGGCGAGGGGGATGCCAAAGCTGCGGCCATCTACTCCCAGGCCATGGGTCAGGGTCCCGAGTTCTACGCCTTCTATCGCAGCCTCGAAGCCTACCGCAACAGCTTCCGCAACAAGAGCGACGTTCTCGTGGTCGAGCCCGGGTCCGACTTCTTCAAGTACATGAAAAACGTGGGCCGGGGCGGCGACGGTGACGGCAAGCAGCGATGAGCTCCACGCTGCTGCTGGCTTTCGCCCTCATGCTGGTGCTCGAAGGCGTGATGCCCTTCATCGCTCCCCGGGCCTGGCGTGAAACCTTCATTCGCCTGACCCGCATGAACGACGGCCAGATTCGTTTTATCGGCCTCACGTCCATGGTCGTCGGCCTCGTCCTCATCGTCCTCTTCCAATGAACTGGCTGCTCCCTGAATACCTCGCCGACGCCTTGCCTGCCGAGGCCCTGGCCCTGGAGGCTGCCCGCCGCCGTCTGCTCGACCACTTCCGTGGCCGTGGCTACCAGTTGGTCATGCCCCCCACCCTGGAGTACCTCGAATCCCTGCTCACCGGGGCGGGCCAGGATCTGAAACTCAAGACCTTCAAGCTGGTGGACCAGCTTTCCGGTCGCACCCTGGGCGTCCGGGCCGACATCACGCCCCAGGTTGCCCGCATCGACGCCCACCTGCTCAACCATGCCGGCGTGACCCGGCTGTGCTACTGCGGCAGCGTCGTGCATACCCTGCCGGCGAGCGTGGTGGCCAGCCGCGAGCCCTTCCAGGTGGGCGCCGAACTCTACGGCTATGCCGGAATCGCCGCCGACCTTGAAATCGTCCGCCTCATGGCTTCGGCCCTGGATGGCATCGGCGTCCCCGCTGCGCGCATCGACCTGGGCCATGTGGGAATTTTCCGCGCCCTGGCAGAAGCCGCCGGGCTGGCCCCCGAGGCGGAGGATGCCCTCCTGGGGTTGCTGCAGAAGAAGGACGTGCCCGGCCTGGAAGATGCCTGCGCCGACCTGGCGGACCCTTACCGCAGCGCCTTCCTGCGCCTGCCGGAACTCTACGGCGGAACTGAAACCCTCGCCCGGGCGGCGGCCCAATTGCCCGCCGTCCCCGCCATCGCTGCCGCTCTGGCGGCCCTGACCCACCTGGTGCAGGGGGCGCCGGAGCTGGCTTTTTCGGTGGATCTCGCCGACCTGCGCGGTTACCACTATCACAACGGTGTCGTCTTTGCCGCCTACGGCAAGGGGTACCCCGCGGCGCTCGCCCAGGGCGGACGTTACGACGGCGCCGGAAGAGCCTTCGGGCGTGCCCGGCCGGCCACCGGTTTTTCCCTCGACCTGCGCGAAGTCGTCCGGCTCGCCCCCGGGGTGGCGGGACCAGGGGCCGTCCTCGCGCCGCACGGCGAAGGGGACGACGATCTGGCGCGGGTGGTGGCAGCCTTGCGTGCCCAGGGCGAAGCGGTGGTCGAATTGCTGCCCGGCGAGACCGCCTGCGAAGCGCCGCGCTGCGACCGCAAACTGGTCCGTGTCGGTGGCGCCTGGATCATTGAAGCAATCAACGAGGATTAAGGGAACATGGCCAAGAACGTCATCGTCGTCGGAACCCAGTGGGGCGACGAAGGAAAAGGCAAGATCGTCGACTGGCTCACCGACCACGCCCAGGGCGTGGTGCGCTTCCAGGGCGGCCATAACGCCGGCCATACCCTGGTGGTGGGCGACAAGGTCTACAAGCTCAATCTCGTGCCCTCGGGCATCGTCCGCGCGGGCGTCGAGTGCTATATCGGCAACGGCGTCGTCCTCGACATTCACCACCTGCTGTCCGAAATCGCCGAGTTGGAAAAGGGCGGCATCGACGTGCGCTCCCGCCTCAAGATCAGTCCGGGATGCCCGCTCATCCTGCCGTACCACGCCGCCATCGACCAGGCCCGCGAAGCCGCCAAGGCCGGTGACAAGAAGATCGGCACCACCGGCAAGGGCATCGGCCCCGCTTACGAAGACAAGGTTTCCCGGCGCGGCCTGCGGGTCTATGACCTGTTCCACCCCGAGCGCTTCGCCGAAAAGCTGGGCGAAATCCTCGATTACCACAACTTCGTGCTCACCCAGTACTTGAAGGCCAGCCCCGTCGCCTTCCAGGAAGTCTACGACCGGGCCATGGCCGACGCCGAAGGCATCCGCCCCCTGGTGACCGACGTTTCCGCTGCCCTCTACGCCGCCAACCGGGCGGGGCGCAATCTGCTCTTCGAAGGCGCCCAGGGCACCCTGCTGGACATCGACCACGGCACCTACCCCTTCGTCACCTCCAGCAACTGCGTGGCGGGGCAGGCCGCTGCCGGTTCCGGCATCGGCCCCGGCATGCTGCACTACGTGCTGGGCATCACCAAGGCCTACTGCACCCGCGTCGGCGGGGGCCCCTTCCCCAGCGAGCTCGATATCGAAACTGCCGCCACGCCGGGCTACCAGATGTCCCAGGTGGGGCGTGAGTTCGGCACCGTCACGGGCAGAAAGCGCCGTTGCGGCTGGTTTGACGCCGCAGCCCTGCGCCGCTCGGCCCGCATCAACGGCCTTTCCGGCCTGTGTATCACCAAGCTCGACGTCCTCGACGGGCTGCCAGAATTGAACATCTGCACCGGCTACCGCCTGGACGGTGAAGCCATCGATCTGCTTCCGGTCGGCGCCGACGAAGTGGCGCGCTGCCAGCCTGTGTACGAAACCCTGCCCGGCTGGCAGGAGACGACCTTCGGCGCCAAGCGCTGGGAAGCCCTGCCGGCCAATGCCCGGGCCTATCTGGATCGTCTGGAAGCCCTGTGCGGCGTCCCCATTGCCATCGTCTCCACCGGGCCGGAGCGCGACGAAACCATCCTGCGCCGCCATCCCTTCAATTGACCTGATTTTCCCGGCAGCGCAGCGTGAGGGCTTGCGATGCGCCCGCTGGGCCGATGGGTTGCAAGGCCGAAGGGGGCAGGCACTCCGGGGGTGCCCCCAATATCGCTCAGCCGCGGGCGGAGGACGGGCTCAGTGCGCGGGCTCAGTGCGGCGTGGTCGGCCGTTCCGCGCGGCGCTGCATCTCCACGGCGATGGCTGAAAACTGTTCCGCCATTTCGTGGCGCATGCCGCTTTTTCCCAAGCTGCTCGGAACCCAGCGGCCGGGAATCATTTCCACCCGGTAGTCGAGCCGGGTTCCCGGACCTTCCGCCTGCAGGCGCAGGGTGCTGGCCATATGCCGGGCCGTTCCCGAGAGCGCGCGGGCGAGTAGGAGCCCCTCCTGAGGATGGAATTCAACGCGCCGTTCCGATTCGAAGGCGAAACTGAGAATCCCATAGCGAATCCGCCCCTTCTGCGCGATGGTCGCCCCCTGCGCATCCCGGTTGAGAACGCGGCTCTCCTCCAGGTTGGGGACAAAACTCGCCATATGTTCGAAGTCGGTGAGAACGTCCCAGGCCACCCCCGGTGGGACGGGGAGCAGGATGTTGAGGTGACCGAAGTAGGTGCCCTGGTCGAAGCTGACTTCGACATCGTCGTCGAGCAGGGTCGGGGTCGCCGCAGCCTGGACCGGGTCGGGGAGGCCAAACAGGAGCGCTGCGAGGCAGAGCGCGGTGGAGGTGAGAAGCCGGATCATGCAGGAAGTATAGCCGCGAAAATTCCGCTGCCTGCGGCGCAAGGCGTAATCCTTCTGTTCTATAGGAGCATCATGGATGCGGGTGATAGCGTGGGCGCTCATTTTTCTGTGAAGGTTCCCCCGTGGCCCTGTCGTCCTGCGAGTTGTCTGCCCTGGCCTGTGGGGGGCTGTTGAAAGGCCTGGTGGCGCTGCCGCCCTTCGTGGCCACCTTGGGCGATCCCGCCCTGCACCAGCGCCACGGCCGCGGCCAGACCGTGCTCGCCAAGGGCGCCGCGCCGGAGGGCATGTTCATCGTGGTGCATGGCATCCTGGAACTGGTGCTGAGCAATGCCCGCGGCGTCGAGCACGTGGTCCGTCTGGCGCGCGCCGGCCATTGCGTGGGTCTGGAGAACGCCCTGGGCGAAACGCCCGCCGCTTATGCCCTGCGTGCCCTGACCGAGGCCAGCCTGATCTTCGTTCCCCGCGCCACGCTGGGGGCCTGGATCGAAGCTTCCCCGATCTTTTCGCGGCGGCTCATGCATCTCCTGGCCGACGATGTGGCCGATCTCTACGAAGAACTGGAAGGCTTGCAGAACCGCAGCACCCTGGAACGCCTGGCCTGCTACCTGCATTGCGGGGAAGGGCGTGTCCGGCGGGGTGAGCCCCTGCGCGAGGAATACGCCCTATCGCTGCCCTACATGAAGCTGGCGCAGCGTCTGGGAACCAGTCAGCCGCACCTGTCCCGCGCCTTGCGCAACCTGGAGGACGCGGGGGTGATCTCCCGCTGCGGCCGACGCATCCGCATCGCGGACCGGCCGGCCTTCGTCCATCTCCTCTGTACGGCCTGCCAGCAGGCCGCGTGACGGAACGATCCGCGGCGGTTCCGGCCTGCTTGCCGACCCCGCGATGGTATGATCCTGCCCTGAACAGGCCCGTCGTCGGCCTCCGGTGCACAAATGAAAAAAGCCGGCACAAGCCGGCTTTTTTGTATCTGGTGCCCAGGAAGGGACTCGAACCCCCACGCCGTTAAGCGCTAGTACCTGAAACTAGTGCGTCTACCAATTCCGCCACCTGGGCAGGTGCGAAGAGGGCCGAATTTTAAAGGAAAACCTCAGGATGTCAAGCAAGAAGCTGTCCAAGACCCGCAGCAGCGACCCCTTCCTCTCCCGGGAGTCGCAGCGCTACGAAACACCGCTGCCCTCGCGGGAATTTGTCGTCCAGACCCTGGAGGACGCCGGGTGCCCGGTGCCCTTCGACGAACTCGCCACCCTCCTCGACATCGCGGGTCAGGAGCGGGACATGTTCCAGCGCCGGCTGGCCGCCATGGAGCGGGAAGGCCAGCTCTTGAAGAACCGCAAGGGCGCCTACATCCTGCCCGAGCGGGCCAGCCTGACCGCCGGCAAGGTGCAGGGCCATCCCGACGGTTACGGCTTCCTGATCCCCGACGACGGCAGCCCCGATATCTTTCTCGACCAGCGTCAGATGGGCAAGGTGCTGCACGGCGACCGGGCCCTGGTGCGCATCACCGGCATCGACCGCAAGGGCCGACCGGAAGGTGGCATCGTCGAGGTCACCGAGCGGGTCAACAGCCGGGTGGTGGGGCGTGTGCTCATCGAGCACGGGGTGGTGCTGGTGGTGCCGGAAAACCGCCGTATCGCCCAGAACATCCTGGTGCCGCCCGAGAAAAAACCCAAGGTGAGACCCGTGGTCGGCCAGGTGGTGATGGTCGATATCGTCGAGCAGCCCACCAAATATTCCCAGCCCATCGGCCGCATCAGCGAAGTGCTGGGCACCTACGCCGACCCGGGCATGGAGATCGAAATCGCGCTGCGTAAGCACGACCTGCCCTTCGAATTTTCCAAGGCGGCCCTGGACGAAAACGAGGCCACCCCCCTCAAGGTGAGGAAAACCGATCTCAAGGGCCGCACCGACATCCGCGACCTGCCCCTGGTTACCATCGACGGCGAGACGGCGCGGGATTTCGACGATGCCGTCTTCTGCGAGAAGAAGGGCCGCGGCTGGCGCCTGGTGGTGGCCATCGCCGACGTGTCCCACTACGTGCAGCCGGGCATGGCCCTGGATAAGGAGGCCATGGAACGGGGCAACTCGGTGTATTTCCCGCGCCGGGTCATCCCCATGCTGCCGGAGAAGCTTTCCAACGGCATCTGCTCCCTCAACCCGGAGGTGGAGCGCCTCGCCATGGTCTGCGACATGTCCATCAGCGCCGCCGGCAAGATCGGCGCCTACACTTTCTATCCGGCGGTCTTCCAGTCCCGGGCGCGGCTGACCTACACCCAGGTGTGGCACTGGCTGTCCGGCGCGGCGAAGCCCGAGAGCGCCGTTCACGTGGCCCTGCAGCCCCACATCCAGAACCTCTACAAGCTCTACCAGATCCTGCACAAGGCCCGGGGCCAGCGCGGCGCCATCGATTTCGAGACCACCGAGACGCAAATGCTGTTCAACGACCGGGGCAAGATCGACAACATCGTGCCCGTGGTCAGGAACGACGCCCACCGCCTGATCGAGGAATGCATGCTGGCGGCCAATGTCTGCGCCTCGGACTTCCTCGCCGAGCACGAACAGACCTGCCTCTACCGCATCCACGAAGGGCCGTCGGCGGAAAAGCTCAAGAACCTGCGCTCCTTCCTGGGCGAATTCGGCCTTGCCCTGGGGGGCGGCGACGATCCCCACGCCAAGGACTACGGCGCCCTGCTGGAAAAGGTCAAGCCGCGGCCGGACTTCCAGTTGCTGCAGACGGTGATGCTGCGCTCCCTGAAGCAGGCCATGTACAGCCCCGACAACGTCGGCCACTTCGGCCTGGCCTACGAGCACTACACCCACTTCACCTCGCCCATCCGCCGCTACCCGGACCTGCTGGTGCACCGCGCCATCAAGGCCGTGCTGGCCGGCGGCAAGTACCGTCCGGCGGGCAACTGGGACGACATCGGCCTGCACTGCTCGGCCACCGAGCGGCGTGCCGACGAGGCCACCCGGGACGTGGAAAACTGGCTCAAGTGCTACTACATGAAGGAACGCATCGGCGAGGTCTTCAGCGGCACCATCTCGGCCGTCACCGCCTTCGGCATCTTCGTGGCCCTGGACGCCGTCTATATCGAAGGACTGGTGCACGTGTCGGAACTCGGCGCCGACTACTTCCAGTTCGACCCCATCAAGCACCAGATGCTGGGCGAGCGCACCGGCCAGCGCTTCCGCCTTGGCGACCGGGTGCGGGTCAAACTGGTGCGGGCCGACTTGGAGAGCAACAAGATCGACTTCGTCCTCGCCCAGGAAGCCCCGGCGGGTGGGAAACGCAGCAAGGGCGCGGATCGCGCCGACGGCCTTGCTGGCGTGGAGTGGGCGCCGGCCACCCCGGGCGACGTGGCCGCCCGGCGCAAGGCCGAGGCTGCCGCCCTGGCGGTCGCGGATAAACCACGCAAGAAGCTTCCCGCCACCCCCGCAGCCAAGCCGACCACCGCCAAGGCCAAGTCCTCTTCGGGCAAGGCTGCCGGCAGCAAGGTAGCGGTCAAGACCGGCAAGGCGCCGACCGCCGCCAAGGCCAGCAGGAAGGCCGGGGGCAAGACCGACGGCAAGGCAGCAGGCAAGGCAGCAGGCAAGGCAGCAGGCAAGGCAGCAGGCAAGGGCCGCCCCCGGGGCTGAGTGCCCGGTCATGATTCACTCGCCGCCGCCCGGGGTCGGTGGCGGTGGTAGACTCGCGCCCTCGCTCCCTTCCTCCCGCCGCCATGTCCTCCTCGCGCTTCATCTACGGCTTCCACGCCGTCACCGCCAAGCTACGCCACGACCCCGAGGCGGTGAAGGAAATCCTCATCGACGCCACTCGCCAGGACGCCCGCGCCCGGGATCTGCTGCGGCACGCCGAGCTGCAGGGGGTCAAGGTCGTGGCCAGCGAGGGCAGGCGCCTCGACGGCATGGTGCCCGGAGCCCGCCACCAGGGCGTCATCGCCCGCATCGAAGGCGGGCGGCAGGTGGCCCACCTGGACGACGTCCTCGATACCCTGGAAGAACCCGCCTTTCTCCTCATCCTCGATGGCGTCACCGACCCCCGCAACCTGGGAGCCTGCCTGCGGGTGGCCGACGCCGCGGGCGCCCACGCCGTGGTCGCCCCCAAGGACCGGGCCGTTGGCCTCACCGACGTGGCCGTCAAGACCGCCAGCGGCGCCGCCGAGACGGTCCCCTACGTCATGGTCACCAACCTGGCCCGTACCCTGCGGGAACTGAAGGAGCGGGACATCACCGTGGTCGGCACCGCTGGCGAAGCGGAAAGCGACCTCTACACCGCCCAATGGCCCGCCGCCACCGCCTGGGTGCTGGGGGCGGAAGGCGAAGGCCTGCGCCGCCTCACGCGCGAAACCTGCGATCAACTCGTGCGCATCCCCATGCACGGCGCCGTGGAAAGCCTCAACGTTTCCGTCGCGGCCGGCGTCTGCCTCTTCGAGGCGCGGCGGCGGCGGGGGTGAAGCGGGCGTTCCGGGTTGCCGGGGGGGCTGGAGCTTCCCGGCTGTTGGGAGTGGGAAAATCGGTTTGGGCGACGAGTGGAGCATTACGTACTCGTCCTGCTGTTCGTCAAATACGTCTTCGACAAGTACGCGGGTGTGCCTTACGCGCCGATCACCATTCCCGAGGGCGCCAGCTTCAAGGACATGGTCGCGCTCAAGGGCAAGTCCGACATCGGCATCAGATCAACAAGAAGATCATCGGACCACTGGCGAACGCCAACAAGCTGTCGGACATGCCCGACTTCAACGATCCGGGCAAGCTCGGCAGCGGTCAGGAAATCGTCGACCGGCTGACCAGCCTGATTTCGATCTTCGAGAACAAGGCGCTCGACTTTTCCAAGAACCGCGCCGACGGCGACGACATTCTCGGCGACGCCTACGATTACCTGATGCGCCATCGCCGCCGAAAGCGGCAAGAGCAAGGGCCAGTTCTACACCCCCGCGGAAGTCAGCCGCATCATGACGCAGATCATCGGCATCCACGAGGCGGTCACCACCAACGACACCACGGTGTACGACCCGACCTGCGGTTCGGGTTCGCCGCTGCTCAAGGTCGGCGACGAGGCGAAAGCCAAGGTCACGCTCTACGGGCAGGAAAAGGATGCCGCCACGTCCGGCTTGGCGCGGATGAACATGATCCTGCACAACAACCCGACGGCGGAAATCAAGCAGGGCAACACGCTCGCCAATCCGCGTTTCACCGGCGACGACGGGCAACTGAAAACCTTCGACTTCGTTGTCGCCAACCCCCCGTTCAGCGACATGCGCTGGAGCACCGGCCTCGACGCGCTCAATGATCCGCATGAGCGTTTCAAGCACTACGGCACCCCGCCCGCCAAGCAGGGCGACTACGCCTACCTGCTGCACATCATTCGCTCGCTCAAGAGTGCCGGCAAAGGCGCGTGCATCGTCGTCATCGACAAGGAAAACGCCCACACCCGCAAGGGCATCTTCATGATCGACGCCAGTGCCGGATTCATGAAGGACGGTCCAAAGAACCGCCTGCGCGACTGTGACATCCACCAAATCGTCGACGTATTCAACCGCCGCGACGACAGCAATCCAAAATACGCCCGGATGGTCAGCATCGAGGAAATCGAGAAGAACGATTTCAACCTCAACATCCCGCGCTACATCGACAGCCAGCAGGCCGAGGACATCCAGGACATCGAAGGCCATCTGAAAGGTGGCATTCCCCGCCGCGACGTGGATGCCCTGCAAGCCTACTGGACCGTCTGCCCGCAAGTGCGGCAGGCGCTATTCAAGGCCAGCCGCCCCGGCTATCTCGATTTGGCCGTCGCCAAACAGGCCATCAAGCCGACCCTCTACGAACACCCGGAATTCGTCACCTTCATCGACGGCATGAACGCCCTGTTCGCCGACTGGCGCGAGCGCACCACGCAAACGCTCAAGGGCCTGCAAACCAACTGCCATCCCAAGACCGAAGCTCACCATTAACAAATCTTGCCTCTCCGGCGGCCGCCACATCAGCGCCACCGGAAAGACTCAGGTGCCCACTTCGCCCGATTACCAGGTCGCCAGATTCGGTGACAATGTAGTTCAACCTCCCGGAGTACCCCACTGACCGAATCTGAGTCGTTGAAAATGGCGTCGGGGTCAGGCGTCGGGGTCAAGTCTTGCATTCCAACATTTATGTGAGGCCTGGGGGCGATATCTGTGCATCCCGGCAAGTTAAAAAGATCATCATCACCCCGCAAATGCCTCGGCTACCGATCACCTCACGAAGTCTTTCAGGAAGCCAGCCGTGGTGCGCTTGGAATGTGAATCCGCCCAAGTTTCAACTGGTCCAAGAATCCCCAGGACAGTCAGAAGCGTGCGGCCATCTCGGGGATGACGATGTGGTTTACGACGCGCAGCAGCTGACGGTCCGCGGCGGCGAAGCGGGCTGCGACCTTGGGATCAGGGCTTGCCCCTGCCGCTCCGTCGAGTTCGCTTTCCAGCGCAGCAGCCAGTGCTCGTGCCTGTTGCAGGATGGTTCCGGCCATGCGCTGGATTTCGCGTGCGGCGGTCTGCCGCGGTAGCCCAAGCCGGAAGCCCGCTTCGACGAAACTCTGCCGGTCGAGATCGCAGAAAAAACGCTTTTCTCCGATGGCAAGCACCAGTTCGACCTGGGGCCAGGTCTCCTTCTCGTGGGCATAGGCCCGGGTGGTATAGGCTGCAGTGCTCAAGAGGTCGTAGGCCGGAGCGAGGTCGATGCCGGCGGGAGTGACGTGGAAGGACAGATTCTTCAGGTGGTTGTCGCCGTTGCCGACCAGTGTGTTGAACAGCAGCCAGCGGAAGAGCCGCAGGCGGGTGGCGGCCCGGGCGCGGCATTGGGCGACGATTGCGGCAAGGGTATCCAGGGTTGCGGCGGTGTATTTGAAGCTGCGGGCCTTGTTGAGGAGCTGGCAGGCATCGATGATGTGGTGGCGCTCTGGCGCAAGGCCGGAGTTCCGGTCGAAGCGCTCGACAATATAGACAGGTTCGGGAACATAGCGCAGCGCGACCGAGGGAACCGCCAAGCCCAGGCGATGGGCGAGCCGCATGGTGAAGAACTCGTTGATCACCGAAGCAGGGTATTCCGCCGCAGGGTGGTTCGGCTTGAGGATGTGGGTCGAAGGCGTCCCTGGCAGGGGCTCGAAGAGCTCACCGTCCCGCAGCACGACGACCATCTTGTGCTGGGCACCGGCGAGGGACATCCTTTTGGCCGCTCGCTGGTTGAGAGAAGCCCGGGGAAGCTGGCGGATGCGCTCGCTGAGGGCCGCTGGCGGCAGGGGCCGCAGGCCCGAAGCCTCCTGCACGGGGATAGCGGGGTGGCGCAGGATGAGGGAACCTGCCGATTCGGCCCCAAAGTAGGCCAGGAGACCGAAGGCGTCCTCGGCGGGCAGCGCGGCTTCCTTGGCGAGAATGGCACGGAGCGCTTCTTCCGGCAGCAGGTTGTCAAAATACCACTGTACCGGGCGCTGGCTGGCGCCATCAACGTGCTCCGCTTGGGAACGGGACAGTGCTGGAGAGAGATCGAAGGCGTCATCCGCTGCGATCCACTCGGGATCGTAGGCGAAGGCCCAGAGATCGTCAGCTTCGCGCAGAACGCCGATGCGGCGGTCATTCACCGAAACCAGCAGTTCCCGCGGGGTCATGGCTTCACTGGCGGCTTGGGCGTGCCTTTGTGTTTTGGCGTCGCCTGCTTGAGCCGCTGGCGCTTGAGGGGCCGCAGGCCCGTTTGGCGCAGTCGCAAAAGCTCTTCAATGGCGGTGTCGGGCATGTCGGCCTGGAGGCGGATGCCCAGTTCCACCAACAGGGCGAGCACTTTGCCCAATTGTAGGGTTTCCTTGCCATGTTCGGCTTCCCGCGCAAACACATGGCCTACGCTGGCGCTTCCAGCCAGGTCGTCGAGGCGCAGGCCCTGGGCCTTGCGGGTGGCCCGAAGCACGAGGCCAAGCTCCTGGGGGGAGGGAATGGGAACGAGCATGATCGCCTCGAAAATCGATTTGAATGCATCGATTCTTGGCGGGCTGTGAGCAAATGTCAACAAAAACGATGCTATCGCTTCGTTTCTGTTAGTGTCGATGCCACGAATGCCATAATCGATGCGAACGAATCGATTTGCATGGATAAATCAGTCCCATTTCAAGGCAAACCCGCCGGTTTTCCAGAAGGAACTGCGGCACCGTTGCCTGGGGTCGCTTGAGGCGTTGGGGGTTCGTAGATGAAATGCCAGTCCCGGAAGCTGCGAGCCCCGGAGAGAATCGCGTCGGCGGGGCGAAAGCTCCCCTGCTTGATGGGCTGGCCATCGTGAAGGCTGAACAAGCCCTTGATGCCACCATCCGCATCATAGAGCAGGCCCCAATCCGGCTGCCGCGTAGGGTTTTCTTTGGAATGCAATAAGCCAAAAGTTATACGCTTCGGGAATGCCTTGGGGCTCGCCGAATCGGGCAGGAAGCACCTGCTACGAAATCATGGTGACGTGCAATAGCGATTGTGCAATGACACAGTAAGGTGCGCTGCCGCATGAAAAAGCCCCAAGGCGTCCGCCTTGGGGCTTCCCGGTCGGGAGGGCTCTGTCGGTGCAGACCGCTTAGCCGCAGCTCCCCACCGCGCCGCAGGCGGTGCAGAAGTCGCAGCCGTCCTTCCTGATCATGGTGTGGTTGCCGCATTCGCCGCACAGCTTGCCCTGGGTGGGGAGCACACTGTTGCTGGCGTCTTCCGGGGCCTTGAGGATGCCCATCTGCTGCAGGGGGAAGCCTTCCTCGTCGAGGATACCGAGCATGGCGTAGCGGTGGATGATGAGGCGGGCGATGTAGGCCACCGTGGAGGGGTAGGTCTGCTGCTTGCGTGTTCCCGGGATGAAGGCCATGAAGTGACCCAGGGGCTCGGGGTAGTCCAGCAATTTGCGCAGCTTCATGCCGATCCAGGCCGGATCGAGGACGCGCATGTCCATGGCGAGGAGCTTGCACAGGCCGTCGAGCGCGCGGGGGTAGTTGCCTGCCAGCCACATGGAGTAGGGACGGGTGACGCCGTCGGGCAGGGTGATTTCCTTGAGGCCTAGGACGAAGTCTTCCTGGGTGGAGGCATTGCTGACGTCGACCGTCCAGGACAGGGTGCCGTCGGTGCCGGTCTTCGGTTCCTTGGTGCTGAATAGGGCGTCCTTCACCGGGGTGGGGCCGTCGTGCCTGAGGGCGCCCAACTGCTCGACCCGCCACTGGATGATCTGGGCCATGGCGGAAACCACGGAGGGCACGCGCTTCCTTTCACCGTAGGGCGGCATGGGCAGTTCGAAAGAATCGCCGGGGGTCCTGGCCAGGGCTTCGAGCTTCATCTCCAGCCAGCCGTGGTCGTTGGCCCGCATGTCCATGGACAGGGTCTTGGCGACGGCGCCCAGGCCGCGGGGTTCGGCGGGGCCGTTGGCCCACACTTCGAAGGGCCAGGTGCGGCCTTCCGATTCCACATGGCCGACGAAGAGGGCGAACTTGCCGATGGGCGAGTCGATCATGTAGGTCCAGCACAGGTTGCCTTCCGGCAGGCTGGGGCGGCCGGGCCAGCGCAGGCTGGCCAGCACGGGGGCCGGCAGGTTCTTGATTTCCAGGCGGCGGTTGGCGTCGGTGGTGACGAAATCCTGGGGCGCCTTGGCGTCCTGCGTCGGGGCGGCCTCGGCCTTGGCGGCGCTGTTGGCGGATTCGACGGAGAGCACGGAGCCCAGCACGCTGTTGGGCCGGTAGGTGGCCAGACCCTTCAGGCCGGCCTTCCAGGCCTGCATGTAGAGATCCTGGAAGTCGCTGTAGGGGTAGTCTGCGGGGACGTTGACCGTCTTGGAAATGGAGGTGTCGATGAAGGGCGCCACGGCGGCGACCATGTCGGCGTGGGCCTTGGCGGAAATCTCCAGGGCGGTGACGAAGTAGTCGGGCAGCTTGCTCACGTCGCCGCCGATGTGCTTGTAGTAGCGCCAGGCGTAGTCCTCGACCGAATACTCCTTGAGGGTGCCATCCTGCATGCGCTTCTTGCGGCTATAGGTCCAGGAGAAGGGGGGTTCGATGCCGTTGGAAGCGTTGTCGGCAAAGGCCAGCGAAATGGTGCCGGTGGGGGCGATGGACAGCAGATGGCTGTTGCGCAGGCCGTGCTTTCTCACTTCCGTCTTGATGTCGTTGGGCAGGCGGGAAGCGAAATTGCCGCCGGAAAGGTACAGCTCGGCGTTGAACAGCGGAAAGGCGCCCCGCTCCTTGGCCAGATCGACGGAATAGAGGTAGGCGGTGTCGCGCATGTACTCGGAAATGCGCGCCGCCATGGCGCGGGCTTCCGGTTTGTCGTAGCGCAGGCGCAGCATGGCCAGGGCATCGCCCAGGCCGGTATAGCCCAGGCCGACGCGGCGCTTGTTGGCGGCTTCCTGGGCCTGACGCTCCAGCGGCCAGTGGGTGGCATCCAGGACGTTGTCCAGCATGCGGGTGGAGACGCGCACCACTTCGCCGAAGGCGTCGAAATCGAAGGCGGCCTTGTCGGAGAAGGCATCCTTGACGAACAGGGTCAGATTGATGGATCCCAGGCAGCAGCAGCCGTAGGGGGGCAGGGGCTGTTCGGCGCAGGGATTGGTGGCCTCGATCACTTCGCAGTAATTGAGGTTGTTGTCCTTGTTCATGCGGTCCAGGAAAAGGATGCCCGGTTCGGCGTGGTCGTAGGTGGATTTCATCACCTGATCCCACAGGTCGCGGGCCTTGACCTTGCGGTAGACCCACAGGCCGTCATCCCGCTGGTAGGCGCCGGAGGACTTCATTTCCGCATTGGGCTCGGCGCGGTGCAGCAGTTCCACGTCGGCGTCGCCATCCACCGCCTGCATGAAGGCGTCGGAGACGCCGATGGAGATGTTGAAATTGGTCAGGTCGCCCTTGTCCTTGGCGTGGATGAAATCCTCGATGTCCGGGTGGTCGCAGCGCAGCACGCCCATCTGGGCGCCGCGGCGGGCGCCGGCCGATTCCACGGTCTCGCAGGAGCGGTCGAAGACGCGCATGTAGGAAACGGGGCCGGAGGCGCGGGACTGGGTGCCCTTCACATGGGCGCCCTGGGGACGGATGCTGGAGAAGTCATAGCCGACACCGCCGCCCCGGCGCATGGTTTCCGCGGCCTGGGCCAGAGCGGTGTAGATGCCGGGCTTGCCGTCGGTGGTTTCGACGATGGAATCGCCCACCGGCTGCACGAAGCAGTTGATCAGGGTGGCCTGGAGGTCGGTTCCGGCGGCGGAATTGATGCGGCCGGCAGGCACGAAGCCGTTTTCCTGGGCCCACAGGAACTTGGCTTCCCAGGGGCCACGGTCCTTTTCGACCTCCACCTGGGCCAGGGCCCAGGCCACGCGCTTGCGCACGTCGTGAACGTTGGTTTCCTTGCCCTTGGCGTACTTCTCGATCAGCACCTCGCCGGAAATTTCCTGCTCCTGGAGGGGAGGAATCGCCGGTGCGGCGGGGATGTCGGTGAGGGAAAGTTGTTCGGCAACAGGACTCATGGTCGCTCCTCCAGGTGGTTTATCGGATGACGGACTCATGCTGGCCCGTTTTTTCTAAGCTACTATATCTAGTAGGTCGATGCAAGACGTTGACTAGATGTTGCGCTTTTGGCAGGCGGAGGGACGTGTGGCTGGTGCGAAAAAAAGGCCACAAAAACAAAGCCTCCCATCCTGGGGACGGGAGGCTCTGGAGGGTGGGGCGGGTCAGAAACGCTGGGTGTAGCCCAGTACCGCAGACCAGTCCGCCGTGAGTTGAATTCCGTTGACGTGGCGGTAGAGGGGGGCCTGGAGGTAGCCGTAGAGGCGGCTTGCCGGGCTCAGGTTGACGCCGATGCCCGGGCTGAGGAAAAGATAGCGGCCGCCGCTCAGCTCCGGCTCGGCCTGGGCGCCGGTATCCCTTCCCTTGACCAGGCCGTTGCCCTGGAGCAGGAAGGACACCCGCTCCCCGAGGGGGGCGGAAAATCCCAGGGAGGCCGAAAACTGGCTGCCCGGGCGGTAGTGGTCCCGGGTGGCCACCGCCGCCTGGACCTGAGCCTGGGCAAACCAGCTCAGGCCGACGAACTTGGGCCGGTAGGCGTAAAACACCCCCAGGACGGCATCGGTGCTGCCGGTGCCCGGTTGCAGGGAGCGTTCGGCCCGGTCGCCGTCGCCATTGGCCAGGTGGGTGCTGCCGGTGCGGAGCTTGAAGCCGAACTGGATGCCGCCGCTGGTGTTCTCCCCCAGGGGCGCCTGGTAGCGGCCGAGGATGCGGGCATCGCCCAGGCGCGAGAAATCCCAGGATTCGCGATGGGGATCTACGTCGGGTTCCGCCACATGGCTATGGGAACGACTCACCAGGGGCAGGGTGAGCATCACACCCCAGTTGGCCGTGAGGGCGTAGTCGAGGGAGGCTGAAAAATTGCGGTTCAGGGTGCGCGTCTCGACGGCTTCCTCATCGACCACCGAACGTCTTGAAATCCGCGAACTCCCCGAGAAAAGCGCCTTCTGCGGGATGTACTCGAAGCGCAGATCGACGCTGGCGCGACCCGGCGTGGTCTGGGCGGCCACCACGTCCCAGTCGGTGTTGAGGACACAGAAGGCGGACCCGCAGGAAGCGTGGGCATTGGCGGCCAGGGCAAGGCCGCCGAGGGCAAGGGTGAGGCGAGGGGAGGGCATGGAGGGCTTGCGCGGACCGGGAAGCTGGAGTCCCGCATTTTAAGGGGGGGCGGCTTTTCGGCGCTGCGGCAGATTGTCGCAGGCGGCAAGACCGGGACTAAGCCCCGGTTTTCCTGGTGCGAGTCACAGCGGCCAGCGCACGCGGCCAGGAACGGGGGCTTGGCGTCGGAGTGGCGAGCCCGCCGAGACGCTTGCGGCTCAGGCGGCACATTATTACGTGCTACACTTACTCATGTGTTAACTCGCCCCGGGAGGCCCCCCATGGCCAACACCGTCAATTTCACCGGCTCCGTTGATCGCGACCTGCTCAGGCGCGCCAAGGTGATCGCCGCCAAGTCCGATACCTCGATCAACGCCCTGTTCAACGCCGAACTGCGCTATCTGGTCGAGACCTTTGAGGCATCGGAGTCGACCGCCAACCAGAACTTCAAGGTGCTGCTCGATTTTTCGCTAGGCCGAATAGCGGACGACGAAGCCATGCGGGCACTGGGCATCGACAGCGAGGAAGACCTGTTCCTGCTCATGGCACAGGCCCACTTGCCGATGCCGAGGCTGGCCGACGCGACGACGCAGGACATGGTGGAGCAGTTGAAGTCCTTGCCGACAGCCTGAACCCACCGTGCCGTCCCCCAAAGATGTTGCCTTGTTGCCCGACGCCGGGCCGCTCATCACGCTCGCCTACGCCGACGCGCTCGATGTCCTGTTCAAGCCAGGCTGGACGGTCATGCTGGTCGACATGGTGCTGCACGAAGTCACCCGCAACCAGACGCCGACCAGCAACAAACTGGCTGAATGGGCCGCCGCCAGGCAGATACCCATCCTGCCAACCAAGACCTTTGCGCACTTTCAGCAGGCCAGTGCGGCGAACCCTGCTCCGAGGAAGAACAACCTGGGCGAGTTGGCCGTTCAAGAAACGATGAACGCCTTCGCCCTTGTGGTGCCGCCAAAGCTTGGCGTGTTCCTGTTCGAGGATCACAGGATTGCCCGCACGAGCTTTCTGATCCCCGACTCCTGTCAGAAGATCAGCACACGCGCCTTTCTGATCTTTCTTGAACAGAAAGGCTGGATTGTGTCCGCATCAGCCATCGAACACCGCGCAGTGCAGGCAGGGCGGGCTTTTTCAACGCTGAAATTTCCGCTGTAAGTCGGCCGCGCAAATCGCGGATTCATCCGTGCATATCGAGCACGAATGTGTGTTTTGCACGGTTTGTCGGGTCTGCCACCGGGGCTCAGAGCCCCAGCACACTCCGCGTATGGTCGGCGATCATCCATTCCTCGTTGGTGGGGATGACCAGCACTTCGGTGGGGCCGCTGCCGATGTGGAGGGCGTTGCGGGCGTTGGCGCCGTCGTCCAGGGTGATGCCCAGCCAGGCGCATCGGGCGCAGACGCGGCGGCGCACTTCGGCGGCGTGTTCGCCGATGCCGCCGGTGAACACCAGGACATCCACGCCGCCGGCGGCGGCGGCCAGGGATCCCAGTTCGCGCACGATGCGGTAGCAGAAGAGGTCCACCGCCTCTGCGGCCTCGGGCCGGTCGGAGGCAAGCAGGGTGCGCATGTCCTGGGAAAGGCCGGAGACACCCAGGAGGCCGGATTCCTTGTACAGCAACCGGGTCAGCTCCTTGACCCCCAGGCCCTTGTTGTCC
This sequence comes from Betaproteobacteria bacterium, assembly GCA_016720065.1. Classification (NCBI taxonomy): domain Bacteria; kingdom Pseudomonadati; phylum Pseudomonadota; class Betaproteobacteria; species Betaproteobacteria bacterium. The sequence goes on along the minus strand of JADJXY010000002.1, from coordinate 1,735,669 downwards.
ATCAGGTAGAGCAGTACGCCCGGGTCCAGGGCGCCCGTACGGGTGCCCATGACGAGGCCGTCGATGGCGGTGAAACCCATGGTCGAGGCGACGCCCCGGCCGGCGACCAGGGCCGCCATGCTGGCGCCGTTGCCGAGGTGGGCGACGACCACCCGGCCGTCGGCCCTGGAACTGTGCTGCGGCAGGACGCGGGCGATGTATTCGTAGGAAAGGCCGTGGAAGCCGTAGCGGCGCACGCCTTCGGCGGTGAGCGCCCGGGGCAGGCCGAAAGTCTGCGCCACGGCGGGATTGCTGCGGTGAAAGGCGGTATCGAAGCAGGCCACCTGGGGGACGCCGGGAAGCAGGGCTTGCAGGGCTCGGATGCCGGCCAGGTTGTGGGGCTGGTGCAGGGGGGCGAGGGTGACGTAGCCGGCCAGGCGCTCCAGGATGGGGGCGTCAATGACCGTCGGCTCGGCGAAGTGCTCGCCGCCATGGACGACGCGGTGGCCGACGGCGGCGATCTGCCAGGCGGCTTCATGGTCGGTGAACCAGCGCAGGAGGAAATCGAAGGCCCGCCCGTGATCGACGTTCTCGCCGGGTATGGCGATCTCGGCCAGGGGGGCTCCGTCCCGGTCCCGGGCGGTAAAGAGCGCTCGGGCGGTGCCCAGGCCGTCGATCTGCCCGGCGACTTCGGCCTGGGGCGAGAGCTCCTGCCCCAGGGGAAAGAGGGCGAACTTGATGGACGAGGAGCCGGCGTTGATGGTCAGGATGCCGCGATTCATCAGAGGGGCTTTCGGCGGCTGTGGGCGATGAGGGCGGCGATGACGCAGGAGGCGGTGCGCGTTTCGGCCGTATCGGCGCGGCTGGTGAGCACGATGGGCACCGAGGTGCCCAGCACGATGCCGGCGGTGAGGGCGTTGGCCAGGTATTCGAGCTGCTTGGCCACCATGTTGCCGGATTCCAGGTCGGGCACCACCAGGATCTCCGCATGGCCGGCCACGGCGGACCGGATGCCCTTGGTCTTGGCGGCGACGATGGAGACGGCGTTGTCGAAGGCCAGGGGGCCGTCCAGGATGCCGCCCTTGATCTGGCCCCGGTCGGCCATTTTGCACAGGGCGGCGGCGTCGAGGGTCGATTGAATCTTGGGATTGACCGTTTCCACCGCCGAGAGGATGGCCACCTTGGGCTCGGGGATGCCGATGATCTGGGCGAAGTCGATGGCGTTCTGGATGATATCCACCTTATCTTCCAGGGTCGGCGCGATGTTGATGGCGGCGTCGGTGATGAGCAGCGGCCGGTGGTAGGTGGGCACGTCCATGAGGAAGACGTGGCTGATGCGCCGCGCCGTCCTCAGGCCGTTGGCCCGGGACACCACTTCACTCATCAGTTCGTCGGTGTGCAGGCTGCCCTTCATGAGGGCTTCGGCGTCGCCGTTGCGCACGAGGGACACGGCGATGGCCGCCGAATCGTGGCTGTGTTTGGAATTGACGATGCGGATGCCGGAAAGGTCGAGGCCATTCTCTTCGGCCACCGCGCGGATCTTGGCTTCCGGCCCGACCAGGATGGGTTCGATGATGCCCTCCTGGTAGGCGATGACCGGCCCCTTGAGGGACTCGGCGTCGCAGGGGTGGGCCACGGCGGTGGGGATGGGCTCCAGGCCCTTCACCCGTGAAAGCAGGTGCTCGTAGCGCTCGTGCTTGTCGTCGATGCGCACGTCGGGCATGTGGATTTCCTGGAAGCGGGAAATTTTTTCGCTGGGGGCAAGCACCTCGGCGGTGCCCTTCACCACCTGCAGATTCTCCTGGTTGGTGCAGACGCAGTCGAAGAGGACGTGCTGGTTATGGGCGAATTTCTGGCGCACCGTGATGGTGATGGTGATGGTGTCGCCGATGGTCACCGGGCGGGCGAAGTGCAGGGTCTGATCGACGAGGATGGTGCCCGGCCCCGGGAACTGGGTGCCGAGGACGGTCGAGATCAGAGAGCCGCTCCACATGCCGTGGGCGATGACCTCGCGGAACATGCCGCTTTCGGCGTATTCCGGATCGACCACGGCCGGGTTCACATCCCCGGTCATGACGGCAAAGAGCTTGACGTCCTCGGGGCGCAAGGTGCGTTGCAGGGTGGCGTGGTCGCCGATATTGATCTCGTCGAAAGTCTTGTTGACGAGGTAGCGTCGTTCCGTGGTGCTCTGGCTCATGGCCTTCTCCCTGGTTGGCGGCGCTCGCGGCGCCTCTCTGCTTCAAGTATAGGGTGCTGCGATGCAGCAAACAACGGCCGGAGGCAGGATAGCGGCGCCGGATTTCATCGGTGTGTCATCGATACGTCTTCAATGTTTCTTCAAACACCCGGCATCCGTGGTGCACAATCCATGCCGAAGGCAAAGCGGGTCGGCGAACAGGAGCCGGTTTGATCTGGCCCAAGATATCAGGCCCGGAAACTGCTAGGTTTTCGTACACAAGAACTGATTCCCAGGGAGGTTGGTATGGCATGGCCCGAACTCCACGGCGCGGCGGTCGCCGGCATCGTCGACCGCGTCGCCCAGCGCTACCGGCGGGATCCCACCTGCCTGGTGCAGATCCTGCGCGAAGTGCAGGAAGCCTGCGACTGGATCCCCCCGGAAGCCATCGACCGCCTGCAGGTTGTTCTCGGCGTGCCGCGCACCAAGATCGAAGGGGTCGCCGGCTTCTATTCCTTCTTTTACACCCGGCCCCGGGGCCGCTACCGCATCCTCTTTTCGGACAACATCACCGACCGCATGGGGGGCAACATGGCCCTCATGGAGCGCCTGTGCGCCGCCCTCTGGATCGAACCCGGCAAGGTGTCCGAAGACGGTCTGGTGAGCGTCGACAAGACTTCCTGCACCGGCATGTGCGACCAGGGACCGGCGATGCTGGTCAATAACCTGGCCATCACCCGGCTCACCGAAGCGCGCATCGACGCCATCGCCGACCTGGTGCGCGATGGCGCGCCCCTGGCCGACTGGCCGGCGGAGTTCTTCGCCGTCACCGACAACGTGCAGCGGGCCGATCTGCTCCTCGGGCCCAACCCGGCCCCCGGCGCCGCGCTCCAGGCCATGGTCGCCCGCGCCCCCGGCAGGAGCGAAGGCGGGGCCGCCGCCATGCTGGAGGAAATCCGTCGCTCCAATCTGCGGGGTCGTGGCGGTGCCGGCTTCACCACCGCCCTGAAGTGGGAGGCCTGCCGCAACGCGCCCCTCAAGGCCGGCCAGCAGCGCTTCGTCGTCTGCAATGCCGACGAGGGCGAACCCGGCACCTTCAAGGACCGCGTGCTCCTCACCGCCCACGCCGACCTGGTGTTCGAGGGCATGACCGTGGCCGCCTACGTTCTGGGCGCCCGCCGCGGCTTCCTCTACCTGCGCGGCGAATACCGCTACCTCCTCGACCCCCTCAACGCCGTGCTGCAACGCCGGCGGGAGGCCGGGCTGCTGGGCGCCGACATCCTCGGGATTCCCGGCGCCGATTTCGACCTCGAAATCCACCTCGGTGCCGGCGCCTACGTCTGCGGCGAGGAGTCGGCCCTCATCGAATCCCTGGAAGGCAAGCGGGGCACCCCCCGCAACCGCCCGCCCTTCCCGGTGACCAACGGCTATCTGGACCAGCCGACGGTGGTCAATAACGTCGAGACCTACGCCGCCGCCGCCCTCATCGCCCTCAACGGTGGCGACTGGTATGCCGGCATCGGCACCAAACAGTCGGCGGGGACCAAGATTCTCTCGGTGTCCGGCGATTGTGCCCGGCCCGGCATCTACGAATACCCCTTCGGCGTTCCCGTGCGCCAGGTGCTGCAAGACTGCGGGGCGAAAGACGTCCAGGCCGTGCAGATCAGCGGCCCCTCCGGCATCTGCGTCAGTGCCGAGGAGTTCGACCGGCGCATCGGCTTCGAGGATTTGCCCACCGCCGGCGCCTTCATGGTCTTCAACCACAGCCGCGACATGTTCGAGGTGGCGCGCAATTTCGTGCATTTCTTCCAGCACGAGAGCTGCGGCTTCTGCACCCCCTGCCGGGTGGGCACCTCGCTCCTCAAGAACCTCATGGACAAGCTGCACAACGGCCACGGTTCGCCCTACGACTTCACCGAGATCGAAAAGCTCAACCAGATTCTGCTCTCCATGAGCCACTGCGGCCTGGGCCACACCGCCTGCAACCCGGTGCTGGACACCATCGCCAAGTTCCGCCCGGCCTACGAGCGGCGCCTGGAGCACACCGACTTCGCCCCGGCCTTCGACCTCGACCGGGCCCTGGCTGCGGCCCGCCAGATGACGGGCCGCGACGACCCGGGGGCCCACATCGTTCCCGAAGCATTCGGCGAGGAAAAAACATCATGAGCCAGACCTTCACCCTCGACGACAAGGCCGTACCCTTCGAAGACGGCGAAACCATCCTCCAGGCCGCCAGCAAGGCCGGGGTGTTCATTCCCCACCTCTGCTACCACCCGGAATTCAAGCCCCACGGCTCCTGCAAGCTGTGCACGGTCAAGGTCAACGGCCGCCAGACCGCCTCCTGCACCATGCGGGCGGCAGCCGGCATGCGGGTGGAAAGCGACTCCGAAGAACTCAACACCGAGCGCCGGGCCCTGACCCAGATGCTCTTCGTGGAAGGCAACCACTTCTGCCCCTCCTGCGAGAAGAGCGGCGACTGCAAGCTGCAGGCCACCGCCTACCACCTGGGCATGATGTCGCCCCATTTCGACCACTTCTTTCCCGACCGGCCGGTGGATGCCTCACACCCCGAGGTGCTGCTCGACTTCAATCGCTGCATCCTCTGCTCCCTCTGCGTGCGGGCCAGCCGGGACGTGGATGGCAAGAACGTCTTCGCCCTCTCGGGCCGGGGCATCAAGACCCATCTCATCGTCAATGCCAAGTCCGGTCGCCTGGCCGATACCGATTTCACCCTCGCCGACAAGGCGGCCCACGTCTGCCCGGTGGGGGTGATTCTGAAAAAGCGCCGCGGCTTCGCGGTGCCCATCGGCGAGCGCACCTTCGACAAGGCGCCCATCGGCGAAGTGCTGGTCAAGGAGGAAAACTGATGGACGCCCCGGTCAAAAAGAAGCTGCGCGTCGCCACCACGTCGCTGGCCGGCTGCTTCGGCTGCCACATGTCCTTCCTCGATATCGACGAGCGGCTGTTCACCCTGCTCGAGCACATCGAGTTCGACCGCTCGCCGCTGACCGACATCAAGACCGTGAGCGAGGGCTGCGACATCGGCCTCATCGAAGGCGGCCTGTGCAATGCCGAGAACGTCCATGTGCTGCGGGAGTTCCGCAAGCACTGCAAGATTCTCATCGCCCTGGGCGCCTGCGCGGTGAATGGCGGCCTGCCGGCCCAGCGCAACCACCTGCCGCTGTCCACCATCCTGGAAGAGGTCTATCACACCAGCCCGGGGCTGGCCAACGGCCTCATCCCCAACGACCCGGAACTGCCCCTGCCGCTCAACAAGGTGCACCCCATCCACGAGGTGGTGAAGATCGACTATTTCATCCCCGGCTGCCCGCCCTCCGGCGACGCCATCTGGAAGGTGCTCACCGACCTGCTGGCGGGCCGCGAACCCGAGTTGGGCCACGGTCTGATGCACTATGACTGAGCTGACTCCAACGCGCTTAGGTTGCTCCCCGTTCGGGCTGAGCCTGTCGAAGCCCGGGATGAACCGCCCTTCGACAGGCTCGGGGCGAACGGCATCAGCATGCTCAGTTACCGAAAGAATCATGGAGGCCCTATGACCTACCAACTCGAAACCGCCCAACACCCCGAAAAACTCCGCCGGGTGGCCATCGACCCCGTATCCCGCGTCGAGGGCCACGGCAAGGTGACCCTGCTGCTGGACGACCAGAACAAGGTGCACCAGGTGCGCCTGCACATCGTCGAATTCCGGGGCTTCGAAAAGTTCATCCAGGGCCGCCCCTACTGGGAGGTGCCGGTGATGGTGCAGCGCCTGTGCGGCATCTGCCCGGTGTCCCACCACATCGCCGCCTCCAAGGCCATGGACGTCATCGTCGGCGCCAAGCGACTGACGCCCACCGCCGAGAAGATCCGCCGCCTCATGCACTATGGCCAGATGATGCAGTCCCACGCCCTGCACTTCTTCCACCTGTGCTCCCCGGACCTGCTCTTCGGCTTCGATTCCGACCTCACCCGCCGCAACATCGTCGGCGTCGCCCAGGAGCACCCGGAGATCGCCCGCCAGGGGGTACTGCTCAGGAAGTTCGGCCAGGAGGTGATTCGCGTCACCGCGGGCAAACGCATCCACGGCACCGGCTCGGTGCCGGGCGGGGTGAACAAATCCCTCACCGTCGCCGAGCGCGACGGCCTGCTCAAGGACATCTACCCCATCATCGGCTGGGCGCGGGACGCCGTGCATCTCATCCAGAAAGTGCACATGCAGGACCCGGGGCTCTACAACAGCTTCGGCATCTTCCGCTCCAACTTCATGTCCCTGGTCGGCCATGACGGCGACCTGGACTTCTACCACGGCACCCTGCGCACCCGGGACGACAACGGCGCCATCCTCTTCGACGGCGTCGATTACCAGGAGTATGGCAAGTACATCGAAGAAGAAGTGAAACCCTGGAGCTACATGAAATTTCCCTACCTGCGGGCCATCGGCAAGGAGCATGGCTGGTACAAGGTGGGGCCGCTTTCCCGGGTGCAGAACTGTGACCAGATCCCCACCCCCTTCGCCGAGCACGAACGCAAGGAATTCGTCGATTACGCCGGCGGCACCCCCATGCACGCGCCCCTGGCCTACCACTGGACGCGCATGATCGAAATGCTGCACGCGGTCGAAGTCATCAAGGAACTGCTCCACGACGACGACATCCTGGGCAGCGAGCTCATGGTCCAGGGCGAGCGCCAGACCGACGGCGTGGGTGTCATCGAAGCCCCCCGCGGCACGCTCTTCCACCACTACCGGGTGGATGAAAACGACATCGTCACCATGGCCAACCTCATCGTCTCCACCACCAACAACAACCAGGCCATGAATGAAGCCGTGCGCCATGTGGCCCGCCGCTACCTGCACGGGCGGGAAGTCACCGAGGGGCTCCTCAACCACATCGAAGTCGCCATCCGCGCCTTCGACCCCTGCCTCTCCTGCGCCACCCATGCCCTGGGCAAGATGCCGCTGCAGGTGGAACTGGTCGATGCGGACGGCAGCGTGGTCCATAGTCTGAGCCGGGGCGCGGACCAGCCAACCTCTGTTCGGGCTGAGCCTGTCGAAGCGCAGGATGCCCCGCCCGCCTGACCGGGCAAGCGAATTCCCGCTCGCCAGACAGACATGACCGCCCCCGTCGTCGTCATCGCCGTCGGCAACCCCAGCCGCGGCGACGACGCCCTCGGCCCCCTGCTGCTGGAGCGCCTCGAAACCTGGCTCCAGGCCAACGGCCGGGCCGGCGAGGTGGAACTGATCGAAGACTTCCAGCTCAACATCGAGCACGCCCTCGACCTGGAAGGCCGCCGCCTGGCCCTCTTCATCGACGCCGGCAGCGGCACCCCAGCTCCCCACACCTTCACCCGCCTGCAACCCGCCGCCGATCTCGGCAGCAGCACCCACGCCCTGGAACCCGGCGCCGTCCTGCGGGTTTTCAACCAAACCTGCCGGGGGCCGGCGCCGGAGTGCTTCGTCCTCTGCGTGCGGGGAGAGCGCTTCGAACTGGGGGAGGGCGTGAGCGCCGCCGCCGCGGGGTATGCAGACCAGGCTTGGGACTTGCTTGAGAGACTGATGTCGCAGCGCGAGTCCGCGACATGGACCGAGGCTTGCGAGTTGCCGGGCAGTTGAGGGCTGTCGTGGCGTTTTAACGCCTGACGCAGCGTCAGCCTCTTCATCCGGCGCGGCCTGCTGGACAAGGCCGATGGAGAAGCCCTGCGCCCCTGCGAGCACGGCGACGGTTTCTCCCTCGACGCCAGCGTGCGCATCGAAGGCGAGGACCGGCAAGGGGGAGCGCCTGCTGCGCTACTGCGCCCGCCCGGCCTTTGCGCAGGAACGGCTGCGGCAGATCGATGCGGACCACCTCGTCTATGAGAGCCCCAAGCCGGGGCCGGATGGGCGCGTCAGCCAGGTTCTGACGCCCCTCGAACTTCTGGACCGCCTCGCCGCGCTGATCCCGCCGCCCCGGCGCCACCCGCATCGTTACTACGGTGTGCTGGCGCCCAATGCGTCGCTGCGAGAGGCTGTCACAGCGCTGGCGGGGGCGCCAAAGCCAGTGCCGGCCGAGGCGAATGCCGTGGCGGAGGAAAGTGGCGCCTGCCGGGCGGCGCGTTATGCGTGGGCACTCTTGCTGGCGCGCATTTATGAAGTGTTTCCCCTCATCTGCCCGAAGTGCGGCGGCGCCATGCGGATCATCGCCTTCATCGACAATGGCGAGGCGATCCGGGAGATCCTGCTTCACCTGGGCGAGGCGATAGCGCCGCCCAAACTGGCCCCGGCGCACGGCCCGCCGCTGTGGGAGGCGGCCGGACAGCGCGACGCCGATCCGCTGGCGCAGCCGTGTCCGGAGTTCGAATTCGATCAGCGCATCGCCTGGTAGCCGAGGGCTGCTGAAGCCGCCCGACGGGAGCGCTCACGCCTGAGGCCCGCGAAACGCCCAACAACCGGCGCCTCGCAGGCCTCGGGCGTGACAGCGCTGACAGCGCGGCGGATGTTGCACGGCACAAACAGCGATTGCGCGCAAATTCCCGGTTGACGATGGTTTGCAGAAGCGAGGATATTTCATCGATGGCGGTTGAATTCGCTATCCTTCAGCCGATTGACCGGATGGCACCGGCAAGACCTAGATCAGCCTGCCGAGCCTGATGGCTGGGCATCGATCAGGTGATGAAAGGCCTCATGGACGTCGAAGAAGGCCGCATCGACCGCGGCCGGCTTGCTGCCTTTGCAGGTGGATTGCAGGCGGTGGATGGCGGCGACCAGCGCTGTCGCGTTGGCCGAGCGGATATCCGCCGCACTCTTAGCCAAATCTCCCGCCCTGCTACAGGCGTTCTGGCTGCGCGTCTTGCCCGGACGGGCATGCCACAGCGGCGCGAGCAGCGAATGAAAGGCATCGACGTCCGGCGAGAAATGCGGATGCGCGTGCCCATGTTCGTCGCCAGCGGCAGTGCCGATCCAGAAAGCCGTCGTCACGGCAAGAAGCATTGATGCGAATGGTTTGGTCATGATTTCCTTGCGGGGTACAAATCCGGCGATTGCTCGGGGAGGTTGAGTCGGCATTGTAGGGCCTTGCGCGTGCACCCGTAGCGGCAATGCCGTTGGGGAAAACCGGGCGAAATCACCCGCTGGGTTTGGGTTTATGCCCCGTTTGCGCGCTGGGATAGTTGGAATCGATTCCAAGTGGCTGATTTCATGGGGTGGCATGGCGTGGCACGGTCGATGCTGAATAACGCTCAAGCCTGTGCGCGGCTTTTTCGCCCGAACACAGGCAGGTAGTCATCGATAAAGAGGTCAATTCAATGACGAAAATCCTGGTCTTGATGTTATTGCTTGGCATGGCTGGCGCATCGGCCGCCCACGAAATCCGGAATCAAGCACCGACAAGCCTGCTCGGGCTGGGCCAGATGGCCAAATTGCAGGCCCAGAAAAACTGCGCCGATCGTTCGGAGCGAGATCGGAATTTGTGTGAAGCCGGGCAGATACGGTCGCTGGCCGAAACGGCGGCATCGCTACCGGCCCTTCGCCCCGCCCGGCTGTCGCCGGCAGAGTTTGCCTCCTTGATAGAGGCAACTGCTGGCGCGAGCGATCCCGGCGGTCGGCTAACGAGCTCGGCCGGTGCAAGCCAGGGCATCGATTGCCGGGTCAACGTCTGCTGACTGTTTGGCCTTTGCCGAACGCCCGGTTTCGGTTATTGCCTGTTTTTGCCACCGACCGTAGCATTTGGCAGTCCGGTTTGGCCGGGCAGGGGGCGCGCGCCCAACGCTGCCGACACCGCTAGCAGCCTGTCGGACATTTTCCGCGATCGGCGATAATTTCAGTCTTGGAATTTGATGGATAGCATTTCCGGGGACGCGCATTTCCGGCATTTCCGGGCGGCATTTCCGGGGACGCGGCATTTCCGGGGACGGACCACGATTCTGCGTAAGAGAGAGCCCGTCCTTTCCCTCGCTCGGGGCAACGTCTTGTGTTCCGCATTGATGTGCTCGCGAAGGCAAGAAATTCCTGATCTTCCCCGATTTCTCAGTTTTCTGACCGACCGCGATTGCCAGTGGTGATGTCCTCGTAGCGCCAACACATGCCAGGCGCGTTGGAATGCGGCGTTTGCCTTTCGTTTCGCAACATAGCCAGCCGCTCGTAGCCGATCCATGCCCGTCGCCCATCCCCGCACCAGAACGCCTGCCATCCGCCACTCCGTTCGGGCTGAGCTGGTCGAAGCCCCAGGTATACCGCTCTTCGACCGGCGCCCGGCAAGCGGACCGTCGGCGCGTCGCTCAAATGGTCCGCAATAGGCGCTATTTATTTGTCTACAAAGGATTTTTGCTGCGCACGGTTTGCTATTCGCCCCAATAGCGCGTATTGTGCAGCGCAGCGAATTTCAAGTAGTGTTGTTGTCTCGTCGGTTTAGCCCTCGCCTTTCAGCGTCGCCACTCCCCCAGCCTTACCTCGCCGTCTTGATCGCGCCCCTCTCAGGGGAACAACCCTTTTATTTTTTGGAGATTCAAGACATGGCAACAGGCATCGTCAAGTGGTTCAACGACGCAAAAGGTTTCGGCTTCATCACCCCGGACGGTGGCGGCGAAGACCTCTTCGCCCACTTTTCCGCGATCAATTCGGCGGGCTTCAAGTCCCTGGCCGAAGGTCAGCGCGTCAGTTTCGATGTGACCACCGGCCCCAAGGGCAAGCAGGCGAGCAATATCCAGCCGGCCTGACCTTCCCGCTGCCCTGACCACCGTCGGGGCGCGCGTCCAGCGCATCCCAGTCGTACCGCGACAAACCTCAAACAGGCTGGCTGACGCCGGCCCGGCACGCTGCCCGGCATTGACCGCAGCGGCGGCCAATGCCGGCTGCGCCAAAGCGAGAAGGAGTACCCCATGAAAAACGCCATCCAGCGAACCGAACTCAAGACTTACTACTACACCCCCGTGCATTGCCCCTTTTGCGGCACCCGGGTCATGGGTGCCGACCCGGTGGACGAGACGCGCATCACCGCCTGCCCCCACACCCTGTTCATCGCCCATGACATGGCTTTCGAGTACCGTTCGGAGCGTTTCGACAGGAATCTCAACCTGCACGGCCTGAGCGAAAGCGAAGTCGAAGCGCGATGGTTGGGCGAGGAAGGCGGCGTCGACGGCTTCACCAACCAGGTCACCCTGGCCGACGCCATCAAGGTTGCCGCCTACGAGCCGTCTCCGTCAGCCTACGGTTCGTACTACGGATTTGCCCCAATCGAATGACCCGTGCCTCGGCGGTACACGCGAGAAAAAACGACCGGCATGCAACGAGAAGGTAACGAGAAACCCAGCCAAGCGGTGGTAGCGGCCGTCCAGCTACCCACCGTCAGCGACGCCGAATTCGACGCCTCCCTGACCGAGTTGCGGGAGCTGGCCAAGACTCTCGGCTTTATTGTGGTGCGGACTTTCGTCCAGAAGCGCCAGGGCTTCGACCAGACCGCCTATCTCGGCGTCGGCAAGCGCGAGGAAATCAGCGCCTTCATCAACGATGAGGCCGAGCCCGGCGGCATCGACGCCATCCTTGTCGACCACGAGATTTCCCCCTCCCAGGCCCGCAACCTCGAAAAGGAAACCGGCTGCGCCGTGATGGACCGGACCATGGTCATCCTGGAAATCTTCCATCGCAACGCCCGCTCCCGGGCCGCCAAGGCCCAGGTGGAAATCGCCCGCCTGGGTTACATGGCGCCCCGCCTGCGCGAAGCCGCCAAGCTGGCCGGCTCCCAGGGGCGGCAGCGGAGCGGGGTCGGCGGCCGCGGGGCTGGCGAATCCCACACCGAGCTGGATCGCCGCAAGATTCGCGACCGCATCGCCGAGTTGCAGCTGGAAATCGTTGCCATGGACGCTGAGCGCAAGACCCAGCGCGCCCGACGCCAGGAGCGCCAGGGGCTGGCCGGGGTCGCCCTGGTCGGCTACACCAACGCCGGCAAGTCCACCCTTATGCGGGCCCTCACGGGCAGCGAGGTGCTGGTGGCCAACAAGCTCTTCGCCACCCTCGATACCACGGTACGCACCCTGTACCCGGAAAGCGTTCCCCGGGTGCTGGTCAGCGATACGGTCGGTTTCATCAAGAACCTGCCCCACGGGCTGGTGGCCTCCTTCAAATCCACCCTGGACGAGGCCCTCGACGCTTCCCTGCTCCTGCACGTCATCGATGCCAGTGATCCCGGCTGCGAGCGGCAGCGGGAGGTTACCGACCGCGTGCTGGAAGAAATCGGCGCCGATGCCGTGCCGCGCCTACGGGTCTTCAACAAGATCGACCACGTCGGCGACGCCGCCGCCCAGGCTGAACGGGAAGCGGAATTGCGCGCCCAATACCCCGACTGCATCGTCATGAGCGCCCGCCGGCCCGACGATGTGGCGAAGCTGCATCGCGCCATCGTCGCCTTCTTCCAGCAGGATCTGGTCGAAGCCGAGATCTTCCTTCCCTGGTCCGCCCAGGAATTCCGCGGCCAGCTCTACCGGAGCTGCCAGGTGCTGGAGGAGCGCGCAGATGGCGAGGGGGCCTTTTTCCGGGTGCGCGGCGCCGCCGATGCGGTGGGCCAGCTTCAGGCACAATTCCGCCTGCCCTCATGAACGCCGCCGTGCCCCAAGGAACCGCCTTGTCCTCATCCCCCGTCGACCTCCCCGAACGCCTGGCCGCCGCCTTGGCCGCCCGCCAGGGGCTCCTTGCCCGCTGCGCCGGCGAGGGCACCACTGCCTACCGCCTGTTCCACGGTAGCGCCGAGGGCTATGACGGCCTGGCCATCGACCGCTAGTAGTCAGTCAGATAGGTTTGCGTCGATGCCGAGGCGCGTCTCCGCGCCCCGATCGCGCGAAGCGAACCGCAGCCATAGCCGATGCTATGGCGAGGATGAGCGACAACGCGAGCGGGGATGCGGGGCGTGCCGAACATAGCTGAACCTATCTGACTGACTACTAGGGCGACGCCCTGCTGGTCCAGACCTTCCACCAGCCGCTCCGGGACGGTGAGCTGGCGGCCATCGAAGCCTTCTACCAGGCGCAGTTGCCGGACCTGGCGGACTTCTACCACGACCGCAGCCAGGACAACTCCCGGGTGTCGAATCGCCCCGCGCCTATTCCTGCAAGGGTCGAGGTGTCTCCTCCTCCTGCACCCCCCGGTGCATGGTTGAAACGGCGGCCCATCTGGTCGATCAGGTTTTCCCCGCTTTGCCGGTCCGGCAAGGGGTTCTCTCCCTCCCCAAACGGTTGCGCTATCACCTTGGCGACGCCGAACTGCAGGCACGCCTGACCCCGGAGGCGCAGGCACAACTCCAGGTGACCCTCGCCAACCGAGTTGTGAGCCTCTTCATCCGGCGCGGCCTGCTGGACAAGGCCGATGGAGAAGCCCTGCGCCCCTGCGAGCACGGCGGCGGTTTCGCCCTCGACGCCAGCGTGCGTAGCGAAGGCGAGGACCGGCAAGGGCGGGAGCGCCAGCGGTTTTGACGCCCCTCGAACTTCTGGATTTCTGTGCCGTGCTGATCCCGCCGTTGTGGGAGGCGGCCGGGTAGTGATCAGGCGTGACAGGGCGGCGGATGTTCCACGGCGCAAAGAGCGATTTCGCGCAAATGCCCGGCTGACGACGGTGTGCAGGAGCGAGGGCGCATCACTGACGGCGGTTGAATTTCCTATCCTTTTTCAGGCTCCGTCGATCAACTCCCGGCCTTTCAGGAAACCCATGTCTTCGGCAATGGCTTGCGTGGTGTAGAAAAGTGCGGGGTCCGAGGCGGCGCTAGCGCTCTTGTAGGGCATCGGAATGTTGCTCTGGTTGGTGATCTTGACGCTGAAGGTCCATTGGTCGCCGTGTCCGGAAAGGCTGGCGTTTTCATGGACGCTCCTCTGGGTGCAGACATGCATTTGCTTGCCTTTGTAATCCTCGCATTTCCAGGTCGGCTGGGTGTTTTCCGGTGTCGGTTTGAAGGTTGCGGTATTCATCTGTGTCTCCTCGGGGATGGGGATAAGTCCAGACTACACGCCGCCCCTCAGCAGTTCGGTACGCTGGGGCACACACAAAGCCGGCGCCCGGAGAGGGTTGCTGAAGCCGCCCCGCGAGAGCGCTCACGCCTCAGGCGTGACAGGGCGGCGGATGTTCCGCGGCGCAAAGAGCGATTTCGCGCAAATGCCCGGTTGACGATGGTGTGCAGGAGCGAGGACGCATCACCGACGGCGGTTGAATTTCCTATCCTTTTGGCGATGCTTTACAGGAGCGAGGATATTTCATCGATGGCTGCTGAATTTCCATCCCCCGGCAAAGTATCGGACTGCCGTCAGTCCATCGAGAAATAAACACATCCGAATGGCAAGCGAAGTCCAATTCTTCGTATCGTCCAAAATCCCGGATACCCCATGTGGCTCCCTACCATTGGGCCGGTAGCGATCCCTTCAATCTGATCTATAAGCGAGGTTGATTGGTGATGACGAAGCCAAAACATCGGCATGCGCATCCCCAGCTTCCAGCTTGACCCAGATTTGCGGGAGCGAAGACACTCGCTCGGTGGCCCTTGCATGCCTATCCTTGCGAGGGACTCCGCCTCCCGGTCGCGGTCCCCGCACCCCGATCTCGTCCAACTGAAGAACAGGAAACCAAACATGCGCGAATTGAAATTGCTGGGTATTTGCGGCAGCCTGCGCCGCCAGTCGACCAACGCGGGTCTTTTGCGGGCGGCGATGGCCGAATTGCCGGAGGGCGTCACGATGGCAATCGCCGACCTCTCGGCGGTGCCCTTCTACAACGCCGATCTGGCCGAGCGGCCGGCCGCAGTGCAGCGGCTGATGGACCAGGCCCGCGCCGCCGACGCGCTGGTCTTCGCCTGCCCGGAATACAACTACTCGATCGCGCCGGCGCTCAAGAACGCGCTCGACTGGCTGTCGCGCGAGCCGGACAACGCGCTGCTTGCGGGCAAGGCTGCGGCGATCATGGGCGCTGGCGGGGGCATGGGGACCTCGCGGGCGCAATACCACCTGCGCCAGGTCTGCGTGTACCTCGACCTGCATGGGGTGAATAAGCCGGAAGTCTT
Organism: Betaproteobacteria bacterium; assembly: GCA_016720065.1. Lineage (NCBI taxonomy): Bacteria > Pseudomonadati > Pseudomonadota > Betaproteobacteria > Betaproteobacteria bacterium. Next base: position 1,720,510 of record JADJXY010000002.1, on the reverse strand, counting down.
CGCCAGCGCCTTTGGCGGCGCCTTCGATGCCGACGGCAACCTGATCGACACCCGGCTGATCGGCCAGGTTGCCGCCCAGATGCGGGCACTGGCCGATCTGAGCCGGAAGTTGCGGGGCTGAGAGAGAAAGCCGATGGCGAAATTGGTCCGGCTCGATGCGCCGGAGTCTGGCTGCGGTGATTGGCCCTCGCGTCCGCGCGTCGTGCGGGCTTGCAACCGGTGCCAGTGTCCGTCCGGCTTCCCGCCGATCAAGGGCCCGCCGGCCCGGATTGCCCCCCATCTCCGGCGGACAGCCAGTGCAGCAGAATGCGGTACATCATGTCCGGATCGACGGGCTTGCCGATATGGTCGTTCATGCCGGCGTCCAGGCACTCCTGGCGATCTTCGCTGAAGGCGTTGGCGGTCATGGCGAGAATGGGAACGTCCCGGTAGCCGGGCAGGGTGCGAATTTCCCGGGCGGCGGCGTTGCCGCTCATGAGGGGCATTTGCACATCGAGAATGATCAGGGCGTAGGGTTTTGCGCGAGCCCGTTCGACGGCCTCCAGGCCATTTCCGGCCACGTCGACGTGCAGTCCCACGCCGGTCAGCAGTTCGACCGCCACTTCCTGATTGAGCGGTTCGTCTTCGGCCAGCAGAATGGGGGTTCCGGCGTAGCGGGCGCTGAGTTCGGCTGCCGCGTCGCCCTCCGGGGGGGCCATCCTCGGTTGATGGGGAGCCAACGCCCAGGCGCGCCGTGAGCCAGAAGGTGCTGCCCTGGCCAGGCGTGCTGTGCACGCCGATCTGTCCTCCCATCAGCTGCACCAGGCGCTTGCAGATGGCGAGCCCCAGGCCCGTACCGCCGTATTTGCGGGTCGTCGTGCTGTCGGCCTGCTCGAAAGCGTTGAACAGCCGCGGCAGGATGTCCTCGGGAACGCCGATGCCGGTGTCGCTGACTTCCATGCGGTAAAGGGCCTCGGCCCCGTGGCGTTCGAGACACTCGATGCGCAGCGTGATCGATCCGCCGGGATCGGTAAATTTGATGGCATTGCCGAGCAGGTTGAACAATATTTGCCGCAGCCTGGCCGCGTCTCCGTGCAAGGTCTCCGCAGCGCAATCCGAGGCGGTGACGAAGCGCAGCTCGATGTTCTTTTCATCGGCTTTTTCGCGCACCAGAACGTCGAGTTCGTCGACCAGGCCGCGCAAGGTGAAGGGAATGCGCTCGAGCACCATCTTCTCGGCCTCGATCTTGGAAAGGTCGAGGATGTCGTTGATGACCGTCAGCAGGTGTTTCGACGCCTGGATGACCTTGTCCAGCCGGGATCGAATCTCGGGGTCCGTGCTGCGCCGCAGGGCGCTTGCCGTCATGCCCATGATGGCGTTCATCGGCGTGCGCAGTTCATGGCTCATGTTGGCGAGGAAGGTGCTCTTGGCGCGGCTGCCGGACTCGGCCACCTCCTTGGCCAGGACCAGTTCCGAGGTCCGCTCGGCGACCAGGGCCTCGAGATGCTGCCGGTGGTTTGCCAGGACGCTTTCCTGGTGCTTGCGTTCGGAAATGTCGCGGATGATGGCCCACATGCCCACGGGCTGTTCATGCTCGTCGCGCAGCAGGCAGGTCCGTATTTCGACCGGGATGGGATGGCCATCCTTGTGCACGTATTCCTTCTCGTAGACGCGCGAAGCCCCCGAAGCCAAGACCTCCTCCTGCAGGATGCGCTCTTCGGATTCGTGCCAGCGGGGCGGCGTGATCTGGCGAAAATTCAGGCCGGTGAGTTCGGACTCGTCGTAGCCAAGCAGATCGAGAAAGGCGTGGTTGCACTCGACGATGCGGCCGGTGAGATCGCAGCGGGCGAAGGCGTCGCGCAGGCTTTCGTGCAGGTTGCGGTAGCGCTGCTCACTCTGCAGCAGCAGCAGTTCGCTCCGCTTGCGCTCCGTGATGTCGTGGCCGATCCCGAGCACGCCGATCAGCCTGCCCTGGGGATCATGAACCGGGACCTTGGTGGTCTCCAGCAATTCCCGATGGCCGTCGCTGGCGAAGGTGATCCATTCCTCGTTGACCGATGGTCCCCCTTTGGCCATGGCCCGGCGATCGTGCTCGCGGAAAAAATCGGCCAGTTCCCGGTCGACGAAATCGTAGTCTGTCCTTCCCAGAATGTCCGCCGCGCGGGCGCCGAAGAACTGCTCGAAGCGCGTATTGCAAGCCAGGTAGAGGCCGTCGGCGTCCTTCATCCACAGGAGGTCGGGCAGGCTCTCGATCAGCGTCTTGAGTTGGGCATTCACCTCGGCCAGGCGACTGGCATACGCGTCGGCAATCTGGTGCTCCCGCGCCAGGTCATCGGTTTTCTGGCGCAGCATCGCTTCGCGATCGCGGGCCGTATCGAGGAGTCCATTGAACGCCGCGACCAGTTCGCCAATTTCGTCGGTGCACACGATGGGAAGATGGTTCGGCAGCGTCGGGTGCTCGGAGGGCGTTTCGAGCTGATGGGCCGCGGCCAGGATGGGCTTGAGCCTTTTGCGCAGCAACAGCGCCGTGACCCACCAGGTCAGCGCGCAGGCCAGAACCGAGAGGAACAGGGTGACCAGCCAGATCTGGCGCCGGTGGTCATGAATGGGGGCAAAGGCTTCTTCCGTAGGGAGTACGCTGACCACGAACCAGGCCGTGGTGGCCACCCGCTGGGCGGCTGACAGCTCCTCCACCCCGCGGGAATTGAACGCGACGCCGTAGCCCTGATAACCGCTCATGTAGCGGTCATGCATGGCGTTGATGCCGGGTGCTGGAATCGGCTTGGCGACGCGCGAGGGGTCGGTGGCGGTGACGAAGACTCCGTCCTGGGGTGAGATGACCAGAAAGCCGATCTGCGAGTCGCTGCGCCGGGCGATCAAGCGGTCGAGAAAGCTGGCTTGCCCGAGACGGGTGCTGCCGGTGATGGCGGCGACGATGCGGCCTGAGCCATCGCGAATCGGCGCCGCCATCCCCAGCGTGGGGGCGTCGCTCCCCTTGCCGATGGCCGGACGGCCGACGCTGCTGCGACCCTCGCGCAGCGCCGCAACCAGGGTGGCCTCCAGCGGATCGAGCGGCGCCATACGCTCGGGGGTGGGGGGCAGCGAAGCCAGCGGCCGTCCATCCGGTGCGACGATGCGGACGCCATCATTGAAGAGTTCCCCGAAGATCGGCCGGCTTTCCAGCAGAGCCTGCAAGCCTTGCGGATTCGACAACTGGTCGGTGGGAATGCCGCTGGCGATGGTCTCCAGCGTGCTCAGTCGATGGCTGAGCCCCTGGTCTATTTCGTTGGCCACGATGGCCGCCGACTGAACCTGCTGATTGCCCAGGACGCGTTCGAGGTCGTCGCGCAAGTTGCGGTAGCTGAGAAAGGAGTGTGACCACAAGGTTGCCAGCAGGATGGCGAGCGTGAGGCTCGTCAGCCTGACCTTGAGGGACTGCCAGTTCAGCGCGCTGAAGCGCATGAGAAAGCCTCGTGGGAATCGATCGCGCACACTCTAGGCGTCAGCCGCCGGGCAGGCAAGAAAAGGCGCAAAGCCCCAGCGCCAAGGCCCTTGGGCGTCGCCGACCACCAACAGGGCGGTGCGCCCAGCGATTGGGGGTGGCGAAAAGGGACGGCCAAAAATGGGACGGCCAAAAATGCGTGCAGGAGTTTTACGGCGAGTCGGTGCCTTGCCCAGTTGAAGTCCATGCACTATTGATGGGAATATGGGCCATGCGCCGCATCTTCAGGAATCCCCGATGAAATTCGGACCCTTGCCCGGCGCCCTGGGGTTTGGCCTGCTGCTGGCACTCCTCCTCGGCGCCAGCCCTGCTGCCTGGGGGCCTGTTCCTCGTACCAGGGCAAGGTGGTGTTCAACGAAGTGCACCTGCCCAGCAGCGCGGGCTACCTGGAGCTGCGCGTCCTCGATCCCACGGTGGTCAGCGCCAGCGGCAATTTCGCCAACTGGAAGATCGACCTCTACGCCGGCGACAATGCCACCAAGCAGAACACCAACGTCGATTCCGGCTACACCAGCAGCAGCATCAACAGTTGCGGCACGGCGTCGCCCTGGATTCGCTTTTCCGATGCCGCCCTCAGTTTCCTGCGCACCCGCAGCCCGCCCTTCAACGCGGTGCTCTACGATTCGTCCAGCAACCAGATCATCGACATCCTCCGCCTGGGCAATAACGTCACCTCCTTCTACGGCGCCGGCAGCACCTACGGCAGTTGCCCTGCCATCGAAAGCCTGCTGCCCGCCACGGGGTCGAGCAACACCTATTACGATGCCCAGCGGGGCAGTGGCAGTTCGGTCAAGGACTGGTACCGCAATCCGGACGGCACGGGCAACTGGGGGGGCACGAGCACCAGCAACACGGCCAATTCCCTCTGTGCGGACAACGTCAACGGTGGCACCTTCTCCCTGGCCAAGACCACCAGTACGACGACGGCGGCGGTAGGGCAGAACTTCAGCTACACCCTGCATGCGGTCAATGGCCAGACGGCGGTGAGCAGCCACGCCAGCGTGACCATCACCGATAATCTGGCAGCGGCCGGGCTGAGCTATGTTTCCTGCACCACCAGCCGGGGAACCTGCTCCTACTCCGGCGGTGTGGTGACCTGGACTGTCGGGAGCATGGCGGCCAACACGAGTTACACGGCGACCCTCACGGTGAGCGGCACCAGCGCTGGAACGGTGACCAATACCCTGGTTTCCAATATCGGCAGCCCGGCCATCACGGCCTCGGCGCCGACGGTAACGATCCTCGCGCCCCTGGCCGACTGGCGCATGGACGAAACCTCCTGGAACGGTACGTCCGGGGAGGTTCTGGACAGCAGCGGCAACGGCCACCACGGCACGGCCAAGATCGCCAACGGTTCTTCGGCCCGGCCTACGGCTGCCTCCGGGACGCCTGCCTACAGCAGCGGCGGCCAGAGCACCTGCAATTACGGCGAGTTCGACAAAACCACGGCGACGGTGCGCAGCTACACCTATGTGGAACTGCCTACCATTCCGGCCCTGCCCACCAGTTTCACCTTCATGGCCTGGATCCGCTCCACCGCGGCCAGTTCCCACCACCAGCGCATCCTGGTGCGGGACGACGCCCAGAACGGCTGGGGCTTCAGTCTGGCCGACGGCACCGGCCAGGGCCAAGTTGCGCTTCTTCAACCGCAACATCAGCAACAGCGGCAGCGTGACGGGGCAGGGTAGCAACCCCGGTTGTGGCGTCTTCTGCCTCGATACCAACCCGGTCATCACCAGCAACGCCTGGCACTTCGTCGCCGTGACCATCAACACGGTCGCCAAGCAGGTCACCCTCTACGTCTTCGACGCTTCGGGCAATCCCCTGGCGACCACCAGCAGCGCTTTCTCCGGCACCTGGACCGACGGCACCGGCCTCGCGGCCATCGGCGGCGAAAGTGCGGCATCCACCGAGGGACGCCAGGCGGCGTGGCACTTCTACGGCAATATCGACGAGCTGGAAATCTTTTCCGGCGTCCTCAGCCAGGCGACCATCCAGGCCCTCATGACCCGAACCCGCCTGTGCTCGACCATAGACCATGTCGAACTCGTCCATAACGGCGCCGGACTCACCTGTACCGCCAAGGCCATCACCGTGCTGGGCTGCACGTCCAGCGCGTCCTGCAACGGTGTTCCCGCCTCCCAGACCAGCGGTGCGGTGAGCTTCACGCCCACTGCCATCGCCGGTGCCCAGTGGTGCAGCGACGCCCTCTGTGCCTCGCCCATCACCGGCTCGGTGAGCGTCGCCAACGGCGGAACGGTGTACCTCAAGGAACACAACGTGCGCACCGACACCCTGGCAGGAACCGCCAGCGGCGCCACCAACACCACGGTGCAGTGCACCCACACCGGCACCGGCGCCACGGATTCGGGCAGTGCCTGCGAAATCAGCTTTGCGGCGGCCGGCTTCCTCGTCAATGCGCCCAACCACTATGCCTGCGCGCCCCAGAGCGTCACCCTGCAGGCGGTCCAGGCCGACGCCACCGGCAACGCCTGCGTGCCGGCCTTCGCCGGGGTCAATCGCAACGTTTCCCTCTACGCCGCCTACGTCAATCCGGCCAGCGGAAGCCTGGCGCCCAGCCTGAATTACGTGACCAGTACGGGAGGGGCCACGGCCAGCGTGGCGGCCCTGTCCACCAATTCCGCCAGTCCCACGGTGCTGACCAGCCTCTACTTCGACGCCAACGGCACCGCCACCCTCAATAATTTCATTTACCAGGACGTGGGTCAGCTTGCCCTCTATCCGAGCTATTCCGGGAGCAACGCTACCGGGGACAGCGGGCTCTCCTTGGCGGCGGTGTCGGGCAATACCTTCATCGCGGCGCCCAGGAGCTTCCGCCTGAACGGCATTCCCGCCGCGCCCTGACGGCGGGAACGCCCTTCAACGTCACCGTCACCGCCCTCAACCAGTGCGCCACGCCGGCCGCCACCCCCAATTTCGGCCAGGAATCGCCCAGTGCGGCGACGGTCACCCTGGCGTCCAGCAATCCGCTTCCCGGCCTGGGCAACGCCACGGCGATCAACCAGTCCCTGGGCGGCTTCAGCGCAGGGCAGGCCAGCGCCAGCCTGACCTGGAGCGAGGTGGGCACCATCGACCTGACGGCCTCGACCATCAATTACCTGGGGTCCGGCCTGGATGCGAGCGGCAGCCAGGCTGATGTCGGGCGCTTCAAGCCGGATTATTTCGATACCACGGTCACCCAGGGGTGCAGCACCTTCACCTATTCCGGCCAGCCCTTTGCCGCGACGGTCACCGCCCGGGCCGCCGGGGCGGGGGTGACGGCCAATTACGCCGGCGCCACCTGGGCCAAACTGGTCACCCTGAGCGACGCCGCCGGCGGCAGCCTGGGCGCCTTCACCAACAACACCATCGCCGCCACCGGGTTCGCCAGCGGCGTGGGGACCGCCTCGACCATCGCCTACACCTTTGCCAGTCGCACCACGCCTCCGACCTCCATTCAGGCCCGGGCCACCGACACCGATGGCGTCACCTCGGCCACCCACGGGGAACAGGCCGTTGCGCTGCGCAGCGGAGCCTTCCGGCTGGGCAACGCCTACGGCAACGAATTCCTCAAGCTGCCCATTCCGGCCTACGCCCAGTACTGGAGCGCCGCGGGCTGGGTCAGGAACACGGCCGACACCTGCACCCAGCTCACCGTTCCCAGCAGCGCCAACGGTGGCCTGGTCTTCGCCACGCAGACGACCCGCAACCAGCTTGCCGCCGGGGAAACCGTCGCCAGCATGGGGGGAACGCCCGCCGGACGCCTGGTGAACGGCGACGCCCTGCTGTCCCTCTCGGCCCCGGGGGCGGGGAATTTCGGGTACGTGGATATCGTCGCGTCCAAGCTCAACGTCCCGGCCTGGCTGCTCCAGCCCGGCGACGTGCGCGCCTGCTTCGGCGCCTGCGGTCCGCGGGCGCCCATCATCTACAGCCGCGAACGCTATTGACGACCCCTCAGGACCACGCGTGAACCGTCCATGCCCTTTGCGCTCCTCCGGCCCCGCCTACCGGCACGGGCCTGAGGAGCATGGGACTTCGTGCTAAGTTGGTCCGCTTTGGAGACATACCCATGAAATCCTCCTCGATCCTCGCCACGGCCCTGCTACTGGCGCTCGCAGCGATGCCGTTCTCCGGGCAGGCCCTGGACCTCACGACCTGCACCGACCCCGCCGGAAAAAGTATCGAGGGACTGGCCGATGCGAATCTGCCCGTCCTGGTCCAGGCAGGGCGCCAGGAAGGCCGGCGCGTGCTGCGTTACAACCCGGACCTGCTGCCCCAACTCGCCCCGGCGGCCAAAGCCTTCTTTTACGCCCAGGCCTGCGCGAGACTCCTGGCCGGAAACCGCCCGGACGCCGTGCGCCGTGCCGACTGTGCCGCCCTCCAGATGCTGCGGGAAGAAGGAATCCTGGGCCAAGGCGAGCCCGCTCTGGCCCGCCTGCAAGCCGACCTGAGCCTTGCGGAGGAGACCTGGGAGCAACTCCCGGGGCCGCGACGCCGCTTCGATTTCGCCGCCTGTTCCGGCTCCGGCGCTTTGCTTCTGCCCGAGGCCAGGCCGGCGACACCCCGGCAGCGGGATTGGGACGCCTGCGTGCGCCAGTGCGGCGACAGTCTCTACCGCTGTCCCGGCAAGGGTTCCGGAGCCGGGTGCCAGGAAACCTACGATCGCTGTCATGGGGCCTGCGGAACCTGAGTGTAAGGGAGCAAGGCTGCATTGACCCAGTGGCGTGCGAATTCGCTGATTTCCACTGTGAGTACCGTGAGCCAGACCAGAATCGCAACGCCCGCAGCCGCTGCGGCCATATCCTTGATCACACGGATCTTCTCGTTGTGCCGCGTCTCCACGAAGTCGCAGAGCGCCTCGATGGCGCTGTTGACGATTTCCATGGCAATCACGAATCCCGTGGCGAGCAGGATGATGAGAAAGTCCACCCAGGCCCGCAGGGCAAAGGCGCCGGTGAGCACGAATATAGACAGGACGAGCTTGTAGGCGACCGATGCGTCGTAGATCACCGCATCCCGGATACCGGCGTAGGCATTGCGAATCTTGCGCAGGGGGTGATATCCCGGCTCACCGATGCCGAGAAACTTGTTTCTCATGGCTGCGACTCCAATTTCACGAGCCAGCCGCGCAGGGCGCAGCTCAGGCAGACGGCGGCGGCCGTTCCCAGGATGACATCCGTGGCGAAATGGACATTCAAGGCCACCCGAGAAAAGCCAACGGAAACAATGAGCGCGCCGGCGAACGCCCAGGCAAGCGGGGGAGGTCGGGACGCCGAGGACCACAGCAGCGCCAGGGCGAAGGCAGTGACCTGCATGGCGTGGGCGCTGGGAAAACTCGCGTCCGGGGGCAGGGCCGTCAGATTTTCAAGCAGGGGGCGGGGACGGTCGAAAGCGAGCTTCGTCAGATGAGCGAGCAGCGTCGCGGCACCCAGGGCAGCGGGTACGAAAAGCCGTCGGGGCCGGGACCGTTGCGGTTGCATGAGGACGGTGACCAGGGCGAGGGGGAGCAATACGGCAAGGGAGCCCAGCCAGGTAATCCCGGTCAGAAAGGTTTGGGTCCCGGGTGGCAGACCATGACCGACGGCGATTGCCGTAGCGAGGTCTGCCGCGGGGACACGGCAGGCGCCCTGGGGGCAGAGCCAAAGGCCGCCGAGAAGGAGGATGGCAAGCGACATCCCAGCCATGACCCAGGGCCCAATCCAGGCCCATGCCGGGCCAGGTCGGTGCGCCTGGGTGTCGTTCGCCTCCATCGGGGCTTGGGTCGCGGAGCGTCAGGCTGCCAGAGGCCATTCGGGTTCCGGTGAGCGCCGCGGGGCCGGGGTCGGTTTGCGCTTGCCGCTGCGCGCATGGGCGCAGGCGAGGGCGACGATCGGAACGAGGTTGTGCTCCCGGCCCACCGTGTCGACCTTCTCGGCCGGGGCATCGCAAAAAGCCTTGCAGTCTTCCAGGGTGATCATCTTGGTCTCCTTGAGGGTTGCCCAGCAGTGGCGTGGGCATGGCGCAAGAATAGGAGCCTTTATGTTCTATATAAATGGATTTATATTGATGCGTATATCCCAAAAAATTGGACGAACGCATGGCTCCGGACCAACTCAATTTCCGCCATCTGCTCTATTTCTGGAGCGTGGCCAAGGAAGGTAGCGTCACCCGTGCCGCGGAACGCCTCGATCTGTCGGTGCAGGCTGTGAGCACGCAACTGGGGTTGCTGGAGCAGCAATTGGGACAGGCTCTTTTCGCGCCCCAGGGGCGGTCCCTGGTCCTCACGGAAGCGGGGCGAGTTGCGCTGCAGTACGCGGAACGGATTTTTCACCTGGGCGATCTGCTGGTGGACGATTTGCGCAGTCGCCGGGATTTGCGGCCGAGATTCGCCGTGGGGATCGCCGAGACCGTGCCCAAACTGGTGGCCTTCCGGCTCCTGGCACCGCTCCTCCATCCTCCGCTCGCCGTCCGCCTGGAGTGTTGTGAGGGGGAAATCGGGCATCTCCTCGGGGAGTTGCAACTGAACCGCCTGGACCTGGTGATCGCGGACCAGTCGGCGCCACGCCGGGCCAACCAGAAGCTGGAGGATTTCCGGCTCGGTGAAATGGCGGTGGACCTGTATGGAGTGGAGGCTTTGCATGCCGCATGGGCTGCGGATTTCCCCAATCGCCTCGATGGCGCTCCCGTGCTGCTCCCCGCCCGGACCCATCCGATGCGGGATGCCCTGGATCACTGGTTCGTTTCCCGGGGACTACGCCCCGAGGTGGTCGGGGAATTCACCGACAGTGCCTTGCTGAAGACCTTCGGCAGCGGCGGGCTGGGGCTGTTCCCGGCACCCGCCGGGCTGGCGGCCGAAATCCATCGTGCCTACGATGCCTTGAGCCTGGGCACGCTCCAGGGAGTGCGGGAGTCCTGGTACGGCGTGGTCGTTCCACGCCGCATCCAGCATCCGGCGATTCTCGCGCTGCGAGAGGGGGCCGGAAAGGCAGGCGCTTGAGCCCGGCCGCCTGCGGCGTCATCGGACTGCGAGAGCGGTTCCGTCCAGACGTTGGCGAATCGCCTCCAGGGCATCTTCGCCGAGGGTTTCCTCGGCGAGCAGATGCCGGGCCGACTCCCGCAGCAGGCCTTCCTGTGCGCGGAGCAGATCCAGGGTGCTTCGGTAAGTGTCCTGGACCAGGCGGCGCACCGCGAGATCGATTTCCCGCGCTGTCGCCTCGCTGAAGGTTTTGGGCGGGGAGGCCAGGGGAGTGCCAAGGAAGCCCGGCTTTTCGGCTTCCAACACCACGGGTCCGATATCCGCGTCCATGCCGTAGCGGGTGACCAGGGCCCGGGCCATGGCGCTGACGCGCTGAAGATCGTCGGCAGCCCCGGTCGACACGTGCCCGAAAACAATCTCTTCGGAAGCGCGGCCGCCCAGCAGGATCATCATGCGGCTTTCGAGTTCGGCCCGGGTCATGAGATAGCGTTCCTCGGTCGGCCGCTGAATGGTATAGCCCAAGGCGGCCACACCGCGGGGAATGATGGAGACCTTGTGCACCGGGTCGCTCCCGGGCAGGGCCATGGCCACCAGGGCGTGGCCCATTTCGTGATGGGCGACGGTTTCCCGTTCCCGGGCGGAAAGCACGCGGTTCCGCTTCTCCAGGCCGGCGACGATGCGCTCGATGGCCACGGTGAAGTCGTCGAGTCCGACGGCTTCGCCATTTCGCCGCGTGGCGGCCAGGGCCGCTTCGTTGCAGAGATTGGCGAGTTCGGCACCAGTGAAGCCGGGGGTCAGCTCGGCGATCCTGACCTTGTCGGCATCCGGGGCCAGGCACAGCTTGCGCATGTGGACCTCCAGAATGGCGGCGCGGCCCAGGCGGTCGGGGCGATCCACCACGACCTGGCGGTCGAAGCGGCCGGTCCGGAGCAGCGCAGGGTCCAGGACTTCCGGGCGGTTGGTGGCGCCCAGAAGAACGACGCCGCTGGTCGAGTCGAAGCCATCCAATTCGACCAGGAGTTGGTTGAGGGTCTGCTCCTTTTCGTCATGGCCGCCGAGGGCGCCGGCGGCGCTGCGGGCGCGGCCCAGGGCATCGAGTTCGTCGATGAAGATGATGGCCGGCGCCTTGCTGCGGGCCTGCTCGAAAAGATCCCTCACCCGGGCGGCACCGACACCGACGAACATCTCGACGAATTCGGAACCCGAGATGGAAAAGAAGGGAACCCCGGCCTCCCCGGCCACGGCCTTGGCCAGGAGGGTCTTGCCGGTTCCTGGCGGACCGACGAGCAGTACCCCCTTGGGCGAGCGCCCGCCCAGGCGCCCGGCGCGGGCGGGGTCGCGCAGGAAAGCCACGATTTCCGTCAGTTCGTCCTTGGCCTCGTCCACGCCAGCGACGTCGGAGAACTTGACCCCGGTGTCGGCTTCCACATAGACCTTGGCCTTGTTCTTGCCCAGGGACATGAAACCCCCGCCGGCGCCGAGCTTGCCGGCAAAACGGCGCATGGCGAAGATCCATATGGCGACAAACACGACCGCGGGGATGACCCAGCCCAGGAGTTCCGCCAGCCATGTGTTTTCGACCAGGCCCGTGAACTTCACTTCGTGGGTGGCCAGTTCCTTGGCCAGTTCGCCATCCACGCGGGTAGTCACGAATCGGCTCTTGCCTTCCACGGGTTCCTTGTAGGTGCCCAGAATGCGGTCACTACCGATGGCGACTTCGGCGATGCGGCCTTCCTTCAGTTGCGTGCGGAAATCGCTGTAGGGAATGGCGGCAGTCGATCGGGCACCCTGCCACAAGTCGTGGATGAGGACCACGGCCAGGAGGGCCAGGCCGAAATACCAGAGGGAGAATTGGGTCTTTTTTCCATGATCTTCGCCTCAAGACACGTGCTTTTCGGACGATGCCCGCGCCAGCTCCCGGGATCGCCTGGCCAGGAGAGCACGACGGAGGTGCCGATGATGGCGGCCACCACGCCCAGGGAGAACAGCACCGGGATCTTGTAGAGGTCGATGAGCAGCATCTTGGCACCGATGAAAACCAGCACCAGGGCCAGACCGTACTTCAGCAGCGAGAAGCGGTCCGCCATGTCGGCCAGCAGGAAGTACATGGCGCGCAGGCCGAGGATGGCGAAGATGTTGGAAGTCAGCACGATGAAGGGGTCGGTGGTGATGGCGAAGATGGCGGGAATCGAATCCACCGCGAAGATCACGTCGGAAAACTCCACCAGCACCAGGACGAGGAAGAGCGGCGTGGCGTAGCGCACCCAGCGGCCGTCTTCCTGGCGGCGGACGAAGAAGCGTTCGCCCTCCAGGGTGTCGGTGATCTTCATGTGGCCGCGCAGCCAGAGGACCAGCGGGTTCTTGGCGAGGTCCGGGGTTGCGTCGGCGAACCACCACATCTTGATGCCGGTGATGAGCAGGAAGCCGCCGAAGACGTAGAGCAGCCAGTGGAACTGGGCGATGAGCCAGACGCCGGCGAAGATCATCACCGTGCGCAGGACGATGGCGCCCAGCACGCCGAGGACCAGCACGCGCTTCTGCAATTCGGCGGGGATGGCGAAGAAGCTGAAGAGCATCAGCCAGACGAAGACGTTATCGACGGCCAGCGATTTCTCGATGAGGTAGCCGGTGATGTATTCCAGGGTCTTCTGGTTGGCGATCTCGCGGCCCAGGCTGCCGTCCAGGTGCCACCAGAGGAGGCCGGCGAAGGCCAGGGATACCGCCACCCAGACGACGGACCAGGTGGCCGCCTCCTTGAGACTGACGCGATGCTCCTTGCCGCCGCCGACCACGAAGAGGTCGATGGCCAGCATGACGAGGACGATGGCGAAGAAGGCTGCCCACATCCCGGGGGTACCGATGGTTGCCATGTTTTGCTCCAATTCAGTTGCGTTGCGCGACGTGGCGGCGTAGGTGCGCCGGGCACGGACCTTGTCCGGCATGGCACAGGTGCGACTGAAATGGAACCTTTGCCAGCGCGGCAAAGGTCTTGCTCGTGGGCATCTGCCGATGACCACCCGGAGCGCCGGGGCAGGCGAACCTGCCCGTGGTGACGACGCTGCGGCTTAAGAGCTACTCCCCCTTGGGACAGGTGCAGACTAATTTATCCGACTAATTTGGTCAACGATTTTTCTTGCCGCGCCGGAATGTTGATTTGCATCATAGGCCTACGGCTTGCCGGTGGGAGAAGATGCGGGCGGTGTCAGGCCGGTGCCGCTTCCTGCCGGCCTTGTCTCCTTGACCATGGAATCATGTCCCGAAACCCACGAATCGGACATTTGCTAGCGGCGGCTTCGGCCGTCGCTATTTTCTTTTCCGCTCAGGCGGAAGAGTCCGCCGCCCACTGCTTCGAGCGGGTCCGCGCTGCCGGGGCCGTCGGCACGGTCGCGGCCGAAATCGTGGAAGTCGTGGTCCAGCCCGGAAACAGCTGCGGGTTTGATGGTGTCCGCGCAGGACGGAATGGCCGAAGTCCGCTATCCCATGGCCTTCAACAACATCGCCGAAGGCTGGAACTGGAATCCGCTCGCCAGGCCGGAGGTGGAGGACTACTACACCTGGAAGTACCTGCCCCTTCAGTCCATCGTCGAGGAACGCGGAGAGTACGACGGCGAGGACAAGATCGGCGAAGTCGAGCACCGCAGGGTCGTCTGGCGCTATGACTATTTTCTGGCCTTCGCCAATCTCTACGATTTCTACCCCCGCTCGACCGACGACGATTCCGGCTTCGCCGCCCTGGTCCCGGCGGCCCGCGCCGGCCACGTCAGCTTGCGCGCCATGGCCCGTCTGGTGGAGCCGTGGACCCGGGAAAGCAGCACCTTCTGGAAGGCCACTTACCGGAAGCCGGTGGATTTCAGCCTCAAAAAGCGCTATCTGATGGCGGAACTGCTGGAAATCCGCTTCGTGGATCAGGAAAACGGCGCCGTGCTGGCCGTCTTGCGGCCGCAGCCTCAGAGGCAGTGAAGAAATCGTGGCGAGCGGCCCGAGTGCGAGGCGGACGGAGCGCAGCGACGAGACCTATCAGAGCGCTGGTAGTCAGTCAGATAGGTTCAGCTATGTTCGGCACGCCCCGCATCCCCGCTCGCTTTGTCGCTCATCCTCGCCATAGCTTCGGCTATGGCTGCGGTTCGCTTCGCGCGATCGGGGCGCGGAGGCGCGCCTCGGCATCGACGCAAACCTATCTGACTGACTACTAGGGAAACTCTGCATAAGTAACCATCATGCAGCGCAATTTGAGAAAATGACGGCATTGTCATTGAGTTGATGAGACAGATGAAACCGATGAAGCAACTGAGCCTGGCCGAGACGGGTTTTTTGCCGAAAGCCGGCAAGCAAACCCGCAAGGCAGTGTTCCTGGCGGAGATGGAAACGGTGGTGCCGTGGTCGCGTCTTGAGTCGCTGATCGAGCCGTTCTACCCGAAAAAGGGAAACGGCCGCCCGCCGATGCCGCTGGGCACGATGCTGCGGATTCACTTCATGCAACAGTGGTTTGGTTACTCGGACCCGGCGATGGAAGAAGCCTTGCACGACGTGCCGCTGCTGCGCCAGTTTGCCGGACTGGATGCCTTCGAGGATGTGATGCCAGACGAAAGCACCATCTTGCGCTTCCGCCATCTGCTGGAGAAGCATGACCTGGCGGTGGCGATCTTTGCCGAGGTCAACGCGGTGTTGTCGGAGAAAGGGCTGTCGATGAAGCGCGGCACGGTAGTCGATGCAACGCTGATTGCAGCACCGAGTTCGACGAAGAACGAAGACAAGAAGCGTGATCCAGAAATGACGCAGACCAAGAAGGGCAATCAGTGGCACTTCGGGATGAAAGCCCATATTGGCGTCGATGCCGACAGCGGCTTGATTCATACCGTGGAATGCACGACGGCCAAGGTTGCGGACATTGCGATGATGGAGAAGTGCCTGCACGGGGAAGAAGCCATTGCGCTCGGTGATCGCGGCTATCACAAGAAGAACCGGACGATTGACGAGTTCCAGAAGGAAGGCAATCTGTCTGTTCTGACACCGACCAAGAAGCCGGCTGGCGGAGCGCTGACTGAGGAGCAGAAGGCGTTCAACCGGATGCTCTCGGCGGTGCGGGCAATTGTTGAACATCCGTTCCGGGTAGTGAAGCGCCAGTTTGGCTTTGTGAAAGTTCGCTACCGTGGTCTGGCGAAGAATACGGGGCAGATCGTGACGCTGTTTGCGCTGGCAAATTTGTGGATGGCTCGCAAGCGATTGTTGCCCTTGGTGGGCGAGGTGCGCCCGTGAAACGGGAAATGCAGGGAAAACTCCCTGGATTTCACGGTCAACGGTCGAAAATCGCCTGTTTTTCATCTTTTTTATGACAGCCTGCGCGGAAATAGCCGGTTATTCAGAGAATCCCTAGGCGAGGAGCGCGTACCGCCCAACGAAGCCATCGGGCTGCGCAGTAGATTTATCCACTACCTCTCAGCGATAAACCAGGACCGGGATGGTGGAGTGGGTGAGCACCTTGTTGGTTTCGCTGCCCAGCAGGAAGCCGCTCAGCCCGCGCCGGCCGTGGGAGGCCATGAAGATCAGGTCGCAGCCGGCGGCGCTGGCCGCGTCGATGATGGCCTGGTAGGGAATGTCGCTGGTCGCTGCCACGGCGTCGCATTCGACGCCCGCTTCCGCGCAGAGATTCTGGACTTCCTCCAGGTAGTCGCTGGCTTGCTGATCGGCCATTTCGGCGAATTTCTCCGGGGTGGTCGGGTCGATCAGGGCGCCCTCGCCGAAGTAGGCGATGGGGTATTCGGGCTTGGCGAAAAAGGCGGTGACGCGCGCGCCCGCCTCCCGGGCGAAGGAGACGGCGCGACGCACCGTCTGGCGGGAAAGCTCGGAACCATCGGTGGGGACGAGAATGTGCTTGAACATGCATGGCCTCCGCTATTGTCTTGATTTGTGGGCGGGCGGCTTGTCAGCCGCCCCGTCAAGGCTCATGCTACGCCAAGCGGAAAGCTTTTCAAGCACTGCGAAAAGCCGCGGGTCGGGGGGCAGAATTCTTCTGCCGGGCTCATTTTCCGCATGCAGGCCGTCACTTGTCGAAAGGGAGCGTCATGTCCAGCGGTTCCAGTAACCCCCACGGATTCAGCGTCGATTGCGAAAATCCTGCCGAGGCCGCGTTCAAGGCCATGAGCAAGGTTCTCGATCCCTTTGGCGTCACCACCTCGCTCTTGAACGCCCAGGCTGCCTGGTTGATGCATCCCCAGGAACTGATGCGGGCCGCCCACTCGCTCACCGGCGACCTGGCGGCGCTCCAGACCCACGTCCTGCTGCGCGCCCTGGGCATGCCCTCCGAGGACGTCATCGAACCCAACGCCGACGACGCCCGCTTTGCCGATCCGATCTGGAAGGAGTCGGCCACCTGGGACATCGTCAAGGAGTATTACCTGGCCTTCACCCACCGCCTGGAGGACATGCTCTACGACACGCCGGGCCTGTCGGACAAGGAAAGGAGCCGGGCCGCCTTCTGGCTGCGCAAGTGGCTCAACATGATGGCGCCGACCAATTTCTTTTTCGGCAATCCGGTGGCCCTGCAACGCTTCGTCGATACCCAGGGGGAGAGCCTTTACCAAGGCACGGTCAATTTCTTCCGCGACCTGGAAGCGCGCAATATCCAGATGGTCGAGCCCGACGCCTTCGACGTGGGCAAGGATCTGGCCACCACGCCGGGCAAGGTGATCTTCCGCAACCGCCTGCTGGAACTGATTCATTACGCGCCCACCACGGAAACCGTGCGGGCGACGCCCATCGTCATCATCACGCCCTGGATCAACAAGTTCTACATCCTCGACCTGACCAGCAAGAAGAGTCTCGTCAAGCACCTGGTGGACCAGGGTTTTTCCGTCTTCATCACCAGTTGGAAGAACCCCGGGTCCGACATGGCCGCGGTGCGCTTCGACGATTACCTGAGCGAGGGGGCTGGCGAGGCGGTGCGCGTGGCCTGTGACTTCTGCAAGGTGCCGAAGGTCCATCTGGCAGGCTACTGCATCGGCGGTACGCTGGTGGCGAGTTACATGGCCTGGGCCAATCGGCACTTTGCGGCCGGGGAGGTGCCCGTGGCCCACTGGACGCTCTTCACGACCCTCACCGATTTCTCCCACCCCGGGGACATTGATGTCTTCATCGACGAAGCCTGCGTCGGCGCCCTGGAGGAATCCATGGCTCGCAAGGGGTACCTGGATGGCGGCGAGATGGCTTCGGCCTTCCGCATGCTGCGTTCCAACCCGCTCATCTGGCACTACTGGGTCCACAGCTACCTTCTGGGCGAGCCGCTGCCGCCCTTCGACGTGCTCTTCTGGAACATGGACACCACCCGCATGCCCCAGGCCATGCATTCCTGGTACCTCCGGGAACTCTATCTGGCCAACAATCTGGTCAAGCGCGATCACCTGACCGTGGCCGGGGAGACCATCGACCTCGATCGCATCGTGCAGCCGCTCTACGCCGTGACGGCGGAGGACGACCACATCGCTCCCTGGAAGCAGTGCTACCGCATCCGCAAGTACGTGAACGTCAAGGCGCCGGTGCGCTTCGTGCTCTCGACGTCCGGGCACATCCTGGGGATCGTCAATCCACCGGCGAATCCTCCCAAGCGCGCCTACCGGGTGGCCGAGCCGGAGCGCAACGAGCACTGGGAACAGTGGGTCGAGAAAGCCGAACGGCATTCCGGGACCTGGTGGGAAGACTGGATCGCCTGGCTGGGGGAAAGGACTGGCGCGCGCGTTCCGGCCTACGGGGCCGCCTGCCGCAAATACCCCGCCCTGGCCCCGGCGCCGGGGACCTACGTCCTGGAAAAATGAGCGCCGCGCCGGTGAGCAAATTTCCTGCAAGCCGCCTGGCGTTAGAGGATAATGGCGCCCTCGAACGAATTGCGCGAACCGGCGGCAAAAGCCGGCGCCCTGGGGAAGACTGACAGATGAAGTGCGTGGATGATTTCCGCCTGAGGCTCGGCAGGCACGAACTGGTGCCCCTCATGATCGGCGGAATGGGGTCGACATCTCGACCGTGGACCTCGCCCTGGAGGCCGCCCGCCTGGGCGGCATCGGGCACATCTCCGACGCCATGGTGAAAACGGTGGCTGACCGCCGCTACAACACCAAGTTCGTCAAGGAAAAGCTCAAGCTCTACAAGCAGAACGTCGCCAATCCGGACAAATCGGCCGTCCAGTTCGACCTGGGACGCCTGGCCGAGGCCACCCGCCTGCACGTCGACGCCGCCATGGGCTCCAAGCAGGGCAGTGGCATGGTGTTCATCAACTGCATGGAAAAGCTCACCATGAACGCCCCCAGGGAAACGCTGCGGGTCCGCATGGGGGCGGCCCTGGATGCGGGTATCGACGGCATTACCCTGGCGGCGGGCCTGCATCTCGGATCCTTCGCGCTCATCGAGGATCACCCCAGGTTCCGCGACGCCAAGCTGGGCATCATCGTGTCCTCGCTGCGTGCCCTGCAACTCTTCCTCAAGAAGTCGGCACGCACCGAGCGTCTGCCCGACTACATCGTCGTCGAGGGGCCGCTGGCGGGGGGCCATCTGGGTTTCGGCCTGGACTGGGCTGAATACGACCTGGCGACCATCGTCGCCGAAATCCACGCCTTCCTGCAGGCGGAACAGCTCGATATTCCGCTCATTCCCGCCGGCGGCATCTTCACCGGCGGCGACGCGGTCAATTTCCTCGAACGGGGCGCCGGGGCGGTGCAGGTCGCGACACGCTTCACCGTCACCCACGAGTGCGGCCTGCCGGACGACGTCAAGCAGGAATATTTCAAAGCCAGCGAAGACCAGATCGTGGTGAACATGATCTCGCCCACCGGCTATCCGATGCGCATGCTGTCCAACAGCCCGGCCATCGGGGATGGCATCCGGCCCAATTGCGAGGCCTACGGCTATCTGCTCGACGCCAAGGGCAATTGCGCCTACATCAATGCCTACAATCGCGAAATCGCCGCCCATCCTGGTGCCCGGCGCATCTCCGTGCCGGACAAGACCTGTCTGTATACCCAGATGCGCAATTTCGAATTGTGGACCTGCGGCCACATGGCCTATCGGCTGAAGGACACGACTCGGCTCGAGGGCGACGGCAGCTACCGCCTGCTTTCGGCCGAGCATGTCTTCCAGGACTACCTCTACAGCAAGGAAAACACCATCGCCTTGCCGGGGGATATCCCCACGCCATAAATTGGCCAGGCCGGGTGCCCGGATTTGACGAGGGTCAAGGTGCTGTTCGGGGACGCCTCGGAAAATGGGCCACCCCCCAACCGAGAACCCCGATCATGTCTTCCATCCGCCATTTCATGACCGAAGACCATCGTCGCTGCGACGATCTCTTCGCCGAGGCCGAGCAGGCCGTCGCCAAGAAGAATCTTGCTGCTGCCCGGGCCGCGTTCGAACACTTCCGTGGCGCGACCCTGGCCCATTTCGACGGCGAGGAAAAGACCCTCTTCCCCGCCTTCGAAGCGCGCACCGGAATGTCCATGGGCCCGACCCAGGTCATGCGCCAGGAACATCTCCAGATGCGCGCACTGCTCGACGACGCTCTGGCTGCGCTGGCCGAGGGGACGTCGATTCCTATCTGGGCCAAGCCGACACGCTCCTCATCATGATGCAGCAGCACAACCTCAAGGAGGAGAACGTGCTCTATCCCATGTGCGATCAGCAGCTCGCAGGGCAGGCCGAAGCGCTGGTGGAGCAACTCGAAAGCGAACTCACCGAAGCATGAGCCACCCCAAGTCCCCCCACGTCGTCGACGCCCGTTATCTGGAACCGCCGGAACCTTTCGTCAAGACGATGGAGGCGCTGGATACCCTGCCGGAGGGAGCGCGATTGCTTCTGCTCCTCTATCGCGAACCCCATCCGCTTTATCGCGTGCTGGAACAGAACGGTTACCGGCACGAGACCGACCAGGTGGCCGACGGAACCTTCGAGATCCTGATCTGGCGGGCCTGAGAGCTATTTCGCCGGGCAAATCCTTGCGATGAAGAGCGCTGCCATGCCCCTCATACACGCTTCCGGCTTCTCTAACGCTGGCAGGGCAGGTTCCCCCCGCGCGCTGCGGGCGAGGGGATGCAACAGAGACGCTTCGCGTCCTTCCCGCTAAGCGCTCCCCGACTCCCGCGTGCAGGCCCTTCTCTCCTTCGACCGGGCGCCGCCCCTGGCGGCCCCCTTGCGCTTTCTGGTGACGGCGCCGCTCTTCGTCGCGGCGCTGGGCCTCCTGCTCCTTTTTCAGGGCTCCGATGTCTTCTCCTCGCGCTGGTCTCCCGCGGCCCTGGCAGCGACCCACCTCGTGACCGTGGGGTTCTTCCTGCAAGTCATGCTGGGGGCGCTGATCCAGATTCTGCCGGTGGTGGCGGGGGCCAATGTGCCGCGTCCCCTCGCCTTGGCAGTTCCCTTGCACGGGGGCCTGACCCTGGGGGCGATTGCCCTGGTCCTTGCCTTCCTGGTGCCCGATCCCCGCCTGTACCTCCTGGCGGCCGTGCTGCTGGGGTCCAGTGTGGCGGGTTTTCTGGTCGTGGCGGGAGGCGCGCTGTTCCGGGTTCCCTCGACCAGCCCGACCATCGTCGGACTCAAGCTGGCCTTCGGCGGCCTGGCCGCAGTTGGCGGTCTCGGCGTGCTTTTGCTCGGGGCCCTGGCCTTCGGTGCCAACCTGCCCCTGGTGGCCCTGACCGATCTCCATGCCGGCTGGGGATTCGCCGCCTGGGTGGGAATCCTGCTCGCTTCGCTGGCCTACGTGGTCGTTCCCATGTTCCAGTTGACTCCGGGATACCCCGCCCGCCTGAGCAGGGTCTTCCCCTGGGCGCTCTTTGTTCTGCTGCTCCTGTGGAGCGCCGCCGTCGTGCTCGATCTGCCGCTCCTGGCGAGGGTTGCGGAGGGTTGTGCGGCCCTGGCCGGCATTTTCATTGCGGCCTACACCCTGCGCTTGCAAGGCAAGCGGCGACGGGCGAGGGCCGACGCGACCTATCGCCTGTGGCAATTGGGACTCGTGTCCCTGCTTGCCGCGCTGGCCCTGGCGGTCGCCGATGCCCTGTTTCCCGCGTTTGCGGCCCTGGCGGGGTGGACCGCGCTGTTTGCCGTTCTGATCGGGGTGGGCGGCTATATGTCCCTCATCATTGGCATGCTGTACAAGATCGTTCCCTTCCTCGCCTGGCTGCACTTGCGCAATGACTCCCAGGGGAGGCCGGTGCCGTCGGTGAGCAAGCTTCTGCCCGAATCCCGCGCCCTTGCCCAGGCGGGGGCCCACGGCGTGGCGGTGGTCCTCCTGGCGCTGGCGGCGCTGGCGCCCGACTTGGCGGCGCGTGCGGCGGGCCTGGCGCTGCTGGTGGCTGCCCTCTGGCTCGAAGCCAACCTGGTTTCCGTACTGCGCCATTACCACCGGGTGCGCGGCGAGATGTCGGCTGCGCCGACGCAAGGCGCCTGATGCCGGTCTTTCTTTCTGCGCCCCACCGCGTCATGTTCGCCGCCGGCAGCGTGCAGCTGGTCGTCGCCATGGCGTTGTGGCTGCCGGAGCTGCTGCTGCGGGCCGGTGTGGCTGTTCCCCCGCTTGCCCTTGGGGTGCCCCCCGCCTGGGTGCATGGGGGAAGCCTGGTCTTCGGTGTCTTTCCCCTTTTCATCTTCGGCTTCCTGATGACGGCGCTACCCAAGTGGATGGCGGCGCCGCCCCTGGAGGCGCGTCAGTATCTGCCAGCTTTTTTCCTGCTAGCGGCGGGCTGGGCGACGTTCTTCCTGGGCCTGTTTCTGCCGTTCCTGCTCGCCCCGGGCGTCGTCCTCGCGGCCTTGGGGCAGGCGGTGGGGACGGCGGGTCTCGTAGCGCTCCTGCGACGTTCAGCGAGCGATCGGGGCCATGCAAGTCTGGTCGTCGCCGCCCTCACCATTGGCGTTCTGGCCGAACTGCTCTACGCCTGGGCTCTGGTGCGCGGTGATGCCGGGTTTTTCCGCTGGGCAATCGAAGCGGGTCTCTGGGGCTGTGTGGCGCCAGTGTTCGTCACCGTCCTGCATCGTATGCTGCCCTTCTTCACCGGGGCCGTGGTCCCCCGTTATCGCTGCGACGCGTCCTTCGCCCTGCTGGTCGTTCTGCTCCTGGCGCTCCTGGGGCACGGTCTGGCCCAGGCGCTGTACCTGTTCTCCTGGCGCTGGCTCTGCGACGGCGCGGCGGCCGCTGCGGCTCTCCGACTGTCTTGGCAATGGCAGTTGCGGGCCGGTTTCAAGGCGCCCATGCTGGCCATGCTGCACCTGGGAGCCCTGTGGCTGGGGGTCGGCTTCGGGCTCTATGCCCTCCAGTCGCTGCTTGCGCTCGCAGGAGTCGTCTGGGGAGGGCTGCTGCCGCTGCACGCCGTCGGGGCCGGGTTTTTCACTTCGGTGCTCATCGGTATGGCCGCCCGCGTCACCCGGGGGCACTCGGGGCGTCCCATCGCCGATGATCGCTGGGCCTGGCCCTTGTTTCGGCTGTTCCAGGGGGTGGTCGTTCTGCGGCTTCTGGGCGAATTCTTCCCTGGCGCAAACGTCGCCGCTGCGCTGGGCTGGCTGGCCGTCTTCGGGATTCTGGCAGGGGTGTATCTCCCTATGTACCTTCGCCCAAGACCGGACGGGCAGACAGGATGATCACCTACCTTGCGATCAAGCATCTGCACGTCACCTGCGTCGTCCTGAGCGGCGTGGGGTTCTGCCTGCGTGGGGCATGGATGCTTGTCGGCTCCCCCCGCCTGGGGGCGCGCTGGGTGCGTGTCGCGCCCCACCTGATCGATTCCACCCTGCTGGCGAGTGCCCTGACCCTCGCGGTGTGGAGTGGCCAGTATCCCTTTGTGGCACCCTGGCTCACGGCCAAGGTCTGCGGGCTGCTGGTCTACATCGGCTGTGGGACGATGGCCCTGAAGCGCGGGCGCACGCCGCGCATCCGCCTGGGCTTCCTGGTCGCCGCGCTGGCGGCTTTTGCCTATATCGTCGGCGTTGCGCTGACGCGCAGCCCCTACTTGGCCTGGTGATTCATCAGGCGCTTGAGGCCCGGGATGTCGAGGATGCGAATGTGCTTCTGCTGCACGGCGATGAAACCTTCCTCCTGGAAACGCGAGAAGGCGCGGGAGACGGTTTCCAGCTTCAGTCCGAGGTAGCTGCCGATTTCTTCCCGGGTCATGCGCAGGTAGAACTCGGAGTGAGAGAAGCCGCGCGAGGTGAAGCGCTGGGAGAGGTTGAGCAGGAAGGCGGCCAGCCGTTCCTCGGCCCGCATGGTGCCAAGCAGCATCATGACGCCGTGGTCACGGACGATTTCGCGGCTCATGACCTTGTGGAAATGGTGCTGGAGGTTGTGGATCTCGCGTGAAAGCCCTTCCAGGCGGGAGAAGGGGATCGAGCAGACTTCGCTGTCCTCCAGGGCGATGGCGTTGCAGGTGTGGTGCTCGGTGCTGATGCCGTCGAGGCCGAGGAGTTCCCTTGCCATCTGGAAGCCGGTGACCTGATCGCGACCATCCTCGAGCAGGACGTCGGTCTTGAAGAAGCCGCTGCGCACCGCGTAGATGGCATCGAAGCCCTGGCCGGCACGGTAGAGATGATCGCCCCGCTTGACCCGACGCCGGGTGGAGACCAGATCGTCGAGACGTTGCATCTCGTCCACAGTCAAACCTACCGGGAGGCATAGCTCCCGCAGGTTGCAGTTGGAGCAGGCGGTCTTCAAAACCGACAGCGAAACTTCCTGAACGGCAGTCTGTGGGGGCATTTTCAACCTGTCTTCGCTTGATCCAAGTCAACCGTGTTACTGTGCCATCTGACCATAATCCGCCTAC
Source organism: Betaproteobacteria bacterium (assembly GCA_016720065.1). Lineage (NCBI taxonomy): Bacteria > Pseudomonadati > Pseudomonadota > Betaproteobacteria > Betaproteobacteria bacterium. The sequence continues at coordinate 1,696,299 of JADJXY010000002.1, read as the reverse complement.
CCATGGGTGACGTGCTTGATGAACATCGCAACAGAGAACTTCGTTTTTGACGCCCAGATAATTCGCCGGTTCGACGTCAATGGACCGCGTTATACATCTTATCCGACCGCCGATCGCTTCGTCGAAGCCTTCGGGGCCGAGGCCGCGCGTGCCTGGCTGGGAAAGCGCAACATCGGGGCGTTCAGCCGGCCGCTGTCATTATACTTCCACATCCCCTTCTGCAATACCATCTGCTATTACTGTGCCTGTAACAAGATCATTACCAAGGATCACGGGCGCAGCGCCAAGTACCTGAAGTACCTGGCCAAGGAACTGGCGCTCCAGAGCGAGTCTCTCGACGGCGAGCACGAAGTCATCCAGCTCCACTGGGGCGGCGGGACGCCGACCTTCCTCTCCCATGACGAAATGCGCCAGCTCATGGAAGCGACCCGGCGCCACTTCAAGCTTCTCGACGGCGGCGAGTACTCCATCGAGGTCGATCCCCGCAAGGTGGATGCGGCCACCGTGGCGCTTCTGGGCGAACTGGGCTTCAACCGCATGAGCGTCGGCGTGCAGGATTTCGACGAGCGGGTGCAACAGGCGGTCAACCGCTTGCAGACCGAGGAAGAGACCGCCGACGTCATCCGCAACGCCCGGGCGAACGGCTTCCAGTCCATTTCCATCGACCTCATCTACGGCCTGCCCAAGCAGACCGTCATGGGCTTCAACCGTACCCTGGAGCGGGTGCTGGCCATGGATCCGGACCGTCTCTCGATCTACAACTACGCCCACCTGCCCACCCTGTTCAAGCCCCAGCGGCGCATCGCCGAGCCAGATCTGCCCTCGCCCGACGCCAAGATGCAGATTCTTTCCCTGGCCATCAAGAAGCTCACCGACGCCGGCTATGTCTTCATCGGCATGGACCACTTCGCCAAACCCGACGACGAGCTGGCGGTCGCCCAGCGTCAGGGCCGCCTGCACCGCAATTTCCAGGGCTACTCGACCTATGCCGACTGCGACATGCTGTCCTTCGGCATTTCGTCCATCAGCAAGGTGGGGCCCACCTACGCCCAGAACGTCAAGACCCTGGACGAATACTACGATTGCCTCGATCGCCAGATGCTGCCGGTTTTCCGGGGCATCGAACTCAACGCCGACGACGTGCTGCGGCGTTCGATCATCCAGGCCCTCATGTGCCATTTCGAGCTGTCCATCGAGTCCATCGAATCGGCTCACCTGATCGACTTCCGGACCTACTTCGCCGACGAACTCGACGATCTCAAGGACATGGCGCGGGCTGGGCTGGTGCGCGTCGACCGGGACTGGATCACCGTCCTGCCGCCAGGCCGCATGCTGGTGCGGGTCATTTCCATGGTGTTCGACCGCTATCTGCGGGCCGACCGTCAGCGCACCCGCTATTCGAAGGTGATTTGAAGCAGGCGGAAGGGAAGAGGCAAAGGGAAAACCCGGTACACTTCCCTGTCCTGTTTCTCGTGCCGTTCTGAATGCCTGATTCCGCCGTTCTGGCGCTCTTTCTCGTCGGTCTTCTGGGGGGAACCCACTGCGTCGGGATGTGCGGGGGCATCGTCGGAGCGCTTTCCCTGGGCGGGCCGCCTCGCTGGTCCCTGCATCTCGCCTACAGCGGCGGACGCATCGCCTCCTACGCTGCGGCCGGTGCCGTGGCGGGGGCGCTCGGGGCCGGGGCGGCGCTGGCGGGCCAATGGCCCGTCCGCCTGCTGCTTTATGTCCTGGCCAACCTGCTGCTCATCGCCTTGGGACTCTACCTGCTCGGAATCACCCGATTCCTGGCGCCGCTGGAAACGGCGGGCGGCGGCCTGTGGCGGCGCATTCAGCCCCACACCCGGCGATTCCTGCCCGCCCGCTCGGTCGGCCAAGCCTTCCCGCTCGGTATCCTGTGGGGCTGGCTGCCCTGCGGGCTGGTCTATAGCGCCCTGGCCAGCGCACTCACGGCGGGATCCGCCGGGCGCGGCGCCCTGATGATGGCCGCCTTCGGCCTGGGTACCCTGCCCAATCTCCTTCTGGCAGGACTTTTCGTCGGGCGCCTGGATGGCTTTCTGAAGCGGCCTGCGGTGCGTGCCGCCGCCGGTCTTCTGATCGTCGCATTCGGCCTCTGGGGACTGTTTGCTGCGGTCCGACTGGCCATCGGCCAGGCGTAGGGCGTTAACGGGAGCGTGGGGATGGCAGGTGAGGAAAACGGCCGGGTGGTGGAGTTCGCGATTGGCGGCATGACCTGTGCTGCCTGCTCCGCCCGTCTGGAAAAAGTGCTCAACAAGCAGCCGGGGATCGAGGCTGCGGTCAATCTTGCCAGCGAGCGGGCCCGGGTGAGGCTGACCGGGGCGGCCGACGAGGCCGCGGTCATCGCTGCCGTGGCCAGGGCTGGCTTCAGTGCCCAGCCGGCCGATTCCCGCAGCCGCGAAGCAGAACGGGAGGAGCGCCAGGCCCGCTACCGCAGTGAATTGCAGCGCTTCTGGATCGCCGCCCTGCTGACGGCGCCCCTTGTCGCCCAGATGGGCCTCATGTTCGGCCTGGGTCATGGCGCCGAATTGCCCCGCTGGCTCCAGCTTCTCCTGGCGACCCCGGTCCAGTTCTGGATCGGCTGGCGCTTCTACGACGGCGCCTACAAGGCCCTGCGCGGGGGCGGTGCCAACATGGACGTGCTGGTGGCCCTGGGCACCTCGATGGCCTGGGCCTATTCGGCGGTGATGACGGTGGCAAACCTGCCGGGGCATGTTTATTTCGAGGGTGGGGCAGCGGTCATCACCCTGGTCCTGCTGGGGAAACTGCTGGAAGCCCGGGCCAAGACGCGGACCTCGGAAGCCATCGAGGCCCTGGTGCGACTGCGCCCCCGCACGGCGCGGGTCGAGCGGGATGGCGCCCTGGTCGAGGTGGCGGTGGATAGTCTGATGCCGGGCGATGTTTTCATCGTCCGCCCCGGCGAGAGTGTGCCGGTGGACGGCGCGGTGATCGAGGGCGCCTCGGCGGTGAATGAAGCCATGCTCACCGGCGAGAGCATGCCGGTGAACAAGGGGGCAGGCGACAAGGTCTTCGCCGCCACCGCCAATACATCGGGCATGCTGCGCTGTCGTGCCACCGGGGTGGGGGAGCACACGCTGCTGGCCGGGATCATTCGTCTGGTGGCGGAGGCGCAGGGGTCCAAGGCGCCCGTGCAGCGGCTGGCCGACCGCATCGCGGCGGTCTTCGTCCCCGCGGTGTGCGCCGTCGCGGCGGTGACCCTGGGGGGCTGGCTCCTGGCTGGCGCCCCCTTTGCCGAGGCCCTGGTGAATGCCGTGGCCGTCCTGGTCATCGCCTGTCCCTGCGCTCTCGGCCTGGCGACGCCGACAGCGGTCATGGTCGGCACGGGGCAGGGTGCCCGGGCCGGCATCCTGGTCAGAAACGCGGAAGCCCTGGAGCGGGCCGAGCGCATCGCCGTCATCGCCCTGGACAAGACCGGCACCCTGACCCTGGGGGAACCGCAATTGACCGACGTCGTCCCGGGCGCTGCGGGCGAGGAAGAAGCCCTGGCCCTGGCGGCCGCTCTGGAGCAGGGGTCGGAACATCCTCTGGCGCGGGCCATCCTCGCCCGGCTGGAGGGCCGGCGGCCCGACCCGGTGACGGACTTCTCCGCCCTTGCCGGCAAGGGGGTGAGCGGGACGGTGAGGGGCCGCAAGCTGCGCCTGGGCTCCCCGGCCTGGGTCGGCGCCGAGGCCGAACCTGCTTCGCGGCTGGCCCGGGAGGGCAAGACCGTCGTCGCCCTGGCCGAAGGCGACGTGCTCCTGGCCTACCTGGCCATTGCCGATCCCCTGCGCCCCACTTCCCGGGAAGCGGTGGCCCGCCTCAAGGCCCGCGGCATCCGCCTGGTGATGCTCACCGGCGACCACGCCGACACGGCGGCCGCCATCGCCCGGGCAGCGGGAGTGGACGAGTTCCGTGCCGGCATCCTGCCCGGGGACAAGGCTGCGGCCGTCGCCGAGTTGCGCGGCCAGGGCGTGGTCGCCATGGTGGGCGACGGCATCAACGACGCGCCGGCGCTGGCCGCGGCGGATGTGAGCTTCGCCCTGGGAGCGGGGTCCGATGCCGCCATCGAAGCTGCCGACCTCACCCTGGTGCGCAACGACCTGCGGGGGGTGGACGACGCCATCGACCTCTCCCGGGCCACCCTGCGGAAAATTCGCGCCAACCTCTTTTTCGCCTTCATCTACAATGTTCTTGGGATTCCCCTGGCCGCTCTGGGCTGGCTCAATCCGGTGATCGCCGGGGCCGCCATGGCCATGAGTTCCGTCTCGGTGGTGACCAATTCCCTCCTGTTGCGGGCCTGGCGGCCCAAGGATTGATTTGACGCGAGCAGACAGCCCCTCCGGCCAGCAGCCCGGTAGCGCAGACGGCCTGCGCCTCGACGAGGTTCTCGACAACGTCGAGCACTTCGTCTACCACATCGACTACAGCAGCGGCCGCTTCGCCTACATGAGCCCCGGTGCCGCCAGCATGCTGGGGGTGGCCCAGGAGGCCCTGATCGAGCGGGGCTACGAGGCCATGGGTACCTTCATGGACCCCGACGACCGGCGCCATTGCTGGGAACGCATCACCGCCTGCTGCGCCGCCCATCCGGGGCAGACGACGCCGCTCAGCGTCGAATACTGCGTGACCGACGCCAGCGGCCGTCGCCGCCGTTATTGCGATTCCCTCAAGGTGGTGGCGGGCAGCGACGGCCAGCCCCGGCGGGGCTACGGCATTGCCAGCGATGTGACTGCGCGTTGGGAGGCGGAGAAGGCCCTGCGGGAAAGTGAAGCGCTGTTCCGTGCCACCATGGGCGCCTCCCAGGTGGGAATTTTCGTCCTGCAAGAGGGCAAGTTCCGCTACGTGAATCCCTGGATCCTGTGTCAGTTCGGCTATGCCGAGGAGGAAATCGTCGACCGCCTGGGGCCTGTCGATCTGGTCATTCCCGAAGAGCGCGAGCGCATCGCCGATCAGGTGCGGCGGCGGGCGGCAGGAGAACCCGGCGATAGCTACGAGGTGACCGCACTGCGCAAGGACGGCGGCGTCTTTGCCGCCATGGTTCTGGGTTCTCCGAGTACCTATCGCAACCAGCCCGCCTCGGTCGGTACCCTGATCGACATCAGCGAGCGCAAGTGGGCCGAGGCCCAACTGCACGAACTGGCCTACTACGATTCCCTCACCGGCCTGCCCAACCGGCGGCTCCTGGAGGATCGCGTACGCCAGTGCCTGGTCGCCGCCGAGCGGGACCGGACGACGGTGGCGCTGTTCTTCGTCGATATCGACCATTTCAAGCGGGTCAACGATTCCCTGGGCCATAGCGCCGGGGATGAACTCCTTTGTTCCGTGGCCGAGCGCCTGGGATCCGTGGTGCGCAAGGTCGATTCTCTCGGGCGCCTGGGGGGCGACGAGTTTATCGTCCTCCTGCCCGGGATCGACGCGGGCGACGCGGCGGACGTGGCGCGGCGCATGATCGAGGTCTTTGCCAGCCCATTCCGGGTGGGGGAACACGAGCTGACCGTGACCCCTTCCTTCGGCATCAGCCTCTACCCCGACGACGGCAAGGATTTCGAGACCCTGCTGCGTAACTCGGATGCGGCCATGTACCGGGCCAAGGAGGCGGGCCGCAACGGCTTCCAGTTCTACTCCAGCGAAATGAACGTCGCCACCCTGGAGCACCTGATGCTGGAAAGCAACCTGCGCAATGCGCTGCCCAAAGGCGAACTCCTGCTCTTCTATCAGCCCCTGGTGTCCCTGGAGAGCGGCCGCATCGTCGGGGTGGAAGCCCTGATCCGCTGGCGCCATCCCCAGATCGGCATGATTTCACCGGCCCGCTTCATCCCCGTGGCCGAGGATACCGGCATCATCAGCGCCATCGGCGACTGGGTGCTGTTCGAAGCCTGCCGCCAGGCCATGGCCTGGCAGGTGGCAGGAATCCCGCCCCTGACCGTGGCGGTGAACGTTTCCCCGGTCCAGTTTCGCCAGAGCGCCTTTGTCGAAGTGGTTGCGGGGGCCCTCGCCCATACCGGCCTCGACCCTGCCTTTCTGGAACTCGAACTGACCGAGCGCACCGTGATGCACGACGCCGAAATCAACCTGGGCACGCTGGAATCCCTGCACCGCATGGGGGTGGAGCTGGCGGTGGACGACTTTGGCACCGGCTATTCGTCCCTTGCCTATCTCAAGCGCTTTCCGGTCAACAAGCTGAAGATCGATCAGTCCTTCGTGCGGCACGTGGCCGAGGACGCGGATGATCAAGCCATTGCCTCGGCCATCGTCGGCATCGGCAAGAGCCTGCGCCTCAAGACCCTGGCCGAAGGCGTCGAGACTGCGGAGCAACTGCAATGGTTGCGCTCCCAGCACTGCGATTTTGCCCAGGGCTACTTTTTCAGCATGCCGTTGCCGCCGGACGACATGGCCGAACTCCTGCGGCGACAACCGTTTCTCGAGGGAGAGTGAAGTGGAAGAATGGATCGTCAAGGTCGACGGCATGAGCTGCCAGGGCTGCGTGCGTAACGTGACCGGGGTGCTGGCGGCGCTCCCCGGGGTCCTCGGCGCCGAGGTGAGCCTGGAGGCCGGCGAAGCGCGGCTGCGGGTCGAACCCGGCCGGATTACCCGGGAAGCGCTGGTCGGCGCCATCGAAGACGCGGGCTTCGACGCGCGATGAGCGACTCTGCCCCGGTCGTTCCCCGCCTCACCCAGCTCGCCCATGGCGGGGGCTGCGGCTGCAAGATCGCCCCCGGCGTCCTGCAAGCCATCCTCGCCCAGAATGCGCGGGGCTTCGTGCCGCCCCAGCTCCTGGTCGGCATCGAGACCTCCGACGACGCGGCGGTCTATCAGATCAACGAGCGCCAGGCCATCGTCGCCACCACCGATTTCTTCATGCCCATCGTCGACGATCCCTTCGACTTCGGGCGCATCGCCGCCACCAACGCCATATCCGATGTCTATGCCATGGGCGGAACGCCGCTGTTCGCCCTGGCTCTGGTGGGCATGCCGGTGAATACCCTGCCGGTGGAGACCATCGGCCGCATCCTGGCCGGCGGCGAAGCGGTCTGCCGCGCGGCTGGAATTCCCGTGGCGGGCGGGCATACCATCGATTCCGTCGAGCCCATCTACGGCCTGGTCGCCATCGGCCTGGTGGACCCGGCCCACGTCAAGCGCAACAGCGGCGCCCAGCCCGGCGACCGGCTGATCCTCGGAAAGCCGCTCGGGGTAGGCATCTACAGCGCCGCCTACAAAAAGGGAAAACTCCCCCCGGCGGATTACGAGGCTCTCATCGCCAACACCACCCAACTCAACACCCCGGGCCCGCTGTTCGCCTGTCTGGACGGTGTCCACGCCGTGACCGACGTCACCGGCTTCGGCCTCCTCGGGCACTTGCTTGAAGTCTGCAAGGGATCGGGCGTCGCGGCGCAACTGCGCTACGCCGACCTGCCCCTGCTCCCCCACGCCGCCCAGCTTGCCCGGGAGGGTTACGTGACGGGAGCCTCCGGCCGCAACTGGGCCGCCTACGGGGGCAGCGTCCATCTGGCCGCGGCCCTGGGGGACAGCGAGCGCGCCCTCCTGTGCGACCCGCAGACCTCCGGCGGGCTCCTGGTCGCCTGTGCGCCCGAGGCCGCTACGGAAGTGCTGTCCATCTTCCTGCAGCAGGGCTTCAGCCACGTCTCGACCGTGGGCGAGGTCCTGCAAGGGGAAGCGCAAATTCGGGTCGCTTGAAACCCAAATCAGTCTCCCCGGCGGCTCCTTTGCCGCCAGCGCCGGCGCTGCGCGGGTCAGCAGCACGGTGCAGTTAGGCCCTAAGTCATAGATTCGTGATGGAATTCCTCGTGCCCGCCGGGCGAGGTCTCTAGACTCCGTTCATCAAAAATTCTCTTTGGAACGGTCATGAAATCGCTACTGGGCATCTTGCTCGCCGGCCTCGCCGGTTCCGCCGCCGCACTCCCCATCACTGTCGATGGCAATCTGGCCGACTGGGGGGTGAGCGGCGCATCCTGGATACCCGCGGCGGGGGTTCATTCCACCGTCGAGGACCAGACCGGTGGCGGCGGAACCCGGCTCTTTCCGGGTTACGGGGGCCAGGCCTACGACGCCGAGGCGCTCTACGCCACCATTTCCGGGAACCGCCTCTACATTGCCCTGGTGACCGGCCACAACCCGCGAACCTTGAACAAGCCCTCGTCCAACTCCTTCGGCGCCGGCGACTTCGCCCTCGACTTCGGCCGGGACGGCAGCTACGAGGTGGGGGTCAATATCAAGCACGCCCTGAGCTACAGCAGCGCTACCCAGACTTATACCCACGAGAGCTTTGGCGCCCAGTCCAACGCTGCCGTGGCCGGGAACGTCTTCTCGGCCCGCAACGGCGTGTATGGCAGCCCCACCTGGAACCTGGGTCTGTGGAACGCCGCCGGAAACTACGACCCGGCCCACGCCGATCCCCTGCATCCCACCAGCCTGGCTGCCGGCACCCTGCTCGGCATGGCGGATGTGGCCTACACCCTTGTCGGCCAGAGCGGCTGGGGCAACACCCCCGGCGACAAGCACTACTTCTACGAAATCGGCCTGGACCTCGCCCTGCTCGACGCCGCGGGCTGGGACGGTCAGAGCGCCTTCAACATCCACTGGACGGAACTCTGCGCCAACGACAGCATCCTGGTCGATCCACCCCCCGCGCCGGTTTCCGAACCCGGGGGCCTCGCCCTGGTGAGCGGAGCCCTGGTGGGCCTGGTCGCGCTGCGCCGACGCAAGGGCGCTCCGGGCCAGTAGGTCAGCTTGTGGCGGGAGCCCCAGCCGCAGCAGGGGCGGCGCGCTGACCTTCCGGTGCGAGGGCAGCAAGCACTTGCGGCGGAAGCCGCCGTATGAAGGGCGGCCGACGCCGGCCAGCCGATTCGGCCTACGCGATCGGCCAAGGCACTCGGGCCGCTGAACCAGCCCACTGAATCGGCCGGGACCCCGCTTCGGCGCTGCGTCGAAATTGCAATCGGTCAATTTGCGCCCGGGCGCTTGCGGCTAGACTGCGCTTTTGTCCGCCCGGAGCCTGCCATGCCTTCCCCCCTGAACGTCCTGTTGCGCGTCGCCGCCCTAGCCGTGGTTCTGGGCTCGGGAACCGTCCGGGCTGAAACCCTGGGAGCCCACGACCACCCCATCCACGACGCCGCCCGCATCGGCACGGGGGCTCAGGTCCAGGTTCTGCTCAAGGCCGAACCCGCGGCGCGGGATTACCGCACCGGCCTGGGCTCGACGCCGCTCCATCTGGCGGCCACCAACCCGGATTTGAGCGCCCTCAAGGCCCTGGTGGCCGCCGGAGCGGACCCCAATGCCCGCGACAAGGAAGGTGCCACGCCGCTGCACATGGCGGCCTACACCCAGAACGCCAGGCACACCCAGCTCCTGCTCGAAGCCGGCGCAGACCCGCTGCTCAAGACCAACGTCGGGCGGGACGCCGGCTCCATGGCGCGCAAGGCCATGGCCAACGAAGCCGCCGGCGTGATTTCCCTGTGGATCCTGAAGGGCTGCAAGGCCGGAAAGCCCTGCTGAGGCGCCTGGGCGTCGCAATCGGGACGCCTCGGGCGACTGCGCCTGCGTGCCCGGCGGGCTTGCTCTCTCTCCCACCGCGCACGCAGGGGTGCGAGCCCCTGCGGTTCTCCTTTAGAGGCCGAGCCCATTCCGGCCGGACCGCACCCCAAGCGGACGAACTCGCAGCAGCCTGCGTCCGGCTTGCCAGGGGCCGGCAGGGAATTTGCAAGCGAAAAAAAACGGCCCGCGGTGCGGGCCGTTTGCATGAGCCCTCCGGCTCAGACTGCGGCGGGGTTCTGGCGCCGACGCAGGGCGACGGCACCCAGCATGGAAATGCCGAGGAGTGCCATCGTGGAGGGTTCAGGAGCGTTGCCGCCGCCACCGCCGCCGGGCTGGTTGCCCGCGACGCCGGACAGCTTGAAGTAGTCGGTGCCCTGGTAACCTGATCCGAGAGCGGTACAGCCACTACAGGTACCGCCGAAAACGCTGTTGTAGGCGGCGACGAGCCAGTAGCTGGAACTCACCGTGGTGGAGATGGCCTGAGTGCCGGCACCGTCGACGCCGGCGCTGCCCACGTTGCCGTAGTTGCCGATCAATACCCAACCGTTGGTGACGTTGAGGGGATTGAGCAGTTGGGCGAAGGTGTTGCCGGCCAGCGTCGGCGCTGCGTTGGTTCCGACGTAGGCGAAGACCGAAACGTCGGCACCATTGGCATAAGTCGGAGACATCGTGCTGGTGTTGGTCTTGTTGCGGGAGTATCCGACTGAAAACTCGGTGAGGGAGTAGCTGCCACCCAGATTCAGCAGGATGCCCTCGGTCGATCCTCGATTATCCACCCCGTGGTGTGGCGAAGACCCTTCGCCGCCCGCTCCGAGACCGCCGCCCCAGGACGTCATGGTGGTAGTGGCCAGGGATCCGGTGGCGGAACCGCCGGAATTGTTGGTGGCCGCGTAGGCGGAAGCGCTGCCGTTATTGGCGCCGCTGCTTCCGAAGGACCAACTGGTGGCCGCCTGGGCGGACGAGGCCAGGGCGACGAGGGAGGCCCCGAGGAGCGAGGCGGAGAGCATCTTGTTGAGTTTCATGGCGCGCCTTTTCTTGAATTAGCTGCGGTAGAGATTGAGTTGCCAAGTTCTAAGCAATGAACGGGCCAGTTTTAACAAAGCGTTTTTAATCATTAGGTTGTGTGTATTTGCGCGGCGCGCGCAGGAGCCATGTGTAAGTTTCACCGACAGATGCGGCTGCGACGCCCCGGGGGGCTTACTTGCCGATCTCCTTTTGCAGGCGGCGGGCATCGTCGATGCCTTCGAAGTTGCCCCCCCCTTTCAGGGCGTAAGCGATTTCGTCCCGCGCTTCCGTGCTGCGGCCCGATCGATGCAGGGCGTGGGCCAGGTGGTAGCGGATTTCCAGGTTGTCCGGTGCGCGCAGGCGGGCGTCGCGCAGCAGGGCCAGGCCCCGGTCCAGTTGCCCCTGGCGGACGAGAATCCAGCCCAGGGTATCGAGGATGTTTGCGTCCTGGGGGCGCAGGGCGAGGGCTTTTTCGGCGTGGCTGGCGGCGGTCTTGTCGTTCTGCTTGTAGGCGGTCTGGGCCAGGTTGTTGAGCACGTCGGCGTCGTCCGGCCGCATTTTGAGCAGTTGCTCGTAGCTGCTGCGGGCAGCCGCCAGGTTTCCGGCCTGCAACTGGGCATCGGCGATGGTGCGCAGGACGCCGTAGTGGCCGGGATTGTCCTTGTGCCACTGCTGCAGGAAAGCCGTGCCCTTGGCCAGATCGCCGGCGGCCAGATGGGCCTGGAAGATGCGCAGGGCGATGTCGGGCGTGCTGCCCTTCCTGAGCGCGGCCTGATAACTGGCGATGGCCGCCGCGGGCTGGCCGCGGCGCAACTGGATGTCCCCCTGCAGGCGGATGGCAGCGGCGGCGCCGCCCTGCCGTTCGCCGATCTGGCGGAGCAACTGCTCGGCTTTGGGGAAATCCTTCTGGTCGATGGAAACTTCGGCCAGCAGGATTTGCGCGGCGAGCAGGTCCGGTTGGCTGCCCAGGGCCTTCTCCAGGCTATAGACCGCGCCGGAGGGATTGCCGGCGGCGACCTGGAGGCGGGCCACCTGGAGTTGGGCTTCGGCGTCGTAATTGGCGTAGCGGGTCATGTCGGCCAGGGTCTGGCGGGCGGCCCGGGGCTCGCCGGCGGCCAGTTGGGCCCGGGCCAGGGCATCCAGGAGGCGGAGGTTTTCCGGGCTCTTGGACACCATTTCGCGGGCGACCGTGACCGCCTCCGCCGGGTTGCCGCTGCGCAGATGGAGGTCGGTGAGGCGCAGCCCGGCGGGGATCTGGCCCGCAGGTTCGGCGCGGGCCTTTTCCAGCCAGCGGATGGCGTCCGGCAGGCGGCGCTGCTTTTCTTCCAGGGCGGCGAGTTCGATCATCGCTTCGACGTTCTTCTGTTCACTGCCGATCATCCTGACCAGTCTTTGCCGGGCAGCGTCGACCTTGCCCTCCGCCAGATCGAGGCGGGCCAGATTGATGAGGGCGGGTTGATAAGTGGGATCCTTGGCCACCAACTGTTCGTAGGCCTTGCGGCCGCCGGCGATGTCTCCCGCCGCCAGCCGGGCGACGCCGAGCAGGTTGGCGGCGGTGAGATTGGCGGGGTCGTTCTTGACCAGCTTCTCGGCAATTTCGATGGCCTTCCTGGGCTGCCCGCTGCGCAGGTGGTGGGTGGCCAGAGCGAGGCCTGCCCGGGCCTGCTTGGGATCCTTGGCCAGGGTGAGCTGCAATTGCTCCAGGCCCTTTTCGGTGCGGCCGCTGCCCAGGAGGCTGAAGGCGAAATCGGTGCGCATCCCGGCGTCGCCACCGGAAAGCTGGACGGCCCGGTCGAGCAGTTCGGCCGCCCGCCGGTGGTTGCCTTCCTGCATGTAGGCGCTGGCCAGCAGGGCCAGGGCCCGCGGGTCGTTGGGATTGCCGCGCAGGAGGGGTTCGACCAGGGTCATCACCCGGGTGGCTTCGCCCCGATCGAGATGGAGGCTGGCGAGGAGCTTGGTCGCCCCCGGGTCACCGGGGTACTGGCGCAGATAGACGGTGAGATTGTCCATGGCCTTTTCCCGGTTGCCGAGGCCGTGGTGCGCGAGACCGGCCAGGAAGAGCAATTGGCGGTTGGCGGTCAGGATGTTGGGGGGCAGGGAATCGAGCACCCGGGTCAGCTCGGCGAGCGCCTTGCGGGCCGCTTCCGCGTCGCCGCGCTGGGAGGCGATGAGGGCGCGCAGATAGTAAGTGCGGGGTTCGCGCTGGGTGATGCGGTCGAGTTCGGCGACTTCCTGGTCGGCTTCGCCCAGACGGCCCAGGTCGAGGAACAGGCCGGTACGGGCCAGGCGCGGATCGATGTACTTGGGGTTGGCGGTGACGGCTTTGCCGTAGGCGGCCAAAGCGCCGGGAATGTCGCCCTTGAGATGCAGGATGGAGGCGCGCACGTTCCAGGCGCCGGCATCCTGGGGGGCGAGCTTGAGAGCTTCGTCGCTCAGTTCGCCGGCCCGAACCAGATCGCCGGTGCGGATGGCCAGGGAAGCCTGGGAAAGGCGGGCATTGATGGACCCGGGATCGATGGCGCGGGCCTCTTCCAGCGAGCGGGTCGCGGCGCTGACCATGCGCCGTTCGCTCTGGGCGTTGGCGCGCAGGATGAGCACTTCGGCCTGGAGGGCGGGGGCAAGGCCCCCCGGGGTGATGCGTTCGAGCAGGGTCTCGTGCTTGCCCTGCAGGAGGTAGACCTGGCCGAGGGGGAGGGCGACTTCGCCGCGGCTGACTCCCAGACGCAGGGCTTCCTCGAAAGCGGCTTCGGCGCCGGGCAGGTCACCGTTGTCGAGCATGGCGCGACCCATGAGGACGTGGGCGGCGAGCATCTGGCGGTCGATCTGCAGGACGTTCTTGAGCTGGATGATGGCGCCCGCCAGATCCTCGGCTTCGTAGCGCTTCAGGGCGTCTTCGTAATACTTGGAGGCCTTGGGGTCCGCGGCCTGGGCGCAGGCTGCAAGGGCGGCGAAAATGAGCGGGATGAGTGTTGGGCGCATGGGCGTTCTGCCGATAGGGAAAGCGCCGCGGCGGGCGAGGATGGCGGATTATAGAAGCCCGCCTCCCGGGCTCCTCGTGAATTCCTTAACGTCCACCGGAGATTCAAGAGGGTAGATCGAAATCGGCACCATTTGCGGGAGCGGCGCCGGGGTCAGCAAAGCGCCTGCTGATACGTTCGCCAAGTGCCAGAAGTTCCTCTGCGGCCAGGGAGCAAAGCCGGGACAGGCCCGGGTCGAAATGGCCTGCATCCGCCGTGAGTTGCTCTGCCAGCCTCTCGCGCCCGATCGCCGGAAAAGGGGGGCGGAGCGCACTCTCGGGGGTGTCGGCCATGGCCGCAATCTGGGCTGCGAGGGGAATGTGCCGTCCGCAGAGGCCAAGGGGATAGCCTTGGCCATCCCAGCGTTCGTGGTGGGCCAGTGCAATGGTCTGGCCCAGGGCGAACAACGGGTGGTCGCATCCGGCAAGAACCTCCGCGCCGAGCAGGGTATGGCAGCGCCCTTGCGTCCGTGGTGGGGCCAGACGAGCGGCGGGGTGCGGTGCGGCCTGTGCGGCGAATCCGACGTTCTGCAATGCGGCTGCGCGACATAGCAGCGCGACCGTATCTTGCTTCAGTCCGATCGCTGTTCCCAGGCATGCGGCAAACTGGCCCACGCGTACCAGGCGCTCCCCCCGACCGCCCATGCGCATGTCCGCCGCCAGAGCAAGATGCAGTGCAGCTTCGTGGTAAGGCTGCTCCAGCCGGCATTCGGTCTGCCGCTGGAGCCGGGCCAAGGCGCCCAGATCGGCCAGGGCTCTGTGTAATTGCGCGTAGGCGGCGCGAACTTCCCCGCTGGGCTGCTGCCCTGAACCCAGGCCAAGGTTGCGGGGGGCCGGGGGAATGCCGAGGAAGATGGCGAGGACCATGGTGTCCGAACCCGGTTCAGGCGGCGAGGCGCAGAATTTCACCCTCGGCAACCGGGAACCAAAGGGTGACGGTCGTTCCCTCGCCTGCCACGCTCTGTAGCTCGACCGTCCCCCCATGGAATTCCATGATCTCCTTTACCAGGGACATGCCCAGGCCGGTTCCCGGAATGTTCCCGGAGGGGTCGGCGCGGTAGAAGCGCTCGAAGACCCGGGCGAGTTGCTCGGGCGTCATGCCGATCCCCCGGTCACGGACGCGAATCGCAAATCGCGTACTGTCTTCTCGTCCCTGGCAGAGTGTGTCCAGAACGATTTCCCCGCCACCCGGGGAATACTTGACGGCATTGGACAGGACGTTGGTCAGGCAGAGGGTGATTTTCTCCACGTCGATATTCAGTTCCGGCAGTTCCTCCGGGACGTCGAGCTGGATCTGCACATTGCCTGTCGTGCCGCGAAGGGCGGAGGCAGTTTCGACAATCAGGGTATGCGGCGACTGGGGCGAGAACTTGAAATCCTTTCCGGCGCGCGCTTCGATTCGCGCCAGATCCAGGAGTTCGTTGATGAGGTTGATGAGTATGGAGGCCTGGCGATTGATGGTTCCGATCATTTCCCGTTGTTTATCCGCCCCATAGGACCGTCGCAGCAGAAGTTCGGAGAATCCGTAAATGCTGGCCATGGGGGTCCGCAATTCATGAGCGGCGGTCGAAAGGAACTCGCTTTTGAGGCGGTCAACCTCGCTCTCCCGTGTGATGTCCCGGAAGTAGGCGACTTTTTCGAGACTTCCCCCGGGGTCCATGCGGATTGAGCGCTCCAGGATGCGCTCCCCGGGGCGACGCAGGCGCAGAATCTGACGGGAGACCGAGGACTCTCCCGCAGGCTCACCGGTACCGAGGGGGGGATAGGGGGTCGCCGGATCGCAAAGCGATGCCATCAGCGTGTCGAAATCGTCTTCCCGGGTGCCCAGAAGTGCAGGGGTTTCGAGGCCGGTCATGCGCAGGAACGCAGGATTGACGTCGGTGATGCTGCCACTGGCGTCGAAAGCCACGAATCCGTCCGGCGATACGGCAAAGATGGCATCTAACCGGGCAGTGCGGACCTGAAGCTCTTCCTCGGCGCGGATGCGGGTGGTGATGTCGTTCTGGACGCCGACGAAGTGGGTGCAACGGCCCGCATCGTCAAAAACGGGGGAGATGGTGAGTTCATTCCAGAAGGGCGAGCCGTCCCGGCGAAAGTTCCGCAACAGCACGGTTGTCGGACGGCTCTCGCGAATCGCGCTTGAAAGCTCCTTGATCGCGGACTGGGAGGTTGCCTCCCCCTGCAGGAAGCGACAGTTTCTGCCGATCACCTCGCCGTAGGTGTACCCGGTGATCTGCTCGAATCCTTGGTTGACGTAAATGACCGGATTGTCGGGGAGGTTCATGTCGACGATGACGATACCGTTCGTAGACGACTCGATCGCCCTTTCCCGCAGCAGGAGCATGGCTTCGGCCATCTTGGCGTCGGTGATGTCTCTCACCATGAGGGTATAGCAGCGTTGGCCGTCAGACGTGGTGATGCCCAGGGAGACATCGACAGGGAAGGATTCTCCCCCTGCCCGCCGGGCGAGGGCCTCGAAGCGGGTACTGCCGGTGACTGCGTTCCCCTGGGTCAGGACAATGTGTTCCAGGTGGTCCGCGTCGTGGCCGTCGATCAGATCCTTCAACAGAGCACCTCGCATGGTCTCGCTCGAGTGCCCGAAGATATGCAGTGCGGCAGGGTTGGCTGATTCGACGGTTCCAGACGCGTCTATGGTCAGGATGCCGTCTGCGGCGGACGACAGCACGCTGCGCAGGCGCGATTCGCTGTCTCGTAACTGGCTCGTCATGGATCTGGCCATGTCATATGCCCGGTTGCGGTTGGTGGTGAGGTTGAAGACCAGATAGGCCAGGAGGCTGCTCAGGATGGCGCCGATGGCGGCCACCATGGATGTCTGTCCGTGGGCGAACGCAGCGTCGAATGCCGGCAGGGTCGCAATGCGCAGGGTCCAGATCTGTCCCGCCAGGGGGAGCTGGTGCACGGTTCTCAGGCTGCCGCCGTTCCCGTCGATGCGCTGACTCTGGTAGAGCAGCCGTGCAGGGTCTGCGGTCTCCCCATCGTAGATCTCGATGGCAACGTCGCGGATCGACGATTCCAGTACGTTGCTGAGGAAGTCCCGGGCGCGAACCGGGGTATAGACGAATCCCTGGAGCGCGTCGCGGCGCTCGGATACGGTTGCCCGCGGCAGCCCCCGGCGGTAAACCGGCATGTAGACCAGGAAACCCGGTTGCACGTCCCGCTTGGCTTCCTGAACCAGGGTGACCATGCCGCTCAGGGCGACTTCTCCGCTGTCGCGGGCCCGCTCCATCGCCTGGCGGCGGGTCGGTTCGGTGAACATGTCGTAGCCAAAGGCCTTCAGATTGCGGCCCCAGAACGGTTCGAGATAAATGATGGAGAAGTACTCCTCACGCACGGGTGAGTCAGGGCGGATGGCGTACTCCGGGTAGCCTTCGCTGCGGATGGCACGAACGTGGGCGTTCATCTCGCCAGCCGGAATTCTTTGCGTATAGCCCACGCCAAGAAGGCCCGGGTAGGTTTCGTCCAGCTTGATTCCGCCGACATAGGCACGCCATTGTTCACGGGATACCGTACCGTTGAGATTGAAAAGCGCGGCACCGCCCCGAAGCAGTTGTTCCTGATTCATCATGCGTCGTTCCACCGCCTGGATCGCCTGGGCAACGGCGCCGTCGAAGCGGGCCTGGGCCGCTGCATGGCCGCTTTCTTGGCTGTAGAGGCCAGCGACGCCCGTGATTGCCAATCCGCCGACGAGAACTCCAGCGGCGATCAGCCAGGGCGGAACCAGCTTCAGGGCCCGGAGTGCGGGACTGAGATAGAGGGTCGGGTTCATGGGTGCGGGCCTCGGGAGTCAGGCCGCCGCCTCAGTGGGCGCCGCAATGAAATCCTCGACCAGGTCCATCAGCTCCAGGGGACTGAAGGGCTTGATCAGATAAGCGTCTGCGCCCGCCTTGAGCCCGGCCTCGATGTCGGTCTGCTGGCCGCGAGCGGTGAGCATGACGATGCGGGTTCCGCGATGGCCGGGGGCCTGCTTGAGCTTAGCGCAGACCTGCAGACCGTCCATGCTTCCGGGCATCATGACGTCCAGCAGCATCACGTGGGGTTGGAGTGCGATGGCCTTGTGGTAGCCGTCGTCACCATTTTCCGCTTCGTGAAGTTCGTAATCGCCGAACTCCAGGGTCATGGTGATCAATTTGCGGATGTCGGGTTGGTCTTCGACGATCAGGATACGGTGGCGCATGTGGTTCTCCTTGAAGTGTGGTTGGGTCATCCTGACCGTTCGCGCCTATGGCGCATGCGTTGCATGATGGTTGCCATGTCCTTTGCATACCTCTGGGCTTGCCGGATATCCAGGACCTCGTCGCCGTGAGTGGGGGCGCCGGTCGGGATTTCGAGCACGAATTCGACGTTTTCGTCCTCGAGATTGGGTGCCTGGATTTTTCCGCCATGCAGGGCGACGATCCTCTCGCACATCGGGAGCCCCAGGCCGGGGCCACTGGAGAGCGTCGGATCGGGTTCGCGGCCGACCAGAGCGCGGGGAGGCATGCGCTTCTGTTTCAAGTAAAGCGCCACCATGTGGAAAGGAACGAACACCGGATGACTCCCCAGGTGCCGTGGCAGGAACTTGCCGTGGTTGCGGAAGTGAACCAGCACATGGGTGCCCGTGCAGCGCAGGGATATTTCGAGGGCGCTGGTCTCGGGACTGTAGCGCGTGGCGTTGTCGATCAGCTCTGCCAGGGCACGGGTGAGCCAGGACCGACTGCCGTATACGGGGGGCAGTTCCTTGTCCAGGCCGTCGACATGCACGCTGAGGCGTCGCGCTGCGACCCTCGCCGAGCAGGCCTCCAGCGCGTCGCGGACCATTTCCGCAATTGGCAAGCGCTCCTGGTCGACCAGGGCCTTGGTCTTCATCAGCACAGCAAGGAATTTCAGGCGCTGCAGGCAGAGGCTGATTGCACGCCCCTCGGCCAGTACCGACTCGCCAGGGTTGTCTTCGGTCTCGACCGGGATCTGGTGCCGCAAGGATTCGAGGCCGCGGGAGAAGCGTTCGATGGGGGCCGCCAGATCGATGTCGAGGAAGTCGAAGAAATTCCGCAGCGTCGTCTCGTAGAAGGATTTTTCCTGCACATTGTGGATCGTGATGGCATAGGTTCCGGGCAGCGGCAAGGGGCTGATCGTGGCAATCTGCCCGTCCTGGGCACCGGCCGCGGGAGCGATAGCGATGCTTACCGGCGGTTTCAGGTAGCCGGCGACGAGGTCGATCAATCCTTTCAGGACCCGGGCGTCGGGAAAGTTCTGCCCGGGAACTGCTTTGAGTAAGGCGCTTCCGGCGACATTGGCGTATTGAACCCTGCCCTGGGGATTGACGATCACCACCCCGTCGTTAAGCGCGTCGAAAAAAGCCGCCATGGTCGGGTTCATCGCCGGACTCCCATGTTGATGAGCCATGTATCCCGGAATGCTGCAATCAGTTCCATCAGGGCTGGCTCGGAGACCGGCTTGCAAAAGATCGGAATGCCGGCCGGGAGCCCGCCACGGCGCTTCACCTCGCTGCTGCACAGGCCGTTCAGGGCAAGGACTTGTCCCGGACGCGCGTTCGGATGGTGATTCAGTGCGGAGAGAAGCTGGAAGCCGTCGATGTCGGCAAGCGCAAGGTCAACGACCAGCACGTCAGGGCGGCGCTCGCCCAGCCTGAGGAGTACCTCATATCCCCCGTGCGCCACGCGTATTGCGGCCTCGGCGATGCCTGTCGCCAGGGCGGCGCCAAGGATCCGGCCCTCATCAGGTGTCTCGGCAGCGATGAGGATCTCGAAGGCTTTACTGGGCAGGCCGGGGTTTCCTGGCGCGGCAAGCAGTGCGGCGACAGAATCCAGAAAAATTCTGCGGTGTCCCCCCGGGGTCTTCCAGGCCCGTAGGCGTCCATCCTCTACCAAGGACTGGACCGTTCCCACGCTGATGCCGAGGGTTCTGGCGGCTTGGCGTGTCGTACAGGTCAGCAGATTGGGCATGGCGATACGCGGCTAAAAATGTCTGGTACGACAAATATAGCAAAAACAATAAAAATAGCAATGGTGCTATTCGTGGGCGTCGCCGGCTGGGGAAAACCCGTAAGAACCCCGCTGGAAGCGATCAGGAGCAACCTTGCCAAGCGCACGAAAGTCGATCACCATGAGGTCGAGGTATCCACAGAGGAGACAACCATGCCAAGAAGACTGATTGCAGACATTATTTCCGGCCGCACCTTGATTACCGGCCACAAGAACGACACGGTCCGTGACGCATGCAGGGTCATGGCGCAGAACAGAATTGGAGCTTTGCTGGTTGTCGAGGGTGACCGGCTGGCGGGCATCTTCACCGAGCGTGATGCCTTGAACAAGGTGCTTGCCGCGGGCCTTGATCCGGATGAAACGAAGGTCGCTCAAGTGATGGTTGCGGATCTTCAGACCATCCGGCCTTCAAAGCCCCTCGCCTATGCGTTGCACATGATGGCCGAAGGCGGGTTTCGTCATGTTCCCGTTCTGGACGACCAAGGCCGCCCCGTGGGGATGGTATCTGCCCGGGATGCTTTGGGGGCAGATCTGGTGGAACTGGAGCGGGAACTCAAACGCCAGGAGCAGCTCGAGTCGTCGATCGGTTACTGATCGCCGCCCCAGCCCAGAAGCGCCAGTGTGGCGGCGAAGCTGTCGCCCACTGGCGCTTCGGTTTTTATGGGGCGCCCGTCGTCCGGGTGTTGCCAGGTGATGGCAGTACAGGCGAGCAGCAGCCGGCCCGCGCCGAAGCGTTCTGCGAACAGGCGGTTATGGCGCCCCTTGCCGTAGGTGGAATCGCCGATGATGGGGTGGGCGATGTGCTTGAGGTGGCGGCGCAACTGGTGCCGGCGGCCCGTTTCCGGCTCCAGTTCGACGTAGGCGTAGCGGCTGCTCGGGTAGCGATCGACGCGGATATCGAGTTCGAAGACCCCCAGGCGCTTCAGGTGGGTGAGGGCGTTTCTGGCCGGTGAGGCTTGCGCGTCGGGGGAGCGGAGGTAAGGATCGTCAATGGGCTCCAAGGGGTGGTCGATGATCAGGGATTCCGCGGGGTGGCCCCGGACGATGGCCCGGTAGGTCTTGCTTACCCGGCCTGCCTGGAACTGGGTGCCGAGACAGCGCGCGGCTTCCTCGTCCAGCGCGAAGACCAGGACACCGGAGGTGCCCCGGTCGAGGCGATGGGCCGGCCAGACCCGGCGCCCGATCTGATCGCGCAGCAACTGGATGGCGAAGCGGGTTTCCCGGCGGTCCACCTGGGAGCGGTGGACCAGGAGGCCCGGGGGTTTGTCGATGATGGCGACCCGGTCGTCCCGGTAGAGCAGCCGCAGCATGGGGACCGATCAGGACGTGGGGAAGAAGCGTTGCCGCGCGGCTTCGGGCAGCGCCATGCCGGTGACCCGGGCCCGGGCCAGGAGGTCGAACCAGTAGCGATAGGACGCCCGGTCGTGCAGTTTGCCGGCATGCTGGATCGGGCCCCAGGCGTTGTCCTGGGCCGCCGTCAGAATGGCCATGGCAGTCTCCACCTCGGAAAAATCGGGGCGCAAGGCTTCGACGATGGGGAGGATCTGGTTGGGGTGGATGCTCCACATGCGCAGGTAGGCGAACTGTTCCCGCGCGCGCCGGGCGTCGTTGCGGATGACTTCGATATCCTTCAGTTCCGTGGTTACGTTGTGGGTGGGGACGATGCCGTTGGCCAGGGCGGCGGCGGAAATTTCGGCCTTGGCCCGGGCGACCAGGGGATGCTCGAACTGCCCCGGGCTGGTCATGGCCCAGGCGGGGATGGCGCCGTGGTGGCCGGAAACGAAGTCCATCAGGCCGAAATCCAGGCTCTCGACGCCGGGCAGGGCGGCGATGTCCCAGACCTGGCGCAGGGCGCCGTGGGTTTCGATCAGCACATGGACAGGGATGGGCCGCTCGATGCCTAAAGCCGCTTCGATCTGTCGCAGGGAGGCGATCTGGGTCCGCACGTCGTCGAGTCGGCAGGCCTTGGGCAGGGTGATGAAGGGAAGCCGGTCACCGCAGCGGGGGAGGGTGATTTCCAGATCCCGTCGCCAGTGGGGATGGGTGATGTCGTGGATGCGTAGCCCGACGCGGTCGTAGCGATTGCCGGGGGAGGCGATCAGTCCGGCCACCATCTCGGCGTGGGCGGCTTCGGCCCCGGCGGGGGCGCCGTCTTCGCAATCGCAGGTGATGTCGAAAATGGGCCCCAACTGGGCCTGGAGGTCGAGCGCTTTCAGGATGAGCCGCTCGGAGCCGGCGTAGTGGTCGACGGCTGGCAGAATCGGGAAGGGGGTTTCCCCGCTGAACAGGACTTGGGCGGGCGATTTCATGGGGGGGCGGGAAAAAGACATCATATTACCGCGGGACTCCGGGCTTGACTTGAATGCCAAAAATGCAATAATTAACAAATTTGGTTTGTTGGTGGCGAGCGGCAGGATTTCCGGCGCTTGTCGCATCGGCCTCAAGCCGGATACCCTGTTCCGCAATCCCCCATTTCAGGCACGTGGCCTGGGGTGTCGGGGCTCCCACCACCTTAATGGAGCGCAATGCAGCGGTCCGATTTCCGCTTCGCAGTCCTGTTCTTGGTCATCGCAGTTCTGGTCTGCGGGGCGGGCGCTGCCGTGTATGGCTTGCAGGCGAGCCAGTTGCACCGGCGCGAGGTCGGGCGGCTGGAGTCGGTTGCGGTGCTCAAGGCGAGGCAGATCGAGGAATGGCTGCGGGAGCGGCGTGGGGACGCCAAGGTTCTTGCCCAGGGCATTCTGGATGCGGAGGAGCTCTCCCGACTCTTTGCAGGTCCCGAGGGGAGGCGGGCGGCGGATATCCTGGTTCGCCTCAATCTGGTACGGCACTACTACGGCTACGCCGGCATCGAGGTCTTCGACCCCCAGGGGCGGCGCCGCTTGTACATTGGCGAACCCTGGCACGACCGGCTGGACCTCCACTCCGGCGTACAAGGGGATCTGCGGGAGAGCGGTGAGCCGGTGCTCATCGATTTTTCGCCGTCGGCCACCGCGCCGCAACATCGCAGCGAGTTGTCCTTTGCCGTGGGGGTGCATTCCACGACCCCCGGTGGCACGACCCTCGCTGCCGTGGTGCTGCTCAATATCGACCCGAGCGCCACCCTGTTCCCAGCCCTGCGCACCTGGCCCGCGCCCACGCGCAGTGCCCGGACCCATCTCGTGGAACGCCAGGGCGATCACGCGCTGGTCCTGCTCGGGCACGATGACCAAGATATCTCTGCGGCACCGCGCCGCATCGAGCGGACGCAGACCCAACTTCCGGTGGTCCAGGCCCTGTTTCAGGGCAAGCGCATCATCGACGGGATCGACTCCCGGGGAATCCCCGTCCTCGCCGTCGCGGAAGCGATCGACGGAACCCCCTGGGTCATGATCGCCAAGGTCGATCGGGACGAGGTTCTCGGCGATCTGCGCGACCTTGCCCTGCAGACGACCTTTGCGGCGCTCGGGGTGCTCCTCGCTGCTGCGGCGATCCTCTTGCTGCTCCTGCGGCAGCAGCGCCTGCTCGCGGCGGTACGCCTGGCGCAGCGGGAGCGGGCCTTCCAGGGGATCCTCGATCAGTCGGCCGATGGTGTCTTCATCATCGGAAGCGACTACCGCTGCGTGTACGCCAACCGCCAGGCAGGCGCACTGGTCGGCCGCACACCAGGCGACCTGCTGGGGATGCTGCTGTGGCAACTGGTGCCCCCCGAGCGCCTGGACGAGGTAAGGGCCGGAGTGGAAAAAATTCGGGCTGAGCGGCACCTGCGCAGCGATCTCGTCTTGCTGCGCAAGAATGGCTCCCGCGTACCGGTGGAATTGAATGCCATCGTCCTGCCCGATGGAAATCTTCTCGGCTCCTGCCGGGATATGACCGAGCAGAAACGGGTTGCACTCGAACTGGAGGCTCACCGTCACCATCTGGAGGACATGGTTGCAGAGCGCACTCGGGATCTGGAGGAAGCCCGCCTGCATGCGGTGACCGCCACCCGGACCAAGAGTCAGTTTCTGGCCAATATGAGCCATGAAATCCGCACGCCGATCAACGCCATCATCGGGCTGACCCATCGCCTGCGCAAAACCCATCCCACCCCGGAGCAGGGCGAGCGTCTGGCCAAGGTTGCCGCATCCGCCGACCATCTCCTGGCGATCATCAACGACATCCTGGATTTTTCCAAGATCGAGGCGGGAAAGTTGCAGGTGGAAAGGACGCGCTTCGAACCGCGAGCCCTGGTCGACCGGGTCTGCACCATGATCGTGGAGCGGGCACAGGCCAAGGGCCTGGAACTGGTGGTCGATTGCGAAGACCTGCCCCATGCGGTGGAGGGGGATCCGACCCGCATCGCCCAGGCCTTGCTCAACTACCTGAGCAATGCGGTCAAGTTTACCGAGGCGGGGAGCGTGATCCTGCGCGCTTCCGTGCTGGAACAGGACGACAGGAGCGTGCTGGCCCGCTTCGAGGTGCAGGATACCGGGATCGGCATTTCAGCCGAGCATATGCAACGGCTGTTCGAACCGTTCGAGCAGGCTGATTCCTCCACGACGCGCCGCTTTGGCGGGACCGGGCTGGGTCTGGTCGTGACCCGCAGCCTTGCCCGCCTGATGGGCGGAGACGCCGGGGCAAGTAGCACTCTGGGGGTTGGTAGCACCTTCTGGCTGACGCTGCGGCTGGGCGTCGTGTCCCATGAGATCCTTGCACCAGGGGCGAAGCACTTTGCCGGGAAACGGGTTCTGGTGGCCGATGACCTTCCCATCACCCGCAGCGTCCTGGAACGCCTGATCACTGGCATGGAGATGGAGTGTGAGGCCGTCGGGACGGGGCTTGCGGCGGTCGCCGCCTATCACGCCGCTCGGAGCGCCGGTCGCGATTTCGACTACGCTCTGCTCGATTTCCACATGCCGGATATCGACGGTATCGAAACCTTCCAGCTCATTCGTGAAGCCGCCGGAGCCGCGTCGCCCGCCGGATTCCTGGTGACGGCGTCCGGCGACGAAAGCCTCGGACTGCGGGCCGGCAAGGCCGGCATGGCGGGCGTCCTCCTCAAGCCCCTGAGTACGCGGACCCTCGCCCAGGCGCTGGATGCGGGCCCTCCTTCAGCCGCCGTGCTTACGGAACGGGCGGCGAACCCGGCCGGTGCCGAAGAGCGTTTGCGTGCCCGGGGTCCGGGTACCCGAATCCTCCTGGCCGAGGACGATCCGATCAATCAGGAGGTCGCTGTCGAACTCTTGGCCGATGTGGGGCTGACCGTCGATATTGTCTGCGACGGTGAGGAAGCGGTCGTTCTTGCCGCCGGAAATCCTTACGATCTGGTGCTGATGGACATGCAAATGCCCCACGTCGACGGCCTGGAGGCAACCCGAAGAATCAGGGATTTGCCAGGCTGGGCGCACACGCCGGTCGTGGCCATGACCGCGAACGCTTTTCCTGAAGACAAGGCTGCCTGCATGGCTGCGGGGATGAGCGATTTCGTGAGCAAACCGGTCGACCCGGACGCCCTGTACATCGTCCTGGCCAAATGGCTCGCGCCCGCCCCGGCCCCGGAGACGACACCGGGAGCCGCCCAGGGGAAAGCCCCTCGGTGAGGCCCCTTGGGCAGTCGGGCGGCGCCTGCTCGTTCAGAAGCGCCCGAGTTTGCGGTACAGGGTGTTACGACTGATACCCAACTGGCGCGCCGCAGCGGAAATGTTGCCTCCGGCGGCGTCAAGTGCCCGCAGGGCGGCCTGGCGGCCGATTTCTTCGAGGCTGCGCGCGCTTCCAACTGCGGGTTGTTCGCTGGCTGCGGACCCGGCGACGCTGTCCGGCACCCGGCAGGGGCCGGGCTTGCCGGCCATGCTGGACTCGAACATTTCCTCGGGGAGGTGGGCGTCTGTAATCGTGTCTTCGTCGTCGTCCAGCAAGGCGATGGCAACGCGAATCACATTGTTCAACTGCCGAATGTTGCCGGGCCAGGAGTAAAGCTCCATGGTGCGCAGAGCCGTCTCCGAGAAGCGCAGGTTCTCCCGCCGGCCCGCCTCGTGACGGACCAGGGTCATGGCCAGCTCCCTCAGGTCGTGGCGCTCCCGCAGGGCGGGCAGAGTGACACAGAGGCCGTTAAGACGGTAGTAGAGATCTTCCCGGAACCCGCCCCGCGCGACTTCCTCCCGCAGCTTGCGGTGGGTGGCGCAAACCAGGGAAATGTCGACCTGGACGGCGCGGCAACTCCCCAGCGGCGTGATACTGCGTTCCTGCAGCACGCGCAGCAAGCGGGCCTGCAGGTTGAGCGGCATGTCGCCGATTTCGTCCAGGAACAGCGTCCCTCCGTGGGCCTGCTGAATCTTGCCGGGAGCTCCTTCCTTGCGGGCTCCGGTGAAGGCGCCACCTTGGTAGCCGAACAGCTCGGATTCGATCAGCGTTTCGGGAATGGCGGCGCAGTTGAGTGCCACGAAGGGACCACTGCGCCGGGGACCGGAATTGTGGAAGGCCTTGGCGAACATTTCCTTTCCGGCGCCCGACTCCCCCTGAATCAGGATGGGAATGTCCTTGCCCAGGATGCGACGTGCCCGCTCGATTGCGGACTGGAACTGGGCATCGCCGGCATTCAGCGTGTCGAGGGTGGGACCGCCGGTTGAACCCGATCCATCGGGTCGGCGGGCGGGTTTGGCACTGAGCGCAGGTTCTTCGAAGATACGTCCGGAACCTGAGATCACGGGGAACTGTCCGCGCACCTGGACGCAGAATCGGTGCCCCCCGACCGAAATTTCCCCCATCGCCTGGGTATCGGACCGGAGTCGATCGATCAATGTGGAGAAATTGGTTTCGAACACCATGGAGAAATCGCGCCGCACCACGTCGACGCGCCGGATACCCAACTGTTCGAGGCCCGCCTGGTTGATGGCGAGGACTTGCCCATCGTGGGAAACCGCCGCCAAGCCTTCCTTGGGACTGCCCAGGTATTCGGGGCGGCGATGAAAACTGAGCAATACGTCGCGCGAATGGAGGTGCTCGAAAAGGCGCCGCTCGACCAACTGGGATGCCAGGCGCACCAGACCGAGCGTGTGCCGCTGATGATTGCGATAGTCCCCGGAAATGTCGATGACGCCGAGCATTCTTCCGTCGGGGCTGAAGATGGGGCTCGCGCAGCAAGTCAGAAATGCGTTGTGTTCGAGAAAGTGTTCAGCCCCGAAGATCGCAGCCGGCAACTCCTCGGCCAAGGCGGTGCCGATCGCGTTCGTGCCCCGGCAAGTCTCGTCCCAGGACGCGCCCGGGGAGAGCGTGACGCGGTGGGCGCGGTCGACAAAGTCCGGATCACCCTGAGTGTGGAGCAGAAGGCCATTCGCATCGGCGAGGATGACCATACTGCTGGACTCCCGGATTTGTTCGAAGACATGCTCCATGATCGGCTTGCCGATGGCCACGAGATCGCGCTGGCGTTCCAACTCGGTCTTCAGCGCCATCCGGTCCAGGGAGTCCGACGTGGGAGCGAATCCCGTTTCGACCAGACCGAAGCGGCGGCAACGCTCCCAGGACCGGAGAATCAGGGGGTCCACCAGCCCTTCTGGGAGATCGCCCCTGACAAAAAAAAGTTCACGCGCCAATTTCAGGCGAGCGCCGTGCCCGTCGCCCGCATGCTGTAGTTGTCCCATCTGCTGCTGCTCCACGCTGTTGTTATAGTGTTATTCGAGATTGTGTTTAATAACGTAACACCTGCCCATTTTATTAGCAATAGTCCCCCCGGTCGCAGCAAGGATTTTCTCCCGCCAGGGTATGCCCGGATTCCATTTCGCCCGTTAACCCGTGTAAACTCGGAGTCCCCTTCCTGGCCCCGGTGGTGGAATGGAAATTGCTATGGTCCAGGGATTTTTTGCCGTTGTCCGCATACTCATAAAAGGAGCTAATGTGAAAATTTCCTTCCGCTTTCTGTCGTCTCTGGCGGTCGCCTGTTGGGTTTCCGCTGCTTCCGCCCCGGCGTTCGCCCACGGTGACGTGGTTCCCCAGGCCGTCGATACGACCGGGCTCAAACCCGTGGGAGCCGAATGGCTGAAGAGCAACCCGTACCGCAAGGACGCCACCGCCATCAAGGTCGGCACCTCCGCCTACAACCAGAACTGTGCCCGTTGCCATGGTATCGAGGCCATTTCGGGCGGTATCGCCCCCGATCTGCGCTACCTGCCCCAGGGTGACGATGGCGACGAAATTTTCATGCAGCGCATTCGCAAGGGCTCGGTTCGTGACGGTCGCGTGTACATGCCTCCGTTCGAGGGGACCTTCGCTCAGGAAGCCATGTGGGCCATCCGTGCGTATCTGGAAACCGTGCATGTCGAGTGATCGTCGTCTCTGGCTGAAGGCCATTGCTGCCTTGCCGCTGGCCGGTGCCTTGCCGGCGGCGGCAACCGATCTGGAGGGGATCCGCAAGCGGGGTCGCCTCCGGATTGCGGTTTACAACGACTTCCCGCCCTATTCAAAAGACGCCAAGGGCATCGATGCCGATATCGGCCGTGCGCTGGCGGAGAAACTCGGTCTTACGGCGGAAGTCGTCGGGTTCAATGCCGACGAGGACATGAACGACGATCTGCGCAATATGGTCTGGAAGGGGCACTACCTGGGGACCCAGCCTGCCGACGTCATGATGCATGTTCCGGTGGACGAGCACCTTGCCCGCCAGAACGACAAGGTCCGGATCTTTGCTCCCTATCACCGCGAAACCATCGCGGTGGCCCGTGATCCGGCCAAAGTTCAAAAGCTGGTTGGTTCCGCCGCGGTGGCCCTTGAGGTATTCACCCGCGAAAAGGTTGGCGTCGAGATCGCCACGCTTTCCGACCATTTTCTGTTGGCGGCCCTCAATGGGCGGCTGCGGGAAAACGTTGCGCATTTCAAGTCCCACACCGAGGCTGCAAAGGCTCTCGCCAATGGACAGATCGCGGCCATTATGGGGCCCCGGACCGAACTGGAGGCTGTCATGCAGGGGCAGTCGAAATTCGTCGTCGACGCCGTCGAAATGCCCGAACTGCGGGTGTCGGGCTGGTCCTTGGGGATGGCCGTCAAGGCCGAAGAGATGGAGCTTGCGGCAGCTCTGACCCGGGCAGTCTCAGAGCTCAAGGCGGATGGAACGCTTGCGGCGATTTTCAAGCGCCACAACGCTACCTATCAGCCGGGCTGACGCTCGCGTTTCGCGCTGGTCCGGGCTGTGCGCGGACCAGCGATCCCTCCCCGCGGCCCCGCCCAAGGTGGGCCGCTTCAACCGGTAAGAGCATATGGCGAGTCCTCGCTACGGTACCCCGGCGATCGCGCTGCACTGGTTGCAGGCCGCCGTGATTTTCTGGCTGTTCTGGCTCGGATGGACCATGCTGGATCTCCCCAAAGGCCCCGAGAGGAGTGCGGCCTTCAGCCTGCACAAGTCCCTGGGGATTTTGGCCTTTCTGTTGGTTCTGCTGCGGCTTTTCTGGCGCCGGCTCAACAG
The DNA here is from genome assembly GCA_016720065.1 of Betaproteobacteria bacterium. NCBI lineage: Bacteria > Pseudomonadati > Pseudomonadota > Betaproteobacteria > Betaproteobacteria bacterium. The sequence continues at coordinate 1,667,297 of JADJXY010000002.1, read as the reverse complement.
CCCGCCGGCCTTGCCCGGGTCACGCTTCGAAGTTCTGGCGGCGCGGTCGGTGCACCACGCGCTCTACCTCTTCCTGGTCCTGGCTCCCGTGGCCGGGTACCTGTCGTCTTCGTTCACGACCTTTCCCATGAAGTTCTTCGGCATCGATCTGCCCAAGGCCGGGTGGCCGGACAAGGATTTGAACGAACTCTTCAAGCGTGCCCATTGGGTCTTCGTCTGGGCTGGCGCCGGCCTGGCTGCGCTTCACATTGCTGCGGCCCTGGCGCATGGGGTCAAGCGCGACGGCGTTCTCGGTCGGATGCTTCCGGGGGCCGCCGGGCAGGAGAAATAGACTGTCCTGGTTTTAGCGCCACGGACTGTGGTGTGGGGAGTGTGGCGTGTGAACGGCGCGTCGCGCCGTTGTGAGGCTTCCCGGATTTCCCAGCGGGCACGGCGTGCTGGGAAAAGTAGGTCCGGTCCCTAATGCACGAAGACCGCGATTGCCTTGCCGGACGGTTGTCCAAGCGGTAGCCGCCTTAGGCCCGCGATTTTCCGCAGGGATTCGATAGAGCGCGTTCGAGGTCTGGGGCGGGCACCAAAGACCCGCCCCAGGGGTGTGGCACTTTACTGCAGCGAGAGAATCCACTTGATGGCTTCGGCGAGATCGGCATCGCTGATCTTGTCCGGGCCATTGGGGGTCATGGGAATCTGGCCCCAGACACCCGTACCGCCGGCACGAACCTTTTCCGCCAGCTTGGCGGCGGCGCCGGCATCACCCTTGTACTTGGCGGCGACATCCTTGTAGGCCGGCCCGACCATTTTCTTGTCGACGGCGTGGCAGGCGACGCAGCGTGCTTTCTTGACGATGGCTTCGGAGGCCTGGGCGGGGATGGCGACACAGGCGGCGGCGAGAACCAGGGGAACGAGGGCTTTCTGCAGCATGGTTGTTTTCCTTTCTAGGGTGGGTCAAACAACGCCGTGGGCCGCAGGTGCGGACCAACTGGCATCTGATAGTGATTGAGGAACTGCCGACGCACTTTCTCCACCGATGGGGCCATGACTTCTCAACTGCGGTGGAACCGGGATCGTCGGATAAGGGCCGGGGACAACGGGTCGCATCATGATGCCTTGAACGGTGGTGAGGATATAGCGTGTCGTTCGAGTCTTGGTTGACCGGGATTGTGTTGCGGTTACCCCTGCTGACAATCTCTTACAAACGGAGTCTTGGAAACTGGTCGGGCGGGCGATGCTTCGGATGTCGCCCCATGAGGGGGCGAAACACCCGACGCCCACGGCCAGTCGGGCCTGGCGATCGGTAGGCTCCTCCAGCATGGGCCGTGCCAAGTTTCGAGGCACCCTGGATGATACATAAAATTCAATTAAAACAGTTGCCTGGCGTGCATGCTGCCAAAGTGCTTAAGACCTTTGTCGAGGTCAGGGCCATGGTCAAGTGCGCAGCAGTTGTTCAGGCATGGAGCAGTTTCGCGGGGTCATCGCCCGTGTATAGGGGCGCTCCCAATCGGCATGGAATGTGCATAGGTTGCGGCATGCAAGGACAGACATTCCCCTCCCTTCCCCCCGACGCGATTCAGCGTTCATGGCAGCGCTGCCGTGCCGCGGGCTTGCTCGTCGGGAAGCGACTTGCCGAGGCGGATTCGGCGGAAATTCAGGGACTTCCCTCCCGGCTCGACGCGCCCCTGTCACGACTCTCCCTGCCCGTTCTGGAGTCCTTGGGCCGGCTGCTGGCCGGAACAGCGACCCTCGTCGTTTTGGCGGATGCCACGGGCTCGGTGCTCGCCTGTCTTGGCGATGACGCAGCCAGAAGGATGGGCACGGGCCTGGGCCTGGTGGTCGGGTCACGCTGGTCGGAGGGGGTTGCGGGAACCAACGCCATCGGGACGTGCCTTTCCGAGGGGGTATCGGTGGAAATACTGGGGCCCTCGCATTTTCTTGCCCAGAACCAGTCCTTCTATTGTGTCGCTGCGCCGATCCTTGGAATCGATGATCGCATCGTGGGGGTGCTGGCTATCGGGGCAGCCCATCGCCTGGACTTGGCTTGCGGCAGGGCGCTGGTCGAGATGCATCGTTCGCTGATCGAGGATCGTCTGGTCGACGCTGTCCCCAAGAATGCCTGGACCATTTCCCTCCAGAGCAGCAGGGACTTGTTTGGCTCCCCCCTGGACGGTCTTGCCGTTTTTTCTGCGACGGGACGGCTTATGGCTCGCAATCGCGCGGCGGCGGCGCTTTTGCCCCTGGAGGCCTTGCCCGGGTGTTCGTGGAGCGAGCGCTGGGGCCTGTCGTGGAGCGAGTTGCTGCGAAGAGGAAGAGACTTCCCCGAGGAATCCATTGCCGTGTCGGGGCAGGGAGGAAATGTCTGCTTTGCCCGCCTTTCCCGGCCAAGGGGACAAGGGGGATCGGATGCCGCGGAGGCGGACCCGCTCGTGCCTCAGCGGGGGCTCTCGGATCTGGACAGTGGCGACGGTAGCTTGGCGGAAGCGGCGCGCTTGGCGGGCCGCATCCTTGATCGTGATATCCCGCTCATGATTCAGGGAGAAACGGGTTCCGGCAAGGAGTGGTTTGCCAGGGCGTTCCATGCTTCCGGGGGGCGGCGGCAAGGGCCGTTCATCGCGGTCAACTGCGCCGCCATTCCCGCGGGGCTGATCGAGGCCGAATTGTTCGGCTACGTCGAGGGCGCCTTTACGGATGCAAAGAGTACGGGGGCGCTGGGGAAGATCAGGGAAGCGAACGGCGGGACGCTCTTCCTGGACGAGATTGGCGATATGCCCTTGCCGCTGCAGGCGGTTCTGTTGAGGGTATTGGAGACCCGGACGGTGCTCCCCTTGGGCGGCGTGCGGGAATATCCGGTGGACATTTCCCTGGTTTGCGCCAGCCACCAGTCTCTACAGGATCTGGTGTCCAGGGGGGCGTTCCGCGCCGATCTGTTTTTCCGCCTGTCGGGAATGACCGTCACCCTGCCCGCACTGCGTGAGCGAAGCGATTTCGATGCCATCGTGCGCCGCATGCTCGTCGATGAGGCCGGGTCGAGCCGCATCCGTATCGATCCCGAGGCTCTCCGTGCGCTGCGGGCATATAGCTGGCCGGGGAATCTCCGGCAACTGCGCAATGTGCTGCGGCTTTCGATTGCCTTGCTTGATGGTGAGGAGACCCTCGGCCTTACCCACGTCCCGACTGAGATTCGGGGGTCGAGGGTTCGCGCCACGAGCGCCGACCTGCGGGCCGTCCAGGCCCGCCTGGTGCGGGAAACAGTGGCACGGCACCGCGGCAACATTTCCGCTGCGGCGCGAGAACTGGGGATTACGCGGACAACGCTGTACCGCAAACTTGGGGTGTCGCAGGGGTCGGGCGAGGATCGGGGTACCGAGGGGGCTTGACTCCCGGGTATCGGCGCAGCCTCGCTGGACTGGTGAGGGGGCGCCGAATGCCCTGGACGCGGTATGCCCGTGGATGCAGGGGAGCATCCTCTTCACTCCCCGCAATGCAAACGCCCCGCGACGGGGCGGGGCGTGGCGCAACGGAAGGCCTCCGGGGTGCGAATCGGGTTCGCACGCTGCCCGGAACAGGGCTCCCGGTCTTACTTCATGGACAGAATCCAGAAGACGAGGGAGCGGGCGTCGGTTTCGGAAATGGCAGCCGTATTGGGCGGCATGGCCACGCCCGTGACCTTGTTCTTCCAGTGGCTCGAGTAGGGGTTGGAGCCTTCCAGGACGACGCGAGTCAGGAAGTCGGCGGCACCGGGCTTGCCGCCGTACATCTTGGCGACATCAAGCCAGGCGGGGCCGATGGGCTTGTCCGTGCCGGGGGCGATGGGGCCCTTGCCGCTCACGGCGTGGCAGGTGAAGCAGCCAGCGTTGGTGGCGAGCTTCTTCATCTTTTCGTCATTGGCGGCGTCGGCGAAGGCGCTTCCGACGCTGGCAGCAAAGAAGGCGCTGGCAAGGATGAATTTGACGGAGCGAGTGAACATGAGATTCTCCAGTGGATTGAGGGTGTTGCAGGAATGGACATTGAGTCACCCCGCCATCTTAGCCTGAAATGACTAGTTAGCGAAGGGATGGGCGTTTCGGACAGGTGCTGCGCAGGCTGTCAGGAACCCCGCTGGTCGGCGATGTTCACCAGTCCGTGGCGGGCGGCGAGTTGAATCAGTTTGAAGTCGGTGTCGGCGTCGAGTTTCTGACGGATGATCGAGAGGTAATTGAGGATGGTCTTGGGGCTGAGGTGCATGGACGTGGCAATTCCGGTCGGCGTTTCACCCTGAACCAGCAGGCGAAGCACCTCGAATTCGCGGGGTGTGAGGTGGGAAAGATCGCCGTCGCCCTCCACGGCCTGGCGGGCCAGGGTCTCGGCGATCTCGGGGGAAAAGACGCGCCGCCCGGCCATGACTTTGCGAATTCCCTCGATGACTTCGAGAGGTTCGCAATACTTGGTCAGGTAGCCATGGGCGCCGCTGCGCAGGGCCTGGGTGACGTGGCTGGCGCTTTCGTGCATGGAGAGCACGAGTATCCTCATTTCAGGGCGCCGTGCCAGCATGCCGCGAATCGATTCGATGCCGCTGCTGCCCTTGAGGGTGAGGTCCACCAGGGCGATATCCGGTTTTTCCCGGGCGACGGCAGCGTTCGCTTCCTCGGCGCTGGCGGCTTCGGCAACGACGCGCAGGCCGGATTCGGCGTCGAGCAGCCGGCGGTAACCGTTGCGTACGACAGCGTGGTCATCGACCAGAAGAATGCGAATCATCGGGTTTCGTCCGTGGCTAGAGGAAGAGGAATCGAGGCGCGCAGTGAAAACCCCCTCGGGCTCGCGGACGTGAGGTGCAATTGACCAGCGACCATCGCCAGCCGCTCTTCCATGCCCAGCAAGCCCGTCCCTCGGGTGACGCCGGATCGCGGCGGTCCCTTGCCGTTATCTTCGACGCGCAGTTCGAGGTGTTCAGCGCTTCCCGTCAGGGCGACGAGACAGGTCGTGGCCTTGCTGTGCCGGACCGTGTTGGTGAGCGCTTCCTGGGCGATGCGGTAAAGGGCGAGGCACGCGGCTTCCGGGGCATCCGGAAGCGGTGAGCGGACTTCCAGGCGAAAGCCCACGTCCGGGCTGCGTTGACGCCAATGATCCAAGAGTTCTTCCAGAGCATGCGGGAGACCGGCAATGTCGAGTCCGTGAGGCCTCAGGCTACGTAGCATGGTGCGGAGCTGCTCCCGGCTGGCGCGGACATCGCGTCCCAGATCGCGGGCACACTCGCCGACCCGCTCCGCATCGAGATCCGCTGCGTGACGTTCCAGGAAACCCGCCGTGGCGCTGATGGCGGTGAGGCTTTGACCCATATCGTCGTGCAGTTCCCGGGCCAGGGAGGCACGCTCTTTTTCCCGGGCGGAGATGAGCTGGCGGGCGAGATGGTGTTGCGCGGCGTGGGAGGCAGCCAGGGCGGCCGCCAGTTCGTCGATGGCCGCGGCGACGCGGCGGAATTCCTTGAGGGCGAATGCGGGCAGGGCAGCGGCATCCTCGCCCCGAGCCAGTCTTTGCAGTCCGCCTTCCAGTTCCCGGACCGGGGTCAGCGCCCGGTGGGCCGACCACCAGGCCACCGCCAGCGTCGCGGCGGAGAAGAGGGCGAGCGTGACGCACAGCCTGAGGGTGTCGGTCAGGCGCTCCTCGATTTCCGAAGTCGGATTGGCGGCGATGCGCAGGACTTGCCCCCCCAGGCGGATATCCTGGCCGCTCTGGGGGGCGGGATCGAAACCCAGCCAGAGGGCAAGCTGGCGCAGGAAGGCAGACTCCTCTTGGCCGGGGGGAGGCATGCCGCTTACTGCCAGGGTCAGGTGCCGCAAGGGTCTCTCCTGCAGCAGTGCGGAGAGTTGGGCTTCCACCTCCTGGGCTGGAGTCTCGGAGGCCATGCGGCTAGCCTCTAGGAGGACTCGTGCGAGATTTTCCGACGCGGCAATCTCGTTGCGAATATCGCCCTTGAGCGAGTAAAGATTGATGGCAATCGCCATCAGCATGAGCCCCGTCAGCAGAATGCCGAGGGAACCGAGCAGACGCCATCTCAGGTCCATGGCATGTCCTGGTTTTTGCGAAGCCTGCATTGTGCAGCAAGTTTCATCCCACGCTTCCTCAGGGGGAAGAAATCCCGACAGGGCGGGAAGATTTCCGGACTTAGCGGGGAAGGAGTCCTGGCCAATCGGTGCTTTCGTCCCGAGACCGGGGAGGATGGGCCTTTCTATACTGGCCCGGCTTTTCTTAACGGCGAGCCGGTCCTGCCGCAGGGCCGATCAAGAACCTCATTCAGGAGACGAAAACTTAAATGGACGCGATCCGCTTCAATACCCGCCCAACCCTGGTGGCCGCCCTGGTCGCCACGCTGTTCTGTGGTTCGGCCCTTGCCGGGAGCAAGGTCACTTGGGAGGACATCCTCAATGACGACAAGTCCCCGGGCGACGTGCTGAGCTACGGCTTGGGGCTCAAGGCCCAGCGCCACAGCACGATCAGTAAGATCAACACCTCCAACGTGGCTAACCTGGTTCCCGCATGGAGTTTCTCCTTTGGTGGCGAGAAGCAGCGCGGACAGGAGGGGCAAGCCCTGGTTCACGATGGTGTGATCTACGTGACGGCCTCCTATTCACGCGTCTTCGCCATCGATGCCAAGACAGGCAAGCGCCTGTGGGAGTATCAGCATCGCCTGCCCGAAGATATTCGTCCCTGCTGCGACGTGGTTAACCGGGGCGCGGCCCTCTACGGCGACAAAATCTACGTCGGCACTCTGGATGCCGGTATTGTGGCTCTTAACAAGGATACGGGCAAAGTCGCCTGGAGCAAGAAGTGGGGCGACCACAAGATCGGCTACACCATGACTGGCGCGCCCTTCGTCGTCAAGGACCAGAAGAGCGGCCGTGTTCTGCTGGTGCATGGTTCCTCCGGGGACGAATTCGGTGTTGTGGGTTACCTTTTTGCGCGCGATCCCGAAACGGGCGAAGAAGTCTGGGCTCGTCCCATGGTCGAAGGCCACATGGGTCGCCTGAACGGCAAGGAAAGCACGCCGACTGGCGACGCCAAAGCGCCCTCCTGGCCTCGCGACAAGGACGGCAAGTTGGTGGATGCCTGGAACCACGGCGGCGGCGCCCCCTGGCAGACCGCCAGCTTCGACGTGGAAAAGAACATGGTGGTCATCGGTACCGGTAACCCGGCGCCTTGGAACACTTGGCACCGCACCAAGGAAGGCGACGATCCGCGCAATTGGGACAGCCTTTTTACTTCCGGCCAGGCCTATGTGGACGCCAGCACTGGCGAGCTTAAGGGCTTCTTCCAGCACACCCCGAACGACGCTTGGGACTTCTCCGGCAACAACTCCGTGGTGCTCTTCGAGTACAAGGATCCCAAGACTGGAAAAATGGTCAAGGCGTCGGCCCACGCCGACCGCAATGGCTATTTCTTCGTGACCGATCGGGAAAAGCTTTCTTCCGGCGCCGGCTACCCCAACCAGCCGACTTCCCTGATTGGTGCCTGGCCCTTTGTGGAAGGCATTACTTGGGCCAAGAGCTGGGATCTGAAGACTGGCAAGCCCAATATCGTGCAAGGCCAGCATCCGCCCAAGCCTAAGGCGGGAGCCGACAAGGGTGAATCCATCTTCGTGTCGCCGCCCTTCTTGGGAGGGACCAACTGGATGCCCATGAGTTACAGCCCGCAGACCGAGCTGTTCTACATTCCTGCCAACCACTGGGCGATGGATTATTGGACCGAAAACCTGACCTACAAGGCTGGAGCCGCCTACCTCGGCCAAGGTTTCCGCATCAAGCGGCTCTTTGACGACCATGTGGGAACCTTGCGCGCGATCGATCCCAAGACGGGCAAGATCGTGTGGGAACAGAAAGAAACCTTCCCGCTTTGGGCCGGGACGCTCACGACTGCTGGCGGCCTGTTGTTTACGGGCACGTCGGATGGCTACGTCAAGGCTTTTGACGCCAAGAACGGCAAGGAATTGTGGAAGTTCCAGACCGGCTCCGGAATCGTTTCTGTCCCCATCACATGGGAGCAGGATGGCGAGCAGTACCTTGGCATCAGTTCCGGCTACGGTGGTGCTGTTCCGCTGTGGGGCGGGGACATGGCTGACCTGACCAAGCAAGTCACCCAGGGTTCCTCCATGTGGGTGTTCAAACTGCCCAAGTCGAGCCGCTGATAGGCTCTCGGGGGTCCGCTTCGGCGGCCCCCCGAGGCGACACCATGACAAATAATTTCTGCATTCGTACGAAAAGCGGTTTTACGTCACGGGCCGGGCTTTTCCTGGCCGGCAGCATCGCTGCGGTCGTCTCGCTGACCGGGAATGCCGAGCCCAGCAAGGGGCCGGTAGAGCCGTTAGTGGTGAATGGCTGCAAGCTTTGGCCCTACGCCCGCTGTCCGGGTGCCGATCTCCGACACGCGGATCTCTCGGCGCGGGATCTCGCCGGCGCTGACTTCACTGGAGCGAATCTGAGCCGCGCCGATCTGAGAGTCGCCAATCTGGCGGGTGCCATTCTGGATGGGGCCGATTTGACCGCCGCCAAATTACAAAAAGTGAATGCTCCTGGTGCGAGCTTTCGCAACGCCAAGCTCGTGGGGGCCGATTTGGAATTTGCGCGTCTGATGCGCAGCGACCTCTCGGGTGCGGACCTGACTGCTGCCAATCTGGAAATGGCTCGTTTCAACTTTGCGTGGCTGGAAGGTGCTCGGCTGACCAACGCGAATCTGCAGGAAACTAAATTTGTCACCACCAACCTGCGCCGGGCCAACCTTGAGGGCGCGTTATTCAAATACACGATTTTTCCCGATTCGTCCTTCGAGGGATGCACGGGATGTCCTGATCCAGCGTTGTGGTGAGCCGGGATGCCAATTTTCTTGAAGCTGCTGACCATATTGCCCATGGCCTTGTTCTTGCCGGCACTGGCTTTCTCGGGCGATACGGAAGGGCAACCCGGCAATGGCGAGGCCGTGCCACCGGTGGTCGATATCCAAGCGCTCAAGAATCTTGGCGCATCCTGGCTGAACGAAAACCCTTACCGAGACGATGCGGCTGCCATCGAGGTGGGGCGGCAGGCATTCGTTCAGGCCTGTCAGCGCTGTCATGGTCCGGATGCACTGGGCAAGGGCCCAGGGCCGAACCTCAGGCGCCTCAGCGCTTACTGCAAGCGTATCGTCGACGCGTCGTTGCAGCGGGAGTGTTTCGGCGACAACGATGCATATTTCGTCAAGTCGGTGCTGAAGGGAAAAACCCGGGTCGGTGTGGTCCATATGCCGCCCTGGGAAGGGGTGCTGAGCCAGGAAGTGCTCTGGGCACTCAAGGCCTATATCGATTCACCCCACGGCGACGCTCAGGTGCCGCGATGATGGCGGCCAGTCAAGTTCCCCGCCAGGGTGCAGGGTCGATCCGGCCAGCGGCCCGCAGGGCGCAAATAAAAAGGCACGGGGCCCCTTTCAGGAACGCCCGTGCCTCAAACCGCGCCGGAGCCCTCAGGCGCCGGCAACGGTTGGAGCCAATCCTCGGCTTACTTGTGCAGCTTGAAGACCCAGACGGAACCGCCCTGCTCGAGGTAGTTCACGCGCTTGGCCACGTCACCGCCCCACAGGGGAACGGCGCCGCCCCAACCGGCGGTCACGGCGATCATCTGCTCGCCGTCCTGTTCCCAGCTGACCGGGGGAGCGACGATGCCGGTACCGACGTTGAAGGACCAGAGTTCCTTGCCGGTCTTGGCGTCAACACCCTTCAGGAAGCCTTCCGGGGTACCGTAGAACACCAGGCCACCGGCGGTGGTCAGGACGCCGCCCCACAGGGGAGCGTAGTTCTTGTTTTCCCAGACGATCTTGCCAGTGGCGGGATCGACGGCACGCATGGCGCCAATGTGGTCGTCATGCAGAGCCTTGATGGTGAAACCGGCGCCCATGTAGGCGGCACCCTTCTTGTAGGAGACGGGCTCGTTCCAGATGTCCATGCCCCACTCGTTGGAGGGAACGTAGAACAGACCGGTTTGAGGACTGTAGGCCATCTGCATCTGGTTCTTGCCGCCGAGGAAGGACGGAGCGGCGAAGACCACAGCACCCTTCTTGCCGTCGGCGCCCTTGGCGGGATCGCCAGGGTAGTTCTCCATGTTGTACATCGGCTTGCCGGTGGCGAGGTCGATGCCCTTGGCCCAGGTGATCTGCTTGACGAACGGGAAGGCGTTCAGCAGCTTGCCGTTGGTGCGGTCATTGACGAAGAAGAAACCGTTACGGTCGGCCTTGCCGCCAGCCTTGATGGTCTTGCCGGTCTTCGGGTCCTTGAAGTCGAAGGAAACGAATTCGTTGACGCCGTCAAAGTCCCAGCCGTCGTGCGGGGTGCCTTGGTAGTGCCAGACGATCTTGCCGGTATCGGCGTCGATGGCCACAGTGGAGCAGGAGAACAGGTTGTCGCCCGGACGGGTCCAGCTGTTCCACGGCGCCGGGTTGCCGGTACCCGCGAAGATCAGGTTGGTTTCGGGGTCGTAGGTTGCGCCATTCCAGGTGGCGGCGCCGCCGGTCTTCCACAGGTCGCCAGGCCAGGTGGCGTTGGTGGTGCCGGAGATGCCGTTGTCGGTCTTGTTGCCGGAGGCGTCGAACTTGTAGCCCATGTGACCTTCGACCGTGGGACGGGTCCACAGCAGCTTGCCGGTCTTGGGATCGCGGGCGTCGATGCGGCCGACGATACCGAACTCACCGCCGGACACGCCGGTGATCAGCTTGCCCTTGGCGATGATGGGAGCGGCGGAAGCGGAGTAGCCAGCGGCGTAGTCTTCCAGCTTCTCTTTCCAGACGACCTTGCCGGTGTCTTGATCCAGGGCGACCAGATTGGCGTCCAGGGTGGCGAAGATGACCAGATTGTCATAAAGAGCGGCGCCGCGGTTGATCACGTCGCAGCAGGGCATGATGCCGTCCGGCAGACGGTGTTCGTACTTCCACAGCTTCTTGCCGGTCTTGGCGTCGATGGCGAACAGACGGCTGTAGGAAGCAGTGACGAACATCTTGCCGTTGTGGATCACCGGCTGGGATTCCTGACCACGCTGCTTTTCACCACCGAAGGACATGGACCAGGCGGGAACCAGGTTCTTGACCGTGTTGGTGTTGATCTGGGTGGACGGGCTGTGGCGCTGGCCCTGGGTGCCGAGACCGAAGCTGACGACGTCGCCCTTGGTGGAGGCGTCATTGAGGATGTCGGCGTCAGATACGGCGGCCATGGCCTGGCTGCCCATGAAGGCCGAGGCGGCGATCACGGCGCTGGCAATGGCGGTGCGGCGGAAAAAGTTGTGTCGATGCATGGATTAGGTCTCCTTTGTTGTCCATGAAATTGGTTGGGTGGCTGTCCTCCGTTCCCTGAGCCAGCTCCCCTGCCAGCGCCCACAACTGCAAGGGGCGTGCCAGCCTGCTTTCAGGAAGCGCCTCCCGGGGAAAAGCCCATTTGGCAAGACTTCCAGAGTGCTACGGGATTCAGCTCAGGCTACGGAAAACAATTGTTTCAATTGTCACCACCTGTTCCAAACTTGCACACTTCCGTATGCTTCAGCGGGTGTGGCCTGCTTCTCCCCTCCCGCGGAGGCATATTCTGCACTGTTTTTCCGTTTTGTGGGCAGTGCTGCGCGGCATCGGGTTTTTTCTGAGATAATAAGCGCGTTCTAACGTTGCGGCGGGCTTGGGGTGCTTATGGGAAGGCTGATGGCGGCGCTGGTGCTGGCGGTGGTCATGCTCGGAGAGGTGCTTGCCGCTCCGGTCGACGCCGCGGATCCCCTTGAGTCGGCCCGCTGGGGGGACATGCGCAGGGCTTTCTTCGCCGATCAGCCGGTGGTTTTCGACGCCCGGGTCAAGGTCGTCGCGCCGCTGGATGCCGAGAATCCCATGCAGGTTCCCGTGACCGTTGACGCCGCCGAGCTGAGCGACGCGCGAGAGGTTTTCGTTTTTGCGGATTTCAATCCCATCATTCAGGTACTGCGCTTCTACCCGGAGCGCGCTTCCGCATACCTGGGGTTTCGCATCAAGCTGCAGCAGTCGTCGCCGGTGCGGGCGGCGGTCCGCACCGGCGACGGTGTTTGGCATGTCGGGGGAACCTGGGTCAATACCGTTGGGGGGGGATGTACGGCCCCCTCGGCTGCGGCCACCTCCCCCGAGTGGCAACGCAGACTCAACGAAGTCAGTGGCCGGCAGTGGTCGGAAGGGCCCCTGGCGGGACGTGTCAGGATGCGCATCGTGCATCCCATGGACACCGGACTCGTCGCGGGCATCCCGGCCTTTTTTCTGGACGAACTGGAATTCCTCTCTGCGGAGGGCGTGCTCCTGATGCGCGTCCAGCCCTTCGAGCCGGTGAGCGAGAACCCGGTCTTTACCTTGCAGCAAGGAGCGCCGGGCCGCGTGCGGACGATGGGGCGCGATAATAACGGCAATCGTTTTGAAGCCTGGATCGAACCGTGATGCGCCGCGTTTTTGCCTGTCTTGCCTTCCTGCTGTTCGCCGTTCCGGGAGGGGGCGTGTCCTTCGACTATGGACTCGTTCCGCGGGAGCTTGCACCGGGGGTCTATGTCTTCGTCGGCACGACGGAGGATTTTTCCACCCGCAACGGCGGCAATATCGTCAATACCGGATTCATCGTCGGCACGGGGGGCGTCGTGGTCGTCGATACGGGTCCTTCGCTGCGCTATGGGCGGCAGATGCGCGCCGCCATCGCCGCCAAGACGGAAGCTCCGATCGCGCTCGTGCTCAACACTCACCTTCATCCAGACCATTTCCTGGGCAACCAGGCCTTCGCGGATCGCCCCCTGGGGGCACTGGCGGCGACCCGATCGGGAATCGAACGGGATGGCAATGCCTTTGCGGAAAATCTGTTCCGCATGGCGGGGGACTGGATGCTGGGAACCGAGAGCGTCCCTCCGACACTCGAACTGGCCGAGGGCATTCGTGAATTCGCCGGGCGGCGCCTGCGCTTTATCGCGCTGAAGGGGCATACCGACGCCGATCTGGCGGTGTACGACGAGACCTCGGGGGTGCTTTTCGCCGGCGATCTGGTCTTCAATGGGCGCGCGCCGACCACGCCCCATGCCGAAGTGTCCGCCTGGTACGCCGCCCTGGACCAGCTCGAGGCCATTACCCGAGAGCCCGGGTTCCGCAAGCTGGTCCCTGGCCACGGCGAGGTGGCGCAGGACGCCGCACCCATCGCCCAGACGCGCGCCTACTTGCGCTGGCTGGAGCGCGAGTTTGCCGAGGCCGCTGCGGCAGGTCTCGACATGAACGAGGTTCTGGCCCGGCCGATTCCCGCGGAATTTGCGGCACTGGGCGTGGTGGCCACGGAATACCGGCGGTCGGTGGGGCATCTTTTCCCCGCGGCCGAACAGAAGGCGCTGGGTCGCGGTGCCGCCCGTTGAGGTTTTCCTCCTCGCGGAGGATCGTCGCTTCCTGCGGTTGCTGGCCCTCTCCGCCTGTCTGCACGGCCTTGTGCTGTGGGGATTCGCAGGGACGCCGCCGGTGAGCCGTTCCATGCCCCGGCTGGAGGCGGAACTCCGCGTGCAGGTTGCCGCCGCGGAAGTACCGGCACCCTTGGTACCGAGCGAGCCGGCACCGCCTGCTCCCGTGAAGGCGCGGGAGGAGGGCCGTCAGACTGTGTCGGTGCCTGCTGCGCTGGCGGCGGAACCTGCGCCTGCAGCGGTGTCGGTGCCGCAGGTTGCCGCAACGGCAAACCTGCCGCTGGCCGAAGCGCCCGGAGAGCGCGTAGTGGCCGATCTGCCTCCACCTCCACGCCCCGCCGTCGATCTCGATCGCCTGCTCGACGGCTACGGACGTCGCTTGTCCGACCTCCTGGCGCGCCATCACAGCTATCCGCGCGTGGCCGAGATGCGGGGCTGGGAAGGCGAGGTGCAGCTTCGTCTGCGGGTTGCACGCAAAGGGGGGCTTCTCGGTGTTTCGGTCGAGCGCTCCAGCGGTTTCGAGGTTCTCGATCAGCACGCCCGGGCCATGGTCGAGCAATTGCGTGTTTTCCCGCCGCCGCCCGACGAACTCGAATCCGGAGAGATCCAGGTGGTGATCCCGGTGAGCTACAAGCTGAGGCGGCCCGCCTGAGGGCGTGGGCCGAGTTCATTTCGACCTATGCTGGAAGCGCCTGAATCCGTCTTGCAAGTCGCCGCCCGGGCTTCAGGTGGCTCGCGGTGTCTACGGCGCGGGAGTGCGCGGCGGTCGGGACACCCGTCGATCCTTTGGTGCGCAATCCGATGGGCAGTGGTTTGAGTCTGCATACCCGTATCAGCCTGGTGCTGACTGCCTTGGCAGCCGGGTTGCTGCTCGTCCTTGCCGCTCTGTGGGTTCACGGAACCCGGGCGGCGATCAACGAGGAAATCGAGGCGGCGGCAAGGGTTTCCGAGCAGTGGCTGGTGGCTCTGGGAATCGAATTGCGCAAAGGGGCCGACGAGACCCTGGCCACCAGGACGCTGGCTGCCATTCAGCCCCTGGGGCGTATCCGCGCCAACGGCGTGGAGATATTGGACCGCCAGGGGGGCCTGATCTACCGCTCCCCGGCGCCGACCTACAAGGCCGGCAGGGGGGCTCCCGAGTGGTTTTCAGGCCTTCTTTCCGCAGACTTCGCGCCGCGTTGGGTCGCCATCGGTGAACTCGACGTGGTGATCCGTCCCGACGCCTCGCGGGCAGTTCTCGACGCCTGGGATGATGTGACCGGGATGGTCGGTTGGGCCCTGGGCGTGTTGGCCATACTCTTTCTTGGGGTGCGCGTCGCCCTGGCCAAGGCACTCCGTCCCCTGGACCTGGTGATGGCGGCGCTGGATCGCACGGGGCAGGGGCGATTCGACACGCGCCTGCCGGTATTCGAAGTCCCCGAACTGGGGAGTCTGTCGCGGGCCTTCAACGGCATGGCGGACCGTCTGGCCCACGCGGTGGATGAGAACGTCTGTCTCGAGGCGGAGCGCGAGGTGGCGCGGCGCATGCAGGGAAGCCTGGAAGCGGACCGCCGTGCGGTGGCGCGCGAATTGCATGACGAATTGGCGCAGGGCATCACCGCCGTACGGGCGCTCGCCGGGGCGATCGCGCAGCGGACCGAGGCGCAGCCCGACGTGCAGGGCTACGCCGGCAATATCGTGAGCGTGACGGGGCAGATGCAGGACGGCATACGCACCATTCTGCACCGGCTGCGCAAACCAGCAGCGGAACCGCTTCTTGCCAGCCTGGAGCGCAACCTGGCCGCCTGGCGGCAGCAGCATCCGGAGATCGAGCTGGAAGGGGTGTACGAATTGGGGGACGCCCCTTTGTCGGACGAATTGGCCGGGTGCGCGCTGCGCATTGTGCAGGAGGGGCTGACCAACGTCGTGCGCCATGCTCAGGCGCGCCACGCCGAGGTCCGTGTCTGGCGCAGGAGTGGCGACCTGGAAATTGTCGTGGCGGACGATGGCGTCGGTCTGGGCGGCGAGCCCTCTGCTCAGGCGGGCAGTGGCTTGGGTCTGACCGGGATGGTCGAGCGGGTCGAATTGTTGGGAGGGGTGCTGCGGCTGGAGACGCCTGCAGCTGGAGGCTGTCGTCTGGTCGCGAGGATTCCGGAAGATTTTCCGGGCCCCGCCGTGGAGGAGAAGCTGTGAGCAGGACATTGCAAGGGGCCAGGGTGATGCTGGCCGACGATCACGCCATGGTGAGGCTGGGGTTCCGGCTCTTGCTCGAAGGTGCCGGAGCCACCGTGGTGGGCGAAGCGGAGAACGGGGAGTCCGCCGCCCGCATGTTTGGCGAACTGAAGCCGGACGTCCTGGTCATGGACGTGTCCATGCCGGGGATCGGTGGACTGGGTGCCCTGGAACGAATTCTGGCCTGGGAGGCGAAAGCGCGGGTGCTCATGCTCTCGGCCCACAACGACGACATCGTTCCCGTGCGGGCCTTGCGTCTGGGCGCCCGGGGCTATCTGTGCAAGCGGGCGGCGCCGGAGGAATTCCTGCGGGCGGTGGGGACCGTCTTCGCCGACCAGCGCTACATCGATCCCGAATTGGCGCCGGCGGTGGCACTGGCTCAACTTTCCGCTTCGGCCAACCCGGTCGAGGCCCTGACCGAAAAGGAGCTGGCCGTGTTTCTGCAACTGGCTCAGGGCAAGACCGTCAATGAAGTCGCCAAGGACTTCTGCGTGAGTCCCAGCACGGTGGGCACTCATCTTTACCACATCAAGCAAAAGCTCAATGTCCAGAATGCCGCCGAGCTCGCCCTGGTGGCCATGCGCAACGGCCTGATCGAATCCTGATCGTGGCGACGGCGGGTCTTTCGCCCGATGGCCTGTTTCCCCCGGTCGTGCCGCGGGCGAGTGGCTTCCTGGCGGTGGGGCAAGGGCACGAACTGTACTGGGAAGAGTGCGGTCCCCGCGACGGATTTCCCGTCGTGTTCCTGCACGGCGGACCCGGCAGCGGGTGCAATGCCGCCCAAAGGCGGCTCTTCGATCCGCGGCGTTTTCGCGCCGTGCTTTTCGATCAGCGGGGTTGCGGGCGGAGTCGCCCCCTGGGGGAAACTGCGGACAACACCACCGCACACCTGGTGGCCGATCTGGAGAAACTCCGCCGGGCACTGGGCATCGCACACTGGATCGTCTGTGGCGGTTCCTGGGGTAGTGCCCTTGGCCTTGCCTATGCGCAGGCCCATCCGGAATCGGTCGCCGGTCTGGTGCTGCGCGGCATCTTTCTCGGCAGCGGGGCCGAGGTGACACGCTACCTTTCGCGGCAGGCCCGGCCGGAGGCTTGGGCGGCCCTGGCGGCTGCGGCGCGGGATGCGGAAAACCTCCTGGAGTCCTTTGGCCAGCAGATCCGTTCCGGCAGCGAGGCAGAGGTTCTTGCGGCTGCCGGCGCCTGGCTGAATTACGAGCGAGCCTTCATGGGCGAGGGGCCCCTGGAGGGCGTTGCGGACGAAACCGCCCGGGCTAAGGTGCGCGTGCAACTGCACTATCTGTGCAAGGACTGTTTCCTCGCGCCGGAGCAACTCCTTCGGGGGGTGAGCCAGATCAGGCATCTTCCCACCGTATTGGTGCAGGGGATGGCAGACCCGGTGTGCCCGCCGGAGGTGGCGCAGGCCCTGGCGAGGGCCTGGCCTGAAGCCCAGTGGTCGCCCGTCGCGGCAGGGGGGCACGGAGGCCTGAGCAGTGCCATCGCAGCGGCGGTCATCGAGGCCCTGGCCCACGTCGCCGCGCGGGTGGAGATGCATCCGCCGAGGGAGGGCTGAATTCGCTAGAATGGCGCCTTTTCGGGGGAGAGTGGCGTGGGGGAGCAGAGCAGCGCGCAGACAACAGTGGGATCCGGGGGTGGAAACCCGCAGCAGTTCGAGGGCCGCATGCGCGTCGAACTCAAGGATATCGGCATCCCGCCGCGCCCCGCCATTCTGGACGAGATCGATCGCGAAATGGCCCGGGACGCCCCCGATTTCTCCCGTCTCGCCCGTCTCATCGGTTCCGACGTTGCCTTGGCCGCCGGCCTCATCAAAACCACCAACTCACCCTATTACGGCCTGGGGAAAAAGGTGCGCACGGTCCAGGAAGCGCTCCTGCTCCTGGGCTTGAAGTCCATCGTCCGGACCATCGCCGGCCTCTCCCTGCAAGGGATGTTCAAGGACGCTCCGCGTCTGGAGCGCTTCTGGGATGTTTCAGCCAAGACCGCCTGCCTGGCCGGGTGGCTCGCCCAGAAGTTGCGCAGCGAGGTGGGCCTGCGTCCCGAGGACGCCTATACCTTCGGTCTCTTCCGGGACTGTGGCATCCCTCTGCTGATGATTCCCTTTCCCGAGTACGAAGCGATTCTGAAGGTGGCCAACGCCGATCAGGAGAAGGGATTCACCCAGGTCGAGGACGAACTGCTCTCGATCAATCACGCCGTGGTGGGAGCGGAACTGGCAGAGGGATGGCTGCTGCCCGGGGAAGTCGCGCAGGCCATCCAGCATCATCACGATCCCGTTGCCCTGGAGGCGGGCGGGCTCGACACGCGTCCGGCCAGGATGGTTGCCCTGGGCCAATTGGCGGAGCACATCCTCTTTCTGGGAACGGGGCGGGGCAAGACGGCCGAGTGGGCCAAGCTGGGTACCGCTTGCCTGGCCGTACTGGGCATCGACGAGGCCGCAGCAGACGCCCTTGCCGCCGAGGCCGCTGCGGAAAGAGCCTGGGACGCCGATTGCTGAGCCCAGCTTCCGGGATCGACGTGACCGAATCGGTCACGGGATGACATTTTGCGGCACCCGGTGGCTGCCGTGAGCGCCCTGGATTACGCCCTCCCGGGTCAGGCAAAAAAGCCCGCTGCGGGGATAACCCCGCAGCGGGCTTCGCGGCGGCGTCTGGCGACGCTCAGCCTTCGACCGTCAGATAGACCAAAGTCTGATTGAGCAACTGGTAGCCGATTTCGCCGAAGGTCATGGGTCCGGTGACATTGGCCGTACGCTTGCCTTCCAGTCCCGAGTACAGGAAGTTCAGGATGCAGTTGCACGAGAAGGACATGCCGGATTCGATCCTGGGGAGTGCGGCCTGGAAGCTCGTGACGTAGTCGGTGACCGGGGCGGCAATCTTGTAGTCCAGCCCGGGAAAGACCGGCGCGTAGAAATCCACCCGGCGGGCGTTGGCGTCGATGCCCTTGATGCTGACGTTGACCATGGCGCCGCAATAATCCGCCACAAGAGGCAGGCGCGTATCGGTCCCGTTGCCGATGAGATAGTCGGCGAGATTGGTCGGTTTGCCATTGATCTGGCAGTTCGTGACTGCGAATCCCGTCTCGGAGAAGGTGATCGTATCGCCGCTTCCCGGCTGGAAAAGATTGACGATGTCGATGCGGGCAAATTTGTTGGGAGGCAGAGGCACATCCATGGCCACCGACTGCTGTTCGCTGAATTCGCCTGTGGTTCCGAGGACCGCCTTGGGGGTCACCTTGCCCAGGTCGTCGAGGTGTACGCCCGCGATCCAGCCGATCACCGGTTTCATGTACATGTCTTCGTAATTGGGCGCATTCTGGGCGAAGCTGCCGTGGCAGTCGCTGAAGGCAGGAACGATGAGGATGGTGTAGCCGTTTTCCGGCGCATTGCGACAGAGCTGGGGCAGGGCATCGCTGTCGTACAGGCGCAGGGTCGGCGGGGCTGAGAAGCCGGTGATTTCGTTCACGAAGACCTGATCCCGGCTGATCTTGCCGCCGTCCCGGGTCATGAAGTAGGGAATCGTGCCGCCAATCCAGTTGCCCGCAGGGAGCTGGCGCAGGGCCTGCTCGTCGCCGGCGATGCACAGGTACTTCCCTGCCCGGATCAGGTCTGCGGCCTGAGCGACGGGCATCAATCCATCTTTGGTATTCACGCTTGTTATCCTTTTCTGGCCGCCGGTTTAACGGCCCAACTGGCCGAGTTCGTGACCCAGCATTTGCTCGTAACGCAGGAAGTAGCGCTGCAATTCGTAGGCTTTGAGGACGCGGACCTCGGCATCGGTGATCACGCGCATCTGCTCACGCAGCTTGGTGAGCAGGAGTTTGAGGCTGAGCACGCGGATATCGATATTGGTCGAGCCGTCGAGGAGTTTCTCCCAGACCGGGTCGTCGGCCTCGGGCACGCGCGTGGATGGAGCGGCGGCGGCCGGAGGCGGCGGGGGGGCCGAAGACAGGCCGGCCTTGCCGCTATCCAGGCTGTGCTTGAACTTCCAGAGGTCGGCCACGGTGACGTCGAGGATCGAGCAAATGCTCTGGAACTTGACCCCTTCCAGAAGCATCGAGGCGATCTGGCGGGACATGGCCCGGGTGAAGGGGAGGTCGCCATCGCCGCACCACAGGGGAGCCTGGCCGCCTGGCATAACGGCGGGAACGGCGTGAATCAGGCAGCGTGAGCCGCCCAGATTGATATGGCGCCAGACCTGTTCCCTATCCTGCGGAACCGTGGCCTTCGAGCCAAAAAACCACCCGCTGCGCCCCGTTTGCTGGGCAACCCAGACATCCACCTGCCGCTTGCCGAGATCGTCCCTGACCTTGACGATTTGCCAGGGGGCCTCCACTTCGAGGACCGATCGCAATAGATCTTCCGATTTCATGAGCCTTGCTTCCTCCTAAGTAATTTCGACGGAACCGCCTTGAATTGGCTTCGTTTTATCCGAGCTCTTATGACCGAGATCAAAAAGCACGTTATGTGCCATAGTACTTTTGGCCTAGAACCAAAGTCAGTTTGGCCGCTTTCGCCGTTCTATGACGGCTTGTGGGATTCCGTGCCGGCATTGTGGCACAGCGCTCCAGAAAACCATGAGGGCCTTGCCAAGATTTCCCCGGTGCGCCGCTGCTGTCCAGGGGCGACAATCCGCTCGTCGATGCAGCCGGTGGAAAGCCCGAGGCCGCCGGTCCAGGATTCGCATCGGGCACTATCACCGCCGCGGCCGGAAACGTTCCCTTCCGGCCGCCATTGGGCGGTGGCTGCAGTCTCTCGCCCGGCGTCACAGGCGGCTTCAGGTCCAGGACCGGTCCAGAGTACTGTGATTACTTTCCAAGGGGCGCCGGGGTTCCCTTCCAGCGGGTTGCAGGCCCGCCGTGCCGCTTGCGGCAGGGGGCGGCCAGCGCCAAGTGGACCTTTGCCGCGAGATGCGGCGCAGTCATTCAAACGTTCGATCATGCCTCGATTCCCCCGCTTGTTCCGCCAGTCGCCGCTGGCGCTTGCCCTTGCCTTCGTCTTTCCCCTCACCCCCCGCGCGGAGACTCCGGCGCTCACCCTTGACCCGGTCGTCGTGACGGGGTCCCGCGTCGAACACAGCAGTTTCGACCTGCCTGCGGCCATCGACGTGGTTGATCGATCGCGCATCGACGCCGACCGAGGCCGGGTCAATGCCTCCGAGGCCTTGGCCGCGGTGCCGGGGATCAGTGCCCTGAATCGCCAGAACTATGCCCAGGACTTGCAGATATCCTCCCGCGGCTTCGGGGCGCGCTCCGCCTTCGGGGTGCGCGGCATCCGCCTGATCAGTGACGGTATTCCGGCGTCGATGCCGGACGGGCAGGGGCAGGCGGCGACCTTCAATCTGGACCGGGCGCAGCGGATGGAGGTTCTGCGCGGTCCGCTGTCGGCCGTCTATGGCAACCATGCCGGGGGGGTCATCCAGGTGTTCACGCCGGAAGGGTCGGGCAAGCCGGTGGTCGAAAGCCATCTGTCGGCAGGGAGTTTCGCGTCCTGGAAGGTGGATGTCGCCAGCCAGGGCGAGGCGGCGGGCGTTGGCTACGTCATCGATGCCTCGCGCTTTGCCAGCGAAGGCTACCGTGACCATAGTGCGGTGACCCGGGACCAGCAGATGGCCAAGCTTACTTTCCGCCCCGATGCGGTCAGCAAGCTCAATATCGTGGTCAACAATTTTCGTCAGCCGGACACGAAGGATCCCCTGGGCCTCGACTGGGATGCCTACCGGGACGATCCGCGCTCGGTGGTCAGTAATGCGACGGATTACAACACCCGCAAGAGCATCGACCATCTGCAGATGGGGGCTCACTATGAAAGGCAGTTCGGTTCAGACTCCCTGCAGCTTTCGGCCTACGCGGGGCAGCGCTCGGTGATCCAGTATCAGTCGATTCCCTTCGCCTCCCAGCGGGTGCGGGTCGGGACCGCAGCGGGCTCTGCTCTGCGCAAGCACTCCGGAGGGGTGATCGACTTCGACCGCGAATTTTCGGGCCTGAGCGCGCGCTGGATACTGCGCCATGACCTGGCGGGGGGCAAGCTGTCCACGACCCTGGGGATCGACCACGAGTCGGCCACGGATGATCGTCGTGGATTCGAAAACTTTACCGCCACCGATAGCGTCAGCCTCAGCTCAGCGCTGACTTGTGGCGTGGGAGGGACGGTCTGTGGGGTCAGGGGGCGCTTGCGCCGGGACGAGACCGACCGGGTGACGACGACCGATCCCTATGTGCAGTCCGAATGGCAGGGGGAGCATTGGGGTTTCACCGCCGGGGTCAGGCACAGCTCCATCCGCTTCCGTGTGCGCGATCACTATATCGATGCCGCGTCGAGCAACAATCTCGACGACAGCGGATCGGTTGCCTACCGACGCACCACCCCCCTTGCGGCGGTCACCTATAAGCTGTCGCCTGCGGCCAATCTCTACGCGAGCTTCGCCCGGGGGTTCGAGGCGCCCACTTTCAACGAACTGTTCTATTCGGGTACGGACGGCAGTTTCGCCTTCGATCTGGAGCCCGCCACCAGTCGCCACCGGGAAATCGGCCTCAAAGCCTTTCTGGGGGAGGCGACCCGCATCGATGCCGCATTCTTCCGGGTCGATACGGAAGACGAACTGGTGGTCGATCAATCCTCCGGTGGGCGGACCAGTTTCCGCAACGCCGGGGAAACCAGGCGCCGCGGCTTCGAACTGGGTCTGGATTCCATCTGGGCCCACGGGTTCAGCACCCGAATCGCGTACACCGCCCTGCGGGCGACCTACGAGGAGAGTTTCGTCACCCGGGCCGGGACACCCTCCTCGGCGGTGCTCATTCCCAAGGGAAATCGTCTGCCCGGCATTCCCGCGTCCAGCCTGTTCGGCGAAATTGCCTGGCGTCACGCGGCGAGCGGCTTTCATACCGCCCTGGAAATCGTGGCGCGCAGCAAGGTCTATGTGGATGACACCAACGGCAAAGCCGTGGTTTCAGGATATCCCGGAGACGGGAGAGCCCGCCCCGCGCCGGGCTATACGGTCGCCAACCTTCGTTTTGGCCTGGATCGACGGGTCGGACCCTGGCTGATGAAGGGCTTTCTGCGCGTCGACAACCTGTTCGACAAGCAGTACGTCGGGTCGGTCATCGTCGGTGACGGCAACGGGCGCTTTTACGAATCGGCGCCTGGAATTAACTGGCTTGCTGGGGGAAGCTTCGCCTACAGCTTCTGATCTCGCGGCAGGGTCTTCATGCCCCTGCGAGATCCGGTCAGCGAGGGCGCCTGACCAAAGCGGCGTGGCCCCCTGTGGATCCCGGCGGGAAAATTTCCCGGGTCGGCCGATACCGTCTGCGCCATAATCTGCGCCCTACTCGGCACCCTGGTGTACCGACGGTCTCCTTAAGCCCTTGTTTTCGCCCTCTTCGGAGGGCGTTTTTCTTGTCTTTGGCGCGGTAACATCGCGAGTGTTCCTTTACGGTGCAGTGGAGCAGTCAAGTGTTGCGATTCTGGACGCAGAGATTTTTCCGCGTGGGCGGCTCCAAATCTTCCGGCTGGGTGGAAACGCCCGAAAAAGCGTGGGGTTTGGACACTGCGGTCACCCGGGGTAAGGCTGGCACGACACTCGCAAGATTGGGTGGAATGCGATCGAATGCGGACAACGGTGGCAAAGGGGGCCGCCGCGAGTTCCTGACCGGAGCGTGGGTAGGGGGCAGGGAGTTGCTCCTGGCCAGACGGCCGGTTGCTGTGGATTCGACCAAGCTTCGACTCGCATTTCGTGCGTCAGATGTCTTCCCTCATCTGCCATTTGCGCCCGTCAGGGCGCTTTTTTTTGCCTTTTCCCTTGCCCTGCTCAGCGCCTTGCCTTTCCAGAGCGTGGCCCAGGATGCGGTGGTCAGGCGCATCGAGTTCCCGGGGGCGAGTTTCGGGGGCGTGAAAGAGGCGCTGGTCGAATCCATCGAGGGTTCCGGACTGGTGGTGACGGCAACGATTCCGTTCAATCGCATGTTGGAGCGAACTGCCGGGGACCTGGGGCGGCGCGAGAGCCCGTTTTCCGATGCCCTCGTGGTTCAGTTCTGTAGCGCCAGGCTGGCATGGCAACTGGTCGAGGAAGATGCTGCGCAGGTCGCCCTGTGCCCGATGTCCATGGTCGTATACCAGCGTACCGCCGCTCCGGCGACCGTGGTCCTGGCCTATCGCACCCCCGGTGATGGAACGCCCGGTCGGCGGGCGGGGGATGCCTTGTTGGCGAGTCTGGCTGCCAAGGTGGCGGAACTGGTTCACCTGGGTTGGTAGGGGCAAAAAAAACCGCGGGACGGGCCCGCGGTTTCTGAGGGGTCGAAGTTCGAGGACGCTTACAGCATGTCCTTGACCGCTTCGGCCTCGTCGGTGAGTTCCTTCAGGGTCAGGTTGATCTTCTCCTGACTGTAGGCATCGATTTCGAGGCCCTGGATGATCTTGAAGGAGCCGCCCTTGCACTCGCAGGGGAAGCCGAAGACGATGTTCTTGGGGATGCCGTAGGAACCGTCCGAGGGAACGCCCATGGTGACCCATTCGTCGGAACCCAGCACCCAGTCGCGGATATGGTCGATGGCAGCGTTGGCGGCGGAGGCGGCGGAAGAAAGACCCCGGGCTTCGATGATGGCGGCGCCCCGCTTGCCGACGGTGGGCAGGAAGACGTCGTTGTTCCAGGCCTGATCGTTGATGAGGGCCTTGACGCTGTCACCGTTGGAGGTGGTGCTGCGGTAGTCGGCGTACATGGTGGGGGAGTGGTTGCCCCACACGACCAGCTTCTTCAGGGAAGAAACGGCGCGGCCGGTCTTGCCGGCAAGCTGGGACAGGGCGCGGTTGTGGTCCAGGCGCAGCATGCCGTGGTAGTTGTTGGGGTTGGTGCGGCCAACCTTCTTGGCGGCGGCGGCGGCGATGTAGGCGTTGGTGTTGCAGGGGTTGCCGACGACCAGAACCTTGACGTCTTCCTTGGCGTTCTCGGCGATGGCCTTGCCCTGGACGGTGAAAATGGCGCCGTTGGCGGTCAGCAGGTCGGCACGCTCCATGCCCTTGGTGCGGGGGCGGGCGCCAACCAGCAGGCAGACATCGGCGTCCTTGAAGGCAACGTTGGGGTCGTCGGTGGCGACCATGCCGGTCAGCAGCGGGAAGGCACAGTCTTCGAGCTCCATCATCACGCCCTTGACGGCCTGCTGGGCCTGCGGCAGGTCAAGCAGCTGGAGGATGACCGGCTGGTCTTTGCCAAGCATTTCGCCGGAAGCGATCCGGAAAAGCAGGCTATAGCCGATCTGGCCGGCGGCGCCGGTAACGGCGACGCGCATGGGAGCTTTGGACATATGTCTCTCCTGATGATGTGGGATGCGTGGATAAGGGGCGGAACCTCGAACGCCCGGGCGGGCGCGGAGACGGCAGATGTTAGAAGCTTCGCGTCGGAGTGTCAATTCGTCATCTGTCTTATATAAGACAACTTTTTATGGACGCTCCGGGGGATTTGTGATGAAATTCCTCCCATGAATCGCGAAGCTTCCCGCCCGGTCACGCGCTCGCCCTCGCCCACCTTCAGCCCCCTCTACCGGCAGATCAAGGAATTCATGATCAAGAGCCTGGAGGAGGGCGAATGGGGCCCAGGGGACGCGATTCCCAGCGAAGCCGAACTCGCCGCACACTTCAACGTCAGCCAGGGAACGGTCAGAAAAGCCATCGACGAAATGGCGGCCGAAAACCTCCTGGTGCGCCGCCAGGGCAAGGGGACCTTCGTGGCCACCCATGACGACCCCCGTTCAGCCTACCGTTTTCTGCGTTTGATCCCGGACAGCGGCGCCAACGAACACTCGGTGAGCGAGCCCTTGTCGTGCCGCAACCTCGCGGCTTCGGCCGAGGTGGCCGCAGCCCTGCAGATTGCGACCGGCGATCCGGTGGTGGCGGTCGAGCGCTTGCTGCGCTTCGAAGGAGAGCCGGTCGTCCTGGATCAGATATACCTGGTCGGTGAGCTTTTCCCCGGCTTGACCCTGGAGCGCCTGCGCGCTTCCGAGCGTTCCCTTTACAGCCTGTTCGAGAATGATTACGGAGTCCGCATGATCCGGGCCGAAGAGCGTCTTAGGGCGGTCTCCGCCGATGCGCACAGTGCGAAACTTCTTGCCGTCGGGGAGGGGAGCGCGCTCCTGTTGATCGAGCGTACGGCCTTCACCTACGGCAACAAGCCCGTCGAGTGGCGGCGGGGTCTTTACAGCACGCGCAGGCATCATTATCTGAACGAACTGGGGTGAGCCTAATCCTTACGGCTTAGCTTTATTGGCGCCGTTTTCAGGGGCTTCCTCCCGGTTTTGAATGTATAATTACGGACTTTTAAACCACGTAAAAGCGGACTACCGCACACTTCGCGAGGGATGACGTTCATGGCAGAAATGACCATCAAGAAGCGTCCAAAGAACTTGGACTTGACGACGATTCGACTGCCCTTGCCGGGCAAGGTCTCCATCCTGCACCGGGTGAGTGGCGCCGGTCTTTTCCTGTGCCTGCCCGTTGTGCTGTGGTTGTTCGGTGCGAGCCTGACGTCTCCCGAAACCTTCGCCACCTTCAAGGCCGTGGCCTCGACCCTGCCGGCCAAGGTCGTCCTGGCGGGCCTGATCTGGGCTTACTGCCATCATTTCTGCGCCGGCATCCGCTTCCTGCTGCTCGATCTGCACATCGGTATCGAGAAGGAAGGCGCCAGCAAGTCCGCCGCGGCGGTTCTGGCCGTGAGCATCCCGCTCACCCTGATCCTGTGGGGGGCGCTGCTGTGATCAACCGTATCGTCGTCGGGGCCCACTACGGCCTCAAGGACTGGATCGTCCAGCGTGCCACCGCCGTCATCATGGCCGTCTACTCGGTGCTGATGGCCGCTGTCCTGCTGATTTGTCGTCCGAGCACCTTCGAAGCCTGGCAAGGTGTGTTCGCCAACGGCTTTATCAAGTTCGTGACCTTCCTCTTTTTCGTCAGCCTGTTCTACCACGCCTGGATCGGTGTGCGCGACATCTGGATGGACTACGTCAAGCCGACCGGCCTGCGTCTGACCCTGCACGTGCTGACCGCGACCGCGCTGGTGGGCTACACCGCGTGGGCTGCTGCGATTCTCTGGAGGCTGTAAGCGTGAGTATTCCTGTTCTGAAGTTTGATGCAGTCATCGTCGGTGCCGGTGGCGCCGGTCTGCGTTCGGCCATTCAATTGTCCGAGGCCGGCCTCAAGACCGCCGTCCTGTCCAAGGTTTTCCCGACCCGTTCCCACACCGTCGCCGCCCAGGGTGGCGTCGCGGCCTCCCTGGGCAACTCCGAGGAAGATCACTGGACGTGGCACATGTACGACACCGTCAAGGGTTCCGACTGGCTCGGCGACCAGGACGCCATCGAGTTCATGTGCAAGAAGGCCAACGAAGTGGTCGTCGAGCTCGAGCACTACGGCATGCCCTTCGACCGTACCGACAACGGCAAGATCTACCAGCGTCCCTTCGGCGGCCACATGTCCAACTTCGGCGAAAAGCCGGTGCGTCGCTCTTGCGCGGCCGCTGACCGTACCGGTCACGCCATGCTGCACGCCATGTACCAGCGCAACGTCAAGGCCAACACCCAGTTCTTCGTGGAATGGATGGCCCTGGACCTGATCCGCGACGCCGAAGGCCATGTCGTCGGCGTCACCGCCATGGAAATGGAAACCGGCCAGGTGGTGATCTTCCACACCCGCGCCACCATTTTCGCGACCGGCGGTGCCGGCCGCATCTTCTACTCCTCCACCAACGCCTTCATCAATACCGGTGACGGCCTGGGTATGGCGGCCCGTGCCGGCATCCCGCTGGAAGACATGGAGTTCTGGCAGTTCCACCCCACCGGCGTGGCCGGTGCCGGCGTGCTGATTACCGAAGGCGTCCGTGGCGAAGGCGGCATCCTGCGCAACAGCAGCAAGGAGCGCTTCATGGAGCGCTATGCGCCGAACGCCAAGGATCTCGCGTCCCGCGACGTGGTTTCCCGCGCCATGGCTACCGAAATCAAGGAAGGCCGCGGCTGTGGCGTCAATAAGGACTACGTCCTGCTCGACATCACCCACCTCGACCCCGCCACCATCCTGAAGCGCCTGCCGGGCATCCGCGAAATCGGCATCCAGTTCGCCGGCGTCGATTGCATCAAGGAACCGCTGCCGGTGGTGCCGACCTGTCACTACCAGATGGGCGGCATCCCGACCCATTACTCCGGCCGTGTCGTCGTGCCCCAGAACGGCAACGCCAACACCGTGGTCCCCGGCTTCTACGCCGGCGGCGAGTGCGCCTGCGCCTCCGTCCATGGCGCCAACCGCCTGGGCACCAACTCCCTGCTCGACCTCCTGGTCTTCGGCAAGTCCGCCGGCGATTCCGCCGTGGAAGACCTCAAGGGCGGCAAGGCCCACCGCGACCTGCCCAAGGACGCCGCCGAAAAGTCCCTGGCCCGCATCAGCGCCATCGACAACCGCAAGGGCGGCGCCAACGTGCATGAAACCCGTCTGGCCATGCAGCGCACCATGCAGGACCACGCCGGCGTCTTCCGCTTCGGCGACATGCTGAAGCAGGGCGTGAGCAAGATCCTGGAAGTCGAAAAGGCCGCTCGCCAACTCGAGATCAAGGACAAATCCATGGCCTGGAACACGGCCCGGACCGAAGCCCTCGAGATGGAAAACCTGATCGAAGTCGCCAAGGCCACCATGATCTCTGCCGAAGCCCGCAAGGAATCCCGCGGCGCCCACGTCCGTGACGATGCGCCGGATACCCCGGAATTCCCCAACGGCCGCAACGACAAGGAATGGCTCAAGCACACGCTGTTCTCCCCGGTTGACAACACAATCGTTTACAAGCCGGTGACCATGCAGCCGCTGTCCGTCGAACCCATCGCGCTCAAGACGCGCTCCTACTGATCGGAGAAAAACATGACCAAGCGTACGGTTCAATTCAGCATCTACCGCTACGATCCGGACAAGGACGACGCGCCCTACATGCAGGACATCTCGGTGGAACTCGAACCCACCGACCGCAAGCTGCTGGACGCCCTGACCAAGTTGAAGGCCAAGGACGACACCCTGTCCTACCGCCGCTCCTGCCGTGAAGGCGTCTGCGGTTCCGACGCCATGAACATCAACGGCAAGAACGGCCTGGCCTGCCTGCAGGACATCGACGAGCTCAAGCAGCCCATCGTTCTGCGCCCGCTGCCCGGCCTGCCGGTCATCCGCGACCTGATCGTGGACATGACCCAGTTCTTCAAACAGTACCACTCGATCAAGCCCTACCTCATCAACAACGACCCCCCGCCGGAGCGCGAGCGCCTACAGTCGCCGGAAGATCGCGAAGAGCTGAACGGCCTCTACGAGTGCATCCTGTGCGCCTGCTGCTCGACCTCCTGCCCGTCGTTCTGGTGGAACCCGGACAAGTTCGTCGGCCCGGCCGGCCTCTTGGCCGCCTACCGCTTCATCGCCGACACCCGCGACCAGGCCACCAACGAGCGCCTCGACAACCTCGAGGATCCGTATCGTCTGTTCCGCTGCCACACCATCATGAACTGTGTCGATGTCTGTCCGAAGGGTCTCAACCCGACCAAGGCCATCGGCAAGATCAAGGACATGATGGTCCGCCGCGCCGTCTGATCCATGTTCCCGGTGAGGTGGTGCCGTACTGAACTCGTTTGCCGTGCTGCCGTGGCAAGCGGTCGGACATCGCCCCTCGCCCCGGCTGTCAGACGGATCGCAGACTGATGATGGATCGCGCGCGATACGAGCGGATGCGCTGGCGATGTGTTCGGCGGGCTCTGCTGGAACTGGATATTGCGCTGACGCGTTTTCTCGACGACGGCTTCGAAAAGCTTGATGAACAGCAGCAATTGGTCTTCGAAGAACTAGTCCTGATGGAGGATCACGACCTTTGGTACTTGATTAGCGGTCAGGCCGAATGTCATGATCTCCGTTTCGCCCCCATCGTGGCTCTGTTACGTAAGAGTTGAGTAAGGTAGGCCCCCTACAGTAGGGGCTTGCCGTTTTTTTGCAGCGAAGTGACCACACCTGAAAAAGGGAAGTAACCATGACGACCGAACGCAAGGCAACCCTGAGCATCGATGGACAGGCTCCCGTCGATTTCCCGATCATGTCTCCGACCCACGGCAACGACTGTGTCGATATCCGCACCCTTGGCGCCAAGACCGGTTTGTTTACCTATGACTCGGGCTTCCTCTCCACCGCCAGCTGCAAATCCCGCGTCACCTTCATCGACGGCGACAAGGGCGAACTGCTCTACCGCGGCTACCCCATCGAACAACTGGCGGAACAGTGCAACTTCCTGGAAGTCACCTACCTCCTGAAGAACGGCGAGTTGCCCAACGCCACCCAGAAAGCCCAGTTCGAGAAGACCATCAAGAACCACACGATGGTCCACGAGCAACTGACCAAGTTCTACTCCGGTTTCCGTCGCGATGCCCACCCGATGGCCGTCATGACCGGGGTGGTCGGCGCCCTGTCTGCCTTCTACCACGACGCCATGGACTTCTCCGACGTCGATCACCGCAACGTCAGCTTCAATCGCCTCGTGGCCAAGATGCCGACCATCGTCGCCATGGCCTACAAGTACAGCACCGGCATGCCCTTCATTTATCCGGATAACGAGCTGGACTACACCTCCAACTTCATGCGCATGATGTTCGGCAACCCCTGCGAGAAGTACGTGCCGAACCCGGTGCTGGTCCGCGCCCTCGACATCATCTTCACCCTGCACGCCGATCACGAGCAGAACGCCTCCACCTCCACGGTGCGTCTGGCCGGTTCCTCCGGCGCCAATCCCTTCGCCTGTATCGCCGCGGGTATCGCCTGTCTGTGGGGCCCGGCCCACGGTGGCGCCAACGAGGCCTGCCTGCAGATGCTGGAACAGATTGGCGACGTGTCCCGCGTGGGCGAATACATCAATCGCGCCAAGGACAAGAACGATTCCTTCAAGCTCATGGGCTTCGGTCACCGCGTCTACAAGAACTTCGACCCCCGCGCCAAGCTCATGCGCAAGGTCTGCGGCGACGTGCTCCAGGAACTGGGTCTGCAGAACGACCGCCTGTTCAAGTTGGCCATGGAACTGGAAAAGATCGCCCTGGAAGATCCCTACTTCGTCGAGAAGAAGCTCTACCCGAACGTGGACTTCTATTCCGGCATCGTCCAGAAGGCCATCGGTATTCCCACCGAGATGTTCACCTGCATCTTCGCCCTCGCCCGTACCGTTGGCTGGATGACCCAGTGGGAAGAAATGATCACCGACCCCGAGTACAAGATCGGTCGGCCCCGTCAACTCTACATTGGCGCTGCCAAGCGCGACGTCGTACCGCTCGCTCAGCGCGCCTGAGCGCGACCAAGAAAAGGCGGCCTGCGGGTCGCCTTTTTTTCAAGCAGTAGCCGCGGTGTCACCTCAAGGCCGGCACGCGGGTAGCCATAACACCCAATAGGGGACATTCATGACCACGATGACGCAATTGTTCGACAGTTCGATGTACTTCGGCGGCAACGCGCCCTTCGTCGAAGAGCTTTACGAGAACTATCTCAATAATCCGACCGCCGTGCCCGAAGAGTGGCGCGACTATTTCGACCGCCTGACCCAGATGCCGGGTTACGTCGCCCGCGACGTGCCCCACGCACCGGTCATCGCCGCCTTTGCGGAACTGGCCAAGGACGGCGGGTTCCGGCCCGCATCCCCGGTGTCCAGCGAGGACGGCAAAAAGCAGGTCGGCGTCATCCAACTGATCAACGTCTATCGCTTTCTCGGCACCCGCTGGGCCGACCTGGATCCCCTCAAGCGCATGCCCCGCCCGGCGATCCCCGAACTCGAACTCTCCTTCTACGGGTTCTCGGATTCCGACCTGAACAAGACCTTCAACGCCGGTTCCTTCAAAGGCACGCCGGAGAACGCCAAGCTGGGCGACATCGTCGAGGCCCTGAAGCAGACCTACTGCGGCTCCATTGGCGTCGAATACATGTACATGAGCGACTACGGCGAGAAGCGCTGGTTGCAGGAGCGGCTGGAGACCATTCGCTCCCGTGGCTCCTACAACCCGGAGCAAAAGAAGCGTCTGCTCGAGCGACTGACTGCCGCAGAGACCCTGGAGCGCTACCTGCATACCCGCTACGTCGGTCAGAAGCGCTTCTCCCTCGAAGGGGGCGAGTCCCTCATCGTCTCCATGGATGAAGCCATCCGTACCGGTGGCCGGCTGGGGGTCGATGAAGTGGTCATCGGCATGGCCCACCGGGGTCGCCTGAACGTGCTGGTGAATACCTTGGGCAAGGCTCCTGCCATGCTTTTCGACGAGTTCGAAGGCAAGAAGAAGAGCGATCTCTCGGCCGGCGACGTCAAGTACCACCTGGGTTACTCCTCCGACGTCTACACCCCGGGCGGCCCCTGCCACTTGACCCTGGCCTTCAACCCCTCGCACCTGGAAATCGTCAATCCGGTGGTGGAAGGCTCGGTCTACGCCCGCCAGGTGCGGCGCGGCGCGGTGGGCAAGCAGAAGGTTCTGCCGGTTCTGGTGCACGGCGACGCTGCCGTGGCAGGGCAGGGCGTCAATCAGGAAATGCTCAATTTTGCCCAGACGCGCGGCTACGGCACCGGGGGCACCCTGCACATCGTGGTGAACAACCAGATCGGGTTCACCACCAGCGATCCCCGTGACTACCGCTCCTCCCTGTACTGCACGGACATCTTCAAGATGGCGGAAGCGCCCATCTTCCACGTCAATGGAGACGATCCGGAAGCCGTGGCGCTGGCCACCCAGGTGGCCATGGAGTTCCGCCAGAAGTACCAGAAGGATGTGGTGGTGGATATCGTCTGCTTCAGAAAACTCGGCCACAACGAGCAGGACGAGCCGATGGTCACCCAGCCGCTGATGTACAAGAAGATCGGCCAGCATCCGGGCACCCGCAAGCTCTACGGCGACAAGCTGATCGCCGAGGGCGTGCTGCCGGCAGACGGTCCCGACCAGATGATCGCCCAGTACCGCGATCACCTCGACAAGGGCGAATTGCTCTACAACCCGGTCCTGGCCGGCTATAAGCATCCCAATACCATCGACTGGATGCCCTTCCTCGCCAAGAACTACATCGAGACCTGCGACACCCGCGTACCGGCCAAGGATCTGCAGCGTCTGGCCCAGCGCCTGACCACGCTTCCAGCCGGCTTCACCCTGCACTCCCGGGTCAAGAAGATCGTCGAGGATCGCGCTGCCATGGGCGACGGCAAGCTGCCGGTCGACTGGGGCATGGCCGAGAACCTGGCCTACGCCTCCCTGCTGGTTTCTGGCTACGGCGTGCGCATTTCCGGCGAAGACGTCGGCCGCGGCACCTTCTTCCACCGCCACGCCGCCTTCCACGACCAGAACCGCGAGAACTGGAACGAAGGCACCTACTATCCCCTGCAGCACCTGCAGGAGAAGCAGGCCGGCTTCCAGTGCTACGACTCGGTGCTGTCGGAAGAGGCTGTCCTGGGCTTCGACTACGGTTACGCCTCCGCCAACCCCTATGAACTGGTGATCTGGGAAGGCCAGTTCGGCGACTTCGCCAACGGCGCCCAGGTGGTCGTCGACCAGTTCATCTCCTCCGGCGAAGCCAAGTGGGGCCGGGCCTGCGGCCTGGTCATGCTGCTCCCCCACGGCTACGAGGGCCAGGGTCCGGAGCACTCCTCAGCCCGTCTGGAACGTTACATGCAGGCCTGTGCCGAGCTGAACATGGAAGTCTGCGTGCCCACCACGGCCGCCCAGGTCTTCCACATGCTGCGGCGTCAGGCGGTCCGCATGCAGCGCAAGCCGCTGATCGTCATGTCGCCCAAGTCCCTCCTGCGCCACAAGGACGCCTGCTCGCCCCTGGAAGATCTGGCCAACGGCGAATTCCAGCGCGTCATCGGTGAAGTGGACAAACTCGACGCCAAAAAGGTAACCCGGGTTGTCCTGTGCTGCGGCAAGGTCTATTACGACCTGGTCGCCGCCCGCCGCGAGCAGAAGCTCAACCACATCGCCATCGTGCGTCTGGAGCAGCTCTATCCCTTCCCCCAGGATTCCCTGGCCAAGGAACTCGCCAAGTACCCCAAGGCGACGGAAATCGTCTGGTGTCAGGAAGAGCCGCGCAACCAGGGCGCCTGGTACTGGATCGCTTCCCGCCACCATCTGGATACCCAGTTGGGCGGCACCCAGAAACTGCTCCTGGTGTCCCGTCCCGCCTCGTCGTCGCCGGCGGTAGGGTATCTCGCCAAGCACAACCAGCAACAAAAAGCTCTGGTCGAGTCCGCCCTGGGCAAGATCGAGTACTGATAACACTGCACGAGTGGAGCCATCATGAGCATTATCGAAGTCAAAGTCCCCCAGCTCTCCGAGTCCGTTGCCGAAGGCACGCTGGCGTCCTGGAAGAAAAAGGTCGGCGAAGCCGTTGCCCGTGACGAGATCGTCATCGACATCGAAACCGACAAGGTCGTCCTCGAAGTTCCCGCCCCGGACGCCGGTGTCCTGGTGGAAATCATCAAGGGTGACGGCGAAACCGTCACCTCCGGCGAACTCATCGCCCGGATCGACACGGAAGCCAAGGCCGGCGCCGCGGCCCCCGCCGCCAAGGCGGCCGCGCCAAAGGCTGCCGCTCCGGCACCCGCCGCCGCGGCTCCTGCCGGTACGGCCAGCCCCGCCGCCCGCAAGATCCTGGACGAAAAGGGCATCGCTGCCTCCGACGTCTCGGGCTCGGGCCGTGGCGGTCGCGTGACCAAGGAAGACGCCGTTGGCGCCCAGAAGGCCGCCGCGCCCGCCGCCGGCCCCGTTGCTGCCCCGGCCGCTGCCGCTGCCGCGACCCTGCCGGTTCCCACCTCGGGCATCGATGTGCAGGCCAGCCGCACCGAGCAGCGCGTGCCCATGTCCCGGCTGCGCGCGCGGGTCGCCCAGCGTCTGGTCGAATCGCAGTCGACCAACGCCATCCTGACCACCTTCAACGAAGTGAACATGGGGCCCATCATGGCCCTGCGCAAGCAATACGCCGAAAAGTTCGAAAAGACCCATGGCGTCCGCCTGGGCTTCATGGGCTTCTTCGTCAAGGCCGCCTGCGCTGCCCTGCAGAAGTTCCCGGTGCTCAACGCCTCCGTCGATGGCAACGACATCGTCTACCACGGCTTCATCGACATCGGCATTGCCGTCGGCTCGCCCCGCGGTCTGGTTGTGCCCATCCTGCGCAACGCCGACCAGATGACCGTGGCCGAGATCGAGAAAAAGATCGCCGAATTCGGCAACAAGGCCAAGGACGGCAAGTTGTCCATCGAAGAACTCACCGGTGGCACCTTCTCCATTTCCAATGGCGGTGTCTTCGGTTCCATGCTCTCCACCCCGATCATCAACCCGCCCCAGTCGGCCATCCTCGGCATTCATGCCACCAAGGATCGGGCCGTGGTCGAGAATGGTCAGGTCGTGGTGCGCCCGATCAACTACCTCGCCATGTCCTACGACCACCGCATCATCGACGGCCGCGAAGCCGTCCTCGGTCTGGTGACCATGAAGGAAGCGCTGGAAGATCCGGCTCGTCTGCTCCTCGGCGTCTAATCGACGTCGCTCGGGCGCCAGCGTCTCACAAGGGCGCTGGCGCTTTGCACATCCGAACATCGAAAGGTTGAACCATGTCCAAGCAATTTGACGTGCTCGTCATCGGCGGCGGTCCCGGCGGCTATGTGGCGGCGATCCGCGCCTCCCAGTTGGGCTTCAATACCGCCTGCTGTGAATCCAATCCCTACGCCGACCCCAAGGGCGAGCCCCGCCTCGGTGGCACCTGCCTGAACGTCGGCTGCATCCCGTCCAAGGCCTTGCTGCATACCTCCCACCTGTTCGAGGAAGCCGGCCACGCCTTCGCCGCCCAGGGCATCAAGGTGAGCAAGCCCAGCATCGACGTGCCCACCATGAAGGGCCGCAAGGACACCATCGTCAATCAGCTCACCTCCGGCATCAAGGGCCTGTTCAAGAAGAACAAGGTCACCTTCCTGGCCGGCCACGGCTCCTTTGTCGCCCAGGAAGGCGACAGCTGGAAGGTCAAGGTCGGCAATGAGGAAGTGTTGGCCAAGCAGGTCATCATCGCCACCGGTTCCAAGGCCCGCCATCTGCCCGGCCTGCCCGTGGACAACAAGATCGTCATGGACAACGAAGGGGCCCTGGATCAGGAATCCGTTCCCAAGAATCTGGCCGTCATCGGCGCTGGCGTCATCGGCCTGGAAATGGGCTCCGTCTGGCGTCGTCTGGGGTCCGAAGTCACCATCCTGGAAGTTCTGCCCGACTTCCTTTCCGTCGCCGACCAGGATGTAGCCAAGGAGGCCGCCAAGGTCTTCGCCAAGCAGGGTCTCGACATCAAACTTGGCGTCAAGCTGGGCGACATCAAGACCACCAAGAAGAGCGTCTCCATCGCTTATACCGATAAGGATGGCAAGGCCCAGACACTGGACGCCGATCGCCTGATCGTCTCCATCGGCCGCATCCCCAATACCGACGGTCTGAATGCCGAAGCCGTGGGCTTGAAGCTCACCGACCGCGGCATGGTCGACGTCGATGGCCACTGCCAGACCAACCTGCCGGGCGTCTGGGCCATTGGCGACGTGGTGCGCGGCCCCATGCTGGCCCACAAGGCCTCCGAGGAAGGCATCATGGTCGCCGAGTTGATCGCCGGCCAGGCCGGTCACTGCAACTTCGACACCGTTCCCTTCGTCATCTACACCAGCCCGGAAATCGCCTGGGTCGGCAAGACCGAGCAGCAGTTGAAGGCCGACGGAGTCGCCTACAAGGCCGGCAAGGTGCCCTTCCTGGCCAGCGGCCGGGCCCTGGGCATGGGCGATCCCACCGGCTTCGTCAAGATCCTGGCCTGCGCCCAGACTGACCGCATCCTCGGCGTGCACATCATCGGCGCCAATGCCTCCGAGCTGATCGCCGAAGCCGTGGTGGCCATGGAATTCGGCGGTGCCTCGGAAGACCTGGCACGCATCTGCCACGCCCACCCGACGCTCTCCGAAATCACCCACGAAGCGGCCCTGGCCTGCGACAAGCGCGCCATCCACTTCTGAATCGGAAGCACGTAGCGCCTGAAAAGGCGGGTGGCGGCGACGCACAAGGCGGGTGGCGGCGACGCACCCGCCTTTTTCTTTGGCAGAATGCCGCACTGGCCCCACGACAAGAACTCATGCCCCACCGAAAACTCAATGTCTCCGCCACCGGCATGCTTGACGCCTATTTTGGGCTGCTGCAGAGCCTCGGCTACGTGGCCGATGCCGCCCAACAGGCGGCGGCGGAATCCCTGCAGCGCCTCTACGGTGACCTGCTGGACTTCAAGGTCGCCCGTGGCAGCACCTTCAAGCGTCTGCTGGCGCCGCCCAAGCCACCCCGGGGTGTCTATTTCTGGGGTGGGGTCGGACGGGGCAAGAGCTTTCTCATGGATTGTTTCTTCAACGCTGTCCCGTACCGGCGCAAAAAGCGCGTCCACTTCCACGCCTTCATGCAGCAAATCCACCGGGATCTGGATGCCTGCAAAGGCGAGGCCGACCCCATGCTCAAGGTGGCCGAGCACATTGCCAAGGACGTGCGCCTGCTCTGCTTCGACGAATTCCACGTCTCCGACATCGCCGATGCCATGATCCTGGGGCGGCTGCTGGACGGCCTTTTCGAACGGGGAGTCATCCTCGTTATGACCTCCAACTATCCGCCGGACAAGCTCTACCCCGACGGCCTGCACCGCGAGAGTTTTCTGCCGACAATCGCGCTGCTCAAGGAGCGCATGCACATCGTCGAGGTGGACGCCGGAATCGATTACCGCCTGCGTACCCTGGAACAGGTGGAGATTTACCATTTCCCCGACGATGGTGAGGCGGAGCGAAAAATGCTCGACTCTTTTCGCAGGGTGGCCGGAGAAGAAGGAAAGAAGGGGGGCAGGATCGAGGTGCTGGGCCGCGACATCGACACCCTGCGCCGGGCCAACGGCGTCATCTGGTTCGATTTCAAGACCCTGTGCGGCGGCCCCCGCTCCCAGAACGACTACCTGGAGATCGCCCGCCGCTACCATACGGTGCTGCTCTCCCACATTCCAAAAATGACCGTCCACCAGGCTTCCGAAGCCCGTCGCTTCACCTGGCTGGTGGATGTTTTCTACGATCACCGGGTCAAGTTCATCGCCACGGCGACCGTCCCGCCGCGGGATCTCTATACGGAAGGAACACAGGCCGGCGAATTTGTCCGCACCGTCAGCCGCCTGACCGAAATGAACTCCCGCGAATACCTCGCCCTGGCCCACAATACCGCCTGACTTTGCGCGATCGCCCCCCCATGTTCCAGCGCCTGTTTTGTCTTCTTCTGTTCGTTTGCAGTTCCGCTTGGGCTCAGCAACAGCTTGAAGTCATCCCTTTGCGCAGCCAGACAGTGGACAAGGTGCTACCTGTCCTGCTGCCCCTGGTCGAGCCTGGAGGATCGCTGAGCGGCATGAACAATCAGCTCTTCCTGCGCGCCAGCCCTCGCAACCGCGAGGAAATCAAGCGCGCCCTGGCCGCCATCGACACCCCCGCGCGGCGTCTGATCATCCGCGTCAGTCAGAACAGGCAGGCCGAAATCGAACGCCGCGGTGCGTCGGGGAGCGCCCAGGTCACCCTGGGCAGTACCCGTCGTGTCGAAGCCGGTGCGCAGGTGTGGGATACCCGCAGCGTGCGGCGGGACTCCGGCGAACAGAGCGTGCAGACGCTCGAAGGCGCGTCCGCTTTCATTCAGATCGGTCGCTCCCTGGCCATTCCTTTGCGCCAGGTCGTCATCGGACCGGGGGGCGTCGTCGCCAGTGAAACCACGGTGTTTCGCGATGTGGGACAGGGCTTCTATGCCATACCCCGTCTCGCAGGGGACCGCGTGACGCTGGACATCAGCCAGCAGGCCGATGCGGCCGGTCCCGGAGGCAGCGTGGCCACCCAACGCCTGAGCACCACCGTCAGCGGTCGTCTGGGCGAGTGGATCGAATTGGGCGGCGGCGGCCGTCGGGCTGCAGCGGGAGACCGGAGCGGCGTCAATCTTTCAACCCAGGACGTGAGCGAGTCCCGCTCCGTCTGGCTCCAGGTGGAGGAAGTGCCATGAAACGCCACGTCGGGCAGCAGATTGCCCTGGCCACCGCAATTTTCTGCGCGCTCCTTGCCCTGCCCGTCGTCGCGCTCTTCGTCTGGCTCTTGCAGACTCGCGGACTCGCCGACAGCTGGGCACCGAGCGCCCTGGCCGGCGTGGCATTCCTGCTCTGCTGCTCTGGCGTGCTCTACGTCATGAGCCGTCCCCAGCCGCCGCTTCCGCAAGAAGAAGACTCCTGAGCCAACCCTGCCAGGCGGCGGCGAAGCTACAGGCTCGCCCAGCGGGCGATGGCGTCACCAAAGAATGAGGTCAGTACCAGGGCTGCCGGCGCCAGGGCGATGAAGACCGCCACGACCCGCGCCACGAAGGGGTGGGCGCTCCCCACCTCGATGAAGCATCGTGCGACCAGAAAGCACTTGCACCAAACGATCGCCGCCACCAGTAGTGGAAGCCAGGGCGAACCGTGCAGCCAGCCTCCCAAGCCCAGGCTACCCAGGGAAAGGGCAACGAGGGCCAGCCAGACCAGCGTGAGGGAAGGGAGTCGCGAGCGGACGTTCAATTGACGACGTAGAAAAGGGGAAAAATCACCAGCCAGATGATGTCGGTCGCGTGCCAGTAGCTGCCGAGGGCTTCCAGGCCGGAGTGTTCTTCAGGCGTATAGGCGCCCCAGGCCAGGCGGGCGAGAACCCAGACCATGCCGATGATGCCCCAGGAGGCATGGACCAGATGGTTGAAGGTCAGGTAGTAGTAGACGGTGAAGAAAATCCCGGAATTCCCGCCGATACCCTGGTCCAGATT
Source organism: Betaproteobacteria bacterium (assembly GCA_016720065.1). Taxonomy (NCBI): domain Bacteria; kingdom Pseudomonadati; phylum Pseudomonadota; class Betaproteobacteria; species Betaproteobacteria bacterium. The sequence continues at coordinate 1,627,809 of JADJXY010000002.1, read as the reverse complement.
CCACCCGATCTCCAGGAACTTCACCAGCGGATAAGCCAGGGCGAGAACGAGCGCTGCGCTGAGGCAGGCCAGGGCTCTGGGGCGCAAGCCCGCACGCAAGGCATCGACCGATGCTGCCACGAGAAAGCTGCTGCTCACCATCACCAGGGTGATGGCCGTGCCTGCAATCCGGGAAAGACGCTCTGCCCCGGCCACGAAGGCCTCGGGATGGTGGGCGCGGGCGATGAAGTACAGGGCGAACATCACCGCGAATTCCAGAAATTCGCAACTGATTCCCACCCAGATCCCCTTGTTGCCGGGAAAGCGACGGGCGGTACCGGACATCTGCGCAGCGTGGGACATTCTGAAAGCGGCGAAGGGAAGTGCTGAACATGCCAGAACCGCGACCCGGCGGACTTTGATCTGTCTTCAGGAAATGCGCGGTTGGGCAAAGTCGAGTCGCAACAACTGTGCAATCTCTCACAGGCATGCTGGGGGGCGTGGACTTAAGCTACGCATGGAAGAGGAGGTACGGCTATGGCACTCAGCGCAAATGTGGTGTGGTTCAAAGACGAATTCATTGCCGAACTCAATGATGGTCGGCGCCTGGAGCAGCCGGGCATCGATAAGGTCGCCTATGCCCTCTACAGGGCCGGGGTCCGTCCCCACCTCGTGCGTTTCGAATGGCGCAATGGGACGTGCATGATCACCGCGGGCAAGCAGGCGGCTCTGCGGGCCGAAATCAGCCGGCTGGAAAAGATGCAGCACGGTTACACCTTCGCTGCCTGACTCCCGCCGGGGTTGCTGTCCCGGGTGGCCTGTGCACGTAATCGCCTGGCCTGCGGCACGGCATGGTGGTGCGCGGTTTGACCACGGTGCACGGTGCCGGCCGGAGTTCAGGCCAGGGGGGCTACGGCCTTGATCTGTGCCCAGAGGCGTAGTCCCGGTTCCACGGCCAGTTCGCGGCGAGAGCGCTCGGAGATGCGTGCCAGCAGAAGGGTATCGCCCAGACGGAGTTGTACCAGCACGTGACCGGGCTGGTGGGTCGGGGCGACCGCGACCACGGTGGCCGGGAGCAAATTGGTAATGCTCGTACCCAGGGGGCGATCCAGGGCCAGGCTGACATCCCGGGCGTAGATGCGGCAGCGCAGGCGGGTTCCGGCATCCTCCGGCCGCTGGGCAACGAGCATGTGACCCCCGGGAAATTCGAGTCGGGACAGGTGATCCGGCTCATGGCTGGCGAGGACGGTGTCGAGAACGACGCCCGCATTGTCCGAAAATGCAGCCGGCAGATCGATGCGGGCCAGGGTGTCGCCCAGGGGGCCATGGGCGGCCACGCGTCCCCCGTCAAGCAGAACCAGATGATCCGCCAGGCGCGCGACTTCACCGGGGGCATGACTCACGTAGAGCACCGGGATCGACAGTTCGGCGTGCAGGCGTTGCAGGTAAGGAAGAATTTCCCGCTTGCGCTTCAGGTCCAGGGCCGCCAGGGGCTCGTCCATGAGGAGGAGGCGTGGTGTGCTGAGCAAGGCACGGGCGATGGCGACCCGTTGGCGCTCACCGCCGGAAAGTCCGGCGGGCCACCGGTCCAGGAGTCCCGCTACCCCCAGTAACTCGGCAATCTCTTCCGTGCGGAAGGCGCGGTGTGCAGATGGGGTACGCACCAATCCAAATTCCATGTTCTGTCTGACCGAGAGGTGGTCGAACAGACTCGCCTCCTGGAAGACATAGCCCAGGGCGCGGCGGTGGGGGGGAACGAAAATTCCGCGGGAGTCGTCCTGCCAGACTTCGTTTCCGATGGCCGCGTAGCCCCCGGGAGTCCGTTCCAGGCCGGCCAGGGCGCGCAGCAGGGTTGTCTTGCCGCAACCGGAAGGGCCGAATACGGCAGTCACCCCGTTGCCGGGCAGGACGAGATCGACATCCAGAACGAAATCCTTGCGCGGGATGCGGAAGCGGGCGTGGATCGATGCGTTGCTCACGCCTGCCGATTCCTGGGCCGGTTGAGGGTATAGAGGGCGAGCAGGACGATGAAGCTGAACAGCACCATTCCTCCCGCCAGCCAGTGGGCCTGGGTGTACTCCAGGGCCTCGACGTGGTCGTAGATTTGAACGGAGACGACGCGGGTCTTGTCGGGGATATTGCCACCCAGCATCAGCACGATGCCGAATTCGCCCACTGTGTGGGCAAAGCCCAGGATTGCGCCGCTCACCAGTCCGGGGCGGGCCAGGGGCAATGCGACGGACCAGAAAGTATCCCAGGGACTCGCCCGCAGCGTCGCCGCGGCCTCCAGGGGGCGTTCGCCTATGGCCTCGAAGGCGTTCTGGACCGGCTGGACGACGAAAGGCAGCGAATAGATGAGCGAACCCACCACCAACCCCGGGAAGGTAAAGGGCAGCAGGCCGATGCCGAGAGCCTCGGTCAGGCGTCCGACCGGTCCGTGGGGGCCGAGGGCGACCAGCAGGTAGAAACCCAGGACGGTGGGCGGCAGAACGAGGGGCAGCGCCACCACCGCGGCGATCGTGCTCTTCAAGGGCGAGCGGGTACGGGCCAGCCACCAGGCCAGGGGGGTGCCGAGGATGAGGAGCAGTGCCGTGACCACCGTGGCGAGCCGCAGGGTCAACCAGACGGCAGCGAGATCCGGTCCTAGGGCGTGATCCATGAAACATCCGTGAGAAGGAGACCAGGAGGCAGTTTACACAGCCTCGCCGCAAGGGGCATGACCATGCATCAAAAGAGCGGCCTGGACGGACCTGATTCCCGGCACTCTTCCCGGGAGCGATTCTTGCTCGATAGCCTTCGTACCCGGCGTTTTGTCGGGAAACTGACAGTGACGGAGGTGCAGCATGGCCCGGAAAACTGTATGCGGCCGGACCCCGCATCATCCTTCTCGCCCGCCCAAGGCGGCTACAGGCTGGGGAGGGCGGCGATGACGATTCGCTTGAACGAAGAGGCGCTGTTCTGGATGCGTCTGGCCGCCTTCGCGCACCTGGCGGAATGGGTATTGGCCAGCGGAGCACCTCTGGCGGACGCCGAGGCGCTCCTGCTGGGCCGGGATTTGCCGGGTTCTCTCCCCTCTCGCTATGCCTGTCTGGCGGGCGGAAGGGCCAATACGACCGCGATCGGCTGAAAGGCGAGCATCCCGGCCGTCCTGGAACGTCGGGCCAGAGACCTGTTGACCACCCCGGTCCTGCGGCAAAGGGCACGCACGGAAGACCGCAGCGTGCCTTTCAGCGAAGACTTGGGCGCGAGGCGCGCCTCACCTTTCCGGGGGGCGGGGGTTCTCCCGCACCGGAGGGACATCGATGTGTTCGTCGAATTCGACGTGCTCGACGCGGGGATGGCGCCTTTCAGGAGCGCGCCGCCTTTCTTCGTGGCCCGGTGGAGGCCCCAGATCCTCGTGACGGCGGTCGATTCTCTGGCGGCGTTCTGGCGTGTGGGTCCGGCTCGGCATGGGGAGCGCCCGAAAAGTCGTACATGGGCCGTACTTATGCCATAAGTAATAGCCTGGCACAAGGAAATGCCGCCTTGACAGGGAGGGCGCCAGCAGAGCCTGGCGGGTTTTCCGGCCTCTCCAGCCGGTCTTCGGACCCGCCTACTGGATGATGAAACTGGTGAACAGCACATCCTGAAGGCCGGACTTGGGGCTCTCGTGCAGTACCTTGTTGATTCCTGACACGATGGCCTCGGCGAGGGCGTGTTTTCCTTCCAGGGTGAGCAGCCGGCCGGTTTCCTGGCTGGACAGGATCAGGATGAGTTCGTGGAGCACCTTGGGCTTGTGGGCTGTGACGGCGTGCAGCACCTCGGCGGCGCCTTCCAGAACCAATTCGACTTGCAGATAACGGCCTTCCCGGGCGGGGTCGCCGAGATTCACCGTCAGTTTGATTGGCTCCGGGGCAGCGGCGCCCTCGTTGGCCAGGACCAACGGTGTGGGGCTGCTCAAGGCGAGAACCAGGGCGAGGGCGGCGCAGGGCCTGCACAGGGCGGGGAGGGATTTCATCGGGCGGAGGACTGTCTGGGTGGGGACGGCCATTATGCCCGTGCTTGTGCCGAACCGGGATTGTTCGGCGCCACGGTCTCCCGTGTTCTATCATGCTGGAAAGTTGGCCAAATCAGGCAGATGACATGATCCGCGGCGCGCTTCTCTGGTTGTTCCTCGTCTCCGCCTCGGGCGCGGTCCTGGCGGAGGCCTATACGGATCGCTACGATCTGACGCCGCGGGACGATCGCCTCGATCTGGGGGTACAGCCCCTGGGCTTTCCGACCGGCGTTCTGGGCGCAGTGCTGCGGCGGGACCGCATCTTCCGGGCTGAACTTGGGCAGCTGGGATTAGGCTTCAGCGCCTTGCCCTTCCGGCGGGGGCCGGACATGGTTCCCTACCTGGGAGGCGGGCGTTTGGAAGCCGGGCTCCTGGGCGACATGCCGACCCTGACTGCCGCGCTGCGAGAGCCGGTGTGGGTGGTGGGGCTGGCCAAGCAGACCTTTACCTCGGTCGTATCCCGGGAAGCGGCCCAGATGGCGGCCCTGCGCGGCCAGCGGGTCGCCTACGTGGAAGGTTCCAGTGCCCACTACGCCCTGTTGCAGGGGCTCACTTCGGCGGGGCTCGCCGAGAAGGACGTCGAGCTGGTCCCCATGGGGGTTGACGAAATGCCCGATGCCCTCGCCCAGGGCCGCATCGCCGCCTTTGCGGCCTGGGAGCCGGCCCCAGCCGTTGCGCTGGAGCGGTCGGTGGCGCATCGGGTCGTGTTTCGCAGTCCCAGTTCGGATTTTCTGGTGGTCTCCCGCAGTTTCGAGGCGCGGCACCCCGAGGCCGTCCGGCATCTGGCCGCGGCCCTGGCCCGGGCCGTCGCGTGGCTGCGGCAGAACGGCGCCAACATCGAGCGCGCCGTGCGCTGGACCCTGGCCGATGGCGAGCACTTGAGCGGCAGGGCCGGGGGGCTTGCCATGCAGCAAGCGGTCCGCATCGTGCGGCGGGAACTCCTCGACATTCCTTCGGCGCCGAAAGTGCCGGCCCGCGCGGAAGGCGAGGCTCCCTTGCGGGGTCAGTTCCGTTTCTTGCAGCAGATCGGCAAGATCCCGGGGGGTGCGGCCTGGGAACCGGTCGCCGGCGCCTTCGCCTACCGCGGTCTGGAGGAGGCCCTGGCGGCACCGGAGCGTTACCGGATCGGCGTTTTCGACTACGACCCTTGAGCGCGAGCGAAATCGTGTCGGGGTCCCCATCGTGACCAGTCCCTTCAACCTGCGCACCATCGCCGGGCGTATCGGCCTGATGCTGGCCGTCTGTGTCGGTCTGGCCGTACTCGTGCTGGTGCTTGCCTGGTACGGCGGGGTTCCGGCCCTGGGGATCTCGGGGGCCAAGGACGTGCGCGTGCAGGACGCCATCGATTCCCAGGAACTTCTGGCCGAGGCCCGGGTGGAAGCCATTACCGCGAGCCTGGAAGAGCGGCGCGGGGATGTGCTCAGCCTGGCCGAATCCGAGTTGCTGCGGGAGCGTATTGCCGTACGGCAGGGGCAGGAGGGCGCGGCACGTCTTCAGGCCACGGTGCTGCGCGCCTTTGCGACCCTCGACCGGGCCTATCCGGAGCGCTACCGCAAGATTCGCATCGTGGATCGGGAGGGCGGTCGCATCCTCGCTTCCAGCGATTCCCTGGAAATCGGGAGCGCAGTGGCGGGGCCCTGGATGGAAACCGCCCGGGCGATCGGCAATCTGGAGACCATCAGCCTGGAGCACGACGGAAGCGATGCCCAGTTGCTCGTCGTTCGCCAGATGGTGGATGCTGCCGTCCGCGGGGGCGTGCTTCTGGTGGCCCACGTCGATGTCCGCCGTTTGCTGGGGAATCTCTCGCGCAGCGACGAGACCATCCTGGGTTCCCGCGGCAGCCTCGCGGTCTACGACGCCGGCAGCCACGGTCTGGCCCTTTTTCGGCCGGCGCAATCCTGGGTGCTGGGCGGATCGGACGGCGCCCCCGCCCGTAGCGGCGTCGAGGGCAGTTTCATCGAGCCAGGGCGCGAAGGGCGGTCCTTCGTCGCCACCTATCGCCTGCTGCGCATTGGCGCCGGTGACGTGTGGACCCTGGTCGTGCGCCGCGATTTGGGCGAGGCCCTGGAAAAATCCGACCACATGTTCCGCCGCGGCCTTTTTTTTGGCCTGGTCTGCTTCGTTCTCACGCTCCTGGCGGTGGCCCTCATCGTCCATCGCGCCACGGCGCCCGTGCGCGCCCTGGCCGAAGCGGCGCGGCGGGTCAGCGCCGGCGACCTGGGCGCCAGGGTTCAGACTGCGGAAATCCGCGGCGGCGAGGAATTGCGCACCCTGGCCGAGAGTTTCAACGACATGGCCGCGACAGTGGAAGGGTGGCACGAATCCCTGGCCCGGGAGGTCGAGGCCCGCACCAGGGATCTGCAACGGGAGAAATCCCTGGTCCAGCGCTATCTCGAAGTTGCGGGGGTCATGATTCTCGTGCTGGATCCCCGGGGAACCGTGCTGCGCATCAATCGCGCCGGCTGCCAGCTCCTGCACGCGGGGGAGGATCAGATTGTCGGCGCCGACTGGTTTGCCCAGTTCGTTCCCGAAGCGACACGCGAGGCCCAGCGCCAAGCCTTTGTCGCGGCCTTGGCCGCCCGCTCACCGGAACGGCGTTTCGAACGTACGGAACTGCGGACGCGCTTCGGCGTCAGTCGCACGGTAGCCTGGTCCACCGTCGTCCTGCGGGGCGAGGGCGGCGAGGCGGAAGGCTTGCTCGCCTCGGGTCTGGACATGACCGAAAGCCTGGAATTCGAGCGTCGTTTGAACGAGTCGTCCCAGGAAATGCGCAAATTGTCCACGGCAGTGGAGCAGTCGCCGGTGGGTATCGTGATCACCGACCCCGAAGGGCGCATCGAGTATGTCAACCCGGCCTGCGAAGCGAGCAGCGGCTATTCCGCGAGCGAACTGCGGGGGCGGGAAGCCAGCATCTTCCGTTCCGGGGCGACACCGCCGGAAGTCTACGAGGATCTCTGGCGAACCGTTCTGGCCGGGCGGAGTTGGCAGGGCGTGGTGCAAAACCGGCGCAAGGACGGCATTCTCTATTGGGAATCCCTGCGCATTTCGCCCGTGGTCGATGGCGCCGGTCGCACGACTCATTTCCTGGGCGTCAAGGAGGACATCAGCGAGCGCCACGCCGCCGAACTGGCGCTGGCGGAGCGGGAGCGGCTCCTCAGCACGCTCTTCGACGCGTCCAGCGTCGGCATTTTCCTGGTGGACATGGAAGGGCGCATCAGCCACGCCAATGCACGCATGGGGGAACTGTTCGGCTACGAAGGCGCCATTCTGATCGGCATGGAGTATGTGGCGCTGGTGCACCCGGAGGAAAGGGACGCCAGCCGGGACCGCATGCTGCAACTCATGGCGAGTCATATCGAGAGCGTCGATCTCGAACGGCGTTATCAAAGGCAGGACGGCAGCGTTTTCTGGGGGCGGCTGACCGGGCGCCGTCTGCTCGACCTGCAAGGAAATTCCATGGGGTTGGTGGGAGTGATCGCCGACATCTCGGAGCGCAAGGCGGCGGTGGAAGAATTGAAGCGCCACCGGGACCACCTGGAGGACCTGGTCGTCGAACGAACCCGGGAAATCGCCCAGCTCAACGCCCGCCTGGCCTCCCGCGCCCAGGACGCCGAGGCCGCCAGCCGCGCCAAGAGTACCTTCCTGGCCAATATGAGCCACGAAATCCGCACACCGATGAATGCCATCGTAGGCTTTACCCATCTGCTCCAGCGCAGTGTTGCCGACCCGTCCCACAAGGAAAAACTGGAGAAGATTGCCGCTTCGGCGGTGCACCTGCTCGACGTGCTGAACGATATCCTCGACTTTTCCAAGATCGAGGCCGGCAAAATGGTGCTCGAAGCCACCGAATTCCGTGTCCCAGCGCTCGTGGATGGCGTATTCGCCCTGCTTTCCGATCGGGCCGCAGCGAAGGGCCTTGCGCTGCGGAGTGCCGTGGCACCGGAACTGGCGGGTACCACGGTTCTCCGGGGGGATCCGACCCGCTTGTCCCAGGCGCTGATCAATTACGTCGGCAATGCCATCAAATTCACCGATACCGGTTCCGTCACCCTGGAGGCCCAGCCCGTCGAGGAAGACGCGGAGGGTGTTCTGGTGCGCTTTACGGTGAGGGATACGGGGATCGGGATTCCCCCGGAGCAGCAGGGAAAATTGTTCAGTGCCTTCGAGCAGGCGGATGGTTCCACGACCCGCCGCTACGGGGGAACCGGCCTTGGGCTGGCCATCACGCGGCGGCTCGCCACCCTCATGGGCGGGGAAGCCGGGGTTGAGAGCGAACCCGGCAAGGGCAGTGCATTCTGGCTCACAGCCCGCTTCGCCCGTGTTGCCGCGCCCCAGGTCCGGATGGAGGCGGACCTCGTTGCCGAAGCGGAAAGAGCCTTGCTGGAAGGCCATTCCGGCGCGCGGATACTTCTGGTCGAGGACAATCTGGTCAACCAGCAGGTCGCCATCGCCCTGCTCGAACATGCGGGCCTTGCCGTCACGGTTGCCGGCGACGGCGCGGAAGCGGTGGAGCGGGCCCGGGGTGCGCTCTACGACCTGGCCCTCATGGACGTCCAGATGCCGGTGATGGATGGGCTGGAGGCCGCCCGGGTCATCCGCCGCTTGCCCGGCTGGAGCCAGGTTCCCATCCTGGCCATGACGGCCAACGCCTTCGACGAGGATCGCCACCGTTGCCTGGAAGCAGGCATGGACGACTTCATCCGCAAACCCGTTGAACCGGCCCTGCTGTTCGCCCGCTTGCTGTACTGGCTGACTGCCGGCCGCGGCGGAGGACCGGGCGGCCTGCGCGACGTGCTGGTGCAGATGGAGCGTTCCCTGGAGGAGGACGGTTTCCTGGCCTACGGGCTCTCGGCCGAAGCGGAACCGCTCCTCCTCGAAGCTCTGGGCGAGGAGGGCGCGACCCTGCTGCACCTGGTGCGTGCCTTCGACACCGAAGCCGCCCTCGCCGCGGTGCGCGCCATCCGGGATCGCCTGGACGGCGGCGGAAACTGAGGTTTCCAGGCTCATTCCTCGAGCCCCTGCGCCTCAGCCAGGGTTCGCCAAAGCGCGGGAATGCACGGGTTCTGAGGGTAAACCAGAGGACCGCCCGAACGGCATTTGCGGCATTATGACGGCAGGAGGACACGCCATGAGCCAAGCCAGCCATCCGATGATCGCCGCCCTCGCCACCGCGGCGGACGCGGGGAAGGTCGTCACCGCCCAGGAAGCGGTACGCCTCATCCGAGATGGCGATACGGTGGCGACGGGCGGCTTCGTCGGAATCGGATTCGCGGAGAACATCGCGGTGGCCATCGAAGCCGCCTTCCTGGAATCGCGTCAGGCGGACCCCGAGGGCCTGGGCCACCCCCGCAACCTGACCCTGGTCTATGCGGCCGGCCAGGGGGACGGGAAGGCCCGGGGCCTCAACCACTTCGGTCACGACGGGCTGATCGGGCGGGTGATCGGCGGCCATTGGGGACTGGTGCCCAAGTTGCAGGAACTGGCCATTTCCGAGCGCATCGAGGCCTACAACCTGCCCCAGGGGGTCATTGCCCATCTCTTCCGCGATATCGCCGCGGGCAAGCCGGGAACCCTGACCCGGGTCGGTTTGGGGACTTTCGTCGATCCCCGCTTCGGCGGCGGCAAGCTCAACGCCAGGACGACGACCGACATCGTCCGCCGCCTGGAACTGGACGGCGACGAGTTCCTGTTCTACAAGGCCTTTCCCATCCACGTCGGCATCATCCGCGGTACCACGGCCGATCCGGACGGCAATGTGACCATGGAAAAGGAGGCTCTGACCCTGGAGGCCCAGGCCATCGCCATGGCGGTGCGCAATTCGGGCGGCCTGGTCATCGCGCAGGTGGAGCGCGTTGCCGAGCGGGGTTCCCTGAACGCGCGGCAGGTCAAGATTCCCGGCATTCTGGTCGATTGCGTGGTGGTGGCCGAGAAGCCCGAGTACCACATGCAGACCTTCATCGAGCAATACAACCCGGCGTTTTCCGGGGAGATTCGGGTCCCCATGTCTGCCGTTCCCGCCCTGCCCATGAGCGAGCGCAAGATCATCGCCCGCCGGGCGGCCCTGGAATTGAGGGCCAATGCGGTGGTGAATCTGGGCATCGGCATGCCCGAGGGCGTGGCGGGCGTGGCGGCCGAAGAGCGCATCATCGACCTCCTGACCCTCACTGCGGAACCCGGTGTCGTCGGGGGCATTCCCGCCGGGGGCCTCAATTTCGGGGCGGCGGTCAATACCCAGGCCATCATCGACCAGCCCAGCCAGTTCGACTTCTACGATGGCGGGGGCCTGGACCTCGCCATCCTGGGCCTCGCCCAGGCCGATCGGGAGGGCAATCTCAACGTCTCCAAATTCGGCCCTCGCCTGGCGGGGGCCGGGGGCTTCATCAACATTTCCCAGAACGCCAAGAAGGTCGTCTTCGTGGGAACCTTCACCGCCGGCGATCTGGAGGTGGTGGCGGAGGGTGGCGCTCTGCGCATCCTGAAGGACGGGCAGGCGCGCAAGTTCGTCCACGCAGTCGAGCACCGGACGTTCAGTGGTCCCCAGGCCGTGAAGTGGGGCAGGGAAGTGCTCTACGTCACCGAGCGCTGTGTCTTCCGGCTGGTGCCCGAAGGCCTGGAACTGTGCGAAATCGCCCCGGGAGTCGATCTGCAAAGGGACATCCTCGACTGTATGGACTTCCTTCCCCTCATGCCGCGTCCCCCGATCCTGATGGATTCCCGCATTTTCCGCGATGAGCCCATGGGCATCCGGCCTGGCCTGTTGGACATTCCCCTCGCAAGGCGGCTGTCCTACGATCCCCAGAGGAACGTCTTCTTCGTCAATTTCGAGGGCCTCGTGATCCACGGGCCTGACGACATCTTGCGTATCCGGGCGGCCGTGGCTCAGCATCTCGAGCCCCTGGGGCACCGCGTCTGCGCCGTCGTCAATTACGACCGTTTCTCGATCCCGCCACAACTCGTGGACCCCTACATCGCCATGGTCAAGGAGCTGACGGAGCGCTACTACCTGGCGGTGACGCGTTACACGCGCAACAGCTTTTTGCGCGCTCAACTGGGCGAGGCCTTGACTAGGAGGAAGGTCATAGCGCATCTTTACGAAAACAAGGACGAGGCGGAAAGCCACCTGGGGGCCAATTGATCCAGGCACAACGTTCGGGGCGATTGGGGGGCCGTGAACGGCCCCTTTTCATTGGCGCGGGGAAAACATGACATTGGCGGCACGCATCGCAGGGATGCTGCTCTGGGCTCTGATCGGCTGTGCGGTATTGGGCGGCGTGGCGCCCTTGCGCGCGGACGAGTCCGCCAAGGGACCGCTGACGGTCATCGCCGACGACAATTACCCGCCCTACCTGTTCCGCGACGAAAAGGGCGCATTGCAGGGCTATCTCGCCGATCTCTGGCGCCTGTGGGAGGTCCGCACGGGAAACAAGGTCGAGTTGGCGGGGGCCGACTGGGCGACGGCGCAAAAGGAGTTCGCCGCCGGCAAGGCTCGCGTCATCGACACCATTTTCCGTACGCCCGAACGCGAGGGCCGCTACGATTTCTCGCCACCCTACGCGGCCATCGCGGTCAACGTTTATGTCCATCGCAGCATCGGCGGCATCGTCGATGCCGAATCCCTGCGGGGCTTCGTGGTGGGGGTCAAGGACGGCGACGCCTGCGTCGAACGCCTGAAGGCCACGGGGGCCGAGCGTCAGGCCGTCTTTCCCAGCTATCAGCACCTGGTAGCCGCTGCGGCGGCCGGTGAGGTCAAGGTTTTCTGCATGGATGGTCCGCCGGCCGAGTATCTCTTGTATCGGGCCGGCGCCCACCGTCAGTTCCGCGTGGCCTTTTCGTTATTTACCGGGCAGTTGCACCGCGCCGTGCGGCCCGGGGATCAGCCGACCCTGGCCTTGGTGGAAAACGGCTTTTCGCGCCTTTCGGCGGACGAAATTCGCGGCCTGGAACAGAAATGGCTGGAAGTGCCGGTCGATCTCGAACCCCTGGAGAAGTCCCTGCTCTGGGGTTTGTTGGCGGCAGGGGGGGTTGGCGCCCTGATGGTGGTCTGGATCGGGCTTTCGCGCCGTGAAGTGCGGCGACGCACCGTCGAACTGGAAAGGGAGCGGCGCCTGCTGCGCACCCTGGTCAATACCCTGCCCGATCTGGTTTGGCTCAAGGATGCAGACGGGGTCTATCTGGCGTGCAATCACGAATTCGAGCGCTTTTTCGGCGCCACCGAGGCCGATATCGTGGGGCGCACGGATTACGACTTCGTGCCCAGGGAACTGGCGGATTTCTTCCGCGGCAAGGATCTCGAAGCCGCCGCCCACGGCGGTCCCCGGGCCAACGAGGAGGAGGTCATCTACGCCAGCGACGGGCGCAAGGCCTTGCTGGAAACGGTGAAGACGCCCATGTTCGACCTGGCCGGCAATCTGGTCGGGGTTCTGGGCATCGGGCGCGACATCACCCAGCGCAAGGCCGGCGAGGAGTCGCTGCGGCGCAGCGAGGAGCGCTACCGCAGCCTTTACGACAGCATGCTCGACGGCTATGCCCGCATGGACATCGACGGGCGCATCATCGAAAGCAACGCCGCCTTCCGCGGTCTTCTGGGCTATTCGGCGGAGGAACTGGCCGAGCTGACCTACCGGGACATCACCCCGGCGCAATGGGCGGAGGCCGAGGCCGAGATCATCGGCGAGGAGGTCCTGGTTTTCGGGCATTCTGGCATTTACGAAAAGACCTTTCGACGCAAGGACGGCATCGAGTTTCCGGTGGAGTTGCAGACCTATCGCATCAACGACGCGGACGGCAATCTGGCGGGGACTTCGGCCATCGTGCGCGATATTTCCGAGCGGCGCGAGAACGAAGCCAACCTGCGCCTGTGGGCAAGCGTGTTCGCGTCCGCCGGTGAGGGCATCGTGGTCACCGACCCGGCCGGGACCATCGTGGCGGTGAATCCGGCCTTCGCCAACATTACGGGTTACAGCGAGGCCGAAGCCCTGGGCCGCAACCCGAGATTCCTGCGTTCCGGGCGCCACGACGCGGAGTTTTACGCGGCGCTCTGGCGTTCCCTGGCCGAAACGGGCCAGTGGCAGGGCGAACTGTGGAACATGCGCAAGAGCGGCGACATCTACCCGGAGTGGCTGACCATCAGTTCCGTCCGCGACCGCCAGGGGCGGACCACCCAGTACGTGGCCGTGTTCAGCGATATCACGGCGGTGAAGGAGTCCCAGGAAGCCCTTTACCATCTCGCCCACCACGATCCTCTCACCGGCCTGCCCAACCGTGTGCTGCTGCGTGACCGCCTCGACCACGCCTTGCAGCGCGCCCGGCGGGATCGGCAGGGGGTTGCGGTCATCTTCGTGGACCTGGATCGCTTCAAGCAGATCAACGACACCCTGGGACATCCGGTGGGGGACGAAATCCTCAAGCTTGCCGCCCGGGCCATGGCCGCCCAGCTACGCGCCAGCGACACCATCGCCCGGGTGGGCGGCGACGAGTTCATCATCGTCCTGGAGAACGAGGTGTCGTCCTACAGCGTGTCGACGGTGGCGCGCAAGCTGGTGGAAATCTTCGCGCAGCCCTTCCCCGTGGCGGGGCGCGACCTCTACCTGACGGCCAGCCTTGGCATCGGACTTTTCCCCAAGGACGGCGAGGACATCGACACCCTTCTGCGCCACGCCGATCTCGCGCTGTATAAGGCCAAGGAGCTGGGACGCAATAACTATCAGTATTACGAGCCTTCCCTAGGGGCGGGCGCCCTGGAGCGGATGACCCTGGAAAACGCGTTGCGGACGGCCATCGAGCGGCGCGAACTGTATCTGGTCTATCAACCGATGTATCGCCTGGAGGACCATCGTTTCGTGGGCGTCGAGGCTCTGGTGCGTTGGCAGAATGCCGAGTTGGGTGACGTGCCGCCGGCGCGCTTCGTCGCCATCGCCGAGGAGATGGGCTTCGTCGTCGAACTCGGCGCCTGGGTGCTGCGCGAGGCCTGTCGGCAGATGGCTGCCTGGCGCGTGCAGGGCATCGAGGTGCCCCGGGTGGCGGTCAACCTTTCGGTGCGCCAGATCGAGCGGGAAGAACTGGTGGTGGACGTGGCGGACTTGCTCACGGAATGGGGCCTGCACCCCGGAGAGCTGGAAATCGAGGTCACCGAATCGGCCCTGTTGCGCCAGTCCGGGCCGGCCCTGGAAGTCCTCGAAGGACTGCGCCGCCAAGGGGTCTATCTCGCGGTGGACGATTTCGGCACCGGCTATTCGTCCCTCGCCGCCCTGCGGCAGATGCCCGTCTATCGGCTCAAGATCGACGGTTCCTTCGTGCGCGACATCGGCCGCGACGCCAACGACGAGGCCATCGCCCGGGCCATCATCGCCCTGGCGCACAGCCTGGGCCTGGAAGTGGTGGCCGAAGGCGTCGAGCGCAAGGAGCAGGCCGCTTTCCTGGCCGACGCCGGCTGCGACATCGTGCAGGGGTATCTCTACGGTCGTCCCGCCCGGGCGGAAGACATCGCGCTCCAGGTCGGCACGACGATCTGAACGCGGGGTTCCGGTTCGGGGTGGCTAACGGCCGAACAGGACTGCTGCGAGTTCGGCCGTGTCGCGCACGACGTGATCGGCGTTCCAGGTTTCCGGCGGACCGGAGTCGCCCAGATAGCCGTAGGCCGCTGCCGCCGTTGCCGTCCCCGCCGCCTGGCCGGCGATGATGTCGCGCCGGTCGTCGCCCACGTAGAGCGTGGCCCGGGGCTGCCGCCCCAGCGCCCGGCAGGCGTGGAGGATGGGAAGCGGCGAGGGCTTTGCCTCGGCGGTCGTGTCGCCGCTCACGACGCAGCCGGCGCGGTGGGCGAGGCCGAGGGCGGCGACCAGCGGATCGGTGAAGCGGGCGCGCTTGTTGGTGACGATGCCCCAGGGAATGCCCTCCGCTTCCAGGCGGTCCAGGATGGGGTCCATTCCCGAAAAAAGCAGGGTATCGACGCACAGGGCCGCCGCGTAGTGGTCGAGAAATTCCCCGGCGAGCCGGTCGTACTCCGGGTCGCCGGGAACGACCGCCATGCCGGCTTCCAGCAGCCCGCGGACGCCCCGGGAGGTGTGGGGCCGCAGTGTCGTGAGGGGGACGGGGGCGAGCCCGTGGCACGAGCGCACCCGGTTGAGCGCCGCGGCAAGGTCTGGCGCGGTGTCGGCCAGGGTGCCGTCGAGATCGAAGAGAACGGCGTCAAACATCCCGGCGGCAGCGCACCAGATAATTGACGGCGGTGTCCCGGCCCAGGGAGTAGCGGCGGGTAAGGGGGTTGTAGGCGAGGCCGGCGAATTCTTCCGGTTCAAGACCCGCGGCCTTGGCCCAACGCGCAAGCTCGGAGGGGCGGATGAACTTGGTGTAATCGTGGGTGCCCCGGGGCAACATGCCGAGTATATATTCGGCCCCGATGACGGCCAGCAGGTAGGCCTTGGGATTGCGGTTTAGGGTGGAGAAATAGACCGGGCCGCCCGGCTTGACCAGGCGGGCGCAGGCAGCCACGATGCTGGCCGGGTCCGGCACGTGTTCCAGCATTTCCAGGCAGGTCACGGCGTCGAACCGGCCCGGCATCTCGTCGGCCAGTTGTTCCACCGCAATAAGGCGGTAGTCCACCTGGCGGCCGCTCTCCAGCAGGTGCAGGCGGGCAACGGCCAAGGGTTTCTCCGACAGGTCGATGCCGGTGACGCTGGCGCCGCGGGCGGCCATGCCTTCGGCCAGCAGTCCGCCACCGCAGCCCACGTCGAGGACTTTCTTGCCGGCCAGGCTGAGGCTGCGGTCGATCCAGTCGAGACGCAGGGGGTTGATGTCGTGCAGAGGTTTGAATTCGCTGCTCGGATCCCACCAGCGATGGGCGAGGTCACCGAACTTGGCGAGTTCGGCGGGGTCGGCGTTGGCCATGGAAAACTTCCCGGTAGGGCGGCCCCGGGGGGCCGCAGAAATGAAAAAGCCCTGCCGGAGCAGGGCTTTGCGCCATCAGGCGGCGGATTACTTGGTGCCGATGATTTCGATATCGACGCGGCGATCCGGTTGCAGGCACTCGACCAGCTTCTTGTTCTTGCCGGATTCGGCGCCCATCTTCTTGCAGGCGTCGCCCGTCTTGGGCTGCTTTTCGCCCTTGCCTTCGGTGTAGACGCGATTGGCTTCGATGCCCTTGGAGACCAGGTACTCCTTGACGGCCGCGGCACGCTTTTCGGACAGCTTCTGGTTGTAGGCGTCCTTGCCGATGCGGTCGGTGTGGCCCACGGCCAGGATGACTTCCAGCTTGAGGGCGCCGGCCTTGGAGGCCAGTTCGTCCAGCTTGGCTTTGCCTTCGGGGCGCAGAACGGCCTTGTCGAAGTCGAAGAGGGCGTCGGCGGCCAGGGTGATCTTCTCGCCGGAGGGCTTCAGGCCGGCGGCCGCGGGAGCGGCGGCGGCGGGAGCGGCGGCGGTGGGAGAGCAGACTTCCTTGGGCAGCAGATCCTTGTCGCACTCGCAACCGGCCTTGTCCTTGGCGGCGGCAGCCGGGGTCCAGTAGCCGGTGCGCCAGCACAGGCCGAAGCCGCTGCGGGCCACGACGTCGCGCTGGTCAATGACATAGACGCGCTCCTGGGCCTGGGCCAGGGTGGAGGCAACGCCCAGGCCGGCAATCAGGGCCAGCACAACCGATTTCTTGGCGAACTTGGTGATCATCGTTTTCCCTCGTTAAGGATTTAAAAAATCGAACCGCCCTTGGTTTATCGATGTTCTCGCAGTATTTCCTGCGAACCTGGGCGGATTTCCAGCCTATTTTGCCATAGGCGGACGGAATTTTCCAATTCGCCAGCCGAGACGGAAAGCAATCGTTTGCCGGATACGCAACAGTTTCCGGCTACCCAGACGTGGGAAACGTCCTCCCGACCGGCGACGTAAACCAGGTGGGAGAGCGGATCGAAGCAGGGGCGGGAATTGAGGGAAGACAGCTCCACGGCGCACAGGTCGGCCCATTTGCCGATGGCGATGGAGCCGATCTCACGCTCCAGGCCCAGGGCGCGAGCGCCGTTGAGCGTCGCCATGGCCAGGGCCTGTCGTGCGGGGACGGCAGAGGCATCGCCGCTGGACCCCTTGGCGAGGAGGGCGGCCAGGCGCATTTCGGCAAAGAGGTCCAGACGGTTGTTGCTTGCCGCGCCGTCGCTGCCCAGACCCACATTGACTCCGGCAGCGAGGAGCGCCGGGAGAGGGGCGATGCCGCTGGCCAGCTTGAGATTGGATGTGGGGCAGTGGGCGACCGAGCAGCCGTGGCGCGCCAGGAGGGCGACTTCTTCGGCTGCCAGATGGACCGCGTGGACGGCGATGAACCCGGGGCCGAGGAGGCCCAGGGCGGCAAGCCGGGCGAGGGGGCGGCAGCCGAAGCGGGTCAGGCTGTCCTCGATCTCGGCGTGGGTTTCGTGCACGTGACAGTGAATGGGAATCTGCAGTTGGGCGGCCAGGGTGGCGATGCGTTCGAAGGTCCGGTCGGCGACGGTGTAGGGCGCGTGGGGCGCGAGGCAGAACCGCACCAGTGGGTGGTCCCGCCAGTGGTCCCGGGCCGCCAGTCCCTTGGTCAGGTAGTCGTCGGCATCGCTGCCGTAGGCGGTGGGAAACTCGAAGGCCGTGATGCCCAGGACCGCCCGCATCCCGAATTCCGTTGCGGCCTGGCCCGCGGCTTCGGGAAAGAAATACATGTCGTTGAAGCAGGTGATTCCGCCAGCGAGCATTTCGGCGCAAGCCAGCCGCGTTCCGGCGGCCACGAATTCCGCCGAGACGCAGGCGGCTTCGGCAGGCCAGATGTACTTTTCCAGCCAATCCATGAGCGGCAGGTCGTCCGCCAGGCCGCGCAGGAGGCTCATGGCGGCGTGGGTATGGAGGTTGATCAGACCCGGGATGAGCAGGTGGTCGGGGAGTTCGACCCGCTCCCGGGCGCGGAAGCGGCGGCGGGCTTCGCTCGCGGGCAGTACGGCGACGATTCTTCCGGCATCGATGGCAACGGCATGGTCCTCAAGCAGTCCCTCGGGTTCCACGGGGGCGATCCAGCGGGATTCGATCAGCAGATCGACGGTTCGGGTCACGGCTTGCCTCTGTCTTGAGGGGTGGGGCGTGGTAAACTAGCAAATTCCGCCCAGATCAACCAAATAACACGACGCCGGGCTACGGCGCGTCGAGAGACACATGGATCAATTCGCCAAAGAAACACTGCCGATCAGCCTCGAAGAGGAAATGCGCCGCTCCTACCTCGATTACGCCATGAGCGTCATCGTCGGCCGGGCGCTGCCGGATGTGCGGGACGGCCTGAAACCGGTCCATCGCCGCGTTCTTTTCGCCATGCACGAGCTTTCTAACGACTGGAACAAGGCCTACAAGAAGTCGGCCCGTATCGTCGGCGACGTGATCGGTAAGTATCACCCCCACGGCGATACGGCGGTCTATGACACTATCGTGCGCATGGCGCAGCATTTTTCCCTGCGCTACATGCTGGTGGACGGCCAGGGCAACTTCGGCTCGGTGGATGGCGACAACGCCGCCGCCATGCGTTACACCGAAGTACGCATGGCCAGGATCGGCCACCAGTTGCTGGAGGACATCGACAAGGAAACCGTCGATTTCGGCCCCAACTACGACGGTTCGGAAAACGAGCCCCTGATCCTCCCCGCCCGCATCCCCAACCTGCTGATCAATGGTTCCGCCGGCATCGCGGTGGGCATGGCGACCAACATTCCGCCCCACAACCTGAACGAGGTGATTTCCGCCTGTCTGGCCCTGCTGGCCAACCCGGCTATGAGCATCGAGGAGTTGATCGAGCACATCCCGGCGCCGGATTTCCCCACCGCCGGCATCATCTACGGCGTGATGGGCGTGCGCGAAGGCTACATGACCGGCCGCGGCCGCGTCGTCATGCGCGCCCGCACCCATTTCGAGGACATCGGCAAGAGTGACCGCCAGGCCCTGATCGTCGACGAGATTCCCTATCAGGTGAACAAGAAGTCGCTGATCGAGAAGATTGCCGAGCTGGTCAACGAGAAGAAGATCGAGGGCATCTCCGACATCCGCGACGAGTCCGACAAGTCCGGCATGCGCATCGTCATCGAACTGAAGCGCGGTGAGGTCGGCGAGGTGGTGCTCAACAACCTGTACAAGCAGACCCAGCTCCAGGACACCTTCGGCATGAACATGGTGGCCCTGGTGGACGGCCAGCCGCGCCTCCTCAACCTGAAACAGATGCTGGAATGCTTCCTCGCCCACCGGCGCGAGGTGCTGACGCGGCGCACCGTGTTTGAACTGAAGAAGGCGCGCGATCGCGGCCATGTGCTGGAAGGCCTGGCGGTGGCGCTGTCCAACGTGGACGAGATCATCGCCCTGATCAAGGCGGCGCCGACCCCGGCCGATGCCAAGCGCGGCCTCATGGGGCGTACCTGGCGCAGCGCCCTGGTGGAGGAGATGCTGCAGCGGGCCGCGGCCGACAGCTACCGCCCCGAGGGGCTGGCCCCGGAGTACGGCCTTTCCGCCCAGGGTTACCGCCTCTCCGATGCCCAGGCCCAAGCCATCCTGGAACTGCGCCTGCAGCGCCTGACCGGCCTGGAGCAGGACAAGATCGTCGCGGAGTACAAGGAGGTGATGGAGAAGATCGCCGACCTTCTCGACATCCTGGCCCGCCCGGAGCGCATTTCCGCCATCATCGTCGAGGAACTGACCGCCATCCGCGACCAGTTCGGCGACGCGCGCCGTTCCGAGATCGTGCTGCATACCCAGGAACTGGGCATCGAAGACCTCATCACGCCCCAGGACATGGTGGTGACCCTCTCCCACGGCGGTTACGTCAAGACCCAGCCGCTCTCCGACTACCGCGCCCAGCGCCGCGGCGGCCGGGGCAAGCAGGCGGCGGCGATCAAGGACGAGGATTTCATCGACCATCTGTTCGTGGCCAATACCCACGATTACATCCTGTGCTTCTCCAACCGGGGCCGCTGCTACTGGCTCAAGGTCTACGAGGCGCCCCAGGGCAGCCGCACCAGTCGCGGCAAGCCCATCGTCAATCTCTTCCCGCTGGAGGAGGGCGAAAAGATCAACGCCATCCTGCCGGTGAAGGAATTCGTCGACGACAAATACATCTTCATGGCCACCGTCATGGGCACGGTCAAGAAGACGCCGCTTTCCGACTTCTCCAACCCGCGCAAGGCCGGCATCATCGCCGTGGCGCTGGATGACGGCGATTACCTGGTGGGCGCCGAGCTGACCAACGGGCAGAACGACATCGTCCTCGTTTCCAATGGTGGCAAGGCGGTCTGGTTCGACGAGGAGGACGTCCGTCCCATGGGCCGTCAGGCCCGCGGCGTGCGCGGCATGAAACTGCAGGCCAAGCAGGCGGTGATTTCCCTGCTGGTGGCGGACAACGAGCAACAGACGGTATTGGTGGCCACCGAGAATGGCTTCGGCAAGCGTACCCAGTTGGGGGATTTCCGTCATTCCGGCCGCGGCACCCAGGGGTCATGGCCATCGCCGCCAGCGCGCGCAACGGCAATATCGTGGGGGCCAAGCTGGTGGGCGACGAGGACGAGATCATGCTCATCACCACCGGCGGCGTGCTGATCCGCACCCGGGTGGCGGAAATCCGCGAGCTGGGCCGGGCCACCCAGGGGGTGACGCTGATTGCGCTGGACCAGGGGGAGAAGTTGGCCGGCCTGGAAAAGGTTGTCGAAACGGAAGGCGACCTGGAGATCGAGTAATGGCCCGCATCTGGAACTTCAGCGCCGGTCCGGCTGTACTGCCGGAGGCGGTGCTGTGCCAGGCCCGGGAGGAAATGCTCGACTGGCACGGCGCCGGTTGCAGCGTCATGGAAATGAGCCACCGGGGTAAGGAATTCATGTCCATCCTGGAGCAGGCCGAGGCCGACCTGCGCGAGCTGATGGGCGTTCCGGCCAATTACAAGGTGCTCTTCCTGCAGGGCGGCGCCACCCAGCAATTCGCCCAGATCCCCATGAATCTGCTGGGGGGGCGTTGCGCCGACTACATCCTCACCGGCTCCTGGTCCAAAAAGGCCTACAAGGAAGCCTTGAAGGTGATGGGCGAAGGGGCGGTGCGCTGCGCGGCGTCCACCGAGAACACGGGTTTCACCCGCCTGCCGGTGGCGGAGGAGGTGCGCCTCGACCCCCAGGCCGCCTACCTGCATCTCTGCACCAACGAGACCATCCACGGCGTCGAGGTCCACGATGCCCGCCTGGCAGCGACCGGCGTGCCCCTGGTGGCGGACATGTCCTCCCACATCCTGTCGCGGCCGGTCGATGTCGCCAAGTACGGCCTGATCTACGCCGGGGCGCAGAAGAATATCGGTCCCTCGGGCCTGACCCTGGTGATCGTTCGTGACGACCTGATCGGTCGGGCGCCGGCCAATATCCCGACGGTGATGGATTACGCGGTGATGGCGGAAAACGTCTCCATGCTCAATACGCCGCCTACCTACGGCATCTACATCGCCGGACTGGTCTTCCAGTGGCTCAAGGCCCAGGGTGGCCTGGCGGGCATGGAAGCGGTGAACGTCGAGAAGGCGCGGCTCCTCTACGCGTGCATCGACAATTCCGGCGGTTTCTACAAGAATCCGGTGGACATCGATTGCCGTTCCCGCATGAATGTACCTTTCGTCCTCGCCCGCCCGGAACTGGATGCCGCCTTTCTCGCCACAAGCAAGGCTGCCGGGCTGGCTTCGCTCAAAGGACACAAATCGGTGGGCGGCATGCGTGCCTCCCTCTATAACGCCATGCCTCTGGAAGGTGTGCGCGTGCTGGTGGATTTCATGAACGATTTCGCCCGACGCAACGCATGAGCGACGACCTCTCCCAGGAACTGGCCGGTGTCCGCGCCGAGATCGACGGCATCGACAGCGAACTTTTGACGCTCCTCAACCGGCGGGCTCATTGCGCCCAAAAAGTGGGGGAGATCAAGGCGCGGCACGGCGAAGCCGGCCACATCTACCGGCCAGAGCGCGAAGCCCAGGTCCTGCGGCGCCTCCAGGGGGAGAACGTGGGACCCTTCGACGACGAGCAGATCACCTGGTTTTTCCGGGAAATCATGTCCGCCTGCCTCTCCCTGGAAAAGCCCCTGGAGGTGGCCTATCTGGGTCCGGAAGGCTCCTTCACCGGAAGTGCGGCCGCCAAGCATTTCGGCCACGCGGCACGCCTCGTTTCCCAGTGCTCCATCGACGATGTCTTCCGTGAGGTCGAATCCGGTCACGCGGACTACGCCGTGGTGCCGGTGGAAAATTCCACAGAAGGGGCCGTTGGGCGTACCCTCGACCTGCTCTTTGCGACGCCCCTGACGACCTGTGGCGAGGTGGTGGTGCGCATCCATCAGAACCTCATGACCCGCTGTGCCGGCCTGACCGGGGTGAGCAAGGTCTATTCCCACGCCCAGTCCCTGGCCCAGTGCCACGAGTGGCTCAACCGCAATCTGCCCGGAGTACCCCGGGTGCCCATGGCCAGCAATTCCCTGGCGGCCCAGACGGCGGCGGCGGAAGAGGGTGCGGCGGCCATCGCGGGCGAGGCGGCAGCGGAGCGCTATGGATTGCCCATCCTGGCCCGCAGCATCGAGGACGAGCCCAACAACACCACACGCTTCCTCGTCCTGGGTCGGCATGACGCGGCGCCCTCGGGGCGGGACAAGACTTCCCTCATCATGTCGGCCACCAACCGCACCGGTGCTCTGCACGATCTGCTGGTGCCTTTTGCCAGCAGCGGGGTTTCGCTCACTCGCCTGGAATCACGCCCTGCGAGGCAGGCGCTGTGGCAGTACGTGTTCTACGTTGACATCGACGGTCATCGCGACGAGGCGCGGGTGAAATCGGCCTTGGACGAACTGGGCGCGCGGGCGGCATTTCTGAAGGTGCTGGGTTCCTACCCGGTCGCCGTCTATTAGGTATCTGCCATGAGCCTCGCCGACCAGGCACTCCCCTATATCCGCGCCATCTCCCCCTATCAGCCGGGCAAGCCGGTCACCGCCCTGGCCCGGGAAATGGGTATTCCGGTGAGCAAGATCGTCAAGCTCGCCTCCAACGAAAACCCCCTGGGCATGAGCCCGAAGGCCCGCAAGGCTGTGGAAGCGGCCATTGTCGGCAGCGAGCGCTATCCCGACCAGTTCGATCTGATCAAGGCCCTGGCCGAGCGCTGCGGCGTCGCCACCGGTCAGGTGGTGCTGGGGAACGGTTCCAACGATGTCCTCGACCTCGTCGCCCGGGTCTTCCTCGCACCGGGCCGGTCGGCGGTTTTTGCCCAACATGCTTTTGCCGTCTACCCCCTCGCGACCTTGTCGGCCGGTGCCGAACTGATCGTCGTCCCGGCCAGGAACTACGGCCACGACCTCGACGCCATGGCCGCCGCCATCCGGCCCGACACCCGCATCGTCTGGGTCGCCAATCCCAACAACCCCACCGGCACCTTCCTGCCCTATGCGGAAGTGCGCGCGCTCCTGGAAGCGGTGCCCAACAACGTGGTGGTGGTCCTGGACGAGGCCTACAACGAATACCTGCCGCCGGCCGAGCGCGTCGATACGGCAGCCTGGATCGCCGACTTCCCCAACCTGGTGGTGACCCGTACCTTTTCAAGATTTACGGTCTGGCCGGTCTGCGCGTGGGCTATGCCCTGGCAGCACCGGAAGTGGCGGATCTGATGAACCGCGTGCGCCAACCCTTCAACGTCAACAACCTGCCCTGGCCGCAGCCGTCGCCGCCCTCGACGACCATCTCTTCGTCGCCGACAGCTACGAACTCAACCGGCGCGGCATGGAACAGGTCGTTGGCGGTTTAAAACGCCTGGGTTTCGAGCACATTCCCTCCCACGGCAATTTCGTGACCTTCAAGGCCGGGGACGGCGCCGGCATCAACCAGATACTCTTGCGTCAGGGCGTCATCGTCCGCCCCATCGCCGGCTACGGTATGCCCGAATGGCTGCGGGTGACCATCGGCACGGAGCCGGAGAATGCCCGCTTCCTCGATGCCCTGGGGAAGGCCCAGTAATGGCCGAATTCGGCAAGATCGTCATCTTCGGCACCGGCCTGATTGGGGGCTCCTTCGCCCTGGCGCTGAAGGACGCAGGGGCGGTGGAGGAAGTGGTTGGATTCGGCCGTACCCCGGCTACCCTGAGACTGGCCCAGGAACTCGGCGTGATCGACCGGGCAGGCATCAACCCTGCCCATGAAGTCGGCGACGCCGATCTGGTTTTGGTGGCGACGCCGGTCGCTCAGATGCCGGAAATCTTCGAGCGCATCGTGCCCTATCTCGGGCCGACGACTACGGTGACCGACGGCGGTAGCACCAAGGGTGACGTGGTAGCGGCGGCGCGAGCCGCCTTCAAGGGGCACATCGGCAAGTTCGTCCCAGCCCATCCCATCGCGGGCGCGGAAAACAGCGGCCCCACCGCCGCCCGAGGAGACCTTTACCAAGGCAAGAAAGTTGTGGTGACGCCCCTGACGGAAAACAGCGACGAGCGGCTGGATCTGGTGAAGCGCGCCTGGGCGCTCTGCGGGGCAGACATCTACGAACTTCCGCCCGAAACCCACGACCGGGTGTTTGCCGCAGTGAGCCATCTGCCACACCTGCTGTCATTCGCCCTGGTCTACGAACTGGCCGAGCGGGCCGACGCCGATCTGTTCTTTTCCTTTGCCGCATCCGGCTTCAGGGATTTCACCCGCATCGCCGGCAGCCATCCGGAAATGTGGCGGGACATCTGCCTCGCCAACCGGGAAGCGCTGCTGGTGGAATTGAACGCCTACCGCCGGCGCCTGGCGGACATGCATGATTACCTTTTGAACGAGGACGGCGCCTCCCTCGAAAAACTGTTTGTCGTGGCCCGGACGGCGCGGCGGACCTGGGCGGGAGAGCGTTAGCGATGGTTGAGCGCAGAGTTGCATTGATTACCGGCGTCACCGGGCAGGACGGGGCCTATTTGGCAGAATTCCTGCTCAAAAGGGTTACGTCGTGCACGGAGTGAAGCGCCGCGCCTCGCTCTTCAATACCGATCGGATCGATCACCTGTATCAGGATCCTCATGTCGAGAACAAGCATTTCATCCTGCACTACGGGGATCTCACCGATTCGACCAACCTGATCCGCATCATCCAGCAGGTTCAGCCGGACGAGATTTACAACCTCGCGGCGATGAGTCATGTGGCGGTCAGTTTCGAGACGCCCGAATATACCGCCAACGCGGATGGGATCGGCACCCTGCGCATTCTTGAAGCAATCCGCATCCTCGGGCTCGAGCGCAGGACCAGGTTTTATCAGGCATCGACTTCGGAGCTCTATGGCCTGGTCCGCGAGACACCCCAGACCGAAAATACCCCGTTCTACCCTCGCAGTCCCTATGCGGTCGCCAAGCTGTATGCTTACTGGATTACGGTCAATTACCGTGAGGCCTATGGCATTTACGCCTGTAACGGCATCCTTTTCAATCACGAAAGCCCGATCCGTGGCGAGACCTTCGTAACCCGAAAAATCACCCGGGCGTTGGCGCGCATCAAGCTGGGGTTGCAGGACTGCCTCTATCTGGGAAACCTCGGTGCGCTGCGGGACTGGGGCCATGCCCGGGATTATGTGGAAATGCAGTGGCTCATGTTGCAGCAGCAGCAGCCTGAAGATTTCGTCATCGCCACCGGCGTTCAGCACAGTACGAGACTTTGTCAGCCTAGCTGCGGCGGAGCTTGGGATGTCTGTTACCTGGGAGGGGCTGGGAAGCGAAGAGAGAGGTCTTGTCGACGGTCAATGCATCGTTCGCGTGGACCCACGCTATTTCCGTCCGACCGAAGTGGAAACCCTGCTGGGGGATGCCAGCAAGGCCCGGGCAAAGCTCGGGTGGGTTCCCAGGACTACATTTGTCGAACTGGTGGCTGAAATGGTTCGGGAAGACCTGAAGAGTGCCGAGCGCGACGAACTGGTCCGAACCCATGGCTACGCGGCCTACGATTATCACGAATAGCCCCGACCCACGTATGGACAGCAATGCCCGCATCTATATTGCCGGCCATAGGGGTCTGGTGGGTTCTGCGCTTACGCGGCGCCTCCAGACCCTAGGTTACCGCAAACTCATTTTGCGCACCCATGCCGAATTGGATCTGACGGATCAGGCTGCAGTTACTCGTTTTTCGCGGACGAACGTCCCCAGTACGTTTTCCTCGCGGCGGCGCGAGTCGGCGGCATCGAGGCCAACAACCGCTACCCTGCCCAGTTCATCCGTGACAATCTGGCGATTCAGACGAACGTCATCCACTCGGCCTACGAGGCGGGGGTCGAGCGCCTGCTTTTCCTGGGCTCAAGCTGCATTTACCCCAAACTGGCGCCGCAGCCGATTCGGGAAGAGGCTCTACTAACCGGTGCGCTCGAGGAAACCAATCGACCCTATGCCTTGGCCAAGATTGCTGGAATCGAGATGTGTTGGAGCTATAACCGCCAGTACGGCACGCGATTTCTGGCTGTGATGCCGACCAATCTTTACGGGCCCGGTGATAATTACCACCCCGAAAACAGCCACGTTATTCCGGCGCTCATCCGGCGGTTCCACGAAGCTAAAATGCACCATGCCCCGAAGGTGACCATTTGGGGAACCGGCGCGCCGCTGCGGGAGTTTCTCTACAGCGATGATATGGCTGACGCCTGTGTGTACCTGATGAATCTCTCCGATGCGCGTTTCGTGCCCCTGCTCGCCGCCGACCGCAATCATGGGGTTCCTCCAGTAATCAATGTCGGAAGTGGCGAGGAAATCTCCATCGCTGCTCTGGCAGGCTTTATTCGTGATTTGGTGGCCTACTCGGGAGAAATTGCCTTCGACCGCAGTCGGCCGGACGGAACACCGAGAAAACTGATGTGCAGCGCAAGATTGGCGGAATTGGGCTGGAAGGCTGTGACACCGCTGTGTCGTGGGCTTGAGACAACCTATCGGGCGTACTCGTGATCGTGGAAACAATGGCTTTGACTCCTCAGGTGGTCGTGGAAATTGGGCAAGCGCATGATGGCAGCGTAGGGATTTTGCACTCCCTCATCGATGCCATTGCGTCGACAGGTGCGCCGGTAATCAAGTTTCAGATGCATTTCGCCGGCGCCGAAAGCAGTCGTTTCGATGAGTTTCGAATCCAGTTTTCCCGGGTTGACGCGACACGTTTCGACTATTGGAAGCGTATGGAGTTGTCCGTCCCTCAGTGGCGGGAAATCAAGAGCCACTGTGAATCCGTCGGGTGTGAATTTCTCTGCACGCCTTTCTCGGTGAAGGCAGTACGGGTTCTCGACGAAATCGGTGCGTCCAGAGTCAAAGTAGGATCGGGCGATATCGGTAATCACCTTCTACTTGAGGCAATTCGCCGCACTGGAAAGCCTGTCATCCTCTCCAGCGGGATGAGCACATTCGACGAACTCGATGAAGCGGTCGCGTTTTTTCGAGCAGCATCGGGGGGGGTGACGGTCATGCAGTGCACCTCTGAGTACCCGGTGCTTCCGGAACGATGGGGGCTTAACCTCATTCCCCTGCTGCGGGAGCGCTATGGCGTGCCGGTGGGGTTGTCGGATCATTCTGGGACCATTTTCCCGAGCCTGGCGGCAGTAGCTCTTGGCGCGGAGCTCGTTGAGGTTCATGGGACCTTCGATCGCCGCATGTTCGGGCCTGATGCGTCGTCATCACTGGAGATGGAGGAACTGAAAATCTTGGTCGAGGGAGTGAGGCAGATCGCTCTTGCCGGCGCCCATCCTCAGGCCAAATCGGACGTATCCAGGGTCGAGCAGATGCGCCGTCTATTCGGCCGTTCTTTGACGGCTTCCCGCGATATTCCCCAGGGAACGTCCATTTCGTTCCATGATCTTGAGGCGGCGAAGCCTGCCGGCCATGGCCTTGCTCCATCACGTTACATCGACCTTTTGGGCAAGAGAGCGAAGCGGGATCTAATGAAGGGTACTTTTATTTTGGAGAGCGACTTCGAATGAAAAAAAAGGTCTGTATTGTCGTCGCGAGTAGAGCCAATTACGGAAGAATCAAGGCCGTCATGAGGGCTGTCCAGGAGCATCCGGATCTGGAGCTTCAATTGATCGTCGGGGCTTCCGCGCTGCTGTACCGTTTTGGCAAGGTTGTTGACCTCATAGAGCAGGACGGATTCGAGGTGACGTCTCGCATCTATTCCATTGTCGAGGGCGAGAATTTGACGACCATGGCGAAATCGGTTGGTCTCGGCGTGCTAGAACTGTCCACTCAGTTCGAGAACCTGCGTCCCGATATCGTGCTGACCGTTGCCGATCGCTTCGAGACAATGGCGACCGCTATTGCAGCGTCGTACATGAACATCAGGGTGGCCCACACCCAAGGTGGTGAAGTCACGGGCTCCATCGACGAAAGCGTTCGGCACGCCATCACGAAGCTCTCCCATCTCCACTTCACCGCTACCGAGGAGTCACGCCGTAGGGTTATCGGTATGGGGGAAAATCCGGATTACGTCTTCAACACGGGCTGCCCGGCCATCGATGCCATTGCTGACATAGACCTTGCCATGCCCGACGACTTCTTTTCGCGCTACGGTGGCGTAGGACACACCATCGACCCGACAAAGCCCTATGTGGTCGTGCTACAGCATCCCGTGACAACCGAGTTTGGTTCCGGATTGGCCCAGATCAACCATACGCTCGAAGCCGTACACCGGTCCGGCCTCCAGACGATCTGGCTCTGGCCCAATGTCGACGCGGGGTCAGACGACATTTCGAAAGGGCTGAGAATGTTTCGCGAGCGTAACCGCGACGCCCCGATACATTTCTTCCGCAATTTTTCGGTCGAGGACTACGCCAGGCTGATCAACCATTCCGCGTGCCTGATCGGTAACTCCTCCAGCGGCATCAGGGAGGGGGCTTACCTCGGGGTGCCGACTATCAATATCGGCAGCCGCCAACTGCGGCGGGAACGGGGCCGCAATGTCATCGACGTCGGCTACGATGCAGACGAAATCACTGCGGCGATCTTGAGCCAGCTCACCAACGGGCGCTATGAGCCCGACCATCTTTACGGCGATGGCAGCAGTGCGTCGCGAATTGCCGATCTGATGGCGGAGCTTGATGTTCCGATCCAGAAGATACTTCATTCCTGAATTGTTGAGCGGAACATCCATGTCGCAACGTACAACCGGGGACTCCGGTAACTTCGATCTGAGCTGGCGGACCCGCAAGGAAGCGCTCTATACGCACTGGACGCGGGAGCGTCCCAGGAACCAGATTCAGCTTGCCTTCCGCTCCCATTGGCAGGTTTTCCAGGAGCTTATTGGCGAATTGGCTCTTCGGAGGGGCGACGTCCTTGAGGTCGGTTGTGGTCGCGGCAGCCTCTCAAGTTACTTTGCAGATGCGGGCTGGAACTCGACGCTTCTTGACTACAGTCCCGCAGTTCTGGAAACGGCTCGGAGTATCTTCGAACAACACGGGCTCAAGGCCACTTTCGTTCCAGGTGATGCCAATCAGCTTCCCTTTCCCGAAAATAGTTTTGACGTGACTTTCAGCATCGGTCTGCTCGAGCATTTCGAGAATGTGCGACCGGTCATGTCGGAGCAGTTGCGGGTATTGCGTCCAGGAGGATGGTTTCTCGGGTACGTGGTGCCCGAGCGCCCGGACAACGTGCAGCGATATTTCAACTGGATCAACCGCATTCTCAGAATCTTCGCATCCTTTGGGGGGCGGGAAACCAAAGGAGCCAAACCCCCCATCTATCGCAGCGATTTTGGGTCGGAACACTATGTTCAAGCCATGGAGGGCTTGAATTACGGAGACCTGACCATTTTTGGCATGTATCCGATGCCCATGGTCAGCCATAGCCCGGAGTTTCCTTTCTCATTGCTGCCCGCGCCGCTGGAGTGGGGGCTGACGCGGATTTTTGAAGGCGTCCTCGCGCTGCGGCGCATTTTCACCGGTCGCCATGGCTGGATCTGTTCTGAACGGATGGGGCAGGCGTTTCTGGTTGCGTTCCGCAAGCCCCTCGATTCCCAATGAAGATATTGAACGCGGAACCTGCCGGATATTCGGAGCAGGCGCGACAAATTCTGGCCAGCTTGGGTGCTATTGTCGAAATCGAGTGCACCAGGGACGAACTATTGCAGTGTGTCACCGATGCGGATGTCTTGATCGTGCGTCTGGGCCACATGATTGACGCAGAGCTCATCGGGCGGGCAAAAAAACTTCGCGCCATCGTTACCGCGACGACCGGGTTGAATCATATTGACCAGGAAGCTGCCAAGGCGCGCGGAATTGCCGTGCTCAGTCTTCGCGGCGAGCGCACTTTCCTGGATGGTCTAACAGCCACGGCGGAGCATGTTTGGGGCCTGCTGTTGGCACTGGTTCGCCGCATTCCTGCCGCAACCACTCACGTTGCGGCCTCCGGTTGGGATCGGGATCTATTCAAGGGGCGACAGATCTCCGGGATGACACTCGGTGTCGTGGGTCTTGGCCGGTTGGGAAGTATGGTTGCGGAGTATGGCCGTGCTTTTCGCATGAGGGTAATAGCGAGCGACATCGTTCCCGTCTCCCACGCGCCGCATGTGGTATTGGCGACCTTGGACGACCTCCTCACAGCCGCGGACGTGGTTTGTCTGCTGCCAAGCTATCAGGATTCCAGCCACCGCTTGATCGGGAAACACGAGTTCTCGATGATGAAGCCAGGCGCGGTCCTCGTGAACGCCTCTCGCGGTGAAGTGATCGATGAATTTGAGCTCTTGGACGCCCTTCGCAGTGGGCGCTTGTCTGGGGCGGCTCTTGATGTCCTTGCCGGCGAAGCCGTGCGTGGAGAGGACTGGTTGCGAGGGCACCCGTTGATAGAGTTCGCACGAACATCAGACCGTCTATTGATAACGCCACACATCGGCGGAGCAACGGGCGATTCCATGCGTCTCGCGGAGGATTTCATGGCTAGGAAACTCTCGGAGTTTCTAGGGAGGGGCCGTTGATGTGGCCGTTTTCACGCATTGGGCTGTGGTTGCGCCGCAGGAACATTGCCGCGATTCATCAGCGCCACCGACGGCTAAATACGCCTGCCTATGCCGGAATCGATGAGGTACTGAGGAAGTTCCGCGATGCCGGGGGGTTGAGACATGATTTTCAGCCCTACAAGCTTTTCCAGCTGCAACAGATTCTTGTGCGTTTCAGACCGACATCGATTCTGGAATATGGATCGGGTTCAAGTACTTCAGTCTTTGCCGCCCATGTACGCACTCACGGCGGGCAATTGCGGTCGATTGACGAAAGTGCAGCCTGGCTAGACAACGCGCGGCGTCTGGCGGGGATTGAAGTGGGCGATAGTCACTTCGAATTGCGCAATGCCGACCCGGTCGTCGGAACGCTGGATGGGGTTCCTGCCGTTGGCTATGGCCTCGTCCCTGATCGCTACTTCGATTTGATTTTTGTCGACGGCCCCTCACTTCGAATTGAGGGCGTAAAGCGCAAGGATGCGGTCAACGACGACGTATTTCGACAACTGAGGGTCTTTCCCCCACGTGTCATCGTCGTCGACGGTCGGCATGCGACGGTGCGAGCCCTTGAGCAGGCCCTGCGTGGTCGTTACGACTGCACGGAGACGGCGCTTATGGGCGAGAGGCTAGCAGACGACTACGAGTATTTCTCCATCTTTACGCGAATCGGCGACCCTGCTGGTCACGATTTGCCTTCACCCTGACGAGGCTTCCACGATGGCAACTAGGCAATTTCTTAAAGGTGTGGTTCCGGTGATGGTCGTTCCCATGCATCCGGGCGGAAGTCCGGATGTCGAAGGGATTCACCGGCTTGTCGACTTTCTGGTGCAGGCCGGGGTTGGGGGCCTGTGGGTTCTGGGATCGGCGAGCGAAGACATCAATATGTCGGTCAAGGAACGGCTGGTGGTGGCCCGCGAAACGGCTGCGGCAGCCCGAGGGCGTATTCCCCTGGTCGTGGGCACAGGTTTGACGGCCATCGGCGACATCCTCGACTATGCGGACAAACTCGCCGACCTCGATCTCCATGGCCTGCACGTTCTCCCCTACGACCTGAAGATGGGCGATGCGCGCCTCATTCACCTCGTCGAGACCTTGGCGGATCGCTTCCCTGTTCCGTTGTGGATGTATCACAACCCGAAACGTGGGCGGCCGATTCCCGACAATGTCATTCGCGCAGTGAAAGGCCATCCCAACGTGGGAGGCATCAAGATAGGCGGTTACAACCTTTCGGAGTTGACGCTGACCCTGATGCACCGTTCGGACGACTTTGATGTCATCGGGGCAGGGGGCGGGCAGTTCTTTCAAATGCTTGCCTTGGGTGCGGAAGCCCATACCACTAGCGAGGCGTCGGTCTATCCCGAGCGCTTCGTCGAGCTCTATGACGCCTTCAAGGCAGGGCGTCTCGATGAGGCTCGGACGAGGCAGTTCGACATGATCCGACTTTCCCGTTCGTTTCCGCGAACCGAAAACGGCGAATATTGTGCGGAAGAAAAGTACATGCTTTCATTGCGCGGAATTTGCGGCGATGCCGTGAATCCGCTTTACCGGACACTCAACGATACGGAAAAGACGCGCTTGCGCGAAATCCTGGTCGAGTCTGGGTTCGACTGGGCGCGTAGATGATTGCCGAGTCGGCACCCTATACGGTTGCCCTGGTTCCCGCAAAGCTCACATCCCAGAGGGTTCCGAACAAGAATCTTCAGGAGGTCGGGGGTCAGGCGCTGTACGTTTATTCGGTGCGTGCTGGACTCCATACTCCCGGAATTGCGGAGACCTTTGTCAGTAGTGAATCGCAGGAATTGCTTGATTCCGGAGCGAGTTGGGGCGCTCATCCAATTCTGAGACCGGCAAGTCTTTGCGATCCTCTGGTGAGCAACCAGATGGTTATTGCGCACGCCCTGGAATATATCGAGGCTGCTCGGGGGCGGAGACCGGATCTTCTGGTGCTGCTCCAGCCTACCCACCCCTTCCGTTGCCCAGGAGATATTGCGGGAGCGATGGGGCTCATGGCCGGTGATCCGGATGCAGATAGCGTGTTTGCCTTGAGGCTCGACGACGAACTCGGCGGACGTCTGGATGGCGGCCAATTTGTACCCGAGGTGCCGCTGCCCCGGAGGCGGAGGAGCGAAGTCCCGCGCTACGCGAATACCGGTTCCTTCTATATCCTTCGTGTCTCTCGCACCATCGCCAAGGGCAGTTTTTTTGGCCACAGGATTCGCGGCTTTGTCCTCAGTCGCCCGGAAATGGAAATCGACATTGATCGCCCGGAGCAACTCGCCATGGCCCGGGCCCTCGCCGAGTTCTTTCGGGACGATCTGAGGGCTTACGGGTTGCTGGACGCGGAGCGGTCGTGAGGATTCTTGGCGTTACCCAAGGCAGCAACCTCAGGGTCTTCCTGCGTCTCTCCGAGATGCTGAAGGCGCCTTTGTCCCTGAGCGAAGTCTCCGCGTACGTCGCAGATTCTCAGGAATTTTATGCCCTGGCATCTCAGGAGGCCGCGCTTGCCGATGGAACGTTCCCACTGCTCAAGGAATGGGAAATCACCGGCAACGGACTGCGGCGGCAGCCTGACTGGGCTGCCCTGGGCCGATGGGAGGCCGTTCTGGGTGACCCGGTACTGTGGAACGCGTTGCTTGCCGATCGCCGCATTTTCTTCGGGAAGCGTTGCAAGTTGCGTCAGGATTACGGGCCGCGCTTCTCGTACATCCAGATGTACGGAATCATCCAGGAAGCCATTGAGCGCATCGCAGGATTCCTGGATACCCATAGACCCGATCTCATCCTTGGCTTTGGAACGTCAACTTTCGGCGACTACCTGCTGTATCGCTTTGCCAAGGCCCAGGGTATTGCCTATTTGCAGCTCAAAGCCACCAAGATCGGCAACTACGTTGCACTGAACGATGATGCCATTCATCTTTCACATCACATTGCACGGCGGATTGATGATCCAGAAGGGATGCCCGAGGCGGCGGTGGATATTGCCAGACGCCATCTAGTCAGGATCAGGGAACGCGGGGTGCGCTACGAGGGGGCACTCAAGTCCACCACGCGCCTGCGGCCGCTCAGGGGTATCTTTGGTGGAATCAGGGGCCTGGCACGGGATCTGAAAAATCGCCTTCACCCCGTCGTGGGGCAAGATAACCACGTCGAGAGTGCCATGTTTAACGCCCTCTATGGCCATATCCTTCAACCGATACGCTGGATGGGGGTTCAATTGCACCTGCGGGGGAAACTGCTCGGCGCGCGGGATCTCGTTCAGCTTCGCCCCTATACGTTCTTTCCGTTGCATTTCGAACCCGAGGTTTCGCTCCAGGTGTTCGGACGCCCGTTTCAGAACCAGATCGAGCTCATCCGGCATTTGGCGCTCAGTTTGCCGGCTGGTATGCAACTTGTCGTCAAGGAGCATCCACGGGCCCTGGGATTTCGCCCCTCCGGTTACTACCGCAAGCTGCTCGAGATTCCCAATGTCCTCATGGTTGACCCGCTGATGTCCACCCACGCGGTGATCGGCCAAGCCGCCCTCGTCGCCGTCATCTCCGGGAGCACGGGCCTGGAAGCTGCCGTTCTCGGCAAGCCGGTGGTGACCTTTGGAATACCCACTTACGGGAATCTGCCTTCCTCGATGGTGCGACAGGTTGTTTCGCTTCATGCCACGGCCTCTGAAATACGGGACCTCCTTGCAAGT
Source organism: Betaproteobacteria bacterium (assembly GCA_016720065.1). Classification (NCBI taxonomy): domain Bacteria; kingdom Pseudomonadati; phylum Pseudomonadota; class Betaproteobacteria; species Betaproteobacteria bacterium. Next base: position 1,593,178 of record JADJXY010000002.1, on the reverse strand, counting down.
TATCGCCTCGAAGAAGATGCTCTGGAACGTTTTTTTGCGGCCAACGTCTTGGGTGCCGTGCCGGTAGACCTCTACAGCGTCCTGCTTGCCAAGACTGGGCGCCACAACGAGGGTCGCGAAGGTCTGTCCAGTGAGGAGCGCCGCGCACAGGATTATTCGGCGCTCGCCGAGTATTGCTGCAGCCGGATCCGTGACGAACTCGCCCGTGCGGAGAGAAATGGGACCTAAGCTCCCCGGGTTGCGGCGTTCAGCGATCAATGTCGGGGCCACTTGGCTTCTTCAGGCCGGAACCCTTCTTTTCGCCCTTGTCAGCGTTCCCCTCGTGACCCGAAGATTCGGTCTCGAAGGCTTGGGCGTGTGGTTGCTTGTCCAGCAACTGGCCAGCCATTTTCAATTGCTTGAGCTCGGGCTCGCCTCCAGCCTCGGGCGCTTTCTTTCTCGCGATCATGCGCAAAGGAATGGAGCAGCCTATTCCGAGCATTCCACTTCGGCTATCGTGCTCCTGCTGGGCATGGGGCTCGTGCTCGTGCTCTTGGCCTATCCAATCGGACAGGTGTTCCCCCAGATTTTTTCATTGCCCCCGGATTCCGCTTCCGAGGGCGCATGGATGCTCACGATTGCACTTGTGCTGACCGGGATGACCCTGCCTTTAAGGAGCGCGATAGGTGTGCTGGCTAGTCAGCATCAATTTGCTCTTCAGGCAGGCGTTGATGGAATCGCACTCCTGCTCCGGGTAACCTTGGTCATTGCCGCCTGCACCATGGTCGAGGACCATGCCTTGATCGCGCTTTCCCTGGCGGTATTCGGTCCTGCATTTCTGGCGGGGCTGGCTCTGTTTCTCTGCGCCGGTCGGTCCTCTCCATATACGCTGTTTCAGAGCGGACTGATTCGCCGCGCAGCGATGCGTGCTCTGCTTGATATCAGTCTGGCCGCCATGATCGTCACACTTTCCGCCGTATTGTTGCGCCAGGGGTCGGCGATGCTCGTGGGGTTTTTTGTCGGCGCAGATGCTGTGGCGCTCGTCGCTCTTCCCGTGATGCTGGTGGTCAGCCTCGGCCCGTTTCTGGGGATTGCCAATCAGATCATGGCTCCAGTGGCGAGCCAGCTGGATGCAAGTAACCAGGTAGCGGTACTCCACAGCATCTACGTCAACGCTGCCCGGTATACCCTGATGGCGGGCTTGTTTCTCTTCGTGGCGGTCTTCGTGCTGGCACCCGTGGCATTGCCCGCTTGGCTCGGTGCTGAGGCGCTTTCGCCGGATCGTGGCAGGGCGATGTACATTGCCCTCCTTTTGATCTACGCGGGGTACTGCGCTGCGATTCCTGCCTTTCTGGCACGTACGATTCTGGTTTCCGTAGGCCGGCATAGGGTTGCTGCACGAGGGGAACTGATGGGAGCGCTACTTGGCTTGAGCATAGGATGTGTATTGATGGGAATTGATGCGCTTGGACCAGTTGGCATGGCCTGTGGCGTGGCGATTTCCTACCTGTTCAGAGCCTGCGGGCTCTTGACAAGGGAATTGGCGAGTTATTTCGGCGTTTCGCTGTTCGCGCTTCACGGTGAGATCTGGCTTCGACCCTTGTTGTGCTCTCTGCCTCTCTTGGGGGCGCTTCCATTGTTCTCCATCCTCTCGCCGGGGCTGGTGGGCACGGTGACTATCGCCTTGCCCGCGCTAGTGCTCGCTGCAATTCTCGCCTTCAGCTTTGTGGTATCGCCGGCACATCGCGCGCGGTTAAGAGGCATTCTCAAGGGGTGCTTCGCTAAGGGCGGTCAATCGTGATCCGTGTGGTGACGGTGGACTCCTGCCCTTGCTGCGCCGCTCGGAAACTAGAATGGCCACAGCGTCGGAACCAACTACTCGTCGAGTCCTTCCTGCGTCTGAGCCGTGAAAAATACGGGGGCTGTATGGACGGTTGGGAGCAGGACTTGTCCCTCGATATGGCGCGTTGCGGGCGCTGTGGCCACATCTGGCATCACATGCAGCCAGATCAAGACGCATTGTTCCAGATGTACGCGCAGGGGCGGCGTCTTAAGGGGGGGGAGCCATCGACCCAGCCAACTTCCAGAATGCTCGCCACCATGACAGGGCTGTTGCGCCTTGGAAGGACTGGAGCGCCGCAACCGACGCTTCTGGATTATGGCAGCGGTGCTGGGCGCTGGTCGGTGGCAGCGCGGCGTGCGGGCTTCCGGGTAACCGCGTACGAGCCGTCTGCTGGAAGACAACGCGACGCCGGGGGAGTCGAAGTTATCGGTAGCCTGGGTATCCTTGCTGGACGGACATTCGACGTCATCAACCTGGAGCAGGTTCTTGAGCATCTTCCCGATCCTGTCAGCAGCTTGCGTGGCCTGCGGGAGTATTGTCATGACCAGACGGTACTGCGTATTTCTGTACCGGATGTTGCACGCCTTGGCACAGCTCTGTGGCGGGGATATCCGTTTGACGGGAAAGCCATGCACATGCTTTCTCCGTTCGAGCATTTGCACGGGTTTCAGCGCTCGTCCTTGCTTGCGCTGATAGACAGAGCCGGTCTTCGGCCCTGCTCGGGTCTTCGCCTTCTCCGGAGTTGTCCGCGTTACGTTGCGGAGCGCGCCGCAATTGCGCTCGGGTCACCCTATGGCAGAACCACGGCCCTTGCGCAGTTTCGGATCGGGCCGGTCGAGCAGCCCTGTTGCTCATGATCATGTTGGGTTGGGTACGATTATCGGAGAAAACGTCGTGTTTGGAATTTTTCGCCTGACTGCTGCGCTGCTTGTCGTTGTCACGCACATTGGTGGAGTCGAATTCTTTGCCGGGGCGGCGGTTTGGGGTTTCTTCATGCTTAGCGGTCTACTCATGACCGCTGCCCTCAATACACGTTATGGACTGGATGTTCGGGGACTTGCCTGCTTCTTGCTCAGTCGTGCCCGCCGCCTTTATCCGACCTACTGGTTCTGCCTGTTCTTGACCTGTTTGGTGTTGTGGGCCGCGCAGGATTTCGACCGGGCTCGCCTGGTGAATTCGGCCCTCGGCTATCCGAGTGCGCTGGGCGAGTGGATCGCCAATATTTTCATCGTTGGTCAGACCACGTTCGGGCTTGGACGTACTCAAGTCTCGCTCAGCCCCTCGTCCTGGGCGGTGGATGTCGAAATCCTCATGTACTTCTGCTCCTGCCTCTTCCTCGCACGCAGCCGTCGTATTGCCTTGGCTACGTTGGTTCTTCTTGGGGGATTGTTCCCCCTGCTCTGGTGGCACGCCCGAGGTCTCGTGAAGGCAGGGGAGGTTGCGTTGGCGGGCCAGGTGCTTTACAGCTTTCTGCCCGCAGCGCTTTTGCCTTATGCGATTGGAAGCTTGATGTGGTTCTGGCGGCAGCGCTATGAAGCTGTTTTTCGGGGACGACACTCGTTAATTGTCGCAGGTGTACTGGGCATTGTTGTTTGCGCTTTCCTAGTTCATCCCAAGAGTGTGACTCTTGCGTACCTCATGTCCTTGCCCTGTCTGATGCTTATATTGGGTACGCTGATGCATGTACGGGCAGGGGGCGGATTGCGTTCTTTGGACGAGTTTGCTGGGCACATGTCATACCCGCTCTATTTGCTACACTGGCTGTGTGCGTACCTCTTTGTGCTGATCGTTCCGGATTCTTTGCACTGGGCCTCCCCGGGCGCGGGCCGCTACTCCTATAATCTGGCGGCTTTCGTGTGCGTGAGCATTCTCGCACTCGCGGTGTCAGGGCTGACAGCATGGCTCGTTGAAGCGCCGCTGGAACGGCGTCGCCACGATTGGCTCAAGTCGCGCATGCGTCCAGGATCCGAGGATGGCACGGACGGCGTAGACGGCCCGGCCTGTCTTGGTCCGTTGCCTAGCAAGCGAGAACGTGTGTAGGTCAGGGTGATCCACGGCACGACGTTGCATGGCTGGTATCGGCCGCCTGGCCTGAGACCGGCTCGCCTGAGCCAATAAACGAAATTCATTCCTCACATGGATACTCGAGCGCCTCTGACAGCAGAAACTCAACGACAAGGCGGCACCAATGCGCTTGCCAGTCTGGGGAAAATTCGGTCCGACCTGTCTCGCTTCCTCTCGCGTGCCGAAGTCGGATCGCAGGACTTCCGTCTAACCCCACGCGCCGATCCAAGTCCCTACGCCCGTTGTTTCTACGTTTTTCTTTGCCATACCCTGAAGTTGCCGTTTCCGCTGCCTTCCGAAGAACTTGCGATGACCATCCGGGTTGCTGTGCGGGCTGAACGGCAACGATGCGGCGACAGGACTGGCGACAAGCCATTTCGCCAGTTGCTGACCTTCTCTCTGAGTGCCCTGGCTCTCCTGGACGAACTGCGCCAGGATCCTCTCGCTGACCTCGTCAAGGAACAACTGGCGCGTCCTGTGGGCCTAGAACTTGGGTCCCATGGTTGTTTGGAAGGACGCGCTGGATCGGGGAACCAGGCAATGTTTGTCGGAATATTTCTGATTCATGCCCGGGATTATCTTGGGATCGATACCCATGCGGCCATCGAGGAATGGGTCAGGCTGCACCTTGCCCACATGAACCGTTTCGGCTTTTGGGGAGAAACCACGGCGATGACCCACCTCCAATTCCAGAACGGTTACCACCAACATGAACTGCTCGAATACCTGGGAGTGGAAAATCCACGGCGGGAGGAAGCTTTGGTCGCAGTGAGGCGACTGGCTGATCGCGAGGGCCACTTCGCGCCGTATCCCGGGGGCGGCGGGTGTTATGACTACGATGCGGTGTTCATGCTGACTCCGGAGGGGAGATTACAGGATATCGCCACGCGCTCTACCCTGGTGAAAACTGCCTCCAGCATCGCAAGCAACCAGCGCGATGACGGTGGTTTTTGCGAATCTGTCTATGTCCGCCCGCGGAGTATCCGGAATTTGTGCCGGTTTGCCGCCCATGCCATCTCGGCAGGCCGATGTATGCCCCTGCTGGCTGAGCGACTCCGTTATGGAATCACCTTGCAGCGCAACAAGCACAATTCCATTCACACTCACTGGAGCGTCTATTCCCGAGGCTGGGGAGAGTCAGACCTCTGGGATAGTTGGTTTCGCATCCTTGCCTTGGCTCGCATCGATATCGCCCTGAATCCAGATCACATCGATGAGTGGGGATTTATCGATTATCCGGGAATCGGTTACCACCCAGGTTTGCGGAACGGATTCCGACGTAGGTTGCCTTGATGCGCTTTCATTATATTTCTCCTTCGATCCTTCCTTCCCGCGCGGCAAATTCTGTACATGTGGTGTGGCAGTGCGACGGGTTGTGCCGGGCAGGAGTCGAGGTCTCGCTTTATGCCAAACGGGCAATCCCGGATGCCGCTGCCCTCGCAGACGGACTGAAGGAGTCCTACGGTGTCGAGCAGAAAGCATTGCGGCTCGACACCGTCTATAGCACCTCGACCCGAGGGGACAATCTTCGAATCGCACGCCACGCGATTGCCGCAGTTCGGCAGCAGGGGCGGGAGGTGGGCATTCTGTCGCGGAACCTCTACGCCGCATTTGTGCTTGCCGTGCTGGATCGCATTCCTCTGCTGTTCGAAACTCACCAACTTGAGAGCGGCGTGCGCAAGTGGATGCAGCGCGCCGTGATGCGGTGTCCTTGGGTGACGACCATTGCGATTTCGGACCACCTCGTCGAATACCTTCATGCCCACCATGGCGTAGAGCCTCGTCGCCACTTGGTCCTACATGACGCGGCACCCGAAGGTATTACCCCCATTTCGCCGCGGGAACGCCGCGCGGCGCTCTGCGAGCAGGTTCGCCAGGCGTTGGGATCCTGGAGAATGGTGTGCGGGTATTTTGGCCATCTCTATCCCGGCCGCGGTATCGAGATTGTCGAGCAACTTTCCCGCGCCCGTCCGGACTGCCTCTTTCTGGTCTATGGAGGCACCGAGCGTGACCTGGACGAACGAAGACTAGGTAATCGTCTGGGCAACCTGATTTTTATGGGTCACGTTCCGCACCCCCGCGCGCGGGAGCTCATGGCGCAGATGGATGTCCTTCTGATGCCCTATCAGGAAAGCGTTTCTATCGGGGTGAAGGGCCACGACACGGCGCGTTGGATGTCGCCAATGAAGATGTTCGAATATCTGGGGGCCGGTGTGCCAATTCTCTCTTCTGATCTTCCGGTCCTGCGGGAGATTCTCGTCGACGGCGACAATTGCCTCCTTGCGCCACCCGCGGACCCGCAATCGTGGCTCGACGCCCTGGATCGGGTTGCCCGAAGCCCTGGGCTTTCGGTCGCCCTCGGGGAACGCGCCCATGCGCAATATCGTGCACACCATACCTGGACTCGGCGTGCCGAACGTATCCTCGAGGCAGCTCGGGGTCTTTGATGCGAAGCTTCTTTATCCTCGTTCCCTCGCCTCACCCTACGGGACCCGTGAAGGGCGCCTGTGCTCTGGCGAATGCGCTCGCGCCATCAAGGCGAGTCGTACTGGTTTTTCTGAAGCCTGGACCCGGGGTTGATGCTGCGCTTGATGATCGGGTTGAACGCGTAACTCTTGCCGAGGTGGCTGGCGGCTGGAGGGGTCGGCTTGCGGCATATCGCGCGATGCTTGCAGCCGCAGGAGGGCGATCACGGGTCGCATCGATATCGATGTGTTTTTCGGCAGATACCCTGAATCGCTTTTGTCGGACTGACGCTGTTATCTGTGCAAGTGTCAGGGGAAACTTGCCGCAGAATTACCGTCACGACTATGGTGCGCCCGGACTCGGCTTGGCCGCGACCCATCTTTGGCTGCTGCGCTCGTTCGATCATGTTGTTGCGATGACCAGTGCAATGGCTCGGCAAATTCGTAGGGTTGCCGGAGTGCGGGCCGACGTCATTGGAAATTTTGTCGACGAAGCCTCACTCGACCCTTTTCGGCAGCGCTCAGTCCCGCGCGAGGGGCCTCTCCGCGCGGTTTTCGTGGGGTCTCTGTCCCGGCGCAAGCAGCCCGAGTTGCTTGTTGAGGCTCTGGGGGGGCTGATTGAGTCGGGGGGGCACCTCGATTTGGTCGGCGATGGTCCGTTGAGAGCTTCTGTCCATTCCTTGGTTGAGAAACGGGGCTGGCAGAGGCACGTTCATCTTCACGGGCAGGTGGCCAATCCCTATCCACTGGTCGCGGGCGCGGACGCCTTCGTCCTTCCATCGCGCTCTGAGGGCCTTTCCAGGGCCGCCCTGGAGGCTCTTTATCTTGGTGTGCCATGCGTTCTTCGCGACGTGGACGGAAATGGTGAATTGGTCGCAAATCCGGAAGCGGGTGCCCTGTTTTGTTCTGATGCCGATCTGGGTCACGCCCTGACCCAAGTGGCAATTGCCTCGAGGAAGCGGGATTCGTCATGTTCGTTGCTCCCGCCTGCATTCCGTCAGGAACATGCAGCGCAGCACTATCGCGAAATCCTGGAGAAAGCGCCTTGACCGAGCCCGTGGACTACTGTGAGTATCTCAAGGGCCGCAGCCGAATTGGCTGGTTATACCGGCGCTACTGGCTCTATCCGTTGTTGTGCCGGCATCTAGACGGTCGGGTTCTCGATGTCGGGTGTGGCATAGGCGATTTTCTTCGCTTTCGTCCCGATACTGTGGGGGTAGACGTCAATCCGGCGACCGTAGCGTGGTGCCGCGGGCTTGGGCTCGATGCCCGGATCATGATTCCGGACGAACTCCCCTTCGCTGACGCGGCCTTTAGAGGTGTGGTTCTCGATAACGTCCTGGAGCATCTGGAGAGCCCACGTGCGCTCCTAGTGGATATACGTCGGGTGTTGCAACCCGGCGGGCGTTTCCTGATAGGGGTCCCAGGCAAGCGAGGATTTGCCAGCGATCCGGATCACAAGCTTGCGTACTCCGCCGAGTCTCTGCAAAGCGCCATTGAGGCGCTTGGCTTCAGGAAGTGTCGGCTGTTTTATACCCCTTTGCGGTCCGATTGGCTTGACCGCCGTATGCGCCAATATTGCCTCTACGGGGTCTTCGAGCGTGTCTGAGGGCGAGACTCGGCAGGTCACAGTCTCAGTGGTCAGTCACGGACAGGGATCGCTCGTGGCGAACCTGCTTGCCGATCTCGCGGAATGTGCGCAAGTTGCGGAGGTCATCGTCACGCTGAACGTTCCGGAGCCCGACATTGCGTGCCCGGATTCGCTGCGTTCCCGTATGCGAGTCGTCCGCAATTCAGCGCCCCTCGGTTTTGGAGCAAATCACAATCAGGCGTTTGCCTTGTGTAGAACGCCTTGCTTTGCAGTTGTTAACCCGGATGTTCGCCTGCTCGCGAACCCATTTTCGACTCTCCTTCGTGTCCTGGATGATCAGGGGACAGGTGTGGCGGTCCCCGCCGTTGTCAATCCAGATGGCGGGCGAGAAGACAGTACGCGCCGGTTTCCGACCCTGAGCGGTTTGCTCGGCAAGGCGTTTGGGCATGATGAAAGCCTGGTGGCTGCGGCAGGGGATCTTCCGATTGCGGTCGACTGGGCGGCAGGAATGTTCCTGGTGTTCCGGTCGGAAACGTTTCGTCGCCTTGGCGGTTTCGATGCAGGGTATTTCCTCTACTACGAGGATGTCGATCTTTGCGTCCGTTTGTGGAAAGCGGGACTCAGGGTGCTTGTCCATCCAGGGGTGACGGTAATCCATTCAGCCCGCAGGGACAGCCGGAAGCGAATTCGCTATATGGTCTGGCATTTGTCGAGCATGGCCCGTTACTTTTTCAAGCACTTCGGGCGCTTGCCCAGTACCGGGGTCCGCGCATGAGGATGCTCGTCACCGGCGCATCCGGGTTTGTCGGCGCGGCGTTGTGCAAACATCTGATTGCATCCGGCCACAGCCTGATCCGATCTGGTCGCGGAGTTGGTCCGGCCTCAGATCTTGACGTGGGCGATATTGGCCCGACCACCGATTGGACCCTGGCGTTGGCTGGAGGCGCTGACGTGGTGATTCATCTTGCCGCTCGGGTCCATCAAATGCGCGATTGCGCACGCGATCCCTTGCAGGAATTCCGTTCGGTCAATGTCGAAGGAACGACCGGCCTGGCTCGGAAGGCGGCTGAGGCAGGGGTGAAGCGGTTTATTTTCCTCAGTTCAATCAAGGTTTGTGGTGAGACGACACGCCCCGGATGTGCCTTCGCGCCAGATGATCGGCCGCACCCACAAGACTCCTACGCGCTATCAAAATTCGAGGCGGAAGGGGCGCTGTGGGCGCTTGGGCGCGAGACGGGCATGGAGATCGTGGTGATCAGGCCTCCGCTCGTGTATGGACCTGGGGTCAGAGGAAACTTTCCGTCCTTGGTGAAACTGGCACAGAGTGGCGTGCCGCTTCCCCTGGGCGGAGTTCGCAACCTGCGCTCCCTGCTTGCGCTCGACAATCTGATCGATTTCGTGGCGCTCTGTGCCGACAGAGATCGCTCACCCGGGGCGTCGAATCAAGTCTTCCACGTTGCTGACTGCCACGCAGTATCTACGCCAGAATTGCTGTGCAGGATCGCGGCGGCAGCCGGGGGTCGTGCTTGCCTGATTTCCATTCCGGAAACCTGGTTGAATCTGGGGGCACGGGTTTTGGGCAAAGCATCGGTTGCGGATCGCCTCCTGGGTAGTCTCGTCGTCGATGGATCCAAAGCGGAACGCCTCCTCGGCTGGTGTCCGCCGACGACCCTTGACGAGCAGTTGAAGAAAATGATGAGTCGTGACGCGGATTCTTGATCTCATCCTCGCCGTTTGCGGGCTCGTGGTGTCGCTCCCTTTGCTGGTCGCGATCCTTGCGTTCGGGTATCTGGACACCGGATTGCCGATCTTCCGCCAGACACGGGTCGGACGCCACCAGCGCCCCTTCGTGCTGCTCAAGTTTCGCACCATGCGGCCGGATGCGCCGCATGTTGCCTCCCATCTTGCCGATGCAGCGGCCATCACGAGGCTTGGGGGATTCCTGCGGCGTACCAAGCTCGACGAATTGCCGCAGTTGTGGAACGTGCTCACTGGCGACATGAGCCTCGTGGGGCCGCGCCCCTGTCTCTTCAGCCAGCAGGAACTGATCGAAGAGAGGGCCCAGCGCGGGGTCTATGAGGCGCGGCCCGGTATCACCGGGCTTGCCCAAGTCAGCGGAATCGACATGTCCACGCCCAGGCTTCTCGCAGAGACGGACCGCAGGATGCTCGACGACCTCGGTCTGAAAAATTATTTCCGGTACCTCTTCCTCACGGTCGCCGGCCGTGGGGGCGGTGATCGTGTCCGGAACTCTGACGCCCCGATCCGGGATAAAATGCCCGGCTTTCAAATGGCCAAAGAGCGAGCGGCGTCACGAGCATGAGCAATCCGAGAACGCCAGCCGCTTTCTGCATGACCTGGTGGCCGTCGCCGTCGCCTGGATGCTGGCGTTCTGGTTGCGCTTCAATTTTGAGATTCCGCCGGAATTCGTGCTGACCGCCCAGCGCTCTTCGCTTTGGGTCGTCCCGCTGTTCGCCGCGTTGTTCTACGCTTTCGGGCTTTACTGCGGCGTCTGGCGCTTCGCGAGCCTGTCCGACATGCGCCACATTCTGGGTGCCGTGCTCTCCGGAATTGTCCTCGTCGTGCTGGTCGTGGTGTTCTTCCGTCCTGGAGTCATTCCGCGTTCGGTCCTGGTGATGTACCCGGTGCTTCTCATCATGTTCATGGGGGCAGCCGCTTCGCCTATCGCAGTTGGAAGGAACACCGGCTTTATGGTCCGGCGCGCATGCGCGGGCAGCCGGTCATCGTGCTCGGGACCGGAGAGGCGGCCGATTCGCTCCTGCGCGAATTGAATCGCAGCGGAACCTGGTACGCCGTTGCCCTGGTGAGTACCAAGCCGGGAAATCAGGGAAGGCGCCTCCACGGGCTGCCAGTCTTCGCCCCCCTCGCGACCCTGGCCGAGGTTGCTGCGCGCTATTCCGTCAAGCACGTCATCATGGCCATGCCCGGTGCCCGGGCAGCGGAGCGGCGTCAGGCCGCGGAGGTCGCTGCTGCAGCCGGGCTGACCGTCATGACCATGCCGTCCTACGACGATCTCCTCGCCGGGCGAGTCTCGGTTTCCAGCATTCGCCGCGTCGAACTCGAAGATCTGCTGGGCCGGGAGGCGGTCTCTCTCGATGATGCCGGCCTGAGTGACCTCTTGCGCGGGCAGGTCGTCCTGGTGACGGGTGCGGGAGGCTCCATCGGGTCGGAACTTTGCCGCCAGATCGCCCGCTTTGCGCCTCGCTGTCTCGTTCTCCTGGAATCGTCCGAGTTTGCCCTCTACAGCATCGACGAGGAACTGGGCCTCGCATTCCCCGGGCTGGACCGGCGCTGCTGGGCGGCCGATGTCCGGGATGCGGAACGGGTCGCGGAAATCCTTGCGGCGGAGCAGCCTGCCGTCATCTTTCACGCTGCCGCCTACAAACACGTGCCCCTCATGGAGCAGGACAACGCCTGGCAGGCCGTGCGGACCAACGCCCTGGGCACCTTGACCATGGCCAGGGCCGCGCGAGAGGCGGGTGTGGGAAGGTTTGTGCTGATCTCCACCGACAAGGCGGTCAACCCGACCAACGTCATGGGGGCCAGCAAGCGCCTGGCCGAACGTCTATGCCGTGCCGTCCAGGCCGAAGGCGGGACGAAGTTCGTCACCGTCCGCTTTGGCAATGTGCTTGGCAGCAACGGCAGCGTGATCCCCAAGTTCCGTGACCAGATCGCCCGGGGCGGACCGGTGACGGTCACTCACCCGGACATCGTGCGCTACTTCATGACCATTCCCGAGGCTGCCCAACTGGTGCTGCAGGCGGGATTGATGGGGCAGGGGGGAAATCTTCGTTCTGGACATGGGCGAGCCTGTGCGAATCGTCGATCTGGCCCGGGACATGATTCGCTTGTCGGGTTTTTCGGAAGAGGACATTCCCATCCACTTCACCGGCCTGCGTCCGGGCGAAAAACTCTACGAAGAACTGCTGGCCAACGACGAGACCACGCTCGCCACGCCTCACCCCAAGCTGCGCATCGCCCGCCTTGCCGATGCTCTCGGAGAGGCCGAGTACGCCGAAATTCTCGCCTGGCTTCAGGCCGGGGTTCGTGTTCCGGCGGAAGTGCGCCGCGATCTCAAGCGTTTTGTCCCTGAATATGCCGCGGCCTGAGCGGTCGCCCCTGAATTCCGGAGTAGCCCGTGACTGCTGAACACCTCGACCTTTCCTGCCGCACGGCTGCTGCCGGCACCGTCCGTCTCCCCGGCTCCAAGAGCATCTCCAACCGGGTTCTGCTCCTCGCCTCTCTGGCGGAAGGGGAAACCGAGGTGCGGGATCTCCTGGCGTCCGACGACACTGCACGCATGCTCGACGCCCTCCGCACCTTGGGTGTGGGCGTCACGGCCCTGGAGGGGGGGCACTGGCAGGTGGCGGGTTGCGGCGGGCGCTTCGCGGTCAAGCAGGCCGATCTGTTCCTGGGCAACGCGGGCACCGCCCTCCGGCCCTTGACGGCGGCGCTTGCCTGCCGGCGGCGACTATACCCTGCGCGGCGTCGCCCGCATGCACGAGCGGCCCATCGGCGACCTCGGTCGATGGCCTGCGCCAATTGGGCGCCCAGGTGGACTACCTCGAGAACGAAGGATTCCCGCCCCTGCGGCTCGCTCCGGCCAGCATTCGCCCGGGCGGTGTGGTCCGGGTGCGCGGTGACGTCTCCAGCCAGTTTCTCACCGGCCTGCTCATGGCCCTGCCGCTCACCGGTGTGGAAACCGTGGTCGAGGTGGTGGGGGAGTTGATCTCCAAGCCCCTACATCGAAATCACCCTCGCCACCATGCGCCGTTTTGGCGTGGAAGTGCAGCGGCAGGGCTGGCAGCGCTTCACGGTACCTGCCGGAAGCCGCTACGTTTCCCCGGGGACGATCTATGTCGAAGGCGATGCATCCTCAGCCTCCTATTTCCTGGCCCTGGGCGCCATCGGGGGGAAACCGGGCCCAACTGGATGGAGTCGCGGGCGCCGGCCGCGGGCCTGGTCGGCATCGACCTCGACTGCAATCACATCCCTGACGCTGCCATGACTCTGGCCACCACGGCGCTCTTTGCCTGGGGCAAGACCACGCTGCGCAACATTGCCAGCTGGCGGGTGAAAGAAACCGACCGCATCGTCGCCATGGCCACGGAATTGCGCAAGCTGGGCGCCACGGTCGAGGAGGGCGAGGACTGGATCGCCGTCACGCCGGCCCCCCTGCACGCGGCGGCCATCGATACCTACGATGACCATCGTGTCGCCATGTGCTTCTCCCTGGCCGCTTTCGGGACGCCGCTGCGCATCAACGATCCCAAGTGTGTGGCCAAGACCTTTCCGGACTACTTCGCCCGCTTCGAGGCGGTCACGCGGGCGGTACCCGTCATCGCCATCGACGGCCCCTCGGCTTCGGGTAAGGGCACGGTCGCCGGGCGGGTGGCCGCTGCCCTGGGTTTCGCCTACCTCGATTCCGGCGCCCTCTATCGCCTGACCGCCCTGGCCGCCAAGCGGTGCGGGGTGTCCTGGGACGACGAAGCGGGGGTCGCCGCGCTGGCGGCAGGCCTGGACGCGCGCTTCGCCGACGGTGGAATCTTCCTCGCCGGCGACGAAGTCAGCGCTGCCATCCGCAGCGAAGACATCTCCCGGCGGCGCCTCCCGGGTGGCGGCCTGGCCGGCGGTGCGCGAGGCCCTGCTCTTTCGCCAGCGGGCCTACGCCGGGGCGCCCGGCTTGGTCGCGGATGGAAGGACATGGCCTCGGTGGTTTTCCCTCGGGCCGCGCTCCAGGTCTTCCTCACCGCCAGTGCGGAAGTCCGCGCCGAGCGGCGGGTGAAGCAACTGGCCGCGGCGGGGGTGGCCGCTGATCCCCAGCGCATCGTCGCCGATCTCAAAGCGCGCGATGCCCGGGACAGCGAGCGCAGCGTCGCGCCCCTTTGCCAGGCGGAAGGCGCCTTTCTCCTCGATACCGACGGCCTCACCATCGATCAGGCGGTGGAGCAAGTATTGTCCTGGTTCGCCTCGGCGCAGCCGTGAGCGCCCCTCGGCGAGTGCTCAATAAACGATTGATCGCAAACCTTTTCCGGGTTATCATCCGCCCCTTTCCACCGCTCCCGGTGGATCAGGGTGTCGGCGGCCGTGGGCCGCCGATGTTCATCAACCAACCGCCGCTTTGCGGCAAACTCCGAGTCTTTCCCTCAATGGAATCTTTGCTCAACTTTTGAAGAATCCCTGGCTCGCCAGGAAATGCGTCAAGGCGAAGTCATCACTGCCGAGGTGGTGCGCGTCGACCAGAATTTCGTGGTGGTCAACGCCGGCCTGAAATCAGAATCCTACGTCCCGGTCGAGGAGTTCCTCAACGACCAGGGCGAACTCGAAGTGCAACCGGGCGAATTCGTCCAGGTCGCCATCGAGATGCTTGAAGACGGCTATGGCGAGACCCGCCTCTCCCCGCGATCGCGCCAAGCGCATCGCTGCCTGGAACTTCCTGGAACAGGCCCTCAACGAAGGCTCGCTGGTCTCCGGCACCATCACCGGCAAGGTCAAGGGCGGTCTCACCGTCATGTCCAACGGTGTGCGCGCCTTCCTGCCTGGCTCCCTGGTGGATATGCGTCCGGTCAAGGACACCACCCCCTACGAAGGCAAGACCCTCGAATTCAAGGTCATCAAGCTCGACCGCAAGCGCAACAACGTCGTGTTGTCCCGCCGTGCCGTGCTGGAAGCCACCGCCGACGCCGATCGCGAAAAGCTGATGGAAAACCTGAAGGAAGGCACCGTCGTCAAGGGCATCGTCAAGAACATCACCGACTACGGCGCCTTCGTGGATCTGGGCGGAATCGACGGCCTGCTCCACATTACCGACCTGGCCTGGCGCCGCGTCCGTCACCCCAGCGAAGTGCTCGCCGTGGGCGACGAAGTCACCGCCAAGATTCTCAAGTTCGATGCCGAGAAGAACCGCGTTTCCCTGGGCCTCAAGCAACTGGGCGAAGATCCCTGGGTGGGCATCGCCCGCCGCTACCCGGCCGGTACCCGCCTCTTCGGCAAGGTCACCAACCTGACCGACTACGGCTCCTTCGTCGAAATCGAGCAGGGCATCGAAGGCCTGGTGCACGTCTCTCGAAATGGACTGGACCAACAAGAACGTCCACCCGTCCAAGGTCGTTCAACTGGGTGACGAAGTCGAAGTCATGATCCTCGAAATCGACGAAGACCGCCGCCGCATCTCCCTGGGCATGAAGCAGTGCAAGGCCAATCCCTGGGAAGAGTTCGCCCAGAACCACAAGAAGGGCGACAAGGTGAAGGGCGCCATCAAGTCCATCACCGACTTCGGCATCTTCATCGGTCTCTCCGGCGCCATCGACGGTCTGGTGCATCTGTCCGACCTCTCCTGGTCCGCCACGGGCGAGGAAGCCATCCGCAACTTCAAGAAGGGGTGACGAAGTCGAGGCCGTCGTTCTCGGCATCGACGTCGAGAAGGAGCGCATCTCCCTGGGGATCAAGCAACTCGAGGGCGACCCGTACACCAACTTCATCGCTACCCACGAGAAGAACAGCATCGTGCGCGGCGCCGTCAAGTCGGTGGACGCCAAGGGTGCCGTGGTTGGCCTGGACGGCGACACCGAAGGCTACCTGCGCGCTTCCGAGTTCTCCCGCGAGCGTATCGAGGATCTGTCCCAGCACCTCAAGGTGGGCGACGAAGTCGAAGCCATGATCATCAACGTCGACCGCAAGTCCCGCGGTATCAATCTGTCGATCAAGGCCAAGGATCAGGCCGAGCAGCATGAAGCCATGCAGAAGCTCGCTTCCGAGACGTCTTCCGCTGCATCCGGCACGACCAATCTGGGAGCCCTGCTCAAGGCCAAGCTGAACCAACAAGGCTGATGAAGGCGCAAGGCATGACCAAATCCGAGCTCATCGCCCGGCTGGCGGAGAGATTTCCCCAGTTGGTGACCAAGGACGCCGATTTCGCGGTGAAGATGATCCTCGACGCGATGTCCGAAGCCCTGGTTCGTGGTGATCGCATCGAAATCCGTGGATTCGGCAGCTTTGCGCTCAATTACCGCCCCCCCCGCGTCGGGCGCAATCCCAAATCGGGGGACAAGGTCAGCGTCCCGGCCAAGTGGGTACCCCACTTCAAGGCCGGCAAGGAATTGCGCGAAAAGGGTCGACAAGGCCATCTGAAGCGCGTCTTGGCGCAATGTGGTAGATTCGGGGCGGTGGCTTTCAGGCCACCGCCTTTTTTATGCCGTCATGAAAGCGCTTGCCTGGGGCCTGCGGGCTGCCATCCTTCTTTTGCTTCTCGCCTTCGCCGTCACCAATACGGAACCGGTGGTGGTGCATTTCGTTCTCGGCCAGGTATGGCAGGCCCCGCTGGTCGTCGTCCTGCTCAGTTTCTTCGCTGCCGGAGGGCTGTTGGGGGCCTTGTCCCTGGTGGGGGTTCTCTACCGCCAGCGGCGGGAAATCCGTCGTCTGAAAGGCGCGACGGCCAAAGCCACCCCGCTGGATCCGGCCCCGCAATGAGCGATTTTTTCGATTACTGGCAGCTTCTGCTCATCCCGCTCTTCTTTGGGCTGGGCTGGGCCGCCGCCCGCATCGACATCCGTCAGGTGGTGCACGAATCCCGGGCATTGCCGCGCTCCTATTTCCAAGGCCTCAACTTCCTGCTCAACGAGCAGCCCGACAAGGCCATCGATTCCTTCCTGGAAGTGGCCAAGGTCGATCCCCAGACCGTGGAACTGCACTTTGCCCTGGGCAATCTGTTCCGGCGTCGCGGCGAGACCGAGCGGGCCATCCGCATGCACGAGAACCTCATCGAACGGGCCGACCTGGACGAAGCCTTCCGCCTGCAGGCCCTCTTGGAACTGGGGCAGGATTACCTCAAGGCCGGTCTGCTCGATCGGGCGGAGGAGATCTTCAACCGCCTTCTGGGCACTCCCCGGGACGAGGAAGCCAAGCGCAATCTGCTGGAAATCTATCAGGTCGAGAAAGAGTGGCAGAAGGCCATCGACACCGCGCGGGAACTGCCTGGCGTCGCCTCCCAGAAGGACATTGCCGAGTATTACTGTGAGCTGGCGTCAGGCGAGATCATGCGCTCCCGCGCGGATGGCGCGCGGGCCTTTCTGGAAACCGCCGTGCAGCACAATCGCAAGTGCGTGCGCGCCAGTCTTCTGCAAGGGCGATCTGCTCCTCCAGGAAGGGGCGCCCCGATGCCGCCATCGAGGCCTGGCAGCGCATCGAGCAGCAGGATCCCGCCTACCTGTCCCTGGTGGCCCAGCGCCTGCTGGAAACCTATCGTGCCCTGGATCAACGCGACGCCGGGATCGCGCTGCTGCGGGGCTACCTCGAGCGCTATCCTTCCCTCGACCTGCTCGACGTCGTCTATCAACTGGTCCTCGAATCCGGTGGGTCCGAGGCCGCCTATAGGCTCGTGCGCGACGAATTGCAGCGCAACCCGACCCTCCTGGGCCTGGAAAAGCTGATGAGTGCCCGCCTGCCCCTGGTGGCGCCGGAAACCCGGGCCGATCTCGAAATGGCCAAGACCATCGTGCAGAGCTACACCAAGCGCCTCTCCCGTTACCAGTGCAATTCCTGCGGCTTCAAGGCGCGCCAGTTCTATTGGCGCTGCCCCGCCTGCGGCGGTTGGGAAACCTATCCGCCCCGACGCAGCGAGGAATTCGACCTTACGCTATAGGAAAATGATGATGCCCCAAGGAATTGCCCTGAGATGCGCGGCGCGCCCCGGCCCCGCCGGAAATGGCGGAGGCGGCGGTCTGCTGCGCAGCGCCGGAGACCGCCGGTGACACGCAATCTCGACGCCCTGACCGGTTGTCGCCTCCTGGTCGTGGGCGATGTGATGCTAGACCGCTACTGGTTCGGCGAGGTGAGCCGCATTTCGCCGGAAGCCCCCGTCCCGGTGGTCAAGGTCGAGCGCCTGGAAGAGCGCCTCGGCGGCGCCGCCAACGTGGCGCGCAACGCGGCGGTACTGGGCGGTTCCACCACGTTGCTCTCCGTGGTCGGGGACGACGAGGCCGGTCGCAGCCTTTCCCGCATGCTGGCGGAAGCGGGGATAGACGCGGCCCTGGTAGGACCGCCACATCGACACCACGGTCAAGCTGCGCGTCATCGGCCGGCAGCAGCAATTGCTGCGCATCGACTTCGAGACCACGCCTTCCCACGAAGTTTTGCGGGAAAAGCTGGAGGATTTCGAGCGCCGTGTCGAAGATTGCGACGTGGTCGTGCTCTCGGATTACGGCAAGGGAGGTCTGGCCCACATCGGCGACATGATCCGGCTGGCGCGGGCGGCGGACAAGCCCGTGTTGGTCGACCCCAAGGGCGACGACTACAGCAAGTACGCCGGAGCCACCCTCATCACCCCCAATCGAGGGGAATTGCGCCAGGTGGTCGGGCGCTGGTCCAGCGAGGACGAACTGGCCGCCAAAGCCCAGACACTGCGCCGCCGCCTGGGACTGGATGCCCTGCTGGTGACCCGCAGCGAAGAGGGGATGACCCTCTTCCGCGACGACGAGGTCATCCACGAGGCGGCCCGCGCGCGGGAGGTTTTCGACGTTTCGGGCGCGGGAGACACGGTGATCGCCACCCTGGCCATCCTCATTGCCTCCGGCGCCACCTGGGACGAGGCGATTCGCGTCGCCAACCTGGCGGCCGGCATCGTCGTGGGCAAACTGGGCACCGCGGTGGTCACCCGCCAGGAACTCGAAGCGGCCCTCTGACAGGGGCGGGAAAAAGGCAATCGCCGGCCCTGGGGCCGGCCAAGGAGAAGCAGCATGTATACCGTAGTCACCGGCGCGGCCGGATTCATCGGCGCCAACGTCGTGCGGGCCCTCAACGAGCGGGGTGTGACCCGCGTCATCGCGGTGGATAACCTCACCCGGGCCGACAAATTCAAGAATCTCGTCGATTGCGAAATCGCCGACTACCTGGACAAACACGATTTCATCGAACGCATCCAGGCCGGCCATTTCGACGGCGAGATCGACGCCATCCTCCACCAGGGCGCCTGTTCCGACACCATGGAAAGCGATGGCCGCTACATGATGGAGAACAACTACCGCTATTCGACCATCCTCCTCGACTGGTGCCTGGATCAGGACGTGCAGTT
Organism: Betaproteobacteria bacterium; assembly: GCA_016720065.1. Classification (NCBI taxonomy): domain Bacteria; kingdom Pseudomonadati; phylum Pseudomonadota; class Betaproteobacteria; species Betaproteobacteria bacterium. The sequence goes on along the minus strand of JADJXY010000002.1, from coordinate 1,574,147 downwards.
CCTCTACGCCTCCAGCGCGGCCACCTACGGCGGCGGCAGCGTCTTCCGGGAGGAGCGGGAGGCCGAGGGGCCGCTCAACGTCTACGGCTATTCCAAATTCCTCTTCGATCAGGTGGTGCGCCAGCGCCTGGCCGGCGGGGCGTCGTCCCAGGTGGTCGGTTTCCGCTATTTCAATGTCCACGGCCCGCGGGAAACCCACAAGGGCCGCATGGCCTCGGTGGCCTTCCATCACTTCAACCAGTTGCGCGCCGAAGGCAGAGTGAAGCTCTTCGAGGCCTCCCACGGCTACGGCAATGGCGAGCAGCAGCGCGACTTCGTCTTCGTCGGCGACGTGGCCAAGGTCAATCTCTTCTTCCTCGATCATCCTGAAAAATCGGGCATCTTCAACGTCGGTTCGGGCCGCGCGCAGAGCTTCAATGACGTGGCGGTGGCCACCGTCAACGGCTGTCGTCGCCTGGGCGGCGAAGCCCCGCTGACCCTCGAAGAGATCCGCCAGCGCGGCCTGCTGGAGTACGTTCCCTTTCCCGAGGCCTTGAAAGGCAAGTACCAGGCCTTCACCCAGGCCGATCTAGCCCGCCTGCGTGAAGCCGGCTACAGCGCGCCCATGGCCACGGTCGAAGAAGGGGTGAGTCAGTACGTCGAATGGTTGCAGGCCCATGTATAAGACCCTGGAAGACTACGTCGGCAATACGCCCCTCGTCCGTCTGGCCCGCATCCCCGATCCCGAAATCGAGCGCCGCGGCACCGTGGTCCTCGCCAAGCTGGAGGGCAACAACCCGGCCGGGTCGGTCAAGGACAGGCCTGCCCTGTCCATGATCCGCCACGCTGAAGCCCGGGGCGACATCAGGCCGGGCACTACCCTCATCGAGGCTACTTCGGGCAATACCGGCATCGCCTTGGCCATGGCCGCCGCCATGAAGGGCTACCGCATGATCCTGGTCATGCCGGAAAACCAGAGTCTGGAACGACGCCAGACCATGCGCGCCTTCGGCGCCGAACTGGTCCTCACCCCGCGGGATGGTGGCATGGAACTCGCGCGGGACGTGGCCGAAAAGATGCGCGACGAAGGCAAGGGCATCATCCTCGACCAGTTCGCAAACGGGGACAACCCGCTGGCGCACTACGAAGGTACCGGCCCGGAAATTTGGCGCGACACCGGGGGGCGGATCACCCATTTCGTCTCCAGCATGGGCACCACCGGGACCGTCATGGGCACCTCGCGCTACCTCAAGGAGATGAATCCGGCGATACGCATCGTCGGCTGCCAGCCCGAGGAGGGCAGCCAGATTCCCGGCATCCGCAAGTGGCCGGAAGCCTATCTGCCCCGAATCTTCGACCGCAGCCGCGTCGATCAGGTGGAAAACGTCAGCCAGGCCGACGCCGAGGCGATGACCCGGCGTCTGGCCCGGGAGGAGGGCATTTTCGCCGGCATCTCCTCGGGGGTGCCGTGGCGGTCGCCCTGCGCCTCGCCGCCGCCCTGGACGATGCGGTCATCGTCACCATCGTCTGCGACCGGGGCGACCGCTACCTGTCCACCGGGGTCTTCCCGGCTTGATGGGCGGGCTCCCGCTTCCCTCCGTGCCGACGGACGCGACCATGCTTGCCCGCTTCCTCAAACCTCCTCCTGTCTCCCGGGCATCGGCAGCCCAGGCGGACGGGGCACCCCAGCGCCAGTGATGCACGCACCCATCCTCGTCTTCGACATCGAGACCATCCCCGACGTGGAGGGGCTGCGGCGCATTCACGATCTGCCCGATGCCCTTTCCGACGCCGAGGTGGCCGAACTTGCCTTCCAGCAGCGCCGGGCGCGCAACGGCAGCGATTTCCTGCCCCACCATTTGCATCGGGTCGTCACCATCTCCTGCCTCCTGCGGGCGGGAGAGACCTTCCGCGTCTGGTCCCTCGCCGAGCCGGCCCAGGGCGAGGGCGAGATCATCCAGCGCTTCTTCGACGGCATCGAAAAATTCACGCCGCGCCTGGTGTCCTGGAACGGCGGCGGTTTCGATCTACCCGTGCTGCATTACCGTGGCCTGCTGCACGGGGTCTGCGCCCCCCGCTACTGGGATCTGGGCGAAGGCAGCTACGCCGACAGCCGCGATTTCAAGTGGAACAACTACATCAGCCGCTACCATACCCGCCACACCGACCTCATGGATCTGCTGGCCCTCTACCAGCCGCGGGCCAACGCGCCCCTGGACGAAATGGCCCGCCTGCTGGGCTTTCCCGGCAAGGTGGGTATGGACGGCGCCCGGGTGTGGGAGGCCTGGCAGCAGGGGCGGCAGGCAGAAATCCGCGATTATTGCGAGACCGATGTGGTCAATACCTACCTCGTGTATAACCGCTTTCGTCGCCTCAGCGGCGACCTGGAGGCAGAAGAGGAAGCGGCGGAGGTCGACTTCGTGCGCCGTCAGCTTGCCGCCATCGAAGCGCCCCATTGGGCAGAGTTTCTCGCCGCCTTCCAGCACGCTTCGACGTAGGCCCGTGCCGCACTTGTACGCCGCATCATTGCCCTCCCGGGCCGCACCCCGGGAGAACTTCATGGAGGTCGATCCAGCATGAAAATCGCCGTTGTCGGCACTGGCTACGTGGGCCTTTCCAATGCTCTCCTGCTTGCCCAGCACCATGAAGTCGTCGCCCTGGACATCGATGCCGACCGGGTCGCGATGCTCATGCAACGCCGTTCGCCCATCGTGGATCCTGAAATCGAGGACTTCCTCGCCAAGCGTCGCCTCGACTTCCGGGCCACCCTGGACCGCGGGGAGGCCTATCGCGGCGCCGAGTACGTCGTCGTCGCCACCCCCACCGACTACGACCCGCAAAGCAATTTCTTCAATACGAGTTCCGTGGAGGCGGTGGTGGCGGACGTGCGGGCCACCAACCCGGAGGCCGTGGTCGTCATCAAATCCACGGTGCCGGTGGGCTTCACCCGCCGGCTGCAGGAGCGTACCGCTTGCGCGAACCTGATCTTTTCCCCGGAATTTCTGCGCGAGGGGCGGGCCCTCTACGACAACGTCCATCCGTCGCGCATCGTCGTCGGGGAGCGCTCCGAGCGCGGCCGGCGCTTTGCCGAGCTGCTCCTGCAGGGGGCGGAGCGCAAGGATGCCCCCGTGCTCCTGACCGACTCCACCGAGGCCGAGGCGATCAAGCTTTTCGCCAATACCTACCTCGCCATGCGGGTCGCCTACTTCAACGAGCTCGACACCTACGCGGCGTCCCATGGCCTCGACACGCGCCAGATCATCGACGGCGTCTGCCTCGATCCCCGCATCGGCAAGCATTACAACAATCCCTCCTTTGGCTACGGCGGCTATTGCTTGCCCAAGGACACCAAGCAGCTGTTGGCCAATTACCGCGACGTTCCGCAGAACCTCATCAACGCCATCGTTGATTCCAACACCACGCGCAAGGATTTCGTCGCCGACAGCATCCTGCGCCGCAACCCGCGGGTGGTCGGCATCTTCCGCCTCATCATGAAGGCCGGCTCCGACAACTTCCGCGCTTCCAGCATCCAGGGCATCATGAAGCGCATCAAGGCCAAGGGCGTCGAGGTCATCGTCTACGAGCCGGTTCTGGCAGGTGCTGATTTTTTCCGCTCCCCGGTGGTGCGCGACCTGGCTGAATTCAAGGCGCGTTCCGACGTGATCGTGGCCAACCGGATGACGGAGGATCTGGCCGACGTCGCCGAAAAGGTCTATACCCGCGATCTTTTCGGCAAGGACTGAGGCGCCCCGTAAAAAACGACCTCCGTCTGTGCTCAGCCGTCGCCCTGGCCGGCGGGAAGGGGGCAGGGCGTCCGGACGCCAGTGGTCTTCCCCCGGGGCGCGGCAGGGAAACTGCCGCGCCCCGAAGCGCCACCCGTACTGCCCGGGATCAGAAGTCGAAATTCCCCGGGACGGCGACGCTGCAGCTGCGGTTGCGCAGCAGGACGAGGTTGCGGATGGCGGCGCTACCGGGGCCGTCCGGGTCGATGCCGATCATGGCGTCGGTGCCGCTTGCCCGGCAGGTGACGTAGCCGTCGGCCAGGGGAGTGGCGCTGCCGATGCCCAGGGAGGCGAGCAGCTGGGTGAGGACGATGCGGTCCTGGCCCGGCTCGAAGTCGGTGATGCTGTCGATACCTTCCTGCAGGCTCGTATAAACGAAATGGTCCGCGCCAGCGCCGCCGGCAAGCGTGTCGCCTCCCTTGCCGCCGGTGATGACGTCGTCCCCCGCCGTCCCGATCAGCGTGTCGCGGCCGGCCGTGCCATTGACCGTCTTCAACAGCTTGAGGCCGATGATCACCGGATCGTGGTCCGACGACCGGTAAGGCGTCGCGCCGTAGTAGTCCGGGCCGCAGGTGGCGCAAGCGGGCTGCTTGAATTCCAGGTTGTAGTCGAGCATCGCCGGCTCGTCGGCGTTGATGGGCCAGTGGTGGGCGCCCACGATCTGGGCCGACAGGCCGGCGCTGGCCAGGGCGTGGTCGAGGCGGCCGGCCTCGCCGTCGAAGACGTAGGAATAGGGCGCGGTTTCAAAGCGCTCGCTCTGATCCACGAAGCCGTTGGCAGTCAGGTCCAGGATCGGGTCTTCCTTGCCGTACGCGTTGAAATCGCCAATCAGCAGCGTGTCGGAGTCGCCGACGGCGGCCGCGCGGGCGCTGGCGAAGCTGCGCAGGGCCTGGGCCTGCTCGACGCGCAGGGCGTTCCAGCAGCCCTGGCCGTCGCCCTGGTCGGCGTCGGGATCGGCAGCGCTGCTCGGGCAGCCGCGGCGATGCGGCCCAGCGTCGTCTGGATCGTCAGGAGGGGATGCGGCGCGAAAGCCGGCCGGAAAACGCCCTGGCGCCGGAGGAGGCTGCGGCGGTCAACGCCGCCTTGCAGGCGATCGCCATCGATTGGGAGCGTCTGTTCGCGGCGATCGACGGCGCGACGAGCGAAGAGGTTGCGCTCACCGCCATTCGCCCCAGCGTGTCCCAAAAATCGCTGCACATCAGTGGGGAGGCAAAGGACATGGCCGCCGTTCTCGCCTTCGTCGAGGCGCTGCGCCGCGCGCCGCTCGCCCAGGTCGTGCTGGCCTCCCATCAGGTCAAGCAGAGCGACCCGCAAAAACCCATCGTGTTTGAGATCGGAGCCCTATGGCACGGCGCAATCTGAAGCGGGTCTACCCCTGGCTCCGGCATCGTGTGTCCTCCCTCACCGTGGTGCCCGTTGTGGCCCTTGTTCTCGCCCTCGGGGCGGCCACCGTGCACACCGTTCTGGTGCCGCGCACCGAAGCGGCGATTGCAGCTGGCGAGCGTCGCCTGGCGCTCCTGGAACGGCAGGTGCGACGCGACGCTCTGGGGACTTCCGACGGTCAGGTCGATGCGGCGGCGACCCGCAAGGGCGTGCTCGAGCGCTTCCAGGAAGAGAAAACGTTGAACGCGACCCTGGGAAGCCTGCTCACCCTGGCGGCCGAAAACCAGGTCCAGGTGCCGTCAGGGGACTACCGTCTGGTCGCATCCGGCGCAAGCCCGCTCGAACGCTACGTGCTCAATCTTCCTGCCCGGGCGAATTATCTCGACCTGCGTCGCTATCTGAGTGCAGCGCGGGCCAAGTTCCCGGACCTGGCGGTCGAGGAGGTCGTCCTGCGGCGTGAAGCCGTTTCTGCGGCGGGTCTGGAAGCCCAGATACGCTTCGTCGTCTTCGGCCGCCGGGGCGGAAGGCCATGACCCTGACGCCCATGCATCGTCGCATGGCCCTTGGAGGCCTGCTGACGGCCACCCTGCTCGCCGTGGCCCTGGTCGAGGACGACGCTGCCTTGTCCCGGCCGGAGGCCCGGGATCGTCCGCGGGCCAGCCGATCCTCGAGCGCAGCGGGGGCCGATAGGGCGGCGGTGGCCGCGACCACGCCATGGTTTCACCCGCCCGCGGCGCCCCCGTCCCTTCCCGTCGATCAGACGGTCGATCCGTTTCGCAGTAAGAGTTGGCACGTCCCGCTCCCGCCGCCGCCGCCAAGTCCCCCCACGGCACCGACGCTGCCCTTTCGCTATCTGGGGATGCTGTCCGAAGACGGCGTGACGCGCGTATTTCTTGCGCACCAGAACCGGAACATCATGGTGGCGGTCGGCGACGAGATCAGTGGGGTCTACAGCGTCGAAAAGATCGGCGAAGCCAACGTGGAGTTCATCTACAAGCCTCTGGGCGAACGCCAGGTGCTCGGGTTTGCGCGCTGAGCGCTTCCCGGTCGGCGGCCTCGCTCCTTCCTGTTCCCTTGGTTCCACTGGGGCGCCGGGTCCGGTTGCCACGGTTCAGCGGCTGGTCTTGCTCTATCGACGCTCTGCCTGGCATGACCAGTTGGGCAGTCGCACGGCTACCGGCATATTTCGTGCGGCCCCAGGCGGTCGAGCAAGCCTGGGATCGCTTGCTTGACTTCGATCCTTCCTCCCGTATAATGCGCGGCTCCTCAGGCGCATAGCTCAGTTGGTTAGAGCACCACCTTGACATGGTGGGGGTCGGTGGTTCGAATCCACTTGCGCCTACCAAATTCCTTGACGGAGCGATTCCATGACTTTCCGAACTAGCAGCACCGCTGTTCTGAAGCCCTGATCGAGTTCGCTGTCGTTGAACAAAAAAGTGCGGCTCGCCCGCACTTTTTTTTTGCCCGAGGCCCGGAAAATGCCCGACGTCAAACTGCCTGATGGTTCCATCCGCTCCTATCCCAATTCGCCGACGGTGGCCGAAGTCGCCGCCAGCATCGGTGCCGGCCTGGCCAAGGCCGCCCTGGCTGGCAAGGTGGATGGCAAACTGGTCGATACCTCCTTCCTCATCGACCGTGACGTGGAACTGGCCATCGTCACCGACCGCGACGCCGAAGGCCTGGAAATCATCCGTCACTCCACGGCCCACCTGCTCGCCTACGCTGTAAAGGAACTCTTCCCGGACGCCCAGGTGACCATCGGCCCGGTGATCGAGAATGGCTTCTACTACGATTTCGCCTACAAGCGCCCGTTTACGCCGGAGGACCTGGAAGCCATCGAAAAGCGCATGGCCGAACTGGCCAGGCAAGACATTCCTGTGAACCGCGAGGTGTGGGAGCGGGATGAGGCGGTCAAGTTCTTCCTCGGTCAGGGGGAGAAATACAAGGCCGAACTGATCGGTGCCATTCCGGCCGGCGAGCAGGTTTCCCTCTACCGGGAGGGTGATTTCATCGACCTTTGCCGCGGTCCCCACGTGCCGACTACCGCCAAGCTCAAGGTTTTCAAGCTCATGAAGGTGGCCGGTGCCTACTGGCGTGGCGACGCCAAGAACGAGATGCTGCAGCGTATCTACGGTACGGCCTGGGCGAAGAAAGAAGATCTGGAGGCCTACCTGCACATGCTGGAGGAGGCGGAAAAGCGCGACCATCGCCGCCTAGGCAAGCAGTATGACCTTTCCACATGCAGGAAGAAGCGCCGGGCCTTGTTTTCTGGCACCCCAAGGGTTGGGCCGTGTGGCAGGAGATCGAGCAGTACATGCGTGCCGTCTATCGCGACAACGGCTACCAGGAGGTGCGCTGCCCCCAGATTCTCGACAGGAGCCTGTGGGAGAAATCCGGCCATTGGGAGCATTACAAGGACAATATGTTCACCACGTCCTCGGAAAACCGGGATTACGCGGTGAAGCCCATGAACTGCCCCGGCCACGTCCAGGTATTTAACTCCCACCTGCGCTCCTACCGCGATTTGCCCCTGCGCTACGGTGAGTTCGGCTCCTGCCATCGCAATGAGGCCTCAGGGGCTCTGCACGGCCTGATGCGGGTACGTGGGTTTGTCCAGGACGACGGCCACATTTTCTGTACCGAAGACCAGATCGAGGCCGAGGTAACGGGTTTCAATACCCTGGTGAAGAAGGTCTACGCCGATTTCGGCTTCCACGAGGTGGCGGTCAAGCTGGCCCTGCGTCCGGAGGGCAGGGTGGGTTCCGACGCGGTGTGGGACAAGGCGGAAGCCGCCCTGCGTCAGGGCCTGCGCGCCTCCGGTCTGGAATGGACGGAGTTGCCGGGGGAGGGTGCCTTTTACGGGCCAAAGATCGAATTCCACATCAAGGATGCCATCGGGCGTTCCTGGCAGTGCGGCACCATGCAGGTGGATTTTTCCATGCCTGGCCGACTGGGCGCCGAGTATGTCGCAGGCGACGACACCCGGCGCCCGCCGGTGATGCTCCATCGCGCCATTCTGGGGTCGCTGGAGCGCTTCATCGGCATCCTCATCGAGAACTTCGCCGGCGCCTTGCCGCTCTGGCTGGCCCCGGTGCAGGCGGTGGTCCTCAATATCTCAGAAAAACAGGCCGAGTATGCGGCCGATGTTGCACAGAAGCTGCATCAGGCGGGCTTTCGGGCCGATGCCGATTTGCGCAACGAGAAAATTACCTATAAAATTCGGGAACATAGCTTGAACCGGCTGCCTTATCAGCTCGTCGTTGGCGACAAGGAAAAGGAAGCCGGACTGGTGGCCGTGCGTACCCGCGGCGGTCAGGATCTGGGGCAGATGCCCGTTGATGACCTGATCGAGCGACTTCGGAGGGAAGTCGCGGCGCGAAGTGGCACGGCTTAACTTTTGTCGTTTTCGGGAGTTTGAACCATCGCTCAGAACAAGGCGAATCGCCTCAACGAAGAAATCACGGTGCCGGAAATCCGTCTCATTGGGGAAGAGGGCGAACAAGTTGGCGTAGTTAGCATCAGAGCCGCCCTGCAAATGGCGGAGGAAGCAGAACTCGATCTGGTCGAGATCGCTCCCCTGGCGAAGCCGCCGGTCTGCCGCATCATGGACTACGGCAAGTTCAAGTACCAGGAAGCCAAGAAGGCCCACGAGGCGAAACTCAAGCAGAAGCAGGTCCAGGTCAAGGAAGTCAAACTGCGGCCCGGTACCGACGAAAACGATTATCAGATCAAGCTCAGGAACATGACGCGCTTCCTGGAAGACGGCGACAAGGTGAAGGTGACCTTGCGCTTCCAGGGCCGCGAAATGGCGCACCAGGAATTCGGGATGCGCCAGTTGGAACGGATCAAGGCCGATCTTGATGCCCTCGGGTTGGTCGAGCAGATGCCGAAGATGGAAGGCCGCCAGATGATCATGATCATCGCCCCGGCCAAGAAAGTCGTAACAAAGTAGTTTGCAGCACCCATAAGTGCCTACGGGTCCTCGAAGCGTTCCCGCCGGGAACCACCTGACGGCATGTCATTAAGGAGCAGAAAATGCCCAAGATGAAGACCAAGAGCAGCGCCAAGAAGCGTTTCTCGATCCGCGCCGGTGGCAGCATCAAGCGCGGCCAGGCGTTCAAGCGCCACATCCTGACCAAGAAGACCACCAAGAACAAGCGTCACCTGCGCGGTGCCGTTGGTGTTCTGAGCGCGACGCAGCTTCCGTCCGCGCCATGATGCCCTACGCGTAAGGAGACAGAAGATGTCCAGAGTCAAACGTGGTGTAACGGCGCATGCCCGTCACAAAAAGGTTCTCGACCAGGCCAAGGGTTACCGCGGTCGTCGCAAGAACGTATACCGCATCGCCAAGCAGGCGGTGATGAAGGCCGGTCAGTACCAGTACCGTGACCGTCGTCAAAGGAAGCGCCAGTTCCGCGCCCTGTGGATCGCTCGTATCAACGCTGCTTCCCGCGAGCTGGGCCTGAAGTACAGCACCTTCATGAACGGCCTCAAGAAGGCCAACATCGAAGTGGACCGCAAGGTTCTGGCCGATCTGGCCGTGTTCGACAAGCCCGCGTTCGCGGCCTTGGCCAATCAAGCCAAAGCCCAACTCGGCGCCTGATTCCGCACCGCCTCCAGGCCAATACTTTGTCGACGTCGCTTGCCGTACAACCCGTACTGTCTGCGCGCCGTCTTCCCGTCTTGACCTGAATGCGGCATGGAAATTTCGAAAAGGAGGCGCAAGCCTCCTTTTTTGTTCCACCGTCGTGAAGTGTTGGGCCCCAGCATGGACAATCTCGATTCAATCGTCAGCGAAGCGCAACAGGCCTTCGCCGCCATTTCCGATCCCGATGCCCTGGAGCAGGCCAAGGCCGGTTTTCTGGGCAAGAGCGGCCAGATCACCGAACTTCTGAAGGGCCTGGGCAAGCTGCCGCCCGAAGAGAAGAAAACCGCCGGCGCCGCCATCAACCGCGCCAAGGAAGCGGTCGAGGTCGCCCTCAACGCCCGCCGCGAGGCCATCCGCAAGGCCGCCCTGGAGGCGCGCCTGGCCGAGGAAGCCCTCGATGTGACCCTGCCGGGTCGAGCGGAAACCCGTGGTGGCCTTCACCCGGTGACGCGGTCCCTGGAGCGTATCGAGGCGCTGTTCCGCTCCATAGGGTTCGAAGTGGCCGATGGCCCTGAGATCGAGTCCGATTTCCACAATTTCACGGCTTTGAACACGCCGGAGGATCATCCGGCCCGTTCGATGCACGACACCTTCTACCTGCAGGATGACGCTGGCCAAGTGGCGGACGGCATCCTGCTGCGCACCCATACCAGCCCCATCCAGGCTCGCTACATGCAGGCCCACGTGGCCAAGTACGGCCATCTGGAGCACATGCCGGAAATTCGCATCATTGCCCCTGGGCGCGTCTATCGAGTCGATTCCGACGCCACCCATTCCCCCATGTTTCACCAGGTGGAAGGCCTGTGGATCGGGGAAGGCGTTTCCTTCGCCGACCTGAAGGGCGTGGTGGCTGATTTCCTGCGCCGCTTCTTCGAGAGCGACGACCTCAAGGTCCGTTTTCGACCGTCCTTCTTCCCCTTCACCGAGCCTTCCGCCGAAATCGACGTGGCTTTCGAGGCGGCGCCCTGGAGGGACGCTGGTTGGAGATTGCCGGCTGCGGCATGGTGCACCCCAACGTGCTGCGCATCGCCGGCATCGATCCGGAAAAGTACCGGCTTCGCCTTCGGCTTCGGCCCCGACCGCCTGACCATGCTGCGCTACGGGGTCAATGATCTGCGCCTCTTCTTCGAGGGCGACCTCCGTTTCCTGAGGCAATTCGTATGAAATTCTCCGAATCCTGGCTGAGAACCCTCGTCGATCCGCAACTGTCGAGCGACGAACTGTCCCATCTGCTGACCATGGCCGGCCTCGAAGTCGAGGAACTGGACCCGGTGGCGCCGCCCTTCGACAAGGTGGTCATCGCCCGCGTCATCGAGGTGAACAAGCACCCGGATGCCGACCGCCTCAACGTCTGCAAGGTCGATGTGGGTGAAGACGAACTGCTGACCATCGTCTGCGGTGCCCCCAACGTCGCGCCCGGGCTGCGGGTGCCGTGTGCCCTGGCCGGGGCCGTGTTGCCTGGCGACTTCGCCATCAAGACCGCCAAGGTCCGCGGCATCGAATCCTCGGGCATGCTGTGCTCCCCCAAGGAGTTGGGCATCGCCGAAGACGCTTCCGGCCTGCTCATCCTGCCGGACGATGCGCCCCTGGGCCAACAGATTCGCAATTACCTGGATCTCGACGACGCACTGTATACCCTGAAGCTGACGCCGAATCGTGCCGATTGCCTGTCCATCCTGGGCATCGCCCGGGAAGTGGCGGCCATCACCGGCACGCCGGCTAAACTGCCGCAAGTGCCTGACGTGCCGGCCACCATCGCCGACACCCGCGCCGTGGTTCTCGACGCCCCGGACGCGTGCCCCCTCTACTGCGGTCGCATCGTCAAGGGCGTCAATGCCAAGGCGCCGACGCCGGAGTGGATGAAGCGCCGCCTGGAACGGAGCGGCATTCGCGCCATTTCCGCCCTCGTCGATGTCACCAACTACGTGATGCTGGAGTTGGGACAACCTTTGCACGCTTTCGACAACACCAAGTTGGAAGGTGCGGTTCATGCCCGCATGGCAATCCCCGGCGAGCAACTGCTGCTGCTCAACGAGCAGACCATTGCCATCGATGCCGACGTGCTGATGATCGCCGACGACGCCAAGCCCCTGGCCATGGCAGGCATCATGGGGGGCGAAGAAAGCGGCATCAACCTGGAAACCAGCGAGCTCTTCCTGGAGTCCGCATTCTTTGCGCCCAAGGCGATTGCCGGTCGGGCGCGGCGCTATGGTTTTTCATCCGATGCCTCCCACCGCTTCGAGCGAGGCGTCGATTTCGGTGGCGCCAAACGTGCCATCGAGCGGGCGACGCGGCTGATTCTGGATATTTGTGGCGGCGCTGCCGGTCCGGTGGTCGAGGCCGCGGCGGCGCTGCCCGAGCGCACACCGGTGCGTCTGCGGACGTCCCGTGCAGTCCGCGTCATCGGCATGGCGTTCAGTGCCGAGCAAATCGGCAGGCTGTTCGCCGGTTTAGGGCTTCCCTTTACCCGCGAGGGTGACGATTTTCTGGTGACGCCGCCAACCTGGCGCTTCGACCTCGAAATCGAGGAAGACCTGATCGAGGAAATTGCCCGCCTGCACGGCTACGACAGCATCCCGGCCCCGGCTCCCCGCGGTCCCTTGTCCATGCTGCCGCAATCGGAAAACGAGGGCTCGGTGCAAGGTTTGCGCCGTGTTCTGGTGGATCGGGGCTACCAGGAGGTCGTCAACTACGCCTTCGTGCAAGAATCCTGGGAAGCGGATTTCGCCAACAATCAGACCCCGATCCGTCTGGCCAACCCCATCGCCAGCCAAATGGCGGTCATGCGCGCCGGCCTGATCGGCGGTCTGGTGGACAATCTGGTCACCAACCTTAAACGCAAGCAGAGCCGCGTTCGCCTTTTCGAGACCGGGCGTACCTTTCACCGCGATGCCCAGGGCGGCCCGGTGCCCGGTTTCCGCCAGCCCTGGCGCCTGGCCGGCCTGGCCTACGGGGGCGCTTTGCCCGAAGGCTGGGGCAGCGGTGGCCGCAAGGTCGATTTCTACGACGTCAAGGGTGATCTGGAGGCCCTGTTGGCGCCCCGTGCCGTGCGTTTCGAGAAGGCCGCTCACCCTGCGCTGCATCCTGGGCGCTCGGCCCGCCTCGTGCTCGATGGGCATGAACTCGGTGTCGTTGGCGAATTGCATCCCGAGTGGGTCCAAAAGTATGACCTTCCCCATTCGCCGGTGGTCTTCGAACTCGAACTGGACAGTGTCAAGTCGGCCACGATTCCGGTGTATCAGGAGGTGTCCAAGTTCCCGCCGGTGGTGCGCGACCTGGCCGTCGTCGTGGATCAGGGGCTGATTCTGCAGGCCCTCCTGGATGGCTTGAAAGGGCAGCTTCCGGCCATCGTGCAGGACGTCCAACTGTTCGATGTGTACGCCGGAAAGGGGGTTCCTGAAAACAAAAAAAGTCTTGCGTTCCGTATAGTTATGCAAGATACTCAACGCACTTTGCAAGATTCGGAAGTCGATGCTGCTGTGCAGCAAATGACCCTTTTCCTGGAGCGGAACCATGCCGCTCACTTGCGCGCCTGATGGACAACAACAATGACGCTAACCAAAGCTGAACTCGCGGATCTTCTGTTCGAGAAGGTGGGATTGAACAAGCGCGAGGCCAAGGACATGGTGGAGGCTTTTTTCGAGGAAATTCGTAATGCCCTCGAGACCGGCGACGGGGTCAAGCTCTCCGGCTTCGGCAATTTTCAGTTGCGCGACAAACCGCAGCGCCCCGGTCGCAATCCCAAGACCGGGCAGGAAATTCCCATCACCGCACGTCGGGTCGTCACCTTTCACGCCAGCCAGAAACTGAAGGGCGACGTGGAACTGGCCTACGATGGAACCCAGGTCTAAGTCTGGGGGCGGAGAAGAACTTCCGCCCATTCCCGCCAAGCGCTACTTCACCATCGGCGAAGTGAGCGAGTTGTGTGGCGTCAAGCCCCATGTGCTGCGTTACTGGGAGCAGGAATTCACCCAGTTGAAGCCGGTCAAGCGGCGTGGCAACCGACGCTATTACCAGCACCACGAAGTGCTTCTCGTGCGGCGTATCCGGGAGTTGCTTTACAACCAGGGGTTCACCATCAGCGGCGCCCGCAATCGCCTTGACGATCCTGCCTCGGATGAGCCCGTATCCGTCGCCCCGGAACCGGTGGCGGTAGCCCCTAACTTGCGCAGCGAAATCCCTCGCCGTAATCGACGTTCTCAGCCTTTGACTCCGGGCGCGTTGTGGGTATAATGCGCGGCTCGTCGGGGCGTAGCGCAGCCTGGTAGCGCACTTGCATGGGGTGCAAGGGGTCGCGAGTTCGAATCCCGCCGCCCCGACCAATAGAATCAAGTACTTAGGCCAATCTTCGGATTGGCCTAAGTACTTTCTAGTGCCAATTTTTGAAATTTCCCCCCACATTTCCCCCCACAGATTCGTGGGCTGATATGGGACCACTTTTGTAGCTTTCGTGAAGTGTTGTAAATTGCCGTAGCAACCGGATGCCGCCGATTCTGCGTATGTCTAGGTGCTGACTGACTTTGGGCGTCTCCACAGTAGGGGGGCGATAAGGCGCCGCAATGTCGCCTCTCCCAGTCCCTCTTGCGCAGGCATAATTGCACTCTCTCCTCCGCCGCTTGCCACGGCAAAGAAATCTTTATCCGTTGACGCCGCCCGTGAAGGAAAAATCCACATGAACAAAATCAAAAAGGAACGAGCGCAATCCATATCGTTGATCGAGCAAGATCAGCCGCCCTTGACCGAGATACATTTCTATCGATCCAATGAGAAACCGTATGGGGTCTTTAGTAACTTATTCAGGCGCGCCATCGCATTTGAAGGAGTCGAATTTCCGACGGCAGAGCACGCGTATCAAGCTGGCAAAGCTCGCAAAGAGGCTGTGCGCAAATGGATATTGAGTGCGCCAACGCCTTCATTGGTGGCAATGGCTGCACACGGTCTCTATACATGGGACATCGTTCCGAATTGGTCAAAAATAAAATTCGATCGAATGCGCGAAGTCCTGCGAGCCAAATACACACAACACGAGGACTTGCGAACACTGCTTTTGTCTACTGGCGAAGCGCGGCTGGTTGAATCGTGCCGCACGGACAATCCAGTCAACAGGACCTGGGGAGAAGTAAAGGGCAAGGGGCTCAATATGCTCGGCGTGTTGCTCATGGAAATTCGGACGGAGTTGAGGCAGGCCGAGAAATTGACTGCTCGCAAAAAGAAAGTACAAGTTCGTGGAAAAGCTGCGCGACAAGAGAACAAGCTCGCAGAAGTAAATTGACGATGCTTCACGACAACAAAATGCCGTTCACCCAATACGGCCGTGAACTGCAAAATCTGACTGCGACCTACAGTGCTGCCATGGGGGCGGATGTATCGCGCCTCAAGGCGGCCATTGCTGGCGCCTGCGAATCCAGCGTCATCGGCGTGGGGTCAGGAGGTTCATTTACGGTGGCCTCACTGCTGTGTAACCTCCATGAAGCCTATACCGGGCGAGTCTCCCGGCCTTCGACACCGTTGGAAATTATTTGTAATCCGACGCTCGCCGCCTCCAGCCCTGTATTTCTTATTTCCGCCGAGGGCAAAAATCCGGACATCGTTGAAGCGATGCAGCGCGCCCGCCGGCATAGCGCTCGACCTGTACATGTGGTGACTAACCGCGCCGACTCTCCTTTGATGCACCAGGTCGAACAGTTGACGGACGTCAGTACTCATGTCTACGAACTTGCCGAAAAAGATGGGTATCTCGCGACGAACAGTTTGCTGCTAGATGCCGTGTTGTTCGCTCGTGCATACGGTGAGTTGAATCAAACTCGGGATCACTTGCCAGCCCAGTTTTCTGATCTTCGGATTGGCACGCAGACGTTGGAGGATTGGGTGGCGGAAGCGCAGTCATTCGTAGTTGAATGCGTTTCACGTGGCGCTGTAACCGTAATCTATTCGCCGCTGTTGAAGCCTATCGCTGCTGACCTGGAATCAAAGCTGTCAGAGGCAGCATTGCTACATACCCAATTTACGGATCTAAGGTCGTACGCGCACGGCAGGCATCTTTGGCTTGCCAATCGGTCTCAAGACTGTGCGGTTATTGCACTTACTGAACCGTCACTCGGTGACCTTTGGGGGAGCATGAAGACGTTCTTCCCTAGCGATGTGCCAACGCTGACCATGGGACTTGCAGGCGCTACGCCACGCGACCTGATAGCAGGCCTAGTGGCGCAAATGTACCTCGTCTCAGCGATCGCCAATTGCCTTGGCCAAGATCCGGGCAGGCCTGTGGTTCCCCAGTTCGGCCGCGAACTGTATTACATCAAGCTTCAGGATGTTATTCCCGTCCCTGTAGAAGAAGTGGACGGCATAGAGCGATCTAAGTACGAAGTGCTTGGCGCAAGATGGCCATCTCCATGCAATCACGGCTCGATGCGCAGGGCCAAAGATGAGTTCATCTATTCGCTGGAGAAGCAGCGCTTTCGTGCTGTCGTCTTCGACTATGATGGCACGTTAAGCAGTTCACAGAGAACTGACAGCACTCCTCCTAAAGCCATTCTTGATCATCTGGAACGGCTCGTCCGGTCGGGAGTTGTAGTCGGCATCGCATCAGGCCGCGGAGGATCTGTACAGGAGTGCTTGGAGAAGTGTCTGCCCAACGAAGTATTGAAGGGAATTCAGCTTGGCCTCTACAACGGCGGCTCACTGGCAGATGCAGCGACCACGCCTGTCAAACAACAGGAGACCAGTGAATTCCTTAGCCACGTCACGCGAATCATCGTGCGCCTAAAGGCTCTCGGCGTGCCAATCCACGAACACAAGACTACTCACCCCTACCAAGTTAGCGTTCGATTTCGAGAGGGCCTGCCAACGGACAACATGTGGTTCGTCGTGGCTGACGCACTGCGTCAGGCTGGTCTTGATCTCTCCAGCATGGTTAAGAGCAAACATTCGGTCGACATACTGGCTGCCGGAATCACCAAGTCACGGCTCATCGCGCACATCATCCAGAATTTCAAGATCGACCCTTATGAGATTTTGACGCTGGGGGACCAAGGTGCGTGGCCCGGTAACGATTCCGCACTTCTCGAGCACAGGTTCTCACTTAGTGTGGACGTTCCATCGCGCAGGCTCGATCGCGGTTGGAAGCTTGCACCGCCTCATCGACGTGATGTGGATGCCTCGCTCTGGTATCTGGAACGTCTCATCGAAGACGGTGCGGGAGCTTTTGCTGTGCGCCTTTCGCTGCCAACCCAAACTGGGTCATCCGACTATGCATGACCACAACGCCGCGCAACTGCTTGCCAAGGTCATGGACTGGCGTGATCTTGACGCCCCTCCGCTGTTCCTACCGACGTTGCAGTTGCTCGCAGACTATAAATACGACCACTATCAGCGGTTTGGGCCGGGGCGTCGTTTTATCGAGAGCCTGGCACTTTGGCTCGACCAGTTCAGTCCTGATGATCGCGAAGCGGCGCTTGAACTTGTGACTCGCAGGCTGGTGTACTTCTCAGATGCCGAATTCACCCACTTGGTTACCACTGCATACCCCGACCTGATTGTTCAAGAGCGCATGCGTCTCGTCTCAGAAGAGCACGACATCTCCGCACATCTCGTAGGAAAGATTTCACGCCATCCTCGCTTCAAGGAGCTTCGACTCAAGTCTCTCTATCTGGGATTGAGCGATGGCGCGCGCACCAACGAGTTGCGGCGCGCAAGCGGTGGTGACATCACCAACGAGCAGATATGGCAGGCCTATGAACTGAGCCACGAAAAGGCTGACGACATGCTCAAGGAATTGAAGGCCTCTCTCTCCGACTCCGGATTCAAGCTCGAGCAGCCCCGTTTCAACTTAATCTGGCTACTTGATGATTTTTCCGGGAGTGGTAATACTTATATCCGGTATGACAGCGAAAAACGAGCATTCAAAGGGAAGATCAAGAAGATATTCGAACGCCTTCATCGTGGCGATCTTGTGGACCCATCCCACTACGAAGTTTTCCTTCTTCTCTATACCGCCACCCGTCAGGCCATTGATCACATCGAGTACTGGTCCGAACGCTTTACGTCCGAAAAAGGTTACAAACCGCTGCAGGTGCGGGTGCTATGCCCGATCGAACAAGAAATCTCACTCAAGCGGGAGCCCGATCTAAAGATCCGTGCGCTACTGGAAAAAGCCGACTACTACGACGCCAGAGCGACTGACAAGCACATCGAAGTAGGGGGGACGTCAGATGCCCGTATGGGCTTCGCCGGCTGTGCGTTGCCGGTGGTGCTTTCACACAACTCCCCAAACAACTCTATCTACATACTGTGGGGACCGGAATCGTACAAGCCCTTCGGTCTGTTTCCACGCGTCAGTCGGCATCGAGAATTCTGATGGCCTATCACACCAATCCGTTCTTGGAACGCATGTCGGAGCGCACGACGTCAGACCTCGAATTCGTTCGGCTGTTCTCTCCGAAGATACTGGAGAAGTTAGCAGAAGACGCCTTCAAGGGTGGCATCCATATTTTCAGAAGCGCTCCTGGCGCCGGAAAAACCACGCTCTTGCGCGCATTCACGCCAACAGCTTTGCGCGGATTTTGGACTGCACGCAGATCACCAGAGTTGGCTGAGTCTTTCCAGAAACTTGTATCGCGAGGAGTGCTGGACGATCAGGATCGACCTCAGTTTCTTGGAGTATTGCTCTCTTGCGCTTCCGGCTACGCAGATCTCCCTCCTGGCGCAGATATCAAACACGAAGGATTGTTTCGTGCGCTTCTGGACTGCCGGGTGGTCTTGAGAACACTTCGTAGTGTAGGAGCATTGCTCGGCTTCAGCACGCCAGAGCAGTTTGATACGATTCGGCTGGAGTATGCCGAACAGGCAAATGATTTGAAAGGCATTCCCCGTCTAGCCAGCGCTCGGGCGCTTGCCGATTGGGCGGAGCAACATGAGCAGCGTGTCTATGCGCAGATCGATGCGTTTGTCGGACAGAACACAGCGGACATGCCATCTCACTTTCAGTTCGAGGGTGCGGTGTGGCTCCAGTCAGTGCAATTCGTCGTCGATGGACGCCAAGTTGCATCAAAGCGCTTGCTGATGATCGATGACCTACACAAGCTTCGCCGAAAGCAACGGGCGCTGTTGATCGACGAGCTTGCTGTTCAGCGCTCAACCATCCCTATTTGGCTCGCTGAACGATCCATTGCGCTCGGCGATGGCCTACTTTCACAAGGTGTCCGACAAGGCAGAGACATTCACGAGTACGCGCTGGAAGAAATGTGGAGTGGGCCGAAAGGCCCTTATCAGTTCGCAACGTTTGCGCAAAGTATCTTGGATCGGAGGATGTTGATACAGGATGTCGTCGCATCCAACTCGTTCTCCCAATGCTTGCGCGGAGAACTAGTTCTCGACGAAATCAGGACAGAGGTAGACAGAGGCATTCAGGCCTTTCGCGACGATGTTCAACGACACGAAAGCAACATTCGATATAGCGAGTGGTTGGCCCGAGCGGAACAGCGGAGTGTGGAGGCAAGCATCGATTCATTGGTTGAACTCTATGTCACTCGGATCTTACTTGCGCGAGATGAATCGAAGCGTCAGATGACCCTTGATATGGCCCTGTCGGCAGTGGAGTTGGATGACCGCGATAACTCACAGGTTCGGGGTGCCGCGGAAATATTTATGCACGACGAACTGAAGATTCCCTACTACTTCGGCCTTGATCGATTGTGTGTGATGGCAAGTGCCAACGTCGAGGAACTGCTTTCATTGGCGGCAGCACTCTATGTCGGTATGCAGAACAAGCAGGTGCTTCGCAAGCCAGAACTGACCCTTACCCCGCTCGAGCAAGAGAAATTGCTAAAGGATGCAGCCAAGCGCAAGCGAGAGTTCATTCCCAAGAGTCACACTGAGGGTTTGCGCGCACAACGCCTTCTGGATTCCGTGGGAGTTTTCTGCCGCGAAAAAACATTCGCGCCAAATGCTCCGTATGCACCGGGCGTCACCGGCGTGCGCCTTTCACAGAGCGAACTGCACAAACTCGGGTCGGCAACGAAGGCACTCACCGAGAAAAGCACACTGCTAATTCGTGTTCTGGCCGAATGCGCTGCGGAGAACCTTCTGCTGGCCAAGCAGAGTGCTGCCAGTACATCTCGAGAAAGCGGTACTGTCTTTTATCTAAACCGAACTCTTTGTGCCCACTACGACCTCCCTTTGCAACAAGGTGGTTGGCAGGATGTCACCGCGACTGAAATGATCGATTGGATGGAGAGAGGCCTTGTCCCCATCCGTCGTCGTCGTCTGGAGATGAACTAACGTGCTTTGGGACCACTATGTCTTTCGTCGGGGAAATGGCGTCCACGAATTGTGGGATCGGCTTTTCGAAAAACGCCCGGTTCGCCTGCTCTATATTGCGGGTCGTGGCTTCGACGTTCGTGCCCAGCCTGTCATGCAGGAGATGGTCAATAGCCTGCAAGCATCCGGGCGAAATATCGAAAGTGCTCAGTTGCTTCTTGTCGGTTTTACCGACTATGAGCTTGAAGAGGAGATTGCCCAACTCACAGAAGAAAATGCAGCCCGCTTGGAGGCGATCTTTGCCCCGCTCGGTTCAGTAAAGAATATCCCTATTGGCTCATCCTCGAATGGTGAAGACGACATCAGCGCAAGCGCCGCGCTCAGTATGGGAATACGGGCGGTGCTCGAAGAAGTGATCGATCAAACTGACATCGTTCTCGACGTCAGTTCGCTGCCGCGAGTTGCCTACTTGGCACTGATGACGAGCTTGCTCAACAGGCTTATTCCAAACAAGAACGTCTTTAAGGATGGCCTGCATCCCTTGGCAGCGAACGGTGTCAATTTTCAGGTCCTTGTTGGGGAAGACGCTCGGCTGGACGGGAAAATACGTGCGGAAGACCCAAGCAACGATCTCGTTCTTATACCTGGGTTTACTGGCGCAATGCATGCTGAAAGCGTGCGAGATTGGCCGCTCGTTTGGTTCCCAATTTTGGGCGAGAACAGAGTAAGTCAGTTGCAAAAGCTGATGGCACTCGCGGAGATTCCCGACTCGGCGGAAATCTGCCCCGTACTTCCGCATCCATCCTTGAATCCACGGCGCGCAGACGACCTGTTGGTGGAGTACGCAACGCCGCTGTTTGCAAGCCGCAGAACTCCGACGACCAACATCTTGCATGTGCACGAGTCCAACCCATTCGAGGCATATAGACAACTTCTGAAGGCAATGCAACGCTATAAGGACAGCATGAAGATCCTCGGCGGATGCAGGATCGTCGTGACCCCGCTTGGTAGCAAGTTGGTAACGCTAGGGGCGGGGTTGGCCTGTTTTGAGATGCGGCCCGCCGACCTGAACGCCAAATACGGCGTGGCCATCCCACACGCCGAACCGAAGCGGTATTTGGCGTCAGTTAAAGATCTCAAGGGCTCGAAGCCGGATATTTTCGCGATGTTGCTGACCGGAGAGGCTTACTCCTGAACTCATATCGGAAGCCGAGTTCAACGGTCTCGACATAGAGAGGACTGCCTAAGCGACAGAATTTCGAGCTCGCTCACCGGCAAGATAATCCTAGGTCTTTACCTTGATCGTACTGGACCATTTCTATGGTTTGTCCGAAATTTATCTACAGTTTTCGGACATCTCTTCTTGCAAATTGTCCGAAGAAGTTATACAAATATCGGACAATGAGCACTATGTCTGATCTCAAATCTGCCCTCTCGTCGCAAATCAATGTCGCCGGTCCCGGCCATGTCTGGGTACCTACGGACTTTGCACATCTCGGTAACCGTGATGCGATTGACAAGACACTCCAGCGCATGGTGCTGGCAGGTGACCTGCGGCGTATTGATCGAGGCTTGTACGACAAGCCCGGCATCAACTGTCTGACCCAGCGTCCCACCACACCCGACTATCGCGCGATCATCGATGCTATCGCGAGACGGGACCAGCTGCGCCTGCTGGTGGACGGGATGACTGCAGCCAATGATCTTGGTCTGACGGATGCCGTTCCGGCTCGCGTTACCATTCATACCGACGCACGTCGCCGGGCGATCAAACTCGACCAACTCGTTATCGACTTCAAGCAAACCGCTCCGAGTCGCCTTTATTGGGCTGGTCGTCCCGCCATGCGAGTTGTGCAGGCCCTACATTGGCTGAAAGACACGCTGGTTTCTGATCATGACCGCATCGTAAACCGACTAAGCCAACTGCTCGTCGATTCTGTCCAAGGGGCCGCAATCTGCCAGGATCTGCGCAATGGCTTCAGCGTGCTACCGGCGTGGATGCAGAGTCTGGTCCGTGATCTACCCGGTTGCGATCCTCTGGGCGCCGTACCCATGACTTTGCCGGTGCGTAGCGGGGTTAAACCCCCAGTCGATCCTACTTGGACAAAAGGCGTAAGGGGCATGCGTTGAATCCTTCTTTCCGCGATGTCATCACCGCCGCCGATGGCGATCGACTTGATTTGTTTCTCGGCACAGCCGCTCGCTTGGGTACAGCAGTCCAGAACGTCGAAAAGGACTTCTGGGTCTGCTGGACCTTGGATGCTCTGTTCAACAGCTTAGCCGCTGGTGGTCCCAGGCTTCTATTCAAGGGTGGAACCTCCCTGTCCAAGGCTTTTGGCCTGATCTCCCGTTTTTCCGAGGACATTGATATCACGGTTTTTCGTGATGATTTGGGACAGGCTGTCGACGTGGCCGACCTGGATGCCTTGAGCGGCAAGAAGCGACGGGCACGACTTGAAGCTATCCGGGTGGCTTGCCAAACCTATATCGCTGGCCCAATGGCAGATCAGTTTACGCAGATTGCCAGCGCCGTCATTCCCGATGGCCACTTTCACCTGGAACTCGATCCGGGGGACAAAGACGGCCAGACGCTTCTGTTCTGGTATCCCGCCGTCACGCCTACAAGCGACGATTACATTCGTTCCGCCGTGAAAATCGAATCCGGTGCGAAGTCGGCACTCGACCCCCACATTGCGGCAACAGTCACACCATATGTCGCGCAGGACTTGCCCGCGCTGGATCTCACCGTCAACAACGTGACCACGGTAAAGCCAGAACGCACCTTCTGGGACAAGGTCATCATCTTGCATGGCTTGCGGCAGTGGCACGATCGTCGCGGAGAGCTGAGGCACGGGGGGCAGCGCGTCTCGCGCCACTATTATGACGTGCACCAACTGATGCAGGCTGCCGCGTCGCCTGAGTGGCAAGCCGATCAGGTACTCGCCATCGATTGCGCTCATCACGCCAGGTTTTTTTTCGGCAGCGCCGATTTAGGTTTAGAGACAGCCCACCCTGGCTCCTACACGTTGACCCCGAGTGCGGCCATGCATGACGCGTTATCCAGGGACTACGAAGCCATGGCCAGCATGGTTTTTGGTGAAATTCCCACACTCAGTGCGGTACTGTCCAGCATCGAACGATTGGAAGAGGTCGTAAACAGCGCGGTAGTTACAGAGACACTGATGCAGAAAGAATCACGCACGTGAGCGATTATTTCAGTGATCGAGAAAATGGCCCCCGCGCGCGGACTGAACAGGTCATTTCACCCGTTGTCTGGGACGGTGTAGTGGCGACGGTACAGGGACTGATTAACAGCGGCGCCTTCGGTTTGCATTTTCCGGAGCGTTGCCCAGATGGGCAAGCTATTTGTGGCTGTGATCAGGATGTCATCGCCGCTTCCGTAGTTGCAGAAATGCCGGGATTAACGTGGCCGCTCGAAACGTCCAGGTTGGTGGATGACAGTTTCCTGTAGCAGCGTGAGCCTTTTGCACCGGACACATTACTGATCCTGAATTTCGTCGAGTTCGTCTACGCTTCAGTGGCGAAGCCGATACCAGGGAAACTCCACGACTTCTTCAATCACCACCATTTCACCTTCGATCAGCAGCCCGGACAAGAAGAGTTCCGGGCGACGGTCAATCGGATCTTTTCGCGCAATGGCGTGGCCTTCGAAATGTTGTCGACCGGCCGCATTGTGCGTGTCCTGCCGCCGGTACTTGGCGAGGACTTGAAACGGACAATTTTTCGGACTGGCGACCGGACCCTCGACAACATGCTGGACGAATGTCGGATCAAGTTTTCTGATCGAAATCCTCTGGTGTGCCGCGAGGCCTTGGAGCGCTTGTGGGATGGGTGGGAGCGGCTCAAGTCTCTTGCAGACCCCAGCGATAAGAAAAAATCTATCAAGATCATTCTCGACGCCATCTCTGCAGAACCGTCACTTTGGGAGCGACTGGAGAATGAAGCGATTGAACTGACATCCATCGGCAATAGCCATCTCATTCGTCATTCAGAGGTCAATCAGGTGCCCGTCATCGACGTGGATCAAGTCGATTATCTGTTCCATCGGCTGTTCGGGATGATCCAGTTGGCTCTGAGAAAAAAGAGCTCTGCATGAGAAATTCTCTGAGGCAGCAGGCCTTGGTGGTGGAAATGATGCTTGACTGATTGGAAACTGCCTTGCAGCTTGCTCCGCTCGATGTAGGCTGAATCCAGGAGGTCGAAATGAGAAAACTCATCTTCGTGGGATTTACCACAGTGGGCGCCCTGATCGGTTGGCTCTCCGTTACGGATAGCGATTGGGGAACCCGCCTTGTGATGATGGGCGTTGGCGTACTTTTCGCGGCGCCCATTGGCGGGGCTCTGGCCGGCATCGGAAAAACGGGACGATCCCTTGGGTGGGGCGAAAGCAAATTACCAAGTGATGGCACTTCATCGAAAGACATTGCGGCAAACTACTGGCGTGACGAAGGGCATTCACCGTTTGCGAAATCAGGAGCCAGCGAGGGCGAAATGCATCGGTGGGATCGAGGCTCCGCCGGCTGATGACTTACTTTTTCTTAAGCAAGTCGCTCACCACCTCTTTGGCATTATCGAATGTCGCCCCTGCGTCTCTGCCTACCTGTTTGCCAGATTGCACAAGCAGCGATTTCTTCGATTCGAGCGTTCCGTCATCAGTCTTGATGATCTCAGCCTTGGAGTCGAAGTCGGCGCGGCGTGATCCAGCGTCTGAGCGAATTTGATTGCCGCGGGCATGAACTTCCTCTCGGATTGGTGATGTCGCCGGTGTGCTTCCTCGGGATGGGGCGGTATTTTCAAAGTGTGAGATTTGATCTCGATCGGATTGATGCTGACCGATGATGTCGGGTGTCAGCGTAGTATTGCCTCGCTGCTGTATATGTTGATCCCGAATCTTCCCAAAGGAAGCAGGCAGTGCCGTCCCGTCGGAAAACACCCGGTTCGGGCGCAAGGATTGCCGTGCCAATTCCGATTCCATCAAGGCATGAGCCGCCGCACTGTCGCCACCGTATTCCTCGGCGTAGCGCATAAACATCTCAAGATTATGAGGGTCCTGTGCAATGTCGATGGAAATGGACTCGCCTTTTTCGTAGGCCGACGATACGCGCTCGGCAAAGCTGATGCGCTCGGCAAGGCTCGCTTCGGCTCGTTCGGAGCGCGCGACAGTTGAACCGAGTCGGGACGACATTTCATGGGCGCCACGGGAGTCGCTGGAGAGTGCATTCAAGAAACTGGTATCCCGGGATACGCGGTCGCCAAATTGCTTGAACGCGACCAACTGCTCTCCACTCATGCTGGCCAGCGCTTTCTGCTCCTGTAACGATAGACTCGACAGATAGGATTTCTCCGCACTTGCTCTCAACTGGCCTCCAGCGAAACCTGTGTTGATGCCGATATGCCCGGCTGCACCGAAAGCGATGCGTGCGACCTGCGCTTGGCTCAGTCCTGTATTTTCCGCGACGCTCTTGGTAATTTGATTCATCTCGTTCAACGTTTCTCCCATTTGCTCGAAGCTACTGGATGTGGAGCCGCTGCTACTACGCGATGAGCGCAATTTGCTCAATCCTCGAGAGAATGCCTCTGACAAGATGGCAGATCGTTCGGTGCTGGCCGCGACGGCTTCGTTTTGTGCGGCATCGACCTGCTTGCTGGCTTGGGCGACGTCTTGCTCTGACACTCGCATCGAAACCATCCGGGAAGCAAACCCCTGATTGCGCAGCAAGCTGACAGCCGTACGCCCGGTCAATGCATTTGACGAGAACGTATTTCCGGAGATGTCGTTTTGCCAACTGCCCATGAATGCCGACGTACGGTTGGGCGCCAGTTGCATCTGGTCCATACCGACATTCCCCATCGAGACATTACCGACGGCGGCGGCCGAGGTGCCACCCGAGATCATCCCTTGCAGCCCCGACAAACCACCGACCAGTGCGGTCCCGAAGTTCTCCATGCGCTTCAGGGCGGCCCACGCAATGAAAGGAATGCTGATGGCGAGGTAACCGACAACGGCCTCCCCCGAGATCGCCCGAGAATAGATCGTTGAAGCAGTCTGCAACGCCAGCGATTTGCCTCCCGTTCCGAGGTCGGCCGCAGCGGCAAGGTCGTAGGCCGCATAGATTGAGGCCATGTAGTTCAGGATGGCATAGAGCGGCGGCCACAGCTGAATCCAGATCAGCACGCCCGCATAGCCCTTGAAGGCCAGCAGTGTTTCCCGTCCACTGGTGAGCAACAGGAGCATCACGAAGAGCGGGAACATCGCGTAGGTCACCGCCTCAACCACGTTTCTAAAAACGGGCAAGGCTTGCTCGGCCACCTTGCCATAGTTAAGCCAAGTCGCGTTCTGCTGGGCCACCGCCTGCGCTCGGCCCACCGCCAACACCATCGCCGCCGGATCATTGACCTTCTGGCCGACGATCTTGCTCGTGTCCTCG
Organism: Betaproteobacteria bacterium; assembly: GCA_016720065.1. Taxonomy (NCBI): domain Bacteria; kingdom Pseudomonadati; phylum Pseudomonadota; class Betaproteobacteria; species Betaproteobacteria bacterium. Next base: position 1,547,649 of record JADJXY010000002.1, on the reverse strand, counting down.
ATCGCGTTGAGCATGGCATTCTGCCGGATGATGTCGACAGCGGTCGCCGCCGCGGTGGCGATGCTGTTCTTGAGATAGGCCTGCTGGATTTGTCCGGCGATGGCCGCTGCAGCGGCAGCGCCGGGCAAGGTCGGATTGAGCTGAAAGGCCAGGCGCCCCTGGATGCGGGTGATCTGGGCTGGCAAGCGGCCATTGAGGCTCAGATAGACATTGGGGCAGGTATCGACGCCGACACTGCCGCCAGCGCCGGTTAGCGTGGAAAAGCGCGCCGGATTGGGTGAGGCCATCAGCGGCCAGACATCGTCCGATGCAGAAAAGACTGCCGGATCGAGCGTGCCATCGATCAGGTCGTAGGTCGTGCAGTTGTGGATGAAATTGATGAGGTCGGTGCGGAAAGCCGGATCCCGAAACACCACGTTGCCGGTCTCGCGGATCAGACGGTTGCCGAACATCAGTCCGTTCTGCTGGTAGCTCAGTTCGACTGGGAGCGCTCCTACGCCCGGGATAACCTGGAAGGCCGTCTCGAACAGACTGGTCAGCGTATTGCCGATGGTACTGGTGATGCCGCCTAGCGCGGCCACCCCGAAGGGCACGTTGCCGACGATCTTGACGGCAGAACCGCCGGTCTTGTCCACAATGCCCACCGTGACCTTGGGGACGATCAGTACCGAGAAAACCAGCACGACGGTGCCCAACCACTTCCAGCCCTGCAGTTTCTCGGGGGCGAAAGCATAGGCCACCAGGGCGGCCACAAATCCGCAGAAGGCCACGGCTGCCAGAGCAGCGGCGTAGTCGCCCGAGGCGTGGATCGCCGCCGCGGCATTGAAGACACCGAACAGGCTGTCGGCATTCTGGTAAGCGTAGATTTCCCACATGGTGCATTCTCCAGTCGCGCAATCGCGTCAGTGCTACTGCGACAGGTAAGCAGCCTGCTGACCGAGCATGTCCATCACGTGTTGCGGCATGCTGGAGCGCAATTGGCGTTCGAGTTGTTCCAGGTGGTTCGAGACCGCCCGGAAGGAGCCGACCTTCTGATAGAGCAGGTTCTTTTCCTGGGAAAGTTGAATGAGCATGGCCTGCGCCCGCTGCCGGACCTGGTTGGCCTGCTCGCGTTGCGACTGCTGCAGGGTGTAGTTCTTGTCCAGCGCGGCCATGCCCAGACGCAGATTGCGTTCGAGGAAGACATAGGCATAGTCGGCGGCAATCACGTCGCGGTACTGGGCGATCAGGCTGTCGGCCAAACCCGATCCCGGGATACTGGTACCGATGGAGAGCATCTTGTAGACCGGCTCAGTGGTCTGGTTCACGAAGCCGACCTCGGCCGAGTTATTGGGAATGGCGGTGCGCGTCGTGATCTTCTCGGCAATGGACCGCATGATCACTTCGACCTTGGCGGTAAAGGGCGTGTGGGTGTACGCGCTGTTCAAGGTGACGACGTCGCAATTGCTGTAGTCGTTGCACTTCAAGACATGCTGCACAACATCCGTACCGGCGGCTGCACCCTGGCCGTAGAGCAACTGGCTGATCGAGGTCAGCGTCGGCGCAATCGGTTCGGGATCGCGGGCCGATTCTTCCGGGTAATAGATAATGGTGCCGACCAGACTCATGATCAGTTCGCGCTCCTGGTCATCCAGATAGGCGCCGGTGTACTGCAAGGCTTTCCAGGTCAGGTTGCCGACGAAGGGCGCCTTGTTTTTTACCTTCGGGTCGCCCGAGGAGCGTGCTGACGACAGAATGCTGGGCCGATCCGTCGCACAGCGCCGACGCGCGGCATCCCGATCGCTTTCCATGCCCATCTCGATGGCCAGATCGGCACAGGTTTCCTGGGAACTGTAGCCAACCGATTCGGCTGCTGTGCTGACAATGGCCTTGGCGGTTTCGCAGGAATTGATGCGGGCATTGTTGATCCAGGTCTCCAGCCCCTTGGCCCACTTGGTCAGCCCGCCGAGCAGCGGCGAGACCGCTTCCAGGGCGAGTTGGAATGCGATCCCCGGCAGGGCGGCCGTGATGTTCTTCAGCATGTTCTTGAACTCGGTCGCCGAAATGTGCGAGAAGGAACCGCCAAAGACATCGATGCCGCCGCAGCCGGCCTTGGCGCTGGGGAACTGGATGGCGGCCAGCTGATAAACCTTGTTCGGCGAACGCATCATCAAGTTGCCGCCGGTGTAGGTATTGAAGGTCTGGCCACGGAAGGCCCCGGGCGCCGTGTAGTTACCAATGGCGCCCAGATTGTTGAACATGTTGTTCACCTCGCTGTTGAGATCGCCGGCCTGTAGTTGAAAGGACGGGGTCGCCAGCAGCAACGCCAGGACGGCGGCAGCGGTCCGCCGAAATAGGGAATGGTTGTAATGTGTCATGGCGCCTCCTGAGGTTGGGCGGGACCTTGCGTGGTTGGGGGCAGCATCACCTCGCCCTGCGGAGCGGAGACGACGGCAATGCGCTCAAGCAACTGGGATTCCGAGAGCACCCCGAAGCCGATGGGAGAGATCTTTCCGGTGAAGGGCTGGGCCAGAAAAACGGCGGGTACCTGGCTGACCTTCAGGGTGGTGGCAATGCCGTTGTCCGGGCGGGCATTGGGGAAACTCGGCAGCGGACCACCGTCCACGCTGATGGCAACGACCTGGATGCCGTGACGGGCCTGGAAGGCGGCCAAGGTCGGCGCGAAGGCATGGCAATACGGACAATCCGAGCGGTAGAAGAAGAACAGCACGTGATCCTTGCCAAGATCGGCAATGGCGCGCGAGCGATCCACCAGTTCTGCTTGGTCGAAAACCTCCAGGGCCTTGGCATTGACCGGGCGGCCCTGCAGGGTCGGGTCCAGTTGCGGTGTGACCCAGGCAACGCGCTGCGCGACATCCGCAAAGTAGGAAGCGCGGGCGACGACCTGGGACTCCAGTTCCATGTAACGCCGGACATTGGCTTCGCTCGGTCGCATGATGGCGATGTTGCGCGTTTCTTCCAGGGTTTTCTGGAGGCGTTCGAATTCGACCAGTTCCGGTGCCCGCGAGGGTTGTGTCGGTGGCGCAGTTGGCGTGGCCTTGCCTGGAAGTAATGGACGTTCACTCTCTTCCGGCACTGGTGCTTCATAGAAATGCCAGCCGCGCCAACTGTCGGCCCAATAGCGCGAGGAAGCGTCCTGGGCCACTGCGCTATGGCTACCGAGCATCACGGCAACGGTCAGCAGCAGGAGGAGGGCGGGGCGGTTGCGGATCGTCATGCGTGGCCCTACTTCAGGGATTGCGGTGGCCGGCCATCGAGGCAGTAGTTGATGCCGAAATCCATGGTCTGGCGGCGCGGAACCGAGGTGCCGGGCAGTAAAACCCCGTCCTGCCAGAACCTGACATTTAAGCGGGCACAACCGGTCTGGGCGTAGCGCTTCTCGGTCGTGACATCGATGTAGATTGGCGAGGTAGCAGCAAAGCGTTGGGTGAGCGCCTCGGCGATCTCGCCGCTGAGGATGGCGTGGGCCTCGCCATCGACGGATCGAAGGGCGGCCAACATGACCGGTCGCGGATCCGCCACCGGGGCTCTGGGCACCTCGTCGGGGAGGGTGGGCGCCGCGAATCCGGCGAGCAAGGCAGCGGCGTAGGCGATCTTCATTGGCACTTCCCCTGTCCGTAGTAGCAGGTTGTCAGGCGGGCGGCGTTGCTGCCCTGTAGCGCGCCGGCATTGGGTAGCGTCGGAACGATGGATGCGTAGAACTCGGTGAGGTCCATGGCCGCAAAGTCGAGGCTCTGGAGTTGGGCGATAGTGAACCCCGAGCAGTCGGGGCTTTCCCCGGAGCCCCAGCCCTTGCCGACCTGCACGCGGCCCTGCTCATTGACGATGCGGGCCAATTTGCTGTTGAAGCAGCACTTGCCGGTGCTGTGTTCGATACAGGAGACGCATTTGCCGAAAATGCGGATGCAGGAGGAGCACCAGGTGCCGACGGTATGGCACAGTCCAGCCCCTTCCTTCATGGCGAGCTTGCCTTCCTCCTCGTTGCAGGACGACATCGACATGATGATGTAGATGACGATTGCAATGACCAGCGACCAGGGGTCGAAGGCGACGACCAGGCTTTCACCGGAATAGAGCACGGCCGAACTGGCCGGCAGTGCCGTACCGTTGACCGCAACGGTGATGCCATAAGTGGTGAAGCTGCCGCTGAAACCGCCGCCGAGCAGCAAGGCCTGCATCCCTTGATAGAGAAACTCGCGGTTCTGGGAATTCATCAGCACGTCGTAGACCAGGCTCGAGCCGGTGCCGAACAGGCTCTGGTTGGTCATGCCGGCGCCGGCCGAGTCGGAACTGCAGCAGTTCTTCAGCAGGCGGTCGCGGCAACGGTTGCCTTCGCCCTTGAAGACCTGCATCTTGGTGGTGTCGAGATACACGCCCGCTTCGCGTCCGGCTTCCATCAGCGACATCGAACGGGCAAAGTCGGCATCGTTGGTGTAGCTGGTGTTGAAGCAGTTCGCACCCAGGCAATAGACGTTGGCCGGGCAGTTCGAAGCGGTGGTCGTGGTTTGCGCGGCGACCGGGCAGGTATAGGTGTCCTGGGTGATCTCGCACAGCCCGCTGCCGACATTCATTTGCTTGCAGGTGCTGCTGGCTGGCGTGCAGCCGCTGCTGGCCAGCGGTGCGCACTCGTCGACCGGGGCGCCCGAGGTGCAGGTCAGGGTGCGCTCATAGGACCAGCAGGCACGGGTCACGGCGCGGCCTTCGATGGCCTTGGTCGCCGGGCCGTCGACACAGGTGTCGGCCGTGGTGACGGTGCAGCGCCCGCCAGCGTTCAGCACGGCACTCTTGTCGACCCAGACATCGGTCTCGTGTTGCACCATGGCCGGCTGGACGAACGACAGGGGCAGGTTCCACTTCACGAATCCGCCAAAACCGCTGAACTGGAAGGTGTAATTGCACGTCCCGGCTGTGCAGCCTGAACCGGGCATCATGTTGACCGTGAACGGGCTCCAGCAACTGCCCTCCCAATGGGGGGATAGGTTGGTGACATAGGTGGCCTGGGTGGCCGGTGCGGTCGGGAGGTCGACGGTCTGCCAGCCGATGCAGGCCCCTTGGCCACCGGCCGCATAGAAGCGGAAACGCTGCAGCCCATCGCTGCGCAGTTGGCATTGCGCTTCCGCCACCATGTAGTCGGCGCCGTTGCGGTTTACCTGACCGTGGGCGACCCAAGTGCCTTCGACGCAACTGGGCTGGAGGTCGATCTCAACCGTCAGATCGCGCCGCGTCGTGTAGTTGCCGACCCCGCTGTAGCGATTGCAAACCTTGGTCGTGGTGCCCGCCGCAATGCCGACCTCGGCGGTGGTGCAGCCCGAGTAATAATCGGCCAGGCTGCCCAGTGTGCTCGACGGATTGCGGGCGATGTCGCGGGCCGCGGAGACCGCCGGATCGTAGGCGGAGATCGCCGGACGGGGGGTATTGGCCGAGGTCAGCGCGCCGTCCTGGGCCTGGCAGATTGGATCGTTGGTACTGGCCGCGCAGGTACTCAGGCGAGCATTGGCCGCACCGGACAAGTTGGGCTGGCCGTAATACGCCGTTTCGGGGGGCGTCGTGGTGTACTCCGGCACGGCGCTCGCGGCGCTGGGCATATTTACCGTGCCGCGAATGACCGGGTTGACCGCCTGCCCGGCGGCTGCGCCTTCTTCAAACGGCCCGGCGATGGCGGCGCTCTGCGTCGTGATGAAGCAGAACAGCGTGATCCAGATGATCAGGCGGCGCATGGGGATTACCTATCCTCCGAGGCGTTTCAGGAAGAGTTCGGCGGCTGGGCTGAAGCCTGGTGCCGAGCGCTGCATATGTTCCAGCGCGTAATCCAGGCTGACGTCACCGGTGGCGCGCAGGAAACTGTCGGCGGGTGCACAACTGCCACTGGCGCAGGCAACCGGGCGTGTTCCGTCGCGCACCAAGACGAAGCTGGGTACCTTGCTGATGGCGAAGCGGTCGAAGGCCAGCGGATCGATCTGGATGGCGACCTGCTGTTTGCCGATCAAGCCTTGGACCTGGGAGACCGTGTCGCGCAGCGAGCCGTTCGCGAAGCCGCGGATGACGATGGCGGCTTTGGCCCGCGCCGCCTGGTCGACCAGACGTTGCAGTGTGGCGCGGGGCATGGTCAGGCTGACGAATATGAAAAGCCCTGGACCGGTAGCGAGCCCCTGCGCCCGCGTCATCGCATCGGATTGCCCGGCATAGCCGCGGGCCAGCGCTTCCAGGTCGACCGGCACGGACGTCGCCGGCTTGGGTAGCGCCTCCAGGTTCGGGCTGTTCTGCGGCGCAGATCTGCGATCGGCCTCGCTCGGCAGGGCGTATTTCTGCCGCGCCAACTCGATGTCTTGCTCGGTGACCGTGCGGGTCTCACGCCGGGCGCGTTCGATGTCCGCCTCCGTGACGACTGGCGTAGTCTGGGCCTGAACCGGGCTGCCGGCAGCGAGTGCCGCGCTGAGGCCGAGGATCAGGGGGGCGAGGATTCGATGGAAATCAGTAGCCGACACAGCAATTCCTTTTGCGAAACAACATGAAGGCGAAGTCCTCGCCACGCACCGGGTATTCCTTGCCGGCTCCCCAGAGCACGGTGGTCCGCCCGAACGGCTGGCAACAGCGGCCGGCCTCCTTGTCGGTGTTGGGAATGGGGTAGGTGAGTTGGGTTTTGTAGGCGGTCTTGTCCATCACCGGCTCGAAGTACGGCCCGCACAGACCATCTTTGCCATGCCAGCCCCAGGCCACCAACTCGCGGTGCATCTTGGCGCTCAAGCGCTGGGCCATCAGCGCGGCAGTCCGCACCCCACCGAGGTGGTAGGGGACGTGCCCGTTGAGCGGATAGACGCCACCCTGGCAACCGGCGCACCAGAACATCTCGCGGATGCCGAAGCCGACCGAGGCCGCCACGCAATCGGCGGCGCAAGCGGCAATGGCGACCGGATTGGCGAACAGCACGGCATCGGGGTTGAGGATCAGGGTCAGTTCGTCGTCGGCCCACAAGGGATCGACTTCGGTCATGTAGGCCAGATCGAAGGAACTCTTTTCGAGGCAAGGGAAGTCGGTGACCACTTCCAGCCAGTACATCACCGGGTTCAGGTAGTAATGCGCCTGATAGAAACCGCCACCGTCGCCATCACCTTCCGGACGGGTAAAGCGAGCCGCCTCGGGGGCCGGGATACCCGGGTCGAGGTCAACGCCGCCGAGGGAGACGAGGCAGAAGGGTTTGCGCACCACTTCGACATGGCGCGCCGGCTCCCAGAAGCCGATGGACAGACCGATGATCGGATTGACCAGGCAACTGCAGACGGGATTGGGTGGATTGTCGGTATCCTCCTGGTCGCCGAAGTTGGCGATGCGCGCACTGCCAATGCTGATCGGCAGGATGCAGGACCAGCAGATATCGGTGATCGGATTCGGAAACTTGCCGGTGCAGGTGGCGGTACCGGCGGCCAGGGCCGGCGGAGTGGAGAGGCCGAGGAGTAGTGCCAGGAGGATAGGAAGTCTGGCTACGAAGCAGCGTTGGCTCATCGCACGACCTCCAGTTCGTCGATGCGCAGGCGCAGCCCTTCCTGCGATACCAGGGCAGGAACCCGGGTAATGCCCAGGCGGCGGGTGAGCAGACCCTGCTGATCGAAATAGACCGGCATGCGCCATGACTTCATCAGCTCGAGGTAGGAGCCGCCGACCAGAATCGGCTTGACCCGCCCCTGGTAGAAGGCGATCAACTGCCGGGCACGGCCGACCTGGGCTGGATCGCGTCCATCGAAAAACAGCAGATGCCGGGACAGCGACACCACTTCCAGCGGGTTCTTGCGGGTGCCGGCGGCAAATAGCAACTCGCCCCGGGGGCCGAGGATATTGCGGTCGAGCGTGAAGCTCGGGTCGAAGTAGAAGGTCCGGGCCATCTCGGTCGAATGCAGGCCGGCGACCGGCGGCGGGTTTCTCACGGTGGCGATACCGCGTTCCCGGGCTTGATCTTCCAGGCGCTTGAGTTCGCCGCTACGCTCCTTGGCGCGTAGGCGCTGTTCGATCATGTGCAGCAGATGCGGTTCGCTGATCTCATAGCTCGGTCCGATGACGCCCAGATCAAGGGCTCGCGCGCTTGGCGCGACCAGCAGCAGCGCGAAGAGCAGGGACGGGATGGCGATCAGGCGTTTCATCGCGTCGCCTGGCCCGGGCAGCGGATCTGTCCGGCGAGTTGTTCGCGCCCGGCGGTGTCGCCCAGGTGGTTCGCCCGGATCAGTCCCATCAGTGCCGGATCGCCGGCACCGTCCGCCATGGCCCGGCGCAATTCGGCCGGCGTCAGGGGGCGACCGCAGCGCCGCGCGAAAGCGGCGAGGTAATCCCGCGCCCCGGCTTCGGCGGCGGGAGCGATTTGCCTGAGCAGGCCGAGATAGTCGGCCAGTGGCACGTTGTCGGAGGGCTGAGTTCCTTGCGTTGGAGCGCCGACCAGAGGGCTCTGGGCCCATGCCGTGGAGGATGTCAGAAGACCGAACAGCGCGAGGGTGAGGAGGGGACGGGGCATGGCTGGCGGCTCAGAACAGCGGGACCACGACGCCGATCACCTGCTCCGCCCGGACCAGGCCACTTTCCTGGTAGCGCGAGTCGAAGGAGTCGGGGCTGGTGCCCTGCACGTAGTAGTAGCGAGGCGGGATGACGGTCGGCGCAATCGGCGCGAGTGGCCGGCGGTCATAGGCCTTTGTCTTGGCGGCACCGACATCCTCGCCGTTGATGGCAACCTGCCGGCCGCTGACCGTGACGGTATCGCCCGGCAAACCGCGGACGATCTTGAAGAAAGGCTGACCCTGCAGCCCCGGATAGCGCTGCTGTGCCTCGCCGGCAAAGGAGAAAACGATGAAGTCGCCCCGCTGCAGTTGGTGCGGGCCGTGCTGCAGCCAGGCAATGCGATAAGGCAGGCTCGGTGTCCAGTTGAAAAGGACCGGTACTCGCGGTGTCGCATCGACGAAGAGGCGGACATAGGCCAGACTCCAGATGGCGATGATCGGCAGGTAGAGGTACCAGCGCTGGCGGGCATGGCGTAGAAAGTTGCCCACACACCCGAGGATTCGCCACCCACGGTCGGGGCTTGCTGCGGGGCGGGCAACTGCCTGTTGAAGCGGATCGCTATTCATGGCGCTGTTACCTTTCTGCGCAGTACGGCCGTCAGATCAATGGTGTTCGGGGTCGGTCCGGCCACGGCCGCCTTGAGGACGACCAGGCAGCCGCATTCGCGCGGCAGTTCCTCGAGGGCGACCGGCAGGCGCTGGGCAAAGGTTCTCGCCATGAACAGGGCTTTTTGCCGGTCTTCCTCGGAACTGGCCTTGGTCAGGATCTGGGTAAATTCAGCTTCCTTGGCGCGGTACACCTCGGCCACGTCGACCACCCCGATGACCAGCGCGGGGCGCAGGACGAGCCGGTCGTAGGCGGCCAGGGCGGCGCTCACCACGAGTAGCGTCAGCAAGCCATGACCCAATAACTGGGATGCGCTCGGTTTCATACCGTATGCCCCCGATGGCGCAGCAGTTCGCTGATCGCCTCGTCGATGGACAGGCCCTGGGCGCGCAATTCGTCGATCGGGGCGTTGTCTTCCAGCTTGTTGGAGAACAGCAGGTGGGTGGCCGGATCGAGGATGTTGCGGGCGACCCCTTCGCCGACCGGCGACGAGATGTACAACTCGGAGAAGACGCCGGCCTCGGTGCGCAGAGAGTTCAACAGCCGCTTCTTCGGTTCGTCCATAGTCAGCCGGCCCTTACGGTCGAGCATTTCAATGGATTCCGGTTTCTGGCGGAGCAGGAAAACCCAGTCCGAGCAGTTGAAGGCCGCTTCCATCTGGGTCGAGCCGTAGAAGTCGTCGGCGCTCTGGGTCGCTGTGCCGAGCGCGCCGCCGTACTTGCGGGCGCGGCGGGCGGCTTCCTCGATCACGGCAGCCTTGACCGGATCGTCGGCACCGATATCGCCCAGTTGCTGTTTCAACTCGTCGACGAAGAGCACCTTGCGCCGGTTGCGGGTGAGGTACATCTCGCCGGTGATCCGGTGGAGCAGCAGAATATTGACGACAGCGTGCAGGTCGGGCCGGCGTTTCAGTTCCTCGTTCTCGATGACGATGAAGTCATTGGAAAAGTCGATGTTGTTGCGGCCTTCGAAGAAGCGCTCGTATTGCCCGCCGCGCGAATAGGGGTTGAGCATGATGGCGAGGTCCTTGATGCGCTGGTCGCCGACCACGCCCAGCTCTTCGATGCTCCCGCTCTTGAAGGCGTCGCGTAGCCCGGTGATGCGCAGTTCATTGCCGTATTCGCGCCAGAGCTTGAGGACCATGGCCGAGATGGCCTTGTACTGCACCTCTTCCAGGGTGTGCTGCATCGAGCACATCTTGGCGATACCGGGCACCAGCATGTCGATGTCCTCGTTGATGTCGACGATGTGGGTGAACGGGTCCAGGCAGATATTCACGTCGGGGCGGAACTCGATATAGGTGCCCTTGGCCTTGCGGCACAGCTTCTCGAAACTGCGACCGAGGTCGAGCATCCAGACCTTGGCGCCGATGGCGCGGTAGGACCAGGCCATTTCGTTCATCAGTACCGACTTGCCCGAGCCGGGGGCACCGATGATGGCGAAGTTGTAGTTGCCGAGATCGTTGTCGAAGATATCGAGGGTCATCAACTGGCCGCGCCGTCCCCCGAAAACCAGGGCCGGCGTGCGCGTGCCGCGCCACTCGGCAATCAGCGGCGCCATGTGGATGGCATTGGCCATGGTCTTGCGCGTGACGCGGCGCATCTTGACGAGATCCTTGTGGAATTTCTCGGTCAGCGTCATCGGCAGGCTGGCGAGCAAGGCCTGGCGGTGCATGTAGGCATCGGCGTTGAGCTGGAAGCCGCGGCCGCGCCAGATCGCATTGGCGGCTTCGTGGGCGGCGACCGCTTTGTTGGGTGCAGTGAATATCGCCAGTTGGTGGTAGAGGCTGACCAGGTTGCCGCCGGTGTCGATGGCATCGGCCGCCGCCGTCCAGTCCTGCAGTTTCTTGTTGACGTCCGGCATGACGTCGGCCATCTTCGATTTGGCGTTCTGCGTTGCCCGCACATGGTTGGCGGTGACCACCGACTTGGTGAGGTTGGGGTCGAGGACCTGGACGCCGAGGGTGAGCAGAAACGGTGCGCTGTACTGCAAGGCCGGCTGCATCAGGTCGCCGATCAGCGACCCCATCTGCCACAGGGCGAAGCGTTCCGGAAAACTCTTGATCGAGTAGAAGCGCGCCTCCAATACATCGGGACTGGCTTCCTTCCACAAAGTCAGGCCGCTCGGATGCGGGTCCTGGATGGTATCGAAATCGACGATCTGGTCGCGCAGTTCTCGACCGTCGTCGTAGTTGAGGTCCGGCGCATCGGTCTGTGAGATGCGGTCGGGATTGGTGAATAAGGCACACCAGTTGATCAGGTCGGCGGCATCGCAAACGCGATTGGGCAGCGAAGCCGAGCGCAGGCTGGACGACATCGAGTCGCGCAGGGCGAGCAGTTCGTCGCGCTTGTTGAGGTCTTCCGGGTCGCCCGGAAAGGCGACGCTCAGCATCAGGCGGAAATCCCGGATCGTGTAATGAAAGCCGGCGGTCAGCGATTTCTGCGCTCCCTGCAGCAGATGGTCGACGCGCTGCCGCGCCAATTTGCGGAACAGGTTTTCGTTGCGCGCCGGACGGCCCCATTGTTTGGCCTGCTCGGCCTGGTCCTCATCCTCGACCCGCAGATTGGCGTACTGGCGCAACTGGCTGCGCACCTGCGGCGAGGCGAACAGATGGAACTGGATGCCGGTGCCGGGCGGGCAATTGGCGTAGAGCGAGATCAGCACTTCCGCCATCCGCTCGTCGGCCCCCGACTGCGGCATCAATTCGAGCATGACGCCCATGCTGTCGCGGTTCACGAAAATCTTCTCGGTGGCGAGATAGGCAGAGTAGGGCAGCCAGCTGGCGAACTGTTCGGCCGGCGAGTCCGCCGGTTCTCCGAAGGGAAAGCGCGGGGCATTGGCGTGGTCGCGCTGGCGGACAAAATGGGGATCGCTGTGGGCGGTGTTCATTTTGACCTCACTGTGCAGGGGTGGCGCCGGGCCCGGACAGCGGCGGGCGTTGCAGCATCGGCAGGGGGGACGGTGTACCGGCGCCGGGTTCGGCAGCCGCCTCAGTGGCCGGCTTGGGCGGGGGCTTCAGCGGCGCATAGAGATCACGGATCTGGCGTTGCACGTGGTCGATCTGCCACTGGCCGTTGTCCACCTGGACATAGACGTAGCCCTGGTCGTAGAGATCGCCGTCGGCGTCTTCCCAAGGCTTGATCCACAGCCGCAGGATGCGGGCCTGGGTACGTAGGGGTTTGGGCGTTACGGACATCCCGGAAAGGTTGGCTGTTGCCAATGAAATAGGGTGTCCAAGCGTGGAGGGGGTGTTCTCTTCGGATGTCTCTTTCTGCCGGCGAGCGGATCGTTGTGCCTGCTGGCTGGGCAGGTTGTTGTGAAGGGCGTTGGCATAGGTGCCGGACACCGAGTCGCAGGCGACGCCATCGGGGGCCTTGCAGGCGTACTTCGAGTCGCCGCCCAAGCCTGACATGTTCATGCAGGCGCCCAAGGGGAGAAGCAGGCAAACAGCAGCGAGTCGCAAGATCAGCGTTTTCATGGCTATTTCTCCGGTGCAACTTGCGATGTAGTCGCAGCGAGCCGTGCTTCGATCAAGGCTCGCCCGACGAACCCTTCGCTACGGGTGCCATCCGCCCAGATCAGTGTGGGCGTGCCCTGCACGCCGAGTTGGTGGGCCAGCGCCAGGTTGCGACCGATCGGGTGGTCGCAGGCAGAGGCGTTGTTGAGCAGGCTGTCGTCGCCGTCGAGCATGAGGCGCCGCCAGGCCGCCGTGCGATCTGCGGCACACCAGATGGCGATCGGTTTCATCTCACCCAGGAAAGGCAGCAGGAAGGTGTAGATGGTGATGTTGTCGAGGCTGACCAGTTCCGCTTCCAGTTGTTTGCAGTAAGGGCAGTTCGGGTCGCTGAAAACGGCCAACTGACGCTGACCAGCGCCGTGCACGGTCTTGACCGCATCGCTCAGTGGCAACTGTTCGAAGCGGATCGGGGCTGCTGCAGTGGAGGTGTTTTTCTGGGGCGCTTCACCGGGGTTTTTTGCTTTGCTGACCTGCGCCAGTTTCGGACCGGTCAGATCGCTCATGCTCTGGGTGTCGAACAAGTGGCCGAAGAGGAAGTAGCGTGGCTGTTTGGCCGGCACGTAGGCGACGTTGCCGTTCATCCAGACCTCGTAGAGGCCGGCGACGGGCGTCCGGGCGATGGTCGAGAACTGCGTTCCCGGATGGGCTTTCTGCAAGGCCGACAGCAACTGCGTCTCGTCGGGCGTGGCCGCATTGACGGCGAAGCAGGTGCCTAAAAGGATCGTGCTCAAGGCAGCGATGAGTGCTCGCCGGCGTATGGGTTTAGTAGTTGCCATCGTCCGAGGTCTCCAGGTAACGGGTTTCAGGGGAATTGGCGAAGCGGGCGGAAGCGGACTCGCCGGTTGTCATCGGTACATCGATGCGCACGCCCTTGGTGATCACCACATCGACCTCGCGGCCGGCGTCCACTTCGATGACCGGGAAGGTGTTCTCGGCAAGTTTGATGTAGTACTGGGCCAGCCGGTCGAGGGCCTTGCCGACACCGGCGCCGAGTCCGGCGCGGTAGGCGTCGGAACCGGTGGCGCTGGCGACCGTGCCGAGGGCCGAGGTGCTGTATTCGGTCGACGAGGTCGCCAGGCCCTGGCCGATGCCGCTGACCACGCCGGCCAGCAAGGCGTTGGCGAGCATCTGTCCCTGTTTGGTGACCAGTCGCCCGCGCATGCCGACCTTGCCATCCTCGCCATAGATCGAGCCCTGGATCTTGACTTCCAGCGTTGCGCCGTCGGTTCGCACGCAAGACAGACTCTCGGTGCGCAGGTAGGCTCGCTCGGAACTGATGTCGCCATAGCCGGCGGCCACCACGAAGCACTCCCGGTATTCGGCACGAAAGCGGTTGGGCAGGAAAGAGTTGTCTGAAAGACGGATCAGGACCGGGTGCGGGTTGGATTGCGATTGACCGCCGGTGGGTGCATCCAGGCCACCCAACAGCGTGCCACGGGTGAAACTGACGGGCAGGAAGGTGGAGACGGTCCGGGGGGCTGTTTGCGCTCCAGCGCCTGCGGCGCGTTCGGCTTTCTCTCCCGTGTTGGCGAGCAGGGAGCGCTCGGCCACCGTAATCCGGGTGATCCCTGGGCTTGGTGCCTGCATGGAGGTCGGCGCCAGCAGGTCGCCGGGCGTGCCACTCGGCATTGCTCCTGTGGGCAAGCCCTTGAACGGCGGCGGAGCTGGGGGCAGGCTCGCCGCTGGCGGCATGCTGCTCGGCATGGTCGGGACTGGTGTGGGCGGCTGGGGCGTAGCGGCGGCCTGCTGGGTCGAAGTCAGTCGCTGTTCCAGTTCGGCAAAGCGCTGCATCGTTTTCGCTTCGAAGGTCTGGCGATCCTTGTTGAGTCGTCCCTGTTCTTCGCGTTCGTTCTCGTACTGGGCAAGCTTGCGCCCGGCCGTGCCGACCCATTGATCGACCGGATTGACCTGGGCGCCGGGCGACATCACGCCGATGTTGGTGACCGAACTGGCCGACCCGGAGGCGGGTTGCGCGGTGTTCACTGGCGGACTGCCCGCAGTGAATGCGAAAATCGACCAGAGCAGCCCGACGCCGCCGGCCATCAGGGCGCCGAGCATGGCGTACTGGCGTTGCCGTGGGGAGAGGTGTTGCAGCAATTGCTGCGGCAAACCCCGCAGCGTTTGCATCCACTGACGCGGCGTCGTCATGGCGCCTCTCCGCGGCGGATTACATAGACGCTGGTGCTCTCGCCGGGACGAAGATTATGGTGCTCGACGGCGATGCCAACGACGCTGCCCTGCTCACGGTCGAATTCCGGTTCGGCCAGCACCATGGGCCCATCGCTGATGTTCTGCAGCAGGTATTTCTCGCCGACCAGGCCGCGCCCGTCGTACTGGCGCACCCGGGAAAACCGCGCCTCGTTCCACAACGGGAGCATGCCGTGGGTCTCTTCGACCCGGATATCCGGTGGCACCCGATCCGAAGCCATCGCCACCAGCAGCGCCTTCATGGCCCGTACCTGGTTGGGTGACGGACTGGCCGGATTCTGAGCCGATGTCGAATGCTTCAATGCCTTCGGCGTCCTGTCGCGAATGACGATCGTGTCCGCCGGTGTATCCGAGCGACGCAGCAGCAAGGTGTAGGTGGCGTTGGCCGATGCGACGAAGAGGTTGATCGGCTTGACGGAATCGCCGACCGGACGGACATAGATTTCGCCCTTGTCGCGGTCGCAGGTCAGTGCGATCTCGCCGGCTGGGTTGATCGGCGATGAACCGGTACCGGCGGGCGCCATGCCTGGGCTGGCGGGAAGTGCTGCCGCCATGCCGCATTGGCTCGAATGGATGTTGCCGAAAACGTCAGTGATCGACATCCCTTCGATGCGGATGCGGGTCGGTTCCCGGATCGACAGGATGGCTTCGACCGCCGCGCCGTCGCTGGCCTCGACGAGTTGTAGAGCCTGGGCGGGCAGGGCCGTCATGCTGGCGACACAGGCGATGGCCAGAACAGCGCTCATCGTACGTCCGTGTTTCGACGCCGGCTTGGAATCCGATCTGGATAGAGCCGGGTGGGTATCAGTTGCCGACATTGGCTACCTCCTTGAAACTTTTCAGATGCATACGCGCACCGGCGTAGCTGAACTCGACCCGATAGGCCTTGAGGTCGTTGGCCGTCTCGAACCCGTTGACCAGGGTGCGTAGCCGCCCGCGAATGACGACGCTCTGGCCTTCCTCGCTAGGGACCAGTTGCTGGGGCGCGAAGACGGTGGCGGCGTTGATGCGCTTCAGGCGTTCGGCTTCCACTTCCTGCCGGGTCTTCAGCGGGCCGTACTGTTCCGGTTCGACGTAGCCAAGCAGGATGTCCTTCTTCCAGTCGATTGAGGCCGGCGTCACGTCGAGGACCAGCCAGGCAATGAAACTGCCCATCTGCTCCAGGTACTCGCTGCTGGCCTTGTCACGGGTGACCCAGAAGGTCTTGTCGATTGAGGGCGGCACGACGATGGTGCGTACCGTACCGAGCAGGTTGAGGATGACGATCAGGGCGAGAATCTGGCCGGCCGCCAGGACGCCGACGGTGAGACTCAGCCCCCGGTTGCGGCGGCGCATTTCCTTGATGTCGCCGTTGAGTCGTTCGAAGTCCATGGGTTTTTCTCCTGGGCTCAGCCGACCATGCGGCGGATGTGGGACGGTGGCGTGGCACGCATCGTGGTCAGCGGACTGGCCGGCAGGTGCCAGTACAGCCAGTGGATGGCGAAGGCCGGATGCTTGTCCGCCTTGATGCGCGATATCCAGCGCGAGACGAAGATGCCCGCCGCCATGCAGACGGCGAACGAGGTCTTGCTGCCGGACATGTAGCCGACGAAAAACATGAACAGGATCGGCGCGGCGACATCGACATCCCAGAAGCCGATTTTCCATTGGTCATCGAGACGCCGTGGGATATAGGTGTCTGCTTGCATGTCGGACTCCTGGGGTCGATGCCGGCGTTTCAGATCACTGCGCCCATGATCGCGCCGGCGATCACGAGACCCACGGCGGCAAAAATGGCGAGGCCCACGTAAAACAGGACCGGACCGAAGTTGCGTAGTGCAGAGAGCGAGATGAGCGCGACCACGAACCCGACGAAGCCGACCAGGGCCTTGATGCCGGGGCCGAGCGCGGCGATCTGGGTCAGCGCCGAGGTCAGCGGGCCGGTGATGCCGGTAAAGGCGACCAGGTCCAGGGCGTAGCCGGGAAAAGCGATGCCGAGGCCGAGAGCGATCGTCGCCAGCAGCATCGCGACCATGATCGGTTTGCGCGCGGCAACACGGGGGGAAGAAACCAGCACAGCAGTGTTCATGAGTACCTCCGGGGAAGAATCGAACGTTGAATGGGGTGGAAAAGGCAGGTGGGCATCGGGATGCCCTGCAGGTGGGAGCGCATGCTCGGCGGGTGAAAGGCTGCAAATACGGAGATCGGGCCGCCCGGCGTCATGGCGGCAGGCCCTCGTTCATCTGAAAAACCACCTCGACCCGGCGGTTTTGCGTGCGGCCGGCTTGGGTATCGTTCGGGGCGATGAAGCAGCACCCGCCTTGTGCCTTGATGGTCAGGGCAGGCGTCAGTCTCGGATGTGTCTTGAGCAGGTGGTCGCGGACAGCCAGGGCGCGCGCCAGAGCCAACGAATCATTGAAGGCCAGCGGCCCCGTGTTGTCGGTACGGCCGAGGATCGTGATGCGGCGTGTCGACTTGAGGTCAGCCATCGCCTCATTCAATTGGGTGCGAGCGGCAGGGCTCAGCTTGGCGCTGCCAAGGCCAAAGCGCAGGGTGAGCGTGCGGAAGACTTCCTTCTTCGGTGTCGGGGCTGACGGTACAGCGGACGGGGAGGGCTCGGTTGGGATGGAAGCATCGGTGCGCTTGGCCGATGGGTCAGGGGGTTCCAGCGCGAGTGTCTTGGCGGTACGGATCGGGCAGGCGGGTGGGATGCAGCGTGCAAACCTCGCCTGCTGGCCGAAATCGAGTTGGGCCAACTGCGCCGGTGCCGCGCGCTGCAGGATTGCCTGGTGATCGGGTGACACCGGCGTGGGGAACAGGCTGCACGCGGCGGCCAGGAGGGTACAGCCGCCCATGAGGCCGAGCGTCCAGTGGCGTAGTGAGCCAAATCTCATCGCGCCACCCGCACCGACATCATTGCAAGCATCCCGCCCGAGGCCGCCGGCTTGACCGCGTTCGGTGCCTTGACGAATTGGCTGCTCCGTTGGGCCGGCAATTGGCGGTAAACCCGCCAGGCGTATTGGGCGCGGGCCTTGGCGCAAGCCTCGCCTTTGAGCCGCGAGCAGGCTGCGTTGTAGGCACCGACCGTATCCCAGGTCGTTCCGTGCCGGGAAAACAGATCGGACAGCAGCCAGGCACCAACCTGAATGTTGGTGCAAGGATCAAAAAGGTCCGATTCCCTGATGCCGTGGCGTGACAGCACCGAGAGATGACGGTTGTTGATCTGCATGAGTCCAATGTCGTAGGACTTGGTGCGTTGAAAGTGCGAGCTGTTGACGGCTTTCGGGTTCAGGTTCGATTCGACTCGGGCGATCGCATAGAGCAGGTCGGCTGACACGCCATAGCGCTGTCCTGCCTCTCCCCAGCAGGCCAAAGCGTGGGGAGAAAGCGTTGCCATGACAGCCAGGGTAGCCAGGGAGACAAAGGACGACGAACGCATTGATCACCTCTCGAACGGAATCGGGACAGACCGCCAAGCGGGCAGCCAAGTCTGGGTAGTCAGCGGTGAGCGGACTGCCTGGGTGGGATTCGGGTCGGTCCGGGTCTAACCGGGCAAGGTGACGATGAGCGAACGGATCAGCGTGGGTGGGGTACGCCTGGGGGCGGATTTGAGGTCAAGTGGCCCTTAACCAGATGCGGTTAGACGCTCGAGTTGGGAACGCTCCACCATATTCAGGCGGGCCTGCTGCAAGACGCTCGTGCCTAACGGATCCGGCATCCGGCACAGTGCTACGCAGGCCGTTGTCAGTTGGTCGAGTTGGAACTTGGGGTTGGGGTGCCGGTTGGCGGGGGAGCGTTGCAATTCCTGCAGTAGCTGATATTGGTTCCGCCACATCGATTCGCGGCGGCGCGGCGTTTGCGGCGAGCGCAGCACCAACTCGGTACCGAGGAAGCGGAAGATGCGTGTGGGCGCATCCGGCAGGGCGAAGACCTGCGAAACGCAGGCGCTGATGAGGTCGGGGAAACGAAAGGTCGGCGATACATTGGTCTCGCTGCGTAGCAACCGGTACAGCCAATCGTGCTCTTCGAGCCACAGACGGGTTTCGATGATCTCCTGCTGCCCGCTCTGATGCGGACGGGGAATTGTGTTGTGCCGGTGCGTCGTCGATGCAGCAGTGAACATGGGCCTGACCTCGATTCGGTGACGTATTGCGCTTGCGAGCGCATGGTCGAAGAGTAGGCGGTGCCACCTGGGGCGTCTCCCGGGAATGGGAAGCTTATGAGGGGGATTTCGCCATCGAGGTCGGGAAAGGGGGACTTACGTTATCAGTACATGTGTATGAAAGGTTGCAAGATTATCTGCGGTAAGTTTCATGAGGGCCTCTCCAACAAATGTGCTGACCACGTAATTTTTTTCAGGCGCATTTCATGGTTAATTTTCGTGATGGCCCAATCTGGGTAATTGGCTTGGCGGCATCTGGAAACCTGTCAGGAAATTACAAATTGGCTATCAGAAACGTAATCTCCAGGTCAGCGTCCTGTTGGTAGCGCACTCCTAAGATGACATCACGGTTGGACGAAAGAGGTCCGACACGATTAACCCGATCTCACAAGGAGAGAATCATGAAAACGAACATTGCCAAACTAACCCTGATCGCTGCTCTCGGTTTTTCTGTTGCCGGAACCAGCTATGCCCACGAGGACTACTCAGAAGGGCAGAGTTTGCACTGGCTTTCACATGTCTCGGAATCCAAGAGTCAGCCGACCACCAACCAACTCGCGCCCTACGGCTACGCAGCGTCCAGCGCAGCTGTTCGGGAGGTGAATATCGACAGCGGCACCAAGTACCTGAATGTCACACGCCTCGAAACCATCCGGATCAATGTTGGCAGCAAGAGCGTCACCTGGACGTTCGATACCCTGGGCACTGCGTCGTTTCCGCTTGCCAAGGTTATTCCGGGGGCTGAGGGCGTGACGGTGTATGTCACGGAGAACCCGGCCTACACCGGCGGCTGAGTGAAAGATTACGAGGCGATGACACAAATGTCATTGCCTCGTCGGGGAGCTGACAGGTTCTCGTAGGTAGCATTGAAATGCAAGTCCATTACTCTCAAGGAGAAAGAAATGCTGAAAAAACTGTTGATGGTTGTCGCGATGAGCGCGGTGACCGCTACTGCGTTTGCTTCTGATGAAGCCCGTGCTGCTGCCAAGCAGGTGATCGAATTGAAAGACGGATCGACGGTCTACATCTTCAAGGACGGCAAAATGGGCATGGAGGATAAATATGGTCGCGCCATGCGTATGAAGAAAGACACCGTGATGGAAGCCAAGGATGGTCAGAAGATCATCATGCACGGCGACGAAGTCATGCGTCTCGATTCTCTGCTCAAGAAAGGGCATGAGGGCGGCTAATCGATCGACTCTCACGGAGCGTGAAGCGGCTATCAAGCAAGTTGAACGCTTGTAAGCGTTGCAAACAGAGGTATTACCAGTGCGTTAAATTAGTGGAGAAACAAAATGCTGAAAAAATTGTTGATGGTTGTTGCGATGAGTGCCGTTACGGCGACCGCATTTGCCGTGGATGCGGCACAGGTTGAAAAATCGATCGAGTTGAAAGATGGCTCCACGGTCTACATTTTCAAGGACGGAAAAATGGGCATGGAAGACAAACTTGGCCGCGCGGTGCGCATGAAGAAAGACACCGTGATGGAAGCCAAGGATGGCCAGAAGATCATTATGCATGGTGACGAAGTCATGCGTCTCGACAGTCTGCTCCATAAGGATCATCGCGGCTAAATCACCGACTGTGTCGTTACGAAAGCGGCTCCTTCTTCGGGGGCCGTTTCTGTTTTGAAATAGCGGGAAAGCAACATGCGCATTCCCTGCCGCAATTCGGCATCGTCAACCTGCACCGCCTTGGTGTACAAGCCAGGCGCAATCTTGATGTATACGGCAACGACCAACGGGTCGAAATGTTGACCGGCATCTCTCTCGATAATGCTCAGCGCTTCAGCGAGCGTCATCGGCTCCTTGTAGGGGCGTTTCGAGGTTAGTGCGTCGAAGACATCAACCACTGCAAAAACGCGGGCAATACGGGGAATCGCCTCGCCGCGCAGGCCGTCTGGGTAGCCAGCACCGTCAAACCGCTCATGGTGATGGCGAATGGTCTGCGCCGCGCCCGCCAGCCAACGGTTCCCGGCGACGATCTCGGTGCCGAGCAGGGAATGGCTTTTCATGATTTCGAATTCCTCGGCGGTCAGTTTGCCGGGTTTGAGCAGAATGCGGTCGGGAATGCCGATCTTGCCGACATCGTGCAGAAAAGCGCCGACCACCAAATCGGCAATCTCCTTTTCCGGCAGGCCCATCGCCTCGGCCAAAGCGACTGCATAGTAAGTGACCCGGTAGTTGTGGGCGTCGGTATCCGAATCCCGCTTGGCAACGGCGTTGCCGAGGGAGTGCATCAGGGAGAGATTGGAGTCCAGCAGGCGTCGGGACAGCCCGGTCGATTGCTTCAGCATGGCCAACAGCAAGGGATAGAGTAGCAGTGCCGTGAGCAGGACAGACAAGGTGGCGGTCAGGGCTGCGGCGCGGACTTGTTCTCGCTGAGCTAGCAAGCTTTCCTCATCGAGACGGCTGACGCCTTCCACATAGCCGGCCAGCGAATCATCGCTCCCGAACAATGGCAAGACGACTTGGATCAGCCGTTCGCCTGACACTTCGATCCAGTTTCGGTGACTTTGACCGCGTTCCGGCCAGTCATGCTGCCGGGACTTGGCGGCAGCGACGAGGGTTGCCGGAATATCTTCCCAAGTTTCGTAGATCAGCGCTCGGCTCGGGCTGAATACGCGAATGCCGACAAACCGGGTTCGATCCAGCAGGCGGTTGAGTGTACCGTGCTCCTCCTGTGCTTTTCCATCAAAGGCCATTTGCATGGCCGGCGACTCGAAGTGGCGGGCGCTGGTCGTCGCGCGATCCAGTGCCGCTTGCTCGGTCCTCGACGTTTCGAGCAGGTACGAGCCCCCTCCTGCTGCCAGTCCGATCAAGATCGAGGTGGCTCCCAACTTGCTAGCCAGCATCCAACGCAGTTGCCGGGGAGTTTGCGGTAGGGTGGCGTTTTTCATTTGGGCGGGGCGCCTTCCGGGTTGGCGGTGTAAAAGCCGGTTTGGGCATTCATGATGGGCATGAGTTGATCGATCACTCGTTGATGATCAGGATAGCCTTGATCGGGTCGATGGGCCCAAGATCGTGCCATGCATCACGGGGCGCGACGGTTTTTTGCTCATTGCAGCAACCGTGATTGCACTCCACAAACCAACGTTTTTGCAGCACCGTTCGGCAATAGTTATAAGTCAAAGTCTTGGGATTACAACCGACGGCCGCGGCGAGCATACGACAGGTGCAGCGATCACCATGTTCAGGAGGTTTGTGAAGTTCCATGGAAAGGCGATGTCATTTATTTCAAGGACTGATACAACTCCATCAGCATCTTGAAGTGGCCGCTAACCCGATCAACTGAAAACTGGTACATGATCGAGTTATCGGAAAACTTGGTGCGCTCGACATCCATATCAACCGTGTTGCCGTCCGCGCTATCCTGGCTCGGCACCTGGTACTTGAGTGGATAGGGTGGCTGGGCGGAAACAGCCATCCCGGAAATGTGGCCGCTGCCGGTCGTCGCCAGCGTTGTTGGTAGCACCTGGGAGGCCAATCGGGCGATGCGCATGGCTTCCTCGACATCGATGTCCACCGCCTTGTAGCCGGGCGTATCGGCGTTGGCGATATTGGAGGCAATCACCTGCTGGCGGTAGGCGCGCACTCCAAGGGCCATTTCCTGAACGCTATGTTCTTTTCCGCCCTGTGCCTGGCTGGACAAGGGAACATGCTGCGGGTGCGGCTCGCTGCTGGACGAAGTCAAGCCGCCACCATGCCCGCCATGCTGGCTATTGCCGGTAGTGCCACCACCATGCTTGCCATGCGGTGCTGCCGCGCCAGTTTGGCCGATGGCTTGCGAAAGCGCATCGGCAAAAGAGGCTCCCGCCGTGGCGCCGTGATTGGCATGACCGCCATCGACCGGCGGCTGAAGGGGTGGAGAATTGGCGATGGCGTCGATCCGCGGCATTGGGGCTTTACTTGCTGATGCGCGCGAACTCGACTGCGGGCCGGCTAGTGCTTGCCTGACCGTTGGGTGCCGGAGTTACGCCCCACCACCGAACAAGAGGTCATTTCTTTGCCAAACCGGTCAATACCTGCCGCTGAAAATCAGTGCAACAGGCGAGCATCGAAGCCCAATGATCCAGGACGGTCCGCCCCGTTCCCACCATGAAACCGCTCGCATCACCCCGCAGCCACGACTGGCTATCCGTTCCGGCCTGAGTCAGGAGTGCTCGGGCAAACTGTCCATTGATTTCCGTTAGGCGCTCGCAGCATCCCAGCCCTAAATTGCAAAGATTCAAGGTCAGTTCAAGTTGTGACTGACACTGGCTTTTCAATCGATCAGCAACTTCCAGCATTTTTTCTTCCTTTATCCAGGATATTGAATAATTGCAGTATGCGGCGGTGAGACTGACGCATACATAACCCCGCGGTTACAAGTTTGTCATTCAAATGTCAGGTGCAACAACATAGCGGGCGGGAACCGTTTTTGGCCAAACTGTCGGCCCAAGTGCTTTTCACCCAAACACGTTCCCCAACTCAGGCGACGATGTTGATTAGCGTCCCGGTGGTTTGGCCCTGAATATTCACAACCGGCGGTAACGTTTCCTCTGCTTGGCGCTGTGAGACTTCTTGCGCCCTGACTTCCTGGCGTTCGGCTTGTTTTAGCTCTTGGGTTAGTGGACTCTCGACGGGCTGGCGCGTAGCGCTGGTGATGGTATTGCGGCTAATGGAATCGATAGCCATGAAAATCTCCTTGAACTTTGGTTTGACTCAATCAAAAGGGCGATTACTTGTCAGTCCTCGCCTTTTTCCTTGTATTCCTTTGGCAATTTGTGGGCGATACCTTGTGGCTGTCGAGAGTGGCGGCGCGCTATTTATTTCGGATTACGCGACGCGAACGTTTAGGGCAACGGCTTGCCTGCCGTGACCGCATCTATTTGCCGGAGTTGCCGGCCAATTGGCGGTGTGCCTGTTCCAGGGTGCGCGCATCCTTGGCGGCATTGGTGAACTGCGCCTGCAGCGAGCGGCAGTGAGATTGCATCGCCGCCAGATCGCCTTTCGGGCGGCTCGCGTAGGAGAGCGCCATTTTTTCGTGCCAAGCCGCTTCGGCATCGTAGCTGGCCGCCTTCTCCGCGAAATAGGCAGCTATTCGCTGGTGCTCGGCGGCTGTGGTGGCATTGGCAATGCTCGCCGGAATTTCACCGACCGACGGCACCGAGGTGCATGCCGTTAGGGTCAGAAAGGCAATCCCGGCAAGAATTGGAGCGAGTGCGATACGCATGATCTTCTCCTCTGCTTGTAATGATGTATCCAGTGTGCGACCCGGCGACTGTCGACAACATAACCATCGAATTACAAAACAGCTGGCGAAATGTAATGATAAATCTGGGCTTTCGCGACGCGTCAATGCAGCCGGTAGTCGCATCGCAGGCATTGGCCCGCAGCACTCGGTGCATGGAATTCGACAGATGTCCGGAAAAGGTAGATGCCGTCGTTTCGCGGGTTCGGTCAGCGCAACCTGACGGGAGGCCGGTTACAGCAGGCTCCGGGTCCGGGGTGGGCGGCATTTTCCAACTCGTTGGCTTCCGCCAGTTTCCAAAGGCGTCGTCTGAAGCCATGGAACCCATCTTTAAACCGCAAGCTCTCGGCGGTGGCCACCGCTTCGATTTGGGAGAGGATGGTTTTCCTCAAATCGTATTCGACCAGCAGCTGGTTTTTCCCCGTGATGACGGAGATTACCCCAATCATTTCGCCGACACGTCGGCCGGCGCGTTGGATGTCCGATTCGTTGCCGTTCGCCAGTCGCAGTTTGCGTCGTTTCGGGATGGGGCGGATATCGGCAATCCGCTGTGAGCCGGTGTAGAGGGCCGGGATATCATTGAAGCGTTCGAGGCAGTGGGCCGAGCAGAAGTGGTAGAGCATGCCGCGATAGGTGATGAAGCGTGAGGAGCGAGCGACCTCGATAGCCATGCCGCACACCGGATCGCGGCTTGTGGTCACGGCTTTTGTCACGGTCGCTCTCCCTCCCGGCTTGGCGCCATCTCAATCAGTGCCAAGCCGTATACCAAGTCAGCCGAACTGTGCAGGCTTCTGCGAACAGCCTGGTAACGGAAACCCGTTATTTCATATCCCGGGGGTGGTAGTGCTTGTCCTTGTCCTGCGCAGCATTCTTCTTGTCGGGATCAACGGCGGCCGGCGCCTTTTGCGGAACGCCGGTTTTTTCTTCAACGTGCGAGTGCGGCTTGACTGCCTTGGCGGGCTTGGCGCCTTGCTCCATCTTCATTTCTGCGGCAGGCGCTGCTTTGTCGGCGTCGGCGGCTTGGACTCCCAAGGACAGCGCGGCGGTGGCCAACAGGATTGCTGAAAGCGTGGATTGCAATTTCATGATGGATCTCCAGAAGAGTGGTGAGAAATGTCGGATCGCTGATAAATACCTGACACTTTGAAGTCTGCGCTTTCGCAACTGTCACCGGGATGACTTATTGATTACATTTATGTCAGGAAACTGCGGTGCAATCTGATGTTGAGGAGTATTCCGTAAGGGCTCAGCTTTCTTCGAAATACGGCTTACAGTCCAAATCTGATACGAGGATATGGTGAATCCACCATTCGGACAGGAAACGGAACACCCCGGTCTTGTCTTGTTCGCCTTGCACTGCGGAGACTAAAAAATCGACTAGCGCGGTTTGGAATCGTTCATGCTCTTCTGCGTGCTCGGCCAGCATCGGGTAATGTCGCGCAAGCAGCAATTCTTCTTCCTTCGCAAAATGCTCTCTGGCACAGACAGCCATTTCGTTGAGGAGATCATGAAATTTTTCACAACTTTCGGGACCGGCGCTCTCCAAGCATTTCTCCGACTCAGCACACAGTAGCAACATCTTTTTATGCTGCTGGTCGATGATGGCGTTCCCGACGCTGTAGCAGTCGCGCCATTCGTATTGGGTAGTTATGCCAGGCAATCGTGAGGACATCAGCAGATCTCTGTTTTATTGTTGCCCGCGCAGACGCAGCGCATTGCCGACCACGCTGACCGACGACAGACTCATCGCCGCGGCCGCAATCACCGGCGACAGCACCAGCCCGAAGAAGGGGTAGAGGATACCGGCCGCGACCGGTACCCCGAGGGCATTGTAGAGGAAAGCGAAGGCCAGGTTCTGGCGCATGTTGCCGACCGTTGCGACGGAGAGCAGACGGGCGCGGGCGATGCCGCGCAGGTCGCCCTTGACCAGCGTCAACTGGGCGCTGTTCATCGCGACGTCGGTGCCGGTACCCATGGCGATGCCGACATCCGCTTTGGCCAGCGCCGGGGCGTCGTTGATGCCGTCGCCGGCCATCGCCACGATGCGTCCCTCACGTTGCAGGCGTTCGACCAGCGCCAGTTTGTCGGCCGGCTTGACCTCGCCGTGCACTTCGTCGATGCCCAGGCTGGCGCCGACCGCCCGGGCGGTGGTCAGGCCGTCGCCGGTGGCCATCACGATGCGCAGCCCGGCCTGGCGCAGGATGGTCAGGGCTTCCTGGGTGCTCGCCTTGATTGGGTCAGCGACCGCCAGCAAACCGAGCAGGCGGCCGTCGGCCGCCAGATGCATGACGCTGGCCCCGCTTTGGCGCAGGGTTTCCGCTTCCTTGCCAAGGGCGTCGATATCGATGCCGTCCTCGGCCATCAGCGCCCCATTGCCGAGGGCCAGGCGCTGGCCGCCGACCGTTCCGCGTACGCCGATGCCGCTGGCCGATTCGAACTGCTCGGCCTTGTCGAGGGCCAGCCCGCGTTCCCGGGCGGCGCGGACGATGGCGTCGGCCAGCGGATGCTCGCTGCCCTGGTCAAGGCTGGCCGCCAGGCGCAACACTTCGTCCTCGGCGATGCCGGGTGCAGCTAGCACGCGTTCGAAGGCCGGCCGCCCTTCGGTCAGGGTGCCGGTCTTGTCGACGATCAGCGTGTCCACCTCGCGCAGCCGCTCGATGGCCGCCGCGTCGCGGAACAGGATGCCCTGGGTCGCCGCCTTGCCGGTGGCGACCATGATCGACATCGGCGTCGCCAGCCCGAGGGCGCAGGGGCAGGCGATGATCAGCACCGAGACGCCGTTGATCAGGCCGAAGACCCAGCCCTGCTCGCCGCCGAAAAAGCCCCAGGCGAAGAAACTGATTAGGGCGATGGCGACCACGACGACGACGAAATAGCCGGCGACGACGTCGGCCAGCCGCTGCAACGGCGCCTTCGAGCGCTGGGCCTGGGCGACCATCTGGACGATCTGGGCGAGCATGGTCTGGGCGCCGACCTTCTCGGCACGGATGACCAGGCTGCCGGCGGTGTTCATGGTGGCACCGATCACCTGGTCGCCGGGGCGTTTCGTTACCGGCAGCGGCTCGCCGGTGAGCATCGCCTCATCGATGGCGCTCGAACCTTCGATCACTGCGCCGTCTACCGGCACCTTCTCGCCAGGACGTACGCGCAACATGTCGCCGACATGGACATGAGTCAGCGGCACATCCTCCTCTATGCCGTCCGGGTTGATGCGGCGGGCCGTCTTCGGGGAAAGACCGAGCAGCGACTTGATGGCGGCCGTGGTTTGCGAACGGGCGCGCAGTTCAAGCATTTGGCCGAGCAGGGTCAGCGAGATGATGACCGCTGCCGCCTCAAAATAAACGCCGATCCGGCCGTGGGCAATGAAGGAAGGTGGAAACAGGCCAGGCGCTAGCGCCGCCACGACGCTGTAAGCGAATGCCGCACCGGTGCCGAGGCTGATCAGCGTCCACATGTTAGGACTGCGCTGGACAAGCGACTGCCAGCCCCGCACGAAGAACGGCGCGCCGGCCCAGAGCACGATGGGCAGGCTGAACAGCAGTTCGCCCCAAGTGCGGGCCGCTGGCGATAGACCTTCCAGCCGGTGCCCGACCATCGCCAGGACGACCACGACCACGGTCAGCGGCAGGCTGCCCCAGAAGCGGCGGCGGAAGTCCAGGTACTCGGTGTTGTCCTCGTCCTTGTCTAAATCGGGTAGCAGCGGTTCGAGCGCCATGCCGCACTTGGGGCAGGTGCCGGGGCCGATCTGCCGGATTTCCGGATGCATCGGGCAGGTGTACTCGGCGCCCGGAACGGCGGCCTCTTCAGGCTCGGGCGCCAGGTAGCGCGCCGGTTCGGCATCGAATTTTGACTTGCATTTGGCACTGCAGAATCGGTAATGGATGCCATCCAGATCCGTCGCATGGGCCGAGTCCGGCTTGACGGTCATGCCGCAGACGGGATCGATAACGTTGCTCGACATGGATTTCAAAACCGACGACGAATGGTTGTGATGATGAGCATGGTCGTGATGTTGCCCTGAGTGTTCGCTGGTCATGGCTACTTCCCTTTAATCAAAAAATCACAACTATGCAATTTGCTCAAAGTTGATCCAGCATGCCCCGTGGGCCAATTTAGAAAAAATTGGCCTTGCTCTGCAGCAAGGCCATCAGCAACAGTCGCGCAGGAGAGAAAGCCGACCGCAAAAGGGATCTTGCTAAAGTTGCACAGGCTCCAGCCAGATTTTGCCTCATGACTACTTTCTATTTAGTCGATACCAACCTTGCGCTGCTCGCTGCGCACATAGGCCGTGATGTGTGCCACGTCGTCGGGTGTTACCTGCGGCACCGGCGCCATATCGCCGAATTTCCAGTGATGGGCGCGCACGCCGTTCTTGGCGGCGAGTTGGAAAGCGGCATCGGCATGGTGCGAGGGCTCGTAGATGCGGTGCAGGAGAGGCGGTCCCTTGTCCGAACCTTTCAATTCCGTACCGTGACAGGCCGCGCAATGTTTCGCGAATAGTGTCTTGCCGGCTGCCGGATTGGGCATCAGGCCTGGACTGGGTTTGGGCACCTGCCAGCTTTGGGCTTGCACCGACAGACTGAACAACGCGATCAACCCCACGGCGAACTGTCGTCTACGAATTTTGTTCATCGCTGCCTTTTTCCTTGCCGTGACCGCCATGTCCGCCGTGACCAAAGAAGTGCATCAACGGACAGAGCAGAAGGAGCAAATAAATCCACCGTCCGGCTAGATGTTCCCAATGCTCGCGAACGATGAAGAACCCCAGGATGACCGCGATCATGGCAGCGACGACCGCGCCACGAGATCGATACCACGGCTCGGGGTGATGATGTTCAGATTCTGCTTTCATGAGCTGACTCCTTGTTCTTGATTGACACCGGGTGGAGCGGTAGAACAGAAAATGAGCGGCTGGCTGGTGGTGCCTTGCTTGGCGGCTCTGGTGCCAAGCATGGGAACCGATTAGTGGGAATGACCGGCGTGCGAGTCGTTTCCGGAGCCGCCCGCATATTCACTACTGGCACACCCGCCCAGCAACAGTCCGACTACCGTCACAGCAACCACCAAGAGCTTCTTCGACATCACGTTCTCCTTGCGTTGATAAGATTCATTACTCGACACCCCGATTCAGGCGCCACTGTTTAACCAGCGCGTAGATTGCCGGAATCACCGCGAGGGTCAGGACCGTCGAAGAAATCATGCCGCCGACCATCGGCGCCGCGATGCGGCTCATCACTTCCGAGCCGGTGCCGGTACCCCACATGATGGGCAGCAGGCCGGCCATGATTGCCACGACCGTCATCATCTTCGGTCGCACCCGTTCGACTGCGCCTTCCATGATCGCCTCGTAAAGATCGGCCAGGCCGGGTACCTGGCCCTCGGCGCGCCGCTTGGCCTTGAGTTCCTCCCAGGCATGATCGAGATAGATCAGCATGATGACGCCGGTCTCGGCCGCAACGCCGGCCAGCGCGATGAAACCGACGGCAACGGCGACCGACAGGTTGTAGCCGAGCCACCACATCAGCCAAATGCCGCCGACCAGCGCGAAGGGCACCGAGAGCATGACGATCAGCGTTTCGGTAATGCGCTTGAAATTGAGGTAGAGCAGCAGGAAGATCGAAAGCAGTGTCACCGGGATGACGATCTTCATTTTCTCGATGGCCCGTTCCATGTATTCGAACTGGCCGCTCCAGGTCACGTAGTAGCCGGCCGGGAACTTGACCTGTTCGGCGACCGCCTTCTTGGCATCGGCCACGTAGCTGCCAATGTCACGGTCGCGGATGTCGACATAAATATAGGCGGAGAGCAGGGCGTTTTCGGTACGGATGCTGGGTGCGCCCTTGGCGACAACGACCTTGGCCAGTTGCCCGAGCGGAATCATCGCCCCGTCCATGGTCGGGATCAGCACTTCGCGGGCGATCTGCTGCGGATCGGAGCGCAATTCGCGCGGGTAGCGCACGGTGACACCGAAACGTTCCCGCCCCTCGACCGTGGTCGTCACCATCTCACCGCCCAGCGCCGTGCCGATCACATCCTGCAGGTCGCCGATGGCCAGGCCGTAGCGCGCCAGTTGCTCGCGGTCCGGTTCGATATTGAGATAGAAGCCGCCCGTGATGCGCTCGGCGAAGGCACTGGTCGTGCCGGGCACGGCTTTGACCACGGCCTCGATTTCCTTGGCCACTTTTTCCATCTCACCGAGATCCTTGCCGAAGACCTTGATGCCGATCGGCGTGCGAATGCCGGTGGACAGCATGTCGATGCGGGCCTTGATCGGCATCGTCCAGGCGTTGGCGACGCCGGGGAATTGCAGGGCCTTGTCGAGTTCGGCAATCAACTTGTCGGTGGTCAGGCCCGGGCGCCATTCGGACTCCGGCTTCAGGTTGATCACCGTCTCGAACATCTCGGTCGGCGCCGGATCGGTCGCCGTATTGGCGCGCCCGGCCTTGCCATAGACCGAAGCGACCTCGGGGAAACTCTTGATGATCTTGTTCTGCGTCTGCATCAACTCGGCGGCTTTGGTGATCGACATGCCGGGCAGCGACGCCGGCATGTAGAGCAGCGTACCCTCGTTGAGCGTCGGCATGAACTCCGAGCCGAGTTGAGAGGCCGGGTAGATCGAGGCCACCAAGGCGACGACGGCAGCAACGATGGTCATTTTCTTCCAGCGCATGACGCCGGCGATGATCGGCCGATAGACCCAGATCAGAAAACGATTCACCGGATTCTTTGCTTCCGGCATGACCTTGCCGCGGATGAACAGCATCATCAGGACCGGCACCAGCGTCACCGAAAGTAGCGCCGCACCGGCCATCGAGAACGTCTTGGTGAAGGCCAGCGGCGAGAACAGCCGCCCCTCCTGGCCTTCCAGCGCGAACACCGGGAGGAAGGAAACCGTGATGATGAGCAGCGAGAAGAACAGCGCCGGGCCGACTTCCTTGCAGGCGGCGAGCATGGCGTCGGCACGCTCGGCCTTGGTGTGCTCCTCGGGCAGGCGTTCCAGGTGCTTGTGGGCGTTCTCGATCATCACGATGGCGGCGTCGATCATGGCGCCGATGGCGATGGCGATACCGCCCAGGCTCATCAGATTGGAATTCATGCCCAGCGAGCGCATGGCGATGAAAGCGATCAGCACGCCGACCGGCAGCATCAGGATGGCGACCAGGGCGCTGCGCACGTGCATCAGGAACACGATGCAGACCAGCGCGACGATCAGTGCCTCCTCAAGCAGCGTCCGCTTCAGCGTGTCGATGGCGCGGTGGATCAGTTCGGAACGGTCGTACACCGTCTGCACCGTGACGCCCTCGGGCAAGCCGCCGCCGATTTCGTCGATCTTGGCTTTCAGGTTGTGGATGACTTCCAGCGCGTTCGCACCGTAGCGCGCCATGGCAATGCCCGACACGACTTCGCCTTCACCGTTGAGTTCGGTCAGGCCGCGCCGCTCGTCCGGCGTCAGTTCGACGCGCGCGATGTCGCGGATCAGCACTGGCGTGCCCTTGTCGCTTTTGACGACCAGCGTTTCGAGGTCGCTCTTGCCGCGCAGGTAGCCCTTGCCGCGCACCATGTACTCGGTTTCGGCCATCTCGACGACACGGCCACCGACATCGCGGTTCGAGTCGCGGATCACCTGCGCTACCTTCATCAGCGGAATGCCGTAGGAACGCAGTTTCACCGGGTCGACGGTGACCTGGTAGGTCTGAACGAAGCCGCCGATCGATGCGACTTCGGCGACGCCGTGCGCCTTGGTCAACTGATAGCGGACGTACCAGTCCTGGATGGTGCGCAGTTCGGCCAGCGTCTTGTCCTTGGCCAGCAGCGCGTACTGGTAGACCCAGCCGACGCCGGTGGCGTCCGGTCCGAGCGAGGGGGTGACGCCCTTGGGCATGCGACTGGAGGCGAAATTCAGGTATTCCAGCACACGCGAGCGGGCCCAGTAGATATCGGTGCCATCCTCGAAGATGATGTACACGAAGGACGCGCCGAAGAAGGAAAAGCCGCGCACCACCTTCGATTTCGGTACCGACAGCATGGCCGTGGTCAGCGGGTAGGTGACCTGGTCTTCGACGACCTGCGGCGCCTGGCCGGGATACTCGGTATAGACGATGACCTGGACGTCCGAGAGGTCGGGCAAGGCATCGATCGGGGTGCGCAACACGGCATAAATGCCGCCGATGGTGATGAACAAGGTGGCGAGCAGGACCAGGAAGCGGTTCCGGCCCGACCATTCGATAATGTTGGCCAACATGGGGCGACTCTCCGTGGCTACCGGTCAGTGACCGGCGTGCGGGTTGGCACCGGCGGCCGGCGTGCCGCTCAGCGGCTTGAGCGCCGTGATAACCCATTCGCCGGGCTGCCGTTCGACGAACTCGACGGCGACCCTGGCTCCCGGTTTCAGCCCTTGCAGCAGCGATTGGTTGGCGACCGTGAACTCCATCGTCATTGCCGGCCATTTGAGGCTGGCGACCGGGCCGTGATTGAGACTAATCGTGCCGGCCGCTGCGTCGATGCCATCCACCGTGCCTTCGGCCTGGTGGCTAGTTCCTTTGGCGGCTGGCTGTCCGGAGGCTGCCGCTTGCCCGTCTTTTGGGGCGGCGCCGTGGGCGGCGTGGCCGAAACCGCCGACCGCTGCCTTGAGGTTGCTCTCGGCATCAATCAGGAAGTTGGCGGCGACCACCACCTGCTCGCCATCCTTGACACCCTCCAGCACTTCGACATGGTTGTCGCTGCGGGCGCCGAGTTTGACTTCGCGCGGCTCGAAGCGGCCTTCGCCTTGCTGGACCAGCACGATCTGGCGGGCACCGCTGTCGATGACGGCGGAGGTCGGCACGGTGACGACCTGGCCTTTGGCGCCCACCGGCAGTTCGACCTGGGCGAACATGGCCGGCTTGAGCAGCAGCCCCGGATTGGCCAGTTCGACGCGAACCGGCACGGTACGGGTCTGCGCATTCAGTGTCGGATAGACATAGCTGATCGTGCCTTCGAAAGTCTTGCCCGGATAGGCATTGATCATGACCTTGGCCTTGGCTCCGGTCTTGATGAGGCCGATATCCTGTTCGAAAACATCGGCGACGACCCACACTGAGGAGAGGTCCGCCACTTGGTAGAGTGCCTCGCCGGGCATGAAGCGCATGCCTTGGACGGCTTTTTTCTCGGTGACGATGCCGGCCACCGGCGAGCGGAAAGTCATCGTCCGCTTCGCCTCGCCGGATTTGGCCAAGGCCTTGACTTGTTCTTCCGAGATGTCCCAGTTTTTGAGCCGCAGCAGGCTGGAATCGGCCAGTTGCTTCATGCCGTCCCGCGCTGGTCCGCCGGCTTCCTTCAGCGATTCGACGCCCTGGGCGGCAATCGCGTATTC
This sequence comes from Betaproteobacteria bacterium, assembly GCA_016720065.1. Lineage (NCBI taxonomy): Bacteria > Pseudomonadati > Pseudomonadota > Betaproteobacteria > Betaproteobacteria bacterium. The sequence continues at coordinate 1,514,055 of JADJXY010000002.1, read as the reverse complement.
GCGCTGGGCGGAAACCAGTTCCGGGCTGTACACCTCGAAAAGCGGCTGCCCCTTGCCAACGGGCTGGCCGGTGACATTGACGTGCAGGCGCTCGACGTAGCCCTCGAACTTGGGCGAAATCGCATACATGCGGCGTTCATCCGGCTCGATCCGACCGGATGCGCGGACCACTTTGTCGAGGGCGCGCAGTTGCGCGTCTTCGGTCCTCACGCCCAATTTTTGTACCTTCTCGGTACTGATTTTGATCTGATTGGCGGCCGCCGGCTCGTCGTCCGCCTCACCTTCATAGACGGCGATGTAGTCCATCCCCATCGGATCTTTCTTGGGCGTCGGCGAGGTGTCGGGCAACCCCATCGGATTGCGGTAGAAGAGCAGTTTCTTTTCTTTTTTGGCTGGCTCCGGGGAAGCGGCTGTCGCCGGTGTTGCCGATTCACCGTGTGAGGTGCCGCCTTTCCCGCCCAGCCAATAGCCGCCGCCGGCCGCTATAGCGACCGCGATGGCGCCGATGGTCAGTCCTGCACCCTTGTTCATAGATCTTCCCCTAATAGCCGTTCGATTTCCGCCAGGCGCATTTGCGCCTCGGCCTGTACCTTGATCTGATTTTGTCTGGCCTGGCGGATTTGCCGCTGGGCATCGAGCAGCGTGGCGAAATCGACCTTGCCGGTTTCATAGCCGGCCAAGGCGGCCTGAAAGGTCAGTTCAGCCTGCGGCAGCAGGCTATTGGTTAGCAGATTTTCGGTCTGCCGGGCGGCCTCGATACCGGCCAGACCTTCCGCGAGGTCACTGACCACCTGGTTCGCGGTCGCTTCCTTGCGCGCCCGGGCCGCATTCAGCATGGATTCGGATTCTCGTTCCTGAGCCCGGCGCGAGGACTGCTGCAGCGGGATATTCATTTCGAGCATCAACTCCCACTCCTTGACCTCGTTCTGGTACTGGATGGGCGAGACGCCGAGCGTTATATCGGGATAGCGATTCTTATAGGTCAGATCGCGGGATTTTTCGGCAGCTCTGATCCGCGACTCGTCGGCGAACAACTGGGGATTCCTGGCGCGGACGCGCTCTTCGAGGGCGACATAGTCGAGTCTGGCCGGTGGCGGCAGTGTCCGCAGTTGGCTCGGCTCAGCCAGAGGAGCCCGACTCGGCCGGGCCAGCAAGGCGTTCAGGCGGGCATGCAGATGATGGCGCTCGGTTTCCAGCGCGATCAGTTCATTGCGCATTGTGGTCTGTTCAACCTGGGCGCGAATGACATCCTGCTGGGCGGCCAGGCCGCCGGCGTAGCGGACCTGGGCGATCTTTTCCAGACGGATCATCAGGTCGAGAATTTCGCGGGTCAGTCGTTCACTGCCGTGGAGGTAGTACAACTGGGCATGATTGACCTTGATCCGGCCGGCGATGTCGGCCCATGTCCCCATAACCCGCCCCTTGGCACCTTCGGCCTCGAACTCGGCAATTTCCCGCTTCAGGTCGCGCTTGCCGAACCAGGGAATATCCTGCATCAACAGATATTTGGTACTGCCGACGCGACTTGGGGAAAGCGTGGCGTTCTGCTCGCCCATGCGGGTAATGTCCCGCAACTCGGCCCGGAACTTGGGGTCGGGCAGCGCCCCGGCCGATGTAATGCGTTGGCCGGAGGCCTCCGCTTCAGCCTGCATTGCCGCGTACTCGGGGTTCCGCGTCTTGGCGAAATCGAGCAGGCTGTCGACCGAAGCGCCGATAGCCGGTTCCTGAGCCAGTGCGGGCATGCCCAAGCCGATGGCCATTAGCAAGGCGAAAATGGGGGCAAGCCTGAATCGTCGCATACGACCTCCCTGTGAAACGCGACTTCACAAAGCGATGGGCACTCCGGGTGGCTTACCCGGAATGCCATCGCCCTCGTTGTTATTTGGCCGGTTCGAAATGCACAATGGTTACCGCGCCATTGACATTGTCAGCCATGAAGCGAATCTTGTCGCCCGCCTTCATCTGATCAAGCCAGTTCGCATCCTTGACCCGGAAAACCATGGTCATCGCCGGCATACTCAGATTGGTCAACGGCCCATGGGAGAGCGTCACCTTGCCGGCCGATTTGTCGACTTTCTTGACTACGCCATCAACCATCTGCATTTCTGTGGAAGCAGTTGCCTGCATCGCCATGCCGTGGCCGGCATGATCGCCAGCCGCTTGAACCGGCGCAGCACCCAAGGTGACGAGGGCGATCAGGGTTGAGGTGAAGAGTGCTTTCATGGTTTTCTCCTGTTGAGGAATAGGGGTCAGTGTTTGGCAAATACGGTGGTTGCACCACCGGCCTGGACCAGCAGCGTGTTGTAGGGAACCGGCTTGGGGCTCTCCATGCCGGGAGATCCGGGCGGCATCGAAGGCACGGCCAAGCCGATGGCCTTCGGTTTTTCCTTGAGCAGGCGCTGGATGTCGGCGGCGGGGACGTGTCCTTCGACAACATAGCCGGCGACCTTGGCTGTGTGACATGAACCGAGGCGCTCGGGCATGCCCAGCCGCTGGCGAGCAGCCGGCACGTCATTGACGTCGTGGGTTCGCACAGCGAATCCCGCCTGCTGCAGATGCTCGACCCATTTTTCGCAGCATCCACAATAGGGACTTTTATAGACGTCGACCGCATCTGCCGCGCTGGCCGGCAGGTTTACCGCTGCGCCAAGGGCAAACAGCGTCAGCAGAATAGTTATCGGCTTTGCCATGGAAATCACTCCTCGTTCGATTGACTGAGGGCAGTATGGCCAAGCAATACCAACAAAAGACTGACTCCTTGATTACATTTTTGTAATTTGCACAGACGGTACTTGCCGTGGCTTTTGCCGGTCAATGCTTATGCTCTTCAGCATGCTCCGCTGCCAGCGGGGAAAACCGGGCCTGCTCAGTCTTTTTATCCGGGAAGACGATGGAGACAACCACCTTCATATGGCCATCGGAGACATACTTGCCGACCCCGCTCAGCTTGTTGTCGCCAGCCGGGGACAGCGGCACCGTCACTTTCGACTTGCCGGCCAGAATCGTTGCCGTACCGCTGACGCCGGCCGCCGGGATCTTTTTCTCACCATGGTCGGTGAGATAGACCGTAATCGGACTGTCCTTGGCCTCCTTGTTGTTTTTGTCGACCAGCAGTTCGAAGTGATACGGCCCGGCCATACGCAGTTGGCCGCCATTCGGGGCTTTCATTTTGTCGAGGGTGGCATCGTCGTGGGCGAAAGCGGCGTTGCCGGCGAACATCAAGGCAGCAGATAAAAACAGGTTGGGAATCAGGGGGAGTTTCACGGGTTTTTCCTCATCAGGTGGGGGTTAGAAAGACTCTTGCGCCTTTTCGGCGAGCAGGCGTTGCAGCGGCTTCTCGCCGTACAGCCAGAACATGACCGGGGTCAGCAGGGTATCGAGCAGGGTCGAACTGATCAGGCCGCCAAAAATCACGACGGCGACCGGATGCAGGATTTCCTTGCCCGGTGCGTCGGCGGAAAGCATGAGCGGGGTCAGCGCGAAGGCGGCGACCAGCGCCGTCATCAGCACCGGGGTCAGGCGCTCCAGCGAGCCGCGGACGATCATCTTGCGCCCGAACACTTCGCCTTCGAATGCGCACAGGTTGATGTAGTGGCTGATCTTCAGGATGCCGTTGCGGGTGGCGATGCCGGTCAGCGTGATGAAGCCGACCAGGGCGGCGACCGACAGCGGCTGGCCGGAAATCCACAGCGCGACGACCGAGCCGACCAGGGCGAGCGGCACGTTGCCCATGATGATGGCGGTCAGCACCGCCGACCGGTAGCGGCTGTAGAGCACCAGGTAGATCATGGTCAGCGAGACGACGGCGAGCAGCGCAATCAGCTTGGCCGCCTGTTCCTGCGCCTGGAACTGCCCTTCGAGCAGCGTGAAATAGCCTTCCGGCACGGGCTTTTTGTCGATTTCGCCACGGATGTCGGCGATGATCCGGCTCATGTCGGAACCATCGGTATTGGCCGAGATGACAATGCGGCGCCGGGTGTTCTCCCGGCCGATCTGGTTCGGACCCTCGCCATCCTCGATGCGGGCGAGCAGCGACAGCGGCACGCGGCCGGTCGGCGTCTCGATCAGCAGGTTTTCCAGGCCGCGTTCGCCGCGCGCTTCTTCCGGCAGGCGCAGGGTCAGGTCGAAACGACGATTGCCTTCGATGACCTGACCGACCCGCTCGCCGGCCAGCAGTTGTTCCAGGCGTTGCAGCAATTCGCCGGAAGCCACGCCGTAGCGGGCGGCGGCATCGTAATCGAGATGGATCTTGTATTGCGGAATCAGCACCTGCTTTTCGATCTGCAGGTCGGTGATGCCCGGAATTTTGGCCAGGCGTTCCTTGAGGTCGCCGGCCAGGCCGCGCAGGGTATCCAGATCGTCGCCAAAAATCTTTAGCGCGATCTGGGCTCGGACGCCGGACAGCAAATGGTCGAGGCGGTGGGAAATCGGCTGGCCGACATTGACCACGGCAGGCAGGATGGCCAGACGCTGGCGGATGTCGGCGATGATCGCCTCCCGATCCCGCTCGGAGGCCTTCAGATCGACCTCGATCTCAGAGTAATGGACGCCTTCGGCGTGCTCGTCCAGTTCGGCGCGGCCGGTGCGGCGGCCGACTTCGGTCACTTCGGGCACGGCGAGCAGGATGTTTTCCGCCTGCGCGCCGATCTGGTTCGATTCGGCCAGCGAGGAACCGGGATTGAGCACGACATTGACGGTCAGCGTGCCTTCATTGAATGGCGGCAGGAAGGATTTCGCGAAGAAGGGAATGGAGGCCAGCGCGACGACGACGACGGCGACAGCGCCGATCAGCAAGGCACGGGCGCGATCGAATGACCAGTTGAGCAGGCGTTCGTCCCAGGCCTTGAGTTTCTTGACCAGGGCGCTGTCGCCGTGGTCGATATGCTTCATTTTCGGCAACAGGTAGTAGCAGAGCACCGGCGTGATAGTCATCGCCACCGCCATACTGGCCAGGATGGACACGATATAGGCGACACCGAGCGGCGTGAACAGCCGGCCCTCGATCCCCGGCAGAGCGAACAGCGGGATGAAGACCAGGACGACGATCAAGGTCGCATAGACGACCCCGGAGCGGACTTCCTTCGAGGCGGCGGCAATCACTTCCAGCGCCGACCGGGGATTGGGTAAGGTTCGGTTTTCGCGCAGGCGGCGCAAGACGTTTTCGACATCGACCACGGCATCGTCGACCAGTTCGCCGATGGCGATGGCCAGGCCGCCCAGGGTCATGGTGTTGATCGACAGGCCGAAGTAGCTGAAGACCAGGGCCGTGACCAGCAGCGAGACCGGGATGGCGGTCAGCGAAATGAAGGTGGTGCGGAAATTGGCCAGGAACAGGAAGAGGATGACGGCGACCATGATCGCCCCGTCGCGCAGCGCTTCCTCGACGTTACGCACTGAGGCTTCGATGAAGTTGGCCTGCTTGAACAGGAACTGCGGCGTGTCGACTCCCTGCGGCAGGCTCTTGCCCATTTCGGCCATGGCCTGTTCGACGGCACGGGTCAATTCGACCGAATCGGCCGTCGGCTGCTTCTGCACCGAAAGGATGACGGCCGGCTTGCCCTTGAAGCTGGCGTCGCCGCGTTTGACACCGGCGGCAAAGGTGACGGCAGCCACCTGGCGCAGCAGGATGGGTTGGCCGTTGCGCGTCGCCACCGGCTGGTTCTGCAGATCGACCAGCCGGGTCGTCCGGCCGATGTTGCGGATCAGGTACTCACGACCGCCGGCATCGACGAAGCCGCCGGCCGTGTTGCCGCCGAAGTTCTTCAGTGCCGCTTCGAGTTCGGCGAGCGTGACGCCGACCGCCTGCAAGCGGGCCAGATCGGGTTCGACGCGGTACTGCTTGACCTGGCCGCCGATCGGGATGACCTGGGCGACGCCCGGGATGGTCAATAGCCGCGGCCGCATAACCCAGTCGGCGTATTCGCGCACCTGCATCGGGCTGGCTTTGTCCGGATCGGCCGGCAAGGCGATGAGCAGGATTTCGCCCATGATTGAAGAGATCGGTCCCATCTGCGGCACGATCCCCTGCGGCAACTGCTCCCGCACTAGGTTGAGTCGCTCAGCGATCTGCTGGCGGTTGCGGTAAATCTCGCTGCCCCACTCGAACTCGACATAGACCACCGACAGGCCGATGCCCGACACCGAGCGCACCCGCGTCACGCCCGGCATGCCATTCATCGCCGATTCGACCGGGAAGGTGATCAGTTGCTCGACCTCTTCCGGGGCCATGCCGCCGGCTTCGGTCATCAGCGTGACCATGGGTTTGTTGAGGTCGGGGAACACGTCCACCGGCATCTGGCGCACGGTCAGCGCCCCGTAGATGATCAGCAGGAGCGAAACGCCCAGTACGATCAGGCGCTGCTTGAGACTCGCATTGATTATGAAGTCGAACACGGCGTCCCCTTAGCGAATCTGCGCCAGGGAAGCAGCGCCCTGAACGACGACGCGTTCACCGCCTGTCAGGCCATCGGTCACGGCCACCGAATGACCGTCCAGCGCCGCTGCCTTGACTTTGCGCGAGACAAAGCGCTCGGCGCTTTCATGCACCCAGACCACCGATTCATTGGCCGCATTGCGCACCACGGCGGCGGCGGGAATCGCCACACCAGCTTGGCGGGCCTTGGTTTGCGCCAGAACCTTCAGGGTTTGGCCGACCGCGACGGCGGGCAGGGCGCCATTTTTCGGCGTTTCGACCCGGAACAGCACCGGCATGGCCTGTTCCTTCAAGGTGCGTCCCAAGCCGACGAAGGCGAGGTCGAGGACGCCGCCGGCAATCGGGGCGCTGGCCTTGGTCAGTCCGTCGAGCAACAGCGGGTCGTAGGCCATGGCCTCGACCGCCAGCCGCTTCGGATCGATGACCTCGAAGACCACCGCCTGCGCATCGACCACTTGGCCGACCGCGACGTTGGCCGCACTGACCACGCCGCTCACCGGTGCGACCAGGGCTTCGCGGCCGAGGCTGCCACCCACCGCATTTTTACGTTTCTTGAACGCGGCGAGTTCGATCTCCGCCTGCTCGATGTCTTTCTGCGGGACGCTGCCTTCCAGTTGCTGGAGCCGCGCCAGCCGGCGTTCGAGAACGCTTTCCTGCGCAGCCAATTCGGCCAGGGCCGACTGCTGAGTACCGCGTTCGAGGGCTGTTGCAGCCGGTTGCAGCCAGGCCAGAATTTGCCCTTTGCTGACCTGTTGACCAAGCACGGCCAGCCCGTTCGGGCCGGCCTCGATCCGCCCGCTCTGGAAAGTCTGCACCCGGCCGCCGGCATTGGGATCGGCGACGATGCGGCCATTGAGTTCGACCGTGCGCGGGAATTCTCCCTTGAGTGCGGTCCGTGTGCGGAGGCTCAACTGCCGTTGGGCCGATTTCGGGACAAAGACGCTGCCGTCCGGCAAGCGCAAGGCCGGCTCGTTGAACGTCACCTGGCCTTGGGCGTCGACTGCAGCGACCGGTGCCGGTGCAACTGGAGCTTTTTGCTCATCGCCATGGTCCTCGCCGCCATGGGCGGAGACCTGAACAGCCAGGGTGCTGCCCACGAGCAGAGCCAGGGCGTAGCGGGTAAGATTCTTGATATCGGTCATGCTGAGTGAATTCCATGTTGCGGTTGGCGACGCAGGCGACGCACGATCAGGCCCCCGGCCAGCAGCAACAGCGGAGTTCCGGCGTAGAGCCACCAGTTGCGATCAGGGTGTCCGGCTTCAGTCAAGGCGGCTGCTACTTCGCCAACTTCCAGGCTGGCGGAAAGCAGATCGACAATTTCGCCCGCCTGGACGGTGATGGTCAGCGGGTATTTGCCAGCTTGCGTCAGGGAGGAGGCCGATAATTGGTAGACCCCACCCGCCATCTCGGTGGCGATCCCTTTGATCCCCTGTCCCTCGATTTCGATTTGTGCCCCGGGAATGGGTGCGTTGTCGGCGGCGCGGTCGAGATAGATGATCAGGTCCTTGCCAGCGAGCACACCGACCAGTTCAAGGTCTTCGCTGCGCAGTTCGAAACGTGGTGCCAAGTTGACATCGGCCGGCTTGGCGGGGGCTCCGTGGTCATGGCCTTCATGGGCGAGGAGCGGCATGGACAGCGCCAGCAGGATGGCTGCAATAAAGGCTTTTAGGGCTGCCCAACTCAGGATGAATGGCTTGTCGATCACGGTGTAATTCCTCGGGCTTGATTCAGATTGGCCTGAGCGGCCGACAGGCGGGCGCGGCTGCGGCCCAATTCAATGCGGGCTTCGGTCGCCTGGGTCTGGGCGCGCAGCAACTCGACGAGCGCGGTTTCACCCAGTTCGAAAGAACGGCGCATCAGGGTCAGCCGCTCGGCGGCGGCTTGCTCGCGTTCGACCGCCAGTTCGGCACCGATACGGGCCGAATCGAGTTGCGCCTCAGCCTCCCTCACTTCGGCTTCGACGTCGGCCAGTAACCGCTGATACTGGGCATCGGCCTGGATCAGCGCCGTGTTGGCGCTGGCAACCAAGGGCGCATTACGCACCTCGCCAGCGAAGGGAATGGTGATGGCGAAGCCGACACTGTCGCGTGGAGTGGCGCCGGAGGCATCGCGCTCCCGGCGATATTGCACGCCGATGCTGGGCGAATCGCGGCGCGACTCTTGGGCCAGTTTCATGCCGGCACGGGCACGCTCGGCAATGGCCTGCCCGGCCGCCAGGCGGGGATGAATATCGTCAGCGGCTGCCGCCATGACCGACTCTTGCGGATTGTCCGGCAAGCGGTCGCTGCCGGTCAGGACCCGGTAGCGCTGCGTGCTGCGTACCACACGTGCGTTCGCTTCGGCCGCGGCGGCCCGGGCGCTGCTCGTTTCCTGTTTGACGAGAAGCAGATCGGAGCGGGCCATTTCACCGACCTTGACCCGCCTGGCCACATCAGCTTCCAGTTTGGCCGCCGCATCCAGACGTTCACCGGCAACCGCCGCTTCGCTTTGCGCCAGATAGAGCGTCCATAGGGCCGTCCGCAATTCACCAGCGACGGCCAACCGGGTGGCGGAAATGCTACGCTGACTCTCGTCGCTATCGGCCTCGGCAACGGCTATCCGGGCTGATTTTTGACCGGGTAGCCAGAGCGGAACGGAAATTCCGATTTCGCTTTCTTCTTTGCCGAGATTGTCGTTCCAGCGGTCCGTGCGCTGTGCTAGGCCTATCCTAGGGGTGCCGGGAAACAAGGATTCAGCAACGGTTCGGCTGGCGTTCGCTTCTTCGCGTTTCGCCACGACCGTTTTTCCCTGCGGGGAATTGGCCCATGTTTTTTCAAACACATCGCGCAGGGTTTCCGCCTGAGCGAAACCAAATGGGGCGGCCAGCAAGGCCACCAGCAGGAAGCCGGTCCCGGCGCGCAATTTTGGCGTTGGCGGAGAGCAATTCATTGGGGCAAGTTCACCGAGTTCAGATCAATAGACACTGATGGTACGGAGCGTTGCCCAACGGGATGCTGACCTATAAATTACATTTGTGTAATCTTGCGACCCCTACCGGTGCACAGTGATCTTGCCTTTCATCCTCGCTTCGAAATATCCCGAACCGGACATAGCCGACACTTTGACCCGTTAAACTCCTTTCCCGAGCGAATTCGGTCAGCTAAAAATCTATGCCCTGTCGTGGCAGGTGCCAATAAATTGAATATTTGACTCTATCTGGACTTCTTTGAGCGGCCTACCCTGACATCCGTTTGGGGTATAGCTCAAAATGACACCAAGACGGCACACAACGAACATTCGCTATTTGGGAAGCAAGAAAAGCCATAGGCTTGTCGCCTTTTTGGTTTTTTATGCTTCCCGAAGCATGCTTACCCAGAATCAGTCGAAACGAACATCAATCTGCTTTCCATCAGACTTCGTGCAAACCCCGGCTGGACTTTGGCCTGAACTCCAAGCCAGCAGGCATAGAATTGTTTCCCCACTTTGGGAACGTAGTATCGGCGAAGCCGAATTCTTTATGTGATCGCTGTCCATGCCGCTGGTAATTCGGTCGTAATGTTTGCCTGGGCCAAACAATTTACGTAATTTTGTGAGGTCTTGAGAATGCTGAATCACAAATCCCCGCCCCTCATATCGCGCTCCTTCGAGTTCCAAAACCATGACCGGCGCTTGTGTGCCTTCGTGGCTAAAGGAGCCAGTGACGGATAGCGAGTCGTTCTCCGATACCAGTCGATGAGTATGCCCAGCACAACCGGAAAGCGTCACGCCCAGAAAACATGTGGCGAGAATTTTTGTGATCGCAGACATGCGACCTCCCTTCTACTTCAACACGAAGCGAACGGTTGCCGGGGCTTTGCCGGGGACGGATACCAAGGCCACAATCTTGCTGTTGGCAAATTTGAAACTGCCTGCGGCCTCCAGTTGCTGGCCCGCCGGTTTCAACTCCACTTCCTGTTTGTCGGTGCCGACGAGGATGGTCAGTTTGGCGTTGGATTTTGAGACATCCACCGGCTTGCCATGATCGCGCAAATGCAACTGGATCAAATCCGGCTTGGCAACCAGTTCGTAATCCATATCCTTGACCTCGCTGACGACGCCACCGTGGAGCGGTTTGTGTTCGTGCCCATGCTCGTGGCCACCGGCGGCGAAGGCAAGGCCGGATATGGAGAGGGTAACAGCGGCGAAAAGATGAATCGGTTTCATGGTTTTTCCTTTCGTTGAGAAATAATTAAAGCGCACCGGCATCGCGGTCGGCCATCAGACGTTCCACATCATTGCGGCCAAACAGCCAGAACATGACAGGCGTTAGGAAGGTATCGAGCAGGGTTGAACTGATCAGGCCCGAGAAAATGACCACCGCTACCGGATGCAGGATTTCCGTGCCCGGTCGCTCGGCCTCGAACAACAATGGCGCCAGCGCAAAGGCGGTGACCAGCGCCGTCATCAAGACCGGCGCGAGACGTTCCAGCGAGCCGCGCAGGACCATCTTGTGGTCGAAATTCTCGCCTTCCATGCGCATCAGGTTGATGTAGTGGCTGACTTTGAGGATGCCGTTACGCACCGAGATGCCGGCCAGCGTGATGAAACCGACCAGCGCGGCGACCGACAGCGGCTGCCCGGAAATCCACAAGCCGAACACTGCGCCAACCAGCGCCAGCGGAATGTTGGCCATGATCATCGCCGATAACACAACTGACTTGTAGCGACTGAACAGCACCACAAACATCAGCACCAGCGAGACGATGGAGAGCAGGCCAACCAGCCGCGAAGCCTCTTCCTGCGCCTGGAACTGTCCGCCCAGGGTGATGAAGTATCCTTCAGGCAGTTTGCTGTCGCCGACCACCTTGCGGATGTCCTCGACGATCTCGGACAGCGCCCTACCTTGCGCGTTGGCTGAAAGCACGATACGCCGCTTGCCGTCATCGCGGCTGACCTGATTCGGCCCGTCGCCATCCTCGATGGTGGCGATTTTTGACAAGGGAATCGGCCCGCCAGGTGTTTCCAGCAATATCTGCCCCAGCCCTTGCAACGAGCGGGACGACTCGGGCAGGCGCACGACCAGCGCAAAGCGCCGGCCGCCCTCGACCACCTGCGTTACTTTTTCGCCTTCGACCAGGCTTTGCAGGGTCGCCAGAATCTGTGGCGTCGGCACGCCGTATTGCGCGGCCGTCGCATAGTTGACGCTGACCTTGATCTGCGGCGCCAGCACCTGCTTCTCGATTTCCAGATCGGCGATGCCGGGAATACCGGCCAGCCTGCCGCGCAGCGCATCGGCCTGACCGCGCAGCGTGTCGAGGTCATCGCCAAAAATCTTGATGGCGATCTGCGAACGCACGCCGGACAGCATGTGGTCGATCCGGTGCGAGATGGGCTGGCCGATGGCAATCGCCGCGGGCAGGTTGATCAGGCGGGCGCGAATATCGGCCGAGATTTCGCCCATTGAGCGCGTCATTTCGGATGCTGGCTTCAGGCCGACATCCAGTTCGCTGACATGGACGCCTTCCGCATGCTCATCCAGTTCCGCCCGGCCGCTGCGTCGCCCGACGTGCACGACTTCCGGCACCGCCTTGACCAGTACCTCGGCCTGTTGTGCCAGAGCCGACGACTCGGCCAGCGTGACGCCGGGGTTGAGGCGCATGCCGATCAGCAACGTTCCCTCGTTGAAGGGTGGCAGGAAAGTCTTGGGAAAAAAGGGCACGGCTGCCGCTGCCACCAAAATGGCGACGGCACCGGCCGCCAACGCCGCTTTGGGGTGGTTGAGCACCGTCTGCAAACTGCGGCCATAGCTGGCTTTCAGCCAGGCCAGCAGTTTCGTGTCGCCATGATCGAGCGACTTCATGCGTGGCAGCAGGTAGAAGGACAGGACCGGCGCCACCGTCACCGACACCACCAGCGAGGCCAGCGTCGAAACGATGAAAGCGATACCGAGCGGCACGAACAAGCGCCCTTCCATACCGGGCAGCGCGAAGAGCGGCAGGAAAACCAGCACGATGATGATCGTTGCGTAGAGGATGGCCGAACGCACTTCCATCGTCGCATGGGCCACCAGCTCGATCGGATGCATCCGGTGATCGTGGTGCTTGGCCCGGTCTTCCTTCAGCCGTCGCAGCACGTTCTCGACGCCGACCACGGCGTCATCGACCAGCCCGCCAATGGCGATGGCCAGACCACCCAGCGTCATGGTGTTGATCGACAGACCGAAATAGTCGAAGACCAGCGCCGTCATGAAAATCGACACCGGGATAGCGGTTAGGGCGATCACCGTCGGGCGCAAGGTGCCCAGAAAGAAGAACAGGATGACTGCGACGAAGACCGATGCCCCGATCAGCTTGCCTTGCAGCGTGCTGATCGACGACTCGATGAAACTCGCCTGACGGAAAGTTACCTTGGGCGCCTCCATGCCGGCCGGCAGCGATTTCTTCAGATCCTCCACTGCGGCCTCGATGCTCCGGGTCAGATGGATGGTGTCCGCCGTCGGCTGCTTCTGGATGCCCAGAATCACCGCCGGTTTGCCCTCGAAACCGGCATCGCCCCGCTTGATGGCCGGTGCGAAGGTCACGTCGGCGATTTGCCGCAATAAAACGGGTTGACCGTGGCGGGCCGTCAGCGCCAGGTTCTTCAGGTCGTCCAGACGCGACGTGCGGCCGAGATGGCGAATCAGGTATTCGCGCCCGTTGAGTTCAAGGAAGCCGCCGGAGGTGTTGGCCGAGTAGCCCTTGAGCGCCCCGGTCAACTGCTCGTGCGAGATGCCCAGTTCCGCCATGCGGGTCGTGTTCGGCTGCACCTGGAACTGCCGCACCTCGCCGCCGATGGGAATGACCTGCGCCACGCCGGCGATTGCCATCAGACGCGGACGCAGCACCCAGTCGGCGTATTCGCGCACCTGCATCGGCGAAATCTTCGCCGTGTCGATGGGAATGGCGATCTGCATGATTTCGCCCATGATCGAACTGATTGGCCCCATGCGCGGCGTGACGCCCGCTGGCAGCCCTTCCTCCATTGAGGACAGACGTTCAGACACCATCTGCCTGGCCCGGAAAATCTCTGTTTTCCAGTTGAAGGTCACATAAATGAAAGAGAGGCCGGCACTGGACACCGACCGCACGCTTTCCACACCGGGCAGACCGTTCATGGTCGTTTCCAGCGGGAAGGTGATCAGTTGCTCCACTTCCTCGGCGGCCATGCCACCGGATTCGGTCATGATGGTGACCGTTGGTTTGTTGAGGTCAGGAAACACGTCCACCGGCGTGCGGGAGAGGGTGAATGCCCCATAGGCCATCAGCACCAGGCTGGCGATGATGACCAGCAGACGGTTGGCAAGGCTGTTATCGAGAAGCCACTTGAACATGATTTAGCGCTCCCGTCGTGTGCAGCAATCCGATTGCTGCTGAATCGGCGGACATGGCACGTTGCCATAACTGCAAAAGACGCAACAGTCACCCGGTTTGGGTCGGAGTAATGATTTGCAACCTGAGCATTCATGGAAGAACAAGCAGGCATCGGTCGGCATGTGCAGTTTTTCTGATAGTCCGCAAATCGGGCAGGTCAGGGTGGAGTCGAGAATAGGTTCCATCGTCATCCCTTTACCGGACCTGGTTGATCAGGGTCGCAGCGCGGACGGCAACCCGATCCCCGGCTTTCAGACCGCTGGTCACCGCCACGTGGGTGCCGTCCAGCGGCTCGACGCTTACCGTGCGCGGCTCAAAGCGTTCCGGTGCCGTCTTGACCCAGACGATGCTCTGGTTAGCCGGGTTCTTCATCAGCGCCGCTGCCGGCACCCGGATGCCCGGCACCGTGCTGCGCGTCTGCACGAAGACCCGAACCGGCTGGCCGACGGCCAACGCCGCCAAAGCGCCGCCTTCACCCCGGAAGGTCAGCGGCAGTGCTTGCTCACGCAGGCTGCGGGCGACGCCGACCAGGCGCAGCGGCAGCTTCTGCTCACCAACGGCGACAAAGGCCCCGGCGACATCGCTGGCGATGGCCATATCGAAAGCCAGCGCCTCGATCAGCATGCGTTCCGGATTGACGATCTCGAACAGGGTTTCGCGGGCTTCGAGCACCTGACCGGAGACGACGTTGGCCGACGCGATAACGCCGCTGACCGGCGCCACCAGTTGTTCGTTGGCGACGGCGGCTTCCGCTTCCTCGATGACCTTGCGCGGCACGGTGTCGGCCAGTTCGCGCAGGCGGCGCAGGCGACTTTCCGCCAGGGAGCGGCTGTTGCCGCCGACTTCCGGCGTGACGTAAGCCAGCACCTCGCCTTTCTTGACCGGCTGACCGGGCAATGGCAGACCGCGTGGCCCCGGCGTGACACGGCCGGCGACGATGGCCTGCACTTTGCCGCCGGCATTCGGGTCCATGACCACCTTGCCGGCCAGCTCATGGGTGCGGGGCAGTTCACCTAGCTCAACCAGCAGGGTGCGAACACCGATCTGGCGTTGCGCCGGTTTGGGCAGGAAGACGCTGCCGTCCGGCTGGCGCTTGGGGCCATTGCCGCTGGCAGCGGGCGAGGCGTCGCCGTGGTCATGGCCATCACCGGCCAGCACCAAGGTTGAGGAAAACAAGAAGGAAAGACATAGGGCGCTAAATAACAGACGGGGCTTCATGCGGCACCTCCGAAACGCGGGTTGCGGGAAGCGCGCAGGCGGCGCAATAGAGCGGCAAGGAGCAGCAGCGCCCCGCCGGCGGCACCGGCCCACAGGGCATATTCTTTCCAGCCATGGGTGTGGGCGGTCGTTTCGTCATGTGCCTCTTCGTGGACGTCGAGTTCGCCAGCCAGCAAGTCGGTTTCCTCGCCGGCGATGACGGTCGCCGCGACCGACACGACCCCCGGTTTGAGTTCCTGCGCCAGCGTCGCCTCGAACTCCCCCTCGGCATGCGGTTCGACGGGGACTTTGACGCCACCCAGTTCCAGTTCGAGCTGGGCATCCTTGACCGGGCTGCCGTCGGCATAGCGGTCGAGATAGAGCGTCAGTTGCTTGCCATTGACGACGCCGACCAGTTCAAAGGTTTCGGACGTTGCCGCAAAACGCGGCGAGGCGGGACCGGCCGATGATGCTGGCGCCTCGCCATGGTCGTGCCCGTCACCGGCCCAGGCCAGTGGGGCCGCCAGGGCGATCCAGGCGGCCCATCCCACAGCGGCCAGCGTGTTTGTTGTTCTCATGTTCGGGTTCCTCATTTTTGTTCGGGGAGCAGGCCCAGCGCCTGGCGCAGGGCGGAGATCGCAGCGGCCAGCTCAATCCGGGCGCGGGCGTTTTGCCGTTCGGCTTCGACGGCTTCGAGTTCGATACGCAAGCGGGTCGGCAGATCGCTTTCGCCCAGGCGGAAGGACTTGTCGAAAAAGCCCCGCGACTCGCGCGCCAGTTGGGCGCGTTTCTCGGCGGCCGCCAGTTGCGTGCGACCCGATTCGACGCGCACCCGCGCCGCTTCCAGGTCGGCTGCCAGGCGCTCGCGTTCGAGGCGAAGCAGCCCCTCGGTTTCGAGGGCTTCGGCACGGGCCAGCCCGAGCTTGGCGCGATTGCGGCTATCCGAACCAAACGGGATGCGTACGCCGAGCGTGACGGTCTGCTGATAGTCGTCGCCGAAAGCGCCCCGCTCGCGGGTAGTGGCCAACAACAGTTCGGGATTGTTCCTGGTCTGCACGCTGGCCAGATCGGCACTGCGGCGAGCGACTTCGGCCCGGTCGAACAGTTCGACGACCGCCGGGTGGGTCGCATCCAGGGCGGTGAAGTCGGCAGGCACCGCCGGCGGGGTTTCCGGTCCGTCGGCTGCTGTCTCATCCGGCAGCTTGCCGATCAAGGCGCGCAGATGTTGAATGCTGGCAGCCAGCAGGCTGCCACTTTCCGCCAGCGCAACCTCGGCGCTTGCCGCCGCGCCATCGGCCTGATGCTGGTCCGAGCGGGCCAGGTCGCCGGCCTTGGTTCGGCGACGGACATCTTCTGCCAGTTTTTGCGCGCTGACCATGCGTTCGCGGGCCAGCGACTGTTCGCCACGTGCCCGCTGCCAGTTCCACCAGGCATCACGCACGGCGGCGGCAGTGCGCAGTTGCGCGGCCGTCACCCGGCTATCCACGGCTTTGGATTCGGCGTCGGCCAAGGCGCCCTGACGAGAGCGTTCGCCGGGTAGCCACAGCGGCAAGGCGACGCCCACCGCGTATTCGCGGCTGCCTTGATTCTTGCTCAGTTGGTCGGTCTTGCCAGACAAATCCAGCGAAGGTGGTTGGGCCGTCCAACTGCCGGCAACCTGCCGATGCGCTTCGGCAGCATCGCGCCGCAGATCGAGGGATTGCGCTTCGGGTTGCCGTGCCCAAGCAGCCTCAAAGGCTTGCGACAGGGTAATCAAGGCACCAGCGGGGGCTGGCGTCGATTGCGCCCATAAGTCGCCGGTCGCTAGCGCAGCGAGCGAGCACAGCCCGGCCACGAGTAGGCGGGCCGGTAAAAAGGTAGTTCGTGAAACCGATTTGCTTCGAGACATCCAATTCTCCAGTGATAAAAAGACACACGGGGAATCGGCGAGGTGCGACCGGGAAGCGTCGCAATGCGTCAGGGCGGATCAGTCCACCACAGCCGCAAGGGAGAAGCGCAGAAAAGTGCTATCCACCCCGCCGATTAGGCGAGGACGGACCAGTTGGGGCGTTCGGGGTGAGCGAGAGGCGGCGCGGTCAGATTTCCCGGTAGCCAGGGAATCGCAAAGGACGCGCTGCTTGAAGCCGGCAAGGAGGCCGTGCTGAAAATCGCCGCGGCACAACTCGCATGACAGGCGACGCAATCGCCGTCGATGCCGCCACCCAAGGTTTTGGCATCCGGCGTGCCATCCTGATCGGCAGCGGCCTGATGCTGGTGGTCATGATGACCGAAGTGCTGTGCTGCCGCTCCGGTCTCGTGCTGGCAATAGCCGGCCACCGCCGCCCAGGAGAACTGGAACGGCAGAAATACGAGAAGAAGGATAGAGAGCCAGCGGCGCATGGGCGGGATTGTATCAGCGAAAGTCTTTACCGGAAGTCCACCGCAGGATGCGCACGCCGTTACCCACCACCAGCAGACTGGCACCCATGTCGGCGAATACGGCCATTCACATGGGTGCATTGCCAAAATTCCCCCATCCGCACTTTCGGGAATCGGCGCTATTCGACCGAGTAGAGGCGCGACGACTCACCCGCTTTGGGCAAGGTATATACCTTGAGCGTTCCCACGATGTGCGGCCCCATGCCTGGGGCATTGGCCGGCATGCCCGGAATGGTCAGGCCTCCTACCGACGGCTTTTCGGCCAGCATTTTCTTGACGGCGGAGGCGGGCACATGACCTTCCACGGTGTAGCCGCCAACTTTCGCGGTATGGCAACTAGCCAAATGTGGGGGTACCCCAAACCGTTGCCGTTCCACGTCCATGGCTCGGGTATTGACCTGCTTCACCTGAAAACCGGACTCTTGCATGTGCTTGACCCACTCGGTGCAGCAGCCGCAATCAGGATCCTTATAGACGGTTACTTCGGGCAGTTGTGCCGCAAGGGCACCCTGTAGTGCGGTGGTCGCTAACAGGCAGGCAATGAGCTTTTTCAACATGACAATAAAACCTTTCAATAAATGGCAGATGGGCTAAACGCTAGCAATGGAAAAATGTGATACCCGGCGTCAATCGAACTTCATGTCAACGGTTTTCTCAATCGGCGGATAACAGATGCCGAGTTTCTCATTGCACCCCTGATAAGACGCATAAAGGGTGAAGACTTTAGACTTGGGAGCGCGTTCCAGAACGATTTCCGCGACGACGGGCGATTTATAGACTTCAATCAGCCCAAAATAGGGGTCGTTCTTCATCTCGCCGGAAGGTAGCTTCACCTCCTTAATCATGACGCCGCTGGCGTTCTTCAAGGCGAAGCGGACCTTGTTCTTGTAGAGGTAGTGCTTCTTGGCAGGAATGATTTCAGCCACCACCGTATCGCTACCCTTCAGGGATGCCTTGAGCCGAAACGCCTGATCAGGAGGCAAGGGTTCCTCGGCTGCCGAAGTGCAATGGACCAGGCCCATGAGCATCAAGGCAGACAACGTGCGACGGTCAAATAGGGAGAAGGATCGTTGAGCCAATTTGTGTTCCTCGTTTTGGTTTATAGCCAGGATTTGCATCGAGATTTCCTGTGCACGTGCTAAGTGGGCGCCTTGCTTTGAGCTGACGACAGCAAGGTTCCCAAAAGAAGAATAAAGGCGCTCAGACAAAGCGCCGTATCGGCGAGATTGAAGGCTGGCCAGTGCCAGCCGCCGGCATGGAAGTCCAGATAATCCACGACCGCTCCCCGGCCCAAGCGATCTACCAGGTTGCCGACGGCACCGCCGAGGAACAGGCTATACCCCCACCCTTCCCACCGGTTCGCCACGCCTTTGAGCAACATGACGGTCAGCCCCACCGAGACGACCAAGGCGAGGGCAATGAAGACATAGCGTTGCCAACCGCCGGCATTCGCGAGAAAACTGAAGGCTGCGCCGCTATTCAGGATGTGGACGAGATTGAAAAACGGTAACACCGTTTCGCCTGCGCCCAAGGGGAAGGTCCCCGCGATCCAATGCTTGGCCCCTTGGTCCGCCAAGGCCACACCGATGGCCAACCCCAGCCAGCGGTACCGGTCCATCATGGGCTTATCCGGGATCATTTGCGCAGTAGTCGCACGCCGTTACCCACCACCAGCAGACTCGCGCCCATGTCGGCGAAGACCGCCATCCACATGGTCGCATTACCGAAAACGGCGAGTCCGAGAAAGATCGCCTTGATCCCCAGGGCCAGCCCGATGTTTTGCCAGAGGACCGCATGGGTGCGCCGGGACAGGCGAATGGTCTCTGGAATACGCCGCAGGTCGTCGTTCATGATTACCACGTCGGCCGCTTCCATCGCCGTGTCCGTGCCCGCCGCGCCCATGGCCACGCCGATGTCGGCCCGGGCCAGCGCTGGCGCGTCGTTGATGCCGTCGCCGGTCATCGCGGTCGGGCCATAGCGACTTTGCAAATCTTCGATGGCCGCCAGTTTGTCCTCTGGCAGAAGATTGCCCCGGGCGTCGTCGATGCCGGCTTCCTTGGCGATGCTCGCGGCCGTCGCCACATTGTCGCCGGTCAGCATGACCGAGACGACACCGAGACGGTGCAGATCGGCCACCGCCTCCCGTGAGCTTTCCTTGATGGTGTCCGCCACTGCAAAAATTGCCAGCACCTGCTTTACCGATGCCAGCATGGTGACGGTCCGGCCTTGCGTCTCGTGCACCTGAAGGCGAGCCTCGATCTCGGCACTACACAGAGCGCGTTCCTCAATCAGGCGATGATTGCCGAGGACGAGGAGTTGGCCATCCGTGCGCGCTTCAATACCTCGTCCGGCGAGTGCGACAAAATCGGTCAAGCCATTTTCCGGAAGCTTTAGACCGGTCGCAATCGCTTTTGAGACCGGATGGTCCGAGTGCCCTGCCAGGCTGGCCGCCCAGGAAAGCACCTGGGATTCGGGGACCGCCGAGTGAAGCAGTTCCGTGGCGACCAGACGGGGTTTGCCTTCAGTGATGGTGCCGGTTTTGTCGAGGGCAATGACGCGCAGTTTGCGGGCCTCTTCAAGATAAACGCCGCCCTTGATCAGGATGCCTCGTCGGGCTGCTGCCGCCAGGCCGCTAACCACCGTTACCGGCGTGGCAAGCACCAGCGCGCAGGGGCAAGCGATGACCAACAGCACTAGGGCTTTGTAGAGCGCCTGCGTCCAGGTCCAGCCGAGGAGCCAGGGGGTTAAAATGGCCACGGCAACCGCGATACCGAACACGGCCGGGGTGTAGATTGCGGCAAACCGATCCACGAAGCGTTGGGTTGGCGCTTGCGTCCCCTGCGCCTGTTCGACCGCGTGGATGATGCGGGCCAGTGTGGTGTTGTCGGCAGCGGCCGTGACACGGAACTCCAGGATGCCGGTTTCGTTGATCGTGCCGGCGAATACCGGGTCGCCCACCACCTTGTCAATCGGGATGCTTTCGCCGGTGACCGGCGCCTGATTGACTGCACTGGTTCCTGCCGTCACCTGACCATCGAGCGGTATCCTGGCGCCGGGTTTGACCCGAACGCAGGCCTCCAGCTTTACCTCTGCGGCTGGTACTTCCAGCCACGTGCCATCAGCCTGCCGAACTTCCGCCGTCTCCGGCGTCAGGTCGAGCAGGCCTTTGATGGCGTTACGCGCCCGATCCACGGAGCGGGCTTCGATCAGTTCGGCAATCGCATACAAGGCCATGACCATCGCCGCCTCGGGCCACTGGCCAATGAGGAAGGCGCCGGTCACCGCCACGCCCATCAGAGCGTTCATGTTTAGCTGCCCGCGCCGCAATGCCGCCACGCCTTTGCTATAGGTTGAAATGCCGGATAGCCAGATGGCGACGACGGCCAATGTCATTCCGAAGCCCTTGAAAGGCAGTGTGTCGGGCGCGAAGAAATCCAGCGCTTCCGCACCGACGGCCAGCCCCAGCGCCAGAACACTTCGCCATAACTCACTGATGCCGACGTTTTCCGTTGCCGCTTGATCTGCCGACACCGCTTTGGGGCTGAACCCCGCCTGGCGGATAGCGGCCAAGGCGGCATCGAGGGCATCCGTCGTCGCATCTATCGAAACGGTGCGTGCCGACAGTTGGAAACGCAGGGAACGGATGCCGTCGATACCGGCCACCGCCCGACGGATGTCATTCTCCTCGTTCGGGCAGTCCATGGTTGGAATCACGAAAACGGGCACGCCATCGCTTTGAGCGAGATCGGCGGCTGCCGGGGTTTCAGCGACTGCGGGCGCTGCTACTGAACAGCCACCGGCACATCCGCAATGAGCGGTTTCCTGAAGGGGCTTCGGGTTGGGATCAAGACTCATGGCGTTCTCCTTGTTTCCCGCATTAGAAACCCTTGAGTGACTACAGAGTCAAGTGATTACAATAATGGAAAATAGTCGGAGCCGAAACTATGCTTGAGTTCGTCAAAGTTCTGGGATTGTTCGCCATAACCGCGCTGGCCGAGATTCTCGGCTGCTATCTGCCGTGGCTGGTGCTGACCCAGCAGCGTTCAGTTTGGCTGTTGATCCCCGCCGCCGTTTCCTTGGGGCTGTTTGCCTGGCTGCTGACCCTGCATCCAGGTGCCGCCGGACGAATCTACGCCGCCTACGGCGGTGTCTACGTGGCGATTGCCCTGATCTGGCTATGGCGGATCGATGGCGTTGTGCCGACCCGATGGGATCTTGTCGGCAGTGCGGTCACGTTGGCCGGTATGGCGATCATTATGCTCCAACCGGCTCGGTCCGTTTGATCGTCAGGAGGCGAAGATGAAAATCGGCGAACTGGCCCGCCTTGCCGGGACGAATGTGGAAACGATCCGCTATTACGAGCGTGATGGGCTGCTACCCGTACCGGCACGCAGCGAAGGCAACTACCGCATCTATCGGGAAACCCATGTCCAGCGACTGTCCTTTATTCGGCGTTGTCGCAGTCTGGACATGACGTTGGATGAGATCCGGGTCTTGCTACACTTCAAGGAGTCACCCCAGGAGAACTGCGCGGATGTGAATCGCCTCCTTGACCGACACATTGGGCACGTCACCCAACGGATGCAAGAACTCCAGGAACTGGAAGGCAACTGAAAGACCTACGCGAGCGCTGCGGTGAGGCGCGGGATGCTGCCCACTGCGGCATTCTTGACGGGTTGTCTCAAGCGATCATGCCCGGCGAAAAGTCGGCAAGCCATGTACAGGGAACGCATCAACATATCCTGGCACAGGATGATCGAGGCAAACATGGCTGACGATATCGACTTGGCGTGCGACTTTCCGACCGGGAAGCCAAAGCGGAATGGAATCCGATTTATGTAATCTTGCGACCTAGCGGTGCACAATGATCTTGCCTCTCATCCCCGCTTCGAAGTGTCCCGGAACGAGGCAGGCGAAATCGAAACTCCCTTTTTTCGCGAACGTCCAGGCGAATTCCGCGGTCTTTCCGGGTTCCACCGACACCGCATTCGGGTCGTCGTGTTCCATCTGCGGGAACTTCGCCATCAGTGCGGCGTGTTTCTTCAATTCCGCCGGCGTGCCCAGCACAAATTCGTGTTTGACTTGCCCCTGGTTGCGCACAACAAAGCGAATCGTTTCTCCTCGTCTGGTTTCGATGCGCTCGGGTTTGAAACGCATGCTGTCGCCCATAGCCACTTCGACCGTCCGGGTGGCCGCGCTGATCGACGCCGGTCTGCCGAGGTCGGCGGCATGTTGACCGGATGGTTTGCCCGCCGGCTGTTTGGTCGGAGCGGTGTGGTTTTCATCGCCGTAGGCGGCAAAACCGGGCATGGACAGCATGACGAGCAAGGCAAGATCACAACGATTGCGCATGATGAGCACCTCTTCAAGTAAATTCGGCTTAGTGGCCGGCATGTTTGCCGGGTTTGCGAACGGTTAGTTCCTGGTTCACCGGGTTACCGTTCGCTGGCATCGACACTCCACCGTGAGTGGTCGCTCGTGGGGCCTCGGCGACCGGCCCCATCCATTCGTGGGCCTGAGTACCGGTGGGCTGCTTGTACCAGCCGGGGTCGCGATAATTCCCCGGCTTCTGATCGCGACGCACTTTCAGCATCGAGAACATGCCGCCCATTTCAACCGCACCATAGGGTCCTTGGCCGGTCATCATGGGGAGCGTGTTGTCGGGAATCGGCATTTCCATCTCCCCCATGTCCGCCATGCCGCGTTCGCCCATCACCATATAGTCGGGAATCAAATCGGTGATCTGCTTGACGACACCCCGGTGATCCACGCCAATCATCGTCGGCACGTCGTGTCCCATGGCATTCATCGTGTGATGGCTCTTGTGGCAATGGAAAGCCCAATCGCCTTCCTCATCGGCCAGGAATTCGATCTGTCGCATCTGGCCGACCGCGACATCGGTCGTCACCTCCGGCCAGCGGGAACCGATTGGCGTCGGGCCGCCATCGGTGCCACTGACGACAAACTCGTGCCCGTGCAAATGCATTGGGTGATTGGTCATCGTCAGGTTGCCCATGCGGATGCGTACTTTGTCGCCCTTGCGGACATTCAGCGAATCGATGCCTGGGAATGCCCGGCTGTTCCAGGTCCACAGATTGAACTCGAGCATCGTATTGACCTGCGGTGTATAGCTGCCCGGGTCGATGTCATAAGCGTTGAGCAGGAAACAGAAGTCGCGGTCGACTTCCTCGATCAGCGGATGCTTGCTCTTCGGGTGGGTTACCCAGAAACCCATCATGCCCATGGCCATCTGGGTCATCTCGTCGGCATGCGGGTGATACATGAAGGTACCCGGGCGTCGTGCAACGAACTCATAGACGAAGGTCTTGCCGACCGGAATTTGCTTCTGATTGAGGCCGCCCACCCCATCCATACCGTTCGGCAGGCGCTGCCCGTGCCAGTGAATGGTGGTGTGCTCCGGCAGCCGATTGGTCACGAAGATGCGCACCCGGTCGCCTTCGACGACCTCGATGGTCGGGCCGGGGCTTTGTCCGTTGTAGCCCCACAAATGGGCTTTCATGCCCGGAGCGATTTCGCGAACAACCGGTTCGGCGACGAGATGGAATTCCTTGACGCCCTTGTTCATCCGCCACGGCAAGGTCCAGCCGTTGAGGGTCGCCACTGGATTGTAAGAGCGCCCGTTGGGCGGCTGGAGCGGCGGCATGGTATCCGGCTTGTCCATCGTTACCAGTTCGGGCAGCGCCGCCATGGCGACGGAACTGACCGAAGCGGCGGCGACGGCACCACCAGCTATCCCCAGGTTCTTGAAAAATTCGCGACGAGAAGTCATGTCGAATCCTTTGCGCTCAGTGGTCGGCTCGACCCGTCGCCGTGACGGTGGCGCGGGCCGCCGTGTTCAGCGAGGGTTTGCCGATCATCGACATCTGCAGATCGCCCTCGGCAATCCAGAAATCCCGCAACGTCTCGATATAGCTGTTAACCGTCGCGATCTGCGTTCGCGCCTCGGCAAGCAACTCGAACACGCCAATCAGCATGCCGTTGTAGCGCAGCACGTTTTCTTCGGAAATCCGCTTGTGGAGCGGCACGATCTCGTCGCGATAATGGCGGGCAATATCGTAGTGGGTCCGATAGGCGTGATAACTTTCGCGAACCTCCGAGCGCGCAGTCGTCGCGGCCTCGGCAGCCCGTTCGACCGCCTGCATATAGATGGCCTCGGCCTTGGCCACCTTGGCGCCACCCCAATCGAAGATCGGCAACTCAAAGCTGATTTCGTAGCCTTTCTTGTAGCCGCTGTCCCGGGCGCCTTCCAGGACGCGGGCCGGCCCCACCTCCAGAACGTTGATCAAGCGGGTCGCCTTGCTCAATCCCAAGTTACTGGCCAGGGCTTCGGTTTCGAGACGAGTGGCTTGCAGGTCGAGGCGCTGATCGAGGGCCACCTGTTCCAGGACGGGGAGTTCATTGACGGCCGTCGGCAAGTCCGGCAGCCGCTCGGGAAGCTGGAAAACCGATCGGTCGGCTAGTCCAAGAACTCTGGCCAGGCGCTCCCGGGAGGAGGTGGCCGCCTGTTCCGCCCGCGCCAGGTTCAGCGCCGCATCGGCGTAGAACGCCTGTTCCCGAGCCTGACGCAGTTTGCTGAAGTTGCCCACCTGCGCCATCCGGCGGGCCAGTTCGGCGCTGGCCTCCGCACCCTTTTTAACTTTACCTAGGTAGCGCACGGACTCTTCGGCCGCGACGGCGGTGAAATAGGCCTGCCGGGTGTCGGCGGCCAGACGGGCCACCTCGATGATCGCCAGGCGCTGGGTTTGTGCAAAATTGCGCCGCTCGACCTCGACGGCTAGTGGCATGGTGATCAAGGCGAAGATATTGAAGGTCAGCGCTTGTTCGATCTTGTATTCGCGACTGCCGTTTTCCGGTTTGCTGGCCCGCAGCATCGAGAAGTGCGGATTGGGCAGCCTACCGACCTGCACCAGGTCGGCCTCGCTGATCCCCAGATCAAAAAAGCGGGCCTGCAGCCCCCGGTTGTTGAAGAGCGCCAACTGGATGGCGTCGTCCACCGTCAGCGGTTTCGCCAGCAGTTCATCGACGCGAGTTTGCAGGGTTGCGCGCTCCTTGTCGCTGCGCGCCCACTTCACTTCCTTGCCGAGCCGCTCGTGGACAGTCTGTTCAACGCTGCCGAAGCCGCCGTCATTGGAGAAAGTGGCGCATCCCGCCAAACTCGTCAGGACGACCACGTACCAGGCGCGCTTGCCGCTGCTGTACAGCCCTTTGGAGAGATGGGAAGACATGGCTTATTTCTTCTCAAGCGGGGCGGCTTCGGTTGCTGTTCCCGAAGGTTGCTGTGCTTTCGAAGGCGCAAGAATTTCTGCGTCGAGATGCCCCATATGGCCCCGCAAGCGCCCCATCTGCTCATTGGCTTGCCGCCAATCCTGAACCGTTTCGTCCGCCATGGGTTTGTAGTCGACAAATACCGACCGGTAGCCTGCAGGTGGCGTCGATAGGGACGCGTGGTCATCGGCCCATACCGGACTGATGGCAACGACCAGGATCAATACCCTATGTTTCATGATGTCTCCACGGGGAAAGAGGAGTCTTGGGAATCTATCGCTCCCATGGTGGACATCATGCTTTCGCGAAACCAACAATCGGCTGACTTACGGATTACATTTGCGTAATCTAGGGCGATCGCTGCTGAATCCGACGGAAAATGCACCAACGATAGCCAACGGTTGGTGGAGAGCGTCATGAAAATATTGGTCGTAGAAGATGAACCAAAGACCGGGATATACCTGAAACAAGGCCTCGTTGAGGCAGGTTTCGTAGTCGATCTGGTGGCTAACGGCCTGGATGGCTTGCATCTGGCGCTGACCGAGGCGCATGATCTGGCCATCCTTGATGTCATGCTGCCGGGTATCGATGGCTGGCAGGTGTTGCAGGGAATTCGGCGGGCCGGGAAGGATATACCCGTACTGTTCCTGACCGCCCGGGATCAGGTGGAAGACCGGGTCAAAGGCCTGGAGTTGGGGGCTGACGATTATCTGGTCAAACCGTTTGCTTTTTCGGAATTGCTGGCCCGCGTCAGAACCTTGTTGCGGCGGGGGGGCAAGGCAAAAGAGTCGGAGTTTCTGCGGGCGGCCGACCTTGAACTTGATCTCCTGCGGCGTCGGGTGACCCGTGCGGGGAAACGTATCGACCTGACCGCCAAGGAGTTTGCCTTGCTCGAACTATTGCTGCGCCGCCAGGGTGAGGTGTTGCCCCGTTCCTTGATCGCCTCCCAGGTTTGGGACATGAATTTCGATAGTGACACGAATGTCATTGAAGTCGCCATCAAACGCCTGCGGGTCAAGATTGACGAAGGCTTCGAACCGAAGCTGGTGCGCACGGTCAGAGGGATGGGCTACGTTTTGGAGATTACCGATTGAGTCAAACACGGAGTCGATCGCTGACGCTTCACTTGACCTTGTGGTTTGCATTGGCGTCGGTATTCGTGCTGTTCCTGCTCGGCTTGTTGATCGGGCGCTCGGTGGAACAACACTTCGAAGAGCAGGACATCGAGGTGCTGGCCGGCAAAATGGAGTTGGCCAAGCATGTTCTTGAGAAAGCGCTGGCCACGCCAAGTGGCGAGACGCTGGCAAAACAGTTGGATGAGGCTTTGACTGGGCATCACGGTTTGGTTATTGCCGTGGTCGGACCTAATCGGCAACGCTTGGATGCCCATGTGGGGCTTGTTCTGCCCACTGAATTGCTCAGCGATCGACTGGCGACCGGTGGTGGACGCCCGATCAAATGGGTCGCCGACGATGGTCTCCCATGGCGAGGCATTTCGGCCACACTGACCACCCGAGGCCAGGCGGGGTCCTCGTACACAGTCGTGGTAGCCACCGAAATATCGCATCACGAGCATTTCATGGGCGCGTTCCGGCAAACCTTGTGGGTTTTCATGCTACTCGCCACGCTGGCCATGGGGCTGCTCGGCTGGTTTGTCGTCCGGCGCGGACTGGCGCCGCTGCAGACGATAAAGCGTCAAGCTGCCGCGATCACCGCCAACCGACTGCACACCCGTCTGCCGGTCGATGCTATTCCCCTTGAACTGGGCGACTTGGCGAACACCTTGAACGACATGCTGTCTCGGCTGGAAGAGTCCTTCCAGCGGCTGTCGGATTTTTCGTCCGACCTTGCCCATGAACTGAGAACACCAGTCAGCAACTTGCTGACCCAAACTCAGGTCACGCTGTCGCGCGCCAGATCGGCCGACGAATATCGGGACATTCTGGCATCCAATGCGGAAGAGTTCGAGCGCCTGTCCCGGATGATCGCCGACATGCTTTTCCTGGCTAAGGCAGAGAATAACCAACTCATCCCGCACCCGGAGCCACTCGAACTGGCCGACGAAGTTGCCGAATTGCTGGAGTTCTATGGGGTGCTGGCCGAGGAAAAGGAAATCCATCTGTCTGTCATTGGTCATGGCACCGTATCCGGCGACCGTCTGATGCTACGTCGGGCGATCAGTAACCTGCTTTCCAATGCGCTGCGCTACACCCCGGTTGGTGGAACGGTAACGGTCCGGATCGAAACGCAGGGCGATGAGGAGGTTAAATTGACAGTGGAAAACACGGGGTCATGTATCGCGGCCGAGCATCTGCCTCGCCTGTTTGATCGTTTCTACCGGACCGACAGTGCCCGCCAACGAACAACCGAAGGCTCAGGCCTAGGATTAGCCATCACGCGCTCCATCTTGATCGCTCATGGTGGTGATGTCAGCGTGAGGTCGGCAGAAGGCATCACGCGATTCACACTGTCCTTGCCAGTTGGTGGGCAACTGTAAAAAGGCGATGAGTCGGGTCGATTTTTATAAATGCAGCCAAGTGGGCCGACACCTGACGCGGCTAATGCCTCATCCACGTCGGTGAAAACACCCCAGTGCCCGCCCGGCCAGCACCCCGACCACCAATGAGACGCAAGGCAGCAACAGCAGATGCAGCATCACCTGCAGCACGAAGCCGATGCTCGCCGTGAAGCGCGGCTGAGTCAGGATGGACTCGCACAGCGGGCCGGTGTTTCGCGCACAACCGTGACGCGCATGGAAACTCTGGCCAAGGGCGATATGAGCGTGTCTGCGCTGGTACGCCTGCTCGAAACTGCTGGCTATGACTTGAAACTGGCAAAGCTTGGGCATGTGCGCACGCTCGAGGACATCTTGGCAGAGCAGCGCCAAGGTGATTTTCCATAAAGCTCGACATCCTTGCCGGTGGCAAGAACGTCACTAAGCCTCCAGGCAGCTAGGGTGTATAAATACCTTGATCACGTTCTGAAAATACAAAAATCTTGTTCCTATAGGAATTTTTCGGGGGCTCAGTGTTGGGTACGAATTTCTGTTGTCGAAGACCCTGCTGTGTATATTCAGGTCATTTCTTCCCGCCCTTTGAAGAGGGTTGGAGGGCGGGTTAATTTGCTGCATAATCGTTTTTGAGCAACAAGCATTGAATATAATTGATTTGACGCAGCCTTAACCAAGTGGATGTCGACTCCTTGCTTGCATCATCGTTTTTGTGCAAACGAAAACCGTATTCTCTGGAGACGCCGCATGACTGGACTACCGACAGAACTGATTGGCGCTGCCTGGCTGGCGCAGACCTACGGAGTGATGCCGCTGGGGAGATCGCCTGTGGTCAGTCAGATTGGGGGGCGGCGAGCGACCCAAGTCGACAACGGCTTCCGTTCGGAGGTCTATACGGAGGTCATGCGGCCAGTTGCAGAGTCGGCAGCGCACCTACAGTTTCACCTTCGTCACGAGGTACCCCATCTGGAATTCCTCGCTCGCCTCTTCGGGCGAAGCGGTCCGGATTTCGTTCAAGCCTGGGTCATGGCCGAACCGACCGGGCAGTATGCCCGTCGGGCCGCCTTCCTGTACGAGTGGCTGACAGGAGAGACGCTGGCGGTGCCGGAGCGCCTGGGGGGTAATTACATTGATGCCATTGACGACGCCAAACTGGTGGCGGCATCGCCCGACCGGGTCGTCAAAGTGCAGCGCTGGCGGGTGAATGACAACCTGCCGGGTGCTCGGAGTTTTTGCCCAATGGTGGTCAAGACCGATGCGGTGAATCGGGCTGCCAGTCTGGACGTGCCACGCCTGTTCGGGGAACTGACCGCCGAGTTTGGCGAAGACCTGCTGATGCGGGCAGCAGTCTGGATGACGCTGCGAGAGAGCAAAGCAAGCTTTGCCATCGAAGGAGAAGCCGATCGGGCAGGGCGGGTGCAGCGTTTTGCGGATGTGATGGCGCGGCGCACCGGTCAGGGGGATTTACCGTTTTGCGATGCCGCGCTGGCCGAGTTGCAGCGGGAAATCCTGGGCGATCGGACAACGATTACCCATTTCGGGGTGCGCCAGTCTCCCGTGTTCGTCGGCGAGATGGTGCGCTACCAGGAGGTCGTGCACTACGTGGCGCCACCGGTTGACGAGATCGCCGCGATGCTGGACGGGCTGCAGACATTCCTGGAAAGAACGCAAGGTCAGTCGCCCACGATGCGTAGCGCAGTGGCGGCTTTCGGCTTTGTTTACATCCACCCACTGGCCGACGGTAATGGCCGTGTACATCGATTCCTGGTCAACGACGTCTTGCGTCGCGATGGCGTGATCCCAGAGCCTGTGATTCTGCCCCTATCCGCCGTCATCACGGACGACGCCGGGGAGCGGCGCGGCTATGACCGGGTGCTGGATGAGGTATCCAAGCCCCTGATACAGGCCGTGCGGGAGCAGATCGTGTTCGAGCCAGTGCAGACCACCTACCAGGATGGCGTGGTGTCAAATTTCGCCTTCCACGGAGCCGAACAGGCCAGGTCGCTGTGGCGTTATCCCGATCTGGGGCCTCACGTGGTGTTCCTGTCCAACGTCATCGGGCGGACCCTGACCGAACAGATGCGCGAAGAGTCTCGTTACCTGCGCAGCCATGCACGGGCGCGCGCTGCACTTAAGGAAGTGGTCGAGATGCCGGACCAACAGGCGGACAGGGTGCTGCGCTCGCTTGAGCAGAACCGTGGCGAACTCAGCAATGTGCTTGCCAAGGAAATGCCGGTGTTGCGGCAGCCCGGTGTGTGGGCAGAAATCGTCGAAGCTGTCACCCAAGCGTTTCAGGATTAGGACAGGACAAGGCTTGGTGTTCAGGCGGCACTCGGGGTGTCGCATCGAAGAAGATGCGGATATAGGCTAGACCCCAGATGGCGATAATCGGCAGGTAGAGGTACCTCTATGTGAATGCATGAGCAGAGAGTAGGCCGTCGAGGCTGTGGCGTCTCCCGGGAGTGGGGGCATATGCAGGGGGCTACCGGCAAATAGGTTGCCAGAGCGCTAAATGCATATTGATTAGGCATTTCCGTGGAGCGGAGTCGACTCAACACGACTCAATTCTCGCTACGGGCTTGGATGCTCCTTCGGCCAAGCCCGTTTGGCATATCTGTTTAGGCTTATTTTGTGTGCTTCACACCTAACCACTGGGCGTTCTTCTTATCGGCAGTCGCTTCGCAAACCAGAGGTACTCCGGAAATCGTTGCCTTCTCGCCGACTTTGTAGAACTTCCCATCATCCCCGTTGTAACACTGGGGGGCCTGAGTTGCCCGATCCTGCGTGGTTGATGGCGTGGCATCGGCGGCAAATGCGTTTATGGAAATTGCAGCCAGAAGAATAAATAGAATGCGCATAGCTACTCCTTGATTAACACTTGTCGGCGCGCGTTTAAATTTGACCACCTGGTCAGTTTTCAACGCGCGTCAACATAACACTCCCTGAAATTGAGCCGGGGTCGCTCACGACAGCACTTAACTCTTGTAACAAAACTGTCGTTGAGCGATTTATACAATTCTATTATTATAGAAATATGACTATCAAAGAAGCCGTTGCCGCGCTAGGTGCGCTGGCGCAAGAAACTCGTTTGCAGATATTCCGCTTGCTCGTTCAAGCGGGGGCTGAGGGGCTTTCCGTGGGCGCTATTGCTGAGCGCCTTGGCACAGAAGCTAACGGACGCCTTTCGTTTCATTTGAAGGAGTTGGCCATCGCCGGTTTGGTTCGCTCCAGCCAGTCCGGGCGCTTTGTCTACTACTCGGCGAATTATCCAGCGATGAATGACCTTCTGGCCTACCTGACAGAGCACTGCTGCAGCGGTACCGCCTGCGGGATCGAAGTTGTTCCCTGTGATCCTGAAAATCTTCCTAAGTAACTCGAATAGTGATCAATCCCATGTCCAAAACAACCTGCAACGTACTTGTCCTCTGTACCGGGAATTCAGCACGGTCCATTCTTGGTGAAGCTTTGTTCAACCACCTTGGGCAAGGTCGGATTCGTGCTTACTCGGCGGGTAGCCAACCGTCGGGGAAAGTGAATCCGGTCGCCCTGGAAACGCTTGAAAAGCACGGCGTTCCCTTGCCAGAAGCGCGAAGCAAGTCGTGGGACGAATTTGCTGCCCCGGGGGCTCCCGAGATTGACTACATTTTTACGGTCTGTGCGAGTGCCGCTGGCGAAACCTGTCCTGTCTGGATCGGTCATCCGACTACCGCGCACTGGGGTATTCCCGATCCTGCGCATGTCGAGCCGATGTCGGCTCGTGTTGAAGCCTTTGAAGTTGCCTATCAGCAGTTGGAACGCCGCATCAAGGCCTTCCTTGCGTTGCCGCTTGAGACAATGTCTGCGGCAGACATCAAGGCTGCTGCCAAGCGGATTCACGAGGAAGCGGCTGCTCAGGAATAAGGGCCTGTGGCGTGGACTCCATTGCCTCGAAGGGTGTGACGGGTGACCAGTGAGCCCATCGCTGTGAGCGTGTTGTTCGTTGATGGGGGCAATTCCTGTCGGTCCATTATGGCGGAGGCGATATTCAATCATTTGGCGCCGCATGGTTGGCTTGCCGCCAGTGCCGGATACCAGCCGGCAAAAGACGTTCATCTACGGGTGGTTTCATTGCTGAGCCGGTATGCAATTCCGACACATCTGCTCAAACCCAAGCCGATTGAACACGTATTTATCAAACCGCAAAAAGTCATAACGATTTGCGAAGATTCAGCACTGCTCAGTAGTGTCCGATCGATCAGTGGGCAAGATGCCGTGTGCTGGCCAATTTCAGACCCGGAGGAGGCAACGGGCACACATGACGAACTGGATCGCGCATTTTTGAAGTCCTTCCGCCAGTTGGAGCTTGCGATTGGAGAGTTGATCGACAGTTTGAGGTCGGAATCTCAAACAGCCAGGTGAAACGGAATTTTTAGGGCTGGTGCATTCAATAGTGCCGGTGAATTAGGCATACCTTTTCAAGGAGCAATCTCATGTCAGTGATTCAAGTTTTCGATCCCGCCTTGTGCTGCAGCACAGGCGTTTGTGGCGTTGATGTCGACCAGCAACTGGTCAGCTTTTCTGCCGATGTCGATTGGGCAAAGCAGCAAGGGGCGCAAGTTGAACGCTTCAACCTTGCCCAGCAGCCCATGGCCTTCGCTGAAAATGCCGTGGTCAAAGGCTTCCTTGAGCGTTCGGGTCAAGAGGCGTTGCCGCTGATCCTGGTCGATGGCGAATTTGCCCTGGCTGGTCGTTATCCGAACCGTGCCGAGTTGGCGCGCTGGGCAAAAACTGACGCTGCTGCGGTCGACGCAGAGGCGCCGGCCAAAAGCTGTTGCAGCGGTTCCAAGTGCTGCTAATCAAATAAGGGTCGCCATGAAATTCCTTGAACAGCCGCCGCGCTATCTGTTTTTCACCGGCAAAGGCGGGGTAGGTAAAACCTCGATTGCTTGTGCCACCTCAATCCAGTTGGCTGAAGCCGGACATCGCGTTCTGCTGGTCAGTACCGATCCGGCTTCCAATGTCGGCCAGGTATTTGGCGTGGAAATCGGTAACCGCATTGTCGGCATCGAGGCTGTTCCGGGTTTGTTTGCGCTGGAAATCGATCCGCAGGCGGCGGCCCAAGCCTATCGGGACCGGATTGTCGGTCCGGTGCGTGGCGTATTGCCGGAGGCCGTGGTGAAGGGCATCGAAGAGCAGTTGTCGGGCGCATGTACGACAGAAATTGCCGCATTCGACGAGTTCACCGCGTTGCTGACCGATTCGGCGCTGGTGGCCGGTTACGATCACATCATTTTCGATACCGCGCCGACTGGCCACACCATCCGCCTGCTGCAATTGCCCGGGGCATGGACTGGCTTCCTTGAAGAGGGCAAAGGCGACGCTTCCTGTCTGGGGCCTCTGGCTGGACTGGAAAAGCAACGCACCCAATACAAATCTGCGGTTGAAGCGTTGGCCGATCCAGTGCGGACGCGGCTGATCCTGGTTGCCCGCGCCCAGGCAGCGACCTTGCGCGAGGTCGCGCGGACGCATGAAGAACTGGCTGGTATCGGCCTCAAGCAGCAGTACCTGGTGATCAATGGCGTACTGCCCGAATCCGCCGTGAGTAGCGATCTCCTGGCCAAAGCCATCTACAACCGTGAGCAGGCTGCCTTGCTTGAGATCCCGGCAGTTCTGAAAGCCTTGCCCATCGATCAGGTCGGCTTGAAACCGTTCAATCTGGTTGGTCTGGATGCACTCCGGAAGTTGCTGGTTGCCAGTGCCTTTGATGCGGCATCGGATATTCCCGCAGCGGCGGTGCTCCCTGAGGTTCCTAGCCTGGCCGTGCTGGTCGATGGCATTGCCGCCGATGGCCATGGACTGGTCATGCTGATGGGCAAGGGCGGGGTTGGCAAAACGACGCTGGCGGCTGCGGTTGCTGTCGAACTGGCCAGCCGGGGCTTGCCGGTTCATCTGACGACCTCGGATCCGGCTGCGCATTTGTCGGAAACCCTGGCCGGCAGTCTTGAACATCTGACGGTCAGCCGTATCGATCCGCAGGCCGAAACCGAGCGATATCGCCAGCATGTTCTGGAGAGCAAAGGGGCGACGCTGGATGCTCAGGGCCGGGCGCTGCTGGAGGAGGATCTGCGCTC
The DNA here is from genome assembly GCA_016720065.1 of Betaproteobacteria bacterium. Taxonomy (NCBI): domain Bacteria; kingdom Pseudomonadati; phylum Pseudomonadota; class Betaproteobacteria; species Betaproteobacteria bacterium. The sequence goes on along the minus strand of JADJXY010000002.1, from coordinate 1,479,735 downwards.
GCCCTGCACCGAGGAAATTGCCGTCTTCCAGGCTTTCTCCCGTGTCATCCGCGAAGCCGGCAAGAAATTCGTCGTCATGGATACGGCGCCAACCGGCCACACCTTGTTGCTGCTCGATGCGACCGGTGCCTATCACCGCGAAATCGCCCGCCAGATGAGCGGCAAGGACATGCACTACACGACGCCGATGATGCAGTTGCAGGATGCCAAGCAGACCAAGGTGCTGATTGCGACGCTGGCCGAAACGACGCCAGTGCTCGAAGCAGCCAACCTGCAGTCGGATTTGCGTCGTGCCGGCATCGAGCCCTGGGCCTGGGTCATCAACAACAGCGTGGCGGCGGTGCAGTCGTCTTCGCCGTTGCTGCGCCAACGCGCCGTCAATGAACTGGCCCAGATTGACCTAGTGGCCCATACCCATGCCGTCCGTTACGCAGTTGTACCGTTAATCCAGGACGAACCGGTTGGCGTCGAGCGTTTGCGTGCCCTGGCCAATTGCCACCCTGTGACAGCCTGATCGAGATAAATCATGAGTGAAGTTACCAAAAAACTATCCTTTCTCGACCGCTACCTGACGGTCTGGATCTTCGCCGCGATGGCGCTGGGCATCGGCCTGGGCTATTTGGTGCCGGGTACCGAGGCCTTCATCAACCGCTTCCAGGTCGGGACGACCAATATCCCGATTGCGCTGGGCCTGATCCTGATGATGTACCCGCCCTTCGCCAAGGTGCGTTATGAGGAATTGCCCGACGTCTTCAAAGACAAGAAGGTACTCGGCCTGTCGCTGGTGCAGAACTGGATCCTCGGGCCGATCTTGATGTTCGCGCTGGCCATCATCTTCCTGCCGGACAAGCCGGAATACATGGTCGGCCTGATCCTGATCGGGCTGGCCCGCTGCATCGCCATGGTCATTGTCTGGAACGAAATAGCCAAGGGTTCGACCGAGTACGCGGCTGGTCTGGTTGCCTTCAACTCGATCTTCCAGGTACTGTTTTTCAGTATCTATGCCTGGTTCTTCGTCACCGTGTTGCCGCCGATGTTCGGGCTGAGCGGCATGGTGGTCGATGTCTCGATCGGCCAGATCGCCGAAAGCGTCTTCATCTACCTTGGCATTCCTTGCGTTGCCGGCGTCCTGACCCGCGTCATCATGCTGCGCTACGTGACCAAGGAGTGGTATCACACGCACTTCGTACCGAAAATCGGTCCGATTACCCTGGTCGCATTGCTATTCACCATCGTCGTCATGTTCAGCCTCAAGGGCCAACTGATTGTCAGCATTCCCCTCGACGTCGTGCGCATCGCCATCCCGTTGCTGATTTACTTCGTGATCATGTTCCTGTTCTCGTTCTACATGAGCAAGCGGGTTGGGGCGAACTACAAAAAGTGCACCACGCTGTCCTTCACCGCTGCCAGCAATAACTTCGAGCTGGCCATTGCGGTGGCGATCGCTGTCTACGGCATCAATTCCGGTGCCGCTTTCGCAGCAGTGATTGGCCCGTTGGTCGAAGTACCGGTCATGATTGCGCTGGTCAGCCTTTCGCTGTGGTTCAAGAAACGGTTTTTCCCGACCGAAACTGCTTGATAATCGACGCGTCCTTCCAATCGACCGGGGTTTGATCATGCTTGAGTACGAAGTCTTCGCCCAGCGGCTATCAGCACAGGGCAGCGTGGCGACCACCAAGTGCGCCGAGGTGGCGCTCGATACCAATCTCGACGGTCGGGAGGATGCGTTCAATCCGGCCGAATTGCTGCTCGCTGCGCTATCGGCCTGCATGCTGAAGGGTATCGAGCGCGTTACGCCGATGCTCAAGTTCGAATTCCGGGGTGTGGCGGTGCGCATTCATGGCTGGCGGCAGGATGCGCCGCCGAAGATGGCGCGTATTGAATACACCGTCTGGGTCGACAGTGATGAACCTGATCGGCGGCTTGAGTTGCTGCATGAAAATCTCAAGAAATACGGGACGGTTTTCAATACGGTTTCGGCCGGCTGCGAGCTGACCGGGACCCTGCGCCGTGGGCTGCCGGACTAGTATGGGCGTGCCCTGCCTGCTCACCGCCTGGGAGGCCCATGAGGCTGAATTGCACGGTTTTTTGCGCCACCGTTCCGGCTTGGTCGACGAAGCTGACGACCTGTTGCAGGAAGTCTTCATCCGGGCGTTACGACAGGATACGCAGTTTTGCATCATCGAAAATCCCAGGGCATGGCTCTTCCAGGTCGCCCGGAATATCGTGGCCGACCGTTTTCGGCATACCCACGAGCATGTGCCGCTGCCCGGCGATGTTCCCGAGGTGTTGCTCGATGAAGCGCCCACGGTCGACGCTTTGAGCCAATGCCTGCCGAGGGTGCTCTCCGAACTGTCGGCCGATGACCGGCTGGCAATCACTTTCTGCGACATTGAAGGAAATTCGCAGCAGGCCCTGGCTGAACATCTCGGCATTTCCCTGCCGGGGGCAAAATCCAGAATCCAGAGGGCCCGGCAGCGACTGCGCGAGCAGTTGGTCTGCGCTTGCCAGGTCACGTTCGACGACAAGGGCGATGTTTGCTGCTTCGTTCCGCGGCCCCCTCTGACGGACTCGCCGGACAAGTAACGCTGGCGAAATTCTATTTTTTGCCCAAAATTCGGGTTGACCGTAGCAATCATCATCTCCGGCAGAAAAACCGATTTTGCTGCATCTTTTTCATGCGGCGTTCGTCTTCACAAGTGAGCGGCAGTCCGGCTTGGGCCGGCTGACCAGACGAATGATTCATCCTTGTGGAGGTTCTCATCATGAGCGCAATCGACGTTGTCCTGTGTAATCTCGTTCGTACCCCTATCGGCACCTATGCTGGCAGTCTGAAATCGACGCCAGCGACTGAACTCGGTGCGACGGTCATCCGCGAAACCCTGAAGCGTTCCGGACTGGCTGCGGAAAAAATTGAAACGCTGGTCATGGGCCAGGTGATCCAGGCCGGCAGCAAGATGAACCCTGCCCGGCAGGCCGGCATTCAGGCCGGGTTGCCGGTCGAGGTTCCGGCCCTGGCCGTCAATCGGGTCTGCGGCTCCGGCGCCCAGGGGATTGTCAGTGCGGCCCAGGAGGTCTGGGCGGGCTTTCTCAAGTGCGCCATCGCCGGCGGCATGGAAAATATGGACATGGCCCCCTACCTGCTGCCGCAGGGCCGCTGGGGCGCCCGCATGGGCGATGTGCCGCTGCTCGACAGCATGTTGCTGGATGGCCTGAACGATGCCTTCTCCGGACAGCACTCGGGTTGGCATACCGAAGATCTGGTTAGTAAGTACGGTATCAGCCGCGCGGATCAGGATGCTTGGGCGCTGCGTTCGCAATTGAGTTTTTCGGCGGCGCAGGCTGCCGGGAAGTTCGCGGCGGAAATTATCTCGGTAGAAATCAAGGGGCGCAAAGGGCCGGAACAGTTCGGCAAGGACGAGCACAACCGACCGGAAACCACAGCGGATTCCCTGGCCAAGCTCAAGCCGGCCTTTCGCAAGGAGGGCAGCATAACGGCCGGCAATGCGCCGGGGCTGAATAGCGGGGCGGCGGCGATGATCGTTGCCGAGCGTGGTTTTGCCGAGGCCAACGGTTTGCAGCCGATGGCGAGATTGGTCGCCTACGGCGTGGCCGCCGTTGAGCCGGGATTTTTCGGTATCGGTCCGGTGCCGGCGGTGCGTCAGGCGCTGGCGCGGGCCGGTTGGCAAGTCAGCGACGTCGATCGCGCCGAAATCAACGAAGCCTTTGCCGCGATTGCCATTGCCTGTACCCGCGAACTCGGGCTGGCGCCGGAGGTGGTCAACGTCGAGGGTGGCGCCATCGCCCACGGTCATCCCAACGGCGCTTCGGGCGCCGTGCTGACGACGCGGCTGCTGCACTCGATGCAACGCGATGGCCTGAAGCGTGGCATCGTGACGCTATGCATCGGTGGCGGCCAAGGCATCGCCCTGGCGCTGGAAATGCTTTGAGGAGTCCAATCATGGAAGCACCCGTACATCAATTGAGCGAACTTTTTCGCCAACTGGGATTGCCGGATGAAGCCCCTGCCATCGAGCAGTTCATTGCCAGCCATCGCCCGCTGGATGGCGCGATTCGATTGGCAGATGCCTCTTTCTGGAATACGGCGCAGGCGCAATTTCTGCGCGAAGAAATTGCCGATGATGCCGACTGGGCGGAACTGGTCGATACGTTGGATAACCGTCTGCGTGCCTGAGATGAGCAGGCATTGAGGGGCGCGTCGTGACGTTGCTGATTGCTGCTGTGGTCACGCTGGTTTTGACGACGGTCCTGTCGATGGCCGGGGTGGGCGCCGCATTCGTGCTGATCCCGGTCTTTCTTGCCCTTGGCGTGGAACTGCATTCAGCCATGGCCACGGCCTTGCTCCTCAATACGATAGGCATGAGCATTGCCTCGTTCACCTTCGTGCGCAAGGGCTTGGTCGCTTGGAAACTGGTCGTGCCGATGCTGCTGGTTGCGGTGCTGGCGTCGCCGCTCGGGGTTCGCGTCGGGCAGGGGATGGATCGCGCCATGCTCTTGTGGCTGTTTGTCGGCTTCCTGTTGTTTGCCAGCAGCATGATGTGGTTCTACCGTCCAAAGCCCCGGTCGGTGCCGCATTCCGCGCATTCCGGCCTGCTTCTCGGTACTCCCGTCGGTGCCGTCGCCGGCTTTGTTGGCGGGCTGCTCGGGGTGGGCGGCGGGAACATCATCGTGCCGGCCTTGGTCGCCTCCGGCCTGGAGCCAAAGCGAGCCTCGGCCAGCGCCTCCTTCGTGGTGATCTTTGCCTCGCTCTCCGGTTTTCTGGCGCACGTGCAAGTCGCCGAAATTAGTCCTGACCTATTGGCCACCACCGTCGTCGCCACCGCCATCGGGGCCGGGCTGGGTGCCTGGCTGGCGAGCGAGAAACTACGGGCCGAGCAACTCAAACGCGTCATTGCCCTCGTTCTGGTCGCCGTGGCCATCAAAACTGCCTGGAGTCTCCTGTAATGGCCACAAGCCCGGTTGAGCACGACCACGATCATGAACATGAACACGCCCATACCCATCGCGCCGCTGGTCGAAGCTTGGTGATCGCACTGATACTGACGCTGGGCTATGCCGTGGTCGAGATGCTGTCGGGATGGCGGGCCGGTTCGCTGGCCCTGCTGGCCGATGCCGGTCACATGGTGACCGATGGTGCGGCGCTCGGTTTGTCGGCGCTGGCTGCCTGGCTGGCTTCGTTGCCGCCGAGCCGGCGCCATAGCTATGGGCTGGGCAAGGCCGAACTGCTGGCTGCGCTGGTCAATGCGCTCTCCATGCTGGCCGTGGTTTTCGGCATTGGCGTCGAAGCGTGGCAGCGCCTGCAATCACCGGCCAGTATCGATGGCGCTACGGTCGGGATCGTGGCGATCATCGGCTTGCTGGTGAATCTGGGGGTTGCCTGGATTCTTTCCCGGGGTGAGCAGAATCTCAATGTCCGTGGTGCGCTGCTGCACGTCATGGGCGATGTGCTGGGTTCGGTGGCGGCGATTGTGGCCGGGGCAGTCATCTACTTCACGAACTGGACGCCGATCGATCCGCTGCTTTCGCTGCTGATCGGCGGCCTCATCCTTTCATCGAGCGTGCGGCTGCTGAAGGAAGCCTTGCACGGGACGCTGGACGGCGTGCCCTTCCATATCGATCTCGACGAATTGGGGCGGGAGTTGGCAGGGGTCCAGGGCGTAAAGGAAATCCACGATCTGCATGTCTGGCCAATTGCCTCGGAAAAGATGGCGCTTACCGCGCATGTCCGTATCGCCAATCTGTTCGACTGGCCCGGGATACTGCTCGGCTTAACTGAAATCGCCGAGCATGAAGGGATTCAACATGTCACCTTTCAGGCTGAATTGCATAGCGACGAGCCGCAAGGTATCCACTTCTCTCGCAGCGGCCGATGTGATCTGCGGTGATCGGTTGTTTCGATGCAGTGATTATGCCCACTTTGGTCTGCCGTAAAGTGAATATCGTGCTGCAGCCGGCTTACGAAAGCTGAATCAGCCTGCATCTTTTCCTGGGTAGTGTCGTCTTCACAAGCAAGAGCACCTTTTCCAGGAGACGATCATGACAACCCCCTTCATTCCCCCCGAATGGGCTTTTGAATTTCACGGTCACCAATGTCCATTCATGCCACTCGGCTACCGGATGGCACGGCTGGCTATGGAAAAACTCGGCGTCGAGCGCGAAAAGGACCACGGCTTCTTTGTCTTCCCGGAACTCGGCGAAGGTCACCCGCAAACCTGCCTGATGGACGGTCTCCAGGTCGCGACCGGGGCGACTTATGGCAAGGTGATGATCGCCAAAACCTTCTATGGCAAGTTGGCCGCCGTTTTCTATCACCCGGCCAAAGGTGCGGTCCGTTTCTCGCTGAAACCGGAATTCATCGATGCCATGGGCAAATTCCCGTTCTTCGCGTTCCGCAAGCAGGGCATGGAGCCCTCGCTGATTCCCGCCGAGGCGCGCGACGAGATCATCAACTGGGTCTATGAGCAGGCGGATGACTTCGTTTTCAAGGTCGAAGACAAGCCCGATTTCAAATTTACGCCGGTGAAAGGCTCCTTCAATAAAACCAAATGCAGTGCCTGTGGCGAGTATGTGTTCGAGCGCTATGTGCGAACCAGGGATGGTCAGCCCGTTTGCATTCCTTGTTCCGGTTATTGAGCGCATCATGATGGTGCTGGCCAATCACAAGAGGAGACTGAAATGGAACTGATCAAACAGATTCTGGCGTCCTTCGAAGGAACGCTGCCCAATGACAGCAAGACCGCCGCCGCCATCGCCAGAGGAGCGTCAGCGGAAGAGATTGCAGCCTGTGCCACCGATGAAGGCTTGCATGCCTTGGCTGGGGCCTTGTTCGAGGCCTGTGAGGAAGGGGCTGAAGACGGCCACCTCGACAACTCGGCACGAGTCACCGGCGCACTGGCCGAGCGCCTCAAGGAGTTCCGTCAAGGGCTGCCGCCGGCCTGTGAAACGGCACGTCTGATCGATGCGGGTGCCCGTCTGGAAGAAATATCGGAGGCGGCTGAAAAGGAAGGGCTGAACGCCTTGGCGACCATGCTCTTCGAGGCCGAGCAGGAGCAGGGCAAGGACCCGGCCTGAAATACCGATAACGCTGGCGCAGGGAGGCTGCCCATGAGATCGCATAGATTGTTGATGACATTATCCGGCGCGTTGCTGCTGGTCTCAGCATTTACCGCCGAGGCTCGCGGCCCTTGGCGGGCCAGTGAAGACAATACCCGGGGTTGGCAATTCATGACCCCGGAGGAGCGCGTCGAACACCAGGCGCGCGTCCGTGGCTTCAAGACGCTTGATGAATGCCGGGCCTACCAGCAAGAACATCACCGCCTGATGGAGCAACGGGCCAAGGAGAAGGGCTCGGCAATGCCAACCGGTGGGCGCGATATCTGCGAGCATCTGAAGCCGGCGAGCTAAAGCAACGAAACCATGGCGGAATCCTCAATGTCTCGCCTGCGTACCCTGTCGCTGCCGACCCTGCTTTGGCTCTTCGTGGGGGCGCCTGTCTTTTGGGCATTCCCCGAAGGGCTGCCTTTCTGGCGTGCGGTCGGGATCGTCCTGGGCTGGGCGGGGGCAGGTCTGCTTTTATTCAATTTGCTGCTGATGGTGCGCGAGGTTCGCCTGGCCAGTAGTCTGGGCGGACTGGAGCGAATTACCGCCTGGCATCACCAAACCGGCATGGCGGCTTACCTGTTGCTGCTGTTGCACCCACTGGCCTTGGCCGCCGCCGGTTGGGCCGAGTCGCCTGAACTGGCATGGCAAGTCATCTCGCCGTTTTCGGAAAACTGGCCGGTCTGGCTGGGCTGGGCTGGATTGATCTTCCTGATGCTGGGTCTGGCCACGACCTTCATGAGCCGCCTTGCCTACAGTACCTGGCGATGGCTGCACGGCTTGCTTGGGCTGGGCGTCTTGATCGGCTTTATCCATGTCCTGCAACTCGGGATTAGCGCCGGGGGCTTGCTTGCCCTGGCTGCCGCCGTCCTGCTCCTGTTCTGGCGTCTGCTGCGTGTCGACCTCGGAACTGCTGCAAAGCCCTATATCGTGACTTCAGTGCGCTCGGTGGCGCAGTCGATGGTTGAGGTTTCGCTGAAACCATTGGCCATGCCGGTCGATGCCGTGCCGGGGCAATTCATCCTGACGGCATTCTTTCGGGGGCCAAGCTATCAAGGCTGTGGCGAATTTCATCCATTTACCATCAGTGGCATTGGGCTTGAGCACGAGCTGCGTATCGGGGTGAAGGCTCTGGGCGACTGTACTCGACGCATGCAGCGCCTGGAACCCGGCGTTTCCGCCCGGGTACATGGCCCCTTTGGCGAATTCCTGAAGGCTTTGCCATCTCGCCCGCTGTTGTGGGTGGCGGGGGGTATCGGGATTACGCCGTTTATCGGCTTTCTGCGGCAGCAACCGGTCGAGACGCCAACGACCCTGATCTATTTGTATCGCGACGAGCAGGATGCCGCCTATCTCGATGAACTGAGCAAATTATCGGCAAACAGCCCCGGACTTGCCCTGCAGGCGGAGGCTACGGGAACGGGAGTGCCGAATCTGAACCGGTTATTGCCAGGAGCTGAAGCACTGGTCAACCACGAGTGCTACGTCTGCGGTCCACCGGGCTTGATCGACGCTGTTTCCCGGATTCTGCTTGACCGTAGTGTCCCCATTGAACGAATCCATTTTGAGCATTTCGACTTCCGATGACACGCAAACTCTATATCGTTTCGACGACAGCCTTCTGGCTGGTCGTTTTCGGGCTGGGCATGACTTCCGCACTTTGGAATCCTGTCGAACAGGGCGATGCACAGGCTCAGGGAAAAACCATCACGCTGGCAGAACTGGCCAAACATGCCGCGCCGGGAAATTGCTGGATGGCGATTCGCGGATCGGTCTATGACCTCAGTGCCTACCTGCCGGCCCATCCCTCGCCGCCGGACATCGTCTTGCCCTGGTGCGGGAAGGAGGCGACGGAAGCCTACAACACGAAAACCAAAGGTCGTCCGCACGCGCCTTATGCTGACGAACTGCTGGCAAAATACCGTATCGGGACATTGGCGAAAGCGCCCTGACCATGAATGCATGTGGACCATCGACTTGCTATCAGGAACTGGTGCCGGGTTGCCCGGCGCCGGATGGCCCGCCTCTGGGGGTTATCGAGGAGGTGCAGGGGCCTGTCGTCGATGTTCGCTGTTCCCGCCTGCCACCCTTGCACCGGGCGATTTACGTCTGCCTGAACGGGGAGCGTTTCACCTTCGAGGTGCATCGCCTGTTGAGTTGCACGCAAAACTGACCCGGGATTTGCACTGAAATCTGACCCACCCGAATGAGCCGAAGTATGGCTCAGGTCATTGCTGGATTTCTAGTCTTCACCTCCTTGCTAGCCTTGGTTGAACTGTTCTTGAAGCGGTAACTTTCGTTGCCGGTTTCGACGATATGGCAGTGATGGGTCAGCCGATCGAGTAGCGCAGTGGTCATCTTCGGGTCGCCGAATATGTTGGCCCATTCTGAGAAACTCAGGTTTGTCGTGATGATCAGGCTGGTCTTCTCGTAGAGTTTGCTCATCAGATGGAATAGCAGGGCGCCGCCGTTCTGACTGAAAGGCAGGTAGCCCAACTCATCAAGAATCACCAGATCAGCATGCACCAGTCGATGGGCAATCTGTCCTTGTTTGCCGGCCAGTTTCTCCTGTTCCAGCGCATTGACCAGATCGACTGTCGAGAAGAAGCGGACCCGCTGATGGGCATGCATGATGGCCTGCACACTGATGGCGGTGGCCAGATGGGTCTTGCCGGTGCCAGGCCCGCCGATCAGTACGACATTGTGGGCAGAGTCCATGAACTCTCCTCGATGCAGATGACGAACCAAAGCTTCATTGACGACGCTTTGCGTAAAATCGAATCCCGACAGATCACGGTAAGCCGGGAAGCGGGCAATCTTCATCTGGTAATTGACCGATCGAACTTCCCGTTCCGCCAGTTCGGCTTTGAGCAGACTATCCAGGATTGATTGCGCATTCAGATAGGCTGGCGAACTCTGGGCCGCCAGTTCCTCAATGGCTTGTGCCATGCCGAAGAGCTTCAACGACTTCAGCGTGGTGATCATGGCCTCAGGCAACATGACGTACCTCCCTCAGACTGTCGTAACGCGTGACGTTGGCCTGTGGCTCGATCCTTAGCACCAGCGCCTGCGGCGCATCGATTGGCGCCGGTGGCGGCAACTCCACCAATCGTCCGAGCAGATTGAGTACATGCTGTTTCGAGGCAGCCCCCGCATCAAGGGCCATCTCGACCGCTGTCAGTACGGCTTGCTCATCGTGATGGAGCACCAGGGCAAGTATATCGACCATTTCCCGATCACCCCTGGCCGTTTCAGGAGGGCTGACTGGAGGCGCTTGAAGCCGTCGGGGAATTCGGCAAAGGGTGCGCCATTTCTTAATGCACCGGGCTTGCGTTGCAAGACAGAGAGGTAGTGCCGCCAGTCGTAGATTGTGCGACTGAAGTCATGTCGCCGATCGATGATGCGCGGGTGCTCGGCGATCACGTTGCCTTCGGCCGCCACCACGAGATGATCGGCATAGACCCGCAGGCTGACCGGCCGGTTGGCAAATGAAGCAGGAACGCTATAACGGTTACGTTCGAAGTTGATCAGACAGGTCGGCGAGACGCGTTTGGTATGTTCGACGAAACCATCGAAGGGGGCTGGCACGGCCATCAATTGGGCCTGCTCATCGATCCAGGCTTCAGCGACAGTGCCGGGCAATTCAGGGTGACGCAGTTCTTGCCACAGCGTCAGGCAGCGCTGTTCCAGCCAGGCATTGAGGGCATCCAGATTCTCGAAGGCGGGTGCACCTTGCCAGATGCGATGCCGGGAGTCCTGGACGTTCTTCTCGATCTGCCCCTTCTCCCAGCCGGAGGCCGGATTGCAGAACTCGGCTTCAAACAGGAAGTGGCTGACCATGGCCTTGAAACGGGTGTTGATGTCTCGGGCTTTGCCTTTCCGGATTCGATCCACCGCTGTCTTCATATTGTCGTAGATGCCGCGCCGGGGAACGCCACCCACGACCCGGAAAGCATGGTTGTGGGCATCGAACAGCATCTCATGGGTCTGCAACGGATAGGCCCGCAGGAAGAAGGCCCGGCTGTACGAGAGTTTGAGTTGGGCCACCTGTAGTTTGGTCTTCACGCCGGCAATGACCGCCCAGTCTTCGCTCCAGTCGAACTGGAAGGCTTCGCCTGGAGCAAAGGTCAGCGGAATGAAAGTGCCACGACCGGTCGTTCCGGCCGCTTCCTGCTGCGCTTGTCGCCAATTCCTGGCGAAGGCAGCGACCCGGTCATAGGAGCCTTCATAACCCAGAGAGGTAAGGTCGGCATAGATCTGCCGCAGATTTCGCCGCTGCTTGCGATTCTTCTTCGCTTCCGTCTTGAGCCATGCGGCCAACTTCGGCGCAAACAGATCAAGCTTGCTCGGGCTATGTCGATCAGGATATTTCGGCTCGACGATGCCGGTGCTCAGATACTTCCGGATCGTGTTTCGGGACAAGCCCGTTCTCCTGGCAATTTCACGGATGGCCATGCCATCCCGCAGGTGCCAGCGCCTGATTACGCTTAATAACGCCACGTCGATCACTCCTGATTCCCCCGCTCGTTCCCGAGCAGGTCAGTGTCTATACGTGGGTCAAAATTCGATGCAAATCTATGGGGCTAGTGGGTCAGTTTTGCGTGCAACTCAACACACGAACACCTGCACCTCGCGGCTGCCTGTGCGATGCGCTTCGCGCTTCAGACGCCGGGCCAGTACGAAGGCGCCGGCCTGGCCGGCAAAGTCGCCGTCGGCATCGTTGTCGGCGTAGATCCACACTCGGCGAACCGAGTCGGGAATCCACAACTTCTCCAGATTCCCGGCGTTCAAGCCGGCCCAGAACGGCCGTCCCGTCGCGAGATACAGCGCGATGCTCTTCTCAATGCCTTCGCTGATTCCCAGGTCCTCGGTCGCCTCGAAGAGACGAACTGCGGCCCCGTTGATGCCGGACGACAGCACCTTCTTCGCATCCGGTACGGCCAGCTTGGCGCCGTCCTGGAGATAGGTCCGGTGCAAGGTGACCGCATGGCCGTCCTCGCCCTGGATGCACGCCAGCATGGCCGGATACTCGGCGACCTTGTGCGACTTGCCGTCGGCATCCTTCTGGTAGTAGCCCAGCGCCGGATGGAAGCGCAGCACCTTCGGATAGACCGGCAACGCCACGCTCCGGCTGGTCAGGTAGCGATCGACTTCATCGCCCGCCGTCACAGGTTTGGCCTCGTGCCAGATACGCTGGGCCAGTTTCTTCATGTGCTCGGCCGAAGGCTCGTTGGCCTTTACTGGCGCCGTCACCGGCATCATCCCCAGACAACGCTCGACGCCACGCAATGCGGTGTTGAAATCTATGCCCTGGAGTGCCTGCAGCAACTTGAACCCGCCACCTGGACCGCATTGGCGGCAGTGATAGTTCCCTTCACCGAACTTGTCGGTGTACTGGAAACGATCCGTGCCGCCACACAATGGGCACGGCAGATTGCGCCGCTTGAGGATGCGTTCATCGACTCCCAGGCTCGCCAGTATCTCCGTCCACCGGCCATGAGCTCGCTGCTTGACCGCTTCGATACGCGCTTCGTACTCATGATTCTGCATGGCATGCTCCTTCTTCAGTGATCAGGGCTACCGAATAGTTGGGGGCGATGCCCACGCCGACGGTGACTTGGAAGGCCTTGCCATGGAGCAAGGGATAGCGGCCCAGCCGCAACTCCTGCAATAACGAATCCAATGTCTGCACCGGATCGACAGAGCGCAGGCGACGGATCAAATCTGTTAGTGCGTCGCGGTCCGCATCCAGGTCCGAAGCGAGGAACTGCTCGTTCTCGTCGATGAAGGAGGACGCTTGACGCACCGACTCACCGGAGGTCTCGCCGGCCGGGATGTACAGGACATCCTCGTGACAGACGCCAGCGTCGGTGATTTCGGCCACGTCCTTGGTGCTACGCAGGATCACCGAGTCGCAAAGGATCACGGTGGGCCATACCCAGCGTCCTTCCAACTGCACGCGGATCTGCTCAGACACCGCTTCGACCCGCACCGTTTCCTGATCAAGGAAACGCACGTAGCGCCATGCCCAGTGCTCGGAACTCAGGCCGATCCAGTCGAAGATCAGATAGCCTTTGGCCCGGGCGAGCATCCAGCGCGCCGCGTTGTCGTCGTCCAACCAGTCGAGGGAAACCAGCGTCACTTCGCCGCTCTCGACGGCTTGCCGGGTGGGTGCTACGGCAACTTGCCGGACATAGCTGCGGTCATCGTCTTGGATTGGATAGTCGACGATTTCGTCGAACAATTCGACCGGTAGCACATCGAGATCGTTGAGTAGATCCCAGTGTCCCCAAGCGCGCATCGCCTCATAATAGATCGCAACAAAGCGCTCAGGCGGAAGCTGGCTTTTGGCGACCTCCAGCGTCTGCCGCCAGCAGGCGGCCAACTCGGCATCAATGCGCTTTTTCTGGACGTCCTCGTCGATCAGTTTGTCGCGATCCGGCAGGCGCGCCATGAATTGGCGCGAATCCAGGTGCACGACATTGACCTCGTCGAACGAGCCGTAGTTGGGCTTCATGACGCAGAAGCCCTGCAAGAAGACAAATGTGTTGTAGCTGAACTTGCCGTCCCGCGTCCCGGTGAGATGGACCGTGCCCATCGGGCTGGTCATCGTCGTCATATTCGCAACTGCAAATGGCCGCGCCAGCGTCTGGCCGTTGAACAGCACATCAACCGGAAAACCCAGGCACAAGGTCTCGATACGGCTGCCCAAATCGGGCAGATCGACCCCGTGCAGTTCTATCCGGGTGCCGGTTACTGCCTCGGCCATGGACTCGACGTCGATGGCCGCCTTGGCCAGTGCCGCCGTAGTGTCGATATCGACTCGCTGATGGCGGGAGGCGACGATACAGCGCGTGGCGGCATAGAGGCACTTCGAGAAGCCGACCCCGAAAGGGCGCTCCTCGGCACTGGTGGCATCATCCCAGCCCGATTCGTGGAAACTCAGAAGTTTCTGGAAATCGTCGAGACCACCGCCATTATCCTGGACCACCAGGATCTGCGTGCCGGCATCGTAGTCGACTTCGATGTGCGTCGCCCCGGCACGGCGGGCATTTTGCAACAACTCGGAGATGAGCGTGAAGCGGTCGGTGAAGGCATAGCGCTGGTTGCGCAAAGCTCCTTCTTCGTTGATTCGAACCTGTATCTGCATGATGTGCTCCATGAATGCAGGCGGCACCGGTCCCGGCGGGACTGGCCCGCCAAGGGGGAAGTTGACCAGTCAGCCGAGACGGCGGACCGGCGGTGTAAACAACTGGCCGACAGCCAGGGCTTCCATCAGGCTGTGCCGGAGGAATTCTCTAGGCAGCAGGTGTCGGGTGCTCAGGACCTGACCGGCGGCATCAAAACGCTCGACCTTCAGCCCAATCGGGTGCCAGTGCACCCGGTAGGCCAGCCAGTCGGCGCCGGCGATGATGAAGGTACGACCAGACTGGCCGGTGAGGACTTCGCATTCCTTGATGAGGAACTCGATGTCTTCGGGGGCCTGGACCGTCAGCAGGGCCGTTGCGCGTCCGGCGAGATGCGTTGCGGTATACATACGCTTTCCTTAAAGCATGGACGGGGAGCAGGGCAGGCCATCGGCAGTCAGTCCGGCATCCATATGATTGCTCGGCGGATCAAGGTCTTGATCGTTGATCCGTGCCAAGGGGTCGTGGCCTGCCGGCAGATCCGTCAGGCAAGATGCCCGTAGCCGTTCCTGGCGAATCTGTTCCAGCCCGACTGCGTCTTCATAGTCCAGACGTCCGGCGATGCCGTAGAGGACGAAGATCGCCAGCAGGCAAAGGACATCCTTGAAAGTGCTCATGACGATTCCTTCGAATAGGGGGGCTTGCGCGTTAGCAGCAAGCCTGAAAAGTTGGACGGGATTAAACGAACAAATCGCCTTGCACGGACATCCGCTTGATCTGTTCGTTGATCCACTGGGGGTTCTTGGAAAGTCGTGCTTCTATCCAGGCGGGGTTGTGGACGACGGCATCGCGTACCCAGTCGGGGTAACGCTCCAGCGAGGCGCTAAACCAGGCTTTGAGGCTGTGGCGGATGTGGCCGCGGATTTCTTCGGCGTCGACCAAGCCGCAATAGGCGATGGGCGACAGGGGGCTGCAACCGACCACGCGCAGGCAACTGACGAAGGAGAACGGCAGGCCGTCCTTTTCGTGTTCGCTGAACACCCAGCGCAGCGTGTCGAACTTCTCTTCAAGGGGCGTCGCGGGATCAGCCAGGTGACTGACTTCTTCAAGCAGGCGCCAATGCAGGAAGACGATGTCTTCCTCGCTCCATTCGATCGGTGCGTCCGCATCGTCGAGCATCTGCTCCAGCGCGGCGCGATCAGGAATCGCCGCCGGCCGGTGATATGAGGTAGCCGGCCAAGAGGAAAAGATGGGCGGGAATACGGGGTCCACGGGCGTGGGATGGGAAGCTTTGGGGGATAAGCTCTGATTCAGCATCGTTGGCTCCAGGAAAAATGGAGGCAACGCGCACCACGGCAGGGGGCAGATGCCCCCGTGGGGTGACGAACTGCCGAGCCGCTAGAGGCGGTACGGCGCTATGGAAAGAAGAAACTCCAGGGCTGGCTTGAACGGGCGGTACGAACCGCCGTGATCGGTATACCAGCGACCGATCGAGAAAGGCTTTCGGGGGAAGGGCGTCCGGGAAGCGGAAACAGAGACGCCGCGCCCCTGCCTCGAAAACTTCCCGCGATGGCATGGGTGCGATCGGCAGCGGAATCACCACCGGCAGGACTGACGAGTGCCGCACCTGCGAAACTCAATGGTGCGCGACAAACGGATTACTCCAAGGCTTGCCTAGTTTGAATGCAGGGCCAGCTACTGCATGACGTAAAGGTAGCGGCCGGCATTGCCGCGGTCAATCCCGAAAATCCGCCTCGATTGGCCCCGATGCCGAAAGGCCCCTCAAGCGTCGGCCATTTCCGGTGGCGAATGAACTGCCCTCTGCGGAAGATTGCTGCGAAAGCGGTATTTCGAGGAGCACGGCATGTCAGAGATCCAGATCGTCAAGATAGATGAGGGTGGCGTTAACGCACGCATCCTCGCCAAGGAGGCCAAGGCTGATTTTCGGCGAGTAGAAGCCGCCAGCCTGAAAATGCCCACGCGTTTCACTAGCGCCGAGGGCAAGCGTTTCTTCGCGCGGCTGTTCAATACCCTGCAACTCAACGCGCACTTCATCTCGGTGATTGCTCGTACCAGGCTGGACCATGACGACGTGGCGAAGATCGAGGACACAATCCGCGCCCAGATGGACACGGTGAGCGAGAGTTTGAACAAGGCCATCGATGGCGCTGAAGCGCTCTTCAAGGCCTACGCCATCACCAGTACGGCGACCTATGACACTGTGCCGCTGGATGTCGAAGTTCATGTGCTGTCATCCAGTGGCCGCCGCTTTCTCGAGGTGCTGGGTAAACTCGACCAGTTGATGCCACTGTTGCAGACCCTGGAAATCCATGAAGTGATCACCACGCAGGCAGTGGATATTCAACGTGCGAGCCTCAAACGGCAAGTGCGCGATATCGCCAATGGCGCGCGCAATTTCGCCATGGGGCTGCGGCGGCGAATGAACGCCATGGGCGCGCGTGATGGCGAAGGCCGAAGCGCGGACGGCCAGCAGGAGACTGCCGTGGTAGATAGGGCGGACGAACCCAGGGCGGAAGGTGATGGAGAGGTCGAACCGGCAGTGATGACCTTCGACACGCAATTATTCGAAGTCTTGGAAAGTGACCCGCCGTCCCCTTTGCCATTTCCTCTGAGCTGAAATCAACAAGTATGTAGGTTCATATAGCAATATAAGACACCCTGTTTCAACCCTTCGGAGACCGTCATTCTTGTCGATTAAAAGGACAACATGATGGCGGTAAAGAAGAAAGACTCCGTTGCTCTGGCGAGGCACCTTGGGGGCAACCTATGCAAGCGGCGCAAACAGTTGGGATGGACACAGGAAACAGTTGCGGAGCGGGTCGGCGTGGATGTCGAAACCGTATCCCGCATTGAGCGCGGAGCACATCTGCCATCGCTGCCTACGCTAGACAGGCTCGCGGTTGTGCTGTGCTGTTCTGCTGGCGATCTGTTGTCGAAAGAAGGACCCGTCGAGGCCAGCGAAGCTGCGACCTTTGGCGCATGGATCTCCGAACTTGGACCCGATGATCGGGCATTCGTTATGTCGGTAGTGCGGAATTGTTGTGAACACTTGGGTAAACGCTCGAAGTAGCAGATGTTCCTGCCGACGGGAGGAATACAGGGAACTCAATGGTGTGCGGGAAGCCCTTCAAACACCTCCACGGAAGCTTCCTGAGTCACCTCAAGGGATTCTGTGAGATGCCGCCAGCACAAACCATGGCCCTTTCCGCCAAGGCAAGCT
Source organism: Betaproteobacteria bacterium (assembly GCA_016720065.1). NCBI lineage: Bacteria > Pseudomonadati > Pseudomonadota > Betaproteobacteria > Betaproteobacteria bacterium. Next base: position 1,462,248 of record JADJXY010000002.1, on the reverse strand, counting down.
TGATTCTGGCCAGATTTGCCCGCGATCCGGTTTTCCGGCCGCAAGCTTGATCTCGGCGAGCCAGAATGGGTTCTCTACCTGTGCCATCTCCAATCGCTGGCCGGCACGGACTCTTGAGGCGGGCGGGTTCTGGAGCGTCTTGCGCCTGCCAACGGGCACCCATATTGTGTAGTCAGGTTCTCCGTCAGCCCGACCAGGTGCACCGGGCACCTTTACCGCTTTCGTGGCGGCGTCGCAGTCGATACCTGCCTGTTGCCCGACGATCCGCTGCCGCATGTGCAGCGCGGTTCAGTGCCGGATCGGCTGTTTTTTCCCGACCCGGACGCCCTTGGCCATCAAGGGGCGAAATTCAATTTTTTGCTCATCTTTCCATGCTATGCGACCGGGGCGCCCGCAGCATGTCGTCGAGTTCAGCGTTCCCTATCGGCTCGCGCCATCCTGACCTAGCGCGGCCACTACAGAGCAGGTCATATCCTTTAACAGCGTCAGCTGCAACGAGGTTCGATCGTGCCAAAAATCCGTTCCAGGGTCTCCGCTACGGCGGCGACTTCCAACCCTCTTTCTACTCCACCAGTCATGTCGACTGCGATCCTGACGCTCCCCGAGACCGGGTTCCTGCGTCAGCCCCAAGTGCTGGCTTTCGTTCCTATTTCCAAATCGACCCTCTGGCGGCGCATACAGGCGCGTACTTTTCCGGATCCGGTCAAACTCTCGGAGCGCGTGACCGTCTGGCGTGCCGAAGATATCCGCCGCTGGATCGGGCAGCAAGGGGAACCGGTCTGATTTCCGAATCAAGTATGGGAGATTGGCTCGTAGCGGCGTCGTTTGCGCCGCAACCGGGCCGCTACCGATCCACTGCGCAATGCGTGCATACCGTCTTCGATCAGGGGGGGCTCTACCGAGCATCATGGTGCTCTTGATCTGATGACGAAATCCCGCACCTTTCCCGGCGATTTCGCCTGGCAATGGGTGCGTCGACGCTTGAGTATTCGGAAAGATGTCGGTCGACATAGGATGGGAGATGCAGGTCATGCAAGACAGCCAGGAGGTCAGCAAGCACCACGAAAATGCATTGCAATCGGTTGAGATGCTGCGTGCCGTCATCGGCGGTGATACCTACGAGACGGTAGCCGTGCGCTTCGGTATCTCGCGTACGGCAGTTGAGCGGCGCATCAAGTCAGTCGCCGTCCAACTCACCCAGGTAGTCGGCGTGGACGGTCTCAAGGAAGAAGGCGCCGCATTTGTGCGCCGACTGCGCCTGCATCGCGAGGCCATCCTGGTCGCGCTGGCCGGATTCGTGCCGCTGCTGCCGGTTGGTACCCGCCCGGCGCGCGTATTGTCCGCGGCGGAAGTGGCCCAGGGCGCGGTGCGCATCAAGGGCCGCACCAGTCGCACCTGGCACGACCTCGCCCTCTACTACATGCTGTTTGCCACTGGCCTGCGCCCTCTGGAAATCGCTCGGCTCCAGGTCCGCGACTACCTGCATGCCGACGGCAGTGTGTGCCGTGAATCGGAATTACGTGCCGAGGTGGCGATCAATGGCAAATTGAGGCCACTCTATTTCAGTAGTCGCCGGCTCGATGACGCGCTAACGGCCTATTTCCGGGAGCGCTGCGATTGCGGGCACGGCGTCGGGGCGCCAGACTACTACCGAGGATTACGTGCGGATAGCCGCTTGTTTCTGTCGCTTTGTGGCGAACCCTACCGAATCGCTTCAAATAACGGTGAGCCAGGGCAGAATCGCTTTGTTTGCCGGGCACTCCTGGAGGTCTATCGCAAGTTGTTCCGCTACGCCGAACTCAAGGGACTGAGCGCCCAGTCGGCACGTCTTACAGTGATGTCGCGGATGTATGAGCGAGGTGCCGACGAGGATCAGGTTGGTGCCATCCTGGGTATCGGCGAACGCAGCGCGGTGCGGGAACTGCTACCCCGGCCGAAGCCGACACTGGCTGAACTGCTCGACGAACTGGTTTAAGTCTGGCGCGGCCACTATGGACCCCCAGCACTTTGCCATCAAAGGCCGCGTAATTGGCGCCGATGATCCGCAGTTACAGGAGGCTTTGGCCCAGGTTCATGACAGCCTCGAACGGCCACGCTGTCTGTGCATGCCGGGCGGGGTAGAAATGTACGTAGCGCGCCACAGCCTGTTTGTGGTTAAGCGCATGCCGGACAGCGGCAGCACCCACCATCCCGGCTGTCCTTCCTACGAGCCGGAAGCCCGGCAATCGGGCCTGGGCGAACTGATGGGTGAAGCGGTGCTTGAGTCCGAGCCGGGGCGGGTCGAACTCCGCGTGGATTTTCCGTGGACGCGGGTGATCGGGCAAAGTGTGCCGCGCGGCGAAGCACAGGACGTGGCAGAGGTCGGTGTGCCACGACGGCGCATGTCGCTACGTGCCTTGATGCACTTCCTGTTCGAGCGCGCCGGCTTCAACCGCTGGAGCCCGGCCATGGCCGGCAAGCGCAACCAGGGAGTGCTGCGTAAATATCTGCTGGAGGCGGCCGAGGAAATCACGGTCAAGGGCGTACCGCTGGCCGAGCGCCTGTATATCCCCGAACCTTTCAGTGAAAACAGCAAGGTCGAAGCCGCCCAGCGCCGACGCGAGAAACTGGCGGTGTTACGTCCGCGCGACGGCCAGACGCCGCTGGCCATCGTCATCGGCGAATACAAGACCAGCGAGGCAACACCCCAGGGGCACCGGGTCTGGATTCGTCACATGCCGGATGCGCCCTTGCTGATCGCCGGCCGTACTTGGGAACGTATTGAACGGGTCTTCGCACCACTGTTCGAGGCCCGCGATGCCGACATCAACCACTCGGTGAGGCTGGTCATGGCCGCACTGATCTGTGCCCGCCGTGAACACACCTACGAAATTGATTCGGTAAGCCTGATGTTGACCAGCGAGCAGTGGATACCGATCGAGGGTGTGCATGAACTTCCACTGATTGATGCCCTGGTCGCTCAGCAGCGTCGCTTCGTCAAGCCGCTACGCTACGATGCCCGCAGTGCCGCGCCATTTCCGAATGCGCTACTGCTGGATACCGGGCCATCGCCCATGCCGCTGCATGTGCTGAGCATGTTCATGAACCCCAAGGAGCGGGCGGTGAAGGAGAAAGCCATTGCGAAGGTGGGAGAGGTGGCCTGGGTATGGTCGACAGATCAGGCGATGCCATCCTTGAAAAGCATTTCTGATTCACGCTGACGGGTGTCGGTGATTGCGCCATGGCCGGGCAGGTCGATTAGCAAGCGTTGAGGAGAGGTTGTTGCCATCACTCGTTCACGCAATTCCTTCCCGGCCTTGAAGGCAGGAACCCATTTTGCCGGTACCGCTACAGGTTCACCTGTTTTTGGATTACGTGCCTGGCGGGGCGTGCGGTGGTTCAGGTCGAAAACGCCGAACCCGCGAATCTCAATCCGGTCACCGTGAACCAGCGCCGCATGGATGGCCCCGAGAATCTCTGTTACCGCCATTTCAGCATCCTTCTGCACCAGTTGAGGAAAGCGTTCGGCGAGTTGGGCGATGAGTTCGGAGCGGGTCATGGCGATATTTTAAGACTGAGATGACCGTCGGCCAAGGGGATGCTTTTGCCGGGAGTGTTTCCGTTGGGGTTGAAACGAAGGGAAGTCGCGAGAGCATGAATTGTCGAAATATCCCGACTTTCATGGAGGAGCGCCGTCATGGTCCATCTCAACCCACATCCAGCGGTTGCCGTACCGGGTGGCGGCATCACACCAACCCTGCTCGGGCAAAGCCCCGCCCGTATTCCGACCGGCGGCAAAATCCGCGCCGGTATCAAGGTGCTGACGAAGAAAGCCGCCGAGCAGCCCAAGGCCAAGGCCATCTACGATCAGGGCGTAGCCGCTGGCCAGTCCTTCGAGCAGATCGAACGCGCTATTACCGAGGTGCTACCCGCCCTCAAAACGCCATTGATACCGCGTAATGTGCCGTGGTTTTCGGTGCGGGGCCAGGATTTCCCCAATCCTGAAATCGCTGCGCAAATTCTGGCGGCCTACAGCGAAGACCGGGGTGAGGGGCGGCACCTGTACCGCTTTCCCGTGGTATTTCCTTCCGACTACTGGCAGACCGTGATGCCGCACGAGTTGGCGGCCTGGGGAATGCACGACAAGCACTACTGGTCGCAATACTCGGCTGATGGTCGGGTGCGCCACTGCATGTGCCATGCGCCGGTGCCGGTGGACGATACGGGGCGGCGCACGATTCGTCTCTTCGGTGGGCGCAAGACAATGGTCCGCGAGGAGAACAATGGCCTGTGCGAACCGGAGGCCTGCCGCGAATACCAAGCGCGTCAGTGCAACCTGACCGGGCGTTTTCTGTTTTTCATACCCGGCATCCGCTCGATCAGCGCCTTTGAACTGCACACCAACAGTTTTTACGCGATGAATGCGGCGATCCAGAAGTTCGAGACGGTGGGCTTTTTGCGCGGCGGACGTATCTCTGGCTTCCTGGATCGGCAACGCACGCCTTTCTACCTGACCAAAAGACTCATGGAGGTGGCTCATATCGACGAACAGGGCAGGGCTGTGCGCGTACCGCAGTGGATCATCGATCTCGAGGCGCCGGTGGATGTCACCGCCTTGCTGCGCGAGAACGAGGACACCGAGACGGCCCTGCTGCAGGCACAACTGGCGACGCAGGTGCTGCAAGGCAGTATGGGCGAGGCCTCGATCGAACCAGTGCAATCTGATGCGGGCGAGGTCCGGTCATCCCCAATGGTCGATGTCTCGTCTGTCGACGAGCCGTTGCTCCAGAGCGGGCATCCCAGTTTCGAGCAACTGATGGCGCGGGTGCTGGCTTATGACATCCTGCCTGAGCAGTACCGGGCCTACGCCGACCGGCGCTGGGGAGCGGGCTGGAAGATCAACCCACATGGCCGTGCCCAGGCCTGGAATGAACTGGAGCGCTACGGCAACGATCCGCAGGGCTACCGTGACAAGATCGAGAGCGAAATGCAGTTGGTGTCCCGGGGGAGAACGGCATGATCCGCATCGCGCATTTCTCTGATTTGCACTACGGCACCAAAAATCGGATGGAGGCGGATCGCTGCTTCGGCGCCGCCATCGACCGGGCCATTGCCCTGGGGGTAGAAGCAGCGGTGCTGTCGGGGGATGCGACCGACCATGCGCTGGATTTACATGCGCCGGCCGCCGAACGACTGTTCGCCCAGGTGCGGCGACTGGCCGACCATTGCCCGGTGCTGATGCTGCAGGGCACGTTTTCGCATGAGCCGCCCGGCACCCTGGCTATTTTCAAGCTGCTGGGCGGCCGCTATCCGGTGCATGTGGCCGAGCGTATTGAACAAGTGGCACTCACCGCCCAGGGGCAATGGCTGGTTTCGACGGGCTGGTGCTTCGATCAACTGCCGGCCGGTGCCCGTGCCTTGTTCTCCTGCGTGCCGACGGTGAACAAGGCGGCGGTTGCCGCAGCGGTCGGTGCGGCGGATGCGGCACAGGCGGTTGGCGAGCATCTGGCCATCCTGTTGCGTGGTTTTGTGCCGATCAATCGGGCGGCGCGGTTGCAAGGCCTGCCCAGCATCGGCGTCTCGCACGGTACCGTATTCGGCTGCCTGAGCGAGCACGACGTGCCAATGGCGGGTTTCGATCATGAATTCACCACCGGGGCGCTGTTCGCCGCCGAGGCGCAGGCCTTCATGCTCGGCCATATCCATCGGCATCAGTTCTGGGAACAGGAGGGTAGGGCTGGTCGGCAGTGCATTGCCTATCCCGGTTCCATTGGCCGATTTCACTACGGCGAGGAAGGCGAAAAGGGGTTTCTGGTGTGGGAAGTCGATGCCGATCAGGCGCGCTTTGCACTGGAGGCGACGCCGGCACGCCGAACGGTCGACGTTGTGTTCGACGGCAAACCAGACCTCGACGCGCTCCGCGCTGCCGTCGCCCAACAGGACATCGCCGGTGCCTTCGTGCGCGTGCGCTGGACGGTTGCCGATGAAGACCGTCATGAAGTCGACCGTAGCGCAATTGAGCGCTTGCTGGAGAGCGCCGCGGAAACCAAGTTGGAGGGACGCATCGTGCCGGTGGTGCGAACCAGGGCGGCAGGAATTTCGCAGTTGGCACATCTGGCCGACAAGGTGCGGGTCTGGGCGCAGGTAACCGAGGCCAGGGTGGAACCGTTGCTCGCCTGCCTCCAGACTCTTTCCGGTCAGGAGCCCGAAGCCATAGTCGAGCATGTGTTACGGGGCCAGGAGATTCCCTGTGGCGAGAGCAGCGCCATGGTCGAGCCAATGACCGATATTGAGCCCGTGTCGCTGTTCTGACCTGAGCAGCTTGCCGATCTTTGTCTGTATCGCAGACTGTTCTGGTGACTTAGTTGGAGTCCATTCATGCAACCGCTTTCACTAACGCTCAAAGGCTTTCGCGGTATCCGCGCCGGTCTGGGACGCGATGTCCTCACCCTGGATTTCGAGCAACTGGCCGACGGTGCCGAGTTGGTCGCCATTGCCGGCACCAACGGGCGCGGCAAGACCACCGTGATGGAAAATATGCACCCCTATCTCACCATGCCATCGCGGGCGGCGACGGCGGGTCCGGGCGGCTTTTCCTATTATGATCACGTCTGCCTTCCGGAAAACGAGAAGGACCTAGTGTGGTCGCACGCTGGCCGAACCTACCGTTCGCAGGTGGTGATCCGTCTCACCGGCCGGCGCAAGACTGAAGCATTCCTGTTTGCTCTTTCTGATGATGGTGCGTGGAAACCCATGGTATTGGAAGATGGCACCGTTGCGGATGGCAAGGTGGAGACCTATACCCGCTGCGTTGAGGCGATCTGCGGCAATGCCGACACCTTCTTCACCTCGGTGTTTTCCGCTCAGGGCAAACGGCAGTTGAGCGCCTATCGCAATGCCGAGATCAAGACGCTGCTGGCTGATCTGTTGGGGCAGGAGGAAATCCGGGCACTAGGCCAGAAGGCAGCCGAAACGGCGCGGCTACTCAAACTTGGTCTGGCGGCGATATGGCAGGAGCAGTCCGGATTAGATAATGATGCGCAACGCATCGGCGGGGAACTGCAACGGCTTGAGGGCGCTGCGGGCCGCATCGCCCAGAGTCTGGCGGCACGCCAAGCGGCTCAGGCCAACCTGGACGCAGCCCGAAGCCAGCATGCGCAATTGGCGGCCGAACGGGAGCAGTCGCAGAGTGTTGAACTGCGTCGGACGCAGCTTCAGGGCGAATGCAGCGCGGTGATCCAGGCTGGCACCGAGGCCATCGAAGCCTTGAAGGCCCAGGAGCATGGCGAGTCTCAGCGCCTGGAACGACTGGAGCAGCGTATCGCCCAACGCCTGACCCAGCAGCGCAACCGTCGGCTGGCTTTGCACAATCAGCGTCAACAATGCCTCAAGGTGTTGGCCAGTGCTCCGACCGTACGGCAAGCCGAGGCCCGTCTACCCATGGCTGAACAGGTCCTGTCGCTGCGTCTGGCTCGGGTCGGCCACTGGCGCCAGCAGGCTCAGCGCCTGACCCAGTGCAAAGCTTCCGAGCACTTGGTCCGGCAAAGATTGTCGGGGATCGAGCGCGAGGCCGGGCAGGCGGCGCTCAAAGCCGAAGAATTGGCACGGCGCTTCGGCCTTACTGGCATGGTGCCCTGTGCCGGTACCGACCTGCAGGGGCTGTGCCAACTTTTGGGGGATGCGCGGGAAGCCCAGGCACTGGTTCCTGGTGCCCAGGCTGCCATCAAGCGCCTGGCAGACCAAAAGGCAGCGGCACAAGAGGAGTTGGTGGTTCTTGGCAGGCAGTACGAAGGGATTGCTGCGGCGCCCCAGAAACTGGCGTGGGCCGAACATCGTGCCGAGGTGGCAGGCCCGAGAAGCTCGCGGTATGCGCTACTGGCAGCCAAGGCGGGAGAACAGGCACGAGCCAAGAACGCGTTCGCCGAGATTGAGGCGGAGCTGGCGGCGTTGGGTGACGAAACGTCGTCCTGCCAGCAAGGGGCGGGAACACCGGATGAGTTGGCAGAGCGCCAACAAATCGGCACTGCGCGGCAAGCGATTGCAGCCCAGCACGAGCAACAGGCCAAGCACTACCGCGCCACACTGGACAGGCTCAAGCAGGTGTTGGCGGCCTTGCCTCCATGCTATGACGAGCAGCGTCTGAGCGAGTCGCGCAGGAAGATGGAAGATGCTGCGCAGTCAGTCGCTACAGCCGAACAGAATTACCTGAGCACCGTGCGGGATGCCGAAAACTTCGCTCTCCTGACACAGCAGGCAGCAGCCTTGGCAGCTCGCCAGGCACAGGTGGCGAGCCGTATCACCAATGTCCAGTCCGAGTTGGGCAACTGGACCCTATTCGCCAAGTGCATGAGCAATGATGGCTTAATTGCCCTGGCCATTGACGATGCAGGACCAGCCTTGGCGGGACTGGCCAACGATCTGCTGCTTGCTTCCTATGGTTCCCGTTTCACGGTCTCCATCCTGACGCAGGTCGAGACCGTCAAGGGCGAACAGAAGGAAGGTTTCGACATCCAGGTGCACGATGGCGACTCGGGCGAAAGCAAGAGCGTCGGCCTGATGAGCGGTGGCGAACGGGTATGGATCAACGAGTGCCTGATCCGGGCGGTGGCGCTGTACCTAGCTCAGAGCACGGGACGCCGTTATGGTGCCTTGTTCTCGGACGAAGCCGATGGGCCGCTGGACCCCGAGCGCAAGCGCATGTTCATGGCGATGAAACGGGCAGTTCTTTGTCTGGGTGGTTATCAGCGGGAGTTCTATGTTTCCCAGACACTGGAACTGACCGCCATGGCTGATGCAGTGATCGATTTGGATATCTGCGCACAGATGCAAGCATGAACTATCCGCTCTGTTCGCCCTCCGCGTTCAAATCCCGATGTTCCCCTGATCTGGCTGGGCAAAGACACGGTTCAACAGCGCATCCGTTGAAACGCTGCCGTACCGGGTCGCCAACACATCGCGCAGTTTGAGAAGTCGGCGGTTGGCGGTATCAACCAGCGTCCCGAATGTTGTGGCCCGCACGCGGCCGTAGTCGCGGCTTTCATTGCGCAGCGTTTTGTCTTTCGCCACACCGGCGGCCACTTTCTGTCCGACCACCCAGGCGCAGATATACGGGGTGCCGGATACGGCACCCGACGCGGCGATGTCCTGAACGTAACCATCGGCCTGATTGACCTCCTTGCGGGTCAGTTCAAAGCCTCCTTTCTTCAGTTCGATCAACAGAATGTTCTGCATCTGCGTGAGCGTGGGGTCCGCCGGATCGAATGCCTCGATGCCGGTTAGCTGGCAAGATGTCTTGTCCGGCAGCACCACAATGTCGGGGCGATTCCTTTCATTGATGAATTGTGCCTCCCGGCTATCGAACAGTTCGCGCGCCACGGTCTGCAGCGTGGCATTCGAGCAGTATTCCTGCGACTCGAACTCGGGGCCGAACAACCAGCGTGCGCGCAGAATCAGCGGGTGCAGTGTGTGCAGTTCATCGGTATGCGGATCGTCAGCCAGCCGGCGAATGGTCTCGATGACGCTGATCCGGCTATCGATCTCATCCAGCACGCGCAGCGCGTCCTTGATCGACCATTCGGTCAATAGTTGATCCAGCCCGTCCACATCGTCCGGCGGCAGGGTCGACAACTTGTGCAACAAGGCCGCGCCGCTCTTGGATTTTTCGAGGTTGATGACGGCCTTGACGGCGGTTGCCAGAAAATCCGGTGAAATGGTCGGGTGCGCCTGGGCGATGGCCTTGGTGAACTCGGCCACCTCGAGACGCGCGCCTTGGCCCAGTGCCGACAACTCGCTACGGTTTTGCGTCAGGGCATCGGCCGAGGCTTCTTCCACAATCTCGCTGGCCAACTCCTTGGCGACCTTGCCGATATGTTCGGCGGTCACCCGGTACAACTCGCGCACCGCATCCGTGCTGCGGAACCCGGTCCAGTCGGGCTCGACATCGGGCTCGAAGCCTTGGGTATCGACAATCACCTTGTAGCGCCGCGCGAAACGGGTGCGCCCATCGAAATTGGCCACTTGGCCGATGGCCCATGACGGCGTGCCCACCAGCCGGCGCTGCACCCAGAAAGCGATGCCTTGATGCACGGAGGAGTGATTGAGTCGGGTGGAGTCGATGACGATTACGGTCGCGCTGCGTCCCGAACCAAGATCGAGCGTCGATTCGCTGACCCTGCCGTCGATCTCGCTAAACGGGCGCAGCACGCCATTGACGCGGATTTCAAACTCCGGGTCGTGAATGAAGCGCGCCGCCAGTACGGTGAGGATTTCGTCGGCATCCGGCAGTTTGCGTACTACCCGCACGGAAAGGCGCGTGCCATTGCCTGTGCGTGTGCCTATCGTTTCACTCCGCAGCACAAACGGGCTCTGGCCGGACTCAGTGCCGACTACGAATGTTGCCAGCACGCCATCGCGCCAGGTCTCGACTTGATATTCATTGGCAAAGCACAGCAATCCGTGCCGGCCTACGCCGTTGCGCCCGTAAGCCTTGCGCGGCCGTGCGGGGCGGCCGGCAGGAAATTCGACATTCGCGCTCTGATGCATCAAACGGTCGTAGCGTAAGGTCATCCAGCGCCGCCGAAACTGCTGTGGGTTCATGCCGTGGCCGTCGTCGGTGACGGTCAGCGTGCCTTCGATCTCGCCAGGCAACACCACGTCCACCCGCGTCGCACCGGCATCCCAGGCATTGGCCACCAGTTCGGTCAGCGCCACCTGCGGCACGTGAGCCACCTGACCGAGCTCGCGCAACAGGTAGTCTTCCTCGAACAGCGAGGACTGCAGGGGCGCGTCAGACATGGGCGGCAACTCCGGATTGGAATACGCGCTCCAGCGTTGCTGGCAGTAGCGCGGCATTGGCGGCGCGGATGGCGGTGTGTTTGGCTTTTAGCGGAATTTGTTTGGCCAATATCTCGGCAATCTTTAATTGATCCACCAGCGCTGGCATGGGCAACTGAATATTCAGAAACTGCTCTGGCCGAGTGCGCTCCCTCCGCGCACCGACTCCTCGGGTTGCTTCTTGAAGTTGAGACCAGAACCACTCGGTTCTGAATAGTTCGCCGAGATAGGCGGCGCTGGCCTCCATCGGTTTGCATCGGAAAGTGCGGTATTCCGGCGAAACGAACATCCCGTCCAGCTCGGTAGGACAAAGCGCGATGGCGCCTTCCCAGCCTTTGACCTGACTTAGTACGATGGCGTCGGTGTAAAGGCGATTGAAGGACTTGTACGCAGTATCCGAACCGGTGATTGCCGCTTTGGCAAACAGGCCACCACCGAAGCCACGGACGCCAACCTGCGGATATTGGCCTTCAAGCCTGATAGGCTCCGCTAGCTCATGCAACTCGATGATGTCGCCCAAGCGAACCGTTCGGCCCGAGCCCAACTTGTGATGCAGGCTCAATAGCAAGGCGGCAGAAGCATTGTCAGCGGCATCCAGATGCGCTTCGAGTTGTCGGGCTTTCTCGGCCAGCATTTCGAGGTGCAGAACGATGCGATCCTGAATGCTTAAGGCCGGTACCGGTACCGTGATTTTTGCCAGCGACGTGGCGGTCAGTGTGCGATTGCGAGCTACGGTTCCGGTGGATGCGCCAACCAGCTTGACCATTCCTTCTGGGGTTTTGAAGTAGTGCGCCAGAAACGCTGGGTTAATGCGCTCGGGATCGCAGGCGCAGGTAAGCATGCGATGGTTCCCAATGCACCCATCATCTTCTGGCTTTGCCATAGCCACGGCCCCCTCCCAAGCCATGATGTTGCTAAAAACCAGATCGTTTTGGTTAATGCGGTACAAGCCTTGCCAGGTAAATTCGGCGCCCTTCAGCGTGCGGCGATGAAACGTGCCTTTGTGAAAACTGCGGACACCGAGTTCGGTATAGCTGGCCTCTGGGTCGATGGTTACTTCGCGTCGAGCCAAGGGGGCCACTTCAACAAGCGGGCGGTATGTTGTCTCACTGTTGTGCCCCAGTTGAACTTTCAGGCTGCGTATCATTCCACAGCCTCGTCTTCGCCAGACTGCCCCACTCGCCGTGCATCCAGTGCCCGTCGCGTCTTGTCCAGTTCATCGGCCAGCAGCTTTTCATCGGGCAGCATCATCTGGTATTCGGCGGCCAGCACCTTGTTGGACAGCCCCTCCAGTGCGTAATGCGCTTCGGCTGCCCCCTTTTCAGCGCAGAGGATCAGGCCTACGGGCGGGTTTTCGCCAGGCTTCATCCAGTGCTCGCGGGCGTAGTTCAAGTACAGGTGCATTTGCCCGGCATCGGCATAGCTGAATTTGCCGACCTTGAGGTCGATGACCACCAGACACTTGAGCTGGCGGTGGAAGAACAGCAGATCGATACGGAACCAGTTGTCGTCGATGCGCAGGCGGCGCTGGCGGCCGACGAAGGTGAAGTCGTCGCCCAGTTCAAGCAGGAAGTCGGCCAGATGCTGGATCAGTGCGTCTTCCAGATCCGATTCGGAGTATTCGTCCTTGAGGTTAAGGAATTCAAGTACGAAGGGGTCTTTAATGGCCTGCTCGGGGGTGAGCACATCGCCGGATTCGCTGTCTTCGCCTTTTTGCAGCATCGCCACCTTGTTGTGCGACAGCGCGGTGCGCTCGTAGAACTGGCTGCCGATCTGCCGGTCGAGCTGGCGTACCGACCAGCCGCCGCGCAGGGCCTCGGTTTCGTAAAAGGCGCGGGCCATCTCGTTTTTGACCGAGAGCAGACGGACGTAGGCCGACCACGGCAGGGGAAAGGCTTGAGCAAGCGCCGGCAGGTCGGCGGAAAGCGCAGACGGTGTCTGCGAAATCAGCGACGAGGTCAATTCCGCAGACACTGTCTGCGGAATCTTGCCAGTGGCCAATTTGCCAGACAGCGTCTGACGAATCTGCTCAGCCGGCCAACATTGGTAGAACTGGCGCATTTGCTCGATGTTGCGGGGCGAGAAACCACGCCCAAAGCAGCGGGTCAGGTCGGCCGACAGGCGCTGGATCAAGGCCTCGCCATAAGTCGCCCGATCCTGGCCACCCTGTTCAAATTCGAGAATACGCCGGCCGATCTCCCAATAGCTGGCCGTCATCAGCGCATTAACGCTGCGGGCAGCAGTGCGGCGAGCGGCTTCGAGCAAGGCGATGATGTCGCCTTGCATACCACTGTAGTCGGCGCTGGCAGGCGCAAGATCACTCATGCCTGCACCTCATTCACCAGTGCTTCGATCTCGCCCAACAAGCGCATCACTTCGGTCTCGTGGCCGCGCATGCGGGCGATCAGGTCTTTCGGGTCAGCGTGTTCGAGGCCGACCTTGGCGTGAGGATTTTTCTGGTCGAGATTGTAGATTGGCCAGTAGAGAGCATCGCCTTGAGCTTGCGCCGTCTTGGCTGCCAGTTCATGGACCTGCTGTTGGGCTTTGAGCATGCGCAGGCGCTCTTGTAATTTTCCCTTTTTTTCGCCGTTGACCGCAGCAATGGCCTGTTCGGCCTCACGGATATCTTTGCCCAACGCCAGTGCCGACGCACGTTCGGCCTCGGCGTTTTGCCAGTGCGGTGTAGCTGCTTCGACTACGGCGGCGCGCTTGGCGGCGAAATCCACCTTCCATGCCTGCGGACCTTCTTCGCGGGTATTCCACCAGGCTATGGCCGAGGCGAATTCCTCGAACTGCAGGGGCGCGGTCTTGCTGTACTTCTTACGCCCCTCGGGCAGAGGGAGTTCGTAATACCAGATGGTGTCGGTGGGGCCGCCGCGCTCGAAAAACAGCAGGTTGGCCGGAATGTCGGTGTAGGGTGCGAACACCCCTTGCGGCAGGCGCACGATGGTGTGCAGGCGGAATTCCTTGAGCATTTCCTCCTTGATGACGGCGCTGATGCCATCGCCAAACAGGGTGCCATTGGGGACGACCACGGCAGCACGACCACCCCGGGTGGCGGGTTTGCCTCCCGGCACCGGCGCACCGGCGACGCGCAGCTTGCGCATGATGTATTGCAGGAACAGCAGCGCGGTTTCCGCCGTTTGCATATTGGGCGGGAAATTGGCCTTGATGCCGACTTCCTCTTCACCGCCAAAGGGCGGGTTGGTGAGGATGACGTCGACGCGTTCGCTGTGGCCGATTTCGTTGATTCGCCGATCCAGCGTGTTGCCATAGGCAATCTGCGGCGCTTCCAGGCCATGCAGCAGCAGGTTCATCTGCACCAGCATGTAGGGGAGCGGTTTGGCTTCCTGGCCATACAGGGTGTCGCGCTGCAAGGTCAGGCGCTGCTCCGGCGTGGACACCTGCGGCGCGATGTGGTCGTAGGCTTCGACGAGAAAGCCACCGGTGCCGCAAGCCGGGTCGAGCACGGTTTCACCCAACTGCGGGTCGCTGACCTGAACCATGAAGCGGACCACCGGACGCGGCGTATAGAACTCGCCGGAATCGCCCGCCGCGTCACGCATTTCGCGCAGCATCGATTCGTAGAGGTGCGAGAGGGTGTGGATTTCTTCGCTGGCGCTGAAATGGATGCCGTGAATCTTGTTGACGATGTCGCGCAGCAGGTAGCCGCTGACCATGCGGTTTTGGATGCCCTTGAAGACGTTGGCCACCACCTCGCGCTGGCTGCCTTTTTCGCTTTCGCCGGCCAGGCTGCGCAGATAAACGAACAAACCCTGGCCGCTACTGCCATCGGCACGCACTGTCTGTTCCTGACCGATGAAGGCCAGCAGTTCGTCGCCGGAAATGCCGTCCTCGCGGGCGGCCCAGTCGCGCCAGCGGTACGGTGCTTCGATGATGGGCTGGTAGGGCTTGCCGTCGAGTTCGGATTCCTCTTCATGGACGGCTTCGAGGTCGTCGAGGAACTTGAGGAACATCACCCAGGTGAGCAATGGCAGGCGATCCACGTCGCCATTGAGGCCCTTGTCCTTGCGCAGAATCTTGCGCGCCGTGCCGATCAGCGCGGACAAGTTCTCGCGGGTGGTCAGCGGTGCTTTAATTTTGCGGGATACGCGCGGTTTCTTTTCGGGCGCGACGGGTTTGGCGGTTTTGGCCATAGGAACGAGTTTTCTTTATTGGTAAATGGCGGCCTGCAGCCGCGATACGGCCTCTTTCAGGCCTTTCACGCCGCCGAAATGGCGCGTGGCAATTTCGGAAGGGGAACCAAATCGGTCGAAAGGCTGCACCTTCATCAGGTCGGACAGCACATTGAATTGGATAATGCCGCGCTCGATGTACTTGTCGAGCAGTAGCGCCAGGACTTCACGGGCGGTGTTACCGTATTGAGCGAACAGATCCTGCGTCTGGCGCCTGGCCCGTTCTGCGCGCTGGCGGCGGGTCAGCAGCGGCGCATTCCACGCCAGATGGCAGAGCATATCGAACGGATCGGCATCGGGCTGTTCGCTGCTGGCCGCAAGCTCCTCGAAACTGATGCCGCGCTCGGTCAGCTCGCGCAGCACTTCGGCGCGCGTATCCGGGTTGGCCCAAGCGGATTGCAAGGCATCGCGCGTCGGGTACAGGGTGCGTACGGCACGACCTGAATACTCGGTGTAGCGCACGACCTGCAGTTTCTTGCCATCGGTATCGAGGTCGTAGACCAGGTGACCAATGACTTCAACCTCGCCGCCATCGATGTAGAACTTGCGCGGTTCCACCGGTGGATCATTGATCAGGATGCCGGTATCCGGTCCGATTTGCTCCTCCGGGTGTTCGTACTCAATCGCAGGCACATCCGGCGGCGTTTCTATCTCGATCTCGGTCACTTCGATTTGTTCGCCTGTCTCATCGACAGTGATTTCCTCGATGCGGGCCGGGTCGCCATCGAAATCCGGGTCGGCGAAGTGCCGCGTGGCTGTGCCGGTGAAGTCGATGATGTTGAAATATTCCTTGCCGTAGTCGACCTTCAGCCGCGTGCCTCGCCCGATGATCTGCTTGAATTCCGAACGTGATCCGACGACGCGCGCTAGCACGACATTTTTGACCATCTCGGCGTCAACGCCGGTGGTCAACAATTGGGAAGTGGTCAGAACGACCGGCGTCGGCTTGTCCACGTCCTGGAAATGCGCCAGATGCGTCAGGCCGATGGAGCCCTCGTCAGCGGTAACGCGGCAGACATAGTCCGGGTACTGCTTGACCAGATCACTATTCAGGTTGAGTAGCTCCTGCCGTAGTTCGGCCGCGTGCTCCTGATCGACACAGAACACCAGGGTCTTGGCGAAGCGGTCGGTGCCTTTCAGCAAGTCGGTGAGATGGCGGGCCATTGCCCGCGTGCGCGAACGCAGTGCGACGACACGTTCGAAATCCTTGGTCTGGTATTCCTCGTCGGGCACTTCGCGGCCATAGCGGTCCAACTCATCCTTGCTGGGCCGCCAGCCGGCGGCATCCACCGTGGTGATGACCCGGTGAACCCGATACGGTGCCAGGAATCCGTCTTCGATGCCTTGGCGCAAGCTGTAGGTGTAGACAGGATTGCCGAAATACTCGTAGCTGTCGCGGGATTCCTCCCGCAGCGGAGTGGCTGTCATGCCGAATTGCACGGCAGGCTCGAAGTAGTCCAGCACGGCGCGCCAACTGCTCTCGTCACGACTGGAGCCCCGATGACATTCGTCGATGATGATCAGATCGAAGAAGTCTGGGCGGTACTGGCGGAACACGTCTTCGCTGGCCGTGCTCAGGGCCTGGTAGATGCCAAAGTACATGTCCCGGCTCTGGCTCACGTCGCCGCCGGCAATCTTGTGGCGGGCATCACCGAACGGCGCGAACATCTTGGCCATCGGGTCATCAACCAAAATATTGCGGTCGGCCAGGAACAGTATCTTCGGACGGCGATATTCACCCGTTCGATTCCAACGGCTGTTCCATAGCTTCCAGCAGATCTGGAAAGCCACACAGGTCTTGCCGGTGCCAGTGGCCAGGGTGGCGAGGATGCGCTTCTGGCCGAGCAGGATGGCTTCGATCACGCGATGAATGGCTATTTGCTGGTAGTAGCGTGGGACCTTGCCGGAAACGATGTTGAACGGTTCCAGCAAATGCGTGGCGGCGTCCTGAGACAAATGTGTTTCCGCCGTCAGGCGGGCAAACAGTTCGGTGGGTGTGGCGTACCGATCCACCTCGCGCTCGGTGCCGGTGGTGTAGTCGATCTCGATGATGCGATGACCGTTGGTGGCGTATGCAAACTTGAGGCCAAGAATCTCTGCATATTCCCGCGCCTGTTGCACACCAGATTCAGCCGGCAGACCGATTTCCTTGGCTTCGACAACCGCCAACGGGAAATCGCGGAGGTAGTAAAGCAGGAAATCGGCGCGTTTCTGCTTGCCGCGACGCACCTTGCCGCCAGCGACGATGATGCGGCCATTGGTGAACGTGCGCTGTTCGCCAATGGCGTGTGGGGCAACTGACCATCCGGACTCGACGAGTCGGGGCGTGACGAATTCGCGGCAGGTGTCAGCTTCAGTCATCACGCCTTCTCGCATTGCCGCTCCGGTCATCTCTGTCCCTCAATCAATCAGAATTTTGAAACTGGTGGCCAGGGCAACCGGTTCCACCTCACGTACATTACGTTTAAGTTCAACCAGCCCGTAGCCCGCCATCATGCGCAGCGTGCGCGACAGATTCGGCACCTGCCGCCCGCTCAACGTAGCCAACTCGGTCAGCGTCTTTGGCTTGGCATCCCGAATGACGCGAAGCAGTGCCTGGTTATCCTCGGAAAGCACGGCAGCCATTGTCGCCATCGATGGGAACCATACCGTGGGAATTTCCGTGCCGCTACTTGCGTTTATTGCATCACCAGAACGACGGATACCGACAACACAGCGCTTCATATTGGATGCCTGATTGGATTGGCATAAAAGTTTAATTGTATCAATGTGACACAAGTGCAGCCAGCTCTCCGATTATAGAAATGGTCGCCTGCTCATCGAGTCTGTCGTAGATGATCTCGTCCTTGCCAGGGCGCACGTTCTCTTGGCAGCGAAATATCTGAAGGAATAGTTCGCGTAGGGGCCGGTCATAGCCGGCCACCACCAAAACGGGCCGGCCCGCGTACATGAGCCGGATGTTATGCCGACTCATGATGCCAGTTCCGGCGTTTCGAAAGTCGGCAGTCCGTCGATTACGGCCGCTTCGCTGTCGAATTTCAGCCAGACAATGCCGGCCAACTCGGCGATCTCGAAAATCGCTGCCAAGTCACTTTCAGTCGGGATCCGGTGGCGCGGCGCCCCGACGTAGAGGATGCCGCCGTAGTCGGTCGGATAGGCGTTGACTGATAGGTCGTCGTTGGCCAATTTCAGGCGAGTATTCGAGCTCAGATGCGAGAGCGAGATTGCGGCCAAGGGTTCAGCCAGTGTTCTCAAGTGTGTCACGGAAATGTTGTCCATGCGTGTCTCCTTCTTTTTGAGAGAGCGTCGACCTGGTTGTCGAGTATCTGCCAGTTTGACGGTGGTAAGTCATGCCGCAGTTGCGGCAACGGAACCAGCGCAGGCATCCGAGCATCCCCAGAGGGACGCCATTACCTGCGTAGAAGGGCAACGTGAAGTGGAAGTCATTGCTATTTTCCATTCACAAAGCAATTGTTGAAGTCCGACCGGGAGCCTTGGAGAAGCGCCTCCGGATCGGACTCAGCATGGAAAGCGGGCGACTCATGACGCTAGATCAACCCAAGTTCGGCAAACGAAACGACTTTGTCACCGGCCACGATGAAATGGTCGATGATCCGTACGTCCACCAGGCCCAGTGCCGACTTCAGGGTTTGCGTCAGCAGTTCATCGGCCCGCGAGGGCTCGGCTTCGCCCGAGGGGTGATTGTGGGCCAAGGCCAGCGCCGCAGCATTTCGAGTCAGGGCTCCCTTGACCACTTCCCGGGGATAGACTGAGGTCTGGGTCAGGGTTCCGCGGAACAGTTCTTCAGCCTCGATCAGGCGATGGTGGGCATCCAGGTAAAGCACTAGGAACACCTCATGTTGAAGGCCTGCGCAGTGCAGGCGTAGCCAGTCGCGCAGAACTTGCGGTGAGGACATTACCGGGCTGTTACTCATCTGCTCGCACAAGTCACGCAACAGCAGTTCACGCGCCACACCCAGGCGGTGGGCCAGTACGCTATCGGCCATGTCGTTCATGGCGATGGGTGCAACGGCATCGCTGACATGCAAGGGGATGGCACTCGATGCGCAAACTGCGGGCGCGAGTAATTCGCGGACGAGGTCGGCGCGGGACAGGACGGACATATTCATGGCGTTCTCCTCAATAAATTGGAAAAGCGGGAACGCCGATCCCGACGGGGACGAGGTCCCCGTTTGGGATGAAGGTACGGACGAATGTACAAGTAACAGTCGGCAAGACGAGTGAGGCAGGTATCGACTGCGACGCCGGCCAGAAACCGGGTGACATTCCACTACGGAATGCATTTAGGTGTAGAAGTTCAGACTTGATCTGACAGCAGGGCCTTGCCAAGGGGTGGGGTTACCCGTTTTGATAGAGGTGCGAATCTTTATCTAAACGGCGCGCGAGCGCCAAGGAGTAACCCCATGAGTAGTCTTAACCAGAATGTCATTCGTCACAAGATCGGCCTGCTGAATCTGGCCACCGAGTTGGGCAACGTCTCGAAAGCGTGCAAGGTAATGGGCCTGTCCCGCGACACCTTCTATCGCTACCAGAATGCCGTCGCCGAAGGTGGCGTCGAAGCCTTGTTCGATGGCAACCGGCGCAAACCGAACCCGAAGAACCGGGTGGAAGAAGCCACGGAAACGGCGGTGCTGGCCTACGCCACCGAGCAACCCGCGCATGGGCAAGTGCGAACCAGTAACGAACTGCGCCAGCGCGGTATTTTTGTTTCGCCGTCCGGCGTTCGCTCCATCTGGCTGCGAAACGACTTGGCCTCCTTCAAACAGCGGTTATCAGCCCTGGAGAAGCAGGTGGCCGAGCAAGGCATCCTGCTGACCGATGCTCAGGTAGCGGCGCTGGAGAGAAAGCAGGACGACGACCTGGCTCATGGCGAGATCGAAACCGCCCATCCCGGCTATCTGGGATCGCAGGACACGTTTTACGTCGGCACTATCAAGGGCGTTGGCCGGATCTACCAGCAGACCTTCGTTGATACCTACAGCAAGGTCGCCATGGCCAAGCTCTACACGACCAAGACGCCGATCACCGCCGCTGATCTGTTGAACGACCGGGTGTTGCCGTTCTTTGAGGAACACGGCATGGGCGTCATCCGCATGCTGACGGATCGCGGTACCGAGTATTGCGGCAAGCCGGAAACCCACGACTACCAGCTCTACCTGGCCTTGAACGACATCGAGCACACCAAGACCAAGGCGCGGCATCCACAAACGAACGGCATCTGCGAACGTTTCCACAAAACCATCTTGCAGGAGTTTTATCAGGTGGCGTTCCGCCGCAGGCTCTATCTGTCGCTGGAGGAGCTACAGACTGACCTCGATGCCTGGCTGGCCTACTACAACAACGAGCGAACCCATCAGGGTAAGATGTGCTGCGGACGCACGCCTCTGCAAACCCTGATCGCAGGAAAGGAGGCGTGGAACGAGAAAGTCACCAACCTGAATTTGATCTGACAATCAGGCACCGTCAAAACGGGGAACTGTCAGATCGGGTCGCGACTTCTACAATTTAGGCTTGGTTAGTTTCTCGCATCAAGTAGCGGGTTTCAATGGGCTGTTAGCGACGCCATGCTCAAGCCGGTCTGATTCCGGTCGATTTTGGATAGCGTTATCGATGAGTTGTGCGAGAACCATGCCCCATGGACTTGCTTTGGCGGCGTCAGCGGAAGACGCGCGGCTCGATCGTCGCCCCGCGCATGAAGGCGAGGTAGGCGCCGGCCTGGCCGATATCCCGAAAACTGGCGACGACTTCTTCGCGCTGGAGTACGTCCCAGGGGCGTTCGGCATCGGCCGACGGTTTGATACTCAATTCGGCTTCCCGATAAGCGTCATGGCGGTACAGGAAATTACCGGACGCCCAGTCAACGATGGCCAGGATGCAGGCGCACAGAATGGCGCTGCCGCCATGTTCGCCAGGTTCGATCAGAAGTGGGACTTTCAGGGTTCCGATCGAGCGGCCAATCCGGCCGACGACATCGTGCTCTTCCAGCCAGGGTTCGCCGGTAAGCGTGTCGCCAAGAATCAGGCGAATCTTTCGTTCGTGGGTCCGACAGGACTCCAGAACCTTGGCGGCACTGGTATCGGTACCTGGATCGAAGTACGTCGTGCGCGTGAGCGGCGATTGGCTCCAAGCCTGGACGGCATGGCAATACTTCTCGTAACCAGCGAGAGTGGCATAGTCCTCATCCGTGAAGGCGAGGTCGGCTCGGTCCAGTTTGTGGGCAATCAGGTTGGCGTGGTCGCGGGCGTTGGCAAAGCCGAAGCAGGTATAGCCCTCGCCGCAATCGATGACATAGAGTTGTTGTTCGGCATTGATGCTGACCTTGTTCATCTCGGGTTCCTTTCGACATGGCGTGGAACCCGACACCCCATGGGTGTGAGCCCCACGGGGTATTGGTTGGTTCGCCGGTCCGGAGTATGGCCGGCGTGTCGTTGCGCGGTAATTCAGGCCGTTTGCGCTACCGGCTGGAACACTTGCTCAACGACCACGTCATTGGCGACGACGATCTGGTCGAATATCAGACGGTCCAGTTTCAGCAGCAGGGCGTCCGCGTGCTCTTGGTCATCCGGGCGCAGGGACGAACGCAGTTTTTCGACCTCTTTCTTGATGAGGCGAAGCTCTTGGACGATGGCGCGGTTGGCATGGGCTTCGATGGCATTCAGGATTGCGGTAACGGTGATCATCGATGGCTTCCTTTCATGGCTTGAGACGGGGATGGGCATGCCGATGCCCACTGGCGGACGGGGGAAGGTGAACGCGGGTCGGCAATGCGGGATTTGATCGTGCGAGGCTGCCTCGGGGGGAGCATCGGCACGCATGGGTGGGATCGAAGCGAGCGCCGTACGCACCGCGAACTGAAGCGCGGGCATGGGCGTTCGGCGATCCGGATACGACAGCCGTAGCCGTTACATCGCAGGCCGGACCGGAAGGGTCAGGCGGCCGTGCGCGGTGCTTTATCGGCGGACGAGGCCTGGTCTTCGGTGGCTGCGGGGGCCAAGGTGACCTGGCGCTCGAAAGCCGTGCGGGCCGTCGCGAACCCAGATTTCCGGGGCAGGCGACGCACCTGGACGGCGGCCGGTACCTTGGCTGCTTCGGGCAGGCATTCAAAAGCAAGGTCGCTGCCGTGGCGCCACATCGTCTGCAGGTTGCGCAGTGGCTGGATGAACAACCCGATGCAAAGCCCGCGGATGAACTGACCGATCCGCTTGTGCCGTGCCTGGCGGGCCTTGTGCTGGCGCAGGGATTCCCTGCAGCATAGGTAGAGTGCCAGATGGCTGCGCTTCATTTCAGGATCGGACTCCAACTGGGCCAGAACTTCGCTAGCGATGGCCGGATCCCGGCCGACGCGCTGGTAAAAACCAACCCAAGCACGTTCTTCCTCAGATTCGAAGCTGGAGCGCCGCGGACGAGGACGAGACTTCTCGATTGACATGGTGTTATCTCCACGGTGAACAGAGGGAACACCTGTCCCCGGTCGGGGAAGCGGTAGACTCCCCGGGGTTGTACGGACATGTGGCGCTGCTAAACTGAACGCTCACACATGAAAGGTGCCCACAGCATGCTGCGTGCAGGCAACGCACTACGGTTCACGCCCGACGAAATCGAGGACTTCCGAAAACTCGGACTCGACTTCGACGGGGCGCGAACGCCGGGCGACATCGAACAGGTATTGAGCCAGTGGGCCGATACGCTGAACGACGAACGTCCGAATCTGCTGGAAAAGATCGCTGTGGAACTGGCTAAGGCCAAAGGCATCCCGCTACCCGCACGCTTGACGCGGGTACGCTGATCCGACCTTGCTGTTCACCTCGGCAATCCCGATCCAGCGGTCGGCGATCCGGTCCAGATAGACCAGATCATCGACTTCGATCTCGCCCGACTCTCGCAAGCGGGCGATGACCTCCTTGACCAGGGATGGATCGTCCTTGGCCAGTTGAATCACGGTGGCGGCAATGCGCCGGCGGTAGAGACTGATCGGCATCATCAGGCTCCTACCGCATGAGACTCGGAAGCGCAGCCGGATTGTCCGGGGATGATCGGCGGCGGTTTCAACAACGCTGGTACGGCCGGTGTGCGTGTGGCAGGCCGGGCATACCCGGAACCACCCAATAGCACGGCAACTGGACGCGACGTTTTGGTCACAGAGGTTGCGAACATGGTGTTCTCCTTCGGGAATGAAAGGGAACACCGATCCCTGGCGGGGAACTTGGGGTTCCCCGTTCGGGATGCTCCGCCCGGATCGGCAGAGCGGCTCAGGACATGCCAGCCGGCATGTGCAGGATGACGGCCTACGGTTCTTGCGAACAGGGCCTTCGTTCAATGCCGATCAACCCGAAGGTCGAACGGCGGCGAAACACAACATTCAGCCTGATGGCTGAACAGTACTCTCGGCCAAATGAACGGCCAGACCCGATGGTGGTCGGGTATTCGGAAGGCAGGTGACGACTGCGACGCCAGCTAGGCTGGACCTCAGGGCGACCGGAGTCGCCGATGAAGGCTGTGCAGACACGATGTCCACAGAAAGCGCTTGTAGTATCGCGCTGTGCGTTGCCTGGGTTCAAGGCCATGATTGCTTTTGCCATACCCAAGCGCTTGGAATTTAGGTGTGCGTTACGCCAGACATTCATTGCTTACGGACCGTCCATCCATAGGGAAACAGGATGCGTTCATTACCCTGCCTTTCGAATGAAAGGAAGTTTACGGTCAGGAGGTGCGACGGCAGGACTATTTGTTCCGTGAGGGCAGTCGTGCAACTGCTCATTCGCTCGCTGCTTGAAATGCGGCCTGTACGGCGCGTACCAGCGAGGGGTGGAGGGTGCCCAACTTGGGTGTTTGCCCATGGGGTGCGGCTGGCGGCACCGAAAACCACTCGGTGGTAAAAGGTAAATCGATGGCCTGTTTCAGGTCGAATTTGGTGTCGTAGCTCAATCCAGCCGCCTCGTAGGCGGCACGGTTACGATCGCGCAGGATCGAAAACTCGCGCCGATGCAATGTTGTCGTCCGCTGGCTGGTACCGTAAGCAACACGTACCTCGAAGTGCGGTGCATCGTCGTCAAAGACCGCCAGGATCAAGGCTGGTCGGGGCTTTGGCCGGGGGGTAATGTTGTCCGGGAAATGGCACCAGACGATTTCGCCAGCGGTAGGTTCTCCCCACCACTGGGGCGTCATGCAGTTTTCGCTTCGAACAAACTCGAACGTACCGAGCGCTTGCTACCTTGGGGGACGTGTTTCCTGATCTGACGGACCTGAACGGCAGTCAGCGGGCCGTCGTCGGCTTCGTATTGCGGCAGCACCTTGACGGCCAGTTCATGCAGCGCTTGATGTATCGCCTGGGTTTCATCCACACCCAAGTATTCCGCCAGGCGTTTGGCGGTATCACGCGTAATTCCGGTGGGGCTATCGACCGTGCGATAGCGAAATGCGATCTGGTTGGCGGCAGCGCGGGCAGTCATGGCAATATTCCTCTATTTGGATATCTTAAAGATATCCATAGTGACCCTGTTCGTCAAGGAGGAAAATAGTTGCCGAAATGTTGGGCGATTTCTCATTTGCTCTGCACAAGAGTGCAGCCTGTGCGATCCAACGTCGCCAAAAAAATCCCCCACAGCCTTGCGGCCATGGGGGTTGAATCGATTCATGCGGCTTGCCGAATTTCTTCGGCGTCGGCCTTCGCACTGCCCGCTTCATCCTTGTCCAGGTCGAGTTGCTTGAGCAGTTCTCGTTGCCGGACCAGTAGATCGGTGAGCCGGCCTTCGTGCTCGAAGGGCCGGGCCAGTTCCAGCCGCAGATCCTCCAGCCGCTTGCGGCGGGTCGCCAACTGCGCCACGGTATCGGCGTGGTGCTTGCCGACCGATTCCAGCGCTCCCAACAAGGCCGCCACCAGGGCTGGACCCGTTTGATAGGGCTCGGCGTTGTACAGGCAGTGTCCCGCCAGGTACAGACTGGGCGTCTCGTCGCCGCGGGCGGCGAGGATGCCGAGGTCGAAACCGCCAAAGCGGCCGACGACCCGCTCGATCATCCGGCTAGCCGTGCGCACTTCTTCCTTGGCCGACTTCACCAAGCCGCGTAGCGCTTCGCCCACCGCATCGGGACCTGCAATCTTGCGCCTCGCCAATTCCACCGCGATGCTTTGCATGGTCTGCGGTTCAATGCGAGTGGCGTCCTCTGCGTACAGTGCCAATTTCTTCTCCAGCGACTCCAGCATTATCGGCAACCGGCCAACTTCGCTCTCGTTGGCGTAGCGCTGGTTGCGCCACACCGAGAACAAAGTTGAGAGCCGGGCCACCTCCGCATCCACGCCGGCCTTCTCGATCACCAGCGGATTGCCCGACGCCAAAGCTTTCACCTCGGCATAGGACAGTGCCGCCAGTTCCACATCCTCCAGCGAGCGGATGCCCTTGTCGCCCGCCATGACCTGAGCGATGAAACGCGCCTTGGTCTCCAGCGTCTGCCACGAGTAGCTGTCGAAACTCTGCTGGGTAACGTAGCGGAAAATCTCCACCTCCTCGCTCAGGTTGCCCTGGCGCAGGATACGGCCCTCCCGCTGCTCCACATCACAGGGACGCCATGGGGCGTCAAGGTGATGCAGGGCGACGAGGCGGGTCTGTACGTTGGTGCCCACCCCCATCTTGGCGGTGGACCCCAGTAG
Organism: Betaproteobacteria bacterium; assembly: GCA_016720065.1. Classification (NCBI taxonomy): domain Bacteria; kingdom Pseudomonadati; phylum Pseudomonadota; class Betaproteobacteria; species Betaproteobacteria bacterium. The sequence goes on along the minus strand of JADJXY010000002.1, from coordinate 1,436,574 downwards.
CACCCGCACCCGGCCTTCCCGTACCGCCTTGAACAGCGCGGCCTTCTGGGCATCGCTCTCGGCGTCATGGATGAAGGCGATTTCCTTCTCGGGAATGCCCGCCGCCAAGAGCCGCGTTCGCAAGTCGTCGTAGACGCTGAACGCCTTGCCGCCCTTGGGGGACGACAAGTCGCAGAACACCAACTGCGCACCGCGGAAGTCCATCGTGCGCTGCCAGATGGCATGGACTTCCCGCACGCAGGCGGCCACCTTGCCGTTCTCGTCGAAGCGCGCCGTCGGCGCTACCAGCCGGAAGTCCAGCGCGGCCTTGCGGCCGTCGGTGGTCACCGCCAGCATGTTGTCGTCCTTCGGATCGACCTCGCCGTTGCGGATCGCCTCGGCGCGCAGCACCAGGCTTTGCACGAAGGCCTTGAGCGACGGGCTGGCCGGGCAGGCCACGATGCGCGGCTTGCTGCCGCGCAGCTTCGGCACCGCCAGATCCAGCATTTCCGCTGTGCGGATGTCGGCCACTTCGCCGAACACCGCCATCAGCTCGGGCACGTTGATGAAGCGCGCGAAGCGCGTGTGCATGCGGTAGCCGCTGCCGTCCGGCGCGATTTCCAGCGCCGTCACGCTCTCCCCAAAGGTCGCCGCCCAAGCATCGAACTGCTGCAGCCCAAGTTCCTCCAGCCGCTTGGGCTGCAGATAGCGCATCATGGTGTGGACTTCGGCCATGGTGTTGGCCACCGGCGTCGCCGTCGCGAATACCACGCCGCGCTGGGCATTGCCGTGGCGCTGCATGGTGTAGCGCGTCTTCAGGAACAGATCGAAGGCGCGTTCCGAACTGGTCAGCGGAAGACCTGCCACCCGGGTCATCTTGGTGAACCGGTAGAGGTTCTTGTGCAAATGGGCTTCATCGACGAACAGCCAGTCGATGCCCAGTTGTTCCCAGGTCAGTAGGTCGTCCTTCTTGCTGTCGGCGGACAGCTTCTCCAGCCAGGCCTGCCAGCTTTTCTTCATCGCCTCGAGTTGCTTGACGATCCGGTTCGACCGGTCGTTGCTTTTCTCGGCGCGCACCGCCATTTCTATTTCATGGATGATCTCCTTGATGTAGCCCTCGGTGAATTGCGGCGAGAGCTTGATGCGCTCGAAACTCGAGTGCGTGATGACCACCGCGTCCCAGTCGCCCGTGGCGATGCGCGACACCAGCTCGCGCCGGTGATCGCCCTCCAGGTCCTCCTTCGTCGCCATCAACACCGAGGCGTTGGGGTAGAGCCGGACGAACTCCGCGGTGTACTGGGCCAGCATGTGGTTGGGCACCACATGGCAGGGCTTGTGGGCGAAGCCCAGGCGCCGCAGCTCCATGCTGGCAATGACGCAGACCGCCGTCTTGCCGGCGCCGACCACGTGGAAGAGGCCGGTATTGCCCGACTGCACGATGCGCCACACGGCATCCGGCTGGTGCGGGTGCAGATCGAAGCAGCGGGAGAAACCCGGCAGTTTCAGGTGCGAGCCGTCGAAGTGCCGCGGCCGCGTCGCGTTGAACAAGTCGTTGTAGATGCGGCACAAGCGCTCGCGGCGCTCGGTCTCCGAGAAAGCCCAGGTCGCGAAGCGTTCCTTGAAGAGGCCCAACTTTTCCCGGGCGGCCAAGGTCTCGGCGGCATTGACGTAGTACTTGTCGGTCTCCGGGTCACGGTCGCGGACCGTCGGCACCTGGACGTTCAGCGCGCACTGCACCAATTCGATGGCGTTCATGCGCGAGGTGCCGAATTCCTGGGTCACCTTGACGTTCTGCCGGGCTTCCCATTCGCCATACTTTACCGACCAGGCGCCAGCCTCGGCCGAGTAGGCCAACTTGGCAGTCCTTCAGTTCCAGCACTTCCTGGACGAAGGTCTCGACGTCATGGGCCGGAACCCATACCGCGCCCAGACGCGGCTCAATGGCCGCCGGCGGCAGATCCTCCGGTTGCACCTTCTCCAGCGCCTCGACGTTGCGCCGATACGCTGCGCCCGACAGCACCGCCTGCTTGAGCTTCGTTTTCACGTTGCCCGACAGGTAGTCGTCGGCGGTTTTCCAGCTTCCGTCCATCGGGTCCCGGAAGATGTGACCGGCGTTGGCCAGCACCTCCAATACTTCCGCCTCCGGTGCTTCCAGCAGTCCGGCCATGTAGACCGGATCGACCTGGCCTCGCCACTGCACGGAGGCGGCCAGCGCCTCGCTCGGCTCGCCCGCGCGGTCGGGTTCGACCACGCGGCTCAGGGTGCGCTGGGTGAACAACGCCGCCTTGCGCGCCGTTCCCGACTCTTCGTCGTAATGCTCCAGGGACAAGAGCAGGGGATAGTCCGGATCGCGCCGAAACGCTAACGCGTTGGCCCGGGCCGTAAGGCAGCCGTACTTGGCGACGAAACGGTCGTAGGTGCCGTTGAGCATCGCCCGCAGGTATCCCAGCGGACCATCGTTCTCATCGGCCAACTGGGCATCGAGCAGGGCCCGGGCATGGTCGCGGATCGCGCACATCCCGGTGATCCTGGCCCGCTGTGTGGCATTGAGCTGATCATGGATATCGACCAGTTCGCCGCCTTCGACCCGATGCACTCGCCCTTGATGCAGGCGAAAGCTTCCGGGGCGGGCACCGGCTTCGGCCGGCACCACAACACGCAGCGGTGCCGTTGCGTGCTTCACCGGCTCAAAGACGCCGGTGGGCAGCAAGGCGATGCGCTCAAGCAGGGCTGCTTCCAGGTCGCCCTCGAAGACTGCCGTCGGGACTTCCTCGTAGCCGTTGCTCTCGCTGCGGATGCGACCGATGCAGAACTCGGGGTGCCGCATGTACCATTCGTTGATCGGCAGGTAGCGGTTGCTCGGCGCCTGGGGATGCCTCAATTCGTTCGGAACCGCGGTGATGTCCAGCCACTCGGCTTCGACCGTCTCCGAGCGTTGCCGCTTGCGCAGGAACAGGATGTCGGTCTGCACCTCGGTGGCGGCGATGCCGGCAAAGGCCCCTTTGGGGAGCCGGATGGCCCCCAGCAGGTGGGCCTGGCTCGCCAGGTACCGGCGTACCGTCTCCTGCCGGGACTCCAGCGTGTGACTGCTGGTGATGAGGCAGACCAGCCCGCCGGGCCGCACCAGGTCGAGGGCGCGGCCGAGGAAGTAGTTGTGGATGCTGTAGTGGGCGTAGGCCCGGTTGCTCTGGTCGGCCACCTGATACTTGCCGAAGGGGACGTTGCCGATCACCAGGTCGAACCAGTTCTCGGGCAGGGGCGTTTTCTCGAAAGGGGCAACCCTTGCGTCCACGCCGGCGGCGCCGTAGAGCGCCTGCAGGATGCGACCCGAAAGGCGGTCGATCTCGATGGCGGTGACGCTGCTGCGATCGGCCAGCTCCGCCGGCATGGCGCCGATGAAATGGCCGATGCCGGCAGCGGGTTCGAGCACGCGGCCACCGCTGAAGCCGAAACCACGTATCGCCTGCCACATGGCTTCGATCACGTGGATCTCGGTGTAGTGGCTGTTGTTCACGGAGGCACGCGCGGAGGCATAATCCTCGGTCAGCAGCAGGTCCTGCAAGCGGCGGGCACGTTCGGCCCAGGCGGGCTCGTCGGTGTCGAGGTTGAAGCTCGCCGGCAGACCGCCCCAGCCGGTGTAGCGCTGGAGGGCCTGGCGCTCTTCCGCAGCGGGGGCGCGGTTTTCGTTCTCGATCCGTTGCAGGGTGTCGATGGCCACCAGATTGGCCTCGAACTTCGCAACGGCACCGACCGGATAGAGCCGGCCGGCACTGGTGAGGCGCGGCCACAGGAGGCGCGGTGCGGCCTCGACGACCTGGCTGGTCGTGCGCCAACTGGCGCGGGCGACTACGGCGGGTTCGGGTGTCTCAATCTGAGACGCTTCAATGCATTCCGCCAGGGGCGTTGCCACCGAGGAAACGTAGATGGGGGTTGCCAGTTCTGGCAGGATAGGGGACACGGGCTCGTCCGGATCGAATCCGGGCAGCCATAGGGATGGCGCGGTGGAACGGCGGGCCATGGGTGTTCTCCAAAGAAAAACGGGGAACACACCGATCCCCGGGGGAGGCGTGCTCCCCAGTGGGATGGCAAAGGCATGACGGTGACCAATGCTTCGGTCACGGACAGGCGCGAAAAAGCCGCGTCGTACTTCAGGGTGAAGTCGACGGCGTGGGCAAAGTGGATGTGCCTGGGTTCAGGGTACCGGTCGACGGATGTCGGCCGGTATGGGTCTCAGTTCGGGATGAAGCGTGGACCCCGGACAGGGCGGCGGTGAAGGCAGGTAACGACTGCGGCGCCAGCAGTGCTGGGCTTCCGGACGAATGACTTTGCCAGGAAGGCTGTGCGGACACCATGCCCGCGGATAGCCCTTACAGTTTGGCGGCGAGCAAGTAAGGGCTCAAGAGTGCAGTGAAATTTGCCAAGCTCAAGCGCCTGGAATTGGCGGGGCTAGTTACGAGGGCAAGGCAAATACCCTTCGATGTGCCGGAAGGCTTTTCCGTCATAATTCCCGACAAGACAATCCGCCAGGGTAATCGGGAGCAACGATGACGATCGTCAGGGAACACAATTTCACGCTAGCCACTGCGCGCCATGTCTTTTTGCATTCGTCTCGTGGCGTGATTTTTACCGCCGATGCTTTACCTCTGGCCGAGGCCGAAAAGGTCGGATTCTTGCCGTTGATCATGTATGGCGTTTCCTTGCCAGGATTGCCGGCTACTGCCGTCCGATTTGTGTGCCTCGACGTCCCGCGCCCGATCATTGATGTTCTGACTGAGTTCTGGAATTGCCTGCCCGAGCTTCGAGGTAAGCCTGAACGCTTGCGGATCAGCCGCAACTGCGCGGCCGCCGACCAGGGCTTTATCGAGGTGCTTCAAGGTGCGGGCATCACGGTCGACATCGCCGCATCAAACGATAAGTCTCATGCTGCGGTACTGCGAAACGGGCAGAAGGATGCCAGGCAACTCCAGTTCTACTTGCCGAAATCGCTAGATGAACTCCACAAAATTGCCGACAAGGCTTTCAGTTTTCGTTGCCAGCATTTCAGCAGAGTCGGCCAGCGCCAACTCGCCGAGCATTGGAAAGAACTTCCGTTCGTTGAGCCAAAGGTCGACGTGCCCGATAACCTGGACTGGACGCAGGGGGATTGGTTATCTGCTTGGCAAATGAACGTTCCTACGAATATCCCGCGCTACTGGGACGCATCAAACGATCCAAAACTGAAAAACTGGCTCTTCTCAGGTGATGCGGATGATGCGATGGCCGATCCGAGCAGCGGAGATATCCCTGCTAAGGAGCCTATGGAGTATTTCGATAACACGGCAAGCAACGAGGTCAGCAGCATGATCCAATGCTGGCCAGGTGGCAAAAAAGCAATCGCCGATTCGATCGAGGTCACCGCCAAGGAGATCAATTGGATGATCGCCGGGCAACAGGCTCTGCCGCCGGAAAAATTCGACCGCTTGCTGGATATTCTGGGTTTTCAGGTAAGGCATGAATACTACGAGCCAAGCAAGCCGTGCATTCTGATCGCCGAGATGGGAAAGCACGCACGAGAAGCTTATCTCGCTTTAACTCACGGTGGAGACTTGGCGTTTTCCATCGATGCCGTGCCGGATCGAGGTGTACCGGACCCAAGTTGGCAGTACCTGACTTTTGCCTCCAATGGAAGCCAACCGAGCGTCATCATGGTCCCGCGAGGTGACCGGGTCAGTATGCAGATGCCTGACTACTTCATGAACTATACGGGGAGACAAACAATTTCCGAGAAGGTCTATCGGGACATCGTGGCAACATGCGCCGCCGTTGGGCGGAAGCCCGCCCAGAACATCGCTTTGACGAAGGGCCTTTACCTACGGCACAGCGACACCTTCGATGAACTTATGCAATCTTCCCGCTGCTATTAGTCGGGCTCCGTGATTTTCAGATTGATACAGTTTTCGTGTCACGTACGCCGGAAAAAGCCTATCGTTGCTCACTTTTTCCATATCCGATGAGTCGTTCTGATCCAGACCAGGCCTTGTAAATGAATGATCGGATGAGACGCTGGGGGGATGGATACCTCGACGACTCGCTTGATCGGCCCGCTCTACCACGGCACCCGCGATACTGCCGCCCGCATCATCTTGCGCGAAGGCTTCCGGCGCTCACGTTCCCGCAACTACACCGGCACCGGCATCTGCCTGAGCGAGTCGCTGACCCTTGCCTACGAATACGGCATGTATGAGACGGGCGGTTGCGTGCTGGAAGCGCGACTCGCACCGTCGGCTCGTTGGACGGATCGCCTCGACGGGCGGAACACGCAGGGCGATGTCTGGGACGCTTTCTTTGCCGACTCGGGCATGGATGCGGTGTGCGGCTTCGGCGGCAACGTCTGGGTGGTGTGGAACCCGGGCACGCTGGTGTCCATCACTCGCTTGAGCCACCGCGAGGCGATCCGACGCCTGTGCGCCGAGTTCGATGAGGACGGGCCGCAGTGTGGCTACAACGGTGTTGTCTCCGATTACGCGAGCCTCTGGTGGAAGCAGGATGCCACCGATCCGAACCTCTCCCGGTTTCCCGATCACCGCCAGCAGTTGATGACGCGCCTGAAGCGCTTTGTTGGCTGTACTCACTCGACGAGGGCCTGAGATGCCTCTGGAAAAACACCTGATCGACCGAATCACCCTGGAGGAGCGCGTGGCGCTGATCGAGGTCCATCACTTGCTCAACAAGGCGCAACAGGCTTGGAATCGGATCGAGAGCGGCAAGCAGTGCGAACTGAACGGCGTGCACCACGAAGAAAGCTCGCTGGCGCATTGCCTGCGGTGGGGCAAGCAGGCTGCGGAAGACCTGGTCGAACTGGCGAAGGGCACAGGCAACCCAGCCCAGACTTGACGGGTGGCCCGAGCGGGTAGTGAGCGTTTTCCGGTCCGGGCATGCCCTTGAAGGCCGTCCATCTTACGAGAGCATGAAGGTATCCAACAGCAGGAGACCTTTATGGAAACACCCGCCACTCCCACCTTGCCGATCAATCGCATCGTACAAGGCAAGAACCCCCGCGAATACTTCGATCCGGTCGAAATGGCCGACCTCGAGGCGGGTCTGCGCGCCGCCGGTCGCGTCGTCCAGCCCATCCTCGTCCGTCCCATCCCCGGCTCCGACCTCTACGAGATCGTGGCCGGCGAGCGGCGCTGGCGAGCCGCGAAGAACGTCTTCGGCAACGACTACGGCATGCCGGTGGTCATCGAAGCCTTGAACGACGAGGAGGCCGAGGCCATCGCCGTCATCGAGAACCACCACCGCGCCCCCATGTCCCATGCCGAGGAAGCGCAGGCCGCCAAGCGCCAGTTGCTGCGCCACAAGGGCGACAAGGAAGAGGCGGCGGCGAGCCTCGGCTGGAAGCCGGAACTCTTGGAGCGGCGGTTGGCGCTCCTGTCCTGCACGCCTGCCGTCCTGGCCGCGCTCACGCGCCGCCAGATTCAACTCGGTCACGCCGAACTGCTAGCCGGCATTCCTCCCGACAAGCAGAGCAGCGTGCTGACCGGCGTGCTTGCACACAAGGTGCCGGTAGGTGTGCTGAAAGAACAGTTGGGACGCTTCGCCCGCCAACTGGCCGCCGCCATCTTCGACACCGCGCAGTGCTCGGCCTGCCCGCATAATTCCGCCCGGCAGGCGGGCCTATTCGACGAATCCCTCGGCGAGGGCTACTGCCAGCATCCTACCCATTTCGACGAATTGACCCTGCAAGCCGTCGTGGCCAAGGCCCATGGCTTGCGCGACCAGTATCCGTTGGTGCAGATCGTGAAATTGAGCGATGGCAGCGCCTACCTTCCAATCGCGGCGGAAGGTGAGTTGGGCGTTGGGGCCGCGCAGTATGCCGCCTGTCAAGGCTGCGCCTCGTTTGGTTGCGCGGTGTCGGCGCTGCCCGGTAGCTACGGCGATGTGACGCTCTCGCAATGCTTCGACGCCGCCTGCAATACTCAGAAGGTTGCTGCTTGGCGCAAGGCGCAGCGCGAGAATGAGCCACCGCTTCCCCCGAAAACCGCCAAGACCCTGGCCAAGCGTGACCAGCCCGACGTGACCGTTGCCCGGCCCTCGAACCAGACTCCGCAGCGGGTGAAGGACTTCCGGGTGACTGAGTGGCGTAAGTGGGCGGCAAAGGAGTTGATGGCCAAGCCCGAGCGCAACCGACGCGTGATGATCGCGCTGGCCCGCTGCGGCCATACCGGCGATGTCCGTAGCATCGAATTTGGAGCAGCGGCCAAGCGGATCGCGGGGCCGTGCGTGCTTGAGCGCCTCGATTTCGCGGTGGCGCTGCCCGAGGCTGATGCCATCGACGCGCAGCATCTGGAGCAGTTGATGTTGGCGGTCACCGCATCGGCCGCTTTCGGTGTCGGACAGCGCGATCTCGAAGCCCTGCTGAACTATCTGGAGGTCGATGAGGGCCGCCACTTCAAATGGAACACCGAGTTCCTCGAACTCTTCACCCTGAGCGAGTTGGAATCCCTGGCCGGCGAGGTCGGCCTGAAAGCGAAGATGGGGGCGGCCTTCAAGCTGGCGCGGGCGAAGAAGAAGGGCGATTTCATCAAATCGCTACTTGCCGTGCCGGGGTTTGCTTACCAAGGCACCGTGCCCGCCGTCATGCAATACCCGCGCCGCCCCGTTCCCGCAGCGTCCATCAATCTGGCAAGCGACGAACTCACCGTTGTGCCGGTCGAACCTGCGGAAGAAGAAGCCCTCGTTGCCTGAGCGGTGCAACCACTGGAAAACCCCGAATGCCTTCGTAGCATGGTCTCGAAGGAATTTCTTTTTCGAAGGAGCGTGACATGACAATGTTCGAAGAACTCTATGCGCTGGCGACGAGCACCACCTTGACGATGCTGCTCAGTGCCGACGAGAAGACCGGGCGGATGACGATCAACGTGATCCCTAAGCCGAAGAAGGACGTAGACGAACCGGCGCTGACCAAGGCCTTGAGTCTGACGGCGACACCCGCTGAATTCGATGCGGGCTTCGTAGAGGTGTTGAAGGGTTACCGCGAGGTCCGCCAGAGCCTTGCCAAGCAGGCCGAAGCCACGCAGGAAGTGCTGCAAGCGGCCAAGGCGGCATCGGCAAAGAAGGCGGGGGAGGCGATGACCAAGGCGGTCAAGCACGCCCCTGCTGATGCCACGACGAAGGCCCCGGGCACGGTACAGACCAGCCCAGACGGTGGCCTCGACGACGGTGACGACGAGAACGGTGGCAACGAGCCGCAACCATCGGCAGCAACCGCTGCCGGCGGTGATTCCTACGACCTGTTCGGCTGAGTTCCGGCCTTGAAAGCGGGTCGGGCGGCGAGAGACTGATGGCAAGGGCCTTCCCTTCGGGAGGCCGTCCAGACGACAGGAGTCCAACGATGAGCATTGCAATCAACGAAATCCGGCGGGTCTTCCGCTACAACGGCATGCAGTTGCCCGACGTGCCGGGTATGGAACCGAAGGAGGTCCGCGATCTCTACAGCACCCAATACCCCGAACTCATCAGCGCCGAGATCGAGGCAGGTGAGGTCCGGGACGGCGTGCAGGAATATACCTTCCGCAAGGCGGTGGGAACCAAGGGTGGGAGTGACGATGAAGGGGAGCGGCTGGCCACCCTCATGGCTGCTGTGGCGGTTGAATCCGAGGGGCGCTCGGATATCACCGGCAAGCTCGCCAAAGCACTGACCCGGCGCGGCACGCAGGCATGCGGCAGCGCTTGGGGTGCCTTCGTGTTGCGCACCCGGCGCGATGCGACGGAACGCCATACAGCCCGCGTCCTGCCGACCAGCGACATGTTGGCCCCGCTACCATGATGGCATTGGTCCTGCCGCGCATCGCTCCGCAGGTGCCGCGCACCATCGCACCGGGGGCGCTGCTGGCGGCCAATGCCACGGTGTCGCGCTTCTTGATTGAAGCCGAGGCCTTCGACGAGAGCGACATCCCTGCGACTTGGAGCGACTCCCTCGATGCCTGCCGGCAGGCGCTCGATGGCTGGCTCAAGCGCCAGATCGGCGCGCTGCATTGCCTGAAGCCGCGCTTTGCCCTGCATATGGTCTCCAGTGATGGCGATTACTACCGCTACTACGGCGGCCAGCCACCCAAGGACTTCGACTTCGATGCGATGGAAGCCTCGTGGTGTGAATGCCATGAGCAGGAATGGCCGGTGGGGGCGGGGCTGGAGGCTCTGAGCGCCCGCGTGCCCGGCTTGGGGAGCGTCATCCTGCATGTGCTGCGCCGTCAGAGCGCCTTCGTCTATCCGCTGTTTACGCCCGACATCGCCTGCGACGTGGCGACCTATCTTTACTGGTGCGGCGAAGAAGACGAGGAAGCCGCACTGGACATGAACTGCGGCGAGGATGAAGAAGAGCGCGAAGCGATGCGGACGGAAATGGTCAGCAAGGCCACGCTGGAAGCGTGCTTTCCGGCATGGACCCGGCGCTGGCCGCGCGGGCTGGAACTGGCGCAATGCGCCCGCTTCCTGCGCCGGGCGATCAAGCACCAATCCGATCCGAGCGCCAAGGCAGTGGCCGAGGAAGCGCTGGCGCTGGCCAGCCTGGACATCGACGATAGCTTCCGCCACGACATCGACGGCGAGTTCGTCGGCTTCGGCGCCGTGCTGTCGTGGACGGAAGGGGACGTGACCACCCGTATCTACGACGACCTGCTCAACCTCGCTCATCAAGGCGAATACTGCGAGCACATGGGCGAGGTCCGGGTGCCACTGGACGACCCCGGTGCCTTCGGCGCGTGGCAGCGGGCGATGGCCAGCCGCTTCGAGGCCATCCGGCGGATCGACCGCTTGATTCATCACCTCTCGGCGGGAAACTGATCGTGGAGGTAACAACCATGAACCAAGCCGAGTTTTCCATTCAGGCCCCGAGCGCGGGCACCGTGCATCTGCGCCGGGCGGTCCTGATCTACGACGGCCAGCAGGGTAGTGCGCTGGCTACCGTGCATGACATCGAGGAAGTCGATGGCGAAGCCGTCATCGGCGCCGGGCAGGCGATGACGCCCCGGGCGGCGATGGACCTCGCCCGCGCCCTGCTCAAGCGAACTGCCCACGGCGGATTTCTGCCGGAGACGGTGCTCTACATGGATGGCGACCTGATCGTCTGGTGGGTTCCACCGGCACGCTGCCACATCGCCTTCCGTGTCGACGAGGAACACGCCGAGGCCTTCGGCGGGCGCGAACGCGGCGACAGCGTGCCCCATCCGGGATTGGTCTTTGCAGCTTCTGGCCGGGTCTGGCGGGTATGGGCAGTGAAGGGAGTAGGGCGTCCAACCCCGGCCACGCCACTATTCCAAGTACCGTACTTCAACGTCGATGTGCGGGGCAACATCTGCCAAGGCAACGTCCCCGTGCCCGAGGGCACCACGGTCGAGAAGATCGCCGCGTGGAACGATGCTTTCTTACGCTCCTACTTCACCCATCCGAACGGCCCCGGCAAACTGGTGCGCTATCGCGGCGGCGCTTACGCCTTCTGGCGAGAGATGCTCGATGGACGATTCCGGCGTTTCCCCGAGCGGGTGCTGGTCGATGTAAAGATGACCCTGGGTGGTCTGTTGGGCATCACGGAGGGGACATGATGGATGTGCGCGACCTTGCCCTACAGTCGGCTTGCCCGGTCATCGCCGCGCCGCGTTTTGGCCCCTTGCCCGACATGGTGAACGGCCAAAGGATCATTCTCGCTGCCAACGGCGTTTTCGTGCAGGTCAAACTCGACTGGCTGGACTGCATCCAGCGGCTCTCCCCCGCGTTGCCGATCCCGCTGCCCTACGGCGGCATCAAGGAGCGGCTGACTTTCACTTTCGGCGTATTGCCCATCCGGCTGATCGAGGCGTTCATCGAAGCCGGTCGCCGAGGCTTGCCCAACGAGGTGGCCGGAGCGCTGATCTACTCCCGGCGTAGCCGGAGCTTGCGGCTCGCGCTGTGCGAACCCCTCGATGTGTCGCCGCACCAGATCGATTACCGGGTGCCAGCGATGGATGCCGACGAGACACTGGCCGTGGACCTGCATACCCACGGCCACGGCTTGCCATTCTGGTCGGCAAAGGACGACCGCGATGATCAGGGCATCAAGGTGGCCGGGGTGCTTGGTTGCCTGCATCAGCCTAAGCCCAGCGCCCTGTTCCGGCTGGCGGTCAATGGCCGGTTCCACCCCTTGCCGCATCCGTGGCAGGCTGACACCACGGCGCCACACTACCCGGAACCCGACCTTGAACCGGGCCTGCTGCGCCGGATACTGAGTTTCTACCAAGGAAGGAGGTTCGGACCGTGGAACACCTGATCGACCCCGCACTGCTCGACCGTCGCGTCAGCATCCATCTGGTCGGTGTCGGCGGCAACGGCGCGCAAATGGCCGCCTGCCTCGCCCGGCTCGACATTGCCATGAAGGCGCTCGGCCACCCCCACGGCTTGCACGTCACCGCCTTCGATGCAGACCGGGTGAGCGAGGCCAACATGGGCCGGCAACTCTACAGCCCCGCCGACATCGGTCGACACAAGGCCATAGTGACCATCCACCGCCTCAACCAGTTCTACGGGCTGGACTGGATCGCCCATCCCGTTCGCTACGAGGCCTTCGAGACCAACCGCTACTCGCCGCTGAGTGCCGATATCCTGGTAAGTTGCGTGGACAGCCGCTTCGCGCGTCGAATGCTGCATGAGGCAGTGTTCGATGGCGGCGGACGCTATCGGTACTGGCTGGATCTCGGCAACACCGAGGCAAGCGCTCAGGCTATATTGGGGCAGGGGCCGCACCGGACAAGGAGTGAGAGGAGTATGCGCCTGCCCTGCGTCACCGAACTCTTCCCCGAATTGCTGGATACCAGTGCTCCAGACGACAACCGGCCTTCGTGTTCGGTCCGGGTGTCGCTGGCTTCCCAAGGCCTGTTCATCAACGACGTGGCGGTGCGTTTCGCGGCGCAGTTGCTCTATGAACTCTTCTCCAATGGGCGACTCGACCAGCATGGCGTGGTAGTCAATCTCGACTCGAAACGGACCGGCCCCATCGAGGTTGATCCGAAGACCTGGGCGCGTTTCGGTTGCGTCATGGCCGATGAGCGCCAAGACGAGGATGAAACGTTGGCGGAAGCAGCCTGAGCGGAAGGGAGACATGGCACACAGAACATGGAATGTCCGCGTGATGCGCGAGGGTCGGGCGTTGCGCCTGGGGCAAGTCGCGGAATCGAGCGAATCGCTCGCCCGTTGCGCGGCGCTATCGCGCTCCAGCGTGACGGAAGAGGAACTTGCCGGAGCGCCTTGCAAACCGGACGCCTGCGTCATCTACCCGGACGAGGACTTCGACGTAACGCCCGCCGGCTGACGGCATGGGACAAGGCGGTCGGTGTAAAGGTGAATCGGGTGTGCGGCATTCTGCGCGATGGGTACTATGATGATGCCCATTCCCCCGAAAGCGGAGGCCAGATCATGGATCACCCCATCATCAAGCAGTTCGAGGCCCATGCCGAACTGCTGGACATCAGCGGCAGCGTTGAAGCCATCGACGAGGCCATCGTGCAACTTGCCACCTGGATGGACGGCCTCGAACTTTCCGAGGATGATCAAGCGCTTCTCTGCCACATCGGCGCGGTGCTCTACCGCGAGGGACTTCGAGGCCGCACGGGAATACGACTATGATCGACGGAGCAAAATGGGGGCTGCAAAGCCCCCGTTCCTTTCTTGAGTAGGCCGGATGCAGGCCCAGCTCAACGCTCCTTGGGTAAGCCTTCATCGCCGGATGCGCCCGACGCATTGCCTTGCTGCTGTGCCCTCAGCGCCGCTTGTCGATCAAGTAATCCGCCAAGGTAGGCGCCGGAAGCTCTTGTCCGGTTATGCCCCGCGAGACGGGCGGCAGAGAGTCTTGCCGTAGCGTCCACGTCGGCAGGCACATCACCGCCGCCTCGCACTGGCGGCGCGACGCCGGCCTTGTCGGTGTAGTGGTCGATCATCGCTTCGTGGCGCAATCCGTGCGCCGTGGCCCCCAATCCCTCCGCCGTGATGCCAAAGCGGGCCATCACGTAGTCGAAACGTCGCAGGTTGTGTTTCAGGCTGTGGCGAGGATCGCCCAGGTGCGCGTCATCTTCCTGAACGACTGCCTGGGCGAACGCCAAAGCTGCAATGCGTTGCTCTGAATCCAGTGGCACGAAGCGCAGCCTTCCTCCCTTCGCGCCTTCCTTGATTCGCACGTAGCGATCCGCTTGTCGCTGTTCGTGCGCTAGCCCCGTTGCCTCGAAGGTGACCACGCATTGGTTGGGCCGGAACATCACCGACTCTTTGCGTCGCAGCCCCATCGCTCGGATGAGCCGTAGCGAAGCGCCGACGTAGCGGTCATAAGCGCTGATCCGCTCGATCAGCGCATCGATGTCGATGCCCGCCGCCGTCCAACTCTTGTCGCGCTGGGCATATTCATGGCGCTGGTATTCGGCCGGTGCCAGCCCGTAATGAGCCGGCGTGCGAATGAATCCCGGCTTGCCTAGCCACAGCGCGAGTCCGCGCAGGAAACTGAGGTAGGTCTGGATGGTGGCGGGTGCGAGTTGCTCCTGCTGCCAGACCTTGATCATGGCCCGGATGTGGCGGTCGCCGAGGTTCCGAGGGTCAGGCACGGTGGCGAATCTGGCCTTCACCTTGAGATCGCGGAAGAAGCGCCGCAGGAAGTCGGCCCGTTCCTGCCGCGTCTTGTGCGAGACCGTTTTTTCCAGTGCGGTGTGCAGTGAGTTGAACAGTTCCAGCAGGACGTCGAGCACCCGCAGTGGGTCGGCCTTGCCCGGACGGTAACGTTCCAGGATCTCGGCAGGCGTCATCGATGCCCACTCCTGACGGCGCGGCGCTTGGTGGTTGGCGGCGCGGCCGGCGCCGATGGAGCCTTGGAACCGCCGACGGGTATGGCGAGCGTTGAAATCAGACATGACAAATCTCCGAAGCGAGCCGTGCGCTGTCCCGTCAGCCCAAAGCAGATGTATTGGTGGAATCCATCGGTTCGTCGCGGGCGCGGATTCCGTCGCGTACGCAAAGCGTGGTCGAGTGCTTCGGCACGGCGTGCGACCACGAGCACGCCGTACCTACCCAGGGTTTGCCGGTGTCGCGCCTTATGCGCGGCCTCCAACTCGGTCGGTCTTAAAAATGAAACAGTGATCCGTCCGCTTCCGCATTTCTGCGTTCGTCGGGCTTGGTGATGCAACCTCGCCTCGAAGGCGGGGAGAACATCGGCGCGAAGGTCTCGCCTTGCGCCATAGGGGGATCAGTCCTCGATACGTAACGTCATCCACCTGCATGGGTCCGCCCCTGACCGAAAGTCCAGGGCAGTACAGGCGTACGAGCGGCTTCACACGCGGAGCCCATGAGGGCCAACACGACGTGTGCTGCGCAAGGCGCGTGCTCGAACGATGACGGGAAGCAATAGCGCGGCATCGGGTGCCGGCCAGTTGAACCGAACGCAAGACACGCACTCAAGGAGCGTCCGACAGGGAACTGTCGGCAAGGTCTAACGTTGCACTACGGGTGAAACAGTTTCGGGCACGGTCTCGGGGACCATGCCAACCCGACTCAAGGTCGGGGGCTAAAGAGGCGGGTAACGACCGCAACGCCTTTTGCTCCGCGATGGAGCAGGCCAGGAGGCCTCGGGAGGCTGTAGTTCACACTTGGAGCGAGAGAAGGTCAATGGGCGAACCCGCTGACGGAACCTGAATGCCGGGGCTTGCGGGTGGCACTTGAAATTGAAACTCAGGGTGCGTTTATTTTTCGGGAGATGACCGGAGCGAGGCTGAATCAGGGCTTGACGGGCGCCAACTCGGCCTCTGGTTTCCACTGTGAGTGTTTCGATCCTGTACTGCTGTTTTCGATGGGACAGCCGCTGGAAATGTACCCTTGACGTACCCCGATCCAGTGAGACCGTAAATCGACGCGAGAGCTGTTTTGGCACCCGGGCGCATGACCTCAACTTTCACCCCAACTCAGGTCGACTGGACTTCGAATACGGTCGAGGCTGATTGCGATAGCCGGGGCAACCGGAGCGGATTTCGCGTGGACTGGCCGCATCGGGGTGCTGATGCTGGCTGCTCGCAAACCTATACAGGAGCCTCATATGGACTATGTCGTCAGAGCGGTGGATGTCGGTTTCGGCAACACCAAATACGTCAGCAACGTGGCTGGTAGCGACATCCGCTGCGCCAGCTTTCCTTCGGTCGCTTATCCGACCATGCGCGAGCCTTCGGGACAGCCTGGCTATGAGCGGCGCAAAACGGTTGCGATCCCGATCAATGGCCTCTTCTACGAGGTCGGCCCTGAGGTTGAACTGGCCGCCGATACGTTCCGCGCCACCCAGATGCATGACCGTTATACTGAGACGCCGGAGTACTTGGCGCTATTGCGGGGCGCCCTGGCTCTGATGAAGCAACCCGCGATTGATCTGCTGGTCGTGGGGCTACCGGTGGCCGCGCTGACTACCAAGAAGACCGCCCTTGAGAAAGCGGTGACCGGGACGCACGATATTGGCAGCGGCAAGACCGTGGTGGTCCGCAAGGCCTTGGCGATCGCGCAGCCCCAAGGCGCCCTGGTTGATTTCGCTGTTCAGCACGAGAAGATGGCCGCCATCGAGCGGGAGCAAAGCCTGATTCTCGATCCGGGGTCACGCACTTTCGACTGGCTTGTAGCGCGGGGTATGCGCCTGGTGCAAAACAAGAGTCACTCGGTGAACCGGGGTGTTTTCGACATCCTGCAAGCCATTGCGGCAGAAATCGGGCACGACATCGGTACGCCCTACAACGACATCGAGGCCATCGACCTGGCATTACGCACCGGAAAAAACCCGGTGATCTACCAGAAGCCCTACGACATCTCGCGAGCCATGCCCATGGCACATTCGATCGCCCAGCAGGCCGTGGCGTCGATGATGCGCTGGATCGATGCGAGCTACAGCTTCCAGAACATCATCCTGGTCGGAGGCGGTGCCTACCTCTTTAAAAAGGCGGTGAAAGAGGCATTTCCGAAGCACCGCATCCTGGAGGTAAAGGATCCGTTGCACGCCAACGTCCGTGGCTTCCAGATTGCCGGCATGAATCACGTGGACAAACTCTTCGGCACTACCGCCGCTACCGCAGTTCAGGGGGCTGCGTGATGAGCGAGAAGAAGACGCCAGAGCACGAGACGATCCGCTTGCTGTTCGAGTTGGACCGAGTGGATGACCCGCAGTTGTACGACGACCTGATCCGCTTCAAGAAGGGGACGAAACGGATCAACCGGTTGCGGTTGCTGGCGCGCGAAGGGGTGATTGGTCAGTTGAGCCTCGCCGGCGGTGGCATGGTGCCGCGCTTGGTTCAGGTGGCCGATGTAAGTGGTCCCGCCGCAGAGTTGCCGGCAGTGCCAGCGATCGCCATGCCGTTCGCCTCGGAGGTGTTCGGCGAACCGATCGCCGATCGTTGAGCGAGCCGTGCGACTAAGGATATATCTATGGATCAGAAAGACTTCCTGGCTATCCACGGCTGGGTGGACGACATATTGCGCGATCACGCAGGCAGCGGCTATCTGCTGCGAGTCAGACAGGATGGGGGGCAAGTGGCCGATCTCGCATTGGATCAGCCGCTTGGTTCAATGAGGCTTGAGGACGAGGTGAGCGTGGTGGTCGTAGGCCCGCGACCGGGCCGCGTGTTGGCTCTCATCGACCACACGACGGGCGAGGGGGCGAATTTAGTTGGCGAAGGGAGACGCCGGTGGCCTGGCACAGGTGACCTGCTGCTAATCTCGGCGACCATTGGGTCCTCCGCGGTCGTCTTGGGATGGGTGGCCCTGCCAGCCTCGCTGTGCTTCGTGCTGCTTTACTGGTTGGTGACGCACAGAATTCCCGAGGCAAGCCGACGTTTCACTGCGGCGCGGATTGATTACATGATCGACCGGGAGTATTGCCTCTGGCAGGCAATGCGGACCCGGCAGGGGAGCATTTCGTGAGCGCCAATAGCCGGCCACGATCCGGCCGGTGCCAGCGTGTCAGCGCCTCGTCGCTTGCCCAGATGGGGGTCTGCGAGCGCCTAGTGCTATTCGAGCATCGCTATGGTCGGCGGTACTCAGTCCAACAACGAAAGGACATGGCTCGAGGGGGCCGAGAGCATCGGCGCTTCTATCTGGAACGGCAGACGCAGCCCGGAGGCAAGGGGCCGTGCTTCATTGCCCAACCGGTCTATGACGAAGGGTATGGGTTCTCGGTGCTGCGAGCATTTCGTGAGCTGGTGCTGCCTCCCTCAATGCTTGGCCGAGGCATGATCCTTACCTACTACCGCGCGGCACCAGCCGTTTGCCGGATGCTCGCGGCGCATCCGTGGCTGATTCGGCTGATGCGCGCTTTGCTTCGTCCCGTGGTCAAGATAGCGGCAAGGCTATACCGGCGGAGGGTAGGCAATGATTGAACAGATGATTGCTGGTGCCATGTTGATCCTCTTGCTTATCTGGGTGCTTCATCGCTTGAAACGCCAAAGGGATCAAGCTTGGTTACCGCGGGAGTTGCGACGAGCGACGCTTGTCTATGCAGAGCAGCTATTCCGGGCTCGTGGTCCAATAACCCTGACGGCTAAGGTCGACCGTGGATACCGTGATCCTGCTGGGATCATTATCCTTATCGAGCTGAAAAATCGGCAGCGTGACTGTGTATCCCTCGCCGACGTGATCGAACTTTCGGCGCAGCGGGTGGCTGTTATGGCGGAGACAGGAAGGCAGGTGGCCTTGCATGCCTATGTGATCGTGCAAGGACCATCGGGCCGCCGCGTTGCTCACCGAGTCGGATTGCTCGATGTTGTCGAGGTGAAAGCGTTGATCCAACGGAGGGAAGCGATTCTGATCGGAAAAGCAACCCCCCGATGTTCGCGCTCAGTTCATTTGTGCAGTGGGTGCGGTTTCCGGCGACGGTGCGTGGAGGTGCCGTTGATTAGCGGGCTTTGAGGCGGCTTTCTTGCGAGCTGCCGGTGCTTTCTTGGGAGGTGTGTTCTTGACGTCTGAGGCTGCAGCATTGGTCATATTGAGTGCCGTCAGTCGAGTCAAATGCTTACCAAGGATCTTCCAGGCAGCCTGCATTTCACGATCGTAAGTATGCCGTTGATAAACGCGCTTCGTACGATTCTCTTCGATATGATTCAGACAATGCTCGACGACATCGGGTAGCACATGTAGCTGAGTCATGATTGTGGCGCCAGTTCTCCTCAAGTCATGAGGTCCCCATTTTCCCCCTGGTAGTGTCAAGGCAGAGGTAGATTTGCTGCGCCGTTTCATTGGCTCGCTACTGCGTTGCCTATCCCCTAGCTGCTTGGTGATCGACTTGCTGGAGAGTGCCTTTTTACCATTTCGACCCGGATAAACCCAAGCAATATCGGTGTTGTTAAGTGCTTTCACTTTCCGGAAGTGCGCAACAGCAAAGTCAGACAAATAGACTTCGTGAGGTTTGCCATTCTTGGTTTCAGGAATTCGCCAGCGTTGGTTGTCAAGGTCAATGTCAGACCATTTCGCGCTCGATAACTCCCCGATTCGGCAGAGTGTTGCAAGGACGATCCAAACTGCAGCCTCTGTTTGCGGCATTAGTCTTGCGGTGGGCAATTGGTGGAACAGTGTTTGAATTTCGGCTCGGCTCAGAACGCGTTCACGTTCAGTGTCCGGGCCGCCAATCTTGACCTTTCGGATACTGGCGGTTGGGTCGGCTTCGATATAGTCTCGATCAACTGCAAACCGGAACATCTGCCGAACTAAAGAAAATACAAGTTTGGCCATCCGGTTCACGCCTCTTGCTAACAGAGGATCCGTGACCAGCGTAATGTGCCCTTTCTTGACATCCGCGACGAGGAGGGTGCCCAGCTTCGGTAGCACATCTTTCTCGAACATCCGCCGGACTTCTTTACCCCCATCTTTGCGACGTATCAGATCGACCTCGGCCCAGTGCTCGAATAGCCCTTGGACGGTGAGCCTAGCCTGCTGGGCGACAATTTCGTCAAGCCTCTTCTGTTGTTTTTCTACTTCTTCTAACTGGTCGACTTTGACCTTGAGTCGTTCCGCTTTGCGGCGTTCTGTTGGATCGGATCCACCGTCAACCTCTACTTTCAGCCGGTCTCGTTCGGAGCGGATCGATGCGAGAGATAGTTTGGGCCAAGCACCGACAGCGATTTGCTTCACCTTGCCGTCGAAGCGATAGCGCCAATCGAAGTAGACCGACACCCCGCTGGCGCCGCAACGCACCGACCCAATCAGGCCGCCATCTTCACGAAGTTTTTTGTCGTGGTCCTTGTTGCCAAGTGCCTCAAGTTCCTTGACGGTCAGCTTACCCATGCTTGCCTCCTTGCCGGGGGGAGGTCAGTGGGGTAAAATTCCCCCCACATTTCCCCCCACAACTTTGCCGGATGTGGTTGGATTGTATGGGACGATGCTGGAATGGTAAAGGTGTTTTTCTACATACAAAACAATGTGTTGAGATGGTTTCTGGGATGTCGTTGGATGCTCTGGGATGCGCTTTTACCCTGATGGGGTGCAAGGGGTCGCGAGTTCGAATCCCGCCGCCCCGACCAAAGAACAAGGGGGATCAGCAGAGATGCTGATCCCCTTTTTCCTTTGGAATACCGGAACAGGAATTGAAGTGAGCGGATTCGAGAATTACGACGAGGCCACGCGGGCCATCGAACTGGAGATCGAGCGCAAGGGGGTCATCCTGGGCATCGATTGGACGGACGACGTACAGGTGCGGCTTCTGGCCCGTGAAGCCCTCCTCCACGCCGCCGAAGAGGCGCGGGAGATGGCAATGAGTGAGCACCCCGATCCACTCCAGCGGGCCAAGGTCGACCTGTTCGGCCTGGCGGCCATCATGCTGCGCACTCTTCAGGAAAGCGCCCAGGAAGGCTTTCTCAGTCATGGAGGACCGGCCTGGAAGGCCTTTGGCCGGGCACTGTGGGCGGAGGCGACCGCCCTGGGGAAGCGCTAGCGGACGCCCGGGGGCGGCGGCGGCGGGCTGCCGGGGGGAGGCGGGGGAGGATTGGACGAGGGAGCAGTGGTGGGGGCGGCTGCCGTGGTGCCGCCGGCCGTTGTCGGTGCCATGCCTGCCGGTACGGGAACCCGATGACCGCGGGCGTACATGCACTGGACGTAGGCGTTGTCGTACTGGCGCTGGGTGGCGTAGGACGAACGATAGCCGCCGCCCGACCCCGCCGCGGCGCCGATCAGAAGGCCTGATCCTGCGCCGAAAGCCGCGCCGTGGCGGCCCCCCAGAGCGGCACCGGCCAGGGCGCCAATGGCCGTTCCCAGAGCCGCACTCTTGGCGGTGGACTCGTTGGCGGCTTCCTCGGCCGTTTTACCCCCAACCTGATTGAAGGCGTAATCGCGGCACTCCACTTCATCGACGCGGAATTGCTCGAAGGTTCGGCCGGTTCCCGGCAATACGAGAACGCTGGGGCCGCTGGGCAGACTGGCACAGGCTGCCAGAAGGGCGGTGCCGCACAGGGTGGCGACAAGGGTACGCGAGGTCATCATGATCAACGGGGAGGGGCAGGGGAGACGGGAATCCAGCCGCCAGGACATTCCCGGACGTAAGGGTAATAGGCGCGGGCCGCATCGCAGTAATACCAGGAACTGGCGGCGGGTGCCGGTACCTGTTCGATATACACCGGAGGCGGCGAGGGAGGCAGGACGATGACCCGGGGTGCGGGTTCGTAGTAGTAGTAAGGCGCCGGATAGACCCAGGGTACCCCCACATAGAAGCCGAAATGGCTGTGGTGACGGCGGTCCGCCCAGGCGCTACCGGCCAGCAGGGTGCAGGCAAGGAAGGCGAGGGCGGGACGGGTTGGGTTCATGGCTGGATGGAACGGCGATTTACGATAGCAGACAGGCCGCCGCCGCGCTGTTGCAAGTTGTTACGAGGGCGTACCAAAGGATAACGTTTCGGGGAGGCAGCGGATGACAATGCTAGAATGACGGCCGCGGACAAAAGGCCGAAACCATGGTGGCATCGGCATTTCGCGTGATTTCCGGGTGTACTTGATTTACCCCGGGATTATTGAGGCTTGAAAAGAATTGGCGGAAAACTTAAATTGCCTCCGATTCAACCACGGAGGTAATCATGGAATTCTCTAAATTTTCCGACAAGCAATTGCGCGATCTGCTGCAAAAAATTCCCGCCGAATTGAAAAAGCGAGAAGGGCGCGAGAGAGCCAAGGCTCTGGAAGAAACCAAAGCTTTTGCCAAATCCCGGGGTTTCTCCCTGGAAGAACTGGTCGGAGGGGAATCCAAGCCCTCTCGCAGCCGGGGGGTCGTACCGGTCAAGTATCGGCATCCCAAGGATTCCAGCCTGGCCTGGACGGGCCGTGGCCGGAAGCCGAAATGGGTCGAAGCCTGGTTGAATGGCGGCGGCAAAATTGAATCCTTGGTGATTTGACGGGATTTGAATGCGCATATTGGTCAGTAACGACGATGGTTATTACGCTCCCGGAATCGAGGCGCTTGTCGAGGCTCTTGCGCCGGTGGCGGAAGTCATCGTCGTCGCGCCTGAGCGCAATCGCAGTGGGGCCAGTAATTCCCTGACCCTGGATCGCCCCCTGACGCTCAAGCAGGCGTCGAACGGTTTTTATTACGTCAATGGAACGCCGACGGATTGTGTTCATCTGGCGGTGACCGGGCTTCTCGCTACCCTGCCCGACATGATCGTGTCGGGGATCAACCAGGGTGCCAACATGGGCGACGATACCCTCTACTCCGGTACCGTAGCGGCGGCGACCGAAGGTTTTCTGCTCGGTATTCCGTCCGTGGCGGTCTCCCTGACCAGCTTCTCGGGCGCTCATTTTGCAACCGCCGGCCGGGTGGCGCGGGAACTCGTCGAGCGCTACCTGCGCAATCCCGTACGCGACCCTCTGCTGCTCAACGTCAATGTTCCCGATCTGCCCTACGAAGAACTCGCAGGGTTTGCCGTCACCCGCCTGGGCAAGCGGCACAAGGCCGAACCCGTGGTTCGCATGCAGTCACCCCGTCAGGAGACGGTCTATTGGGTCGGGGCAGCAGGCGCGGCCCAGGACGCGGGACCGGGCACCGACTTCCATGCGGTCGAGGCCGGTTCGGTTTCCGTGACGCCCTTGCAGATCGACCTCACCCATGTGAGCCAGCTTCCGCTGGTGCGTGACTGGATGCGATGAACGGCGGTCTCTCCGGCATCGGCATGACCTCCCAGCGTACCCGGTCGCGGATGATCGAACGTCTGCGGGAGCAGGGCATCCGCAACGAAGCGGTCCTCGCGGCGATGGCTGCGGTGCCCCGCCACATCTTCGTCGAGGAGGCGCTTGCCTCGCGGGCCTACGAAGATACGGCGCTGCCGCTGGGCATGGGCCAGACCATTTCGCAGCCTTACGTGGTGGCCCGCATGATCGAGGTTCTGCTCAATGGCCGCCCGAGCCTGGGAAAGACGCTGGAGGTGGGTGCCGGTTGCGGTTACCAGGCGGCGGTGCTCGGAGCACTGACCAAGGAAGTGTACGCCGTGGAGCGCCTGGGGCCGCTCCTGGAAAAGGCCAAGGCCCACATGCGGCAGCTCCAGCAATTCAACGTTCGCCTGAAACACGCCGACGGCCAGCTCGGATTGCCGGAGGCGGCACCCTTCGACAGCATCATCGTCGCCGCGGCCAGCCCGCGCATTCCGCAGCCCCTTCTGGAACAACTCGCCGTCGGCGGACGAATGATCTTGCCAGTGGGCGCCGGTGAACAGTATCTTTCCTTCATAGAGCGGACCTCCCAGGGCTTCGTCGAGACGCGCCTGGATGCGGTCCGCTTCGTACCCTTGCTTTGCGGAATCCAATGACTCGCCTGCTCGTTCTGCCTGTGGCGCTTGCCCTTGCCGGTTGCCTCACCCAGGCGCCGGCGCCCAGCGTCGATCGCTCGGCCACCGCCCAATCCCGGGCCTCCGCGACGCCCCCCGCTGCGGCGGCGGTGCCCAGCGGGCCGGGCTGGACCACGGTGAAACGGGGAGAGACGCTCTACCGCATCGCCCTCGAACACGGTCAGGATTATCGTGACGTCGCCGCCTGGAACAACATCACCAACCCTGCTTCCCTCAAGGAAGGTCAGGTATTGCGGGTGGCCCCCCCCAGCGCCCCCGATGGCGGGGCCGTGGTTGCTCGCCCCGTCGGCGGCGGCGCCGTCGTCGAGGCCAGACCCCTCGACAAACCCTCCACTGCTCCCGTGGCGGCGGCGCCGGTGGATGGCGTGGTTCGGGAACCCAAGGTCGGCAAGGAACCCTATTCGGACGAGGCACATGCCCGCCTGAGCGCCGGGGACGCGGCCAAGGGGGAAGCGAAGCCGGCCGACCCCAAGCCGACGCCGGAATCCCGCCCCGAGGCCAAGCCAGACCCCAAGCCCGAAGTGCTTGCGGGACCGGACGACGTCGTCTGGGCTTGGCCCACGGCCGGCAAGGTCGCGGCGGGATACGGCGAAACCAACGCCAAGGGACTCGATTTTTCCGGCAAGGCCGGTGATGCGGTCCTGGCGGCAGCCGATGGCAAGGTGCTTTATGCCGGATCGGCCATCAAGGGCTATGGGCTGCTGGTCATCATCGGGCACAAGAACGGCTTCAACTCGGTGTACGCCCACAACCGGAAGCTCCTGGTTGAAGAAAAACAGCAGGTGAGCAAGGGCCAGAAGATTGCCGAAATGGGCAATACCGACAGCGAAACGGTCAAGCTGCATTTCGAGGTCCGCAAGCAGGGGAAACCGGTGGACCCGACCCAGGTGCTGCCCAAGCGATGAGCGAAGAAAACGAAGAATTCGAAGAAGAGTTTTCCGAGGAAGAGGCCGAGACCCTGCTGCCCGAGCCCGAGCCCGTGACGCCCGAAATCGAGCTCCTCGAAGACGTCACCCAGCTCTACCTCAACGAAATCGGCGCCAAGCCTCTCCTCACCCCGGAGCAGGAGCTCGCCACCACCCGCCTGGTGCGCCAGGGCGATTTCGCCGCCCGGCAGAAAATGATCGAGCACAACCTGCGGCTGGTGGTCAACATTGCCAAGCACTACCTCAACCGCGGCATACCGCTGCTGGACCTCATCGAAGAAGGTAACCTGGGACTCATCCACGCCCTGGAAAAGTTCGATCCCGAGCGTGGATTCCGCTTCTCCACCTACGCCACCTGGTGGATCCGGCAAAGCATCGAGCGGGCGATCATGAACCAATCTCGCACCATTCGTCTGCCGGTGCACGTGGTCAAGGAAATCAACGTCGTCCTGCGGGCCATCCGCCATCTGGAAGCGGCCGAAGCCCGGGAAACCTCCATAGACCGCATCGCCGCCCTCATCGACCGGCCGGTGGACGACGTGCGCCGCGTGCTTTCCCTCAACGAGCACATCGCCTCCCTGGACGCCCCGCTGGAGATCGACCCCAACCACACCGTTGCCGACGTCATCGCCGACGAATCCAGCGCGGACCCGGAATCCCTGTTGCAGTCCAGCGAACTGGGCGAACTCATCGATCTCTGGCTCGCCCAGTTGAGCGACAGGCAGCGCTCGGTCATCGAACGCCGCTACGGGCTGAAGGGCGTGGAAACCGCAACCCTGGACGTCATCGCCTCGGACCTGGGATTGACCCGGGAAAGGGTACGGCAAATCCAGATGGAAGGCCTCGACCGCCTGCGCCGCATCATCAAGCGCGGCGGGATCGAAAAGGACAGCCTGATCTAGCGCCTGCACGGGCTGCCTGTTTGCGGGTTCGGTGCTTCGCCCGCGCGGCGCCGGGGTTGGCGAGGTATCCTTCGCGTTTTTCGGCGCCAGCGTGCTTCGGAGGGGTGTCGGAATTTTTTACATCGCGCCTTGTCATCGGGGCGGCGCTTGCCCTTAATTCTATGATGTTTCGGGAATATATTTTTCTTGCATGTATTTTGCTGGTGCTGACGCTCCAACAGAAGAGGGTGGTTCGTGTGCGCCGCCCTCAAAACCAAAGGAGCTTGTAATGGAGACTCGGTTCAAGACGCTCGCCCTTGCGGCAACCCTCGCTGCCCTCGCTTCCCCTGCGGCACAAGCGGATATGCTCCTCGGGGGCTTCAACTTCAATAGTGCGCAATTCGGCAATAGCCTGCTCGAAAGCGACGGTGGCAGTTTCTCCGCCAGCAACTGGCTCAATACGATCAACGTCAATCCCGGCAACCCAGGTTTCCTCACAGGTGCCAATTTCAATACCGGCATTGCCAATATCGGCCTCGGCGCCACCCCCCTCTACACCATCGGTTACAACTCGGCAATCGTCAATGGCGCCGGGGCTGATTTCGGTGTGGTCACTGCCCGCTTCAGCTTGAGCGACGTGATCAATCTTGCCGTGTCTTCGGATGGTGGGGCCACCTTCTCGGCCACCGTCGGCTACGGCGCAGGCCTGGGGGTGGATAGTGGGGTGGCTTGCAATTATTTCTATGGCGGCGGCGGTCCCTTCAGTTGTGAGCTTTTCGTCACCTCCGTAGACCTTTCCGACTTCGGCATTGCCCTGGGCGCAAGTGTTGATGCCATCAGTGTCACCGGTTCGCCGGAACTCGACCTGATCCGGATTGCGGGGTTTGGTGATCCTACTCATGTGCCCGAACCCGCGACCCTGGCTCTCCTGAGCGCCGCCCTCTTGGGGCTTGGAGCCTTGCGCCGCCGCTGAGCGCTTGGGCGGGTTGGTTGAATCGGGTCGGCCACCATCAGGGTGGCCGGCTCTTTATTTGGCGTTCTTTGGACTTACTAACTTTTCAGAAAGCATTGTCACAAACATGATAAAATATGCTAATGAAATGCAAAAGAACTACCGACGGTCGTAAGCACGGCCGAGCCGCCCTGCCGGTGATGCGGCAACAGGCGATCAAGGCCATCCGTGAGGGGCAGGACGTGAACAGCGTTGCCGCCGCCTACGGCGTCAATGTGCGCAGTGTCTTTCGCTGGCTGGCCGATTTTGCCAACGGTGGGCAGAACGCGCTGTTGTCCAAGCCGATTCCGGGGCGCCCGCCGAAGGTAAGCGCGGATGAAATGCGCTGGCTGGCCCAGGCGGTGAAAGACCATACCCCGCTGCAATTCAAGTTTGCCTTTGGTCTGTGGACGCTGTCGCTGATCGCCGCGCTGATCGAACGCGAATTCGGCAAGAAGCTCTCGCTGGCCTCGGTCAGCCGCATCATGAAGCTGTTGGGCTTCTCGGCCCAGAAGCCGCTCTACCAAGCATGGCAGCAGGATGCGACCCTGGTGCGGGCCTGGGAAGCGGAAATCTACCCGGCGATCCGTGCCGAAGCCAAGGCCGCCGGAGCGACGATCTACTTTGCCGATGAATCGGGCATCCGTTCCGACTACCACACGGGGACGACCTGGGCGCCGGTAGGCGAGACCCCGGCGGTGGAAGTGACCGGGCGCCGCTTCTCCCTGAACATGATCTCGGCCGTCAGTCCGCAAGGCGAATTCCGCTTCATGCTGCACGACGGCACGGTCAATGCCGAAGTCTTCCGGGAATTCCTCAAGCGCCTGCTGATCGGGGCTGAAAAGCCGGTGTTCCTGATCGTAGATGGTCATCCGATCCACAAGGCGAAACTGATCAAGACCTTCGTCGAGGCCCAGAACGGCAGGCTCAAGCTGTTCTACCTGCCGCCGTACTCGCCCCAGATCAATCCTGACGAGCAGGTCTGGGCACACGTGAAACGCCAGGTCGCCCGGCAACTGGTGCAGTCCAAAGACGAGATGAAGCGGTTGGCCCTCGGGGCCCTGCGCCGAATCCAGAAGTTGCCCGGGTTGGTGAAATCCTTCTTTCGCCAGCCCGAGTGCCAATATGCCGCTGAATGACATTGTTTATGCAAAGGTTAGTAACCGGTCCTCTCGCATTGCTCCGAGCAGAATGGTCAGGTGTTCCTTGGGCCCTTCTGGTCCCAGTTCTCTTTGATTGAGGCAATTGCGTTGCGCCTCAGGTTGGTCCGGATTGGCCGCGACCGCCCGCACCACGGTGCCCAGGCCCGTACTGTAGGGGCATCCAAAATATCCCGCTCGACCGCCGCCGGGTGCAGTAAGGTTAGCCCCGCCGGTTCCTGACGTAGCGAATCCAGCGTCCGCATGGTGTCGTATCCTTGCCCCGCCCCTGCCGTAGTGCGCCTACTCCGGCCGGTAGGCTTCTCGCAGAAAGACACCGCCGGGCCTGAGGCCGGCCACGACGCGGCGATGGACCCGCAGGGCCGAAGGCAGGGGAAAGACGATGGGGACGATGCCATCCCATCTGTGCTGCATGAACTGCTCGACATGGTCGACCTCTGCGCCAATCTGAAGGTCAAGCGTCCGACAGCGCAGAAATTCATCAAACTTCTGGAAGCGACGCACCTCATCAATCGCCTGCTGCCCTTGGTCTACAGCAAGAGGTGCTACGCGCCCGCTACGAGATTTGCTTGGCCGACGTGGCCATCGCCCCGCTGTCTAGCTCAAGGTCAAGGTGATCAGAACGGCGGTGTGCTCTCGAAGTCCAGCGCGCCGCCGCTGCAGGGGTGCGGGAAGGCCAGGCGACTGGCATGCAGCAGCAGGCGCGCAGCGGCCGTGCCGTAGAGGGGGTCGCCGACGATGGGGTGGCCGAGGGCGAGGCAATGCACACGGAGTTGATGGGAACGGCCGGTGACGGGCTCCAGTTCGAGCCGCGTGGTGGGAGGGGCGGCGTAGCGGCGGAGCACGCGAAAGCGTGTCTGTGAAGGCTTGCCCGTTGCGATATCCACTTTTTGCCGCGGTCGCCGCGGCCAGTCGCAGATCAGGGGGAGGTCGATTTCGCCCTGGTCCGCGGCCACCCGCCCGCTGACCACCGCCTCGTAGCGCTTGTGCACCTGCCTCTCCCGGAAGAGGCGTGAGAGTTCCCGTTGGGCCTGGGGGTGGCGGGCCAGGATGAGAAGCCCCGAGGTGTCCATGTCCAGACGGTGGACCAGCAGGAGTTCGGGGTGGAGTCGGTGCAGCCGCGCGATCAGGCAATCGGCCTTGTCGGCGCCGCGGCCAGGGGCCGACAGGAGGCCGCTGGGCTTTACCGCAATCGCCAGGTCGTGGTCAAGGTAGACGAGCGGGGCGCCATCGTCCGGGGGAGGGTGGTAAACGGTGGCGGCAACCGGATTCATGGTGGGTGCGGGGGCTCAGCGCAAGAGCACGCGCAGCAGCGCGTCGAAGCGGCGCCCGTAGGGGGGCTTCAGCAGGGCCATGCCATTTACGCGGGATTGGCGGAAAACCGGTTTCTCCTTGGAAAAGGTCAGGAATCCCGCCTGACCATGAAGCTGCCCCATGCCGCTGGCGCCGACGCCGCCGAAGGGCAGGGTGTCCTGGGCGATATGCAGCAGGGTGTCGTTGACCGTGACGCCGCCGGCCCGGGTGGCGTCCAGGACCGCGTCGGCTCGACGCCGGTCCCGGTCGAACAGGTAGAGGGCCAGGGGGGCGTCCCGGGCGGCGATATAGGCGACGGCCTCGTCCAGGGTGCGATAGGAAACCAGGGGCAGCAGCGGGCCGAAGATTTCCTCCCGCATCAGCGAGAGATTCTCAGGAACGCCCAGCAGCGCCGTGGGGGGGAAGCGGCGGGTCGCCGGATCGGGCTGCGCTCCCGGGATGAGGGGTTCGACCCGGGCGCCGGCGGCGCGGGCCTCTTCCAGGGCGCCAACGAGGCGGTGGAAATGGCGGTCGTTGACAATGGCCCCATAGTCCGGGTTGGTGGCGAAATTGGGGTAGGCGGCCTGGACCTCGCGGCGGGCGGCTGCCAGGAACGCTTCTTCGCTCCCCGCGGGCAGCAGGACGTAGTCCGGTGCGATACAGGTCTGGCCCGCATTGACGCACTTGCCCATCACGATGCGGGCGGCGGCGTGGGCGAGGGGGTAGCCCGGGGCGATGAGGGCGGGGGACTTTCCGCCCAGTTCCAGGGTCACCGGGGTGAGATGGG
Source organism: Betaproteobacteria bacterium (assembly GCA_016720065.1). Lineage (NCBI taxonomy): Bacteria > Pseudomonadati > Pseudomonadota > Betaproteobacteria > Betaproteobacteria bacterium. Next base: position 1,406,727 of record JADJXY010000002.1, on the reverse strand, counting down.
CTGCCGCCGCGGCCATCACCTGTCTGCCGACGGCAGCGGAACCGGTGAACAGGAGGTGGTCGAAGGGCAGGGCGGTGAAGGCGCGGGCGAGGTCAAGTTCTCCGCCCACGACGGCGAGTTCGTCGCACTCGAAGTAGCGGGGAAGCAGGCGGGCGAACAGGGCGGCAGTGGCCGGCGAGGTTTCGGAAAACTTGAGCAGGGCCCGATTTCCCGCGGCGAGGATGGAAGCCAGTGGAGCCGCGGTGAGATAGAGGGGGTAGTTCCAGGGGGCCACGACGCCGATGCAGCCCAGGGGCTGGGGCCGGGTCTCGGCGCTGCCGGGCAGGAACCACGGGGAGACGGGGCGCCGCCGCGGCTTCATCCAGCGGGCGACATGGCGGCGGGCATGGCGCAGCGCTTCCAGGGTGGGAAAGACTTCCAGGAGAAGGGTTTCCCGGGCCGGTCGAGCGCCGAAGTCTTGCGTGATGGCGCTGGCGAATTCCTCGCGGTGGTCATGGACCAGGGCGAAAAGGGCGTCCAGCCGCCGGTGGCGGACGGCCCGGGACGGACTGGGTTCGGCCCGGGCGCCAGCCTTGATGCGGGCGAAGGCCGCGGTCAGGGCTGCGGGGGTGGTGAGCGGCGCGTCGTCCTGCATCGCGATCGGATTGGAGTCGAGGAAGTGGCGGGAGGCGCAGGGCCTCAAGAATCCGCCCGCGCCCGGAAGGCGGGGGCAGGTGCGGGGGAGGGGGGAAGGGCCATGGCGGTCATGCCCATCGTTTGCGGTGCAGGGGAAGCGGAGCGCTCAGGTAGCGTCCGCGGCGCCTTGTGGTGCCTCTGCCTTCAGCCACAGGCACTGTCCCTTGGTTTCCTTGTCGATGGTGGCCAGGACGCGCGCGTGGTCCGCCAGTTCTGCGTCGTTGGCCTGCCGCACCAGCAGGGGCGCGCGGGGACGCAGCCGGGTGGCGGCCCCGGCACCGCGGCCTTCGCCTGGGTCATCGCTGTCGACGATGAGGCTGTCCTGGCCGCGGGTCATGGCCAGATAGACTTCGGCCAGCAGTTCCGTATCGAGCAGGGCGCCGTGCAGGGTGCGCTCCGAATTGTCGATGGCGTAGCGTTCGCAGAGGGCGTCCAGACTGTTGCGCTTGCCTGGGTGCAGGTCCTTGGCCAGGCGCAGGGTGTCGCGTACCCCGGCGCACAGGGTTTCCACCGGAACCCGCCCCAGGAGGTCGAGTTCGGCGTTGAGAAAGCCCACGTCGAAGGGTGCGTTGTGGATCACCAGCTCAGCGCCGGTGATGAATTCCAGGAATTCGTCCACCACGTCGGCGAAGCGCGGCTTGTCGGCCAGGAAGTCGAGGGTGATGCCATGGACTGCCGCGGCCCCGGCGTCGATATCTCGTTCCGGGTTCACGTACTTGTGCAGATGCCGGCCGGTGAGGCGGCGATTGACCATCTCCAGGCAGGCGATTTCAATGATGCGGTGCCCCTGGCGAGGGTCCAGGCCGGTGGTTTCGGTATCGAGGACGATTTGCCTCATGTTTGCCCCTTCCTCGGGAGTTCGTCGATGCCCCGATTGGCCAGGGCGTCGGCGCGTTCGTTTTCGGGATGGCCGGCGTGGCCCTTCACCCAGATCCACTCCAGGGTGTGGCCCGCGGTCAGGCCTTCCAGGGCCTGCCACAATTCGGCGTTCTTGACCGGCTTCTTGTCGGTGGTACGCCAGCCGTTGCGCTTCCAGCCGTGAATCCAGGTGCGGATGCCGTTGATGACGTACTGGGAATCGGTATGCACCCGGGCGCTCACGGGGCGTTTCAGCGCCTCCAGGGCGCGGATGACCGCGGTCAGTTCCATGCGGTTGTTGGTGGTAGCCGGGTCGCCGCCCCAGAGTTCCTTTTCCCGCCCGCCCAGGCGCAGGATGGCCCCCCAGCCGCCGGGGCCGGGATTGCCGCGGCAGGCGCCGTCGGTGAAGATATCGACGGATTCACTCAAGGCGGATCTCCCGCTGGGCCACCGGGCGCAGGGCGCGGGCTGCGGCCGGAGTCTTCTTCCACTTGGGCATGATGAGCCGCAGCCCATGGGTGCGCTTCACTGCCCGCAGCAGGTAGACGCCCCCGCCGAAGCCCCACCAGCGGTCCCCCGCGAGTTCCAGGAAGCGCCAGCGCCGCAGCCAGGTCGCCTGGCGGAAGGGGGGGACGTAACAGCCAAAGGCGCCGCGGTCGGTTTCGAAGCCCAGGAGCTTCAGCCAGTCCCGCAGCCGCAGGGGCGACAGATAGGTGCCGTTCCAGGGAAAACGGTCCGGCTCCCCGGCATAGCGCCGCTTGAGGCCCCACAGGGAGAGAGGATTGAATCCGACGATCACCACTTGGCCCTCCGGGATGAGGATGCGCTCCACCTCACGCAGCACTTCGTGGGGCTCGGCGTGGAACTCGAGGACATGGGGCAGGATGACCAGATCGGTGCTGTGGGAAGAAAAGGGTAGGGCATCGAGTTCGCACAGCACATCCACCGCCCCCGCCTCACCGGCCTTCTGGCGCAGAGGAATGCGGTTGGCCCGCAGGAAATCGCACTCCGGCATGCCCAACTGCAGGGCATTGAAGCCGAACACGTCGGCCACGACGGCGTCGATGCGCGCCGACTCCCAGGCCGCCACGTAGCGGCCCTGGGGGCTGGCCAGCCATTCCGCGAGACCCGGAATTGACAGGCGGCGGGTGTCGGCCAATAGTTCGGGCATGCTTGAAATTTCGTTCATTCCCGCCTTCAGGGACAATTACATCTGGCTGCTGGTGCGGGGCGAGCGGGCGGCGGTCGTCGATCCCGGCGATGCGGAACCGGTGGCCGAGCACCTGAGAAGACGTGGACTCGTGCTGGAGGCCATCCTGGTCACCCACCACCACGGGGACCACCAGGGGGGCGTCGAAGCCCTCGCCGCACGCTGGCATCCCACCGTCTTCGGCCCTGCGGCGGAGTCTATCACAGGGTGCAACCGGCCGCTTTGCGGGGGCGAGCGCATCACCGTGCTGGACGAGGGCTTCGACGTGTTGGCCGTTCCCGGTCATACCCTGGGCCATCTCGCCTACGTCATGGCGGGTGCCGCCTTCGTGGGCGACACCCTGTTTGGTGCGGGCTGCGGCCGACTCTTCGAAGGGACGCCGGCGCAGATGGCGGCTTCGCTGCGACACCTCACGGAATTGCCCGCAGCGACCCGTGTTTATTGCGCCCACGAATACACCGCCGCCAACCTGGAGTTTGCCGCCGCCGTGGAGCCGGCCAACGGCGCCATCGCCCGGCGTCGGGCCCGGGTGGCGGTATTGCGGGCCCAGGGCGCCGCGACCGTACCCCTGGATCTGGCCGAAGAACGGGAAACCAACCCCTTCCTGCGCTGTGCCTGTCCGGACGTCGTGCGCGCCGCCCAGGCCTGCCAGCCGGATGCCTGCGACCCGGTGGCCGTCTTTGCCGCCATCCGGGAGTGGAAAAACACGTTTTAAGCGGCGGGGGGTTCGGCGGGGCGGAGCGTTTTTCCCGCCAGCACGCGCTCCAGGGTGTCGAGGACCTTGGCGGCGTTGAAGGGTTTGACGATGAAGCCGGAGGCGCCGTTCTGGATGGCTTCCTGCACCGTATCGCCGCAGGCGTTGCCGGTAATCATCACGATGTCGATGGCCGGATTGGCGGACTTGATTTCCCGCAGGGCCTCCAGGCCGTCCATCTCCGGCATGACCACGTCCATGCACACGATGCGGGGTTTGAGCAACTGGGCCTGTTCGACGGCGGAAGCGCCGTGGCGGGCTTCGGCGATGACTTCGTAATTCTCGGCGCGCAGGATGCCGCGCAACAAGGTGCGCATCATGTCGTTGTCGTCGACGATCATGACGGTGGCGCGCTTTCGGGACATGGGGAGAAGTCTGGCCGTTTCAGGCCGGCTGGTCAAGATTGGGATCGTAGCGGCAGACCCGGTCGCGGCCGCCCTGCTTGGCGCGGTAGAGGGCCCGGTCGGCCCGTTCGACCAGATCCCGGGGCGAATCGCCCTTGGCGGGAACCGTGGAGGCAATGCCGATGCTGATGCTGACCGTTCCCCTGTCGGACGCGCTGTGCGGAATGGCCAGGCAATGGACGCCATGGCGCAGCTTTTCGGCCACGAAGAGCACGCCGCCCAGGCTGGTATCGGGCAGGACGACGACGAACTCCTCGCCTCCATAGCGGGCAACGATGTCCGAGGCGCGGCCGATGGCCCCGGCGAGGGCGTCGGCCACCGCGCGCAGGCATTGGTCTCCCGCCTGATGGCCGTAGGTGTCGTTGTAACGCTTGAAGTAATCGACGTCGCACAGCAGGAGGCCGACTTCGCCACCGTTGCGCAGGGCGCGGCCCCACTCCCGAGTCAGGAGTTCGTCGAAAAAGCGCCGGTTGCCGATGCCGGTGAGCCCGTCTCGGGTCGACAGCAGATGCAGTTCCCGGTTGGCCGCATCCAGTTGGCGAGCCAGCTCCACGAGCTGGTCGCGCATGCCCACGATGCGCTGCATGGCGGCGACCTTGGCGGCCAGGACCACTTCGCTCACCGGCTTGAAGAGGTAGTCATCGCCCCCGGCGGCGATGCCCTGCTGCAGGTCGGCGTCCGAGGTCAGGCCGGAAAGGAAAATGATGGGCGTCCAGCGGCCGGCCGCCTCGCGCTGGCGAATCTGCCGCGCGACGGCGTAGCCGTCCATGTCCGGTAGAACGACGTCGAGCAGGACCAGATCGGGGGCAGCGCTGGAATGAGCGGCGAGGGCCTGGGCGCCGCTTTCCGCCAGGACGACGTTATCGCCGCGCCGCAGCAGGATTTCGCGCAGCAGGACGGCATTGCTGCGGGTATCTTCGACGACCAGGATTTTCATGCCGGCTCAGGCGCAGTGACGCACCAGCAGGGCCAGCATGGTCGCGCCTATGGCCAGGGCGACGACGATCCATCCCACGCAGAGCAGGGCGGCCGAGCGGGCCTCGGCGTGGGAGTGACGGCGGGAGAAATCCGAGTGGCGTGCTAGTTCCCCGAAGGCCACCAGGAGGGCCAGACCGAAGAAGATGGAGGAAAAGAAGATGGTCAGCATGGTGCCGTTGTCCATGGCCGAACAACTGGCCCCGGCCAGATGGTGGATGCGCAGCAGGAAGTCCATGCGCAGGGCGTAGCGGAAAACCGTGTAGGCGATTCCGGAAAAAACTGCGAGCAGGGCGATAAAGAACCAGGTTCCGCGGTGCCGCAGCGCTTCTGCCAGGCGACGCGATTCATCGCTTATCCAATTGAACATGTGGGCGTTCTCCGATTGCGGGGTCTTGACCCCGACCTCTGACCTTTTGCATAGATTATCACTGCCCTGGGCCGGTGTAGTCGATAGAAATCGAGGCAAACCAAGCCTTCACGTCGTGTCCACTGTGGAATCTAGTGGATTTGGAGGATTGGTTCGGGGAAATCCCCGATGCATTCCCATTTGCTGCGGCGCAATATGCAGGGCACAGAGGACATTGATGCCCAATACCCGCAGCTCCCGTCAGGCGGGAGGCCTGACTTCCGCGACGACCGCAGCGTCGGCCGAGGGAGGGTTTTTTGTCCCGGCGCCTACGCTTGGCGCATCGCCCCGTCGGCGTGCCCTGGTCTTTGCCGGGCTGCTGGGGGCAATCACCCTGCTCTTGGCCTCTCTCCTGGCGCAAGACCATCGCGATGCCCTGGACCATGCCGCTCAGCGAGGGCGGGGCGTGGCCGGTCTGGTGGAATCCCAGGTCAACGCCGTCCTGCGTCGGGCCGAGGGGGAATTGAACGACCTGGCCGCGGCGGCGCGCCCCATCTACGAGGCACGCTTCGACGACCGCGAATGGAAGGCACGCCTTGCCGCCATTGTTCCCACCAATCGCAAGTTCGAGGAAATGGGCGGCTACTACTTTACCGATGCCGCAGGCGTTCTGCGTCACGCCTCGGACTCCGATGTCGCCGATATCGATGTCTCGGACCGGGATTACTTCCAGCGCTCCCGCGACGAACCTGGGCAGTCCATGCACATTTCCGGGGTCATCGTGGCCCGGACCACGGGGCGGCCCACGGTCATGCTGGCGCGGGCCGTGCGGGACGAGGCGGGGCGCTTTCTGGGCACGGTCGGCCTGACCCTCGATCTGGATTTCGTCCAGGGAATCTTCTCCCGGGCCGAGCTTGGCCGGGGGGCCAGTGTCCATCTGCGGCGCGCCGACAGCGGCGAGTCGGTCATCCGCCACCCCTTTGCGCAAAAGCGGGAAGAGGCAGGAAGCGATCCGGTCCTGCTTCGTCTGCTGAACGGCGAGAATCGCGGCACCGTCGTCGCGCCGGACTCCGCCGACGGCATCGAGCGGGTACAGGTTTTCCATCGTGTGGCAGGCTACCCCTGGGTGGCGGTGGCGGGGATCCCTCGTGCCGAGGCCCTCGCCGATTGGCAACAGCGGGCCGCGGGCATATTGTTAGCGCTCCTGGTGTTGGCCGGCGTCGGCATCGTCGTCCTGCGCCGCATGAAGGTCGCCGAGAACCTGGCGGCCGCGCAGGGGCGCCAGGCGGCGAAGCTGGCCCGCGTCGTGGCCCAGAACCCCAATCCGGTGGTGGTGACCGACCTCGATGGGATCATCACCTACGTCAATCCGGCCTTCAGCGCACTGTTCGGTTACGCCCCTGCCGAGGCCGTGGGTCGCAAGGTTTCCCTGTTGCGCTCCGAGTCGACACCGCCTGCGCTCCATGCTGACCTCTGGGCCACCCTGCTGCGGGGGGAGTCCTGGTCGGGCAAATTCGTCAATCGCTGCCAGGACGGATCGCTGTGCAGTTGCTTCGCCCACATCTCTCCCCTGCGCCTGCCCGACGGCAGCGTTTCCCACTACGTCGGCATCGAGGAAGACATCAGCGAGAAGGAGCGCATGGGGAGCGAACTCGACGCCTACCGCAATCATCTCGAAGTTCTGGTCGAGGAGCGCACCCGCCAGTGGCACGAGGCCCGTCGTACCGTGGATGCCTGCAATGCAGAAATCGTCGCCCTCTATCACGACGCTCCCTGCGGCTACCACTCCCTCGACCCGGCGGGCCAGGTCATCCGCATCAACGACACCGAACTGGCCTGGCTGGGCTACGCCCGGCAAGAAGTCGAGGGCCGCATGGCCTTCGCCGACCTCGTCGCGCCGGAGCAGCGGGAAATTTTGCGGGAGAACTTCGCCCGGCTGCAAAGCACGGGTGAAGTCCGTGGCGTGGAGTATGACCTCCTGCGGCAGGACGGGAGCCGCCTGCCGGTGATCCTCAATTCCCGGGCTGTGTTCGACGCCGATGGCGTATTCAGGCATTCCTTGGCGACCGTCTTCGACATCAGTGAATCGCGCGAGCGGGAAAGACAGGTCATGGCGCTCAACGACGCCCTCGCCGCCCAGGCCGGGGAACTGCGGGCCGCCAAGGAGGTGGCGGAGGCGGCGAGCCGCAGCAAGAGCGCCTTCGTGGCCAACATGAGCCACGAAATCCGCACCCCCATGAGTGCCATCATCGGCTTGACCCACCTGTTGCAGCGTGATGTCGAATCGCCCAAGGCCCTGGAACAACTGGGCAAGATCCAGGGGGCGGCCACCCACCTGCTGGCGATCATCAACGACATTCTGGACCTGTCCAAGATCGAAGCCGGCAAACTCACCCTGGAGCGCGCGGGATTCAGCGTGCATGCTGTCTTCGCCAGCCTCTACTCCATCGCCGGACAGCGCATCGAGGAGAAGGGACTCACCTTCAGCCGCGAAATCGATCCGCGCATCCCCTTCAACCTGCAAGGGGACGCCCTGCGGCTCAACCAGATCCTGAGCAACTTCATCAGCAACGCCATCAAATTCACCGCCTCCGGCGGCATCCGGCTCCGGGCCGACATGGTCGAGGACCGGGGCGACCGGGTGCGCCTGCGCTTCGCCGTCAACGACACGGGTATCGGCATCGCGCCGGACGACCGGGTGCGCCTGTTCGAGGCCTTCGAGCAAGCGGATTCCAGCACCACCCGCCGCTACGGCGGCACGGGTTTGGGGCTGGCCATCTGCCAGCGGCTGGCACGGCTGATGGAGGGTGAGCTTGGCGTCGACAGCGCCCCGGGGGAGGGGAGTACCTTCTGGTTCGTCGCCACCTTCGAGCGCGGCAGCGCCCTCGCCGGGCAGACGCCTGAGCTGCGCCTGGTGGGCGACGATGCGCCGGGAGAAGTTGCAGCGGCCCGCCTGCGCCGGGAGCACGCCGGCGCCCGTGTGCTCCTGGCTGAAGACAACGAGATCAATCAGGAAGTCCTGGTGGACCTCCTGGGGGATCTCGATTTCAGCATCGACGTGGCACCCAACGGGGCTGAAGCGCTCAGGATGGCGCAGAGTTTTGCCTACGACCTGATCCTCATGGACATGTACATGCCGGAGATGGACGGCCTTGAAGCGACGCGGCGTATCCGGGAGCTTCCCTCCGGCGGCCGCGTGCCCATCGTCGCCCTGACGGCCAATGCCTTTGCCGAGGATCGCGAACGCTGCCTGGCCGCCGGCATGGACGACCACCTGGCCAAGCCGGTGGAACCGGAGGATCTATTCGTGACCCTGCTGGGCTGGCTGGACGGATCGCGCCGCAGCGCGCGGCGGGAACCCAGTCACTGAAGCTTGCTGGCCGGGCTGAAGCCGGCGTAAGGCTCAGAGTTCCGAAAGTCCGCGCCGGATGGCGTAACGCACCAGTCCGGGAATGTCGCCTATACCCAGGCGGTTCATGATCTGGGCGCGGTAGGTCTCGATGGTCTTGACGCTGACGCCCAGGCTGAAGGCGATTTCCTTGGTGCGCATGCCCTCGGCGATCATCTTGAGCACTTCCCGCTGGCGGGGGGTGAGGCCATCCCGGGTATCCGAGGTCTGCACCCGTTCCAGGTAGGCGTCCACCACCGGACGGGAAATGGCCGCCGGAAGCCAGGTTCCGCCCGCCAGCACGGCGCGGATGGCCAGTTCCATTTCCTGGGGGGCGGCGTTTTTCAGCACGAAACCGGAGGCCCCCAGGCGCATGGCCGAAATGACGTGCTCCTCGGTGTCGTACATGGTCAGGATGATGACCCGGATGGCCGGGTTGGTGCTGACGATCTTTTCCAGGGCCTGCAAACCGGTGATGCCCGGCATGGCGATGTCGAGCAGGGCGACGTCGGGCTGCAGGCGGCAGGCCAGGTCGATGGCCTCGGCGCCGTCGGCGGTATCAGCGACCACCTCGAAATCGGCGACTTCGTTCAGAAGGCGCAGGATTCCGGCTCGGACAAGGTTGTGGTCGTCGGCGACCAGGATGCGGATGGGCGTCATTGCAGGGTAGGGGGAGCGTAAAAAAGGGTGGCGACTTCGGTTCCGGCTCCTGGTCTGGATTCTATGCGGAAACGGCCGCCGACGGTGGCGACCCGTTCCCGCATGCCCAGGAGGCCGAGGGAATTGAGGCGGCGGGAGCGTTCCAGGGCCTCTTCCGCCACGAAGCCGACGCCGTCATCGCGGACGCGCAGGCCGAGGCCGGTCGCGTCGAACTCCAGGCAGACATGGATTTCCTGGGCGCGGGCGTGACGCAGGGCGTTGGACAGGGCCTCCTGGGCGATGCGGAAAGCGGCCAGTTCGACGTCCGGACGGAAGCGGGCGGCGCCGATCCCGTCGTCCAGGCGTATGCCCACGACGTCGGCGCGCGGCAGCTTGTCGATGTGCCAGCGCAGGGCCGCGGCCAGTCCCAGGTCATCCAGCAGGGGCGGACGCAGGCGGCGGGAGATGTCGCGCGTCGCTTCCAGGATGGACTTGACCGTGAGGCGCGCCTCCCAGAGCGCAGCCTGGGCTTTGGGCGCCGACCCCATGTGGCGGGCGCACTGGTCCAGGGCCAGTTCCAGGGCGGCCAGGTCCTGGCCGACGTGGTCGTGCAGCTCGCGGGAAAGGGCGAGGCGCTCTTCTTCCTGAAAGACGAGCTGCCGGGCGGCCAGGGTCTTCACCTGGCACAGGGCCAGATGCTCGGCGTCCTTCGCGTGGTGGATGTCGCTGATATCGTGGTAGGCCACCACCGCGCCGCCGGCCGGGAAGGCGACGGGCGTCACGGTCATGGCGAACCACAGGACGTCCCCCGCGGGAGATTCGCAGCGGCACTCGCCCCGGAACTGCTCGGTGCGCCCGTGCAGCACTTCGAGAATGCCCGTATACACCCAGTTGTCGCCGTCGTGGTCCGCCCGGCAGGCGTCGAGGAGATTCGCCCCAACCAAAATCCCCGCCAGTTGGCCGGCGTCGGCGCAGTGGTGCAGGGCGAATTCCCGCCAGGATTCGTTGGTGGCGACGATCTCCCCCTCGCGGTCGATCACGGCCATCTGGGCGGGAACCGAGTCCAGCACCGCCTGGCTGAGGGTATGGGCCGCGTGCAGATTCTGCTCGTAATGCAGGCGCTGGCTGACGTCGTGGACCACGGCCATGGTGCTTCCATCGCCCTCGCGGGAGATGATGGCCTCCACCTCCGCCGGCTGACCGTCCCGGCGGCGCAGGCGCCAGCGGGTGGTGAGCCCGTCGGACGCCCGGGCACTGGCCAGGTAGTCGCGCAGACGGGCGTGATCGGCCCCATCGACGACGCGGTAGGCATCCAGCCCCAGGAGTTCGTCCCGGGTGTAGCCGGTCAGTGCGCAGAAAGCCGGATTGGCGTCCTGGTAGCGGCCCTTGCCGTCGAGATAGACGATCCCGGCCCGGGACTGCTCGAACAGCCTGCGGTGGCGAAGGTTGCCGGCGAGGCGTTCTGCAAGCCTTTCCTTCTGGCTCAGGCGGTGGGAGAAAACACTGAACAGGATGCCGGTCGCCGCGAAGATCGCCATCTGGACGCCCAGCGCCGCTTCGGGGGGCGCCTCCGCCACCTGAGCGGGGACCAGATAGAAACCGGCCAGGGCGGTGGCCAGCAGCGTGGCCGCCACACCGCCCCAGAGTCCACCGATCAGCGCCGCGACGAAGACCGCCGGGTAAAAGAGCACCCAGGCAAAGGGGCGCAGCGTGTCCCAGAAGGTGAGCTCGATTGCCATGGCGAGGCCCGGCAGCGCCAGGGCGCCGACGAAGCGGGTCGAAGAACTGTCGAGGAAACCGTGGGGGCCGATCACAGGAGCCTTTCCGAGCGGCGACGGCCATGCTGCGCTGCCTGGCTCACCCCTCGCTGGGCCAAGGACGAAACACACCCGGGGTCACATTGGGCGATGCCCTTCCTGCATCTTGAAACCTGTCGCCCGATCCGATCGGGTCTGTACTGTGAAGACAACATTTGTCGGCCCTGGTTCCTGTTCCGGACCCACGCCCCCCCCGCCCTGTGGCCGGGACTGGAGGACGCGCCCCCCTTGATTCGTGAAGCCCGGATTGTCGGCCATCGGCGGGCATGCACCAATCGGAACAACCCGGGGCCGGTCCTTCGATATTCCCGAAGCCCGGCCTGTGGGCCTTTGCGGCTGGAGCAACGGGTTGCGATCTGTCAGAATCGCGCCCATCGTCCTGGATGGCGCGGCGCGTGGTTCGTCCCGCCCTGCGGCACTACGGTGCACAGGGCGGGGGGGAGGGCGGCGCGGCAGGGCGTGGCAACACCGGGGATGGTTTCGATCCATGCCCGTTCGGGGAAGCGACATGGCAACGGGTGTGGAACTGGCGATCTTGGTGGCTGTGCTGGGCGTGCTTGCGCTCCAGGTCTGGACCCTGCGGCGGGCCGGGGCGCGCGATGCGCAACTGGCCGAAACCCTCTCCGCCACGCTGGAAACCCAGGCCCGCGCCCTCGAACGCCTGGAACGGGAACTGCGGGAAGAACTCGCTCGCGCCCGGCGAGAAGACGCCGACGCCGCCTTTCGCGACCGCGAAGAGCAGGCCCGCTCGGCGACCCAGTTGAGCCAGACCGTCTCGTCCCAGCTTACCGGCCTGGGCGCCCTGCAAGGAGAGCGTCTGGAAGGCTTTGCCCGGGAGCTCAACCGTTTTTCCCTGGGGCTGGACGAGCGCTTCGAGCGCCTCAAGGCGGCGGTGGAGGGCCGGCTCACCGCCCTTCAGGCGGACAACGCCGCCAAGCTGGAAGCCATGCGCCAGACGGTGGACGAGAAACTGCACGCCACCCTGGAGCAGCGTCTGGGGGAATCCTTCAAGCTGGTCAGCGACCGCCTGGAGCAGGTCCATCGCGGCCTGGGGGAGATGCATACCCTGGCGGTGGGGGTGGGCGATCTGAAGCGCGTGCTGACCAATGTGAAAACGCGCGGTACCTGGGGCGAGGTTCAACTGGCGGCCCTGCTGGAACAGTTGCTCACCGCGGATCAGTTCTCCGCCAACGTGGCGACGCGGCCGGGCAGCGCGGAACGGGTCGATTTCGCCATCCGCCTGCCGGGCAAGGACGATGGCGCCCAGGTCTGGCTGCCCCTGGACGCCAAATTCCCCATCGAGGACTGGCAGCGCCTCCTGGACGCGCAGGAGCGGGGCGACGCCCCGGCCATGGACGACGCCGCCCGGGCCATCGAGGGGCGCCTCAAGGCCGAAGCCCGCAGCATCCGGGAAAAATACGTGGCGCCGCCCCATACCACCGACTTCGCCATCCTCTACCTGCCGGTGGAAGGGCTCTACGCCGAGGCCCTGCGCCGGCCGGGACTCAGCGAGACCCTGCAGCGCGAGTGGCGGGTGAGCCTGGCCGGGCCGACCACCCTGGCCGCCCTGCTCAACAGCTTGCAGATGGGTTTCCGTACCCTGGCCATCGAACAGCGTTCGGCGGAAGTCTGGGCCATCCTCGGCGCCGTGAAGACCGAGTTCGGCAAGTTCGGCGAGGCCCTGGCCCACACGCGCAAGAAACTGGAGGAAGCGAGCAGCAGCATCGGCAAGGCGGAAACCCGCACCCGCGTGCTGTCCAGGAAATTGAAGGAAGTGGAGGCATTGCCGGTGGCGGAAAGCGAACGCCTCATCGGCGAGGCGGATTTCGATGCCGACGCGGAGTGAACTCGACGCCGCCTACCGGGCGACCCGCTATCGCGTGTTCCTGCCCGGCGGCGTGCGGGAACTGCGCATCGGCACCCCGGACGGAACGCTGGCCGCCTGGCTGGCCGGCGAGGGCGCCGCGGACTGGGCGGTGCTGACGGCCTGCAACCCGGCCTCAAAAAGACTGGCCGAGGCGGAAAACCGGGTGCGTCAGGCGGCCCTGGAAGTCGCCCTGCTGGAAATGGGCCTGGAACCCTACACGGCCGAGAACGTGGCCGACCATGCCGGCTGGCCGGCGGAGGAGAGCTGCTTCGTGACCGGCCTCCGGGCAGACGCAGCCCGTGGACTGGCGGCGCGCTTCGGGCAGAACGCCCTGGTGTGCGGCGCGGCCGACGGCGTGCCCCGGCTGGTGTGGATCACGGCGGCGGTGGACGGCGATGAGAGCGAGGATCGATGAGCAAGATCGGGCGTTTCGAGCTGCGGCGGGAACTGGGACGCGGGGCCCAGAGCGTCGTCTATCTGGGATTCGATCCCCAACTGCAGCGCGAAGTGGCCATCAAGACGCTGCATCTCTCCGGGGCCGCGCCCGGACAGGCGGCGGCGCTGCTGCAGGAAGCGCGCACGGTGGGGCGCTTGCGCCATCCCAATCTGGTGCCCATTTTCGAGGCGGGGGAACAGGGAGGCGATCCTTACCTGGTGTTCGAATATGTGCCTGGGACGACCCTGGCTGCCTTTCTCAAGGCCAGCGGAGCCCTGCCGCCAGCCCGGGCGGTGGGCCTCCTGCGCCCGGTGCTCGATGCCCTGGAGCACGCCCATCGCCAGGGCATCGTCCATCGCGACCTCAAGCCCGCCAACATCCTGCTGGACGAGGACAGTACCCCGCGGGTCATGGATTTCGGCATTGCCGCGCGCCTTGCCGGCAACGGAGAAGGGGAGGATCAGTACAGCGGTACGCCGGCCTACATGGCGCCCGAGTACATTGCCGAGCACAAGGTCACGCTGCGGGGCGATGTCTTTGCCGCCGGCCTCATCCTGTACGAACTGCTGACGGGCGAACGGGCGGCAGGGGCCGGGGAAACACCGGCCGTCCTGCGGCGCATCGTCGATACCGACCTGCGCCTGCCGCAAGGCGGCGTCGATGGCCGCCTCGCCGCGCTCGTGCACAAGGCCCTGTCCCGGGATGCGGAGTTGCGCTACCAGAGCGCTGCCCAGTTCGGCGAGGCGCTGGATGCCTACCTGGATCCGGGCGAAGAAGTGGCGCCCCGGGGCGAGGGGCGGCAGGCCACCCTGGACTTCCTCCTGCGCCGCATGCGGCACAAGAGCGATTTTCCGGCCCTGTCGGAGTCGGTCAGCGCCATCAACAAGATCGCCAACAGCGAGCGGGAAAGCATCAGCAAACTGTCCAATTCCATCCTCAAGGACTTCGCCCTGACCAACAAGCTGCTGCGCTTCGTCAATTCCGCCTATTTCCGCCCGGCCGGCGGCGGCAACATCAGTACGGTGTCCCGGGCGGTCATCGTCCTGGGCTTCGAGGCGGTGCGCAATATCGCCGTGACCGTCCTGCTCTTCGAGCATCTGCAGAACAAGGGCAACGCCAATCTCCTGAAGGAGGAATTCCTGCGTGCCAATCTGGCCGGCATCCTGGCCCGGGACCTGGGGACTGCGGCCCAGATGAAGGACCTGGAGCAGACCTTCATCTGTGCCCTGTTCCACAACCTGGGGCGCCTGCTGTCCCAGTATTACTTTCCCGACGAAAGCGACGAAATCCGTCTGCTGGCCGGCCAGGGGGAACTGAGCGAGGAGCAGGCGGCGCTGCGGGTTCTCGGCATCGGCTTCGAGGATCTCGGACTGGCCATCGCCCGGCAGTGGGGCTTCCCGCCCCTCATCGTCAATTCCATGCGCAAGCTGCCCGCCGGGCCGGTGAAGAAGCCGGCCGACCAGGAGGGTCGCCTCCAGGTGCTGTCGGGCATGGCCAACGAATTGTGCGCGGTCATCGCCCAGGCGGGACCGGAGGCCCGGGAACGGGAACTGAAGAAGGCCCTGGGGCGCTTCGGTCCTGCGGTCGGCCTGGAAAAGAAGGAGGTCGAGGAGGCGATGGGTCGCTCCATCGAACAGGTGGGGGAGTTTGCCCGCATCGTGCACCTGGGAGTGCAGCAGACCGCTTTCGGCCGCCAGATGCGGCAGTTCCTCGACCGCGGGGGCGAAGCGCCGGCAGCGGACGACACGGCGGCCGACGATACCATCCTGGGGGAGCGCGGCCTGTACAGTGCCGAAGCTGCCGCGAACGGCGGCGACGCGCCGGCCGGGGAGGACGCCCAGGCCATTCTGGCCGCCGGCATCCAGGACATCAGCAATACCCTGGTCGATGGCTACAAGCTCAACGACATCCTGCGCATCATCCTGGAGACCATGTACCGCGCCATGGGCTTCAAGCGCGTGATCCTGTGCATCAAGGATGCCCGCGCGGGCACCATGCAGGGCCGCTTCGGCTTCGGTCCGGACGCCAACGAGGTGGCCAAGGCCTTCCGCTTTTCCCTCTCCTTCACGCCGGACATTTTCCACGCTGCGACATCCAAGGGGGTGGATCTTCTGATCAGCGACATCGACGATCCCAAGATCGCCCCGCGCATCCCGGCGTGGTACCGCAAGGCCGTTCCCGCCCGGAGCTTCGTGCTCTTTCCCCTCAATATCAAGGGGGCGCCGGTGGCGCTCATCTACGCCGATCAGGATCGCGCCGGCCAGATCGTGCTGCCGGACCGGGAGCTTTCTCTGTTGCGCACCCTGCGCAATCAGGCCGTCCTGGCCATCAAGCAGGGGGGCTAGTAGTCAGTCAGATAGGTTTGCGTCGATGCCGAGGCGCGTCTCCGCGCCCCGATCGCGCGAAGCGAACCGCAGCCATAGCCGATGCTATGGCGAGGATGAGCGACAACGCGAGCGGGGATGCGGGGCGTGCCGAACATAGCTGAACCTATCTGACTGACTACTAGGGCCTACCAGAGCTTGTACCAGGGCGTCTTGCGCTCCAGGCCTTCCTTGTAATAGCGGCTGTTGGGGAAGTTCTTGCGCATGACCCGGTCGGCATCGTCGCGCAGTTCGGTCATGCCCAGCTTGTCGTAGGAAATGACCATGATGAAGAGGGCTTCTTCGAGTGCCGGCGCGCCGGAATAGGATTTCAGGGCGACCTGGGAACGATTGGCGGCGGCGATGTAGGCACCGCGCTTGAAGTAGTAGCGGGCCACGTGGACTTCCTGGGAGGCCAGGGCATTGACCAGGTAGTTCATGCGCTGGATGGCATCCGGCGTGTATTTGCTGTCGGGGAAACGCGCCACCAGTTCCTTCAGGGCCTCGAAGGACTCCTTGGCCGACTTGGGATCCCGTTCGCTGGGATCCTGATCGCTCAGATAGCCCAGGAGGCCCTGATCCTCGTTGAATCCGACCAGACCCTTGAGGTAATACACATAATCCACCGCCGGGTGATTGGGGTGCAGCTTGATGAAGCGGTCGCAGGCGGCGATGGCCGCCAGGGGTTCGGCACCCTTCCAGTAGACGTACCCCAGTTCGAGCTGGGCCTGCTGCGCATAGCGGCCATAGGGAAAGCGGGCCTCCAGTTTTTCCAGGAGCTTGGCGGCCTTTTCCCAGGCCCCATCGGCCTGAGCGTCCCGCGCCTCGTTGTAGAGCTTGGAGGCGGACCAGCCGGCGGTTTCGTCCTTGACCTCGGGCAGAAGGCTGCAGCCGGCGATGAAACAGGCCAGGAATACGACCGACAGGCGGCGCAGGAGGGGGGCGAAGGTGGAGGCGAGCAGGGGGGCGATCGGGGGGGTGAATGCGGCTACACTGCGCATCATGAATATTTCCGTGGAAAACGGCGGCGATTATAGCCCAATCGCCGTTCACCGCCTGATCGCCCCGGATTCCGCCGCAGGCCGCCGCCTCGACCAGGTTCTGGCCGAACTCCTGCCCGAACACTCCCGGGCCCGTCTGCAGGCCTGGATCAGGGAGGGACGGGTGACGCTGGATGGCGCTATCGAGGCGGAAGGCAAACGCCGTCTGAAAGGCGGCGAGGCTCTGGTCCTCCTGCCCGGGGTGGATGCCCAGGCGGCGGCCGGCATGCCCGAGGACATCCCCCTCGCCGTGGTGTTCGAGGACGAGGCCTTGCTGGTGATCGACAAGCCCGCGGGCCTGGTGGTCCATCCCGGCAGCGGCAACTGGAGCGGCACCCTGATGAATGCCCTGCTGCACCGCTGTCCCGAACTGGCCGAAGTTCCCCGGGCGGGCATCGTGCACCGGCTGGACAAGGAGACCAGCGGCCTGCTGGTGGTGGCCCGCAGCCTCAACGCCCAGACCGATCTGGTGCGGCAACTTCAGGCCCGCAGCGTCAAGCGTCAGTATCTGGCGGTGGCGGCGGGACGCCTGGAGCGGGACGGTCAGGTCGAGGTCCCCATCGGCCGCCATCCCGTACAGCGGACCCGCATGGCGGTGGTGAGCGAGGGGCGGGGCGGAAAGCCGGCCCTGACGCGCTACCGGGTTGTGGAACGCTTTGCCCGCTGCACCCTGGTCGAGTGTTCCCTGGAAACCGGGCGCACGCATCAGATCCGCGTCCATATGGCGTCCATCGGCCATCCCCTGGTGGGGGATCCGGTCTATGGCCGGGGGGAGCAGAAACTGCCGGCCTTCCAGCGCCAGGCCCTGCACGCGGCTCGCCTGGGACTGGTCCATCCGGTCAGTGGGGCGCGCCTGGAATGGCAGAGTCCCCTGCCCGGGGATTTCAACGCGCTTCTGGAGACGCTGCGTGGCGCCTGACTGGATCGTTCCGGACTGGCCGGCGCCCCCCGCGGTGCGAGCCTTGCAGACCACCCGGGACGGCGGAGTGAGCGTCGGACCTTACGCCAGCCTCAACCTGGGGGACCACGTCGGGGATGATGCCGCGGCGGTGCGCCGCAATCGGGAGCGCGTCCAGGCCCGCTTGCCGGGGCCCGCCCTGTGGCTCAAGCAGGTGCACGGGACCGGGGTGGTGGACGCGGCGAGCGCCCGGCCCGGCGTGGTGGCTGACGGTGCGGTGGCCTTCCGCCCCGGCCTGGTGTGCGCCGTGATGACGGCCGATTGCCTGCCGATTCTGCTCTGTGAGCGCGGCGGAAGCGCGGTGGCCGCCGTCCACGCCGGCTGGCGGGGTCTCGCCGCCGGAGTGATCGAGGCTGGTGTCGCGGCGCTGGCCCGCCCCGGCGAGGAGTGCCTGGCCTGGATCGGCCCCGCCATCGGCGCCGCGCATTTTGAAGTGGGGGATGAGGTGCGGCAGGCGTTTGCGGCCCTCGATGCGGGAGCGCAGGAGGCCTTTGCCCCGGCTCCGGGCGGCAAGTGGCTCGCCGATCTGGAGCGCCTGGCGAGGCGGCGTCTCGCCGCGGCGGGAGTCGAGGCGATCTACGGCGGCGGACAGTGCACGGCGGCCCAGCCGGAGCGTTTTTTCTCCCACCGCCGTGATGGCGTTTCCGGGCGCCAGGGAAGCTTCATCTGGCTCGCCGCGCCGGGCGTATAATCCGCGCCTTTCGTCCCGGACCGCCTGCCTTGAGCACCCTCGCCTGGATCATCCTCGCCACCTTTGCCGGCGGCGCCCTGAGCGTCTGCGCAGCCGCGGCCATGACCCTGGCGGCTGGTGGAGCCAGTGTCGGCGTCCTCATCTCCTACGCCATCGGGGCGCTCCTGGGGGCTGTGTTCCTGGAAATCCTGCCCCACGCCATTGAGCACGGCGGCGACGTCCATGCCCTGGCGAAGACCATCCTGCTGGGCATTCTGGCTTTCTTCATCCTGGAAAAACTGGTGCTCTGGCGCCACTGTCACCACGACCACTGCGAGGCCCACGACGCCCGGCCGCCCAACCACGACCACGGACGTTCAGGCCTGCTCATCCTGGTGGGGGACACCTTCCACAACTTCGTGGACGGCATCCTCATCGCGGCGGCCTTCCTGGAAAGCACCCAACTCGGCATCGTCACCGCCCTGGCCATCATCGCCCACGAAATTCCCCAGGAAGTCGGCGACTACCTGATTCTTCTCCACTCGGGTTACAGCCGGCTGCGGGCCTTGCTCTTCAACCTGCTGTCCAGTCTGGCCACCCTGGTGGGGGCGCTGCTGGCCTATTTCGCCCTGTCCTCCGTGCGGGAGTGGATTCCGCAATTGCTGGGGCTCGCCGCCGCCAGCATGCTCTACGTCGCGGTGGCCGACCTCATTCCCGGCCTGCACCGGCGCCCGGAGTTGAAGGCCACCCTGCAGCAGGTTTCACTGATCGCCCTTGGTGTTCTCAGCATCGCGGGGGTTCGGGCCCTGGTTGGCGAGTAGGCGGCGACGGCGGCGGCTGGAAAAACCGCCCAGCCAGAGCAGCAGGGCGACGGGCAGCAGGCCGTAGAAGCAGAAACCCATCACCCCCGCCAGCAGGGTGTGTTCCATGGCGGCGACCAGGAGGGTGACGTAGAGCCAGGCGATGGCGACGATGTACATGGGCCGATTATAGGGCGCCTCATATCGGGACCCACGCATTGACAGGGGTCCGGCGGGAATGGAGAATCCCGGGGCTCAACTCCCCCAAAATGTCTTCAGCTTCAGACGCGAGAGCCCCCATGTCGCAGGGATCGAATAAAAACGACGCTTTCCTCGGTGCGGCCATGCAGTTCATGCAGGCGAGCCAGAACGCAGCGCAGCAGTTCATGAATTTCGTTGCCCAGGCGGGCGACGCTCCCACAGCGGCGAAGCTTCCCGCCGACCCCAAGGCCATGTCTGATCTCCAGAAGGCCTACCTGGATCAGCACGCTCGCCTGTGGCAGGCCATCCTGGCCCGGGGTGCGGCGCCGGCGGCTGATGAAGGCTTCAAGGTGGCACCCGAGCCCGGCGACCGTCGCTTTGCGGCGCCCGAATGGCGGGAGAGCCCGGTCTTCGATTACCTGCACCAGGCTTATCTCCTCAATACCAAGTATCTGCGCGACCTGATCGACGTGCTGCCGGCCGAGAGTGACCGCTCCCGCGACAAGATGCGTTTCCTCGCTCGCCAGATTACCGATGCCCTGGCGCCGTCCAATTTCGCCGCCACCAATCCGGAATTCATCAAGCACGCCCTGGAGACCAAGGGCCAGAGCATCACCAACGGCATCAACAACCTCATCGCCGACCTGGAGAAGGGGCGCATTTCGATGACCGATGAATCGGTCTTCGAGGTGGGCCGCAACATCGCGTCCAGTGCCGGTGCGGTGGTCTTCGAGAACGAGGTGATGCAGCTCATCCAGTACGCGCCGCTCAGTCCCAAGGTGGGCAGCCGCCCCCTGGTGGTGGTGCCGCCCTGCATCAACAAGTTTTACGTCATGGATCTCCAGCCGGAGAATTCCCTGGTGCGCTTCATGGTCGAGCAGGGCAACACGGTTTTCCTCGTTTCCTGGCGCAATCCCAAGGAAGAGCAGGCCCATCTGACCTGGGACGACTACATCGAGAACGGTCCCATCACGGCGCTGCACCTGGCCAAGGACATCTGCCGTACCGCCCAGGTCAACGCCCTGGGCTTCTGCGTCGGCGGTACCCTCCTGACCACGGCCCTGGCCGTCCTGCGCTCCCGCGATGAGGACATCGTCGCCTCGCTTACCCTGCTGACCACGCTGCTCGATTTTTCCGATACCGGAGAAATCGGCCTGTTCATCGACGAGCAGGGCCTCGCCGCCCGGGAAGCCAGCATCGGCAAGGGGGGGCTCCTGCCCGCCCGGGATTTGCAGAATACCTTTTCCTTCCTGCGCGCCAACGACCTGGTGTGGAATTACGTTACCCAGAACTACCTCAAGGGCCAGAAGCCGCAGGCCTTCGATCTCCTGTACTGGAACGGCGATTCCACCAACCTGCCAGGGCCTTTTGCCTGCTGGTACATGCGCAACCTGTACCACGACAATTCCCTGCGCGTGCCCGGCAAGCTCAGCGTGTGCGGCGCCCGGGTCGATCTGGGGCGGGTGGATATGCCGGTCTATCTGCTGGCCACCCGCGAGGACCATATCGTGCCCTGGCATTCGGCCTACCAGAGCACGCGCCTCCTGGGCGGGCCGGTGCGCTTCGTCCTGGGGGCCTCGGGCCATATCGCCGGGGTCATCAACCCGGCCAGCAAGAACAAGCGCAGCTATTGGGTCAATGAGGACGTGAAGGGCGACGCCGAAGCCTGGCTCGCCGTCGCCGAGGAGAAAAGGGGCAGTTGGTGGAATGACTGGACAGCCTGGTTGCAAGCCCATGCCGGGGAGCCCCGGGCGGCCCGCGCCAAATTGGGTAACGCCAGCTACAAGGCCCTGGAGCCGGCCCCGGGGCGCTACGTGCGCGAACGGGCGGTCTGAGCCATGCCAAGGGTTGCGCTGGTTACGGGTGGAACGGGGGGGCTGGGTGAGGCGATTTGCCTCAAGCTCGCCGCCCTGGGCTACAAGGTGGTCGCCACCTACACCCAGGGCAACACCCGGGTCGGCGAGTGGCTCCAGGCCATGAACAATCTGGGCCACGGTTTCAAGGCCTATTCCTGCGACGTGACCGATTTCGATTCCTGTCAGGCCTGCGTCGAGCTGGTCTCCCGGGAGGTCGGCCCCATCGACGTGCTGGTCAACAACGCCGGCATCACCCGGGACATGACCTTCAAGAGAATGAGCAAGGCCGACTGGGACGCCGTCATCCACACCAATCTGGATTCGGTTTTCAACATGACCAAGCAGGTCATGGACGGCATGGTCGAGCGCAAGTGGGGGCGGGTGGTCAATGTGTCTTCGGTCAATGCCCAGAAAGGCGCTTTCGGCCAGACCAACTACTCCGCGGCCAAGGCCGGCATGCACGGCTTCACCAAGGCGCTGGCCCTGGAGGTTGCCAAGTCCGGGGTGACGGTCAACACCATCTCGCCGGGCTATATCGGCACCAATATGGTGACGGCCATCGCCCAGGACATTCTGGATTCCAAGATACTGCCGCAGATTCCGGTGGCACGACTGGGCAAGCCGGAAGAAATCGCCGGGCTGGTGGCCTACCTGGCCTCCGACGAGGCGGCCTTCGTCACGGGCGCCAACATTTCCATCAACGGTGGCCAGCACATGGTCTGACCGCCGTATTTTTCACTCGCAACAAACTCAAACAGGAAGGAATCAAAATGACGCAACGTGTTGCTCTCGTCACCGGTGCCATGGGGGGTATCGGAACTGCCATTTGTCAGGAACTCGCCAAGGCGGGTCACAAGATCGTCGCCGCTTACCATCCCCAGTTCGATAACAAGGATGAGTGGCTGAAGGAACAGGAAGCCGCCGGCTTCTCCGGCTTTGTCTGCGTCGCCGGCGACGTCTCCTCCCTGGAAGACTGCCAGCGCATGGTTGCCGAAGGCGAAGCCGCCGCCGGCCCCATCGACATCCTCATCAACAACGCCGGCATCACCCGCGACCGCATGTTCGCCAAGATGGAACGGGACCAGTGGGATGCCGTCATCTCCACCAACCTGACCAGCCTGTTCAACATGACCAAGCAGGTTTCCGCCAAGATGGCCGAGCGCGGCTGGGGTCGCATCGTCAACATCTCGTCGGTGAATGGTGTCAAGGGCCAGGCCGGCCAGACCAACTACTCCGCCGCCAAGGCCGGCGTCATCGGCTTCACCAAGGCCCTGGCCGCCGAGCTGGCTGCCAAGGGCGTGACCGTGAATGCCATCACTCCGGGCTACATCGCCACCAAGATGGTCATGGCCATCAAGCCTGAAATCCTGCAGACCATCATCGACGGCGTTCCCATGAAGCGTCTGGGCAAGCCTGAGGAAATGGGCGCTGCCTGCGTGTACCTGGCCTCCGATCTGGCCGGATTCATGACCGGTGCCACCCTGAACATCAACGGTGGCTTGTACTACCAGTAAGCAGCGGTTTTTCTTGCGCTGCATCAATAACGGGCGCCTCCGGGCGCCTGTTTTTTGGGCTACAATGCTGCACCGCACTAGCCTGGTGCGTCTACCGCTTTGGCATTACCCTCGCAGCAGCGAATTTCCTAGACCAGATTCCCGAGGATGCACGGCATGTCCGAACCCGTCCGGCTCATCAAGAAGTACCCCAATCGTCGCCTTTACGACACCAAGGCCAGCGCCTACATCACCCTGGGCGACGTGAAGGAACTGGTCCTCAAGTTCGAAGTCTTCAAGGTCGTCGATGCCAAGAGCAATGAAGACCTCACCCGCAGCATCCTGCTGCAGATCATCCTGGAAGAGGAAACCGGCGGGGTGCCGCTGTTTTCCTGCGAATTGCTCTCGGGCTTCATCCGCTTCTACGGCAACGCCATGCAGGGCATGCTGGGCAAGTACCTGGAAAACAACATGAAGACCTTCGTCGAGTTCCAGACCAAGATGCAGGAGCAGACACGGCCCATGTACGGTGACAACACCCAGGTGCAAGCCGACATCTGGAACCAGTTCCTCAATTTCCAGCAGCCGGCCATGCAGACCATGATGTCGGCCTACATGGATCAGTCGAACAAGATGTTCCAGCAGATGCAGGATCAGCTCCAGAGCCAGACCCGCAACATGTTCCCCGGCTTCCCCTTCAAGAAGCCGGAGGACGGCGCCAAGTAGGCCGTGGCCGCGAACCCGCCGAAAGTCGGCTTCGTCTCCCTCGGCTGTCCCAAAGCCACCGTCGATTCCGAACACATCCTCACCCGGCTGCGGGCCGAGGGCTATCTGATTTCGCCCTCCTATGAGGATTCCGACCTGGTGGTGGTCAACACCTGCGGCTTCATCGATGCCGCGGTCGAGGAATCCCTGGACGCCATCGGCGAAGCCCTGGCCGAGAACGGTCGCGTCATCGTCACCGGCTGCCTGGGGGCCAAGGGCGACATCGTGCGCCAGACCCACCCTGCGGTCTTGGCGGTGACCGGTCCCCATGCGGCCGACGAAGTGATGGGCGTCGTCCATGCTCATCTGCCCAAGCCCCACGACCCCTTCACCGATCTGGTACCGGAACAGGGCGTGCGGCTCACGCCGGACCACTTCGCCTACCTCAAGATTTCCGAAGGCTGCAATCACAGTTGCACCTTCTGCATCATCCCCTCCCTGCGCGGACCGCTGGTCTCGCGCCCGGTGGGCGACGTGCTGGCCGAGGCCGAGAGCCTGGCCCGGGCCGGGGTCAAGGAAATCCTGGTCATCTCCCAGGACACCAGCGCCTACGGCGTAGATCTCAAGTACCGTACCGGCTTTTGGGGCGGCCGTCCGGTCAGGACGCGGCTCAAGGAGCTGTGCGAGGCCCTGGCCCAGTTCGGCATCTGGGTGCGGCTGCACTACGTCTACCCCTATCCCTCGGTGGACGAGGTCATTCCTCTCATGGCCGAGGGCAAGCTCCTGCCCTACCTCGACGTGCCCTTCCAGCACGCCAGCCCGAAGATCCTCAAAGCCATGAAGCGGCCGGCCAGCGCCGAGAACACCCTGGAGCGCATCCGCCGCTGGCGGGAAATCTGTCCCGAGATCGTCATCCGTTCCACCTTCATCACCGGCTTCCCCGGCGAGACCGACGCCGATTTCGACCAGTTGATCCAGTTCATCGAGGATGCGCAGCTCGACCGCGTCGGCGCCTTTTCCTACTCGCCGGTGGAAGGCGCCCGGGCCAATGCCCTGCCGGACCTGCCGCCGGAAGACGTGCGCGAGGATCGCCGCCGCTGGCTCCTGCAGGTGCAGGAGGACATCAGCGCCGACAAGCTTGCCGCCCGCATCGACAGCGAAATCGAGGTGCTGGTCGATGCGGTGGACGAGGAAGGCGTCATCGCCCGTTCCCGCGCCGACGCTCCGGAAATCGACGGCCTCGTTTACCTGGACGGTTTCTTCGACGCCGAACCGGGGGACTTCCTCAAGGTGCGGGTGGTGGACGCCGATACCCACGATCTCTACGCCGAGCCGCTGGATGCGGGGCGGCCCCGATGAGCGCCACCCCGCCCCTTCCCTCCCCCGGCCCCGCTCCCGCACGGCGGGCGAAGGGTGCGAGCGGGGCTGCAGCTTCGCCGCGTTAGGTCGCCATGTCCCGGCCGCGCATCGGCATCGCGCTGGGATCGGGTTCCGCCCGGGGCTGGGCCCACATCGGTGTCCTGCGGGCCTTGCAGGAAGCGGGTATCGAGCCCGACGTGGTGTGCGGCACCTCCATCGGCGCTTTCGTTGGCGCTGCCTACGCCTCGGGCGACCTGGACAAGCTGGAAGCCTGGGCCCGGGGCCTCGGCCGGCGGGATGTGCTGGGCTATTTCGACGTCACCCTGGCGGGGGGGCTCATCAAGGGCGAAAAACTGCTGGCCTTTGCCGCCCAGACCTTCCTCAACAACGCCTTCGATGACCTGGAACGCCCCTTCGCCTGCGTCGCCACCGACCTGGCGAGCGGCCGGGAAGTCTGGCTGCGGGAGGGCGCCGTGGCCGACGCCGTGCGCGCATCCATCGCCCTGCCCGGGCTCTTCGCCCCTCAGCTCATCAGTGACCGGCACCTGGTCGATGGCGGCCTGGTCAATCCCGTTCCGGTCTCGCTGTGCCGGGCTCTCGACGCCGACATCGTCATTGCCGTCGACCTGGGAACCGACGTCGTCCATCAGCGCTACCGCCAGGCCGAAGCAGGGGCTGGCCGCCCGCCGGGCTGGCGGCAGCGGGTCGGGCGCTGGCTGGGCCGGGGCGCTGGCGAGGCGAGCGGAGCCTTTCGCCCCTCCCTGGCCGACGTGCTGGCCAACAGCATCGCCATCATGCAGGGGCGCATCGCCCGCTCGCGCCTGGCGGGCGAACCGGCCGATGTGCTGATTGCCCCACGCCTGGGTCAGATGGGCCTCCTGGACTACCACCGGGCGGCGGAAGCCATCGCCGTGGGGCGCAAGGCCACCGAGCACATGCTGCCCTTGCTGGAAAGCTACCTGGAATGAGTGCCGATCTGGTCGCCTCCCTGGCGTGTCTGGTGGGCCCGGCCCAAGTACTCACCGGGCCCGAAGAACTCGCCCCCTACCTCACCGACTGGCGGGGACGCTACCGCGGCGCGGCGCGCTGCGTCGTGCGCCCGGGCACCACGGACGAAGTGGCGGCCGTGGTAGGCGCCTGCGCCGCGGCCGGCGTCCCCATGGTGCCCCAGGGGGGCAACACCGGTCTGTGTGGCGGGGCCACGCCGGCCCCCGACGGCAACGCGGTGCTCATCACCCTGGGACGCCTCAACCGGCTGCGCACGGTCGATGCCGCCAATCGCGCCCTGACGGCGGAAGCCGGCTGCACCCTGACGGCGATCCAGGATGCGGCGGCGGCGGTGGGTTGTTTGTTCCCGCTTTCCCTCGCCTCGCAGGGCAGTTGCCAGATCGGCGGCAACCTGTCCACCAACGCCGGGGGGGTACAGGTGCTGCGCTACGGCACCGCCCGGGACCTGGTCCTCGGCATCGAGGCCGTGCTGCCCGACGGCCGCCTGTGGAATGGCCTGCGGGCGCTGAGAAAGGACAACACGGGCTACGACCTGAAGCAACTCTTCATCGGCGCCGAGGGAACCCTGGGCATCATCACCGCCGCCTCGCTCAAGCTTTTCCCCCGTCCGGCGGTTCAGGCCACCGCCTGGATCAAGCTGCCTCATCCCGAGGCGGCGGTGGCGCTGCTGGCCGGGGCTCAGCAGGCCTTCGACGCCCGACTGACGGCCTTCGAACTGGTGTCGGAAGCCGCCCTGGCTCTGGTGATGCGCCATATCCCGGGCGCTCGCCGCCCCACGGCTGTCGCGCCCTGGTACGTTCTGGCCGAGGTGTCCGCCGTCGACGGGGCGGCCCCCTTGGTGGCCGATCTGGAGGCCTGGCTGGCCGGGGCCCTCGCAAAGGGGCTGGTCGGCGACGCCGCCATCGCCCAGTCGGCAGCCCAGGCCCAGGCGCTGTGGCATCTGCGCGAAAGCATTTCCGAAGCCCAGAAGATCGAGGGCGTCAGCATCAAGCACGACATCGCCGTGCCGGTCAGCCGAATTCCCGAGTTTCTCGCCCGGGCGGGCGCCCTCGTCGAATCCACCTTTCCCGGGCTACGGGTGGTCGCCTTTGGCCATGTCGGAGACGGCAACCTGCACTACAACCTCTCCCGCGCCGAGGCGGAGGGAAACGCCGCCTTCGTCGCGCGCCAGGAGGAGGTCCACCGGTGCGTGCATGATCTCGTCCATGACCTGGGGGGCTCCATTTCCGCCGAGCACGGGCTGGGACAATTGAAGCGCGATGAAATCCGCCGCTACAAGAGCGAGGTCGAACTCGCCCTGATGGCCAGCGTCAAGGCCGCGCTGGACCCGCGGGGCCTGATGAACCCGGGCAAGGTGCTGTAGGCGGGGATTGCGTCCCTCTCCCTTGCCCCCCGCGGGCGCGGAGGGAAGCGCTTAGGTTTGTCGGCCCCTTTCCGGGGCCAGCTTGCCCCCCCGCGGGCGCGGAGGGAAGGGCGCACGACGTGTTCTTCGCACTACTGGGGCAGACCCAGGGGAAGTTCCAGGCGCACGGTGGTACCCGTGCCGACTTCGCTTGCAAGCTTCATGCTGCCGCCCATCGCTTCGCTGAGCCGGTGGGCGATGGGAAGACCGACGCCGACGCCCCGGCTGGGATGGCCGGCGGATTCGTGACCATGGGTGAAGACTTCGAACAGATGGGGGATTTCCGCGGCCGGGATGCCGGGTCCGCTGTCCTGGACCACGAAGCTCAGGCGCAGGCTATGCTCGTCGAAGCTGCCGCGGCTCACGGTGACCCGGACCGTGCCTATTTCGGTGAATTTCACCGCGTTGTGCACCAGATGGCGCAGCACCTTGCGCAGTTTGTCCAGGTCGCCCACCACCACCTCGGGCAGGTCCTCGTCCTGCACCATGGCGAAGTCGAGCCCCTTGGTCTGGGCGGCGCGGCCCAGGTCACCGAGGATGGCCGGGAGCAGTTCCGCCAGACTGAAGGGCGTCGGATGCAGGGTGATCTGCCCCACTTCGAGGTCCGACAGTTCGATCATGTTCTCGATCTTGCCCAGCAGCTCCTGGGCCGATTCCCGCAGGGGCGTGAGGAGTTCGCGCTGACCCGGGGTCAGGCCCTCGCCGGCCAGCAGGTCTGCCATGCCCATGATGCCGTTCATGGGCGTGCGCAGTTCGTGGCTGATGCTGGCGAGGAAGCGGGCCTTGGCCTGGGCCGAAGCCTCGGCGCGAATCCTGGCGGCGGTGAGATCGGCCAGGAGACGGTCCTTTTCGTGCTCCAGGCGCAGGGTTTCGCGCAAGGTGTCGTGAAAGCGGTCGGCGCTGCGGGTAACGCCGAAGAGGAAGGCCGCGCTCATCAAGGTAAAGGCGGCGTGGAGCAAATCGGTCCCGGCGCCGGCGCACAGGGTGGCGACGACGACGGGCCAGGCATAGACCCGGAAGGCCGTGCGGTGCGCCCCCAGGAAGGGTACCGCTCCGGCGGTCATCCCCGCCATGACGAAAGCGGTAAAGAACAATCGGCCATGGTCGCCCCCCAGCATGAAGAGCAGAGCGCCCGCCCCCCACAGGAGGCCGGCGGTTCCCGCCCCGATCACCGCGAGTCGCAGCCAGGGCTCTGGATTCAGGGCGGCGGCATCGGCGTGCTCCAGGTAGCGTCGTGCCAGGACGATGCGGCCCCCGGCCACCAGCAGCGCCAGTCCCCACCAGACGAATGCCGGACCCGCGCCCACCGCGTCCTTCCACAGCATGGTGAGGAGCGTGGCATTGAACAGCGTGAGAAGCTGCCCCAGGGCCGTATTGCGGTAGAGCAGGTCGGTCTGGCGGGCGAGGATGGCGGTGTCGTTCATCGTGGGCCAGAACCAGGGAAGTCAGGGCGCACGACGCACGGGGCCTTCGTCGGCTCCCCCGCGAGCAGCGTGGCGGAGGCCGAGGGGGGGAGGCCAGCGTGGGGGGCTTGGTCGCGCATCATTGCGGGGAGCGATCGGTGGCGGTCAATGCAGGGTCGGGGGATCGGCCGCGGTGAAGAGGGCGGCGATGTCCTCGGGCGCGAAGCGGTACTCGCGGTGGCACATGTCGTCCCGCAGCACGATGGCGCCCCGCTCCCGTACCAGGGCTTCGGCTTCCGCGCGGCCCAGGCTGAGGATCACGTTGCGCACCTTGTCCCAGTCCTCGGGGCAGTGGTAGCTCACCGCCACCGGGTCGAAAAGCCGGACGCCCCGGGTGGCGATGTCCTCGTGGAACAGGCGCTGCAACAGCGCGGCGGCGTCGAGACCCAGCAGTTCCTCGGGTTTGACCGTCTCGGCAAGAGCGGTGACGCGCCGCCAGCCGTCCGGGTCGGAACGGTCCGCCTCGGGCATCTTTTGCAGGAAGAGGCAGCTGACCGCCTGGGGCGAGACGGCAAGGAAGAGGCGCGACGGCTGTTGCTCGGACTGCTCCAGGTAGTGCTCGAAGATGGCGCCTATGCCCTCGCCGACCAGGGGGACAAAGCTCTGGTAAGGCTGGCGGGCCGTGGGCAGGTCGAGACTGAGCAGCAGGCGCCCGCCGCAGTCGGCGCCGAGAAGCTGTGGTGCCGGGGCAGGGTCCACCTGCGGGTCGCTGCGGGCCATGCCCCGCAGGCGTAGGCTCTCGTCGCAATCGACCACCAGCAGGCGGATGGGGCCTTCGCCCTGCAATTGCAGGGTGAGGCGGCCCGGCTGTTTCAGTTGGCCTGCCACCAGGACGGTGACCGCGGCCAGTTCCCCCAGCAGGGCCGCCACGGGCCACGCGTAGCCCCGGTCTTGCTGCAGCTTCTGCCAGGAATCCTCCAGGCGTACCCAGGCGCCGCGGACGTCGAGTCCTTCGAAGAGGAAACGTTGGAAGCGATCGTTCATGGTCTTGGAAGAGGGAGGGGTGTCGGGGTCATGGGAACAAGGTTCTGGCGTAGGTTTCCGGGTCGAAGCCCACCAGGAGCGTCCCACCCGCGTCGAGGACCGGCCGCTTGATGAGCGCCGGCGTGCGGGCCATGAGGCGCAGGGCCTTGGCTTCGTCCACGTCGGCCCGTTCGGCGTCGTCGAGTTTCTTCCACATGAGGCCGCGGGTGTTGAGGAGGATTTTCCAGCCCGCCCTCCGGTTCCAGTCTGCCAGATGGGTTTCGGCCACCCCGGCCTTCTTGTAATCGACGAAATCGTAGGCCACGCCATGGGCCTCCAGCCAGGCGAAGGCCTTCTTCATGGTGTCGCAGTTCTTGATGCCGTAGAGGCGGACCATTTCATTTCCTCAACTTGGCGAAGGCCGCTGCCATGGTGCCGCCGCCGGGGGGCGGGGTGCTGGGGCGCGACGGGCTGCGCTGAAGGGTAGGGGAGTGGTGGGGGCCGGAAGTCGGCTCGCCCCGACGGGCGGCTGCCGGATCGTCTGACAGGCGCATCGTCAGCGAAATCCGCTGGCGCGGCAAGTCCACTTCCAGCACCTTGACCCGGACCACCTGGCCGGCCTTGACCACCGCGTGGGGATCCTTGACGAAGGTGCTCGAAAGGGCCGAAACGTGGACCAGGCCATCCTGATGCACGCCGATATCGACGAAGGCGCCGAAGGCGGCCACGTTGGTGACCACGCCTTCCAGGATCATGCCGGGCTTGAGATCCTTCAGGGTCTCGATCCCTTCGGCGAAGGTGGCGGTCTTGAATTCGGGGCGCGGGTCGCGGCCAGGTTTCTCCAGTTCCCGCAGGATGTCCTGCACGGTGATGGGGCCGAAGCGCTCGTCCGCGTAGCGCTGGGCGTCGACACGCTTGGCAAGGCCGCTGCCGAGGACTTCCCGCAGGGGCTTCTTCAGATCGACCAGGATTTTTTCCACCACCGGATAGGCTTCCGGATGGACGGCCGAGGCGTCCAGGGGGTTGTCGCCGTCGGGGATGCGCAGGAAGCCCGCCGCCTGTTCGAAGGTCTTGTCGCCCAGGCGGGGGACGGCCTTCAGGGCGTCGCGGGTCTTGAAGGCGCCGTGGGTGTCGCGATGGGTGACGATGTTGGCGGCCAGGCCGGCGTTCAGCCCGGAAATGCGGGAAAGCAGGGGAACCGAAGCCGTATTGACGTCGACCCCGACGGCATTGACGCAATCCTCGACCACGGCGTCCAGGCTGCGGGCCAGTTTGGTCTGGGAGACGTCGTGCTGGTACTGGCCGACGCCGATGGACTTGGGGTCGATCTTGACCAGTTCGGCCAGGGGATCCTGCAGGCGCCGGGCGATCGAGACGGCGCCGCGTAGGGAAACGTCCAGTTGGGGAAATTCCCGGGCGGCGAACTCCGAGGCCGAATAGACGGAGGCGCCGGCTTCGGAGACGACGATGCGGGTCAGGCGGGCCTCCGGGTGGCGTTGCATCAGCTCGGCCACCAGGCGGTCGGTCTCCCGGCTGGCGGTGCCGTTGCCGATGGCCACCAGGCTTACCCCGTGGCGGGAAGCCAGGCGGGCCAGGGTGGCCAGGGCACCCTCCCAGTCGTTGCGCGGTTCGTGGGGGTAGATGGTGGCGGTTTCCAGGAGCTTGCCGGTGGCGTCCACCACGGCGATCTTGCAGCCGGTGCGGATGCCGGGATCGATGCCCAGGGTCGCGTGGTGACCTGCCGGGGCGGCCAGCAGCAGGTCCTTGAGATTCCTGGCGAAGATGCGGATGGCTTCTTCCTCGGCCCGCTCCCGCAGGGCATTCATCAGTTCCCCTTCCAGGTGGGGGTGAAGCTTGATTTTCCAGGTCCAGCGTACCGTGTCGGCGAGCCATTTGTCGGCCGGGCGGCCCTGGTCCCGGATGCCGAAGCGGGCAGCGATGCGTTGCTCGCAGGGATTGCGGGCCGTGCGCGGGGTTTCCTCCAGCAATTCGCAGTCGAGCACCAGGCCGACGGCCAGAATGCCCTCGTTCCTTCCTCGCAGCAGGGCCAGCGCCCGGTGCGAGGGCATGGTGGTGATGGCTTCGGCGAAATCGAACCAGTCGCGGAACTTGGCGCCCTCGGCCTCCTTGCCTTCGACCACGGCGGATTTCACCTGGCCCTGGGCCTGCAGGGTATCGCGCAGTTCCCCCAGAAGCTGGGCATCTTCGGCGAATCTCTCCATGAGGATCTGGCGGGCGCCGTCCAGGACCGCCCGCCCGTCGGCAAAGCCGGCCTCGGGGTTGAGGTAGCCCGCGGCCGCGCTCTCCGGGCTGAGGGTCGGGTCCTGCAGCAGGGCCAGGGCCAGGGGCTCGAGGCCCGCTTCCCGGGCGATCTGGGCCTTGGTCCGGCGCTTCTGCTTGTAGGGGAGGTACAGGTCTTCCAGGCTCTGCTTGGTTTCAGCCCCGTGGAGGGCCGCTTTCAGTTCCGGCGTGAGCTTGCCCTGCTCTTCGATGGTGGCCAGGATGGCGGTGCGGCGCGCTTCCAGATCGCGCAGGTAGTTGAGGCGTTCTTCCAGATTGCGCAGTTGGGTATCGTCCAGTTCGCCGGTGATTTCCTTGCGGTAGCGGGCGATGAAGGGCACCGTGGCCCCGTCGTCCAGCAGGGTGATGGTGGCGATGACCTGGGCAGGGCGCACGCCGAGTTCGACGGCGATACGGTGTTCTATGGGAGGCAGCATGGACTTCCGGGAAGCGAAAAAAAGGGCGAACTATGCGTAATCCGCCGGCAAATGACAAGGCTGGAAGCGGGCCGGAACGGCCGCTCGGCCAGTGCCGTCAGAGCGTCTTCAGACCAGCCCTGTAACGGGCGGCGTTGCCCACGTAGTGCTCCGCCGAGGTCTTGAGGCGTAGCACTTCCTCGTCGTTCAGCTCGCGGATGACCTTGCCGGGGGAGCCGACGATGAGCACCCGGTCCGGGAAGACCTTGCCCTCGGGGATGAGGGTGTTGGCGCCGACGATGCAACTGCGGCCGATGACCGCCCGGTTGAGGACGATGGAGCCGATGCCGATCAGGCTGCCATCGCCCACCGTGCAGCCGTGCAGCATGACCATGTGACCCACGGTGACGTCGCACCCCAGGGTGAGGGGGACGCCCTCGTCGGTGTGCAGGACGGAGCCGTCCTGGATGTTGCTGCGGGCGCCGATGGTGATGGGATCGTTGTCGCCACGCAGGACCGCGTTCCACCAGACCGAGGCACCGGCCCCCAGGCGCACGTCGCCGATGACCGTGGCGTTGGCGGCGACCCAGGCCGAGGGGTCGATGGCGGGCGACTTTGCGTCGATGCGGAAAATGGGCATGATGCGGGCTCCTCAAAGTTGAGCGGGAGATTGTAATTGAGCGAGCTCGATGCGCTGCGGCGCGCCCTCCTGAGCTTTCGGGACGAGCGGGACTGGCGCCAGTTCCACACCCTGCGCAGTCTCATCGTCTCCCTCAATCTGGAGGCGGCGGAACTGCTCGAACTCACCCAGTGGAAACTCGATGCGGAAATCGACGCCCTGCCCGGCGACCCGACCGCCGCCGAGGC
Organism: Betaproteobacteria bacterium; assembly: GCA_016720065.1. NCBI lineage: Bacteria > Pseudomonadati > Pseudomonadota > Betaproteobacteria > Betaproteobacteria bacterium. The sequence continues at coordinate 1,373,511 of JADJXY010000002.1, read as the reverse complement.
CCTTGGGGACGAGTGCGCCGACGTGCTGCTCTACCTGCTGCTCATTGCCGATGTGGCCGGCATCGACCTCGTCGAAGCGGCGCGCAGGAAACTGGTCAAGAACGCCGAGAAGTACCCGGTGGCCAAGAGCCGCGGCAGCCGGGCCAAGTACACCGATCTGTAGCGGGGTTTATGGTGCGCTGCGGGCCACTGCGCCCTCGGCAGGGCCTTCCAGCGGGGGGCAGGGCGAGGCGTCGGGCAGTTCGCAGCTTCCCGCACCGGCGCTGACCAGGCGATCGAGCAGGGTGGCGACGCGAATCGGGCTGGTCCAGCCGGCCAGGGCCAGGGGCGAGAAGGGACCGATGCCGGCCACCGCATTGTGGACCGCCGTGGCGCAGAAGAGGGGCGCCGCCCGGTCGGCCTCCGGCAGGCGGGCGGTGACCGCGGCGAAATCCTCCGTCTCCAGGCGAAAACGATAGACCCGGATGTGGGTGCCGTCGCTGCTCTGGAAACGCACGTAATCGGCAAGGCTCGCCTGCCAGTCCGGCTGGCGCCGGCGCAGGGCGACGTAACTGCCGGCCGGGTCGCTCAGGCGGGCGCCGGCGAACAGGCCGGCGTGGTTGCCGAAGGCCGCGTTGGCGTTGATGACCAGGGCGACCTCGTCGGGGGCCGGTTCGGCGAGACGCATGGCCTCCCGCGGCATCTCTTCCCGCGCCGTGACTTGGCCGTCGAACTGGGCCCTGGCCGGGCCGGGAACGATCAGACTCCCCACCAGCAGCAGGAATCCGGCGGCTTGCAGGCCGAGGCGCGTGGGGGACGGCCGCCCGCCCGGCACCGGGGCGGCTGCCCCCTTCACTCGCCTTTTTCCTCGCGGCTGTCCAGGCTGAAGCGGCCGGCGCCCTCCTGACCCAGGGTGGCGGCCAGGAAGGGGAGGCACTGGCGCAATTCCGCTTCCAGGGTCCAGGGAGGATTGACGATGAACATGCCGCTGCCCTGCATGCCCAGGCCGTCGCCGCGGGGGGGCGCCACGCTCAGGCTGACGTCGAGCCAGCGGCGCGCCGGCAGGTGCCTCAGCCGGCCCGGCAGATCCCGCGCCTCGGTGCGCGCCAGGAGCGGATACCAGACGGCGAAGATACCGGTGGCGAAGCGGGCGAGGCCGTCCTTCAGGGCCTGGAGGACGGCACCATAGTCGGCGCGGGTTTCGTAGGAGGGGTCGATGAGCACCAGGCCGCGGCGGGACGGCGGCGGCAGGAGGGCCTTGAGGCCGGTAAAGCCATCGCCGGCGGTGACCTTCACCTGGCGGCCGGCGCCGCGGAAGCAGGCTTGCAGGGCGGGGACTTCGCTGCTGTGCAATTCGAACAGCCGCAGCCGGTCCTGGGCGCGCAGGGCCCGGGCGGCGAGCCAGGGCGACCCCGGATAGCGGGCCAGGCGTCCGTCCGGGTTCGCCGCCAACACCTGGGCCAGGTAGTCGGCGAGGGGGGCGGGAAGATCGTCGCGGCCCCACAGGCGGCCGATGCCGTCGCGAAATTCCCCCAGTTTTTCCGCCTGGGGGCCGCGCAGGTCATACTGGCCTGCGCCGGCGTGGGTATCGACCACCCAGTAGGCGCCCTCCTTGCGATTGAGGTGGGCGAGGGTGCTGACGAGGACGAGGTGCTTGAGGACGTCGGCGTGGTTGCCGGCGTGGAAGCCGTGGCGGTAACTGAGCATGGGCCGGGATTTTACCCGGCCAGGGGTTCCAGGGCGAAGAGCTCGACCCGCGGGTGGCGCTCCAGGGCGGCGCCCACGCTGTAGGAGACGCCGCGCTCACCCTCCTGCAGGACAAGCTTCTGTCCGCTGCTGACGCTGCCCGGACGGGCGAGGAGGCCGGCGCCGTTGCCATGGCCAGGAAGTCGGGGAATGACGACCGCCTGCTCGACGACGGAGACCGCGGGTTGCGGCAGGTCGATGACGAAACCGTGGCCCGAAAGCTCCTGGAGCCCCAGTTCGAGACGGTGCTGCTCGGTCGTGGCGATGCGACGAACCATGCAGATGTGCAGCTTGCTGTTCTCGCGGGGTTGCAGGGCCACCACCTCGCCCGCTTCGAGGCGGGACTTCTCGCCCTTGAGATAGCGCACGCCGAAGCCCTCGGGGCTTTCATCCATGAGGGACCATTCGCTCAGGGCCACGGGCCAGTGACGTTCACGACGGGCGGGGTCGGTGCTGCGGCGGGAGAGGGCGCGGCCATTGAGGAAATCGATCACCGCGTCGAGTCCTGCCGCCAGGTCGGCGCGGGGCTTGAAGCGAGTGCGGGAATAGCGTCGCGCCGCGTGGCTGCCCAGGGCGGTGCGCATGCTCTGTACGAAAACCTCGGGCAGGGTCAGGGCGATGCTGGGCGCGTCGTCCGGGAGCTTGCGCAGCTGGCGGTCGAGCATGGCCAGCACGGGCCGGAAATCGACGATCAGGCAGCCCGCCAGGGCAGCGGTGCCCTGGGCGCGCAGGAGGGGGCGTCCCGGAGTGCCATCGTCGCCCCGCACGACGAACTGGCCCGCGGGGGACTTGGGGATGTGGAAATCGGCGTTCGCCTCGAAAATCAGCCCCAGGGGGGCGAGGCTCTCCACCGCCTTGCGCAGGGCGTCCAGGGCGCCGCGGGGATATTTGGTGGGGTCGATGGCGGCCAGGAGCAGGGTGGTGCAGTAGAGCGGCTCGACGGGATTGCCCTTGCCATTGGTCTTGCCGCTGCGGAGGGAGAGGCGGTACAGCTTGTGCAGCATCTGCCAGGAGGTCGCCGAGGGCATGGCGTAGGCCCGATAGGCCAGTTGCTGCCGGCGGAAAACGACTTCACAGGCGTGCTGCAGGGCGGCGGTGTGCAGGCGGGCCAGGCCGGAATCGACGCGCAATTTCTCGCTGCTCGCGGCAAGACCCGTGTAGGCCGCGGCCAGGGCCTTGAGGAGATTGTCGGCGGCGAGGGCGAGGGTGGTGGCGGAAGTCGACAGGGGCAGGGGGGCCCGTTCGACCTGGGTTTCGATCTCGGCCAGGGGCCGCTCTCCCGCGGCCCGGGCTTCTTCCAGCAGCCTGGCGCGCATGTGGAGATTGCCATGGCGAGCGATTCCCGGGATGATCTCGCCGGCCAGCGCCGCCGCGGCCTTCTGCGCCGGCAGGGTCGCCAGACCCTCCAGGGCCTCGCGGATTTCCGCCACGGCCTTGTCCCGCGGATTTGCGCGGCCAAAGGGCAGGATGTCGCGCAGGAATTGCAGGGCGGTTTCCATGGGGACTTCGGGGGGTGGGCGGGAGCTCATTATCGGCGAGGGCCACGGGAACAGGCTGTGGAGAATTTATCATCCCCGAAGGCTTGGTAAATCATGGATTTGTACGAATTGATCGCCCTGATCGCTGCGGCTGCTGGGGTGGCATTCTGGCTGGATAGTCTCAAGTCCCGGGAAGCTGCGGTGACCGCCGCCCGCACAGCATGTCATGCCGAAAACATGCTGTTCCTGGATGATACCGTAGTCATCCGCAGTGTGCGATGGGGGCGTGACGATGGCGGGCGCCTGCGGCTGCGCCGTTGCTACGCTTTCGAGTACAGCGATACCGGCGACAACCGGCGCGCCGGGGCCGTGACCCTCCTGGGACACGAAGTCGAGATGCTGCATCTGCGGCCGCGACTGGTGCTGTGCGAAAGGGAGGAAGCTCATGGCGACGAAGGTTGAGGCGGTGGATTTCCGCGGTTGCGAGGCCTTCCGCCTGGAGGGCCCCCGCGGCGCGGGGGCCGTCGTGGCCAGGCGCGGCGGGCAGGTGCTGTCCTGGACGACGGGGGACGGCCGGGAACGGCTTTTCCTTTCCCCCAGGGCGCGCTTCGACGGCAGCCTGCCCATCCGGGGCGGCATTCCGGTCTGTTTTCCGCAGTTTGCCGGCCGCGGCCCCCTGCCCAAGCACGGCCTGGTGCGCAACGTCGTGTGGCAAGCGGCGGAGACCCGCGCGACGGAAGCGTTCGCCCTGCTCACCCTGGCCTGCGGCGACGACGAGGCCAGCCGCCGCCTCTGGCCCCACGGCTTTCGCGCCGAGGTCACGGTGGTGCTGGAGGCCGACCGTCTGGACGTGGAACTGGCGGTGGATAACACCGGCGCCACGGCCTGGGCCTTCACCGCGGCGCTGCACAGCTATCTGCGCGTCGTCCAGGTCGAAGACATCACCCTGGAGGGCTTGCGGGGCAGCGCTTACGAGGATTGCGTCGCGGGAGGCGAAGGGCGCGAGAGGGCGGTGGACCTCATCGTGGAAGGCGAGGTGGATCGCATTTACCGCGATGTGACCCGGCCACTCCTGCTGCAGGCCGGCAACCTGAGCCTGGGCATCCACGGCCAGGGCTTTGCCGATGTGGTGGTGTGGAACCCCTGGGTGGACAAGTGTGCCGCCCTGCCGGACATGGCCCCCGAGAGCTGGCGCCACATGCTCTGCGTCGAAGCCGCCGCCGTCCAGCGCCCGGTGAGCCTGGCCCCTGGCGAGTCCTGGGCCGGGCGCCAGACCCTGGTCGCCCTGTGACCCCGCGTCCAAGAAGGCAAGGCCGCCCCCGCAGCCTTGACCCCTCACGCCCTGCCCCTCCCCGAATTTGATGTGCATTAGAGCGCGGCCCCCAGGGCTGTGCTTGACTCTCGGGCTTTCCCTCCGCGAGTGCTTCCATGACCATCGTTCCCCTGTCCACCGCCGCCCTGGGGCGGGCTTTAGGCGCGGGCTGGCGCCTCGCCGGCGCCACCCGTGGCGTCAGCACCACCTACGCGGCGCTGTTCACCCTGGCCGGACTGCTCATCATCGGTGGTCTGCTGGGGCTGGGTCTCGCCCCTCTGGTCATCGCTGCCGCCGGAGCCTTCATGCTGGTAGGCCCGGCCATCCTGGCGGGATTCTTCGGCATCGCCTCGGCCTGGGAGGCCGGCGAGAAGCCCCGGGCGGCGGCGGTGCTGGCCGGTTTTCGCCGCGCCGACACGGGGCTCTGGGTGGTGGCCCTGGTATGCGCCCTGCTGTTCATGATTTTCATCACCGACGTGGCGACCCTCTACAGCTACATGGTGGGCGGCACCCCGGTATGGCTCTCCGACCTCATTCCCACGAGCGCCAATGTGACCGGCTTCCTCAAATGGGGCGCCATTTCCGGTGCCGTCTTCGCGCTCCTGCTCTACGCCGTGGCCGCCTTTTCCGTCCCCCTCCTGTGCGAGGGGCGCGTCGGCCTGGTGAATGCGGTGGCCCTGAGCGTGCGCATCGTCCTGGGATCGCTGCCGGTGGCCCTGCTCTGGGGCATCCTGCTTTCCGTCCTGGTCATGGGCAGCATCCTGCTCCTGCCGCTCCTGCCCCTGACCTTGCCCTGGCTCGCCTACGCCAGCCGTGCCCTGTACCGGGAGACCTTGCCGCGGGAGTCCTGAGGCGTGGGCGGTATAATGCCGCCCTTTGCTTCGCCTCCCCGCCCACCGTGAATCCCCTCGACAACGAAATCTCCCGCCGCCGCACCTTTGCCATCATTTCCCACCCCGACGCGGGCAAGACGACCCTGACCGAAAAGCTCCTGTGGTTCGGCGGCGCCATCCAGGTGGCGGGCGAGGTGCGGGCGCGCAAGGCCAGCCGCCATGCGACTTCCGACTGGATGGAACTGGAAAAGCAGCGGGGTATCTCGGTGACCTCCTCCGTGATGCAGTTCCCCTACCAGGAATGCATGATCAACCTGCTCGATACCCCGGGCCACGAGGATTTCTCGGAAGACACCTACCGCACCCTGACCGCGGTGGATTCGGCGGTCATGGTCATCGATTCGGTGAATGGCGTCGAGGCCCAGACCATCAAGCTGCTCAACGTGTGCCGCATGCGCGACACGCCCATCCTCACCTTCATCAACAAGCTGGACCGGGAGGGGAAGTCGCCCATCGATCTGCTGGACGAAATCGAGGACGTACTCAAGATCCAGTGCGCCCCCATGACGTGGCCCATCGGCATGGGCAAGCGCTTCCGCGGCGTCTACCATCTCTACGACGACAGCATCAGTTTCTTCGATCCCCGGGCCGAGAAGGGCACCGCCGAAACCATCCAGGGCCTGGACAACCCGCGCCTGGACGAGCTGATCGGCGAGCAGGCGGAGGAATTGCGCATCGACGTGGAACTGGTGCGCGGCGCCTCCCACGCCTTCGACGCCGAGGCCTACCTGGCCGGCAGGCAGACGCCGGTGTTCTTCGGTTCGGCCGTGAATAACTTCGGCGTCCAGTCCCTGCTTGACGCCGTGGTGGAACTGTCGCCGGCCCCCCTGGCCCGCCCGGCGGCAAGCCGCTCGGTGGCGCCCAACGAGGCCCGGTTTTCCGGCTTCGTCTTCAAGATTCAGGCCAATATGGACCCCAAGCACCGGGACCGCATCGCTTTCCTGCGGGTCTGTTCCGGCCGCTTCGAGCGGGGCATGAAGGTCAAGCAGGTGGCCGGGGGCAAACTGCTGGCGGTCAATAACGCCATCACCTTCATGGCCCGGGACCGCAGTACCACGGACGAGGCCTACCCCGGGGACATCATCGGCATCCCCAACCATGGCACCATCCGCCTGGGGGAAACCTTTTCCGAGGGCGAAGACCTCAAATTCACCGGGATTCCTTCTTTTGCGCCCGAGCATTTCCGCCTGGCCCGCATTGCCAATCCCCTCAAGATCAAGCAATTGCACAAGGGCCTGCAGCAACTGGCCGAGGAGGGGGCGACCCAGCTCTTCCGGCCGCTGTCAGGCAACGACCTGATCCTGGGCGCCGTGGGCATCCTGCAATTCGACGTGGTCGCCCACCGCCTGGAGAACGAGTACGGCGTGCAGGTGATTTTCGAATCCTACAACTGCGCCACGGTGCGCTGGATTCGGGGCGACGAGGCCGAACTGCGGCAGCTTTCCGACCGCTACGGTGCCAACGTGGCCCTGGACGGCGCCGACGATCCGGTTTATCTGGCCCCCAACAACGTCTATCTGAACATGATGCAGGAGAAGTATCCCAAGCTCCGCTTCCTGGACGCCCGGGAAGTGGCTTAAGCTCCTGGGCGCCGCCGCCGCCGTGCGGTCAAGCCCGTTCGCCCTGTCGCAGGGCGATCCCGGCAAATCGCGGGCTGCAACAGGCATGAACTGAACAGCATCGCCCTTAGCGCAGGGGAATGACCAGGGGCGGGATACCGATGCCGATGGTGATCGCCGGTTCCGAACGGTACACCGGGTACGCCGGGCGATAGACCACCGGCGGGGGCGGCGCCATGTAGACCGGCTGCGGGCTGACGTAGGCCGGGGAATAGACGACCGGCGCCTCGTAGGCCCAGGCCGGTCGGTGCGCGTGGTGCCAGGGGCGGTCGTGGCCGTGGTGGCGGTGCTGGCGCCCATGGCGATCGTGACGGTCGTGATGGTCGTGGTCCCGCCAGCCGCGCTCATGGGCAAAGGCGCTGGCGGGCAGGGCGCCCACTGTCAGCAGGGCGGCGATGAGGGCGGCGGCAAAGGGGGCGTGCATGGCGATCTCCGTGGGGTGCCGTTGGAAACAGGCTCCAGAGTAGGGAGGACGGGCGGCCCGGCCTGTGAGCCATTGCTACAGGATGTAAGCCCGCGGTTGAACGGGGATAATCTCCCTTCGGCACAAGGCAAATTTTTGGACTACGAAGACCCATGAGCATCCAGTGGTTCCCCGGACACATGACCTCGGCCCGCAAGAAGGCGGCCGAAACCCTCGCCCAGGCCGACGTGGTCGTCGAGGTCGTCGACGCCCGCCTGCCTGCCGCCAGCAGCAATCCCATGATTCACCAGCTGCGCGCCTTCCGCCAACGCCCCTGCCTCAAACTGCTCAACAAGGCCGATCTCGCCGACCCCGCCGCCACCCGCGCCTGGATCGACCACTTCGGCCGTCAGCCCGGTGTCCGGGCGGTCGCCATTTCGTGCAAGAAGCCCGCCGACGTGGCCCGCGTTCCCGGTCTGGCCCAGCAACTCGCGCCCCATCGCAACGACGCGGTGAAGCCCCTGCGGCTCATGATCATGGGCATCCCCAACGTGGGCAAATCGACCCTGCTCAACGCCCTGGTCAAGAAGAAGGTGGCGGCGGTGGGCGACCAGCCGGCGGTGACCAAGAGCCAGCAGCGCATCGACATCAGTTCCCGCCTCGTCCTCTACGACACCCCGGGCCTGATGTGGCCCAAGATCGAACACGAGGAAGACGGCCTCATGCTCGCCGCCAGCCACGCGGTGGGCATCAATGCCTATATCGACGAAGAAGTCGCCACCTGGCTGGCCGGCTTTCTCCTCGCCCAATACCCCCAGAGCCTCTCCGCCCGCTACGGCCTCGATGCCGCGTCCCTGGACGCGGTGGGGGTGCTCGAAGGGGTGGCCAGGAAGCGCGGCTGTCTGGTCAAGGGCCGCGGCGGCGAACCGGATCGGGAAAAGGCTTCCGGCATCCTCATCACCGACTACCGCAGCGGCGCCCTGGGGCGTATCAGCCTGGAGACGCCGGCGGGGCGGGAGGCGAGGCTGGCGGTTGCCGTTGAGGCCTTGGCAAAACACGAGGCCGATGGCGCGGGCGCATGAGCGTTGTCCTTCCTTCCTCGGTGGGGGCGGTGGGGCCTTGCGAGCTGGGGTTCGGTGTCACCCCGCGATTGCATCTGCTTTCGCGCTTGCGCGCAGTTACCTTCGGCCTCCCTACACCCTGAGCAGGGCCATCTTCAGGGGCGGCCGACCGTCCGGGCTGGGGAAGTCGGCTTCCGGGAGAATCCATTCGAACTCGCGGATCGGCCGGCGGATCTTGGCGGCGCAGCGCTGCAGCTGATCGGCCCAGACGTCGCGGTCCACCTGGGCGGCGTTGTTGCAGCAGATCAGGGTGCCGCCGGGGACGGTGCACAACAGGGCGAGCTTCATCAGGGCGGCGTAGTCATTGACCACATCCACTACCCCGAAGAGGCTTTTGGCGTAGGGGGGCGGGTCGAGGAAGACCAGGTCGAACTGATGCGGGTCGAGTTTGGGAAAGGCCGGCATGCGCTTGCCGCGCACCAGGGTCGGCTGGCCGATGCCGGCCAGTTGGCGCAGGGCGGCAAAGGCGTCGCTCTGGACGAAGCGCAGGCGGATGGGCAAGTCGTTGGCGCGGGCATTGTGCTTGCCGACCTTGAGGGCGGATTCGGCGAAATCCACGTTGACCACGTGACGGGCACCGCCCCGGGCGGCTGCGATGCCCACCCCGCAGGTGTAGGCGAAGAGGTTGAGCACTGATTTGCCGCCGGCTTCGGCCATAACCCGCCGCCGCCCGGCGCGTAGGTCGAGGAAGAGCCAGGGATCCTGGCCGGCATGGCGGGCCTGGATGGTGTAGCGCAGCCCCATTTCGCTGCATTCCCGCGCCGCTTCCGCCTGGGCCAGGGCGGCCGGTGTCAGGGCGTTGGCGATGCGCGAGTGGGCGGCGCTGCGGTCGTTGTAGATGGGGCTCAGGGCGGGCTGGGCTGCGGCGTAGAACGCTTGCAGCGCGGCCAGTTCGGCGTCGTCCAGGGGGCGATGGAAGCTCTGCACCAGGAGCAGGTCGCCGTAGCGGTCTGCGGTGAGGCCGGGAATGCCTTCGGTGCTGCCGTGGAAGAGCCGGTAGGCGGTGGTGGATTCTGCTTCCAGGCGGGCGATCAGGTCGGCGCGGCGGTCCAGGGCGGCGGCCAGGCAGTCGGTGAGGGCGGTGGGGGCAGGCGTGACCATGGCGGCTCCGGGAGGCGGTTGCAGCGATCGTCCCTGGGGTGGCCGCCGGTCGGCAGGGGGTTGCCGAAGGGCCTGGATTCTACCGGAGCGCTGGCCTCATTGCCGGGGATTCATGGCCGACCACAGGAGCCATTGGCCGCAGGCGGAGCGGGCGCGGCGTTCCGAACCGTCCCAGGGGCCACCGCGGCAGGGGCCGGTGGCGGTCTCCGCCGCCACTTCGACGGCATCGGGCGGGGCGGCGGTGCGTTCTCCGCCCCAGCGTTCGCAACTTGCGCAGCGCCGTGCCGCCGCTGCTTGCCGCATCAGCAGGTCTTGTCGGCGCGGCAGGCAGCCAGGGGTTGGGCAGCGGGTGCCGTGGGGCGGCCCTCGGCGATCCACGCCTTGATGCCGCCCTTGACGTTATAGACCTTGGCGTAGCCGGCTTCCTGGGAAAGGTAACGGCTGACGGCCTTGGTGCGGTTGCCGCTGCGGCAGATGACGGCCACCGGCTGGCCAGCCTTGGCGTAGGCCTGGGCCTTGGCCAGCCAGGCGGGGGGATCGGCCTTGCCGTTGTCGTCGAAGTAGGTGAGGAGCCGGCTGCCGGGGACGATGCCGGTTTCTTCCCATTCTCCGGCAGTGCGCACGTCGATGACCGGGACTCCGGCGGCCATCAGACGGGCCAGTTCGGCGTTATCCACGTCGATGATTTCGGCCCGGGCGGAGAGAGCGGTGGCGGCGAGGAGGGCGGCGAGCAGCAGGCGGGTGAGGCGGGACATGGCATTCTCCGGGGAGCAGGGGGCCGGCGGTGCCGGCGACGGAAGTTGGACAGCGTGGGGCGTCGGGAATTCTCACGGGCCCGCGGTCACGCTGCATCGCCGGCGGGGGTTCCGGACGCTCAGTAACCGGCGCCCTGGCGCTGCTGGCGCATCATCTTCTGCACTTCCGGGTCGTTCATCATGCGCTGCATGTCCTGGGTATTCATCTTGCCGCCGGGCATGCCGGGCATCATCACGTCGCCGGGCTTCTGGCCGGCCTTGCAGGGGCCGAGCCAGCGGGCCTCCTGGACCATCTTCATCTCGCTCCGACCGTGCATGGGCGGGTTGTAGCGCATCTTCATGTCGCTGCGGTAGTGGGTGTCGAAGTCGCCAGTGATGACGGCGTCGGTGATGACCAGGGATTTTTCCACGCGGCATTCGGAGTGCAGGGTGACCTTGCCGCCGGAGGGCGTCACCTGCATGACCGGGCAGTCGGGCTTCTGGCGGCTGCCTTCGTCTCGCATCAGATTGTCGCTGGCCTGGTCGACGCACATCTGCATCGGCCCCTGGGAGGGAACGCCCTCCATCTGTGTCTTCATCTCCCACAGGCCGGATTTGCGTTTGGGCAGGTCGGCAGCGGTGACGGCGCAGGCGATGGCCGTGAGGGCGGTGGCGAGGGCGAGACGGGGGGAAGTCATGGCAGGCTCCGATGAGGATGGCACAAGCCCCGCATCGTAGTGGCCTTTGGGGTTTTCGTCAGCACCCGGGATAATCCTGCCTTTTTTCGAGGTTTCCATGGCGCTCAAGGCAACCGTCTTCAAGGCCGAACTCCAGGTTTCCGACCTGGATCGCCACTATTACCAGTCCCACACCCTCACCCTGGCCCGCCACCCTTCGGAAACCGACGAGCGGATGATGGTGCGGCTGCTGGCCTTCGCGCTCTACGCCAGTGAAGACCTGACTTTCGGGCGGGGGCTGTCCACGGAAGACGAGGCCGATCTGCTCGAAGTGGGGCCCGATGGCACGCTGCTCACCTGGATCGATGTCGGCCTCCCCGACGAGCGGGATCTGCGCAAGGCCAGCCACCGGGCGCGTCGCGCGGTGGTGCTGACCTACGGCGGCAAGGCGGTGGATGTCTGGTGGCAGCAGAACCGCGCCGCGCTGGCTGCCTACGGCAATCTCGCCGTGCTGCGCCTGAGCGCCGAGCAAAGCGCTGCCCTGGCGGCACTGGCGGCGCGCAGCATGCGCCTGCAATGCACGGTACAGGAAGGCGTGGTCTGGCTGGGGGACGAAGGACGCAGTGTGGAAATCGCGGTGGAGCGGCTGCAGGGCTGATCGTCCCGCAGGGCGGGGCGAACGACGCCCCGGTTCAGGCCACCCACCAATAACGCACGATGTGGAAGAAGATCGGCGCGGCGAAGCTCAGGGAGTCGACCCGGTCGAGCATGCCGCCGTGGCCTTCGATGAGGGTGCCCCAGTCCTTGATGCCGCGGTCGCGCTTGATGGCGGAAAGGACGAAGCCGCCGAAGAAGCCCATGACGTTGATGGCCAGGGCCACCAGGGCCGCCTGCCAGGGCAGGAAGGGCGTCATCCACCACAGGGCGGCGCCGACGGCGGTGGAGGTGAGGACGCCGCCCACCAGGCCCTCTATGGTCTTGGAGGGGGAGATGTTGGGCGACAGCTTGTGGCGCCCGCACAGCTTCCCCCACACGTACTGCAGCACGTCACTGGCCTGCACGGTGAGGATCAGGAAGACCACCAGCAGTGCATTGCGACCCTCGAAGCCGGCGATGGGCAGGGTGAGCAGGGCCGGCACATGGGAAAGGCAATAGACGCAGATCATCAGACCCCACTGCACTTTGGCCGCACGTTCCAGAAAGCGGGTGGTGTCTTCCCCCAGGGCCGAGGACATGGGCAGAAGGAGGAAGGCATAGACCGGGATCAGGATGGAAAAGAGTCCGTACCAGTCCATGGCGACCAGGGCGTATTGCAGGGGCAGGAAGACGAAGAAGCTCCACACCAGGGCATGGTGGTCGCCCCGGCGGGTATGGGTGAGGGAGATGAATTCCCGCAGGCCCTGAAAGGAGATGAAGGCGAAGAGGGCGATGATGCCGGCGCGGCCGATCCAGAAAGCCAGCGCCAGGCAGCCGATCATGATCCACCAGGCCTTGATGCGGGCGTCCAGGTTATCCAGGGTGGCGGTGGGGGCCTCCGGGGCGAGACGCCGCCGCAGGACGAAGGCGACGCTGCTGGCCAGGGCCAGGCAGGCGAACACCCCGGCAAAGATGACGAAGACGGTTTCTTGGGGGGTCATGGGGACTGGATTGTGGCGGCACCGCGGCGCCCGATCGCACCCTTCGCCCGCCCGGAGGCGCCTGCGGGCTCGTCGCGATGCCACTCGGGGCGCATGCGTTTCGGGAAGGCGCGGAGGGCCAGGGCACAAGGCACTCCGGGCAACGACAGGCGACTGGCTGAGGTTTTCTGGTTCATGGCTCAGGCGGGTGGCGCCAGGGTCAGCATGGCGGTCCGGGCGCGGGCGAGGAAGGTTTCCTTGTCCTCTCCCGCAGCCAGGGTGAGGGGCTGGCCGAAGCTCAAGGTGCACAGGAGGGGCACCGGAATCAGGGCGCCCTTGGGCATCACCCGGCCCAGGTTTTCGATCCACACGGGAACGAATTCCACGTCCGGCCGCCGGCAGGCCAGGTGGTAGATGCCGCTCTTGAAGGGCAGCAGGGGCGTATCGCTCAGATTGCGGGTGCCTTCGGGAAAGATGATGAGGGAATCACCGGCGGCGAGGGCCTCGGCCATCTGCTCCACCGGGTTGGGGCCGCCCTCTCGGCTGCCCCGGGTGCGGTCCACCAGCACGGCGTTGAAGACATCGTGCACGATGAATCGGCGCAGGGCGTCCGTCAGCCAGTAGTCGGCACCGGCCACGGGGCGGGTGCGGCGCCGCAGATCCGGCGGCAGCGCAGCCCACACCAGGATGAAATCGACGTGGCTGTTGTGGTTGGCGAAATACACCCGCAGGCGGTCCTCCGGCACGCAGCCGCGCCACAGGGCGCGCACCCCGGTGATGAGCTGGGCAAGCCCGCCGATGGCGGTGCCGGTGCAGCGGCCGAGTAAACTCATGGGGACGTCCGTGGAGCGGCCTGGGCCAGACCGCTGCGGATGCGATTGACGATATTGAGGGCCATGAGGGCCGCGGCGGCGGGCAGGAGCCAGAAGCACCAGGCCGGCAGGCTGCCGGTCAGCCCCAGCCAGAGGCCGAGGCCGCCGAAGAGCACGGCCCGGTCGCTCTTGCCCATGGGGCCGTCGTACTGGCGCGGAGCGCCCACCAGGGGACCGAGGGCGCCGGTCATTTCGGACAGGGCGGCGAGGAAGATCATCGCCCCCACGCTGCCCCAGCCGAAGGGCGCCACCAGGACGAAGGGCAGGTAGAGGGCGGCATCGGAGACCACGTCGCTGAGTTCGTTGAGGTAGGCGCCGAGGGCGGATTTTTGCGCGAATTCCCGGGCCAGCATGCCGTCTACGGCGTTCAGGGCCATGCGCAGGAACATCCACAGGGGCAGGAGCAGAAATAGCGCGGGTCGGGGATAGACGAAGAGCAGGGCGCCCAGGCCGCAGGAAACGACCATGGCCAGGAGCGTGACCCCGTTGGCCGTGACGCCGGCCGCCGCCAGACGCACGACGCCGGGCCGCAGCAGGGCCTGGAAGCGGGGTTTGAGCTGGTAGACGGAAATCATGGGCGGTTCAGAAGGGCGGGGCGCGGCGGATTATGGCACGGGCTTTGCGGGCGCCTACTGGCCGAATAGCTTGCCCAGACTCCTGCCGATGCCCTGGGTGGCGCTGCTGACGCCCTTGGCCACCGACTCCAGGCTGATGCCCAGGGTTTCGGCCATGGAGGCGCCCACCCGGGTCATGAAGGCTTCATTCAGCGAGAATTTTGGATCGTCGAGACGACCGTCCAGGACGAAGCGGACCGTGATGCGTTCGTTCTTGTCCTTGAGCATGCCGATGACCGCCATCCGGGGCATGCCCATGAAGGTGGCGGTGGCGCCCTTGCCCGAGGCGAGTTCCAGATTGGCCACCGACAGGGTGCCCGGGGCGTGCAGGCGGTTCTGCTTGACGCTGGCCTTGAGGTCCAGGTCCAGGCTGCCGCGGCGGACGCCGGTTTCGGAAGCCTTGATGAGATAGGGCTGGAGCCCCACCAGGTCGACGCCCTTCAAGTGGGTTTCGATGTCGGAATCCTTGCTCGCCACCTCGATCCAGCCCGCCACGGTGAAACTGCCGTCCTGGCGGGCGCCCTTGACGCTTCCCTTGAGGTCCAGGCGGGTCTGGCCGGCGAGCTGGGGCAGGCGCAGCGTGCCGATGCGGGCCTGCAGGGCCTCCAGGCGCACGCGATGGGGCGGCTTGGCCACCGAGGCGTCGAAAAGCTCCAGGGCGGCGTCGTTCAGCTCGACTGCGTCGATGCGGACGGCGAGGTCGTCGCCGGTCTTGGCCTCGTCCTTTGCAGCGGCGGGCTTTTCCAGGATGCCGGGCAGCAGCCGCAGCTTGCCCTCGCGGGTGCGATAGACCGACAGGTAGGCGCCGTCGAGCACGATACGCCGGATGCGCACTTCGCGGCTGGAAAAGAGGGCGTCGAAATCGGGCACGACGACGATGCGCGCCGCCTTCAGGGCGTCCGGCGCCGGCCAGTCCTTGGGGGCGGGAACCCGCACCCCGGTCACCTCCACCGAAGACCAGCCCAGGCGGATGTCGGCCACTTCGCTTTCCGGCCCCAGGGCTTCGCGCACCTTGTCGCGCAGGGCGCCGGCGGCGTAGTGGAGCCCGACTGCGGCCCCGACGGCCAGGAGGGCGACGAGGAGGGCAAGGGCGATGAGCAGGCGGCGCATGACGAAGGGGGGCTCAGTGACCTTCCGCCTGTACCTGAAGCTTGACGCCCTTTCTCAGCTTGCCGACCACGTGCATCTCGCAGCGCTTGCAGTCGAAGCGCAGGGTGAGCTTGTCCTTGCCGTTCATGAGGGTCAGGGGGTCGGGGCGCAAGCCTTTCACTTCCTTGGGGCAGAGGTTGAAACTGTAGCGCAGGCAGTGCTTGGTGATCATGAGGGACACGGCGCCCTTTTCGTTCCCGGCCTCGTAGGCGTCCTCGATGAGCTTGACGCCGTGGCGGGCATAGAAGGCGCGGGCCTGGGCGTTGAGCACGTTACCCAGGTAACTCAGTTCATCCTGGGGGTAGGGAGCCGGCGGTTCGGCCGGGGCGGCCCGGGGCGGGCGGGGATGGGCGGCGAGGCGGAGGGCGTCGAGCTTTTCCAGCACCTCCCGGCGCAGGGCATTGACCACGGCGGTGGGCAGGAAGCGGGGCGCCGCCAGATGCAGGGCGATTTCCCGGGCGACGAAGGGCGTGTTGCCCAGCTTGCCCAACTGTTCCCGCAGGGCGGCGCCGGCCCGTGCCGTGTCCCGGGCGGCTTCGTGGGGGTGGGCGATGGTGGCCTGGGCGGCGAGACCGTCTTCGTCCCGGGCTTCCAGGGTGAATCCCTGGGGGGTTTCGCTCAGGGTGAGACTGACCGCAATGCGGCGGTCGGCGGATTTCTTTTCCAGCAGGCGCTCGAATTCCTGGTCCCGGTTGCGGTAGACGGCGAGGCCCACCGCCAGGCCTTGCGGCATGGTCAGGGGGTAAAGGCGCCGTCCCTCGGCGCGGCTGATGCGCAGGCCGGCGAGTTCCTGGTCGGCGTCGTAATAGCTCAGGCCGTCGCCGTTGTGCAGGGGAAGCGCGCTATCGACTTCGAACCACTCGGCCGCCACCCGAGTGACGTGGCCCAGGGGCTCACCGACGAATTTGGGCGAATCGAAGGCGCCGATGTCGGCCTGACGCGAATTGACGAAATAGTCGGTGGCCCCGCGGTTGAAGGATTTCTCCGGCTGGGGGACGAAGGTGTAGGTCGAGGTGCCGGAGGAAGCGCGGCAATAGCGCGGGTCGGCGGCGATGACTTCGTCCAGCAGGCCCCGGTAGTGGGCGGTGATGTTCTTGACGTAGCCCAGATCCTTGAGGCGGCCCTCGATCTTGAACGAGCCGATGCCGGCATCGGCCAGGGCGGCGAGGTTGGCGCTCTGGTCGTTGTCCTTCATCGACAGCAGGTGCTTGTCCTGGGCGATGACCTGGCCTTCGCCGTCGCTGAGGGAATAGGGCAGGCGGCAGGTCTGGGAACAGTCGCCGCGGTTGGCGCTGCGCCCGGTGTGGGCATGGCTGATGTAGCACTGCCCGCTGTAGCTGACGCAGAGCGCGCCATGGACGAAGAATTCGAGGACGGCCGGGGTGCCCGCCGCCACGGCCCGAATCTGGTCCAGGGACAGTTCCCGGGCCAGAACGATCTGGGAGAAACCCACGTCGGCCAGAAAGCGCGCCTTCTCGGGCGAGCGGATGTCGGTCTGGGTGCTGGCGTGGAGCTGGATGGGGGGCAGATCGAGTTGCAGGAGGCCCATGTCCTGCACGATGAGGGCGTCGGCGCCGGCTTCCCAAACCGCCCAGGCCAGGCGGCGGGCGTCTTCCAGTTCATCGTCGCGCAGGATGGTATTGACGGCCACCAGCACACGGGCGTGGTAGCGATGGGCATAGGCGGCGAGGCGGGCGATGGAGTCGACATCGTTGCCGGCGCCCGCCCGGGCGCCGAAGGCCGGACCGCCGATGTAGACCGCGTCGGCGCCGTGGTCGATGGCGGCGATGCCCAAGTCGGCATTCTTGGCTGGGGCGAGCAGTTCGAGGGGGCGGGGGGGGTTCTCCGCGAGGGGCATGGGGAGCTTCTTGTTGAGGTTTTATCTTTGGAAACCGCATTTTATCCCCTCCCGTGACGCCGGTGCCGACCTTGATCTGGAACAATGCCGGTAAGGGGGTGGGGAGTATGCTCAAAACGAGAAGGTCCGCTCGCCGCGACGAAAAATTGGGGAGTGCCCAAGAGACGGACCCGTCCTGCGGAGAGATTGCGTCATGGTCACGACCCCGAAGAAATTGCAGTGCCCCGCCGCCGAGGCGGGGGCCGTGCTGTCGTGTTTTCGTCTCTTCGACGCGGCGCCGGCAGGCTTCGTGCTCCTGGATGGACAGGGGGCCATCCTCTCGGCCAACGCGGCTGCCGAGGGCATCCTGGGCCGCCCGGCCCAGGCCATGAAGGGAATGCGCATGGACGATCCGGAGTGGCGCGCGGTGCGTGAGGATGGGTCCCTCTTTCCGCCGGAGGCTTTCCCCGTCATGGAAGCCTTGCGTACGGGAAAACCGGTGCGAGCGACGCTCATGGGGGTGCACAACCCCAAACTGGAGGGCTGCCGCTGGGTGCGCATCCACGCCGTACCCGTCTTCCAGGCCGGGAGTAGCGTCCCCGCTCAGGTCTATGCCCTGTTCGACGATGTGACCGACGCCCGGCGGGCCACGCTGCGCGAACGCTGGCGCAATCGGGTGCTGGAGGATGTGGCCCGGGGAGCGCCGCTCAAGGATATCCTGGACGGTATCGTGCGGGGGGTGGAGAGCGAGGACCGTACGCTCACCTGCACGGTGCTGCTGATGCAGGAGGGGGGACGTTCCCTCTACACCGCTGCCGCACCCGGCATGTCGGAGGCCTATAACCGGGCGGTGGACGGCCTGCCGGTGGCGGATGGGGTCGGCAGTTGCGGCACGGCGGCGTTTCGGGGGCAGCGCGTGGTGGTCGAGGACGTTCTCAGCCACCCCAACTGGGCGAGCCATCAGGATCTGGTGCGGGAGGCGGGTCTGCGGGCCTGCTGGTCGGAACCCATCCGCTCGTCCCAGGGGCGGGTGCTGGGAACCTTTGCCATCTACAGGCGCTTCCCTTCGGCGCCCACGGCCGCCGAGATCGAATGTATCGAAGGGGCGGCCAATATGGCCGCCATCGCCCTGGAGCACGGCGAGGCCCTGGCGGAACTGGAACGGCAGGCCCGCACCGATTATCTGACCGGCCTGGACAACCGCCGCAGCTTCTGGGCCAAGGGGGAGACCGAACTCGCCCGCACCGAGCGCTATGGCGGCGAACTGTCGCTCCTCATGCTGGATGTCGATCACTTCAAGCACGTCAATGACGCCTATGGCCACAAGGTCGGCGACCGGGTGCTGCAGGCCCTGGCCGATACCTGCCGCGCGGTCCTGCGCGAGGTCGACGGGGTCGGGCGGCTGGGGGGCGAGGAGTTCGGCGTTCTGCTGCCTGAGACTTCGGGCAGCCAGGCCCTGGAAGTCGCCGAACGGCTGCGGGAAGCGTTTGCCGACGCGCCGGTAGGTCTGCCGGATGGCCGCTCGGTGTCCTATACGGTGTCCATCGGCGTCACCAGTCTGCTCAGTGGGCAGCACGCGGATCTCGATATCCTCTTCGCCCAGGCCGACCATGCCCTTTACGCGGCTAAGGACGCCGGCCGCAACCGGGTCTGCACCCACCGGCCGGGAGGGGCGGTTCAGTAGAGGAAGCGCATGCGCAGGGATTCCAGCCCGAATTCGCGCAGCAGCCATTCCGCCCGCTGCCGGGCGCTGGCCTTCTTGCCACCGTTGCGGGTGGCGACGATGAGTTCGTTTTTCATCGAATGTTCCCAGCCCACCAATTCGGTGACCGTCACCTTGTAGCCGTGGCTTTCCAGCAGCAGGCAGCGCAGCACGTTGCTCAGATGGCTGCCCAGCTCGCGGGTATGGATGGGGTGGCGCCAAAGCTCCGCCAGGGGTGAGGCGCTCAGGGCAACCGCCTTACGTGCCCGCAGGGCAGCGGCGACTTCCGCCTGGCAGCAGGGCACCAGGACCACATGGCGGGCCTGCCGGTCGAGGGCAAAACGGATGGCGTCGTCGGTGGCGGTATTGCAGGCGTGGAGCGCGGTCACCAGGTCCACCCGGGCCGGGAGCCGGGGCGAAGTCAGGGCCTCGTCCACCGTGAGCGCCAGAAAGTCCATGCGCTCGAATCCCAGCAGATCGGCCAGGGATTTCGAACGCTGCACCAGATCTTCCCGGCTTTCGACCCCGATCACGGAGCCGAGGCCTCGTGGCTTGCAGAACAGGTCGTAGAGCAGGAAGCCCAGGTAAGACTTGCCCGCGCCGTGATCCACCAGGCTGAAGTCGCCACCTTCCGCGACCTCGGCCAGAAGCGGCTCGATGAACTGGTACAGGTGATAGACCTGCTTGAGCTTGCGGCGGGAATCCTGGTTGAGGCGGCCTTCCCGGGTCAGGATGTGCAGGGCCTTGAGCAGTTCGACCGACTGGCCGGGGCGGATTTCGGCAAGGACGTCGGCGGGGGTGGGCTGTTTCATGCGGCGGGTGCGGTGGGCGAGCTGCGGATTATCTCACGCCCTTCCGCGCCACTCCCTGTCAACCGACCGGCGAGGCCCGGCGTTAATCGCTCCAGGTGACACAAGAAAATCAGCACCGCAACCTTCAAGAGAGGCTACAGATCATCATGGGAAGATTGAGTAACGAGTCCTTCGAGGAATTCCTGCAATCCCTCAAGGAAGCCGGCATCGTCATCACCAACGAAGAAGAATTGCGCGAGCGTCTCGCCGAGGCCCAGCGCTGGCGCTACGCATTCACCACTCTGGCGTGCAACGGCCGCCAGATCGGTATCTGCTTCGAGGAAACCTGCTCCGGTTGCGACGAGGACAGCGTCCGCCGCGCCTTCGACGACTTTGAATTCCCGGCCCGCGCCCAGGCGGCCTTTGCGGCGAGTCTCAAGACCCATCACTGAGCGACCGCCGCACCCCAACAAAAAACCCGCCGTGAGCGGGTTTTTTGTTGCCTCGCGGCGGTCGGGGAGCCGCCTTCTCTGGCCTCTCAGCGGCTGATCGGCTTGTAGCGGATGCGCTTGGGTTTGGCGCCTTCTTCGCCCAGGCGCTTGCGCTTGTCTTCCTCGTATTCCTGGTAGTTGCCGGCGAAGAAGGTCCATTGGGAGTCGCCTTCGGCCGCCAGGATGTGGGTGCAGATGCGGTCCAGGAACCAGCGGTCGTGGGAGATGACCAGGGCGCAACCGGGGAATTCGAGCAGCGCGTCTTCCAGGGCGCGTAGGGTTTCCACGTCCAGGTCGTTGGAGGGTTCGTCCAGCAGCAGGACATTGCCGCCGGCCATCAGGGTCTTGGCCAGGTGCAGGCGCCCCCGCTCGCCGCCGGAGAGATTGCCGACGTTCTTGCCCTGGTCGGCGCCCTTGAAGTTGAAGCGGCCGATGTAGGCCCGGCTGGGCATCTCGAACTTGCCGATCTGCAGGATATCGCGCCCTTCGGCCAGTTCGTCGAAGACGGACTTGCTGCCGTCGAGGCAGTCCCGGGACTGGTCCACATAGGCCATCTTCACCGTCTGGCCGATGACCACTTGGCCTGAATCCGGCTGCTGCTGGCCGGTGATCATCTTGAACAGGGTCGACTTGCCGGCGCCGTTGGGGCCGATGATGCCAACGATGGCCCCCGGCGGCAGGGCGAAGGAGACCTTGTCCATGAGCAGCTTGTCGCCGAAGGCCTTGGAAACGCCGTTGAACTCGATGACCTTGTCCCCCAGGCGTTCGCCGACGGGGATGAAGATTTCCTGGGTCTCGTTGCGCTTCTGGTAATCGTGGCTGGAGAGTTCCTCGAAGCGGGCGATACGGGCCTTGCTCTTGGCTTGGCGCGCCTTGGGGTTGCTGCGCACCCACTCCAGCTCCTGCTTCATGGCCTTCATGTGGGCGTCGATCTGCTTGTTTTCGGTCTCCAGGCGGGCTTCCTTCTGCTCCAGCCAGGAGGAGTAATTGCCCTTCCAGGGAATGCCGTGGCCGCGGTCCAGTTCGAGAATCCACTCGGCGGCATTGTCCAGGAAGTAGCGGTCGTGGGTGACGGCCACGACGGTGCCGGGGAAGCGGCAGAGGAACTGTTCCAGCCATTCGACGGATTCGGCGTCCAGGTGGTTGGTGGGTTCGTCCAGGAGCAGCATGTCGGGCTTGGAGAGGAGCAGCTTGCACAGGGCCACGCGGCGCTTCTCGCCGCCGGAAAGGTGCTCGATGGTCGCCTCCCAGGGGGGCAGGCGCAGGGCGTCGGCGGCAATCTCCATCTGGGTTTCGGTGTCGGCGCCGGACGTGGACAGGATGGCCTCCAGGCGGGCCTGTTCCTCGGCCAGCTTGTCGAAATCGGCGTCGGGGTCGGCGTAGGCGGCGTAGATCTCGTCCAGCTTGGCCTGGGCCTCCATGACTTCACCCATGCCGGATTCCACCTCCTGGCGCACGGTCTTCTCCGGGTCGAGCTGGGGTTCCTGGGCCAGGTAGCCGATCTTGATATTGGGCAGGCGCTGGACTTCGCCGTCGAATTCCTGATCCACCCCGGCCATGATCTTCAGCACCGTAGACTTGCCGGCGCCGTTGAGGCCGAGCAGCCCGATCTTGGCGCCGGGGAAGAAGGAGAGGGAAATATCCTTGATGATCTGCCGCTTGGGGGGAACGATCTTGCTCACCCGCAGCATGGACATGACGTACTGAGCCATTGCTTGCCTGCCGAAAGAGGGAAAGGGCGCAGTGTACGCGGCGGCGGCGGGCAAAAAAAGGGGCGGCCGCCACGGGGGATGGTCAGCCGCCCCAGCCAGGGACGTCGTCAGCGCTCGTCAAATCGCCGACGGCGGAGGAAAGCTCTCATTGGCGCACTCCGCCCACGGCAGGACGGGAAAGGGCGAAGGCGCGGGAAACTCGCGGTGCAGGAGGACGGCCGGCGCATCCACCCGGGGGCAGTGGCGCCGTCCGCCCAGGGGGGTGAAACCGAAACGCCGCTGGTAATAGCGCACGTGGCGCGGATTCACCTCGATGACCGCGTCGGTGGCGCCCAGGAGGTTGCGGCCATAGGCCTGGGCCGTCCGGAACAGCGCGGCGAGCAGTTCGGGACAGCCGTGGTCCGGGTCCGCTGCCAGACGGGATATTTCGCACACGCGGCGACCCAGGCGCCGCAGGGCGGCGAGCTCCTCGCCATAGAGGGTATCGGCGAGGAGACCCCGGGAGGAATCCTTCCCCAGGGTCAGGGTGGCCAGGATGTCTTCTCCCCGCCAGGCGGCGAGGACCAGGCGGGAATCCTCGGACCCGGCCTGGGTCCGATAGCCGCGCCAGGAGTACATGCGGCGCACCAGGGCAGCGGCGGCCCGCTTCTGGTGAGGCGTGGAGGCGGCGCGGATGGAAACGCTGCGCAAGGAGGAGGGCGGGTCCGTGACCAGCACCAGGCGGGAAGGCGCCGCCGGGCGCACGCCCAGGGCTTCGCGCGGGCCGTGCAGGGGGAGGATTCCTTTGAAGACGGTCATCAGCCGGCGACCACCAGGGGAAGCGGGGTTTCGCTGCGGCCCTTGGTCAGGCCCGTTGCCGATTCGGCACCCAGGGCGCTGATTTCGCCGCACAGCTCGCCGCCTTCGTCGATGACCAGTTTGCCGTAGCGGATCTTGCCGCTCACCCGGCCGGTGGAATGGATGATGAGTTGGGCGCGGGCGGTCAGCTCCCCTTCGAAGCGGCCGTGGATTTCGGCCACGTCGATGCTGACCTTGCCCACGAAGGAACCGGCCTCGGCGATGCGCACGACGCGGCTGTCCATGGTGGCCTCGACGCGGCCTTCGACCACCAGGGTGTCGCAGTCCAGTATTTCGGCGCCGCGCAACTTCACGTCGGGCCCGACGATGAGACGGGCGCCCATATCGTTGGCCGCGGGGGGCGCGACGATTTCGGTCACCACCGGGGCCGGCGCGGGGTCCGGGCGGGCTGTGGTCACCGGTGGCGTGGCTGCCTTGTCGGTGTCGGACGCAGGGCTGGTACCGGAAAGGACGGGGCGGACGTCACGGCGGACGACGGTCTCGTTACGGTTGAGAAGGCCGGGCTTACTGAACATGAACACTCCTATGCTGCGGATTGCGAGTCGCCATCCCCTTGCGAAAGCCGTGCCAAGTGTGAAATTTCTCACGGAAACAGGGCCTTGGCCGGCGGCGCTGGAGAAGGAACGGGGTGCTCGGCCCCCGAAGTGTCGCCAACGAGCGACGGATTTTTTGCGCTTGTGCTCAAAGACCGTAGAGATCAAGGACTTGGCGTGTCGCCGGGGAGCGACAGATGGCATAAGGCGATGAAATTGCGAAGGTTTTTTTGCCGGGCAAGGATGGTCCGCAAGGTGCCCGAGGCGGAAGTGAGGGCTAAACTACGCACTTTTGCCCAGCCGGTCTCCCCCGTTCATGACCCGAATCTCCTTCCGCCAGAGCATGCTGGCGGGCTTTCTTCTCATCGCCCTGCTGCTGGGCGGGGCCGCCGTGCGGAGTTGGATGGTGGTCGAACGTTTTGTGGATCGCAGCCGGGAAGTCAGCGCGGAGGCCTTGCTCCTCACCGGTCTGGTTCAGGATATCGCCGAGCGGGCGCCCGATCTGGAACGGGCCGCGCGGCAGTATCTGATTCTGGGGGATCCGGTACTGCTGGCCCGCTTCGATGCCACCCTGAGCCATGCCCGGGGCGTGGCCGAGAGGATCGATACCCTGCCCGGGAGACCCCTGGGCGGCCTGGCCGCAGAATGGGCGCTCGCGGCCGGACACATCGGGGATGTCCTGCGCAACGGCGCCACCCGCGAGGAACTGGGTCCCCTGCTCACCGCCCTGGACGATCTGGGGGCCCGCCTGGGACCGGCAGGCCGGCGCTGGATCGAAGCGCGCAATGGCGAAGTGCTGGCGGAACTGCAGGAAAACCGGCTGCAACTCACGGGTCAGGTGATCGCAGCCGTCGCCGGCGCCGTGATCGTCGCCCTCGGCATGGGCTGGTGGCTGGTGCGGCCCATCCAGCAGCTCGAACGCAACATCCACCGCCTGGGAGAGAGCCGCCTCGACCAGCCGGTGCAGGTGCGCGGGCCGGCGGACCTGCGCCGCGTCGGCCGCCGTCTGGAATGGCTGCGCCAGCGCCTGGCGGAACTGGAGGCCGACCGGGAGCGCAGCCTGCGCCATGTGTCCCACGAACTGAAGACACCGCTCACGGCCCTGCGTGAGGGCATCACCCTGCTGCAGGAGCAGGTGGTGGGGCCCCTTGACCCCGCCCAGCAGGAAGTGGCCGACATCCTGCGCCATAACGTGGTTGTCCTGCAGGAGCAGATCGAGAGTCTGCTGCGTCTTAACGCGGCCTCCTTCGACGCCCGCCGCCTGAGCTATCGCCCCCAGATCGTGCGGCGCATCCTGGCCCAGGTGGTCAAGGCTCGGGAATTGCAATTGCAGGCGCGGCGCATCAGCGTGCGGCGTGCGGCGCCCGCCGTGACCCTGCCTCTGGACGGGGAAAAACTCCAGGTGGTGGTAGATAACCTCTTGTCCAACGCCATCGACTTCAGCCCTGACGGGGGGACCATTCGCCTTGAAGCCCAGGTGGATGAGCGGCGCCTGCTGCTCGATTGCATCGACGAGGGGCCCGGCGTCGCTCCGGAGGACGCTGAGAAGATCTTCGACCCCTTTGTGCGCGGCGTGCGTGAAGCGCCGGCGCCGCGCCGGGGCAGCGGGGTCGGATTGTCCATCGTGCGCGAACTGCTCGCCGCCATGGGCGGCCGGGTCGCGCTGGTCAGCGAAGGTTCCGGGGCCCGGGGGGCCCATTTCCGAGTCGAGATTCCCTATGAACATTGAAGTTTTCCGCGGGCCCCTGGTCTGGGCGGTCCTCCTGGCCCTGGGGGGTTGCGCCGCATTGTCCGGGCCGCCCGCCGCCGAGGTGCCGGTGGCGGCAGGTACTGGGGCGCCGGAGGAGGGGGGGGTCGATTCCCTGCTGAGCTATTACCAACTGGTCAATCGCATGAGCCCTCAGGAACTGGCGCGGGAGCGCAGCGCCCTCACGACCCAGGCGGCCACACCGGCGCATCAGCTCCGCCTGGCCATGGTGCTGGGGATGGGGCGTTCCCCGGCCGACCTCAACCGGGCGGCGAGTCTGCTGGACGGCATCCTCCGCTCCCAGGTCGGGGCCGCGCCCCGTCTGCACGCCCTGGCCCGACTGCTTGCCGATCACTACGGCGAGCGGATCAGGCTGGAGCAGCAGGCGGAGCGCGCCACCCAGCAGGCCGAGAAAGCCGCCCAGCAGGCCCGCGACAGCCAGCGGCGGGCGGCCGAATTGCAGGAGAAAATCGACGCCCTGGCCGATATCGAACACTCGCTTCCCCTGCGCTCCCGCGGTGCCCGGCCTGCGGCGGGGGGAGGACGATGAAGCCCGCCGCGCAAGGCGCCGGCCATATCCTGGTGGTCGACGACGACGAAGACCTTTTGCGTCTGCTCTCCCTGCGGCTGGGCGCCCGGGGTTACCGGGTATCGACGGCCAAGTCGGCCGAAGAAGGCCTGTCCCGCATCGCCGTGGAGCCGCCCGGGCTGGTGGTGAGCGATGTCCGTCTGCCGGGGCGTGACGGTCTGGCCCTGTTCGAGGAATTGCGGGTCAGCCATCCCACGCTTCCCGTCATTCTGCTCACCGCCCACGGAACGATTCCCGATGCGGTGGAAGCCACCTCCCGCGGGGTTTTCGGCTATCTCACCAAACCTTTCGACAGCCAGGTTCTCCTGGAAAAAATCGATCAGGCCCTGCGTCTGGCGACCGCAGGGGGGCCTGGGCCCGAGGGCGACGCCTGGCGGGCGGGGATCGTCTACCGCAGCAGCCGCATGGCGGAGGTCATGCAGGAAGCCCGGGCCGTGGCAGCTTCCGAGGCCAGCGTTCTCATCCGGGGGGACAGCGGTACCGGCAAGGAGGTATTGGCCCGGGCCATTCACCGGGCGAGTCCCCGGGCCGGCGCTCCCTTCGTGGCCATCAACTGTGGCGCCATTCCCGAGCAGTTGCTGGAATCCGAACTCTTCGGCCACGTCCGCGGGGCCTTCACCGGCGCGGGAACGTCCCGGGTCGGCCTGTTTCAGGCCGCTGACGGGGGAACCCTCTTCCTGGACGAAATCGGCGACATGCCCCTCGCGCTCCAGGTGAAGCTCCTGCGCGTGCTGCAGGAGCGGGCTGTCCGCCCGGTGGGCTCCAACCAGGCCGAACCGGTCAATGTGCGCGTCCTATCGGCCACCCATCGCGACCTGGAGGCGGCCCTGGCTGACGGCAGTTTCCGCGAGGATCTCTACTACCGCCTGGACGTGGTGACCCTGACCCTGCCGCGCCTCGACGAACGTCGGGAGGACATTCCGCTTCTCGCCGCCCATTTCGTGCGCCAGATCGCGGCCAAGTACGGCAAATCCCTGGTGGGTATCGCCCCCGAAGGGCTGTCCATGCTCGCGGCGGCGCCCTGGCCTGGCAATGTGCGCCAACTCTACAACGTGGTGGAACAGTGTTGCGCCCTGGCAGCCACGCCGCTGATCCCTTCCGCCCTCGTGCAACGCGCCCTGCGGCTGCCGGCCGTGGAGCCCCTGTCCTACGCCGATGCCAAGCTCCGTTTCGAGCGCGACTACCTCGTGCAACTCCTCAAGCTGACCGACGGCAACGTGGCCGACGCGGCGCGCATCGCCGACCGCAACCGGACCGAGTTCTATCGCCTGCTGCAAAGGCACGACCTGGCGCCGGCCATGTTCCGGGCCGAGGGGTCGGAGGGCCCAGGAGGTCCTTAATCCCGCTCCAGGGTGATGAGCAGGGCCCCCTCGTCGACGCGGTCGCCGGCCTCGACATGGACGGCGACGACGGTCCCGGCCCAGGGCGAGGGGATGTCGAGGGATACCTTGCCGGTTTCCAGGGTCAGGATGTTGTCGTCCCGTTCGACATGTTCGCCGGGTTGCACCAGGACTTCCAGGATGAAGACGTTTCCGTTGGCACAGTTGCCGCAGGATTCCCAGCACTCGGGATACTTGGGCATGCGGACATTGGCGGTGGTCATGACGGCAGGCTGTTTGGGCGCCCAAGCTTGCAATTCGGGCGCTGTACCGTATAATGCGCGGCTCACGAAACGCGCCCGTAGCTCATCTGGATAGAGTACTTGGCTACGAACCAAGGGGTAGGGAGTTCGAATCTCTCCGGGCGCGCCAGAATATCACGGGCTGAACCGATTCCGGTTCAGCCCGTTTCGTTTTGCGGGGTCGCTGCGCGCAGCGGAGCACCCCACGAGGGGCTTGTGGACGTAAGATTTACCTCGCTCCGCATCTTCAGCCTCCCTTTTCGCCTTCCACCCCCTTTCTCGCCGCCGCCTGAACCCCTGCCGCCATGAGCGACCTGTTCTCTCCGCCTGCCGACAGCCCGGACGAAACCGCACCCCTGGCCGAGCGCCTGCGTCCGCGCAGTCCGGACCACGTCGTCGGTCAGCGCCATCTTCTGGGGCCCGGCATGCCGCTGCGCCTCCTCTTCGATTCGGGGCAGCCCCACTCCCTCATCCTGTGGGGGCCGCCCGGAGTGGGGAAGACGACGCTGGCGCGGCTCATGGCCCATGCCTTCGCTTGCGATTTCATCGCCCTGTCAGCGGTGCTCGCCGGGGTGAAGGACATCCGCGAAGCCCTCCTGCGGGCCGAGGACAATCGGGGGCGCGGGCGGCGCACCCTGCTCTTCGTCGATGAATGCCATCGCTTCAACAAGGCCCAGCAGGACGCCTTTCTGCCCTTCGTCGAATCCGGCCTGGTGACCTTCATCGGCGCCACCACCGAGAATCCCTCCTTCGAGGTGAATTCGGCGTTGCTTTCCCGGGCCGCGGTCTATGTGCTGAAGCCCCTGGACGAAGCCGAGTTGGGCCAGCTCTTCGACCGGGCCCGGGCGACGGCCCTGTCCGACCTGGAGTTCGAGTCCGCCGCACGGAACCGCCTGGTGGGCCTGGCCGACGGCGATGCGCGGCGGCTCCTGAACCTGCTGGAGCAGATGCGTACAGCCGCCCATACCGCCGGCGTCACGACGGTGGACGGGGCTTTCGTCGAGGCGGCCGTGGCCCAGAACCTGCGCCGCTTCGACAAGGGCGGTGACGCCTTCTACGACCAGATCTCCGCCCTGCACAAGGCGGTGCGGGGTTCCCACCCCGATGCCTCGCTCTACTGGCTGACGCGCATGCTGGATGGCGGCGCCGACCCGCGCTATCTGGCCCGGCGCATCGTGCGCATGGCCTGGGAGGACGTCGGCCTGGCCGATCCCCGTGCCGCCCGCATGGCCCTGGACGCCGCCGAAACCTACGAACGCCTGGGTTCGCCCGAGGGGGAACTGGCCCTGGCCCAGGCGGTGCTGTATCTGGCCGTGGCGCCCAAGTCCAATGCCGGCTACAACGCCTGGAACGCAGCCCGGGCCTTCGTCGGCAAGGATGCTTCGCGACCGGTGCCGCAACATCTGCGCAATGCCCCCACCCGGCTGATGCAGGAACTGGGCTACGGCAAACACTACCGCTACGCCCACGACGAGCCGGAGGCCTACGCCGCCGGGGAGAACTATTTTCCGGAGGGCATGCCCGCAATCTCCTGGTACGAGCCCAGCGACCGGGGTCTGGAGGGCAAGATTCGCGACAAGCTCGCCTACCTGCGGCAACTGGACAAGAAAGCGGGCAAGTGATGGATCTCGTCCAGACCGTCGCCCTGTCCGCCGGCCTCGCCTGGGCCAGCGGGCTGCGGCTCTACCTGGTGATCTTCCTGGCCGGGATGCTGGCGCGGTTCGGCTATCTGCACCTGCCGGAAACCCTTCTGGTACTGCAGCATCCGGCGGTGATCGCTGCCGCCGGCCTGATGGCCCTGGCCGAGGCCGTGGCGGACAAGGTGCCGGCGTTCGATTCCTTGTGGGACAGTGTCCAGACCTTCATCCGCATCCCCGCCGGCGCGCTGCTTGCGGCCCTGGCCCTGGGAAACGCCGATCCCGCCTGGGTGGCGGCGGCGGGGCTCATCGGCGGCACCATCACGGCCGGTACCCATTTCGCCAAGGCGGGCAGCCGACTCGCCATCAATGCCTCACCGGAACCCTTCAGCAACTGGCTGGCGTCCCTGGGGGAGGAAGGCCTGGTGCTGGGCGGGGTGTGGACCCTGCTCGCCGCGCCGGGACTGTTTCTGGGGCTGCTCGCTCTATTCCTTCTCCTGGCATTCTGGCTCTTGTACCGACTGGGCCGCGGCCTGGGGCACCTGTTTCGCTCAAGAAATCCCGAAACATCTCGTTAAAGTCGGTGTCACGGGCGTCACCGGCCGTGACGGACACGGGTTCCGCTCTCCTCCACAATGCGTTGCACGCCGGGAGCGGGTTCCCGGCGGTTCAGCGCACAAGGAGATCGACATGAAAAGCAGCCCAGCCAAAACCCAATCCCCCAGCATCGCTCGTCCCATCGCCCATCTGCTTTCCGGAGCCAGGAGTGCCGTGGCTTCCACGCCGGCCGGCGCCGCCCTGCCCAAGCCCGATAGCTCGGTCAGCCGGGAAGTGGCGAGCGTGGCAGTGACCGGCTACAACTGAGCCGTTGGCGAGAGGTCACCCCTCGACCTCGCCGCATTCCGGGGCCGCCATCGCCGCGGCCCGTCAGGCCTTGGGTGCCGCCGGGCCTTCGTTTCCACCCAGCATGACGCCCCTGGGCGTGAGCACCTTGCCCTTCTTTTCGTAGAGCAGGATCGGCGCGCAGCGTTGCGGGTCGTGATAGATGCCGACGCAGTCCAGGCACTGGAAGCAGGCGTCGTAGCGGATTTCCCCAGTGGGTTCGATGGCGTCGTAGGCGCACTTGGCCTTGCAGCTCTGGCACGGCTTGCCGCATTCCGCCCGGCGGGTGAGCCAGTTGAAGACCCGCAGCCGGCCCCCCAGGGACATGACCGCCCCCAGGGGGCAGAGAAAGCGGCAGAAGAATTTGTAATAGAAGGCACCGGCCAGGAGCAACGCGACGGCGTAGGCGACGAAGGGCCAGGTACGGTCGAAACCCACGGTGATGGCGGTCTTGAAGGGTTCCACCTCGTTCAGGCTTTCGCCATGGCGGGGAAGGAAGAAGGCAGCGCCCACCAGCACGGCCAGCACGAGGTAGCGTCCCCATTCCAGGCGTTTGGCCACTGCCAGCGGGATGCGCAGCTTCGGCAGCCGCAGCTTGCGGGCGACAGTGCCGACGAATTCCTGCAGGGCGCCGAAGGGGCAGAGCCAGCCGCAGAAGGTGCCGCGGCCCCAGGCGAAGAAGGTGAGCAATGTGAAAGCGATGAGCAGCAACGAAATCGGGTCGTACAGATAGCTGCTCAGTCCCTGGCCGGCCTTGAGGGACTTGATGGCCCCGGTCACCTGGACGATGGAGAGCTGCCCCTGGGCGTACCAGCCGATCCAGACCAGGGTGAAGGCCAGGAAGCCGAGGCGGAAGACGCGCAGGCGGCGGGCGTCGACGGAAATCCAGCGGGGCCGGGCGAGGATCACGGTGAGGAGCGCCAGGGCAATGCCCAGGATGGCCAGATCGGCGGCACGGCCCTTCCAGGCCAGCAGCCACTCCGGCGGGGGTTCCGGCGGATAGACGAAGAGGCTGGCCGGCGGCGTGTATTTCAGGGTGACCGGCTTGTGGGTGAGGAGGGGCAGGATCATGCCCTTGGCGCGGGTGATGGTGACCGTGAGGTCCAGGGTGCGGGCCGGGTCGAGGCCGGCTTCGAGATAGACGCCGAACAGACGCGAGACGTTGAGTTCCGGCGGGCCCGGGATCCCCTTGGGCTCGAAGCCCTGGTCCCGCAGTTCGTAGAAGAGATCGTCCTGGGTCATGGCCATGCGGGTGGACTGGCCCCCCGGCACGAAGCTGTCGTCTACGATGGGGTAGCGGCCGGCGGAGCCGATCCACCAGAGATGGCGGTTGTCGAAATTGCGCTCCATGGCCACCTTGTACTGAGCGTCGCCGAGGATGGCCCGGCCAATGGTGGGGGCGTTGAGGTAGGCGATGTAGAGGTCGAGGTAGACGTCGTCCGGGTGCGTCGTCGCCTCATCGTCGACTCCGGCGCCTTCACTGCCGGCGAAGAGTTTTTCCACGTCGGCGTTGGTCAGGCGCAGGCGCCCGACCATGCCGTTCTGCAGCATCTGCTCGAAAACGACCGGGTCGTAGACCTCGGGTCGCGCCTGGGCAGCCGGGCCTTCCTTGCGCTTCCTGGCGTAGCCCAGCTTGGCGCGGGCGACTTCGAGGGCGGCGCCGAGGACGGTCTGGTTGACGATGCGCACCGAAGCGGTGGCCTTGGCCACGCCGTCCAGGGTGGTCTGGCCGCTGCGGTTGGCGCTGGCGCCGGTGCGGTTGCGAGCGGCGTTCAGCGCGATGAGGAACTGCTGCTTGATGTTGCGGCCTTCGTACTGGGTGATGAATTCCTTCAGCGGGGCTTCGCCCAGGCCACCGAGAAACACGGGTTCGTGCTGACGCAACAGTTCTACGCCCAGAAAATTGCCCTTTCTGTCGATGGCCACCAGAAAATTCATCGGTGTGCCCTCGAAGCCGGGGATGGGCGCCAGGTCGATGGATTCGAAGGCGTAGCCGACGGGGCCGGCTTCGGGTTCGAGTTCGCTGGTCAGCGGCCAGACCGGAACGTCGCTGAGTTTCTCCTGGACGTGGAGGGGCGGGCCGAAACGGCGCTCGATGTCGGCCTTGGCCAAGTCGCCGGCCTGGACGGCGCCCGCGGCCAATACGCCGACGGCGGCGGCCAGGGGGACCAACAGGCGCCCGAGGCGCGCTCGCCAGGATCGTTGCGGGCAGGGGAGGGGGGGCCGCTTGCCCATGCTTGTCTCCGTCGTGGCGGCCGTGGGGAGACGGCCGGATGTTTTCCCCAATTGTAGTTCAGGCCCCGGCCGGGAGCGCTGGCGGGGTACGGGTCGGTCAATTTGCCCGTCGCCGCGGGCCCGCGGGGCCTGTATCGGGGGCTCGCGTATAATTCCCGCCTCACTCCAAGCCAGGTGCATCATGCTCGACATCCAGCTCCTCCGCTCCAACCTCGATGCCGTCGAGGCCGGCCTCGCCAGCCGGGGCAAGCCCATCGATTTTTCCCAATTCAAAGCGCTGGAGGCCGAGCGCAAGACCCTGCAGACCCGCACCCAGGAGTTGCAGGCCCAGCGCAACAGCCTGTCGAAGCAGATCGGCATGCTGAAGGGCAAGGGCGAGGATGCTTCCGCCGTCATGGCCCAGGTGGGCGCCCTGGGCGACGAGCTGAAGGCCTCGGAAGCGCGCCTCGCCGAGCTGCTCGATACCTTCAACGCCATCCTTGCCACGCTGCCCAACGTGCCGGACGCTTCCGTGCCCATCGGCAGTGACGAGAACGGCAACGTGGAGCAGAAGCGCTGGGGCGCACCGCGTCGCTTCGAATTCCCGGTCCGGGACCACACCGACGTCGGCGAGGCGCTGGGACAACTCGACTTCGGCGCCGCCGCCAAAATTTCCGGCGCCCGCTTTTCCCTGCTCAAGGGTGGCCTTGCCCGCCTGCACCGGGCCCTCGCCCAGTTCATGCTCGACGTGCACACCGGCGAACACGGCTACACCGAAGTCTATGCGCCTTACCTGGTCAATGCCGCCAGCCTCTACGGCACCGGCCAATTGCCCAAGTTCGAGGAAGACCTGTTCAAGGTGCCGCGGGGCGAAGCCGATCCGCTTTACCTGATCCCCACCGCCGAGGTGCCGGTCACCAACATCGTGCGCGACGAAATCCTTTCCGCCGAAGTGCTGCCGCTGAAACTGGTCTGCCACACGCCGTGTTTCCGTTCGGAAGCCGGTTCCGGCGGCCGCGACGTGCGCGGCATGATCCGCCAGCATCAGTTCGACAAGGTGGAACTGGTCCAGATCGTCCATCCCGACCAGTCGTCCCAGGCCCACGAGGAACTGACCGCCCACGCCGAGGCCATCCTGGAAAAGCTGGAGCTGCCCTACCGCCGCATGGTGCTGTGCACAGGCGACATGGGCTTCTCCAGCCAGAAGACCTACGACCTGGAAGTCTGGCTGCCGGCCCAGGACACCTACCGCGAGATTTCCTCCTGCTCCAATTTCGGCGCCTTCCAGGCCCGCCGCATGCAGGCCCGCTTCCGCAACGAGAAGAACAAGCCGGAACTGGTGCATACCTTGAACGGCTCAGGCCTCGCCGTGGGCCGTACCCTGGTGGCGATCCTGGAGAATTACCAGCGGGCGGACGGCAGCGTCGATGTGCCCGTGGCGCTGCGCCACTACATGGGCGGCCTGGAACTCATCGAGCCGCTGGGCTGAGCCGCTTGCGGTCCGGCGCCGGAGTTTCCGCGACGAGGAAGCGCGCCGGTTCGTGGCGGACCAGAATGTCGTAGTAGCTGCGGATGTTTTCCACCAGGATCACCGCCTCGCCGCCCCGGGCGCGGCCGGATTTGAGCCGCTCATAGTATTTGGGCTGGGCGAGCAGGGGCAGGATGCGCTTCAATTCGTACCAGGAATCCGCATCGGCCCTCAACTGCCGCGCCAGGGTGCGGCCGGCGTTGAAGTGGCCCGGCCCCAGGTTGTAGGCGGCCAGAGCCATCCAACTGCGGTCGGGTTCCGCGATTGCGGCCGGGAGCTGGTCGCGCAGGGTGGCGAGGTAGCGGGCGCCGGCCTCGATGCTCTCCCGTGGGTCGAGGCGATTGCCCACCCCCAGGTGATCGGCGGTTTCCTCCGTCAGCATCATGATGCCCCGCACGCCGGTGGGGCTCACCGCCTCGGGATCCCACTGGGACTCGTGGTAGGCGAGGGCGGCCAGGAGCCGCCAGTCGATGCCGCTGCTGTTCTGGGCCGCCAGGAAGTGGCGTCGCAGGCGAGGTAGAACGGATTCCTTGCGTTCAAGAAAACGGACCACGTCGCCGTTCTTCAGGCGGCGCACATGGCCGAGATAGCGGTCCAGGATACGGGCCAGGCTGCCGTCCTGCCGGGCCCGCTCCAGGAAGGCGGCGCTGCGGGCTTTCAGCTCGGGATTGAAGCGTTTGCCGAACTGCCAGGCGACCGGATGTTCCTGCGGGAGTTCCAGGGTGGCCTCGATGGAGGGAACGAACTGGAGGGCCACCGCGAGGGTGGCGCTATCGACGAGGGCCCGATCGACCCGGCGCCCGGCCACTGCTTCCAGAAGCTCGACGGCGCCTCCGGCACCGTACTCGACCACTTCCAGCCCGGGGACCGTTTCGCTCAGGCGGCGCGCCGTCTGCGCCTGCCGTGTGCCCGCGAGAACGTGCAGTTGTCGCCCGGCCAGATCGCCCGGCGCCTCCAGCGGCAGCGAGGCCTCGTGCTGGACGATGACGTCGCGGCTGGAGGCAAAGGCGGTCGCGGCGGGCGCTTCCGTCTGCGGGTCGGGCGAGTACCAGGCGGCCGCAAAATGGGCCTGCCCCTGGTCGAGGCGGGCGGGAATTTCCCCCGCGCCAACCGGGATGAAGCGGGGTTCGACCCCCAGGTCGGCGGCGAAGGCCCGGATGAGGTCGACTTCCAGGCCCGTCGGCTGGCCCCCCTCGCCTTCGGCGTAGGTCAGGGGGCCCGGGGCGACCAGAACCACCAGATCGCTCCGCGCCGGGGTGGGGAGGGGCAGGACGCGGGGCTCCTCCCCGCAGGCAGCGAGCCAGAGGGCGGCGAAGACGGCGAGGCGGCGGAGGGACAGGCGCATGGGGGCTGTGCTATTATCGCGCCCTTCCCGGAGAGGTACCGAAGTGGTCATAACGGCGCCGACTCGAAATCGGATGGTCGGGTAAAACCGGCACAAGGGTTCGAATCCCTTCCTCTCCGCCAGACCCTCCCAGGAAAAAGCCCGCGCGCGACGGGCTTTTTTCGTTTGGGTTCCCGGGAGGCCCATTGCCAGGCGTTCCAGGAAGGGCTGCCTAATCCTTGGGCATCGCACCGGAAGCGTGACATTTTGATGGCGTCCGCGTGACTTTCCACAGACTTATCCACAGAAATCCTGAAATTGCTGGTTGCGGTGCACAGGGGGAAAACTGCTTCGGACCGGGCGTTCGGGAGCCTCAGGGCCGGTCCGGCCGCTGGCGGCCGAGCAGGGGCTGGTTGTGCTTGAACCATTCGCTGGCGGCGCGCTGCCAGGGCCAGACGCCGACGGTGGACGGCCAGACGAGCTGGACGACGGCGTAGGTTTTTCCCTGGTAGTAGCGGTCGCAGCCGAGGGTGTATTCGCACAGGCGCAGGGGCTTGGCCGGTTCCACGTAGATGGAGAACCCTTCCAGAAAGCCCTCGTAAAGGGTGCCGCGGACGAAGCGCGTGCCGCCCCGGAGTTGTCGCAGGTACTCGTTGATCATCGAAGCGCCCAACTTGGGCGAGAGTCCCACCACGATGGCCTCGGGGCAGCCGGTGGTTTCCTGGATTCCGATGGAGTACGAAAAGGTCGGCAACTGCTCATGGGGGTCGAATACGCTGATGACGTGGCAGCCGAAGCGCCGGATGTCGTCGGCGACGCGGCGGTCGTTGGCGGCGCGTCGGTCTTCGTCTTGAGTCATGGACTCCCCAGGTGCGAAAAAAGATCGGGGGATTGTAAGGCAGCCTCCCGTATCCACGCCGCCGCCATTTGCACGGCGGTGCGCGCCTTGGCGGGTTCCTGCAGCAGCCAGTAGGCGTAGCCGCTGGGCTGGGGTGCTTCCGGGGTGGCCACGGGGCGCAGGAGGCCCCTGTCGAGCTGTTCGCTGATGAGCGGCAGGCGCGCCAGGGCGACGCCCTGGCCGCCCAGGGCGGCGAGGATGACCTGGTCGTACTGGTTGAACCGGACGACGCTCCTGGGCCGGGCGTCGGCCCAGCCCCGAGCCGCCAGCCAACCCTGCCAGCGCAGCCAGGGGCGCTGGGGGTCTTCGTAATCGAGCAGGACCAGGGGTTCGACGTCGGCGGCGGAGTTCAGGCGGGCCAGGCCAAGGGACGGGCTGGCAACGACGCCCACGCTTTCCTCGAACAGCAGGGTGGCGCCGGCCGGGGCGTCCTCGGGCTTGCAGTAGCGGATGGCCAGGTCGATGGCTTCGCGCTGGAGGTCCACGACCCGGTTGAGGGCCATCACCCGCAGGTCGATTTCCGGGTGCCGGGCCTGGAATTCCCCCAGGCGCGGCAACAGCCACAGGCTGGCGACACTGACGCTGGCCGTGACGGTGACCGGGCGCGCGCCGGGCAGCAGGGTTTCGATGGCTTCCTGCAGGCGCTGCAGGGCGGGTTCCGCCTTGTGGAACAGAGCTTCGCCTTCGGCCGTGAACGCGATGGCCCGGTGGCTGCGCACGAAGAGTTTGCAGGCCAGGGCGTCCTCCAGGGCAAGAATCTGGCGGCTGACGGCGGACTGGGTGAGAAAGAGCTCCCGGGCGGCGAGGGTGATGCTCCCGTGGCGCCCGACGGCGACGAAGCCTTTGAGGAGGTCGAGAGAGGGAAGGCGCAGTGCGTTACCCAGGCTCATGATGCATTCCAGTATGGAATGTAATTGATTCCGAATAATCGTTTGAGACTGTCTTTAAAAGTAACTTTAATCACGGTCTTACCTTCTTGCAATACATGAATCAGGAGAATGTGACTGTGGATCGACTCCCTGATGGCGTCGCGCCAGCAATCAGCGTGACGCTGCCCACCCGCGACGGCCAGGAACTCGCCGGCGAGCTCTGGCTGCCGGCTTCCCGGTGGCAGATCGGCACCGTGGTCATCAACCCGGCCACGGCGGTGAAGGCCGCCTACTACCATCGTTTCGCGCGCTACCTCGCCGCTCACGGCTACGCCGTCCTGACCTACGATTACCGCGGCATTGGCGCGTCCCGCCATCGGCATCCCCGGGCAACTCCCGGGTTCGACAAGTTCACCTGGGGGGCCTGCGACTGCGACGCCGCGCTGGAGTGGGCGCTGGATGCCTTTCCGGGGCTGCCCCTCGATGTGGTGGCCCACAGCATCGGCGGGCTGCTGGTCGGGCTGGCCGCCCACGGCGGGCGGGTGCGCCGCTGCCTCACGGTGGGCGCCCAGTACGCTTACTGGCGGGACTACGCCGCCCCCCGGCGGCTGAGCATGGCCCTGCGCTGGCATGGCGCGATGCCGTTCCTGACCGCGCTGCTGGGCTATTTTCCTGCCCGCCGCCTGGGGTGGCACGAAGACCTGCCGGCCGGGGCGGCCTACGAGTGGGCCTTCCGCCCGGCTCGGCTGGAGGAGGCCTACCGCCGCCACGGGCGCGACGGCCTCGACCCGCTGCGCCACTTCCCGGCCATGAGCGGCGAGATGCTGGCCATCGGCCTCAGCGACGACCCCTTCGGCACACCGGCCGCCCTGGATCGGCTGCTGGCCTACTATCGCAATGCCCGGCGCACGCGCATCGAAATCCGCCCCCAGGCCGTCGGGGTCGCCGAGATCGGTCACTTCGCCTATTTTCACGAGCGCTTCGCCGCTACCCTCTGGGCCGACGCCCTCCGCTGGTTGCAGGAGGGCAGCTTGCCACCCGGGCACCCGGTCTTTCACTTCCCCCCGGCGCCGCCCCCACACGGAGGAGGCCATGACCACACCCGTTGAGGTCGCGGAGCCGGCCGCCAGGCCGGGGTGGCGGGCCCCGCTGGCCCTTGTCCTGGCCGGTGGCGCCGTCATGGGGCTGACCCTCGGCGTACGCCACGCCTTCGGCATCTTCCTGGGGCCCGTGAGCCTCGACCATGGCTGGCCGCGGGAAACCTTCAGTTTCGCCATTGCCCTGCAAAACGGCGTGTGGGGCCTGGCCCAGCCCTTGGTCGGCATGGTGGCAGACCGCTACGGCGCCCGGCGCATCGTCCTGGCCGGGCTGGTCTGTTACGGCGGCGGCCTCGCCGGCATGGCCTGGGCCGCCACGCCCCTGGCCTTCACCCTGGCGGCCGGCCTGGCCGTGGGTCTGGCCCTCGCTTGCACCACTTTCGGCGTCATCTACGGCGCCTTGAGCCGCCTGGTGGCGCCCGATCGCCGCGGCTGGGCCCTCGGGCTGGCCGGCGCCGCCGGGGGGCTGGGGCAGTTCCTGCTGGTGCCGGCCACCCAGGCCCTGATCCAGAGCCTCGACTGGAGCGGCGCCCTCGTGGCGCTCGCGGTCGCCTGCCTGGCCCTGCTTCCGGTGGCCCTGCACCTGGACGATGCCCCCGGCGCCGACTGCGGGGCCCGGCAGAGCCTGGGTGACGCCCTGGCCGAGGCCTTCGGGCACTCCGGCTTCTGGCTCCTGCTGCTGGGTTTCTTCGCCTGCGGCTTCCACCTGGCCTTCCTCGCCAATCACCTGCCGTCCTACCTGCGCGACCAGGGCATGACGGCCAATGTGGCGGTGACCGGACTCGCCCTGATCGCCCTCGCCAATATCGGCGGCACCTACGTCTGTGGCCTGCTCGGTGGCCTTTTGAGACGCAAGGCGCTGCTGGTCGTAATCTATGTCATCCGCTCCGGCGCCATCGCCGCCTTCACCCTGCTGCCCCTGAGCCCGGTCTCCCTGTATGCCTTCAGCGTCGTCATGGGGCTGTTCTGGCTGGGTACGGTGCCCCTCACCAACGGCCTGCTGGCGCAGATTTTCGGCCTGCGCTATCTCACCACGCTGTTCGGTTTCGTCTTCTTCGGCCACCAGTTGGGCTCGTTTCTCGGCGTCTGGCTGGGTGGCTACGTCTTCGACCTCACCCGCTCCTACGACTTCATGTGGCAACTGAGCGTTGCGATAGGCTTGTTTGCGGCCGCCCTGCACGCACCAATCCGGGATGCGGAGATACGGCGGACCCCCGCGAGCGACGATCCAGAACATCCCGGTTGGGAGAGTCCATTGCCGCGCTGGGGGAGCGCTGAACCGAGCAGTCGCGCTTCCCCCACTCTCGGGCCTGAGGCAGCCCCTCAAGCACTTGGTGCAGGAGACTCTTCCCCCATGGAAGACGCTGAGCGACGCCGGGCTGTCCGGGGGCCTTCGGGTCGGGGTGTCTGAGCCGCAGGCGAACTCAGCGACCCGCCCGGAAGCCCGGGTGGCGCAAGGAACCGGGCAAAGCCCGGCGTTGACCCTGGGGTCGCCTTCTCTTGGGTGACTCTTTATAGAAATCTGGCCCTACAGGCCAGATTTTCTTGGCGAGCAAAAAAGCGCAGCTTCCGCGCAGCGAAACAGTTACCCGCCCTCGGGGCGGAACCCCGGGATGCACCAAACTCGGCTACCCCACGAGAAGCAGGGCCATTCTGTGGTTCCTCGGTCCGGCCTCTTTTCCTGAACCACGCTTTGCGCGCCTGATGCGCGGGCGTACTTTCCTGTTGGTAGCTGGATCGTTCTGGTGGGGGGCAAACACGGGGGCGTCACAGCTTGACCACGACCTTGCCCCGGGATCGCCCCTGGGCAAGGTAATCCAGTGCTTCCTTGGCCTGCGCGAAAGGAAACACCTTGTCGATCACCGGCTGGAGGCGCTCTGTCTCAAGCAGTTTGGCGATTTCATCAAGTTGAGCGCCATCGGGGCGCGCAAAGAGAAATGAGTACGTTACGTCCCGCTTTTTCGCCAGACGCATGATCTTGCAGCTCATCAATCCGAACACGAAGGTCAGGACGAAATTGAGCCGGCGAGCCCGGGCGAATGCCGCGTCCAGAGGCCCGACCAGAGAAACGACCACGCCCCCTGGCTTGAGAATGGAGAGGGATTTCTCAACCGCATCACCCCTGACGGTGCCGAGCACCGCGTCGTAGCCGCGCAGCACATTCTCGAATTCCTGTTTCTTGTAGTCGACAACTTCATCGGCGCCGAGGCTGCGCACCAGTTCGACGTTGCCCGTGCTGGTGGTCGTTCCCACCTTGGCGCCCAGGTGTTTTGCCAACTGGATCGCAAACGTGCCAATACCGCCGGAGCCAGCCGGGATGAACACCTTTTGCCCTGCCTGAAGATTGGCGCGCTCCTTCAGCGCTTGCCAGGAGGTGAGTCCGACCATCGGGATCGATGCCGCCTGCACGAAATCGAGATTGCTTGGTTTCAGTGCGGCAAAACGCTCGGGTACCACCGCGAACTCGGCGAGGGCGCCGGTACCGAGATCGAAGATATTGGCGAAAATGGCATCGCCCGGCTTGAAACGGGTCACGCCGCTGCCCACCTCGGTCACCACACCGGCCAGATCGCTGCCCAGCGTGGCCGGCAGCTGGAAATGCAGGACCGGTTTGAAGATTCCCGTCAGGATCATGTTGTCGACCGGATTCACGCTCGCCGCGTGGACCTGCACGAGCAATTCGTCAGCCTTCAGCGTGGGGCGCGGCACATCGGCGAAGGCAATGTCGGGCGACTTGCCATAGCGTTTGAAGGTGAGGGCTTTCATGGTTTGGGTTTTCATCGTTGGTCTTTCGTTTTCATCTGATCAGTCAGCGAGGAAGTCCAGCACCGCCGGCACAAAGGCCCGATGGTGCTGAAAGACGCCGCCGTGTCCGGAATCCGGATAGATCGTCAGCTTGGCATTCGGTAGACGGCGAGCCATGTCGGCCGAAAGACTGCTGGCCACCATCAGGTCGTGGTCGCCATTGGCGACGAAAACGGCTTGCTTGATGACCGAAAGATCGTCGGGCGTGCTTAGCCCCGCCGTTTTGATGGCCTGCAACTGAGCACGTCGTGCTTGCAGGGAAATAGGCTTGTCGCGGTCCTCGGTGCGCTCTTGCAGCCGGGAAAAGTAGTCTCCCGCGGCGCGCTTGCCCTGCGCGGTACGGGGAAAGAACAGGAAATTCCTCGCATCACTCCACGTCAGCGCGGCCTTGAGGTAAGCAAGGGCTGCGACTCTGTTGATCTCGTCGATCCCGCCGCCACCCCGAGGGCCCGTGCCAGCCAGGATCATCCGACGCACCAGGTCGGGGGCCTGCAAGGCAACCATTTGCGCGACGCCGCCGCCCAACGAGAAGCCGAGAAGATCGACCTGCTTGAATCCCAAGGTCCGAATGAAGGCGATGGCATCCTGCCCCATTGCCTCGATGGTGGGCGGGACCGATCCGCCCGAGGCCCCGACCCCGCGATTGTCGAACGCGATAACCCGACGTTGGGCGGCAATGCCGTCAATCACCCGCGGATCCCAGTCATCGAGCACGGCCATCAGGTGGTGCAGGAAGACGACCGGCACGCCGGAATCGGGGCCGAGTTCCCGGTAGGCGAAAGGTACCCCGCCCACGGCTATCGTGCGGGTCGGGGCGTTTTTCCATGTCACATGGCTCATCGATGAATTCTCCGTGCGGGGTGGCTTGCTGGTCGCCGAGCTGTTACTATCAAATTGAAATTAACAATACTACCAATTTGAAAGCAAGTCACTACCAAAACAGTATGAACGACGAAAATAATGGCAATCAGCCGTGCCCGATCGCGCGCAGCCTGAGTTTTGCAGGGGATGCCTGGAGCCTGTTGATCCTGCGGGACGCCCATGCCGGCCTCACTCGCTTCGACCAATTCCGGAAAAATCTGGGCATCGCGCCGACGATGCTGACCCGTCGGCTGGCGACGCTGACCGAGGAGGGGTTACTGGAGAAACGGCCTTATTCGGAGCATCCGCCGCGCGAGGAGTATCTGTTGACTGCGGCCGGCCGGGATTTTCTGCCGGTGCTTTTCATGATCGGCGCCTGGGGGCGCCAATACCGGGGGGCCGGCAAATTGGTCCGTTTCTTCGACGCTGAAACCGGAACAGAAATCAAGGCAGTGGCGGTGGATGAGGTCACCGGGGCGAAGATCGGCACGCGTCCCATGCGCATGGTCACTCCAGATGAAAGCTGAGGGGAACTGGGTGGCGGCCCAACAAAATAAGCGATAGGGGATGGAGTGACAGTCGAAGCCCTTGAGCCCGGAAGCCCGGTGCCGACCCGGGGTCGCCTTTCCACTGGTGACTTTTTGCCTGTCATTGACAGTGAACGAATAATTCAGGCGCGTGTGCATATGGCATGTCAAGATTTTTGGGTTGATTGTGAACAGGCCCTGGGTTTCCTCTCGGTGGCCGGGAAAAATAGCCTGAAGCCGCTCCTGGATCGGGGGCACCCTGCGGGGTCTTCCCGGCGCACCTCGGGAGCCTGGGGGGCTCCTCTCCGGGGGGTAGCTTGGGCTCCGGCTGAAACAGTCAGTCCCGTAGGGTCAGGGACGCTCGGCTCGTGGGGTCAGGGCGTGGATGCGCGCCTCGACATCCCCACCTCCGGTGTGACTGACTTCCAGGAAGGCCCGCCGACTCCCCGGTAAGCGGTACAAGAGGGGCTATTTCGCCAGCAGGGCGGCCGCGGCGGCGTCCAGGTCGGGCTTTTTGAGGACGCCGAGTTTCTTCGACAGCATGCGGCCCTCGGCGTCGATGACGACGGTGTAAGGCAGGGCGCCCCGGGTGTTGCCCAGGGCCTGCATCAGGGGCAGGGCCTTGTCCTTGGCCAGGAAGACCGGGTAATCCATGTCGTAGGCCTTGGCGAATTCCTTGACCGCTTCCGCCTTGTCTTCCAGGCCGATGCCGAGAACCTCGATGCGTCCCCGGTAGGCGGCCCGCAGGTGGACGAGTTCCGGGATTTCCTGGCGGCAGGGACCGCACCAGCGCGCCCAGAAATTGACGATGAGGGGCCGGCCGCGGTAGCGCTCCAGGGCCACGGGCTTGTCTTCGGTATCCCACAGGGTGGCCGCGAAGAGGGGCGCGGTGGGGGGCAGGGCTTCGTCCGCCGCGAGGGCGAGGCTGGGCACGAGCCAGAACAGCAGGAGGAGAACGCGCATCAGGGCAGGTCGCCGCGGCGGAAGATGAAATAACCCAGGGCGGCCGAGGCCAGTCCCAGCAGGGTGGGGTAGGCCAGGGCGAAGACCTTGTAGCCGGCCACGCCGAAGTTGTCGAGGATGATGTAGGCCGAGGGGCCGAGGACGATGAGCTGGGGGTCGAAGAGGGCCAGCGCGGCGGTGCGGAAGACCTGCAGCGGGTTGGCCAGGGCCACCAGGACGGCCACATCGGGGCTCACCTTGCCCTGGATCATCACCCCCAGGAGGATGAGGTCGAGGAAGAGCAGGAACACCAGCCAGACCAGGAAGGCCGCGCCCTGGGCCATGTCGGTGCTGCGGGCGAGAGAAGAGAGCAGCATGCCGATACCGAGGAAACACGCGGCCATGGCGGCGAGGAGGGCGGTGTAGTAGCCGAACATGCCCCAGGGCACTTCGATCTCCCGCAGGGTGGCCCAGGCGACGGCGGCCAGCATGGCGAGGAAGACCGGCGCGAAGACGGCGACGTAGCGGCCGAGGATCTTGCCCCAGAACCAGGCCCCCAGGGAGACCGGCAGGGAGAGCAGGTATTCGAAGACGCCCGCTTCCCGGTCCCCGGCCACCGAGCGCACCGTGGTGATGAGGACGAAGATGGGCAGGATGGCCATGGTGAGCTGGATGTAGGTGACCAGCAGGCGGGAGAGCCCGATGAAGCCGAGCACCCGGGATTCGGTGAGGCCGAAGACGAAGAGCAGGGCGACGATACCGCCGAAGACCAGCGTGTAGATCTGGAACCAGCGGGCGCGCAGGGACTCGACCAAGTCGAGCCGGGCGGTGAGCCAGAGTTGTTTCATGTCATTTGCCCTTCAGGACGACCTGCTCGCGCAGGGCGTCGAAATCGAGGCTGCCCGCCTGGGGCAGCGAATAGGCCGCGTAGCCGTAGCCCATGGGAGAGTGCTTGCCGCCCAGGTAGTGCGCCTGGCGGGCGTCCAGCCAGGCCAGGGCCTCGGGCTTGCTGCCGTGGTCGGCGACCCACAGGCGGGTCGCTGCTTCCGCCAGCCAGGGCAGTTCCCTGGCTTTGTCCCGCAGCCAGAAGGCGAGGCAGCCGACGTCGTCGAACTTGAAGGCCTCGTTGTGCGGGCCGCCGCGTATCTGGGCCGCGAAGCGCCGGTCGGAAATGACCATGCTGCAGCGGGCACAGACATCGCGGTCCCACTT
The DNA here is from genome assembly GCA_016720065.1 of Betaproteobacteria bacterium. NCBI lineage: Bacteria > Pseudomonadati > Pseudomonadota > Betaproteobacteria > Betaproteobacteria bacterium. Next base: position 1,329,520 of record JADJXY010000002.1, on the reverse strand, counting down.
GATCTCGACCATGCCCTCCGGCCAGCCGGATTTGCCGCCGCAGGCGGCGAGGAAGCCGGCAAGCGGAGCCACCAGTGCGCCTGCCGCGCTTCGGCGGAGCAGGAGACGGCGGGTGCGATCGACCATGGGGCGTGACGTCAAGCGGTTTCGGCGAGGGAAATGTCGCTGATGAGCGCGACGTAACGGGAAACCATGCCGTGAAAGCGCAGGCGGTCCGGCCCGGAGACGGTGCCCTCCCAGACCAGGCCGCCGCCCCGGTCGGCGAAATTCCACGCACCCAAGGCCTTGGCGAAGGCCGGTTCGGCGCGCTTGACGACGATGCGGCAGGTCAGCACGCCGGCCAGGGAGACGTCGTCCGCCACCCGGTCGTCGAGAACGACCTTGCCCATGTCCAGCTCGATGACCCGGTTCACCAGAGTCGACACCTCGTTCAGGCGGTGGCTGGAAATGATCATGGTGGTGTCGTCCTGGCGCTCGGCCAGCAGCTCGAAGAAGATCTTGCGCGCTTCCGGATCCAGGTTGGCGGCGGGTTCGTCCATGATGAGCACCTTGGCGTCCCGGCCCAGGGCGATGGCGATGAGCAACTTCTGCTTCATGCCGCCGGAAAGACGGACGAACTGGCGGCCGAGGACCGCCTCCACGTCCAGCCCCAGGCGTTTGGCGATGGCGTGGATGCGCCGGGGATCGGTGCCGCACAGGGAGGCGGAGAATTCGATCAACTGTCCCACGGGCATCTTGAGGGGCGGCGGCAACTGGGGCACGAAGCCGATGTTTCCCAGAACCGTGGTGCGATGGCTGCGCGGATCCCGATCGGCAATGGAAACCTCGCCGTCGTGGGTGTATTCCCCCAGGAGGCAACGAATCAGGGTGGTCTTGCCGGCCCCGTTGGAACCGATGAGGGCCACCCGCTCACCGAGGCCGATGTCGAGGCTGATGCCGTCGAGGACCCGGGCCCGGCGGAAGGTTTTGGCGACATTCTGGAGACGAATCATGGCCCGGATTATAGGGGGCGGCGAAAGCCGGGCGTTGAACATCCATCAAAATCCGAATGCTTCAGTGCATGGTTTGAAGCGCCCTTGCGGACCGTCGCACCAGCCCGCCACGGTCCGGATGGGCGGACTCAGCCGCCGCCCACGAAGCGCCGGCTTTCGGCGGCCACCGCCTTGAGCAGTGCGTCACGCTTGGCCAGGGCCCGTTTCCGCTCGTCGACGGCAACCGGGTGATCGTTCATGTCCTGCACCGTGTAACGAAAGAGGAAACTGCCGGTGTAGGGGAAACTGATCTTGTACTCTTCGTCCATGACTCCCATGAGGTCGTATTCACCGAGGACGAAGTAAGGCAGCGTCTGGTCCAGGGGCACCGCAGAGCTGTAGTCCGAGGGGGGATTGGTGACCCCGAGGGCGCGCATCAGGGTAGGCGCCACCTGCAGATGGGACGTCCGATGGGAGACGACGGCCGGGGCCTGGCCCGGGATGGACAAGATGAACGGCACGCGGATTTGCTCCTCGGTGAAGGTGGTGCCGTGGCCGTGGCCCCAGTGGCCCTTCTCCAGGAACTCCTCGCCGTGGTCGCCGGTGAAGAGCACGATGGTGTTGTCCAGCATGCCTTGTTCCTTGAGCGCAGCGAGCAGGCGTGCGACTTCCCGGTCGATGTGGTGCGCGGCGTTGACGTAGCGGGCGTGCATGCCGCCGATGTTCTCCCGCAGGTTGAGCTTGATGTAATCCAATTCGGTCACGTATTCGCGGCGCAGTGCGTCCTGGGCCGGGAAACTGTAGGGCGCGTGGGTCGATTCGAAGAACATGAAGCTGTAGAAGGGACGCTTGGTGTCGCGCTTCTCGATCTTGGCGATGATGTCGCTGATGTTCTGGATGTCGCGTTGCCACGGCTCGCCCGTCTTGATTTCCTGCAAATACTCCTCGGGAACCTGGGTGAAGGTCGTGTGACGCAACTCCGGGTAATCGAAGCTCTGGCTGGTGTGAATGGCGAACTGGTAGTTCCGGCTGCGCAGCGTGTCCATGAGAACCGGGGCAACCCTTTGCTTCTCGAAGCTGTACCAATAGGGGGCGTAAATGCCGTAGAAGAGCGAGAACAGGCCCATGCGGGTCCGGTTGCCGCCGCTGTAATGCCGCTCAAAGCGCGTAGCCCCTTGGGAGAAGCGCCAGAGATTGGGGGTGATTTCGGGATCGAGCAGATCCCAGCGGAAGGACTCCGCCACCAGCATGATGACATTGGGAGACGGGGCGGCCTTGTCCTGCTGGAGGGGGGCCACCGGGTAGCGCACCGTGCCGCCGGCCAGACGCAGTTCGGATCGGGCGGTGTGCTTGATGCCCAGTGCCTTGAACAGCGAACTGAGCTTGAGTGGAATTCGGAAAGGCGTCGCATCGGCTACTTCCAGCAGCTTGTCGTCCCCGGCGTATTTTCCGTGGGCAAAGGCGAGTTCCTGACCGATGAAGATCAAGGTCAGCGCAGAAAACGCAACAGCCAGTCGCCGTCGGGTCAGATGATCCCTGAAGCCGGGAAGTTTGCGCGCCAGGGCCAGGAGTCCCGCACTTGCCGCCAGCAGCAGGGCCACCTGGATCGCCACGCTGCGCTCGGTGGCCGACGTGGCGCCCAGGGCGGCGATTCCGCCCGGGGTGGAGACGAGATTGATGACGAACTTGTTGATATGGAACTGGTACAGCTCATAGAGGCGATAGTCGGCGTACAGGATCAGCAATACCGCTGCGGTGATGACGGTGGCCGCCGTCTGCAGGACGGCATTGCGCCAGCGCGGAGCCTGGGCGCGTGCCGGTAGCAAGCGCTCGAGGAGCAGGCAAACCAGGATCGCAGGGAGGAGGTAAAAGCCGGCGTAGCCTGCGGTGGCTGCCAAGATGAAGACCCACCCCATGCCGTCGGCGACTTCGACAAAGGGCCAGAAGCACGCCAGGGCAATAAAGATCGCCCCGTAGGCAAGGGCGAAGTATGTGCGCAGGCTGACAGCCCGGGCGGGTTGGGACATGAAAGAGACTCCTGAGGGGTAAGCGGCGGGGACGGAGGGCGCCATTCTACGTGCCCGGCGATTAAGGCGCGCTTAATCCAGCGTGAAAGCGCGGTAGCCGCGAGGAATAGAGGGTGCCATGGCCGTTCCGGCGCCGATCCTGAAAGCCGAGGGCTCGGCGGCAAGCCCGCGAAACCCGGTCAGCAGCCTGTTGGCGTCGGGACGAACTGTGGATCGGTCAATGGCCTACGTGCTGAGCGAGCGGAGAGCGATAGGCAGCCCAAAGCACGAAGACGGCGAGGTGTTGGCAAGGGTGAGATTGGCAAGCAGGATGCCGACGCTCAGCAGCAGACGCCACACCGTCGGTGCGGAGAGAAGTTCCCTGGGGGAACCCTGGAGGACCATGTCTCGCGACTGACCCGGGTCACGCTGCCGTCCGCTTCCCGCTCCGTTCTCCCCCCGTAGCTCACAGGAGCTTGGAGAGCCCCTTGACCTCGAACTTGAGGGAGCCCGTCGGGCAGGCGTCCACGCACAGGCCGCAACGGGTGCAGTCAGGCCCGATGGGCACTTGCGGGGCGACGGCGCGGCCCTTGATCACGGTATCCAGCACATGGGGCACCAGACAGACCTTGCGGCAGTCGCCTTCGTGAAAGCAGCCTTCCAGGGTGTAGCGGACGCGCAGGGGCGAAAGGATGCCCACCACCCCATAGGTGAGCCCGATGGGACAGGCGTAGCGGCACCACGCGCGGCGGGAGAAAAAGATCTCGAAGACGAGCAGGGCCAGTACCCAGAGCAACGCCAGGCCGGGGCCATAGATCAGGGCACGGGAGAGGATGCCGGTGGGGGAGATGGCCTCGAAGACGGTGTAGCCGGTGGCCAGGGCCAGGAGGGCGAAGAGGATCCAGAAGACGGTGCGCAGGCGGCGGTCTATGCTCTGGTCGCTGACCAGCCTCTTTTCCGCCAGTTTGAGGTGGATTTTCTCGGCCCATTCGGCCACCAGATGGTAGGGGCATATCCAGGAGCAGAAGGTCCGTCCGCCGAACAGGATCCACAGGAGGAGCACGGTGCCGGTGCCGATGAGCAAGTTGGTGATGATGTGCTTGTGGGCCAGCATCACCTGCAGGGCGGAATTGAGGTCGATGAGGTGGAAGCCGACGAAGCGCGAGGCGGTAAGGGAGCCTTCCAGCACCTGGATGTCGAGCCAGTAGGAAAGCACGAAGAGCAGGTTGGCGAAAATCAGGGTCGCCCAGCGGCGATTGCGCCATTTGGTGGATTTGACCTCGTGGGCGCGCATGTGGGCCTTGACTGCCAGGAGGTCCTGCTTGTTGGTCAGGCGCTTGAGTTCATGGACCTGCTTGGCCGCGTCGCTGATCTGGGTCGGCTTGCCCGGTTCCCAGCCGAACATGACCTTGATTTGCTGGAAGAAGCGCTTCTTCAGGACGTCGTCGCTCATGCTTTCCAGACCTCGCGGGCTTCGATGGTGATGCAGGTGGGTTCCACCGGGCAGATCATTTCGCACACGCCGCAGCCGACGCAGGGTTCATGGACGACGGGGGACTTGCGTTTGCGACCGTCGGGGGCGAAGACAGTCTCGATGGAGATGGCACCCTTGACGGGGCACTCCCGGGCGCATAGGTCGCATTCCGCCACGTCGTAGGGATGGTCGGCGACCTTGATCGGCTTCCAGCGGTCCACCGCCATGTGCCGCATGCGCCCCTGGAAGTCAGCGCCGCGGGACTGTCCCTTGAAGCCCTTGCCCTGGACGGCAAGGCAGGCTTCGGGGCGCGTGAGGCGGGCGACGCCGATGCGCTCCTTCAAGTTGAGGGTCGGCTCGGCGTCTTTTTCCTTGGCCAGGAGTATGGGTTTGGCGGCTAGGGCGGCTCCCGCGCGGACGGGCAGGAAATCGGGCTTGATGTAGGTGAGCGATCCGGTGGGGCAGGCCAGAATGCACTGCACCGCGTCGCAGGAAAAATCGCAGGCCTGTTCGCGAGCTTCGATGTAGGGCACCCCTACGCCCATGCCGTCCACCAGGTCGGCAAGCTTGATGGCCTGCACCGGACAGACCTGGACGCATTGGCCACACTTGATGCAACTGGCCAGGAAGTCCCTTTCGTCCAGGGCACCGGGGGGACGCAGGCGCTTCTTCAGGGCGTATATCTGGGGCAGAAAGCCGGAAAGCGCGGCGCCCAGGACACCGCCGGTGAGCAGGGCGGTACGGATGAAGCGCCGGCGATTGGTCTGGCGCTTGGCCTTGGACAGGGGCGGGCTTGGCGGCGGGGCCGGCGGACGTTGGTCGCTCATGAGGGCCTCCCGGGCTTGACGAAACGCGGCGCCGTATCCCGCAGTTGCAGCTCCGGGGAGGAAAAGGGGGCCAGGCGTTCGAGGAAGTCGAGGAGTTCGAGGACCGGCGCGGTCTTGAAGAACTGCGCCGGCGGCGTCTCGATCCAGATCTGGTCGGCGTAGGCGTACAACTCGTAGGGGGTATCGCCGATGCCGTCGCCGTTGCGGTCGAAGCCCTGGTAGTCGGCGAAGTAATTGCCCTTCCATTCATTCTTGCCCGCCACGTCGCGGCCCATCTGCACCACGTCGGTCAGGTTGCCCTCGAAGACGTTGTCGTGCAGGACATTGCCCCCCAGCTCGCTGGTGAAGCGTACGGCGACCCCGTTGAAGGCAAAACGGTTGCCCTTGAAGCGGATGGTGGTGTCGGGTTCGAAGGGAGAAAGGTCGGAGCCGACGCCGACGGCGCAGTAGATGACTTCGTTGTTTTCCACGTCGGAATCGCTCGATTCCTTGAAGCCGAGGGCCATGCCGGCGGCTCCGGTGGCGTGGGAGATGAGGTTGTTGCGGATATGAATCCGCTCGGTGTACATGAGATAGATGCCGACCGCGTTGTCGTAGAAGGAATTGCCTTCGACCACACTGTCCTTGGCGAACATGAAGTGGATGGAATAGCGGCTGCGCTTGCCGATATTGCCGCGGTAGATGTTGTGGTTGGAATACCAGGCCACCATGTCGCGGGAGTCGACCACTTCGTTCTTTTCGATCAGGTTGTGATGGCTGTACCACAGGCGCAGGCCGTCACCCCGCACGCCGAGTTCCTTGGCCTTGGAGCGGATGTGGTTTTCGCGGATGGTGTTGTAGTCCGCCTGCTTGAGGTCGATGCCGAAGAGGCAATCGTCGATGCGCACCTGCTCGATCAGGTGATGCTTGCCCCGCACGTTGAGACAGGTGTCGTCGCTGTCGTGGGAGTCGCCGGAGGCGGTCAGGCGCAGGTTCCTGAGGGTGACGCCCTCGGCGTCGATGACGAAGACCGTGCCCTTGCCGCCCCCGTCCACCGTGACCTGTCCACCGCCGTCCAAGGTGAGCGGCTTATCCACCAGCACCGGTCCGGCGTAGGTGCCCGGGGGGAGCTTGAGGACTGAACCCGCTGGCGCCTGGTCCACCAGGATCTGCAGCCAGGGGATGTCGGTTCGGTGCGGGGCGGCCGGGCGGCGAGCCTTCTCGCTGGACGATCCCCAGTTGGCCGCCAGATTGGGCTTGCCCATGCCTTCCAGGGATTGGGAGGTCGCCAGCCCCACCGCGCCGAGCCCGACCGCAAACCCCAGGAGGGCGAGAAAGGCGCGCGGGAAGCGGCCCATGGTGCCTACTCGGCAGTGCCTTCGCGCAACTGCTTGCGGCGAATGAGCAGTGCAAGCATGAGGCAGGCGAAGATCAGGACCAGCAGCCCGTAGCCCCAGTAGGGGTAGGAGTAAGTGGAGAACTGGGCCACCTTGCCCTCGCCGAACACGGTGGGCATGAAGGGCTTCACCGTGAAGGCGCCCCAGGGATGGAGGTTGTGGCCGAAGAACCACAGCCAGGCGGAATAGGTGATGACGAAGAATACCGGCAGCAGGGCGGGCACCAGGGCCAGGAGCAATTGGAAGGGGCGGAACTTGGCGACACCCGCAAGCACGACGATCATGGCGACGAGGATGCCTGCAATCACGAGGTGGGAAATGCTGCGCACGTTGTCGCCCCAAATCTTGATTTTTTCCGGTTCCTTGAAGAAGGCTCCGGCCTCGTTCATGTAGGCCTGGACATGGGACTCGAGATGGCCGAGGACGTACTGGTCCACGATCATCCAGGCGGCAACGGCGGTGAATCCGGCTGCCAGTAGGGCGACACGGGGTTTCTTGCGCGGCAGGGCGAAGGCCAGGATCATCACAGCGAAGAAACCGAAGAAGAATTTGGCCAGGGGCTTTTCCACCGGGGCGCCGGTGGCGATGGGGAACATGCCCACGTAGTGGTTGATGGTGTTCATCTCGTGAACGCAGTCGAGACCCTCGGCCCCCTTGTTGACGTCCTTCTTGGCGTCGGTGATGGGGTTGTAGCGTTCGTCGTCGTGGCCGAGATCCTTCTCGATGATCTCGTTGGCCATGCGGCTGCCCTTGCCGGCGACGGTGCAGCCGTTATAGACGCCGTCGAAATGGAAGTGGATGCGGATGCCGTCGGGAAAGGCGTCCTTGGGGTAATTGGGGGCGGTGAGGGAGACCCACCAGATGGGGGCGAAATAGGCGGCGACCAGGGCGACGAGGGCGACGAGGGCGAGGCCCCCGACCAGGGTGTTCTGCTTCTTTGAATCAGACATTTCGGTTCTCTGGGTGACTGCGAACGGGCGACGGCGCTCTGCGGCGCCGTTCGTGGCAGGCGGCCGGCCCCGCCAGGCCGGCCTTTCGTTCGGTGGATTTTACTTCTTCTTGGCCGGGGCGCCGGCCTTGGCCTTGCACATGGAGCCCGGCATGGTCAGGCTGGACTGGTAGGCAGAAATGGCCACCAGTTGGTCGTTGGTGTAGGGCTTGATGACCTTGACCATGTCCGGGTTGGCATTGCGGCGGTGACCGTCACGGATTTCGGTCATCTGGCGCAGCAGGTACTTGTAGTGCTGGCCCGCGATGACCGGGTAGAACTTCTCCTTGTTGCCTTCGCCGTTCTTGCCGTGGCACTCCAGGCACTGCTTCTCGTAGAGTTCCTTGCCCTGGCTGACCTTGATGGCGGCGTCGGCACCCTCGTACTTGCCGTGTTCCACGGGGATGCACAGGCCCTCGATGTAGGCGGCCACATCGGCCAGCTCCTGCGGGTCCACCAGGGTGGCGGCGAAGGGATACATGGTCGGATTATCGCGCAGGCCGGCGCGGATGTCGGCCATCTGCTTGATCAGCACCGTGGTGTGCTGGCCGGCGAGCTGCGGGAAGGTGCCGTCGGGACGGCCGGCGCCGGAGGGCAGGTGGCAGGCGCCGCAGACTTCGTAGGCTTCCTGGCCGGCCTTCTTGTCGCCCTTCTTGGTCAGGGCGTCAGACTTTTCACCGCCCTGGGCGTTCCACTTGTAGTCCTTGCCTTCAATACCCTCTTGCTTGGGAGCCGGGGGCCCGGCAAAGGCAAGGCCGGCGCAGAGCAGGGAAACGAGGAGCAGGGGTGCTTTCATGACAATGATCCTTATTCGGTGTGGGCAGCGGATTGTCCCGCCGCGCTATATCAGCGGTCCTTGATTTGCGTCATGGGAGAGGACTATCGTCCATCCCCCATGCTCCAATCATTTCATGTTGGCAATGTAGGCGGCCAGGGCCTTGATATCGGCTTCGGTCACGATTTCCATGACCCCCTTCATGGCGGCGCTGTTGCCGTTGGCCCGGGCACCGCTCTTGATGTCGAGCATCTGGCGCTCGATGTACTTGGCATTCTGGCCGGCAATCTTGGGATAGTCGGGCATCAGGGTTTTCTTGCCGTCGGCACCGTGGCAGGCGGTGCAGGTCTTTTCCTTGTACAGGGCGGCGCCGTCGGCGGCCAATACGGGACCGGTGGCCAGCAGGGCGGCAGCGAAAGTCATTACATATTTCATGGTTTTTTCCTCCGGAATGTAAAACGGGGAGCAGATTGACTCCGCTCCCCGATGATTGCCTTAAGTCAGATCAAGTCGTACGGCTCACTTGACCTTCTTGGCGCCGTTCTGCTCCAGGTAGGTCTTGGCGCGCAGGCCGAGGTCGGCCGCCTTGACCTGGTATTGCCAGACTTGCTCGGCCCAGAGGTTGGCCTGTTCCCAATCCTTCTTGGCGGCAGCGGCCTCGTGCTTCTCCTTGGCGCCCTTGATCTTGTTCAACTGATCGGTGGCGTCCTCGACCATGGCGACCACGTCCGGGAAGTCCTTGAAGTTCACGCTGGTGATGTAACCGACGACGGAGTCGATGACGGCTTGCGTATCGGCAACCTTCTTCAGCGTGGTCTTGTAGTCCCCTTCGGTATAGCCCTGCTTGGCCATTTCGGTCTTGGTCGGCTTCCAGCCCTTCGGCTTGACCAGCAGGTAGCCCATCATTTCAAGGTGCAGGGCGGAACAGAATTCCGTGCAGTAGTACGGATACACGCCTTCCTTGTCGGCCTTGAACTTGACGGTGATGGTCTTGCCCGGTTCGATCGAGCCATGGACGTTGTAGGTGGAGACGGTGAAGCCGTGGGTCTCGTCCTGGGCCCGCTCGAGGTTGGTCAGGTGGATGGTGACCTCGTCGCCCACGTCCGCCTCGATGGTTTCAGGCGTGATGTGCGAACGGATCAGGGTACCGAAGACCTCGATCTTGTTGCCCTTCTTGACCGTCTTTTCCTCGCCGGCCCGGACGGCGCCCGGGTGCGGCTTGTCGGTGCGGGAGTCGGTGCCCACCTTGTAGCGGACGCCCGGCTTCAGCTTGTCGGCGGAAATGGAGACGGCGTAGTGCGGCTCGCCCAGCGGCAGCGGCATGTCGTACAACAGTTGCATCTTGTCGTTCGAAATGTCGATGAGCTGGTGGTTCTGCGGGTGCAGCGGGCCGACGGGCACGAAGCGGTCGATGGCCAGCTTGTTCAGCGCAACCAGGTAGCGGCCCTTGGGATCGGCGGAGTCGCCTTCCATGGCCATCAGGTGACCGATGTTGTAATGGACGGAGATCTTGTCCACCACCTTGCCTTCGCAGTAGTTCCACTTGGCGACCTGACTATCGACGTACAGGGAGGTGTAGGCGATACAGGGCTTGGAGTCGTACTGGGTGTGCAGGGGGCCGAGGCCGAGTTGCACCTGCTTGTCGAGGGCGTCCTGGAGGCCGATGACGGGCACGCCGTACGGATCCTTGGACTCGAACTTGCTGGCCTTGATGGCGGCCTGGAGCTTCTCGAAGCTATACACCGAGGTGTGGGTGTCCAGCTTGCCGGAGACAATGATGAACTTGCCGTCCGGAGTCACGTCCACGCCGTGGGGCGACTTGGGCTCGGGAACCAGGAAGAGCACGCCTTCCTTGGTGGTCACCTCCAGGGGCAGCACCTTGTGGCCGTTGATGGTCTTGGCCTTGCCGGCGGCGACCAGTTCGGCGGCCTTCTTCCAGTTGATCACGTGCAGGTAATCGGTGTCCTTGGCGGAGCAACCGGCTTCGTACGGGGGACGGCCCTTTTCGATGCCGCCGACGTAGCGCTCGGAACAGAAGGAGTTGGTGAAGGACCAGCCGTCAGAGGGGCCCTTGCCGGCGTCGGACAGATCCTGCCAGTAGGGGGGCAACTCGAGGGAGAAGGACTGCTTCGGATCAATCCGGCCTTCCTTGCGGTCGAACTTCCAGTAGGTCACGCCGCCGCGGTACTTCTCGTTCATATCCTCCAGCGGGTAGAACTTCTTGTTCTCCAGCGGGGCGGGGTACTGGGCGGCTTCGATCACGTAGTCACTGTTCGGGGTGACGAAGGCGCCGCCGTGCTCGGACTTGTAGATCGGGTTGACCACGATCTGCTTGGTTTCGAAGTCACGCAGGTCGATGACGGCGAGGCGGGGATTGGCCTTGTCGTTGATGAACAGGAACTGGCCGTCGTACTTGCCGTCGGTTTCGGAGATGGCGGGATGGTGCGTATCGCCCCAGGTGATCTGCTTGCCGTCGATGGCGCCTTGAGCGAGAACGGCCTTGGAGTTCTCGTCGTAGCCATAGCCCTGCCAGGGTTCCGGAGTGAAGACGGCGAGGTACTTCAGGATGCGCATGGACGGAATGCCATACACGATGACCTGGCCCGACTGGCCGCCGGAACTGAAGACCACGAACTCGTCGCGCTTGCCGGTCGGAACGTAGGTCTTGGCCGCGGCCAGCAGATCCTGCTGACTCAGGTTGCGACGCTTCATCACGTCCTGCAGCGACTCGGCGGACCACGCGGAGGCGGCGCCGAATCCCAGGCCGGCTGCGACGAGCAGCGCGGTGGATTTCACTGCAAATTTTCTCATCTCGATATCTCCCATGTAATCAAGGGTTTGTAGACTTTCTTCCCTCCATCGGCGCAGCGTTGACGGCCCACTGCGACAATTTGCCGCACACTGTATGCCGCAGAGGCTGTGAAAAAATTGACGCGTATTAAGTTTTCGCGGCGTCCTTGCCGCAGAATCGCTTCCCATTTCCCCTACTGGCGCGAGTTTCGTCTTGAACAAGAAGATGCTGATCGACGCGATTGGCCTGCTCCTCATGGCCCTGATCGTCGTGGTCGGCTACAAGCTCTCGCCGCTTCTGTTGCCCAAGGCGGACGTCACGGCGACCCCGGACCCCGCCTGCGATCTGCACCGCAAGCCCTGTTCTGCGGAGCTTCCCGGTGGGGGGCGGGTGGAGCTTTCCCTCGTTCCGCGGCCCATTCCCATGGTCAAACCCCTGCGGCTCGAGGTGGCCGTTCAGGGCCGCAGAGTCTCTGCCGCCGAGGTCGATTTTGCCGGGGTGTCCATGAACATGGGGCTCAACCGACCCCGCCTGATCGCAGGGGAAGAAGGGCACTTTTCCGGCCAGGCGACCCTGCCGGTATGCGTGACGGGGACCATGGACTGGCAGGCCACCGTCCTGCTTGAAACGGAGCGGGAGCGCATCGCCGTACCGTTCCGTTTTGGATCCCAGCCGAGGTAGAGGGTGCCCCTGCGCATCCTGCAAATCATTGCCGCGCTGCTTCTCGCAGCGGTCGTCGGCCTGGCGCTGTTCTGGCACCCGGAGCAGGCCCCCAGGGCGTTGCCGCGGGCGCCGGAGCCGGCGGGAGGCGATTTCACCCTGGCTTCCGCGGACGGGCCAGTGACCCTCGCCGCCCAGCGCGGGAAGGTTGTCCTCATCTATTTCGGCTATACCTACTGTCCCGATATCTGCCCCACGGCCTTGGCGGCCGTGTCCGATGCCTTGGAACGGCTCAGCCGCGAGGAATTGGCGCGGGTCAGCGTGCTATTCGTTTCCGTCGACCCGGCCAGGGATACGGTGGGTCACCTCAAGGAGTACGCAGCCTTCTTCCATCCGGCCATCCTTGGCGTTACCGGCACCGAAGCCGAGATCGCCGAGATGGCAACCCGCTATGGCGTCTATTACGCCCGCCAACCGGAGGCGGCCGGCGGCGGCTACGCCGTGGATCACAGTTCCGAATTGCACCTGATCGCGCCGGAGGGCCACCCCGCCGGGCGCTTGCCCCATGGCGCCGGTCCCGACCAGATCGTCGCGGAAATCCGCCGCCTGTTGAAGCCCTGATTTTCACCATCCCGATCGAGAGGAAGACGTCATGTTCAAGAATATTTGCCTGTTGGCCGCCCTGGCCGCTGCCATCCCTGCCTGGGCCGGCTCGGCCGACGAGGTTTCGGTCGAAGGCCCCTACGTCCGCATGGCACCGCCGGGGGCGCCCGCGACGGCCGCATTCATGGCCCTCAGAAATTCCGGCGGCAAGGTGGCTCGTCTGGTCAAGGTCGACAACGGCGTCGCCAAGGTCACCGAACTGCACAACCACATCAACGATGGCGGCGTGATGCGCATGCGCCAGGTCAAGGCCATCGAGATCCCCGCCAAGGGTGAGGCTCGCCTGGAGCCTGGAGGTCTGCACGTGATGCTCATCGACCTCAAGGCGCCCCTCAAGGAAGGGGCCAGCGTGCCGCTCACCCTGGGTTTCGAAGATGGCAGCAGCAAGACCGTCGAAGCCAAGGTCGTGCGTCCTGGAGCAGCCGCCCAGGAGCATCACCACGGCCACCATCACTGATCGCCCGACGCGAAAGGGGCGGGGCAGGCCCCGCTGCCTTCGGGGCGTCAGTGTTTTACGGGGCGTTTGGCCAGTTTGCGCTGCAAGGTGCGCCGGTGCATCTTCAGGGCGCGGGCCGTGGCCGAAATGTTGCCGTCGTTCTCGTGCAGGACGCGCTGGATGTGCTCCCATTCCAGTCGGTCTACCGAGAGGGGCTCGTCGGAGGGAATGCAATCGGTATCCGGCCCTTCGGCATCGGCAAAAGCCGCCAGGATCGCCTCCAGCTCCACCGGCTTGGCCAGATACTGCACAGCCCCCAGCTTGATGGCGTCCACCGCTGTGGCGATGCTGGCGTAGCCGGTCAGGACCACGATGCGGCAGTCCGGGTTGAGGGCAAGAAGTTGCGGAATGAGGGCCAGGCCGGAACTGCCGCCCAGGTTGAGGTCGAGGACCACCCGCTCTGGCGGCGCGGACGTGGCCTGGGCCAGGGCATCCTCCGGCGTGGTGGCGCCGCGGGCGCCGAGATCGCGACGCTGCATGGCCCGGACGAGTACGCTGTTGAAGGTGGCGTCGTCGTCGATGACGAGGATGGAGTTATTCATGGCGGGGCCAGGGGAAGTTCCAGGTGGGCGATGGCCCCGCCGGCCGGGTCATTGCTCAGCTCGAGGGTTCCGCCCCGCCGCTCGACGGCGGAGCGGGCCAGCAGGAGCCCGATGCCGCTGCCGCCGGCGTGGCCGGGGAAGGCCTGATGGCCTCCTTGTGCGAGCACCTGCGGCGGGAAGCCGGGGCCGCGGTCACGCACATCCAGGGCGAACCTCTCGGCGTCCCATTTGGCAAGGATTTCGACCGCTTGCTGCGAGGCGGTGGCCGCATTGTTGAGGAGGTTGATCACCGCCTGGACCAGGGTGGGGTCGGCGACGATGGCGGGGGGAGGGCGGAGGCCGCTGGCGGTGAGCACGTGGCGGGCGTCGGGGCGCAATTCCTCCCAGCGGGCGATGATGCCGGCGAGCCAGTGATCGACCGGCCGCGGGGCGGCGGCATCCAGCCTTTCCGCGCCGGCACGCCGCGACAGCCCGGTGATGATGTCCTTGCAGACGCCGATCTGCTGGCGTAGGAGAGTCACGTCATCGCGCAGGGCATCGGGCAGCTTGGGGTCCCGGGCCAGTTCCCCTGTCACGACGGCCATGGTGGCCAGGGGTGTGCCCAGCTCGTGGGCCGCGCCGGCGGCGAGGGTGCCCAGGGCGACCAGCCGCTCGTCGCGTAGGGCTGCTTCCCGCGCGGCGCCAAGGGCGGCGTCGCGCTGGCGGATCAGGGCGCTCAGGCGCACCACGAACCAGGCGATCATCCCCGACGAAACGGCAAAGGTGATCCACATGCCCCCCAGGTGCAGACGGGTCGCCCTTTCTCCGTCGGCCAGGGGCAGGGGCAGGTAGATTCCCATAAGCAGGGAATAGAGCGCGATGGCCAGGGCTCCGGTGGCGAGTACCCAGGCGGTCGGCAGGGCAAGGGCGGCGATGGCGACCGGCGGCAGCAGCAGGGAAACCAGGGGGTTGGTGGCGCCGCCGCTGAAGAAGACGAGCGCGCCCAGGGTGCCGAGATCCAGCCAGAGCTGCAGGGCGAACTCGCTGGCCGTGACGCAAGCGCCGCGGCCAAGGCGGGCCAGGGTGAGCCCGTTCTGCGCCGCTGCGATGGCGATCAGGAGCAGCATGGGGAGCAGGGGCAGCGCAACGCCCAGGAGGGGTTCGGTCAGCCCCACCAGGACGGCCATGACGCCGAGCACCAGCCAACGGGCCGCACACAGGCGGCGCAGGCTGGCGGAGAGCGTGTCGGCGTCGGGGGAGAGGGGGGCGACCATGGCCGGATTATCGGTGATATGCGTCAATTTTTCCCCGTAACCCCCGTGCGACAATTCGCCGCATCGATTTCCTTCGAGGCTCGCCGATGTCTGCCCTCCGTTTTCTTCCCTTGCTCCTTGTGCTGGCCACCGGGTCGCTGGTCGCGGCGGACCTCGAGAAAGGCAGGGAAATCAACGGCACCTGCGCGGCCTGTCACGGGGAGTTCGGCCAAGGCGGCAAGAAGGGCGAGTATCCGCGCATCGCGGGCCAGCGGGCCGGCTACATCATGGATCAATTGAAGAGCTTTCGTTCCCGTACCCGGGTGAACATCCCCATGTTCCCCTACACCCAGGAAAGGGAATTGCCGGACGAGGATATTCGCGACGTGGCGGAATACCTGGCCGCTATCGAATTGCCGACCCGGATGCCCACCTTCAAGGGGGACGAAGACGCCCTGACCCGCTTGCAGATGGTGGACAAGGTGATGATTATTCCCCGCTCCGAAGGCGACATCGACAACGGCGCCGCCGTCTATCAGAAGCTCTGTGTCACCTGCCATGCCAAGACCGGTCTGGGGCGCGGCAAATTTCCCATGCTGGTGGGGCAATACACCAATTACCTCAAGCGCCAGGTCGATGCCTACGTGAAGGGCGAGCGTCCCCACGACGAGGAAGGCAAGGGCGGTGTTCTCAACACCTTGAAGGAAAAGGACATCCAGGACGTGCTCGCCTATCTCACCACACTGCAGGGGCCGAGCGAATGAAGGGTCTGCTCGCCCTCCTCCTCGCCGTGGCAGCGCAGAGCGTCAGCGCCCATGGTCATGCGGGTGCGGTGGACGACAGTCTGCCGGACGCCGAACGCATCCGCTTCTGCCAAAGGGTGAGGGATTTCGCCATGGTCGCCTTCGGTGATCGGGAGAGGGGCCGCCCGATGAAACTGTTCGCCGAGGATGGTAGTCCGGGGCCTCGGGTGACCAATGCCATCGTCCGCCGCATTTACGAGGAACCCCAGATCGACAGCCCCAAGAAGGCCGAGGCCTTCAGCCGCGCCACCTGCAACGAAATGATGCAGAGCGGGGAATCCGAACGTCCCTGACGTTCCAGCCGCTGCGTGCCATGGAGCGGTGGGGAGCTTTCCAGACTTCCCGGGCCGGTATTTTCGTCGTTTTGCTGCGGGGCAATGCGGAGAAGCCCGCGCGAACGGATAAAATGCCAAGTCGTTCGCGCCATGCCGGCCGGAAAGCGGTCCGGGGTGCGCCGCAATCTCAGGAGGCTTCGCATGATATTGGTTACCGGGGGCGCCGGATTCATCGGCTCCAACTTTGTACTCGACTGGCTCGAGGGGAGTGACGAGCCCGTCCTCAACCTCGACAAGCTCACCTACGCCGGCAATCTCGCCAATCTGCAATCCCTGCAGGGGGACGTGCGCCACCGCTTCGTGCGGGGCGACATCGGTGACTTCGACCTCGTGGCGGCGCTCCTCGCCGAGCACAGGCCGCGGGCGGTGGTCAATTTTGCGGCGGAATCCCACGTGGACCGCTCGATCCACGGCCCGGAGGATTTCATCCAGACCAATATCGTCGGCAGCTTCCGGCTGCTGGAGGCGGTGCGCGCCCACTGGGGCGGGCTGCTGGAGGCGGAGAAGACTGCCTTCCGCTTCCTGCACGTGTCCACCGACGAGGTCTATGGCTCCCTGGGCAAGGACGATCCTCCCTTTGCCGAGAACAACCGCTACGAACCCAACAGCCCCTATTCCGCGTCCAAGGCGGCTTCCGACCACCTGGTGCGGGCCTATTGCCACACCTACGGTCTGCCGGTCCTGACCACCAATTGTTCCAACAACTACGGTCCCTACCACTTCCCCGAGAAGCTCATTCCCCTGGTGCTGCACAATGCCTTGGCGGGAAAGCCCCTGCCCATCTACGGCGACGGCCAGCAGGTGCGCGACTGGTTGTACGTCAAGGACCATTGCAGCGCCATCCGCTGCGTGCTGGAGGCCGGGCGGCTGGGCGAGACCTACAACGTCGGCGGCTGGAACGAGAAACCCAATCTGGATGTGGTCCACACCCTGTGCGACATCCTGGATGAACTGCGTCCCCGGGCGGACGGCGCCAGCTATCGCAGCCAGATCACCTTCGTCAAGGACCGACCCGGCCACGACCGGCGTTACGCCATTGACGCCCGCAAGCTGGAGCGCGAACTGGGCTGGAAACCGGCCGAGACCTTCGAAACCGGCATTCGCAAGACCGTGCGCTGGTACCTGGACAACCCGGATTGGGTGAGCGACGTGACCAGCGGCGCCTACCTGGAATGGACCAAGCTGCACTATCAGGAGGGCAAGGCGTGACACGCAAGGGCATCATCCTCGCCGGCGGTGCCGGCACCCGGCTGCATCCCGCCACCCTGGCGGTCTCCAAGCAACTGCTGCCGATCTTCGACAAGCCGATGATCTACTACCCGCTCAGCACCCTCATGCTGGCGGGAATCCGGGACATCCTCATCATCTCCACGCCCCAGGACACGCCGCGCTTCGAGCAACTCCTGGGGGACGGCAGCCGCTGGGGCATCAATCTGAGCTACGCCATACAACCCTCGCCGGATGGTCTCGCCCAGGCCTTCATCATCGGCGAGAAGTTCATCGGCGACGATCCCAGCGCCCTCGTCCTGGGCGACAACATCTTCTTCGGGCACGACTTCCATCTGCTGCTGGAAAACGCAGTAGCCCGCGACCATGGCGCCACCGTGTTCGCCTACCATGTCCATGACCCCGAACGCTACGGCGTGGTCGAATTCGACGGCGGGGGCCGGGCCATCAGCCTGGAAGAAAAACCCAGGGCGCCCAAGTCCAATTACGCCGTCACCGGGCTCTATTTCTACGATACCCGCGTCGTTTCCCTGGCCAAGGCCCTCAAGCCCTCGCCTCGCGGGGAACTGGAAATCACCGATCTGAACCGCCTCTATCTGGAGCAGGGCGGGCTCTCGGTGGAAATCATGGGGCGTGGCTACGCCTGGCTCGACACCGGCACCCATGAATCGATGCTCGATGCTTCGCAGTTCATTGCCACCCTGGAAAAACGCCAGGGCCTCAAAGTGGCCTGTCCTGAGGAAATCGCCTGGCGCCGGGGCTGGATCAGTGACGACAGCCTGGCCGAGATGGGCAATGCCCTCGCCAAGAACGGTTACGGGCAATATCTGCTCGCCCTGTTGCGGGACGGCGTGAAGACCTGACCCGGCCGGCGGTACCCCGCCCATCCCTCTCCCCCGGCCCCTCTCCCGCGATGCGGGCGAGGAAGGCGCAGGGAGGCTCCATGTCTCATACGGTAAACCATGCAAGCTCGTCCCCTCGCCATTCCGGAAGTCGTGCTCATCGAACCCAAGGTGTTCGGCGATGATCGCGGTTTCTTCTTCGAAAGCTTCAATCTCGCCCGTTTCCGGGAGATGACCGGTCTGGATCTCGAATTCGTCCAGGACAACCACTCGCGCTCCGCTCGAGGGGTGCTGCGGGGTCTGCACTACCAGTTGCCGCCGCGGGCCCAGGGCAAACTCGTGCGCGTCGTGGCGGGTGAGGTCTTCGATGTGGCGGTGGATCTGCGCCGCAGTTCGCCCAGCTTCGGCCGTTGGGTGGGTGAGACCCTGTCCGCCGACAACAAGCGCCAGCTCTGGATTCCGCCCGGGTTCGCGCACGGCTTCGTGGTCCTTTCGGACAGCGCCGATTTCCTCTACAAGACCACCGACACCTATTCGCCCGCCGACGAGCGTGCCGTCGTCTGGAACGATCCCCAGGTCGGCGTTGCCTGGCCTCTGATCGACGAGCCCCTGCTTTCCGGCAAGGACAAGGCCGCGCCGCGTCTCGAGGACGTTCCGCTCAGCGATCTGTTCGCCTGAGGGTGGGGGGCACACGCCCTTTGCGGGGCGGGCGGCGATTCAGTCGAATACCAGCGCCGCCGCCACCTTGCGGCCTTCCGCTGCCAGGATGTTGTAGGTGCGGCAGGCGGCCTGCAAATCCATCACTTCCAGCCCGATGCCGGCCGGAGCGAAGGGGCGCAGCAGGGCGCCCGGGGGGAAGCGCAGTTGCCTGCCGGTTCCCAACAGGACGATTTCGGTGCCCAGGCCGAGGAGCTTGGCCATGTCGGCCTCGCTCAGGCTTGCGGGCGTGGCGGTGGTCCAGTCGGTGAACAAGGATTGCGGCAGGACGATGAGGTTGCCTTCGTGGCGCTGGGTGTTGATGGCGACGTAGCCGTCGCCGTAGGCGGTGAAGATGTTGAGGCCGGCGGTGTTGGAGAGGTGGAGCTTCATCGGTTGGCAATCTCGGAGTGCGGGGGCGCCGCTCCGGGCGGAACGCCCGAAATTGCGGTGCACCATGGCTTACAGTAGGATTATACCTTTGCCCCAGGAAGCTCCGAGCCCTTGCTCCTGGCCTGCTCCCGGCTTGGTGGTGCCGCCCTGCAGGGCTTGCCGTGCTCTCTGCGGCGCTGCGAGGGGTCAGGGTCGCTACGCCACAACCGCTTGCGCTTCACATTCCCCCTTGGGACATTTGCATGAAACACGTCAAGAAATCCGCCAAACTCGCCAACGTCTGCTATGACATCCGCGGCCCCGTGCTGCAGAAGGCCAAGCAGATGGAGGAGGAAGGCCACAAGATCATCAAGCTGAACATCGGCAACCTGGCCGCCTTCGGCTTCGACGCGCCCGAGGAAATCCAGCAGGACATCATCCGCAACCTGCCCAACGCGGCCGGCTATACCGATTCCAAGGGCATCTTCGCCGCCCGTAAGGCGATCATGCATTACACCCAGCAGAAGGGCATCAAGGGGGTGACCCTGGACGATATCTACGTCGGCAACGGGGTTTCCGAGCTGATCGTGATGGCCATGAACGCCCTGCTCGACGCCGGTGACGAGGTGCTGGTGCCGGCGCCGGACTATCCGCTGTGGACGGCGGCCATCAGCCTTTCCGGCGGGACGCCCAGGCATTATCTCTGCGACGAGTCCAAGGGCTGGCTGCCGGACCTCGACGACATCCGCAGCAAGATCAACGCCCACACCCGGGCCATCGTCATCATCAACCCCAACAACCCCACCGGGGCACTGTATCCGGATGACCTGCTGCACGAGATCATCGATATCGCCCGCCAGCACCACCTGATCATTTACGCCGACGAGGTGTACGACAAGGTGCTGTACGAGGGGGCCAAGCACACGGCCATCGCGTCGCTGGCCGAGGACGTGCTGATGATTTCCTTCAACGGCCTCTCCAAGAATTACCGCTCCTGCGGCTACCGCGCCGGCTGGCTGGTGGTTTCCGGCGACAAGCGCCACGCCAGGGATTACATCGAGGGCCTGGACATGCTGGCCTCCATGCGCCTGTGCGCCAATGCGCCGGGCCAGCACGGCATCCAGACCGCCTTGGGCGGCTACCAGAGCATCGATGACCTGGTGGCCGAAGGCGGCCGCATGCGCCGCCAGCGGGACCTCGCCCACGAGCTGATCACGGCCATTCCCGGTGTTTCCTGCGTCAAGCCCAAGGCCACGCTGTACATGTTTCCCAGGCTGGACCCCAAGATCTACCCGATCAAGCACGACCAGGCCTTCATCCAGGAGCTGCTGCAGGAGGAAAAGGTGCTGCTGGTGCAGGGCTCCGGCTTCAACTGGCCGCATCCGGACCACTTCCGCCTGGTCTTCCTGCCCCACGAAGACGATCTGCGGGAGGCCATCGGCCGCGTCGCCCGCTTCCTGGAAGGTTATCGCAAGCGCCATGGCACCGATACCCGCACCGTAGCAAAAGCGTAGCACCCCCGGACTTCACCCTTCTCCCTTCACTCTTCACCCTTCTCAACGCACATGAAACCCATCAATGTTGGCCTTATCGGCATCGGCACCGTCGGCGGTGGCACCTGGACCGTCCTCAATCGCAATGCGGAAGAAATCACCCGTCGCGCTGGTCGCCCGATTCGCATTACCGTGGTGGCCGACAAGAATGTGGCGCTGGCCCGGCAGGTCACCGGCGGCGCATGCGCCGTGACCGACGACGCCTTCGCGGTGGTGAACGACCCGGAAGTCGATATCGTCGTCGAGCTGATCGGCGGCTACGGCGTGGCCAAGGAAGTGGTCATGCAGGCCATCGCCAAGGGCAAGCACGTGGTCACCGCCAACAAGGCGCTGCTCGCCGTGCATGGCACCGAGATTTTCACCGCCGCCCAGAACAAGGGCGTCATGGTGGCCTTCGAGGCCGCCGTGGCCGGGGGCATCCCCATCATCAAGGCCCTGCGCGAAGGCCTCACCGCCAACCGCATCGAATGGGCCGCCGGCATCATCAACGGCACCACCAACTTCATTCTCTCCGAGATGCGGGACAAGGGCCTGTCCTTCGCCGACGTGCTGGCCGAAGCCCAGCGCCTGGGCTACGCCGAGGCCGACCCCACCTTCGACATCGAGGGCGTGGATGCCGCCCACAAGGCCACCATCCTGGCCTCCATCGCCTTCGGCATCCCGGTGCAGTTCGACAAGGCCTACGTGGAAGGCATCACCAAGCTGGAGGCCGCCGACATCAAGTACGCCGAGCAGCTGGGCTACCGCATCAAGCTCCTGGGCATCGCCAAGCGTCGCCCCAATGGTGTCGAGCTGCGCGTGCATCCCACCCTGGTGCCGGCCAAGCGCCTCATCGCCAATGTCGAGGGCGCCATGAACGCCGTCCTGGTCAAGGGCGACGCCGTCGGCGCCACCCTCTACTACGGCAAGGGCGCCGGTGCCGAGCCGACCGCATCGGCCGTCATCGCCGATATTGTCGATGTCACCCGTCTGGCTACCGCCGACCCCGAGCACCGCGTGCCGCACCTGGCCTTCCAGCCGGATGCCATGTCCAGCCTGCCCATCCTGCCCATGAGCGAGGTGGAGACCGGCTACTACCTGCGCCTGCGCGTGGAAGACAAGCCTGGCGTGCTGGCCGACGTCACCCGCATCCTGGCCGATCAGGCCATCTCCATCGACGCCATGCTGCAGCGGGAGCCGGAGGAGGGCGAGGGGGAGACCGACATCATCATCCTCACCCACGTGTGCAAGGAAAGCGCTGCCGACGCCGCCATCGCCAAGATCGAGGCCCTGCCGGCACAAAAGGGCAAGGTCAAGCGCATCCGCCTGGAAGAGTTGCAGTAGGCGCCATGGGAACCCCGGGAGTGAGTACCATCTTGTTGGCATTGCGTCCGGGGCGTCGGCGCCTGGCAATCGCCCTGGCCCTGGCCGCTCTGGCGGGCTGCGAAAGCACGCGGATACACAACGTCAATGTCCAGACCGCCGCCGCCGGTACCCTCATCGAAGCCAGGCAGGTGGTGGCCCTGGTGTACGCCCAGGCGCCGGACGGCGAAATCGACAAGCTGCTCTACTCCGGCGGTGATACCAGCACCGCCATCCGGCAGGTGCGGGACCATCATCCCCGCCTCAAGCCCTGGCTCGACCAGGGCGTCATCGGCAACACCGCCTCCGGCTTCGTTGCCCTGCGGGAGGGCTCCCGGGCCGCCGAGGTCCAGAAGGTGCTGTGGGACGAAAATCGCTTCCGCGCCTTCCTCTACAACCGGGCCGCCAAGGAAGTCGGCCACGGCGGCGACAGCCTGGCCGCCTGGCTGCCCTATGCCTCTTTCAGCTTCGGCAAGGAATGGGTGGAGCAGGGGTCGCCCGACTGGTGGGTTCTGCAGGAATCCGGCGTCTGGCGCCAAGGCGGCGCCAAACCCTGATTGTTTGCGGGGCGCACGCAGGAGGCCGTTCTGTGCGCGCTTGAGGAAACTCCGCCGGATTCGTTCGCACTAGTAGTCAGTCAGATAGGTTCAGCTATGTTCGGCACGCCCCGCATCCCCGCTCGTCGCTCATCCTCGCCATGGCTTCGGCTATGGCTGCGGTTCGCTTCGCGCGATCGGGGCGCGGATGCGCGCCTCGGCATCGACGCAAACCTATCTGACTGACCACTAGGCCTCTCCCGCCGGGCGCCTCCGGTGTCAATTGCGAAAAAAACGCGGGGGCGCGAAGAGTGATTCGATGTTGACGCGCCGGATTTCCGCGTGGTCCGGCACGGCGTAGAGCACGGGGGCCATCATTTCCTCGAAGACGCCGCGCAGGCCCCGGGCACCGGTCTTGTATTCGAGGGCGATGTCGGCGATCTGCTCGAAGACCGGCGGCGCCACAGTCAGTTCGACGCCCTGGTCGCGCAGGATTTCGACGTACTGGCGGTAGATGGCGTTGGTGGGTTCGGTCATGATGCGTACCAGCCGGTCGCGCCCCAGCGCATCGAAGCGCGCCACCACCGGCAGGCGGCCGGTGAATTCCGGGATGAGGCCGAATTCGAACAGATCGGTGGGTTTGATGCGCCGGTTCAGGCGTTCCAGAACCGCCTCGTCGTCGGCGCCGCTGGCACCGATATAGCCCAGGCTGCGGCCCTGGGCCATGATGTGCTCCAGGCCGACGAAGGCCCCGCCGCAGATGAAAAGAATGTCGGTGGTATCCACGAAGCGGCCGGTCTCAAGCTTGACCGGCGTCCCTTCCATGATCTTGAGCAAGGCGTGCTGGACATTTTCCCCCGAAGTGCCGCGGGATTCGCCGGCGGGGGCCCGCAGCTTGTCGATTTCGTCGATGAAGACGATGCCTCGCCCGGCCAGGCCGTCGTCGCCCCCCGCCTTGTCCGCCAAGCGGCGCAGCATGGCCTCGATTTCGTCGTTCACGTAGCGGGTCTGGGCCAGGGAGGTGGCACTGGCGGTCACGAAGGGCACGCCCAGGCAGCCGGCCAGGGTTTCGCACAGCAGAGTCTTGCCGGTTCCCGAGGGGCCCACCAGCAGCAGATTGCTCTTGCTCAGGGCACTGCCGCTACGGCGGGCGAGGTCGATCTTGCGGTAGTGGGCATAGACCGCGACGGCAACCGTCTTCTTGGCTTCCTCCTGCCCGATGACGTAGGCGTCCAGGTGGCGGACGATGGCGCTGGGGGTGGGGACGGCGGTCGCGTGATTCATGGCCTCGGGCGTGGGTGTATGCTGGCAGGCCAGTGTAACCCGGGGCCGGAGACGATGACCATGACAGACAAGGACCTGCGCTGTGAAGAAGGCATCCTGCAGGCGGAGCGCTCCTTGCTCCTCCTCATCGACGTGCAACTGCGGCTCGCGCCGCGCATCGACGGTCACGAAGGCATCGTCGCCCGCTGCCTCGCCCTGGCAGAATCGGCAAGGGAACTGGGTGTTCCGGTCCTGGCCACCGAGCACTGCCCTGAAGTCCTGGGCGAGACATTGCCACTGCTGCGGGAAACGGTGACGCCCTCCCAGGTGGTGGGGAAGCGCCATTTTTCGGGCATGGACGAGGCGGCATTGCCCGAGGCCCTCGGGCGGTCTGGCCGCAGCCAGATCATCGTGGCGGGGATGGAAGCCCATGTCTGCGTCCTGCAAAGCGCCCTGGGCCTCATGGCCGAGGGCTACGACTGCCGGGTGGCCGCGGACGCCGTGGGATCCCGTCATCCGGAGGACAGGTGCATCGGGCTCGATCGCCTGCGCCAGGCGGGAGTGGGGGTGGTGACGACGGAAATGGTCCTCTTCGAATGGCTGGGCCACGCCGACCATCCGGCCTTTCGCACCGTGATCGGACGCATCAAGCGCCTGACTTGAACCACGCGGTAGTGCGATGTTCACTCCTGGTGGGAGAGGGGAGGGGTTTCGGAACCTTGGGGGGTGTGGCCCCTCGCTACTTGCCACCTGAGCGGGGATGGCCGTGTTTCCAGGGGGAACGGGTGGGTTCAGAAACGCAGACTCGGGAGTGACGTGGCCTTTTCCTCTGGAGCAATTGGGATTGTTGGACCCTGGGGGTGGCTTCAGTGCCGCCGTTGCCGTTGTCTTCAAACTGCATTTGATTGCCTCATCCGACGCTTAACGTCGAAGTTCACGGGCGCGACGTAGCTTCATCGCGGCGCGTCCCCTGGAACGACTTCGGCCTCTGGCGCACGCTACCTACCCGCAACAGCCAATACTGCCTTGGGATTTGTGCTCGCGATAGCCAGCAAAGTTCGAGCAGCACCGCTCGGTTGTTTGCGGCCTTGCTCCCAACCTTGCAAGGTGCGAACAGATACGCCAATGAGCGCTGCAAATTGGGACTGAGATAGGCCAGTTTTCCTTCGCGCCTCAATGACAGGCGATGAAACAACATGAACTTGACCAGCCTTCATTTCGCGCACTGACTGCAACAGGTCGGCAGCAAGGTCGCGTTTGGCTTCATGGGCTGCCAACTCGGACTTCGTAAGGGGCTTACTCTTCGAGGACACGGCGAATCTCCTTTAACTTGGGGCCGGTGAGGTTATCGGTTTTCGACTTCGCATACAGCGTGAGCAAGACCACTTCACCTTCTGCGTTGCGAGTGAAGCAGATCACCTGCACACCGCCCGACTTGCCCGAGCCTGCTCTTCCCCAACGTACCTTACGGATACCACCGGACTCGGGCACGACATTTCCGGCGGTGGGGTGTTCCGCGATATACGCAGCGAACGCGCCGCGTTCCTCTTCGGTCCAGTAGAGCGGCCACTGCCGCTGGAACAGCAACGTTTCGACTAAGGTATGCATTGTGTCGCTATACGCCTAAGGCGCATAGACGTCCAGCCCATAGTTCAAGAGGCCGAACGAAATGGACATCATCGTGAAGTTTCTACCCCCGGCACCCCCTGCCCACCGACGGACTCGCCTATCCGCCGCCGACCACCCAGAAATCCCCGGCGGCAAAAATACAGCAAGCATCATCCTCATTCCTTCTCCACCGTGATCCGCCCCCCCGGCACCTCCCCGAAAACCTCTGGTGCATACATCGCTTCCACCCTTGTCGCGGGCAGGGCGAAGTCGCCGGCGTTGTTGAGGCGCACCGTGTATTCCACCGAGAAGTTACCCTTGGGCACGCGGGCGTAGTACGCGCGGTAGGCGCTGAAAGTGCGTTCGACGTAGGCCGGCCAGGCGTTGCCGCGGGTGCCGTCGTTGCGGCTCTCGATGTGGGAGTCGCGGCCGTCGCCGTCGCCCAGGATGCGGGCGCCGGCGGGGATGGGGTCGTTGACCACCACCCAGGCCATGTCCTGGTCGGCTTCCACGCTGAGGCGAACCCGCAGGACGTCGCCACGGCTGGTCTTGCCGGCCACCTTCCGGGTCACCGGCGTCACTTCCCGCTTGATGCGGTAGCCCAGGGTGCGGGGGCAGTGACGGGAACGGCGGCCAGCACCTGGACGCTGGCCCAGGGCTTGCCGCTGCCTTCGTGGGAGATCGCCAGCTTGTCGTCGGCAGCGGGCTTGGCGGGCCAGGGCAGGGTGAGGGTGGCGGTATCGCCGGCCGACCAGGCGTGGCTGACCGGAGTGCCCTTGCCGAGGGCGGCGCGGGTAGCGCCGGCGACGGTTTCCTTCTCGAACTTCTTGCCGAAGGCCTCCAGCGCGATGGTGGCCCAGACGTTGGCAGTGGTGGTCACCCAGCGCCCGCGCACCTGGCGCAGCATGGCGCCCTGGACGAGGGCCGGCAGGTCGTCCTTCCAGCCCGGTTCGTCGATGACGGCCTCGATGAGCCGGAAGGCGTTGCTGTCGCCGCTGACCATGAGCCACCACCAATAGTCGCTGGCCTCAGTGGTGAAGGCCAGGCGCCCGCCCTGGTAGCTCAGGCGATTGCGGATTTCCTGCTCGGCGGCGGCCAGACGCGGGGCGCGGTCGGGCAGTTCGGTGAGGCGCCTGGCGACCAGAACCCAGTCGATGAGGGCGGCCGTGGGCAGGCGCATGGGCTGCTCCAGGTCGAGGCTGGTGATGACGCCCAGGGGCTTGTGGCCGCGGCGCGTGAGGGCTTCCAGGGCGCTGAGTTTCCTTGCCGTCAGGTCGTTGGTGGGCGCCCAGTGCTCGGGTTTGATGCGACCCTCGGCGAAGGCCAGCAGGCCTTTCTCCATGCGCCCGGCGATGTCCGGCGGGATTGCAAAGCCGGCGGCCTGGCTCACGTCCAGCAGGTAGGCGGTGAGGCTGGGGCTGCCGGGCAGGTCGCCGGGGAAATAGCGGGCCAGCCCGTTGCCGTCCAGGTAGGTGGGCAGAGCTTCGACCACCTGCTGCCAGCGCTTCTCGTCTCTGAGGCCGATGGCGACGGAGGTTTTCTGCTCCAGGCAGACGAAGGGGTATTCCTCGAAGAAGCGCTTCAACCCGGGCGGCGGCGTGGAAATGCGCGGGGAGAGGCCGACTTCGATGCCGCCGCGGCCGGGCAGGGCGTTGGCGGCCAGGACCGCCGGCAATTCGAGCTTGCCTTCGATGCGGGCGAAGCTGGCCTGCTGCACCGTCACCGGGACGGCAGGCGCGACCTGTTGGGTGATCTTCAGGCGGTCCTTGGCGCCGCTGGCGCTGTCGTCGGCTTCGAACTCCCAGTCGAGGGCGGTGGCGTTGTCGGGGGCTTCGGCGTTCCAGGCGACTTCGGCGGCGCCCTCGGCTTCGAGCTTGACGTCCTTGGCTTCCAGGGTCTTGCCGCCCGCCTTGGCGCTGAGGTGCACGGTCATGGGCTTGGCGGTGCCGTTGCGCAGCGTCAGCAGGGCGGCGAAGCGGTCTTTCTCCCGCACCAGGGGCGGCAGGCCGGAGATCATCTGCAGATCCTGCCTGGTGCGGAAACTGCCGCTGCCGGTACCGAAGAGGCTGGTGCCGGCGGCGGCCACGGCCACCACCTTGAATTCGCTGAGGGAGTCGTTGATGGGCACGGTCACCGTGGCGCTGCCGCTGCCGTCCAGCACCACGCGGGGGTTCCACAGGAGCAGGGTGTCGAACAATTCGCGGGCCGGGGCGCGGCCGCCGCCGCCGCCCGGGGGCACGGCCTTCTTGCCGAAGTGGCGCTTGCCGATGACCTGGGATTGGGCGGTGGCGGTCTGCACTTCGTAGCCGCGCCGTGGCAGCATGGCTTCCAAGAGCTTCCAGCTCTCGTTGGGACGCAGTTCCAGCAGGGCCTGGTCCACCGCGGCCAGGGCCACCTCGGTGCCCGCCGGCACCGGCTTGCCGTCGGGCTGGGTGACCTTGACGCGCACCTTGGCCGTATCCCGGGGGCGGTAATCGGCCTTTTCCGGGGCGACATCGACCTTGAGGCGGAAGCCGTCGATGCCCACATCGAGGGCGGCAAGGCCCACCTTGTAGGCGGGCTTGGCCAGATCGACCATGGCCGTGGGCAGTGTAGGGTTCCACCATTCCTTGAACCAGGCCATGGGCTCGCGCCAGCCCCAGTCGAAGAAGGAAGTCCACTTCACCGGCTGCACCCGCCCGCGCACGGCCAGTACCGAGACGAAGACGTTGGGGCCCCATTCCGCCTTCACCGGCAGGTCGATGTACGGCTTGTAGCGGCTGAGCGGCTGCACGAAGGTGTCGATGACGCCGTCGGCCTCGACGGAGACCAGGGCGGTGGCTTCGCGGAAGGGCAGGCGTACCTGGAGCCGCGCCTTCTCGCCCGGGGCGTAGCTGCGCTTTTCGGGGATGACGTCCATGCGGTCCTGGTTGCCGGCGGTGAACCAGGTGTCCCCGAAGTTGCCACCACTCCCGGCCACCCAGTAGCTGGTGCCGGCCCGGGCGACGTTGCCCTGGGCGTCCCTGGCTTCGGCCAGGAGATAGACGTTGCCGGCGACCTCGACCTTGGGTTCGCACAGCAGGAGGCCGCGGGAGTCGGTGCGACCGGCGCACAGCTCGCCGAGGTCGGCGAATTCGGTATGGTGCTCGTAGGCGTAGAAGCCGCCGACGACGCGCTTCCTGTGGGAATAGTCGATGCGGCGCTTGGCGAGGATTTTCACCGCCACGTCGGGCCGGGGTTTCTTGGTCGCCGTGTCGAGGACGGCGACTTCCACGCCGCCCTGGCTCTTGGCCGCCACCCAGTCCTTGACCCGGATGCCGGCGGTCACGGCGGCCGGCCACAGTTCGACGGTGCCGTGGATGGTCTGGATTTCGCCATTGGGGTCGGGGAAGGTCATTTCCGCGTAGACCTCGCTCGGCCCCTTGACCCGCTCGGGCAGGGTGACGGAAAGCTTGCCGGCCCCCGCCTTGTCGAGGGTGACGGGCACCTTGTCGGAGATGAGCTGTTCGCTCTCCCGGCCGCTATCCACCGCGAAGGCGCCGAGGCCCTCCTGGTCGAAATCCACCTGGAAGCGGAAGGCCTCAAAGCCCTTGAACTCCGGCCAGCGTGGCCGCAGGGTGGCGGAAACCTCGGTTTCCACCCCCTTGGCGCCGCCGCCGTTGAGGAAGGAGAGGCCGAGGGCCAGGGGTACTTCCTTCGGCGCCACCTGCCGGGGCGGCACGCCTTGGATGCTGCCGGCGAAGACCGGCAGGCGGAAATCGGAAACGCGGAATTCGCCGCTCTCCTCCCGGTTGCGGTCGCCGCCGATGAGCATGACGATGTAGCGGCCCCGCTTGGCGGCGGCGGGGATCTTCCAGGTGCTGGTGGCGGTGCCCCGGGCGTCCCAGCTGAGGGGCTGGCCTGCCGGCTCCACCGTGCACTCTCGCTCCGTAATTTTGCCGACATCACTCTTGCTCCCAGAGGTGATTGCTCTCGGAACCCATTCTCCTCATCGCCCTGACAAAGGGAAGAACGGGCCTGCGGTTATCGATTACCAAGCGGATATCTCTGACCCCTTTGGACCAGAGGCGCGCCGCTTGCGGAGTGTCTCCTGTGTCTCCTGGAGCGACGCCACGGCATCGGGCGTACTGACCACATTCGCAGCATGAGCTTGCCTGTAAACCCAGGCGCTCATAGGAGGGTATCCACATTCCCGCAGGACATACGCCTTTTGGCATATATTGTCGTGGAATAGCAGATCGACTAGGATGCCGCAACTTTTCTTGCCAATCGGAACGTGTCTAGAACAATATTTGGCAGGCGACGGATGTCGACGGCATTAATCATATGTCCTTAATTAATGGGCTGGATATGGGACAGGCAAGTTGCTAAAGCGAGCGTTTTGCTCATCTGGTCGCGCATGGATTCTCGTTTGGGGTAGGGATGGAGAAGGCTTCATCAATGGTGGCAGCGAGTTGTTTGGCAGCCTCATCCGCTTCCCGGACAAGTGCAGCCCGCGCTTCAAGCGCAAGCGGGCTGACTGGGATGAAAATGTGCGGATGAACATGGTGGGACTCAAGCAATTATGACGGCTAAGCTCTGAAACCCCGGCTCAGGGGCCGGGTTCACTACTGCCGATCCATGTCCACGGTTTATTGAGGTCAACGAGATGAAAGCAATTCCAAAATCATATGTAAAGCGCAGGCGTGGGCTCTTAATGGTAGGCTTGCTCACCCTCGTGCTTGCAGGACTTTTGGCCGTAATTTCCGCTGGTTGGAATTTACTGGCTGCACGGCTTGAGTCCCGACACAAGGTACCGGTTGGTCCTTACACACAAGAAGTTCCATCTAGGACTGGAAGTATTCACGGGGTTCGCCTGAATATCCCTGAGCACTATTTATTCTTCCCTGTGGAATACGACGGTGAGAGCGTATGGACACCTGGCCAGGAGCAGCCGGTGCGTACGTTCGACAGCCAGATCAGCAACTTCGCCGTCTATGTGCAATGGCCGGAGTTCAAGCCGCGATTGCCGGACAATGAAAAAAGCTATCTGGCGAGTTTGCGCGAGCCCGGCGCTCACGACTGGTTCCGTGTGGCCTTGGTAGCGCGAAATTTCAAACCATCTTCTAGTGCCGATACACAGAAATTAGCGGCCACGCCACAGGTGGATAACGGGCTTGCACGAATACTTAACGGCTATCTAAATCATCCAGAGCGATATGGCATTCCGAAAGGCATCCACTATGAAGTCATCATGCCGGATGTTCAATCAGGTCTGAATCCAGCAATTCCAATTGGGCCTGGCGCAGAAAAGTCGAGGATATGGAACAAAGCGCTTTACTGGGAAGGTGACAGAGATCATCGGGTCAACTCCCTAATCGAATGTGGCCACGGCGCCTTGCCGGATCCTCGCGCAGTTCACCTGTGCCGGCACAGTTTTGAACTCCACGAACTTAAATCTGATGTGGTCGTTACATACACGGCCAACTGGTTGCCACAGTGGCGGCAAATTGAAGCTCAAGTGAAATCACTCTTACTTTCCTTCCAGATTCCTGCCTCATAACCAAGAAAGTCCGATCCGCTCAGAGGAGATGCCGCAATGGCCACCCCGAATGTGTTGACCCAGAATAATTTGGATTACGCGCGTAGCCTGTTGGATCAGGGACGGGTGTCCGGCATGTATGACTACCTCGCCGCTCAAGGCTATCAGTACGCCCGATTGGCAAACGGTGTGGCGAGGGGCGATTCCCCGGCGGGGTTGATTGCTTTGGAGTTCATGGAAAACACGGCACAAGCGCAGGGACATACCCTTTCCGAGGCTGAGGTGAACTCTATCCGGGGTGACATGGCCAATGGATACCTGAGGGCGCTGCAACAGCAATTGGATAATTCGACCACTGATACGGTGTCTCGGGATATTACCGCAGACGAAGCATGGAGTTTTCACAGCGATGTGTTCCAAAATCATCATCTTAGTGCCGATGCGTGGACGCTGAATACGCCCTTCGAAATCATTGTGGATAGCGCTGCAAGGCAGGCATATTGGCAGCAAGTACTCAACGCGGCCGGCGACCCTGTGGCTGAGGCCTCCTTGTCGGTCGGGACGTACGTCTCAATGAGCATCAATACCGCGATCACATCTCCCGAGAATGCGGACAAGGCGCGGAGCTGGTTGCTGCGGCTCGATAACCTGGAGACATATGCTGACGTCGTTGGTGCATTGGGGCTTCAATTTGACAAAGTTGCAAGCACATTTGGTGACAGAGTCTTCGATGCAACAAACAGCCCTTCGATTGCGGCGCTGGCTAAAGCGAGCGCTTCCATCGTTGGGAGCCTATTCTATGGCTGGTCGTTTGCGCTGTAACCGGTAACTACCGGGCGTTCTTTCCTACGCCTGAAGGCTATGCAAAGGGGAACGGAGGGGATTTTCGGCGAAGCGCTGCTTCCACAGCCGTGGCGTGAGTTCGTGGACCTGACTGGCCGGATGCTGGCCGACACGCTGGAGCACATCGACCAGATAGTCGTAGGGATCGATCTGGTGCAGGCGGCAGGTCACGATCAGACTTTGCATGATGCCGACGTGTCTGGCCCCGAGCTCGGTCCAACAGAACATCCAATTTTTCCGACCCATCGGAATGGCCCGTAGGGCGCGCTCCAGGTGGTTGGTGTCGATCGGCACGTCCGGGTCGGTCAGATAGACCTCCAGCCCGAATCGTCGCTCCCGGGCATAGGCCAGGGCCTTGGTCAGCGGGTTGCTCGGCAACAGGCCCTGGGCCTCGAACTGCTGGTTCACCCAGGCGAAGAACTGGTCGACAATCGGCTTGGCGTGCATCAGGCGATAGTCGAGCTTCTTCGCCGCATTGAGCTTCTGGTCTCGGATGTGGGCTTCCACCGCGTAGAGGCCGCTGATGAAGTCCAGTCCGCGCGCCGCCGCTTCCGGTTCGGCGCCCTGCGCCTCGAACAGCTTGCGCCGGGTGTGGGCCCAGCATTGGGCGTGGGTGAGCCCGGTCTTGTTGGTGTAGTGCGCGTACGCGGTATAGCCGTCGCTGAGCAGGACGCCGCGCTCGACCGGCGTCAGGCCGAGCGCCTCTTCGACGTGCTCGATGCGGCGACTCTCATAGAACGGGAAGCACACTTCGTCGAGCTGGCCATAGACCGGCCAGAAGTACGCGGGCTTGAGCTTGCCGGGTCCGGCGCGGCCGGCCTTGATCGGCGTCTCGTCCATGGCCTTGACACGGGAGGCGCGGATCGAGGCGAATTGCGCATCGTAGATCGGTTCGAGCAGCGCGATGGCCTGCTGCCCGATCTGGGTCAGCCACGGCCGGCTGACGGTGATGCCGGCGTCGCCAAGACGCTGGTGCTGGCGGTAGAACGGCAGGTGATAGGCGAACTTGTCGAGCAGGAGGCCGGCGAGGAAACTCACATCGGCGCGGCTGCCGTCGAGGACGCCGGCCGGCGCGCCCGGGCAGACGATGGCCTGGCTCGCCTTGAGCTTGATGACCGGCCGCCGGTACTTGAGCACCACATAGCTGCCCGGACGCTGGGCGAGCCGGAAGCTCTCCTTGTGGCCGATGACCTCGAAGTCTTCCGGAGCGAGTCCCGCGGCTTCCGGCGCGGCCAGTTCGATGACTTCGACCGGCACCCTGGTCTCGTCGAAGAAGGGCACGCTGTCGTCGCCGGTGTCGGGTTTCTTCGCCGCCATTCGCCGGGTATGGGCGGCGACGGGGCGCTCGGGCGGCGGGGGCGAAGGCGTCGGCGCCGCGTCGAGGGCCTCGCCCAGACTCATCTGGCCGTGGGCCCCGTCGATGAGGCGGCGTTCGCTCTTCTGGCCGAAGACCTGGCGCTTGAACCAATCGAGTTGATGCTTGAGGGTGTCGACTTCCCGGCTCAGCGAACCAACCAGATCGACGACCTGGTGCGGGCTGAAGGTGGCGGCCTCGGCGAGGCTGGGCACACGGCTTGTGGGCGTCGAACTCATCCCCTGATTATACCGCAGGCATCGGCGCCAGAAGGCCGCCGGTAGCGCTTCTTGACGACTTTCGCCTCGATGCCTTCGAGCAGGAGCTTGAGTCCGGTCCAGTCCATTTCCCGGGTGGTAACGCGGCGCCAGTCGGAGAGGAATCGTCCTTGTTCGAGCCGCTTCGCCCACACGCAGAAGCCGGTGCGGTCCCAGTAGAGCACCTTCATCTGGGTCGCGCGGCGGTTGATGAAGACGAACAGCCGGCCATTCAGGGGGTCCTGGCCGAGTTCCTGGCGCGTCAGGGCGTAGAGACCATCGTAGGATTTGCGCATGTCGACCGGGCAGCCATAGACATGTACCCGGACTTGGCCTTCGGGGAAGAACATCAGTGGCGTACCAGATGCAGGATCAGGCCGTCGCCGAGGTCGAGCTTGAGATCGATCCGTGGCCGGGGTGTCGCCACCGAATTCAGCGTACCGAGATCGACGAATGTCGGCGCCGTCTCCCGGCCGACGACTTCGCCACCCTCGCCGAGCAGGCGGCGCCAGCGGTACAGGCTCGCCGCACTGATCGCTTCCCGTCGGCAGAAGGCGGCAACGCCCAGGCCGCTGTCGTCGAATTTCGCCAACAAGGTTCCCCCACTCGTGTGGGGGGCGCCGTGACCCTTTGCCCTGCTTTCGTCTTGCCATCGCTCTTGCTCCCGTCGGTGATTTGTCCAGGGAGCAATTCTCGTCATCGCGCGCGCGAACGGAAGAACGCCGTAGGGTTACCGGTTACTTTGCGCTTGATTTGGCAACTGGAGACGGTATTAACCAAGACCTGTTTCGGGGTTTCTTAGAGGCGCGTAAGTGGGATGGGGAATTGCAACCGGCAATAGACAGCTATCAAAATGCCAAGTACTTAATGTCACCGATCATTCTTGATCTGGATCGCGATGGAGTGGAAACGACAGGCGTGAGAGACGGCGCGCACTTCGATCACGAAGGCGATGGGTTTGCTGAACAAACGGGCTGGGTCGGCAAAGATGATGGCCTGCTCGTTTGGGATCGGGATGGAGATGGCTTCATCAATGATGGCAGCGAGTTGTTTGGCAGTCGCACGAAACTGACCAACGGATCATTAGCCGCAAATGGCTTTGCGGCGCTGTCGGAACTCGATTCGAATCGTGACGGTAAAGTTGATGCCGCCGATAGCTCATTCACCAGTTTGCGTGTTTGGAAGGACGTTGACGGCAACGGTATCAGCGCCCCAGATGAGTTGCTCGACCTGAGTGCTGTTGGCGTGCAGTCGATTACAACGTCGTACTTGAATAGCAGTAATCTCGATCAAAACGGCAACGATCACCGGCAGCTTGGCAGCTACACTCGAGCGGATGGCACCACCGCAAACGCCGAAGACGTATGGTTCAAGGTTGATCGTACGTATTCGATAGCTACCGAGACTGTCGCAGTCCCGGATGACGTCTCGGTGCTACCCTATCTGTCAGGCTATGGATTAGTTCGAGATCTACATCAAGCGATGGCCTCCGACGCGAGCGGCGAATTGAAATCGCTGGTGTCTCAGTTCTCGTCGGCAACCTCCATTCAGCAGCGTGAAGCGCTTCTTGAAAGCATACTTTTCAAGTGGTCTGGCGCGGATGCTTATTCCCCAGATAGTCGTGGGCCCTTCATTGGCGATGCCCGGAAATTGTATGCAGTCGAGGCATTTATTGGTGAGCCGTTTATTCAGTTGGCACATGACTCGCCAAATCCGTACCAAGACGCATCTCGAAACATCCTTGCGGCCTACCAGAATATTTTTGAGTCTTACTATACAAGCCTCACCGCTCAAACGGAGCTTAAGCCAGTTCTGGAACTAATCAGCTATCACTGGGATGCTGAAAACGCAAGTTTTGTTGGCGACCTATCTGAAGTGGCCGTGTATCTGAATAATTTAATCTCCCAAGATAGAATATCTGGTAAAGAAGAGCTTTCCGAGACTGCGCGGGTTCTAAGGGGGCTTGGGTTTCTCGATAAATTAAATACTTCTGAATTCCGTCAATCCTTCGAGGGGGTTGGGTCAGACGTTACTACTATTATCGATAGCTTATGGTCGGGGCTTGTAGCCACTGGCGGAAATGACAAACTTAACGGCACATCCAAGAACGACATTTTGGAGGGGTTAGGCGGAAACGACTGGTTAGAAGGATTCGATGGTGACGATGTTTTGAATGGTGGAATTGGAAATGACGCCATTTATGGCGGCACAGGCAATGACATTTACCTGTTTGAGCGTGGATTCGGACAAGACAATGTTTATGAATTCGACTGGACACTTGGAAATACTGATGTAATTCGATTCCTTGGCGATATCTCTCCCTCTGAGGTAGTAATAACTCGAGATGCAAACAGCCTATATTTGAATATAGATGGTACGCAAGACAGAATTGCTATATGGGACTGGTTCGGGAACGCCGCAGACCGGAGAATAGAGCGCGTGGAGTTTACGGATGGTACCATTTGGAATCCAGCGGATCTCGAATCGCGAATTACTGCAAGACCGGCTACAGAATTTGCCGACGTATTTTATGGTGGCGTGGCGTCGGACTCGATTAG
Organism: Betaproteobacteria bacterium; assembly: GCA_016720065.1. Taxonomy (NCBI): domain Bacteria; kingdom Pseudomonadati; phylum Pseudomonadota; class Betaproteobacteria; species Betaproteobacteria bacterium. Next base: position 1,293,631 of record JADJXY010000002.1, on the reverse strand, counting down.
CGGCCTCGGCGGGAACGATATCATCTATGCCAATTCGGGTGACGATGTCATCAGCGGGGATGGAGGTAATGATAATCTGGAAGGCGGTGCGGGGAACGACACCTATCTGTTTGGCCGTGGCCACGGACAGGACACGGTGTTCGACAACGACAGCACGGCTGGGAACACGGACACCATTCGGTATGTCGACGATATTGCGCCTAGCGAAGTCTCGGTCAAGCGAGACGAGCGGAATCTCTATCTCGAGATTCAGGGTACTTCCGACCGCATTACCCTGAGAGATTGGTTTGTTACAACCAACGGACAGATAGAAAGAGTCGAGTTCTTCAATGGGACGGTATGGACGTTGGACGACTTGAACGCGAAGGCTTCGACACCGACGGAAGGGGCGGATTACCTCGTTGGTACCAGCACAGTGGACACTATCTCTGGCGGCGGCGGTGATGACCAGATTTACGGCGACGCTGGTGACGACGTGCTTTTCGGAGGCGATGGAAACGACCGAATCGAGGGCGGTACCGGAAACGATACACTCAGCGGTGGTGGCGGAAACGATTCCCTCTACGGTGGCAGCGGAAGTGATATCTACCTCTTTGGTCGCGGTGGGGGGCAGGATACGATCTACGAGACTGACGGGACGGAAGACAAGGTGTGTTTCGATGCAGATGTGTTACCCGGCGATGTCAGGGTGACTCGTGACGCCTGGAACAATCTTACGTTCAGTATCCAGGGAACATCGGACAAGCTCGTGGTGTCGGGCTGGTTCTCTGGTTCGGCGAGCCGCATCGAAAAAGTCGAGTTTTCAGATGGGACCGTGTGGGATTCTGCCGCACTCGTCAACCTGTCAGCCACACCGACGGATCAATACGATTACATTTTCGGCACCGATGGTGCAGACGTAAGCAATGGTCTTCAAGGAAATGACGAAATCTACGGTGGTGCCGGTGCGGATGTGCTAGCGGGGGGCGTCGGAAACGACGTTCTTAGCGGAGGGGCTGGCAACGATGTGTATATCTTCCAGCGCGGCGATGGCCAAGATAAGGTCTACGACTACGACTGGCAGGCGGGCAACATCGATACTATCCGGTTTGGCCCCGACAACCTGCCTGATGACATCAAAGTTATTTCTCAGGGGCGAGATCTGACCCTGGCGATCAGCGGAACATCCGATCGCATCACAATTCAGAATTGGTATGACTCTGCTGCCACAAGGATTGAACAGATTACGTTCGCCAATGGCACGACGTGGATTGCCGATGATGTCCAGGCACGGGCTGTTGTCGCTGGTACTGATGGCGCCGATGATCTGTACGGCACGGCAGGCAATGATGTCATCGACGGCGGCGCTGGAAATGATGTGCTCTATGGTTACAGCGGCTACTCTGGGCTTGGTGACGATGCTTACATTTTCAGCGTCGGGTCGGGAAGTGACACTGTTATTGACTACGACACCACGGCGGGCAACCTCGACACCATCAAGGTGATCGGCAAGCTTCCTTCGGAAGTGACCCTGAGCCGAAGCATCAGCGGCAGCAGCGTGACCAATGACCTGGTGATCACGATCAACGGCACGACGGACAAGCTGACGGTGGCGAACTACTTCGCTGCCAGCGGCTACAAGGTCGAGCGTGTCGAATTCGACAACGGCACGGTGTGGGACACTACGGTATTGGACGCGGCGCAGATCCTGCCGACGGCGGCTGGCGCCCTGTACGGCACGGCGGGCAACGACGTGATCGACCTGCGCAACGCGGCCGCCACCACCGTCTATGGGCCGGGCGCTGGTAACAACACCGGCAACGACACCTACCTGTTCTGCGCGGGTGCGGGCCAGGACGTTATCAACGACTACGACACCACGGCGGGCAACCTCGACACCATCAAGGTGATCGGCAAGCTTCCTTCGGAAGTGACCCTGAGCCGAAGCATCAGCGGCAGCAGCGTGACCAATGACCTGGTGATCACGATCAACGGCACGACGGACAAGCTGACGGTGGCGAACTACTTCGCTGCCAGCGGCTACAAGGTCGAGCGTGTCGAATTCGACAACGGCACGGTGTGGGACACTACGGTATTGGACGCGGCGCAGATCCTGCCGACGGCGGCTGGCGCCCTGTACGGCACGGCGGGCAACGACGTGATCGACCTGCGCAACGCGGCCGCCACCACCGTCTATGGGCCGGGCGCTGGTAACAACACCGGCAACGACACCTACCTGTTCTGCGCGGGTGCGGGCCAGGACGTTATCAACGACTACGACACCACGGCGGGCAACCTCGACACCATCAAGGTGATCGGCAAGCTTCCTTCGGAAGTGACCCTGAGCCGAAGCATCAGCGGCAGCAGCGTGACCAATGACCTGGTGATCACGATCAACGGCACGACGGACAAGCTGACGGTGGCGAACTACTTCGCTGCCAGCGGCTACAAGGTCGAGCGTGTCGAATTCGACAACGGCACGGTGTGGGACACTACGGTATTGGACGCGGCGCAGATCCTGCCGACGGCGGCTGGCGCCCTGTACGGCACGGCGGGCAACGACGTGATCGACCTGCGCAACGCGGCCGCCACCACCGTCTATGGGCCGGGCGCTGGTAACAACACCGGCAACGACACCTACCTGTTCTGCGCGGGTGCGGGCCAGGACGTTATCAACGACTACGACACCACGGCGGGCAACCTCGACACCATCAAGGTGATCGGCAAGCTTCCTTCGGAAGTGACCCTGAGCCGAAGCATCAGCGGCAGCAGCGTGACCAATGACCTGGTGATCACGATCAACGGCACGACGGACAAGCTGACGGTGGCGAACTACTTCGCTGCCAGCGGCTACAAGGTCGAGCGTGTCGAATTCGACAACGGCACGGTGTGGGACACTACGGTGCTGGATGCGGCTGGGGCAGTTTTAGTTGGAACGGTTGGCGCCGACTCACTTTCAGGTAGCGTTGGCAACGATACGCTGGACGGGGGCACAGGGGTAGACGTACTGGTGGGCGGTTCTGGCAACGACACGTATCTTGTTGACCTGACAGCGACCAATGCGCTGCAGGACACCGTGACGGAAGCGGCGGGTGGTGGCGTAGATACCTTGATTCTGCGTGGTGGGACCGTGCTGGCCACGGTGGCGACCGTCACGCTGGGTGCCGACGTCGACAATCTCGATGCGAGTCACACAGTCCAGGCATTGCTTAACCTAACTGGCAACAGTCTCGACAACACGTTGAATGGCAATGCAGCAGCCAATACCCTCAACGGGGGCGTGGGCAACGACACATTGGATGGTGGTGCCGGGGTTGACACTTTGGTGGGTGGAGCGGGCAACGACGCTTACGTGGTTGACCTGACGGCGACCAATGGGCTGCAGGACACCGTGACCGAAGTAGCGGGTGGTGGCGTAGATACTTTGGTTCTGCGTGGTGGGACCGTGCTGTCCACGGTGGCGACCGTCACGCTGGGTGCCGAAGTCGACAATCTCGATGCTGTTGGCACGGGGAGCGTACTGCTCAACCTTACGGGCAATGCCCTGAACAACGTGCTCACCGGCAATGCCGCGGCCAACGTCCTCAACGGTGGCGCGGGTGCGGATACGCTGGTGGGCGGCGCGGGCAACGACACCTACGTCCTGGACAATGCGGGCGACAGCGTCATCGAGAACGTCGAGGAAGGCATCGACCTGATCCAGGTGGGCCTCGCCACGGCGGGGGGGCAGCTACGCTCTGGGAGCCAACCTTGAGAATGGCACGCTGACCAACACGGTGGCCTACAACCTGACAGGCAATGCGCTGGACAACATCCTGATAGGCAACGCCGCAGCCAACACCCTGGTGGGTGGCACGGGTAACGACACCCTAGACGGTGGTGCCGGCAACGACATTCTGCAAGGCGGTCTCGGCGACGACACCTACACCATCGATGTTCTGACGGACACCGTGACCGAGGTGGCGGAAGAAGGTACCGACCTGGTGAAGGTTAGCATTGCGACGGCGGGGGGCGGCTACGTTCTGGGGGCCAACCTTGAGAATGGCACGCTGATCAACGCCGTGGCCTACAACCTTACGGGCAATGCTCTGGACAACGTGCTCATCGGCAATGCTGCGGCCAACGTTCTCAATGGTGGCGCGGGTGCGGATACCCTGGTGGGTAGTGCGGGCAACGACACCTATGTCGTCGACAATGACGGCGACGTCGTCATTGAGAGCTCGACGGTAGGCACCGAAATCGATGTGGTGCAATCAAGTGTCAACTACACGCTAGGCAGCAATGTTGAGAACCTCACCTTGACCGGAGGTGTGGACCTTGTCGGTATAGGGAACGCGCTCAACAACACGATCACCGGCAACACAGGCAACAACGCGCTGGATGGTGGTGCCGGGGTTGACACTTTGGTGGGTGGAGCGGGCAACGACGCTTACGTGGTTGACCTGACGGCGACCAATGGGCTGCAGGACACCGTGACCGAAGTAGCGGGTGGTGGCGTAGATACTTTGGTTCTGCGTGGTGGGACCGTGCTGTCCACGGTGGCGACCGTCACGCTGGGTGCCGAAGTCGACAATCTCGATGCTGTTGGCACGGGGAGCGTACTGCTCAACCTTACGGGCAATGCCCTGAACAACGTGCTCACCGGCAATGCCGCGGCCAACGTCCTCAACGGTGGCGCGGGTGCGGATACGCTGGTGGGCGGCGCGGGCAACGACACCTACGTCCTGGACAATGCGGGCGACAGCGTCATCGAGAACGTCGAGGAAGGCATCGACCTGATCCAGGTGGGCCTCGCCACGGCGGGGGGCAGCTACGCTCTGGGAGCCAACCTTGAGAATGGCACGCTGACCAACACGGTGGCCTACAACCTGACAGGCAATGCGCTGGACAACATCCTGATAGGCAACGCCGCAGCCAACACCCTGGTGGGTGGCACGGGTAACGACACCCTAGACGGTGGTGCCGGCAACGACATTCTGCAAGGCGGTCTCGGCGACGACACCTACACCATCGATGTTCTGACGGACACCGTGACCGAGGTGGCGGAAGAAGGTACCGACCTGGTGAAGGTTAGCATTGCGACGGCGGGGGGCGGCTACGTTCTGGGGGCCAACCTTGAGAATGGCACGCTGATCAACGCCGTGGCCTACAACCTTACGGGCAATGCTCTGGACAACGTGCTCATCGGCAATGCTGCGGCCAGCGTTCTCAATGGTGGAGTTGGCAATGACACCTTGGACGGAAAGGCTGGGTCAGATACCTTGATGGGCGGAACGGGTGACGACACCTATGTTATTGGTCGCGGCTATGGTAACGACACGGCGAGTGAAAATGACGCAACGGTTGGAAACACTGACGTGGTTCAGTTTCTGAATGGAATTTCCACGGATCAGATCTGGCTGCGCCATACCGGGAACAACCTGGAAGTTAGTGTGATCGGCACTACCGACAAGCTGACGATCGAGAACTGGTATACCAGTTCGACCTACCACGTTGAGCAATTGACAGTCGGGGATGGAAAGGTACTGCTTGATACTCAGGTCGAAGTCCTCGTGCAGGCCATGGCCGCTTTCGCTCCGCCGGCCGCTGGTCAGACGACCCTGCCACAGAACTACCAGGATGCCTTGGCGCCGGTGATCGCTGCCAATTGGCAGTAACCTGCAAGCGCTATATTCGGACTCCCTCGCCTTCGGGTGGGGGGGTTGCTTTCATGACTGACCAAACGCCACCCCTGACGCTTATCACCGACGAGGAGAATCCGGGGTCGAACCCGAGAACCACGCCTCAGCCGGATACGGGCCTGATAGGCCTTGTCATGCTGGCGCGCTTTCATAACATCGCCGCCGATCCGGACCAACTCGCCCATGAATTCCAGGTCGACGGTCGCCCGTTCGACATTACCCAAGTTCTGCTGGCTTCCAAACGCTTGGGGCTCAAGGCCAAGGTTGTCCAGACGGACTACGTACGTCTGGAGCGCACTCCCTTGCCAGCCCTTGCCGTCGACAAGGAGGGGCGATTCTTTGTCCTGGCCCGCGTTGAAGGCGACCAGGTGCTGATCCAGAATCCCCGTGTCGAACGGCCGCAAGTCCTGAGTGTGGAAGATTTCGCCGAGCGTTGGGCCGGGCAGTTGATTCTGTTTACGTCCCGCGCATCGCTGGCCGGCGAGCTCGCCAAGTTCGACTTCACCTGGTTCATCCCGGCCGTCGTCAAATACCGCAAGCTGCTTGGCGAGGTCTTGTTGGTCTCCTTCGTCCTGCAACTCTTCGCCTTGGTCACCCCGCTCTTTTTCCAGGTGGTCATGGACAAGGTGCTGGTCCATCGCGGCTTCACCACGCTCGATGTGATCGCCTTTGGACTGCTGGTGGTCATGATCTTCGAGGTAGCCCTTTCCGGGTTGAGAACCTACGTCTTCGCCCATACCACCAGCCGCATTGACGTGGAACTCGGTGCCCGGCTGTTCCGTCACCTCCTGAACCTGCCGCTGGCCTACTTCCAGGCCCGCCGGGTAGGTGACACCGTGGCGCGCGTAAGGGAACTGGAGAACATCCGCCAGTTCCTCACCGGCAACGCCATTACCCTGGTGCTGGACCTCTTCTTCTCGGTGGTGTTCATTGCCGTGATGCTCTACTACAGCGGCTGGCTGACCCTGATCGTGGTGCTGTCGCTGCCTTGCTACCTGATGCTGTCCATCCTGATCACCCCCCTGCTGCGTGCCCGCCTGCACGAAAAATTCAACCGGGGCGCTGAGAACCAGGCCTTCCTGGTGGAGACCATCAACGGCATCGACACCCTCAAGGCAATGGCCGTCGAGCCGCAGATGACCCGCCGCTGGGACAACCAGATGGCGGCCTACGTGGCGGCGGGCTTCCGCACCACGGCCTTGGGAACAGTAGCGCACGAGGGTGTATCGCTTATCGGCAAGCTGGTGACGGTGGCCACCATGTGGCTGGGGGCGCGCCTGGTCATCAATGGCGACCTGACCGTTGGACAGCTCATTGCCTTCAACATGCTAGCCGGACGCGTCGCCACCCCGGTCATGCGTCTTGCCCAACTCTGGACGGATTTTCAGCAGACCGGCATCTCGGTGCAGCGCCTGGGCGACATTCTCAACGCCCGCACCGAAGTGGCCAACGCCAACCGCAGCACACTGCCGCCGATCACCGGGCGCATCGAATTCGATCAGGTGGTTTTCCGCTACCGGCCGGACGGCCCGGAAGTGCTACGCAGCATCAGCCTGGTCGTCCGGCCCGGCGAGGTAATCGGCATCGTCGGCCGCTCCGGTTCGGGCAAGAGCACCCTGACCAAGCTGGCCCAGCGTCTTTATCTCCCCGAGCGTGGCCGGGTGCTGGTCGATGGCGTCGATCTGGCCATGGCTAACAGTTCCAGTCTGCGGCGCCAGATCGGCGTGGTCCTCCAGGAAAACATGCTCTTCAACCGCACGATCCGCGAGAACATCGCCCTGGCCGATCCGGGGCTGCCGATGGAGGCGGTGATTGGCGCGGCGAAGTTGGCCGGTGCGCATGACTTCATTCTCGAATTGCCCGAAGGCTACGATACGGTTGTGGGCGAGCACGGGGCGACGCTCTCCGGCGGCCAGCGTCAGCGCATCGCCATCTCCCGAGCACTGATCACTAACCCCCGCATCCTCATTTTCGATGAGGCGACCAGTGCGCTCGACTATGAGTCTGAGCGCATCATCCAGACAAATATGAAGGCGATCTGCCAGGGGCGGACGGTGCTCATCATAGCCCACCGACTCAGCGCCGTCCGGGACGCCAACCGCATCATCGTCCTGGACCGGGGGCGGATCGTGGAACAGGGCACGCATGCCGAGTTGCTGGCCCAGGAGGCCGGGTATTACTCGCGCCTGCATCGCCTGCAGATGGGGTAGCGGAATCAGCCAAGCCCTCACGCTGCGCTTGCAGGCCCTCCTCGACCTTTTGAAACGCTACGGCGCCGTCTTCCGTCACACCTGGCGCGAGCGGGAGAACCTCGATTCCCGGCCGCGGCTGCCACATGAGGCCCAATTTCTGCCGGCGGCCTTGGAGCTTCAGGAGACGCCAGTCTCGCCGGCACCGCGCATTGCCATGTGGCTGCTGATGGCCTTCGCCTTCATCGCCTTGTTGTGGGCGGTCTTCGGCCACATGGATGTGGTCGCTGTTGCCCACGGCAGGATCGTGCCCAACGATCGCACCAAAGTGATCCAGCCGATCGCAACTGCCACCGTCAAGGCCATCAGGGTGAGCGACGGCCAGGTGGTCAAGGCCGGCGAGGTGCTGATCGAACTCGATACGACGAACACCACCGCCGATACCACGCGCGTCGCCAACGAGGTGATCACGGCCCGCCTACAGGCGGCGCGGGCCAAGGCGCTGCTGGCATCGATTTCCTTCGGCAAGGCGCCCCTCGTCGGCCCTCTATCGGATGTCGACGCGAATCGGCTGGCTCAGGATCAGCGAATGCTGGACGGACAGTATGGCGAATATCAGGCGAAACTCGCCCGCATCGACGCCGATATCGCCAAGCGGGAGGCGGAACTGCGCTCCACCCAAGAGATCGTGAGGAAGCTCGAACAGACTGCACACATCGCCCGCCAGCGCGCCCAGGACTTCAAGGGCTTGGTCGAGAAGAACTTCATCTCCAGGCACGGCTACCTGGAGAAAGAGCAGATCCGCATCGAACAGGAAGCGGATTTAGCAACTCAGCGTAGCCGCATCAAGGAACTGACGGCGGCCCTGCTGGAGGGGAGAGGCCAACGCACGGCGCTGATCGCCGAAACCAAGCGGATGGCGCTGGACAGCCTGAACGAAGCCGAGCAGAAGGCGACGACCTACGGGCAGGAACTGATCAAGGCGGAATCGCGCGGCAAACTTATGACCCTGACCGCCCCCGTGGATGGCACGGTGCAGCAACTGGCGGTGCACACGGTCGGTGGTGTCGTGACGCCAGCGCAGCAACTGATGATGGTGGTGCCCAAGGGCAACCCGATCGAAGTCGAGGCCTACGTCGAGAACAAGGACATCGGTTTCGTGAATCCGGGACAGGAGGCGGTGGTCAAGGTGGAGACCTTCCCCTTCACCAAGTACGGCACGATAGACGCCAAGGTGGTGAGCGTGTCCAGCGATGCCTTCAATGACGAGAAGCGAGGGCTCATCTTCCAGGCGCGCGTGAATCTGGCGCGGGCGACGATCCCGGTGGAGAACAAGACGGTCAACCTTTCGCCGGGGATGGCGGTAACGGTGGAGGTGAAAACCGCACACCGAAGAGTGATCGAATATTTTCTTAGCCCGCTATTGCAATACAAGGACGAGAGTCTTCGAGAGAGATGAGATCGCACCCTGGGAAAATTGCTACCCCTGGCAACCGCTGCCCACCGATGGAAACGCCTATCCACCGCTGACCACACAGAAACCCCCAGCGGGATAAATACAGTGTGCATCATCCTCATTCCTTCTCCACGGTGATCCGCCCCCCCGGCACCTCCCCGAAAACCTCTGGTGCATACATCGCTTCCACCCTTGTCGCGGGCAGGGCGAAGTCGCCGGCGTTGTTGAGGCGCACCGTGTATTCCACCGAGAAGTTACCCTTGGGCACGCGGGCGTAGTACGCGCGGTAGGCGCTGAAAGTGCGTTCGACGTAGGCCGGCCAGGCGTTGCCGCGGGTGCCGTCGTTGCGGCTCTCGATGTGGGAGTCGCGGCCGTCGCCGTCGCCCAGGATGCGGGCGCCGGCGGGGATGGGGTCGTTGACCACCACCCAGGCCATGTCCTGGTCGGCTTCCACGCTGAGGCGAACCCGCAGGACGTCGCCACGGCTGGTCTTGCCGGCCACCTTCTGGGTCACCGGCGTCACTTCCCGCTTGATGCGGTAGCCCAGGGTGCGGGGGGCAGTGACGGGAACGGCGGCCAGCACCTGGACGCTGGCCCAGGGCTTGCCGCTGCCTTCGTGGGAGATCGCCAGCTTGTCGTCGGCAGCGGGCTTGGCGGGCCAGGGCAGGGTGAGGGTGGCGGTATCGCCGGCCGACCAGGCGTGGCTGACCGGAGTGCCCTTGCCGAGGGCGGCGCGGGTAGCGCCGGCGACGGTTTCCTTCTCGAACTTCTTGCCGAAGGCCTCCAGCGCGATGGTGGCCCAGACGTTGGCAGTGGTGGTCACCCAGCGCCCGCGCACCTGGCGCAGCATGGCGCCCTGGACGAGGGCCGGCAGGTCGTCCTTCCAGCCCGGTTCGTCGATGACGGCCTCGATGAGGCGGAAGACGTTGGTGTCGCCGCTGACCATGAGCCACCACCAATAGTCGCTGGCCTCAGTGGTGAAGGCCAGGCGCCCGCCCTGGTAGCTCAGGCGATTGCGGATTTCCTGCTCGGCGGCGGCCAGACGCGGGGCGCGGTCGGGCAGTTCGGTGAGGCGCCTGGCGACCAGAACCCAGTCGATGAGGGCGGCCGTGGGCAGGCGCATGGGCTGCTCCAGGTCGAGGCTGGTGATGACGCCCAGGGGCTTGTGGCCGCGGCGCGTGAGGGCTTCCAGGGCGCTGAGTTTCCTTGCCGTCAGGTCGTTGGTGGGCGCCCAGTGCTCGGGTTTGATGCGACCCTCGGCGAAGGCCAGCAGGCCTTTCTCCATGCGCCCGGCGATGTCCGGCGGGATTGCAAAGCCGGCGGCCTGGCTGACGTCCAGCAGGTAGGCGGTGAGGCTGGGGCTGCCGGGCAGGTCGCCGGGAAAATAGCGGGCCAGCCCGTTGCCGTCCAGGTAGGTGGGCAGAGCTTCGACCACCTGCTGCCAGCGCTTCTCGTCTCTGAGGCCGATGGCGACGGAGGTTTTCTGCTCCAGGCAGACGAAGGGGTATTCCTCGAAGAAGCGCTTCAACCCGGGCGGCGGCGTGGAAATGCGCGGGGAGAGGCCGACTTCGATGCCGCCGCGGCCGGGCAGGGCGTTGGCGGCCAGGACCGCCGGCAATTCGAGCTTGCCTTCGATGCGGGCGAAGCTGGCCTGCTGCACCGTCACCGGCACGGCAGGCGCGACCTGTTGGGTGATCTTCAGGCGGTCCTTGGCGCCGCTGGCGCTGTCGTCGGCTTCGAACTCCCAGTCGAGGGCGGTGGCGTTGTCGGGGGCTTCGGCGTTCCAGGCGACTTCGGCGGCGCCCTCGGCTTCGAGCTTGACGTCCTTGGCTTCCAGGGTCTTGCCGCCCGCCTTGGCGCTGAGGGTGCACGGTCATGGGCTTGGCGGTGCCGTTGCGCAGCGTCAGCAGGGCGGCGAAGCGGTCTTTCTCCCGCACCAGGGGCGGCAGGCCGGAGATCATCTGCAGATCCTGCCTGGTGCGGAAACTGCCGCTGCCGGTACCGAAGAGGCTGGTGCCGGCGGCGGCCACGGCCACCACCTTGAATTCGCTGAGGGAGTCGTTGATGGGCACGGTCACCGTGGCGCTGCCGCTGCCGTCCAGCACCACGCGGGGGTTCCACAGGAGCAGGGTGTCGAACAATTCGCGGGCCGGGGCGCGGCCGCCGCCGCCGCCCGGGGGCACGGCCTTCTTGCCGAAGTGGCGCTTGCCGATGACCTGGGATTGGGCGGTGGCGGTCTGCACTTCGTAGCCGCGCCGTGGCAGCATGGCTTCCAAGAGCTTCCAGCTCTCGTTGGGACGCAGTTCCAGCAGGGCCTGGTCCACCGCGGCCAGGGCCACCTCGGTGCCCGCCGGCACCGGCTTGCCGTCGGGCTGGGTGACCTTGACGCGCACCTTGGCCGTATCCCGGGGGCGGTAATCGGCCTTTTCCGGGGCGACATCGACCTTGAGGCGGAAGCCGTCGATGCCCACATCGAGGGCGGCAAGGCCCACCTTGTAGGCGGGCTTGGCCAGATCGACCATGGCCGTGGGCAGTGTAGGGTTCCACCATTCCTTGAACCAGGCCATGGGCTCGCGCCAGCCCCAGTCGAAGAAGGAAGTCCACTTCACCGGCTGCACCCGCCCGCGCACGGCCAGTACCGAGACGAAGACGTTGGGGCCCCATTCCGCCTTCACCGGCAGGTCGATGTACGGCTTGTAGCGGCTGAGCGGCTGCACGAAGGTGTCGATGACGCCGTCGGCCTCGACGGAGACCAGGGCGGTGGCTTCGCGGAAGGGCAGGCGTACCTGGAGCCGCGCCTTCTCGCCCGGGGCGTAGCTGCGCTTTTCGGGGATGACGTCCATGCGGTCCTGGTTGCCGGCGGTGGAACCAGGTGTCCCCGAAGTTGCCACCACTCCCGGCCACCCAGTAGCTGGTGCCGGCCCGGGCGACGTTGCCCTGGGCGTCCCTGGCTTCGGCCAGGAGATAGACGTTGCCGGCGACCTCGACCTTGGGTTCGCACAGCAGGAGGCCGCGGGAGTCGGTGCGACCGGCGCACAGCTCGCCGAGGTCGGCGAATTCGGTATGGTGCTCGTAGGCGTAGAAGCCGCCGACGACGCGCTTCCTGTGGGAATAGTCGATGCGGCGCTTGGCGATGATTTTCACCGCCACGTCGGGCCGGGGTTTCTTGGTCGCCGTGTCGAGGACGGCGACTTCCACGCCGCCCTGGCTCTTGGCCGCCACCCAGTCCTTGACCCGGATGCCGGCGGTCACGGCGGCCGGCCACAGTTCGACGGTGCCGTGGATGGTCTGGATTTCGCCATTGGGGTCGGGGAAGGTCATTTCCGCGTGACCTCGCTCGGCCCCTTGACCCGCTCGGGCAGGGTGACGGAAAGCTTGCCGGCCCCCGCCTTGTCGAGGGTGACGGGCACCTTGTCGGAGATGAGCTGTTCGCTCTCCCGGCCGCTATCCACCGCGAAGGCGCCGAGGCCCTCCTGGTCGAAATCCACCTGGAAGCGGAAGGCCTCAAAGCCCTTGAACTCCGGCCAGCGTGGCCGCAGGGTGGCGGAAACCTCGGTTTCCACCCCCTTGGCGGCGCCGCCGTTGAGGAAGGAGAGGCCGAGGGCCAGGGGCACGTCCTTGGGCGCCACCTGACGGGGCGGCACGCCCTGGATGCTGCCGGCGAAGACTGGCAGGCGGAAATCGGAAACGCGGAATTCGCCGCTTTCCTCCCGGTTGCGGTCGCCGCCGATGAGCATGACGATGTAGCGGCCCCGCTTGGCGGCCGCGGGGATTTTCCAGGTGCTGGTCGCCGTGCCGCGGGCGTCCCAGGCGAGGGGCTGGCGGAATTCGTCGCCGCTGCCGTCGTGCTGGATGAGCATTTCCGTGGGCAAGCCCTTGGCGTCCGGGGTGGCGAAACCGCGGCTGTTGCGGTCCCGGGCGATGTGCTTCAGCGAAACGGTTTCGCCGGCCCGGAACAGGGGGCGGTCGAGAATGCTGTGGATCTTGCGCGGCGTCGCCTCGCCCCAGGTTTCGACGCCGAAGCGCCAGGGCTCGATGCCCTCCTGCCAGTCGGAGCGGACGAAGCTGTAGTCGTCCCCCAGGCGGGCGCTGGCGAAGAGGAAGAAGTCGCTCTCGCAGCCCCGCTCGTCGCGCAGGCCCCGCTCGATGAGGGCGCGGCCCTGGTCGTCGGTACGGCCCCGCCACAGCTCGGTGCCATCGCAGCGGGAAACGCGGACTTCGGCCCCGGCCACCGGCTTGCCGCTATCCAGGGTGGTGACCCAGACGAGGCCGTTGTCGCGGCCGGTCTTCAAATGCACGCCCAGGTTGGTCACCAGCACGGCGGCCCGCACGTACATGGGCTTGGGACTGGCCAGCAGGGCGGCGCCGAGGAGCCGGCTCTCGATTTCAACGATGTGGTAGCCGGGCTTTTCCAGGGGGATGCCCATCACTTCGAATTCCTGGCTGGCGCTGGGCTTGGGCAGGTCGCGGCTCACCACGCCGCGGCGGTCCTTGAGGAAGGGCAGTTCCCGGGCGTAGTAAGGGTCGAAGGTCTCGACGGCGTCCTTGCCGCTCCCGCTCTTGGTCGTCTTGGTCTGCTGCTCGAACTTGGCCAGGGCGCGCATGGCGCCCAGCACGTCGGCGTCGTCGGTCAGGCGCTGGTCGGCGAAGCGATGGGCGGGCAGTTGCAGGTTGCGGGTGGGCAGGGCCGTCTCCACGTTGCGCAGGGTGACGGGCAGGATGCCGCCTTCCTTCAGTTCCAGGATGCCGAAATTGCCGGGAAACTTGGCCAGGGGCGGCAGGGTGCCGGTCTTGATCTTGAGGGGGAAGCTGCCGGCATTGCTCAGGGGCCGCCCGGCCTCGTCCTTCACGTCGGCGGGGATTTCCAGGCGCAGTTCGGCGTTCTGGGGGAAGGGCTTCGGGAAAACAACGCCGCTGCCGGTGTTCTGGCCGCCACCCTGGTCGTCGGCGGCGGGCGTGCGGGGGCCCTCCGGCGTCACCAGGCGAATCTTGTCCAGCACCTTGCGCTCGAGCTGGGACGAAAATTCCAGGCGCAGGTCGGAAAGCGGGGAGCAGGGCTGATTGGCCCGCTCCCGCTCGCAGGAGAAGCTGGCCTTGAAAGGCTCCCGCACGGTGTAGAGGAAACTTTCCTCCCGGGTGGCCTTGGCGCCGCTTTCGGCTTCGACGCCCTTGCCCCAGACCAGCTTCATGCGGGCGCCGGCGGGCAGCGCCGTGGTGCAGGCCAGCCCCAGGCTGCCGGGGTTGGCGGAGCGGTGCACGGTGGCCAGGGCAGCATCCCGCGCCTGGTCGCTCAGGAGGCGCACGGGGATGCGATTGCCGACGCCGTCGGCTTCGCACCAGACGTACTTTTCCACCGATTCGCGCTTCAGGGCGCCACTGGCTTCGACGAGGAAGACCTGATCCTCCTCGATGCGGTCCCCGGGCCGCGGCATGAGCGAGCGGGGCCAGGGGCCGGGGGCGAAGAAGGCGTAGCCGGGTTCGCCGCGCACGCCATCGCCGTTGCCGGCCTTGAGGCCGGGCTTCAGGCGGAAGTCGCAACGCTCGCCGGGCTTCAGGGGCCGGTCGAGCAGATAGGTCCAGGACTTGGTATCGCTCCAGCGGCCCTTGCCCGCCACGCCGCCGCAATCCACGTCAAAGGGTGCCGGGGCGTCGGGCTGGCCCAGGGGCACCATGTCGTCGGTGAAGCGGGCGGTGGCCCGCACCTGCTGGTCGATCTGGCCCTGGGGAGAAAACTGGCGCACGGCGGCGGCGTGGGCGAAGAGAGGAAGGGCGATCAGGAGGGCGGCGAGGGCAGGGCGCAGCATGGAGGCTCCGGGGGCGCGGGGAGAGGAAAGGCGGAAGGGCGGAAGGGCGGAAGGGCGGAAGGGCGATTATAGCCACGGCATAGGCGCCGGGGCAGGTCTTCAGCGGGGGCGCAGCAGGGCGCCGACCGCCAGGGCGACGAAGAGCGCGATCAGCGCCCACTTGCCTCCGGAAACCAGGCCGGCCACGAGGAAGAGGGCGTCGGCGGCGCGCTCCAGGTGCGCGGCCAGGTAAAACTCCAGCCCATTCTCCAGGGCGTCGAACCCGGCCGCCGCGGGGAGAAGCGCCGCAAAGCCGGGGCGCAGGGGGGCGGGCAGGGCCGTGGCCAGGGGGGTGCGGGTGGCCAGACGGTGGCCGAAGAGGCCATAGGCCAGCACGAAGGCCAGATCGATGAGCAGGTTGGCCGGCAGCAACGCGGCCCCCGCGCCCCAGCGCCCCAGGATTTCCGCGAAGTCGGCCCGGCTGTAGACGAACTGCAGCGCCAGGACCGGGGGCTCCAGGGAACGCTGATGGAAGATCATGAGGCCGTAGAGCAGCACCGCGAGGCTGGCGAGCCCCCCCGGGAAGCCGGCCAGACGGGAGCGACACAAGGACGATGAAGGCTGGCGCAAGGGTGTAGGCCGAAGGAAGGAGGGCGAGGGCGCCATTATAGGCAGCGCCAGCGGACGGCTCGGAAAAATGCCCTGCGCGTCCTTGATCGGCGTCAAGCAAGTGGGCGATGGCGGCCGCCAAGCGAAAAATCATGAATTTCGCCAGGCGGGAATGCAGAAACTCGCCAGCCCCGGCTCAAGGCGCGGGGGAGGGCGCCCCCGGAGCCCCGGCGCACCATGGCTGCGGGGTCGTGGCCTGCGCCGCGTTGCCCCGTTTACAACCTTTACACATCAAGGAGTACGACATGCAGTGGATTGATCCCGCCTTTTGCGACATTCGTCTGGGCTTCGAAGTCACCGCCTACGTTTACGTTCGCTAAGGCGATGTAAGCACGGCCCCGGCTCCGCCAAGCCCTCCGTTCCGTATGTTCGGCGCGGTGGGTCGGGGCCACCGGGCTTTTTGATTCCTGGAGATCGGATTCATGACCGACCCCGCAGTTCCCGCGGCCGAAGACCGCTTCGCCCTCAACCCGATGTACCTCTTCCGCTGGGAGGAGACGCAGCAGGCCTACGTCCTCCTCTACCCGGAGGGTATCGTCAAGCTCAACGAGACCGCCGGCGAGATCATCAAGCGCTGCGACGGTCAGCGTACCGTCGCCGAAATGGTCGGCGACCTGCAACACACCTACCCCGGCGACGACCTGCGCGTGGCCGAGGGCGTCTACAAGTTTCTGGAGGTTTTCCGTGCCAAAGGATGGATCCGTCGTCAGGCTTGACGGCCAGGGCAAGCCGCTCTGGCTGGTGCTCGAACTCACCTATCGCTGCCCCCTGAAGTGCCCCTGGTGCAGCAACCCGGTCAATTTTGACGCCTGTGGCAGCAACGAGCTGTCCACCGAGGAGTGGAAGCGCGTGCTGAAGGAAGGCCGCCAACTGGGCGCCCTGCAACTGGGCTTCACCGGCGGCGAACCCATGCTGCGGGACGATCTCGAAGAACTGGTGGGAGAAGCGAGCCGCCTGGGCTACTACACCAATCTCATCACCTCCGGCGTGGGGGTCAATGAAACCCGCCTCGCGGCCTTGAAGGCTGCCGGCCTCAACCAGATTCAGCTTTCCATCCAGTCCAGCGACCGGGACCTCACCGACCGCCTGGTGGGGGCGCGGGCCTTCGACCTGAAGATCGAAGTGGCCAAGATGATGAAGCGTTATGGCTTCCCCATGGTGCTCAACGTGCCCGTCTTCCGCCAGAACGTGGACCAGACGGCGGAAATCCTGGCCATGGCCGAGGATATCGGCGTCGAGTACGTGGAATTCGCCAATATCCAGTATTACAACTGGGCCATGGTCAATCGCGACGAACTGCTGCCCACCCGGGAGCAGATCGAGCGCGCCGAAAAGACCGTCCAGGCCGCCCGGGAGCGCCTGGGGGACAAGATGACCATCTACTTCGTCATCCCCGACTACTACGAGGAGCGCCCCAAGGCCTGCATGAACGGCTGGGGAGCCATCCACCTCACCGTGGCCCCGGACGGCGCCGCGCTGCCCTGTCAGGAAGCCCGCCTCATCGAGGGCCTGGAATTCCCCACCGTGCGCGAGCACTCCCTGGCCTGGCTGTGGGACGAATCGCCCACCTTCCAGAAATTCCGCGGCCAGGGTTGGATGAAGGAACCCTGCAACTCCTGCCACGAAAAGGAAAAGGACTTCGGCGGCTGCCGCTGCCAGGCCTTCCTGCTCACCGGCGACGCCTGCAACACCGACCCGGCCTGTGCCAAGTCGCCCCACCATCACCTCATCGGCGAGGCGGTGGCCAAGGCCCACGCGCCGGAGCGGGAAACGCGGCCCCTCATCATGCGCACCGAGAAGGCGGCCCGCTGTGTCTAGACTTCTCGACTCGTCCCTGAACGCCGTCCTCCTGGGGGTGGCGCTCACCGTGGTGCTGACACTGGTCCTGCGTCTGACCCAGGGGGGCTGATGGACGCCGCTCTCCTCGACCTCCTGGCCCGGGTGCTGCATTTTCTCGGCGCCCTGGTCTGGATCGGCCACAACTACGCCACGGCGGTGACCCGTTCGACCTACGTGCCCCTCTCCCCGGACGATCTGAGCGACCCGGACAGTCCCCGCCAGCAGGCCCTCCTGCAACGGGAACACGGCACCTTCCGCTACGCTTCACTGGTCACCCTGGGCAGCGGCCTCTTCATGCTCTGGCAGCGGGGCTGGCTGGAAGGGGCGGTGATGCTCAAGGGCGATCTCGCTCCCATCGGCCTCGGCATGTGGATCGGCGTCATCATGGTGCTCAACCTGTGGTTCGTCCTCTGGCCCAACCAGAAGCGCGTCCTGGGTTTCGTCGCGGCGCCGCTGGACGTGCGCCTCAAGGCCTCCCGGCGCACCTTCCTCTCCGCCCGGGTCAATACCATGCTGTCCATTCCGCTCCTGTTCTTCATGGCGGCGGGGGCCCACGGCCTCTTCATCTTCCACTGATGGCCGGGCCCCGCTACAGCTTCAGCGCCGCGGCGGGGCCCTTGCCGGCCGCCGTGGCGGCCACGGTCGCCGAGGCGTGCCTGGACTGGCAGGGCAGCGGGTCCATCCTGGGGCTGTCCTTCGTTTGCGAGCGCTTCAAGGCCCTGCAGCGGGAGACCGAGATTGCCCTGCGACGCCTGCTGGCGGTGCCGCAGGGCTTTCGCGTCCTCTTCCTCTCCGGGGGTGCCACGGCCCAGTTCGCCGCCTTGCCCTTCAATCTTCTCGCCGGGGGGCGGGCGGTCTATCTGGATACCGGCCACTGGTCCCGCCGCGCCCGGGACGAGGCCGCCCGCCACGGTCCGGTGCTCACCCTGCCCGTGGCCGGTCTTGCCGCTTACGACGGCTGGCTGGGGGAAGAGGCCCCGGCCTACTGCCACCTGACCAGCAACGAAACCGCCGACGGCGTGCAGTGGGCCGAGG